>NZ_LT670848.1:0-1336666 GCF_900142975.1 Salegentibacter salegens
AGTCATAAAGAAGGTTGAAGATTTATTGAGAAAGTAGGATATAAACCAAACTCATCAGCGCAATCTTTACGAACAGGAAAATCAAAAAACTATTGTTTTTATGGCAGAAGATATTTCGGATCCATTTTTTTCTGCCATAGCAAAGCAAATGGAAGAGATCGCTTTTAACAATGGTTATAAGATAATTTATTGCAGTACTGAAAATAAAAAAGAGCGAGCAATTGAATTGTTGAATCTTTTTAAAGATAGACAAGTTGATGCGTTTATAATTACCCCACCTGAAGGCTTTGAAGATGAATTGAAAAGGTTAATCTATGAGGAGCATCAAATGGTTATGGTGTTTGATAGGTATTTCGATAGTTTTAAGCACAATTATGTAGTTCTTGAAAATTATAAGGGAGCCGAGGAAGCTACCAGGTCTTTGTATTCTTCCGGAAAAAGAAAAATCGCATTATAGGAATTGAATCTAATTTATCCCCATTGGTCCAAAGATTAGAAGGATATAAAAATACTATGAATAGTTATCAGCTGCAGGAATATTCACTTTTGATAAAATTCGATCAAATTAAAACTTTAGAGGGGCAAAAAGCAATTAAGAATTTTTTAGCACAAAATCCGGAAATTGATGCAATTTTATTTGCAACTAATAATCTTGCCATAAGTGGTCTCAGAGTGATAAAAAGTAAAGGTTTGAAGATTCCTGAGGATATTGCGATCATTTCGTTTGATGATCGGGATATTTTTGAATTATTTACTCCTCCAATAAGTGTAATAGCGCAACCAGTACCCGAATTAGCTAATGAATTAATTAAAGGAACTCTTCAATTAATGAAAACAAAAGAAACGAGAGAAGTCTTCTACCAAAAGGTTTTGAAGGGAAAGCTTATTAATCGAAAATCGAACTAGTCAAAAATAGGTCTGTTTCTACTTAAGATAGGGGAATCTCCCTTATTTTCAATTCTTTAAAATTTTCAATCTTTTTTTATTTATTTGGTAATATAGAATAACATAATTATTAGCTGCAAGGTAAAACGTTTTACTAAAGTTTTATTGTTATTTTACTACAACGATTACGCTAATATTTAATTTAACCAATATGAGAAAACAAGTCACGAAAATTGGAGGTGAATTTCTGGTATTTTTAATGCTTGTAATGGCTTATCAGGCTCAAGCATTTAATAGTATTTCAGACGAACTTATTTATAATGAAGACCAAACTGAAATTACCGGAGTAGTCACGGGCGCGGCAAATGGTATTCCAATTCCTGGAGTATCAGTTTTTGAAAAAGGAACTGATAATGGGACAGTAACAGATTTTGACGGAAATTATAGTCTTACAATTTCAGGTTCAGATGCGATATTAGTTTTTTCTTACGTTGGCTTTAAGACAACAGAAGTTGAAGTGAACGGAGAAACTAACATAGATGTTACTTTAGAAGATGAAGTTTCTCAGTTAGATGAATTAATTGTAGTAGGTTATACTTCCCAAAAAGAGAGGACAATTACGGAGCCTTAAGTTCTGTTAATGTTGAAGATTTAGAATCAAGAAGGGTTCCCAATGTAACTCAAGCTTTACAGGGACAGGTGCCAGGTGTAAATATTACCCAAAGTACAGGTGCTCCAGGGGATAATATAGAAGTAAGAATTAGAGGTAATGGTACAATTGGAAATAATAATCCACTTTATGTAGTTGATGGGATACCAACTAGGGAGATAACATTCCTGAACCCAAGTGATATTAAGTCTATGACAGTTTTAAAAGATGCCTCTGCAGCTTCTATTTATGGTTCAAGAGCTGCGGGAGGAGTGATTGTTATAGAAACTAAAAACGGTAGTGATCGTAGTGGTATTCAAGTTAGTTATTTTACCGGAATTCAAAAAGTGCAAAATCTTCCCACTATGCTTAATGCAGAGCAATATATGCAAACTGTAGAAAATGCTTGGGATAATGCTGGTTATGAGGGTACTAATCCTTATATTGAAGATAGAAATAGATCTGATTTTGCTGATGTAGATTATCTTGATGAACTGTTTGAGCTGGGGAGAACACAAAGCGCACAGGTTACAGCTTCTGGAGGGAATGAAGATACAGATTATTTTCTTTCAGCCGGATATTTCGGACAAGATGGTCCCGTAGTATATGACAATGATCAATACAGAAGGTTTAATTTCAGGTCCAATGTGAATTCAAACCTTAATGATAGACTAAAAGTGGGAGCTAACCTTCAAGCTTCATATGAGTATAAAGACAGAATATCTTCCAGTGGGGATTCGCCGGGAATTATTAGGCATGCTTTTTTAAGACCTCCAATTATCCCGGTAAGAAAAGATCCGTCAGACCCTACCTATTCCGAGGAAGATCCGTTTACCGATTTACCGTTTTTTCAGGGACCGGATAGCTATGAAAGTAGCAAATATGAATTTTCACAAAATCCAATTGCGTTGGCTTATTTTACAGATGATGCTGCCCGAACTTTCAAGACTTTTGGAAACATCTTTGCAGAGTATAGCTTTTGAATGATAAAGCTTTAAAGTTCAGAACTAATTTTGGAGCAGATATTAATTTCATTCACAATAAAGCTTTTGGAGTTAACTTTGGTGATGATGATGGTGGCGGTGCAGCCAGGATAGAGGCTCGGGAGACAGAATCGTCCCAATAGCTTAAGTGAAGTAAGAGGAGAGGATATTACCTTGACCTTGGAATAACAGTCTAAGTTATTCGAAAGAGTTTGGAGATCATACTATTGAGCATTAGTAGGATCTGAATTTATCACAAGCCGTTATCAAATCTGAATGCCTCAAGAACAAGATTTGACTTTACTGAACCAAATTTCCGTTATATGGATTTTGGTGATACTGAACAGGATATTTGGAATGGGGTCTGGCTGAAGAATGGTCTTTATTTTCATTCTTTGGGTCGGCAACTTACTCTTTCCAGGATAAATATATGGTAACTGCAAATTTAAGAGCAGATGCATCCTCAAGATTTGCAGATGAAAATAAGTGGGGCTATTTCCCTTCTATGTCAGCAGGTTGGATGATATCGGAAGAAGAATTCGCACAAGATTTAGACTGGCTATCCGAATTAAAACTAAGAGCTAGTTGGGGACAATTAGGAAACCAAGAAATACCAAATTTTGCATACTTAACCTTATACCGCAGAGATGCGGATAGATATTTAATAAACCGTTACGGAAATCCGGATTTAAAATGGGAAACTACGACTCAAACTAATGTAGGTTTAGATTTTGGAATTATGGCCAATAGATTATTCGGTTCAATGGATTATTTGAAAAGCAAACTTCTGATATCTTATTACCCATTTCCTTGCCACAATTTGTTGGTGATGTTTCTCCCACTTTCTTAAATGCGGGGGAAGTAACTAATAGTGGTTTTGAATTTGGCTTAACATATAGAAATTATGATAACGAGTTTTAAATATAAAATTAGTGGAAATTTTGCCACACTGCATAATGAGGTGAATTCCTTACATCCCAATTTACCATATATAGATGGTATGGTTACTAGAACCCAACCGGGAGAAGCCTTAAATGCTTACTACGGGTTTGTTCAGGAAGGTATCTATCAAAATGAGCAAGAAGTTGCCGAACACTTAAGCGGTACACCTAATCCTCCACAGCAACCCGGAGATATTAAGTTTAGAGATATTAATGGAGACGGTAGAATAAACGATATGATAGAGATTTATTGGTAACCCGAACCCGAAACTTAGTTATGGTCTTAGTATGGGCTTCAATTATAATGCCTTTGATTTTAATATTCTTTTCAAGGAGTTAGTGGGTAGACCGATATAATGATTTGAAGAAAATTATTGATTACGATACACGACCATTCAATTATACCGATAGGGTTTTAAATAGCTGGGACGGAGAAGGTTCAACCAATAGCATTCCAAGAGTAAGTTTTTCGGATAATGGAAGTAGTAGGGTTTCGGATATTTTTGTTGAGGATGCTTCTTATTTGAGACTTAAGAATGTGGAGTTAGGTTATTCTTTGAATTTGCAAGAAAGCTTAGGGATTGACAATGTAAGATTATATGTTTCTGGACAGAATATTTTCACAGTTACAGATTATTCGGGATTAGATCCTGAATCTACAGCTTTGATAGATTATGGAACTTACCCTCAGTCCTTAACACTTATGTTTGGAGTTAACGCTTCATTATAAAAAATCTAAAAAATTACTAATATGAAAAAATATATCAAAATATTACCTTTTAGTACTAAGTGTAGTACTTTTAGGATGTGAACTTAATGAAGAACCCATTGGTTTAATAACAAGAGATCAGATTAATACTGAGCCTACAGCAAGTTCAGTTACGTCTTCAGTGAATTCCAGTTATCAGTTACTTTCCAATACTTTAAATATTATTGGAGAATGGGACTGGACTGGAGGAAAAGTACTTAGAAATGATTTTATTCTTCAGGATATTGCTGCAGGAGACATGAATAAAAAGTGGAATCCTGATGGAGATCAGGCCTGGATGGATGAGGTAGCAGCTTTTAATTTTACCGCAATAAATGGGGCCTTTAATGGTATCTGGAGCTATGATTATGAGGGCATTTCCAGGGCGAATATGGCCATTAACACTCTTAATAACCCTGACATTACAGATACTGGGTTAGATGCTGCAACCAAAGACAGATTATTGGGTGAAGCTTATTTTTTAAGGGCTTTTTATTATTTCGATTTGCTTAATCATTTTGGAGGGGTTCCCTTATTAACAGAACCACTGGAAGATTTCTCTGCTGCCTATGAAGTTTCTAATCGGGCGAGTGAGGAAGAAGTAATTGCTTTAATTGAAAATGACCTGGAAACTGCGGTAGGTTTATTACCGATGCAAAAATATTCCAGTAATGCTGAACCATGGAGAGTTTCTATAGGGGCTGCAAAAGGGATGCAAGCAAAAGTCGATTTATTTCAAGAAAATTGGGAGATGTCTTTAGCCCATATTGAAGAGCTACAAGCCTGGAATTTTATTCTTTAAATGATCATTATTTCGATTCTTTTGATGTAGAAAAAGAATTCATGGAAGACGAAGTAATATTTGCTTATGACCACCGAGCGGAATTAAACCCAAGTAAAGGAAATGGTTTAGCTGCATTGATGGGTTGGGGTTTTGTGGCACCAACTGAGAACTTTGTAAATGCTTTTGAAGATGACGATCCCCGACTTGAATATACCATTGAGACAGAAACTCAATCCCCGCACAAACTTCTAGGGTCGACCGACAGCCAATATAAAGGGAATGATGATTCTCCTGGAAATAAAGTTTACATAAGATATGCTGATGTTTTACTATGGAAAGCAGAAGCATTGATCGAAACAGGACAGGTTGAAGCTGGGTTGGAAATAGTAGACCAAATTAGGATGCGGGCAGAGAATACACCGTCCCTGGATGGTAGTAACGGTGAATTGGAAATGTATTCCGGTTCAGGTTTATCTCAAGAACAAGCACTTGAAGTTCTATATAAAGAGCGAAGGTTGGAATTGGGTTTTGAGTCTCACCGAATTAATGACCTAAAGCGCTGGGGAATTGCAGATGAAGTTTTAACCGAAATGGGGAAAAATTTTCAGGAGTATAATTACTTATATCCAATTCCACAGGGAGAGATTGATCGAAGTGGAGGTCAAATTGAACAAAATCCAGGTTACTAATAATAAATTTAAATGAAAATGAATAAATTTTTTATTTCAACAATAATTGCATTACTGGTTAGTGTATTAGGTTATAGTCAGGAAGAACTCGAGAAGGAATGGATGATGGGACCTTTTGAAAGGTTTGAAGAGGCCAAACCTATTATCCAAAAGGATAGTTTAAGTGAGTTTGAAGATCCAATGACAGGTGAAGTTATCAGATGGGAATCAATGGCAACTTTTAATCCTGCAGCAATTGTAAAGGATAATAAGATTCACGTACTATACAGGGCAGAAGAAAAATTAGGAGAAAAAGAAATTGGCGGACATACATCCAGAATAGGTTTAGCAATATCTGCAGATGGAAAAGAATATGAAAGAAAGAAGGAGCCTATTTTTTACCCCGCAGATGACAGTCAAAAAGAATTTGAATGGACTGGAGGAACAGAAGACCCCAGGATAGTAGAAACTGAAGAAGGAACTTACGTTCTTACCTACACTCAATGGAACAGGGAATATCCAAGGTTGGCCGTGGCTACATCAACTGATTTAAAGAATTGGGAAAAGCAAGGACCTATATTCGAGGAATGGAAAGATGGAAAATACCATGACACTGAAACAAAATCAGGAGCAATTGTTACTGAACTTCAGGATGGAAAGTTAGTGGCAGCTAAAATTAATGGAAAGTATTGGATGTATTACGGAGTACCACATATATGGTTAGCCAGCTCCGATGATTTAGTCAACTGGGAGCCCGTAGAGGATTATGAAGGTAATCTTGCACCAGTGTTAAGTCCTCGACCAGGCTATTTTGATTCCTGGTTAGTTGAAGCAGGACCACCTCCAGTTTTAACAGAAGATGGAATTGTTGTACTCTATAATGCCGGTAATTCGCAAAATATAGGTGTGGATCATTTAGGTAATAGGATCTATACAGGTGGGCAGGCCTTATATGATTCTGAAGAACCCTGGAAACTATTAGATAGATCTGACAAACCTTTTAGGCTAAGTTCTAATTAGCATATTGAATAGTTGTTGTTTGTACTCGTACCATGCGCTATTTGAAGCAAAGGCAATGGCTGTAACTGTTGCCATTTTACTGGTTGAGTTCTTGATTTTTTCAAGTACCAAGAACCAATTCAAGTAATTCTGTAAGTATTTTGTAGCTACCCCATTGAAAGAATCCATGAACTTTCTCAATCTCATATCCATATTGTTTACATTCTGGACATGGTACACCTTATCTACGGTTCGCTGTCCCTTTGAGGTGTTGAACTTTTTATGGGCAATTGTGTTGGCTTTTGCAAAAGCACCATAACTTCTATGGCTGTCGCTGCAGAGTACGTCAGCTTTATCAAGTTTCCCTTTAAGTATTCTATTCAGATCCTCTTTACTGATACGACCTCTTGTGGCCACTTTAAAGTCTTTGTTTCCAGATCTATCACAAGTTGCCACTACAGCTACTTTTTCATCACTTATGCCTGCTTTGCTTGCTTTTTCTCCTCGCATTTTCGGTTTTCTACCTAAATGACGTCCTCCTTTTTCTGAGTAGGCAAAGAACAGGTCATCGCTTTCGACTATGCCCTGAAACTCTTCTACCGAAACACTGGAAAATGACGTGAGCAATTTATGTCTCCAATCAAAGGACGTTTGAATTGATATCTCCGTCTCTTCTGCACTTTTCCTGATACTGTAGCCCGACAACAAACAGTATAAATACCGATTTAACTTCTCTTTCTTTTTTATATTATACCAAAACTTACCTGTGGTCTCACTGAAATTCTTCTTACAGCCATTGCAAACATAGCGTTGAACGCCTTTGAGCTTGCCATTGGCACGAACACGCTTTTCTGAGCAATGAGGACAGGTAACTGCTTTTGCCTCGTTGCTGTCCTTTACTTCACTTTCTTGCAAAGACAATGATAGCAACGAAGCCACTATCTCTTGTTGAACAGTCGCTGGACTATTAACGAAAAAATCCCTGAAATCTGAAGGTATCATATCTATATAGTTTTACACAAATATAAGACATATTCATCTTAGAACAAAGCTACCTTTTATAAAGCCGGAATTACCTTTTGAAAAATCGGGACAATATAAGGACGGTACAACTTTTATTGAGGGATTAGTGTATTTTGAAGATGAATGGTATTTATATTATGGAACAGCTGACAGTATGGTAGGTGTTGTTAAAACAGATAACGAGTAGAAAAAAAGATTTATGGGCCTAAGCAAAAAACTCCTAACCGGGGCAATAGTCTCGAGTTTAGGAGGCTTATTATTCGGTTTTGATACAGCAGTTATTTCTGGAGCTGAACAGGGATTAAAGGAATTTTTCAATCTTAATGCAATATCCCATGGATTTACCAATTCGATAGCTTTAATAGGGACGATAATAGGAGCTATTTTTGCTTTTATTCCGGCCCAGTATTGGGGAAGGAAAAAATCTTTATTGATTATTGGTGCATTTTTTGGGTTATCTGCCTTAGGTTGCGCTTTTACCAGTAGTTGGGAACTATTTTTGTTTTATAGATTTCTAGGTGGCCTAGGGGTTGGAGCATCTTCGGTTATAGCACCAATGTATATTTCAGAAATTTCCCCCTCATCTCATAGAGGAAGGTTAGTTGGGTTATTTCAGTTTAGTATAGTATTTGGAATTCTATTAGCTTTTATATCTAATTATTTTTTAAAAATCCAAATTTCGGTTGATGCCTGGAGATGGATGCTGGGGGTTGAAGCTGTTCCAGCTTTATTTTTCTTTATTCTTACATTTTTTATTCCAAAAAGTCCACGTTGGCTTATTATTAAAGGAAGTGGAGAAGAAGGTCTAAAAACTCTTAGGGAGCTAGGAGATCTTAAAGCAAATGAGACATTTGAAAAGATTAAAGGGTCTTTAAATAAGGATAAGGTAAAAGAAAGTCTATTTCAGAAAAAATATTTCAAGCCAATTTTACTCGTCTTTTTAATGGCAACCTTTAATCAATTCTCAGGGATTAATGCAATTATGTATTATGCTCCAAGGATATTTGAAATGTCGGGAATAGCCGAGGACAGTGCATTTTTGCAGGCGGCATCTGTAGGGTTTGTTAATATGGTTTTTACCATTTTTGCAATGACTCTAATTGATAAAATAGGACGTAAGAAGCTAATGCTATGGGGTTCTATTGGTATGATAATAAGTTTAGTTTTTAGTACCTTTTTTCTTAACCAGCCTGAAATAGGTAAAGGTTTATTGATCATTCCAATCTTGGTATTTATTGCAAGTTTTGCTTTTTCTCAGGGAGCTGTAATTTGGGTATTTATTTCCGAGATTTTCCCAAATAAGGTAAGAGCTTCTGGCCAGTCTTTTGGGACTTTCATTCATTGGTTTTGGGCAGCTGCCTTAACTTGGTTATTCCCAATAGTTGCAAGTTTACCTAATGGAGGTAGTTATGCTTTTGGCTTTTTTGCAGTGGCAATGGTGTTTCAACTAATTTTTGTAATAAAACTATTCCCTGAAACTAAAGGTAAATCACTAGAAGAAGAAATATAAGATTAAAAGTGAAATTTTTCATTAAAAGATGGTTGTAGAGTATTGCTTAGTTCAAGACATAGTAGACCTCCCGGTAAAAATGTAAAATTCCACGAGTAAATTTAAAGTTTAATTTTACTTCCCGGAATTTAATCTGAGTTGATTAAACAATAAAGCCGACCGACCTATGATTTCTGAAATGGCGTAAGCATTTAGCGCCCCCATACTACTTCCCATCACTTCGTTGAATTCTGTATTCGGGAATTCCTTTAGGATAAGATCGGGCTGGAAATGTTTATCTGAATAATCTATATCAGGAGCGAAAACCTGGCCGTATTCTTCCAGGACTTCTCTTTTTTCGTCACTTAATTTACTATTGAGTCCGTGTAGGTAAAGTATTTTCATTTTATAAAGTTAAAGCTTCGAAACAAATAAAAGAAGAGAAGGCGACAATTAATGTCGTTCGTGTAATTATATGTTTTAAAAAAAGTTTAACGATTGTAAACACTCTATTTACTTAGCATCTTCCTAAATTATACTTTTAGAATTAAACGTTAGTTACGACTACATTTTTCTTCCTTTTTTCAATATCTAATCAAAAGATCATTATAGCTCTTCGGTATTGGATCATTAGGCCAGGTTACAAGACTTAATGCTAAAAATTTGTTACCGGGAAAGATACTAGCCATTCAACATTAAACTCATTTTTAAACCAACAATATCTTATTATTATGAAAAACATGGATAATCCAGAAAACCTGGCCCAGTGTCCTTTTAGAGGAACAAGGGTTGGCGGAGCGATAGGTAAATCGCCGCAATTAGATGACTGGTGGCCAAACCGATTACAGGTAGAATTGCTTCACCAGGAACAACCCGTTGCAAACCCTTTAAGCGACGAAAATTATAAAGAGGCTTTCAATAAAATTGATCTTCA
Source organism: Salegentibacter salegens (assembly GCF_900142975.1). Lineage (NCBI taxonomy): Bacteria > Pseudomonadati > Bacteroidota > Flavobacteriia > Flavobacteriales > Flavobacteriaceae > Salegentibacter > Salegentibacter salegens. The sequence goes on from NZ_LT670848.1 coordinate 10,104, forward strand.
GCAACTCAAGAAAGAAATAAAGGCAATGCTAGTCGATTCCAAAGACTGGTGGCCGGCAGATTATAATAACTATGGCCCTCAAATGATTCGTATGGCCTGGCACTCAGCCGGGACTTATCGTATTGCAGATGGTCGTGGGGGTGCAGGCCAGGCGATGATGCGTTTTGGTCCACTTAATTCCTGGTGGGACAATGGAAATATCGATAAATCTCGAAGGCTGCTTTGGCCTATTAAACAAAAATATGGAGCTTCTCTATCCTGGGCAGATCTTATTGTACTTACCGGAAACTGTGCTTTGGAGATCATGAATTTCCCAACATTCGGTTTTGGAGGTGGGCGTCGTGATGCCTGGGAACCCGATCGCAGTACTTATTGGGGACCTGAATTCTGGAATGGTAAACCCTTTAAAGAATCTAAAGTAGGTGAATATTACGACGGGCATCCGGAACAAATGGTAAGCCAGAATTTAAGATGGAAGGGAGAACCTTCAGATCCAGATCGTGATATGGAAAATCCGTTAGCGGCCACTCACCAGGCTCTGATCTATGTAAACCCTGAAGGTCCAGGAGGTAATGGCGAACCTATGGATTCTGCAATGGCTATACGCGAATCTTTTAAACGAATGGCGATGGATGATGAGGAAACCGTTGCATTGATTGCGGGTGGACATGCCTTCGGAAAAAGTCACGGTAAGGTAAATGCAGAAAAAATAGGCCCGGCACCAGAGGTGGCACCTTTGCAGGCAATGGGAATGGGCTGGCAAAATCCTGAAGGAACAGGTTTTGGAAAGTATACCATGACTAATGGGATTGAAGGCTCCTGGACGCCAGATCCTACAAACTGGGATAATAATTACCTGATCAACCTTTTCAAATTTGAATGGGAAAAAACTGAAAGTCCTGCCGGAGCGGTTCAATGGATCCCTAAAGATCCAGATGCGCCAAAAACGCCAGATGCTCACGAAGAAGGAAAGATGAACGATTTAATGATGATGACCTCGGATCTCGCTCTAAAAGTAGATCCAGCATATCGTGAAATCTGCGAAAAATTTCTAAACGATTTTGAGTATTTCACCGATGCGTTTTCAAAAGCCTGGTACAAATTAACCCATAGAGACATGGGACCAAAAGATCGTTACCTGGGGCCAGAAGTTCCTCAGGAAGATTTGATCTGGCAGGATCCGGTACCAAAAAGAGATTTCGATCTTATTGAGGAAGCAGAAATTGCTAGCTTGAAACAAAACATTCTGGACAGTGGCCTGTCGGTTTCTGCCCTGGTTTCAGCTGCCTGGTCTTCCGCGGCTATTTACCGTGATTCAGATAAACGTGGTGGTGCCAATGGTGCTCGTATCGCTTTGGAGCCACAAAATAACTGGGATCTAAACAGACCTGATGAACTCAATAGAGTTCTGACAACCCTGAGATCTATCAAAGATGAATTCAACGGGAACCAGTCTGAAAATAAAAAGGTTTCCCTGGCAGACCTTGTAGTACTAGGAGGTTGCGCAGCTATCGAAAAGGCTGCTAAAGATGGCGGCTTTAGTGTACATGTACCCTTTACTCCAGGCCGTACAGATGCCACGCCGGAGCAGACCGATGTGGAAAGTTTTGACTGGCTGAAACCGGTTTCAGATGGTTTTAAAAATTACCATAACGATAAAGTGGGATATCACTTACCTGCTGAAAGAATCTTCCTGGACCGAGCACAGCTACTTACGCTAAATGCACCGGAATGGACGGTTCTAACTGCTGGACTTAGAGTTCTGGATCAAAATTTTGATCACTCTAAACACGGGGTTTTCACAGATCGTCCAGGAACTTTAAGCAACGATTTCTTTAAGGTAATTTTAAGTATGGATTACGAATGGGTCCCACAAGATGAAAAAGAAATGTTTTTTGATATTAAGCATCGAGAGACCGGAAATATTAAATATACGGCGACCCGTTGTGACCTGATTTTTGGATCTAATGCTCAGCTGCGAAATATTGCTGAAGTATACGGTGCTGAAGATGGAAGAGCACGATTTATAAAAGATTTTGTGAAAGCATGGGATAAAGTGATGATGCTAGATAGATACGACGTTAAAGACGATTAATCGTCATTTGACTTATATTCAAAGCCTGATATTATCAATGATACTATCAGGCTTTTTTACGTTGGGTTTTAAAACTCCATTCCACTTCGCCCAGATCTATTTTATTAATATAATTCATCTCCAGGTAAGTATAAATATTAGGTACTCCTACGTGAAGAGTGAGGTCGAAACCTCCCAGGGTTTCTTCTTCCAACATGGTTCTACCACCATAATTGATCTCCTCTTGAATATGTTGATACTGTTCTTCGGAAAGTGTTATTTCTAATTTTCTCATCACCGTTGTTTAGAAGTACCAAAATAAGTCAGCCAGGCGTCAAAATATGACGCCTTTAGGAGAATTATCATATTTTTCAATTCATAAATTGAAAGGTGGGAGGAGACTCAAATATATTCTAAGGAAAACTAGGGTAATTTTGGTCGCTCTGGTTTTACGTATGTTGTTGCCTCTTCAATCTCTTCGTGACTTACATCAAAACTGAAATTTTCTTTATCTGCCAGCTTTATACAAAGCCTCGCGTGTTCATAGATCTTTTGTGAGCTACAATTAGGATAATATTTTTGTAGGGCAATTTTTCGTAATTCAAAAATGTCCTTTTTTTCCAATGTTAGTTTGTCAAGGTAATACTCGGTATGTTGCCAGCTGAAGTAATCTTCATCATAACCGGGCTCATTATTTTCTATTTTTTTAAATTGCTTAAAAGGAAACTCGTCTACTTCATAATTTTTTGCAACACAGTAATCGAAAATTAATTCTCTCATAATGTTTTCCTGCAATTCTATATCGGTTAGATCATTTAGGCCTTTTTCTTCAGCTTGAATAATGTTAGCGGAAATTATCTCAATTTTAGATTTTACTTCTTCAAATTTCATTTCTTTAGATGAATTCAGGTTATGAACCTCTTGAAAGACCTTATAAGTTAGATTTGTTATTTCGCGGGAATCGTCCATTTTCTAAAAATTGAATTTCACCTGATAGGAGGGAATAGAGTTATTTTTGAAGCTAATTTACCAGGCTTAAACGGGATATTATTACGGCTTTCCGTAATGTTTTAATTTACTTTTCTCAGGTCCAACTGGATAGTATACTTCAGGTCTATAATGAGCCTGACCATCTGTAATCAAAATATAATATCAGTAACTTAGCCTGATTAGAATCTATAGAATTTGAGAATAATACTTTGATGTTTATCCTCACCAGTTACACAAAAGAAAAAGCAGGAAAAGGAATTCTTTTTCTTAGTTTATTAATAAAGCCTATTTGACAACTGAACCTAAATTTTATAAGTATTGAATAGAATTACTTTCCTATTAATAATAGCACTGTTCTTCCAGAGTGTTCTTGTTGCTCAGATAAAGATATCTTCCTGGAACTTACAGAATTTCGGTAAAACCAAATCACAAGCAGAGATCGCCTTTGTGGCGGGTACTTTGAAGGATTTTGATATAATTGCCATTCAAGAAGTAGTGGCGGGCTACGGAGGACCTCAGGCAATAGCGAGGCTTGTTGATGCCCTAAACAGGAAAGGCGCGAAATGGGATTATATGATTAGCGATCCTACCGAGAGTACTCCATATGCCACCGAACGTTATGCCTACATTTGGAAAACCTCTAAAGTTAAAGAAGTTAGGCGTGGTTGGCTAGACCAGAATTATTTGCACCAAATAGATCGCGAACCTTTTATTTCGGAATTTGATTATAAGGATAAGATTTTTACTCTTGTTAATTTCCATGCAATTCCACAAAAAAAACAACCTGAGACCGAAATTAAATTTTTCAAGTTTTTTCCTGAGAAATATCCTGATAAGAACCTGATCTTTTTAGGAGATTTTAATATTCCGGAACGTCATACGGTATTTAATCCTCTCAAAAAGCTTGGGTACAAACCGGTTCTGGAAAACCAAAAGACCACAATGAAAATGAAATGTGTGGGAGAAGAATGCCTGGCATCTGAATTTGATAATATTTTTTATAATTCAAGAAAGCTAAAAGTGCTGAATACCGGAGTAGTACATTTTTACAGAAGTTTTCCTGATATGGTTTCTGCCAGAAGAATATCAGATCATATTCCTGTATGGGCGGAGTTCGATATTGAAAGGGGAGAAGGAGAAACTAAAGATGGTTTGATGATGGGAAATTAAGATTCATTCTTAGTGCAAATTTCACAACCATCCGAAAGTTGAAAAATAAAATAGCCTGAGAATCCCTTATTTTTGTTTTGGACAAAAAAAATAATTTTTATGGGACTCTTCAGGCGCACTAAAAATACAAACAAACCTCTTCTTCGACAAATAATTGACCTATGTCCTCGCTGGATGCTCACGCGTTGTGCCGATGAGCACAATGGCGACAAGGGGTGCAGCAGATATAAGACCTACGATCAATTCGTTGCCCAAACTTTCGGACAGCTGAATAAATGCTACACTCTTAGTGACATTTCCACTGGTATCGGGGTCAGCGAAACATTTATTTCGGATTTGGGTCTTGAGCAGAGCCCAGCGCGTTCTACCATGAGCGATGGCAACAAAAAGAGGAGTTATAAAGTCTTCGAGAGCTTATATTACCGGTTGTTAGGGCACTATGGCCGACTATTGTCGAAGCACGGACAGTCTCATATAATCAAGGAAATCAAAGACCGTGACATAAAATTGATCGACAGCACCACGATCAGTCTATGTCTGTCCATGTTCGATTGGGCAAAGTTTCGGACAGCTAAAGGAGGTATAAAAATACATACCTGCTGGGACGATGCCATGATGATCCCCGATATGGTCAATATAACAGAGGCAAAGCTCCATGACAGCAAAGGACTGGCCCAATCCGTTTTCCGAAAGGGAACGGTCATCGTGGAGGACAGGGCGTACTTCGATTTTCTGTTGATGCGCCAGAGGATCGCGGCAGAAAATGTTTTTGTCACTCGCATCAAGATCAATACGGTCTATCAAACCTTGGAAGAACTGGAGCTCCCCGAAGGTAGCGATCAGGATATCCTAAAAGACGAGATCATCGTTTTACCAAGCAAGAAGGCCGTGGAAACAGGCATTGCGGAACACCCTCTCCGGTTGGTGCACGTTTATAAGCAGGACGAGAACAAAGTGATAGAAATAATCACCAACAACTTGGATTGGAGCGCCAGGACCATCGCGGACCTTTATAAAAAACGATGGGATATTGAACTTTTTTTTAAGGCGATAAAACAGAACCTCCAAATAAAGACCTTCCTTGGAACCAGTGAGAACGCCGTAAAATCACAAATATACATCGCGCTCATAACCTATTTGCTGCTCCAGATAATTGTGAGGACAATAGCCAAAAAAGAACATGCATTTTCCAATTTCGTGGAAAAGATCAGGATCTGTCTATGTTTTTATCTTACCCTCGATTATGCCTGCAATACCGTAGGAGAAGGGGCGAAAAGAATAAGGGGTCAGACCAAACTCCACTATAGGGTAGATCCAGACTTATTTTCTCCCATTAGCCCTAATTGAAGCCTGAAAATAGGGGTGGCCGAAGGTTTTAGGTTTAAAGTCAAAAACTTTCGGATGAGTGTGGCCAATCATTTAAAAAGTATTGCTGAAGGTTTTGTGTTTGCCAGGGCTTCATTTATTCATAAAGGCCGAACAACGCAGTTGTGCGAAATAAAAATTACCGACGAAGCCGATAACCTGATTTCTATGGTAAAACTGACTACCATAGCTTTGCCAAAAAAGAAATAAAAAATGATGAGCGACGAATTTTTCACAAAATTAGATGCACAAATTCAAAGCGGAAATCCCTTTGTAGCCTATAGAAATCCTAAGGCAAAGAATGGGTTAACCAAAGCTTTGCTTCAGGATTCAGCTGAAATTTATAAAACCAGTAATTTCACCGAAAACGGATTTATATTTTCGCCTTTTAAAAATGCTGAAAATACATTTTTGATTCCCTCAGAAAATGCCGAAATTATTACTGCGGAATACCCGGCTGAAAATTTAGAAGGAGTAAAGAAAGAAAACACAGCATTTCCCCCGGCTTATACCAATAATGAAGCGAAAATTAAGCACGAAAAATTGGTTCAAAAGGGGATTGAAGTCATAGAAGAGGGAGAATTGAAAAAAGTAGTTTTGTCCCGTAAAGAAGATGTGCAAACCCAACTCAATGCCCTGGATATTTTTAAGAATTTGCTTAAAAAATATGAAACGGCTTTTGTGTATTTCTGGTTTCATCCCCAAACCGGGATTTGGCTTGGTGCCACACCAGAAACACTTTTAAACGTAGAGCGTGATAAATTTAAAACTATGGCCCTGGCGGGAACCCAGGCTTTTAAGGGAACTTCGTCTGTTAACTGGGGAGAAAAAGAAATTGAAGAACAACAAATTGTTACCGATTCGATTTTGGAAAATCTCGAACATAAAGTTTCGGGCACCATTCATAAATCAGAGCCATATACATCTAAAGCCGGTAATTTGCTGCATTTGCAAACCGATATAACGGGAATGTTGAATCTGGAAAAAAAAACAAGCCTTAAAAGCTTGATTTTAGCCTTACACCCAACTCCAGCCGTATGCGGACTTCCGAAGAAAATGGCGCAACAATTTATTTTAGAAAATGAAGACTATGATCGCGAATTTTATTCGGGCTTTTTAGGAGAATTGAATATGAAAAAGGAGGTAAAGCGAAATAACAATCGCAGAAACCAGGAAAATCAAGCTTATGGAAGCATCCTGAAACAAACTTCCTTATTTGTAAATCTACGTTGCATGAAACTGGAAGCGGGAAAAGCCAGGTTATTTATTGGTGGTGGGATTACAAAAGATTCCAATCCTGCCGATGAATGGCAGGAAACCGTAAATAAATCGCATACCATAAAATCGGTACTTGTTAAATAAGGTCAAAACCTCCACTGGAAATCCTTTTGAAATTGTAATTTTGAGCTATTCAAATTAACTAATAAGGTTGAAAAATCTACTAGTTCTAATGTAAAATTTCTCGTTACTCTGTCCCGATGCTTCGGGATTATTTCAGAATCTATGTTATCGTTCAACCTAGAACCTGAATCAAGTTTAGGTTGACGGGGTTAAAAATAAAGATCTCACAGGTTTTCAAAACCTGTGAGGTCTGGTTTGAAAAATAAACTTTGTGAAATATTCCAAAATACCTGTTGCCAGATCTATTGTAGCGCTATGCGTTGCTAAAAATATAAATCACGTAGTAATTTCTCCCGGTTCTAGAAATGCGCCTTTAACCATTGGTTTTACGCACCATCCCGATATTAAGCCTTACAGTATTGTAGACGAAAGATGCGCTGCTTTTTATGCTTTAGGAATGGCGCAGCAATTACAAAAACCGGTGGCCCTGGTTTGTACTTCGGGCTCTGCATTGCTAAATTATTATCCGGCGATTGCCGAAGCTTTTTATAGTGATATTCCGCTGGTAATTATTTCGGCAGACCGGCCTATTGAACGTATAGATATTGGCGACGGACAAACAATTAGGCAGAAAAACGTATTTGAAAACCATATTTTATATTCGGCGAACTTGCATTCAGAATTAGTTTTAGATTCTGAAGCAACCGATAAAAAACTTCAGCAAAAACAATTTGAATCGCAAAAACATAACGAGCGGGAAGTCAATCTGGCGCTAAACAAAGCGATAGAAGAGAAGGGACCGGTTCATATTAATGTTCCTTTTTATGAACCTTTGTACGATTTGGTAGAGAATGTTGAGGTAAATCCCATACAGATTCTGCCAGAAATTAAAGAACGTACCTATACCGAAAGTCAATTAGGCGGTTATGCCGAGCTTTGGAATAGAGCAAAGCGGAAAATGGTAATTGTTGGAGTGGCGCAACCTAATGCAGTGGAACAGGAATTTCTGGAAAAACTCGCCAAAGACGATTCGGTTATTGTGCTTACTGAAACCACCTCGAATTTAAATCATCCTGAATTTTTTACGAGAATTGATACTCTTATAGGCCCGATTGAAAAAGATGAAAATCGGGAAGAATTATTCAAAACGCTTCAGCCGGAAATATTACTGACTTTTGGCGGAATGATCGTTTCAAAAAAGATTAAAGCATTTTTAAGAAATTACCAGCCCCAACAACACTGGCATATCGATTCTAAAAAAGCCTACAACACATTTTTCTGCTTAAATAAGCATTTTGAAACCACTGTAAATTCATTTTTTAAACATTTCTTTTCGCTTACCGAAAATGTAGAAAGTGATTATGGAAAGTTCTGGAAGGAAGTGAAAAGCAAGCGCCAGGTTCGGCACGAAGAGTATATGGACGAAATTCCGTATTCAGACCTTAAAGCGATGCAGGAAATTGTTCCCGCGGTGCCTGAGAATTATATTGTACACCTTGGTAATAGTTCTACGATTAGGTATGCGCAATTGTTTAAGTGGAAGGAAAGTTTGCGTATTTTTTGTAATCGAGGTACAAGCGGAATTGATGGTAGTATTTCTACGGCAGTTGGTTCGGCTTCTTTAAATGCTGAACCTACGTTAATGATAGCAGGAGATTTGAGTTTTTTCTATGATAGCAATGCGTTGTGGAATAATTATATTCCGAAGAATTTTAGAATAATAATTTTGAATAATAACGGAGGCGGGATTTTTAGAATCCTACCCGGAAATAAGAATACAGAGAATTTTGAGACTTATTTTGAAACCACGCATCAGCTTCAGGCGAAATCGTTAAGTGAAATGTACGGTTTTGAATACCGTTCTGCGGAAACTTCCGAAGAAATAAAAGAGCAATTAAAAACTTTTTTTAGCGATTCGGTTCAACCAAAAATCCTGGAAATTTTTACACCGAGAAAGATTAACGATAAAGTGCTACTGGAATACTTCAATTTTATGAAATCTTAAGAATTTAAATTCGTTGATAAACACTCATTTAAGTAACTTGTTGAGAAATAAACCAAAATTCTTAATTATGAGTACAAAAACCGATGAAAAAGTAGGTAAATACATTCAGGATGTGAAAGACAAAACGGGCGAAGAACCCGATGTTGGTTTGCTTAGAAAAGTAACCGAATCTTGTGGTCCAAGTATTTTTAGAAGCGATGCTGAAACCGTTTCCAGTTCTTCAGAGTCTGAAATGGAAACCGTAAAACGCAATTTTTTAATCAAAAAATTAGGGCTTAAGGATGACGAGAAATTAGATGTAGGTTTAAATGCCGTAATGGAAAAATATGGTAAATCTAATAGGAATAAGTATCGTGCGGTAGTCTATTATTTACTTACAAAATACTTTAAAAAAGAAAGTGTTTTTAAATAAAATAAATGGTCTAAATATTATAAAAATCCGTTTTTCTGGAGTGAAAGACGGATTTTTCTGTTTTATAGAGAAACCGTAAAATATAAAGTATCTTTGCACCTCAAAATATAGATTATGCTTAGAATTGGTGAAAATCATACGCTTAATATTGTAAGGGAAACCGAGCCTGGACTTTTCTTAACAGATAATGAAGGGAATGAAGTTTTACTTCCGAATAAATATATACCCGAAACTTTTGAAATAGGTGAAGAGATTGATGTTTTTGTTTACCTGGATCATGAAGAAAGACCAGTGTCAACTACCTTAGAACCTCTAGTGAAACTTGATGAATTTGCTTTTCTAAAATGTGTAGAAACCACTGAATTTGGTGCTTTTTTAGATTGGGGACTTGAAAAACACTTATTTGTTCCGTTTAAGGAGCAGGCTTACCCTATGAAAAAGGGCGGACGCTATCTTATTTTTTGCTATTTAGATGAAGAAACCGATCGTTTGGTAGGTTCAAGCAAAGTACATGCATTTTTGGATAATTCTGAATTAACCATAGCGCCTTTTGAAGAGGTAGATCTTATAATTAGCAATAAAAGTGATTTAGGTTACAATGTAATTATTAATCAGCTGCATTTAGGTTTGATCTATCACGACGATGTTTTCCAGGAAATAAATGTTGGTGATGAAATGCGCGGATTTATCACTAAAACCCGTCCCGATGGCAAAATTGATGTTAGCCTGCAAAGACCAGGTTACAGAAGTATTGAACCAAATGCTGAGTTAATCCTTGATAAATTAAAGAGAAACGAAGGTTATCTAAACCTTACCGATAAATCTTCTCCCGAAGCTATTCACAGTCAGTTAGGAATTAGCAAAAAGAGCTTTAAGCGTGCCGCAGGGAATCTTTATAAACAAAGAAAAATAGATATTAAAGACGACGGTATTTATCTTAAAGAAGATTAGTAAAAGTAGCTCCCTCTTGGCGAGTAATATTGTGAGCCGTAATACATTCTTCGCTGGGTTTGCCTGTGAAGGGCGTTTTGATAAATTCGCTGGTTTTGGTAATAAGGATTCGAATTCAGGGCATCATTGTAAACTTCGTCATTATCCCTAAGTCGGTAATTATTAGAAATTTCGAAAGCTTTTTTCTTTTGCGTGGTTGTAGGTAAAGGACTTCCAATATCTACGGTGCGTTTTTTCATATTACGCTGCTGTTCCAGGATTCCAACCATATCTACGCTAGAACGTTTGTTTTCATCTACATTTATAAATTCACCGCTGGGAAGATCAAAATCTCCTTTAAAGAATTGTTGTCCAAAACTAAGATCGCTCCAGGAAGGTTCTATACTGTAGTTGCTAATTTCAAAATCGGCAATATCCCAGTATTCCTGGGCAGAAACTGAAGTTATGCTGAATAAAAACAGACTTAGAAATAGGAAGCGAAATTTCATTTTCAGGGCTTTTGTCTTTAATATAGCAAAAACAATGCAAATCTAATTGCACAGCAAAGATATTAAGATAAATTGAAAAGCTTATTTTTGAATAAAATAAAGACCTATGAGTGAAATCAACTGGAAAACTGTAAAAGAATACGAAGATATAACTTATAAAAAATCGGGTGGCGTGGCGCGAATTGCTTTTAACCGTCCCGATGTTCGCAATGCGTTTAGACCTAAAACTACTTCAGAGCTGTTAGATGCCTTTCATAATGCACACGAAGATACTGAAATTGGCTGCGTTTTACTTTCGGCCGAGGGCCCATCATCAAAAGACGGGAAATGGGCGTTTTGTAGCGGTGGCGATCAAAAAGCACGTGGACACCAGGGTTACGTAGGTGAAGATGGCTACCATAGATTAAATATTTTGGAAGTTCAGCGGTTAATACGGTTTATGCCAAAGGCTGTAATTTGTGTAGTTCCCGGCTGGGCAGTAGGAGGTGGGCATAGTTTGCACGTAGTTTGCGATTTAACACTTGCCAGTAAAGAACACGCTATTTTTAAACAAACCGATGCCGATGTAACTAGTTTTGATGCCGGTTATGGTTCAGCTTATTTGGCGAAAATGGTAGGGCAGAAGAAGGCACGGGAAATCTTTTTCCTCGGAAGAAATTATTCTGCGCAAGAAGCTTATGAAATGGGAATGGTGAACGCGGTAATTCCGCACGATGAGCTGGAAGATACTGCTTATGAATGGGCACAGGAAATTATGGCAAAATCGCCAACTTCTATAAAGATGCTGAAATTCGCCATGAACATGACCGATGACGGAATGGTTGGCCAGCAAGTGTTTGCAGGAGAAGTTACCCGACTTGCTTATATGACAGATGAAGCAAAAGAAGGCCGTGATGCTTTTCTGGAAAAAAGAAAACCTAATTTTGATAAAAAATGGATTCCATAGCCAAAGATTTTAGTAACGAACAAATAGATTTAGCTTCCCTGCCCAAATATGAGTCGGTAGCGTTTTCTTCAGTTTCGTCTAAATATCTTATAAAAATGAATATTCAGACGGGCATTTTTATGCTCGTGCTTACTGTGGCGCTTGGTGTTTTTTGGTTTTTTCAGCTAAATTATATTCAATCGGGAATTATTTTTGCCTTTGTATTAATCGCTTTTATATTTAGATTTTGGAATAATTATAAGCTGCTTCAAAGTTTGGGTTATGCTATAAGGGAAAGAGATATTATTTATAGAAGAGGATTTATTTTTAGTAAAACAACGGTAATTCCGTTTAATAGGGTACAGCACGCTTCAATTTCAAGAGGGATTTGGGATAAGATTTTAGGAATTTCCAGCCTTAATATTTTTACTGCCGGTGGAGGAGGAAGTGATATTACTATTCCCGGTTTAGATCCCGAAATGGCTGTTCAATTAAAAGAGGCAATTGCGGTTAAGATTTCTGAAGATGAATCCTGAAGCCTACAGTAACGCCCAGCGCCAATCTATAGCCGGAATCCTTCTTATATTTATTTCAAGCCTCTATAAATTATTTAGAACTTTTTGGGCGGTTGGTGCCTATTTGTTAGTTAGCGGCCCCAGTAGAAATACTTTAATTTATATTGGTTTGGGTTTGCTTTTTATTGGGATTCTAACCTTTATTTATAGCTACCTGTACTATCGCAAATTTGTTTTTTATATAGATTATAAACGGGAGGAATTTGTGTTGGAAAAAGGAATTTTTTCTACCGAAAATACTGCGATTCCTTTTGATAAAATTCAGCAGGTTTATTTTAAACGTTCTATTCTGCAACGAATAATCAAGGTGTACAGCCTGATAATTGATACCGCTGGAAGCAATCTAAAAGAGGTTGAAATTAAAGCTATATCTGGCGAAGATGCTAATAAGCTTTCAAAAATTCTATTAAAAGCGAAAGCTAAAAATACCGAAGAAAATTCAATAGAAGAATCTTTAGAAACTGAGGATAATAACGAGGTTTTTTGGACTCATAAGGTAGGATTTCTCACGCTTCTTAAAATTGGGATAAGCACTAATTATCTTCGCGGGCTTTCGTTGGTTTTTGCATTTGTAATGACTATTTATAATAGAGTAAACACCTATTTTAAAGATCGGGTAGAAGATGTTGAAGTTTATTTTGATCAGTTTTCTGGGGTCTTGCAATCTATCGGGTTCTTAGCACTGCTTTTTGTGCTTCTCTTACTTTTAAGTATAAGTATTACAATTATTGAAGTATTTATTAAGTATTATGGCTTAACAATTCAGCAGAATAAGGATAAAATGGAGGTAGAAATGGGGTTAAAAACCAATACCAAGGTTTCCCTTCAACCAAGACGGCTTCAATTGATGAGAATTAAAACCAACCCGGTTCAAAAGCGGTTCAATCTTTATGAAGCCCAAATTTCCTTATCCAGCAGCGAAAATGAACTTCAAAAAAATAAAATAAAGATTCCCGGCCTGGGAAAAGAGATCGTAAAAAAGATAAAGTATTTTTTATATCCAGAATCTTCTAAATCTAGTTTCAGCACGACCTTTAGACCAGATAAATTATTATTATTCAGAAAAATTTCATTGGCAGTATTGCCGGTATTGATATTTCTCGCACTCTGGTATTTTACAGATTTTATAAGACTAAAATTATGGGCTGTTTTAGCCGTAGCAAGTTTATATATGCTTGCCGCTTTATCTTTACAAATTCTTGCCTTTAGAGCTAGAAAACTTATAATTACCGAAGAATTTCTTCAGAAAAAAACTGGCTTTTGGAATAAAACCGAAGAAACCCTGGAATTATTTAAAATCCAATCTATAAGTGTAAAGCAACCTATTTGGTATAAAAGAAAAAACCTCGTGAATGTAGTTTTCCATACCGCCGGGGGTGATTTAAACTTTTATGCTGTGAATAGAGATATTTTGCAATACGTAAATTATGTGTTGTATAAGGCAGAGGTTAGTTCAAAAAACTGGATGTAAGAAGTGTTGAATTTGTTACTCGCAAGAAGTTAAAATAAAAAAAATCCCCAATCTAAAACTAGATTGGGGATTTTCACTTTAAACAATTAACAAGATTTATCGTATCGCCGGATATTCCTCTGGATTTACCTCGTTGAAAATTGAATAAACCTTTTCAAAAATATCTTCTGCTGAAGGTTTACTAAAATAATCTCCATCGGTTCCATAAGCCGGGCGATGTTCCTTAGCGGTTAGTGTTTGCGGTTTGCTGTCCAGGTATCTCCAGGCGTTTTGCTCGTTTAAAACCTTATCTAAAATATAGGCTGAGGCTCCTCCCGGAACATCCTCGTCTATAACCAGAAGTCTGTTAGTTTTTTCTACGCTTTTTACAATGTCGTGATCCAAATCAAAAGGAAGTAGAGATTGAATATCTATTACTTCAGCATTAATACCATATTCACTTAATTCTTCAGCCGTTTGAGTTACAATTCTTAAGGTAGAGCCATAAGAAACTAAGGTAATATCGCTTCCTTCTCTAATGGTTTCTACTTTGCCAATTGGCGTTCTAAGATCGGCTAAGTTACTCGGTTTTTTTTCTTTTAAACGGTACCCGTTTAAGCACTCCACCAATAGCGCAGGAGTATCCTGTTTTAAAAGAGTATTATAAAAACCTGCTGCTTTGGTCATATTTCTTGGTACCAGAACATACATTCCGCGTACCAGGTTTAGAATTCCTCCCATTTGGGAACCACTATGCCAAATTCCTTCTAAGCGATGGCCACGGGTTCTTATAATTAGCGGAGCTTTTTGTTTTCCTTTGGTTCGGTATTGTAAGGTAGCAAGATCGTCACTCATCCCCTGTATAGCATACATAACGTAATCCAGGTATTGAATTTCAGCAATAGGCCTTAGACCTCGCATTGCCATTCCAATTCCCTGGCCGAGGATCGTGGCCTCGCGAATACCAACATCGGCAACGCGTAGTTTTCCGTATTTTTTCTGAAGACCTTCCAGTCCCTGGTTTACATCACCAATCTCACCGGTATCTTCACCAAAGATGAGGGTTTCAGGGATATTGCCAAAAATCTGGTCAAAGTTATCACGCAGAATAATTCTTCCATCAACTTCAGCTGAATCTTCATCATATTCCGGTAAAACTTCAGTTTGAATCCCGTTAGATTCAATATACAAATGGCTGTTATAATCATTAGCCATATCTTTTTCAAATTCCTTAAGCCAATTCAGTAATTGGGATTTTTCTTCAGAATTTTCTTTTCTAATTGCCCTTAAAGTCTTTCTTGCTGCAACCGCAAGATCTTTTTTAAGCGGTTCTTTATTAGCGTTAAGATCTTTAGCAAGTTTAACTACTGTATCTTTTTTCTCGGTATTTTTTGCCAGTTTAGAAAGTACAACGAGTAATTCTTTTTGTTTGGCTTTGGTGGGTTCAGCATACTTATTCCACGCTTTTTTCTTGCCTTCTCTTACCTCGCGTTTTATTTCTTTTTCAATATTTTGCAGCTCTTCATCTGTGCTAATATTGTTCTCTAAAATCCATTTTCTAAACTTTACATTACAATCGTATTCACGTTCCCAGGACAAACGTTGCTCATTTTTGTATCGCTCATGAGAACCGGAAGTAGAGTGCCCTTGTGGTTGTGTTAGTTCTACCACGTGAATAAGAACCGGACAATGTTCTCTTCGTGCTATTTTTTCAGCCTTTTCGTAGGCTTCAATTAGCGCTACATAATCCCAGCCATTAACCACGATAATCTCGTAGCCTTTATTTTCTTCATCTCTTTGGAAACCTTTTACGATTTCAGAAATATTTTCTTTTGTAGTTTGATGTTTGGCGTGTACCGAAATCCCATATTCGTCGTCCCATACGCTTAAAACCATAGGCACCTGCATTACGCCTGCAGCGTTCAGGGTTTCCCAAAAATGGCCTTCGCTGGTACTGGCATTTCCAATAGTTCCCCAGGCGATTTCATTTCCGTTTTCTGAAAATTTCTCGGCAGGTAAACCTTCTACGTTTCTATAAATTTTTGAAGCCTGGGCAAGGCCTAAAAGTCTTGGCATTTGGCCGGCTGTTGGGGAGATATCGGCACTGGAATTTTTTTGGTCTATCAAGTTTTTCCAGCTGCCGTCGTCATTAAGACTGTGGGTGGTAAAGTGGCCTCCCATTTGTCTTCCGCCAGACATTGGTTCGTTTTCCAGGTTAGAATCGGCATACAAACCGGAAAAGAATTGTTCTATGCTAAATTGATTAATGGCCATCATAAAAGTTTGGTCACGGTAGTAACCAGATCTAAAATCACCATTTTTAAAAGCTTTTGCCATAGCAAGCTGTGGCACTTCTTTTCCATCGCCAAAGATTCCGAATTTAGCTTTTCCGGTAAGCACTTCGCGTCTACCCAAAAGGCTACATTCCCGGCTGGTAACGGCTATTTTAAAATCTGCCAGCACCTCGGTCTTGAAATCCTCAAATGAAATTGAATCTTTAGTTTTTGTTTCGCTTTGCATGAACGTAATTTATGAATAATAACAAATGTAACGAAAACTTAGATTGTACACAATTCATTAAAATCAAAATATTTTAAGAAAAGTGTATTTTAAAAGATTTTTATTGTATTTACTGAAAAGAAATATAGAATTTAATAGTAAATACTGATTAAAATGTAATTCAATTGAAGATTGCTAAGAATTACCTAAGCATTTAAATCTTTGTTAATACCAGCGGCGGGTAAACAACCTGATTAATGTGTTTAGATCTAAAGAAACAATAAACCTTATTTTCTGGTCGTAATTTTCCTGAGCTACTTCCCAGCCTAAATTAGAATAAACAGGAAAGAAAACTTCAAAATAATCGTCTACTAAACTTAAACGAACGCCAGAATCGTATAAAAACCGTGCATTTTGATGCTGATTTTTCACCAAACCTACATCACCATATATAAAAAACCATTTATAGAGGTTAGTACTGGCATTTAAAGTGGTTAGCCATTGGTTAGCATATTCGGGTTGTAATTGGGATTTAAACCCACCTTCTGCCACAATAATTTGCTGACTGAATAAACCTGAACCCTGGCTTCTTCCGTAGTAATTATAATCAAAAAGATAATCGGTAGGGCGATCTAAAGCAAAACTGAAATAATTGGTTTCCATATCATCGCTATACAAAAATGTACCGGTAAAGAAGCGTAGATTGATTTGACGATTATTTCTAAACAATTTTCGATATTCCAGGCTCATGGAAATTTTACTGAATTTTTCTGCCAGTTGAAAATCAAAAGAAGCGCTATAATAATCTACCAAATGGGGCTTGCTGTATCTATAATTAATGTTGAAAACATTATAGTTAGGTTCATCTAATGTTTTATCTGGATCGCTATCCCGCCTTACATTTACATTTCTTATCAATAAATTTTGACGCTCATTATCACGCAAATATTTATCTCTGAAAGAAAAATTTAAAAACGGCGTGTATTTTTCATAGAATAGATTGTAACCATACGAATAGCGCGTTCCTCCCAGGCCGTAAGAGATTTTGTAGAGTTCTTTATTTTCAAACTGGTGGGTATTGCTAAGAGATGCCGAGCCAACTATGGTTTCACTATTAAAACCATATTTGGGTGAAATATTAAAATTGAAGGTTTTTGAAAGAACCGTTTTATTATACAATTTGGGCCCAATAGAAATACCATCGTACAAGTTATAATTGAATTCTGGCATAAAAAATAGTTGGTTATACCTGGGGTCTTCTATATCCTGCAGTAATCTAAACTGAAGGGGTTTATTAAAAAGTTTTGTAACCGCTTTATAATTGTCCCGTTGGTTGAATTCAGGGATTTTTTGTTCATAGTTTAATGCGAGCCTGTCTACATCCTGCCGGGCAATTTCTATTGTTTTGGTCTTGTCTATATTTTCTACCCATTTTTTAAAGATTATTTCTCCGTCCTTTAAGCCATATAGAGACACGGGGAAATCGGTTTTTCTTTTGTTTTTAATGGTAACCCGTAACGAATCTTTTGTTTTATATAATCTTTGAATGGTAAAATCTATTTTTTTATTTGAGTCTACATAGTCCTGGAAAAACCAGGAAATATCTTTATTGGCGTGGCTTTTTAAAGTTTGTTCAAAAGCTTCTGCCGTGGTGGGTTGTATTTTATTTTCCTGGTAGAACTCTTTAACTGCATTTTTCACCTTATCGTTCCCGAGGTAATCTTCAAGATATTTAAGGCCCACCCCGGCTTTATAGGCATTAGCAATATTTTTATTGAACTTAACCAGGGAATCCTGAGCGGCCGTAAGGGGCTGGTCTAAATTCATTCGTGCCATATTCATATAAAGAAACTGGTACTGGTCGTTAAATTCCAGGTCTGCAGCGTGAAACCATCGTATACCAATAATATTGCTGAGATTTCCTAAGAGTTTCATTTTAGGATAATACTCATTTACATAATCTATCATTAAAGAAACCAGAATAGCATCGTGAACCCACTGTTCTTTACGCGGATTAATATGCACTGAATTTTTCAGCAGGTAATTGGTGATAGTTTTAAACTGCTTGATATCATATTGAAAACCATCTGGAAAAGGACGAATAAAACCCGGTAATTGGTTTAAACCATAAATAGGACTATTTAAATAATCGTCACGGGTTACAAAAATGTTTTTATGGGGGTATTCACCAAGCCTGTTGTTGTAGTATTTTATAATACGATCTAACAGAATTCTTTTAATTTCTGGCTGGAGTTCGTCGTCATCTACGTTTGTGAAGACTTCGTGAGCTTCAGTTCTAATAGACTCAAAAATAAAAGAATTGGTAAGATATAATTTAGTGTCTAATTGATCTTTACCTGAAAGCTTAACTGTTTTAGAACCGTTACTCGTTCTAACACTTTCAAAATCCAGGGCCGATCCCACGTAATATTTAGGGGGAGTGGTGAGGGTTATTTCAACATCATGCATTGCATTATATTGATCGCCTAAATCTTTATGGCTATAAACTTCCCAATTACCATTTTTATAAACGCCGGGAGTAATATACCAATACCGTAGTTTGTAATTATTATTTGAATCTACCCCGTAACGTGTAAATTTATCTATTGGAACTTTTACCTCGTAATCTAAGTTTATAGTGATGCTTTTACCAGGAAGCAAAGGGTTGTAAAGATTAACTCTAATAAGATCCTGGGCCTGGTTTGGGCGTTCCCAAATAAGGGATTCGTTTTCGGTATTGGTGAGTTTATTAATGTAGGTAGCGCCTCGTTCTTCATTTTTGGCAAATCTAAAGCGCCTTGCAAATTCTTCGGCAAAACGTTTTGCCAGGGGAGTGTCTTTTGCACTAAAAGCATTTGCCCAATCATTAAGGTAGATTTGGGTAAGGGTATCGTTACTGGAGTTGGTATAAACCAATTCCTGTTCTATGGTAAAAGTGTGTGTACTATCGTTTAAGTGAGCATTTAAGGAGATGGAGTTTTGCGTAAAACCCCATCCAATTCCCACAAAAAAAAATAAATAAAACAGATAAAATCTCAATGGGAATATATTTAACTTAACACAGAATTCGAGCTAAATATAATCAAAGTTTTTTTCCCTTCTCAAGATTTGATTAAAAGTTAGGACTAAGATTATATTCCCCGTAGAATTCATTCAAAATTTCGATAACCTCATCTTCGGTATCTACTACCTGAACAAGATCCATATCTGGGGCACTAATGTTTTGAAAAGTATCTAAAAGAGTTTTTTGCACCCAGTCTACGAGACCTCCCCAAAAATCTCTTCCCACTAAAATAATAGGGAATTTATCTATTTTATGAGTTTGAATTAGCGTGATTGCTTCAAATAGTTCGTCTAACGTTCCAAAACCTCCTGGCATTACAACAAAACCCTGAGAGTATTTTACGAACATTACTTTTCTAACAAAGAAATAATCGAAATCGAGACTTTTATCGTTGTCAATATATGGGTTGTCGTGTTGCTCAAAAGGAAGATCAATGTTTAATCCTACTGAAGTTCCGCCACCAAGATGAGCACCTTTATTACCAGCCTCCATAATGCCGGGGCCACCGCCGGTAATTACGCCGTAGCCATTTTCGACAATTTTTTTAGAAATTTTTTCTGCCAGTTTATAATATTTTTGATCTGGTTTGGTTCGTGCTGAACCGAAAATTGAAACGCAGGGCCCAATTTGACTTAGCTTTTCATAGCCATTTACAAATTCGCCCATTATTTTAAAGATCGCCCAGGAATCGTTGGTTTTAATTTCGTTCCAGGCTTTATTTTTAAGATTATTGTTCATATTATAATTAGTATTGTTAGTGTAATTCTTTTTTAAGGAAACCGGCAGTATAACTTTTCTTTGATTTGGCAACTTCTTCGGGTGTGCCTTTAGCGATTACTTTACCGCCATTTTTACCACCTTCGGGGCCTATATCAATTATATAATCGGCCATTTTTATTACATCCATATTATGTTCTATAATAAGGACAGTATTTCCTTTATTTGTCAATTCGTTTAAAACGTCCATTAATACCCGAATATCTTCAAAGTGTAAACCAGTGGTAGGCTCGTCTAAGATATAAAAAGTATTTCCCGTATCGCGTTTTGAAAGCTCGGTAGCAAGTTTTATTCGCTGGGCTTCCCCACCTGAAAGGGTGGTACTTTGCTGGCCCAAAGTGATATAGCCTAAACCAACATCTTTAATAGTTTTTAGCTTTCTATATATCTTGGGAATTGGTTCAAAAAAGGTTGTTGCTTCGTTAATAGTCATTTCTAAAACGTCAGCTATAGATTTTCCTTTGTATCTAATTTCCAGAGTTTCACGGTTAAAGCGTTTTCCCTGGCAGGTTTCGCATTCTACGTAAACGTCTGGGAGGAAATTCATTTCAATAACTCGTAATCCGCCACCTCTACAGGTTTCACATCTACCGCCTTTTACATTAAAACTGAATCTTCCAGGTTTATAACCACGAATAAGAGACTCGGGAGTTTTTGCAAATAAACTTCTAATTTCTGAAAACACACCGGTATAAGTGGCCGGGTTAGATCTTGGAGTTCTCCCAATTGGTGTCTGGTTAATATCAATTACTTTATCGGCGTTATCCAGTCCTTTAATTGTTTTATAAGGTTTTGGTTCTTTTACGCCATTAAAATAATGGGCGTTCATAATAGGATATAACGTCTCGTTAATGAGAGTAGATTTACCACTTCCGGAAACACCGGTTACCGCAATCATTTGTCCTAAAGGAATTTTAATTGAAACATTCTTAAGATTATTTCCAGTCGCTCCTTTTAGTTCTATATGCTTTCCGTTTCCTTTTCTTCTTTCTTTAGGAATAGCAATTTGTTTACTTCCGTTTAAATAAGAAGCGGTAAGGGTATCGTGTTTTAATAATTCTGAAGGTGGCCCTTCACTTATAATTTCACCACCATATTTTCCGGCCCTTGGCCCAATATCAATCACATAATCGGCGCGTTCTATCATATCCTTATCGTGTTCTACCACAATAACAGAATTGCCAATATCACGAAGAGCAATTAAAGAATTAATGAGTTTCTCGTTGTCCCGTTGATGCAAACCAATACTTGGTTCATCTAAAATATAGAGTACCCCAACCAGCTGAGAACCAATTTGCGTTGCCAATCTTATTCGTTGTGCTTCCCCACCCGAAAGTGATTTTGAACCGCGATTAAGTGAAAGATAGGTGAGCCCAACGTCTACAAGAAAACCAATTCTTGTTCTAATTTCTTTAATAACTTCAGAAGCAATCTGGTTTTGTTTTTCGCTCAGTTTTTTTTCCAAACCATTAAACCATTTAGCCAGGTCTTCAATATCCATCAAAGAAAGTTCAGCTATATTTTTATTATTAATTCTAAAATAAAGCGATTCTTTCTTAAGTCGGCTGCCTTCACAAACAGGACATTCAACTTTATCCATATATTCTTTAGCCCAGCGTCTTAACGAAGTAGAATCGTTATTATTAAAAGTGGTTTCAATAAACGTTGCGACACCTTCAAAATTGATCTTGAACTCACGGGTTATCCCAAGACTTTTAGATTCTTTCGTAAAGGTCTCTTTCCCGCCGTTAAGAATAAACTTCATTGCGGCATCTGGAATTTTAGAAACAGGATCTGTGAGTTTAAAGTCCCAGCGTTCAGCAATTAATTCAAGCTGAGAAAACACCCAATTTTTCTTTTGCGGGCCGTGGGGAGCTAAAGCTCCATTTTTAATCGATTTTGAATTATCAGGAATAATTTTATCAATATTCACCTGGTATAGCGTACCAATGCCGTTACAACTTGGGCAGGCACCTTTGGGAGAATTAAAAGAAAAAGTGTTAGGTTCTGGATTAGGATAAGAGATCCCGGTTGTAGGGCACATTAAATTTCTGCTGAAATAACGAACATTTTCAGTTTCCTGGTCTAAAATTATTAGCGTATCACTGCCGTGATACATCGCAGTTTTTATGCTCTCGTCCAGCCGCTTTTGTGCATCGGTCTTATCATCAATTTTTAATCTATCGATTACAATTTCAATATCGTGGGTTTTGTACCGGTCTAGTTTCATTCCTTTTACCAGGTCCCTAACTTCACCATTTACCCTTGCTTTAAGAAATCCCTGCTTGGCTATTTGTTCAAATAACTCACGGTAATGCCCTTTTCTGGATTTAACCACCGGAGCCAAAACGCTTACTTTTTTTCCTTTAAAATCTTTTAAAATGAGATCTTTTATTTGGCTATCACTGTAACTAACCATTTTTTCACCGGTCTTATAACTATAAGCATCGCCGGCGCGTGCATAAAGTAAGCGTAAGAAATCGTAAATCTCTGTAATAGTACCAACTGTACTACGCGGATTCTTACTGGTAGTTTTTTGCTCTATGGCAATAACAGGGGAAAGGCCTTCAATTTTATCTACATCGGGACGCTCCAGGCCGCCCAAAAATTGCCGGGCATATGCTGAAAAAGTTTCTATGTAACGGCGCTGTCCCTCAGCGTAAATAGTATCAAAAGCCAGGGATGATTTTCCTGAACCCGATAGACCGGTAATTACTACCAGTTTTTCTCTCGGAATATTAACATCTATATTTTTAAGATTATGGACGCGAGCCCCTAATACTTCTATAAATTCTTCGGTTTTAGCCATATTTTTTATCAAGGGGGCAAAGGTACTTAAAGTGTTGCTAACTAAAAAGAAAGGAAGTTTCCGGTAGTGTTAATTATGGTTTAAAGTTTTTAAGTTGTGAATTAGCGTTAATTTTTGAGGAGAACAGTATTGGGGTTAATATAATTTTCTTAGGAGTAATATATTAATTCGAATTTATCGGGTTTGTAACTACTTTCATCCTTGATTTATTATGTTGATTGTCAGTATAATATTACTTTATTTTTTTGCATAAAATAAGGTTAATCCCCTATATTTGAAATACCAAATCTTCATGAAAAATTTTTTCCACCCCCCGGAAAAATAGTAAACCTACAAGTAGGTAAATTTTAGCCCCATCAATTTTGCCCCTTTTATTTTTTGTCCCCCCACTGAGATTTAAAACATCCAGACCCTTCTATTGATATGTTTTGAATCTATCAATTTAATGTTTTGTGGACCTACTCCACGATTTTTACTAACTGGCTAAACAGCCGCAAAATTGATGTATTATGATAACAGAAAAAAAGCAGTTACTGCTTATTACCAACAAACAAAGTATGGTAGACTGTGTTCAGGAGGGTGTTAGTATGCAATTTGAAGTAGCTTATGCAAACTCATTACATACTGGCTTTAACATGGCACTTAACTTATTGCCCGATGTAATCTTATTAGATTATTCTTCTTTTAGATCGGGAAGGAATTTTAAGAATATCGCCAATTTTAAATCAAATCATTTTCTTACAAAGGCCTGGCTTGTAGTTTATGCTGAAGAGCGGTATAGGGCCGAGGCCGAAAGCAGGTTTAGAAAAGTGGTAGATGAATTTTTATATTCTCCTACTATAGAAGCACTTTGTGGAAAAATCATAAAATTGGTTTACAGCAATCGTTCCCTTTCTAATTTTTGGAAAGATGCCTTTATGGGAATGTTTAATATAATTTCCCAACCGGTAGTACTCCTGGATCAAAATGAAATTGTAGCCATGAACGATGCTTTTAAGCAAAGTTTTGATGTGAAAGAGAAAAAGGGTTTAAAACTAACCGACTTCGTAAAGTGCGAAAATGTACAGAAAGTTAAAGATAGTTTAAGAAATTTTGCCAGGGGTAAACATATAAAAGCAGCCACCAGGACTGCGTTATTATTAAGAAATGATAAGGTAAGAAATGCCCGTATTAATTTTTCTAAGTTAAATAGGAATTTTGGGCATCAGTTTGTCATGTTTATAGATCTCATGGAGGAGAATGAAGCGATTAATGATAGGATAGGAACTGCTTCTGAAGAGGTAGAAAATTGTTTTAAGCAAAATAGCCAGCTAACCGAATTTAAGTTTACCAACCGGGAAAAGGAAATTATTGAATTGCTTATAAAAGGATATAAAACCAAAGATATCTCTGAGGCTTTATTTATTTCCCCTAAAACTATAGAGAAACATCGTTCTAATATTATAAAGAGAACGAACTCTGATACAATCCTGGAAAGGGAGTGTTAGCTCAACTCTGTCTGCTTCTTCTCCCGGGGGTACCCCCGGGAGAAGAAAATTTTAGTTTTTCGTTTCATTGGTGGCTAAGTCCAACTCTAGCCGACCTTCAAATTTAATAGCTAATTGTTGAACTACCAAACCCCAGTTCTGCAGTGGGGCGTTCCATTTCTTTTCAATTCTTCTGGTAGCTAGGTAAACCAGCTTCAATAGTGCCATATCATTGGTAAAAGCGCCTTTGGTCTTGGTTACTTTTCTTACCTGCCGGTGAAAAGCCTCTACGGCATTTGTGGTGTATATGAGTTTTCTAATGGGTGCGGTATATTCAAAATAAGCACTCAATCGGTCCCAGTTATCATTCCAGGAACGGATCACTATGGGATATCTTTTGCCCCATTTTTCTTCCAGATCCAGTAAAGCCGATTCAGCCTGGTCTTTGGTGTCAGCCTTGTACACCAGTTTAAGGTCTTTCATAAAATCTTTTTGATCCTTACTGGCCACATACTTCATACTATTGCGGATCTGGTGGACAATACATAGCTGAATATCAGTCTTGGGATAAACAGAATGAATGGCTTCACTAAAGCCCGTAAGATTATCCGTACAGGCAATCAGAATATCTTTTAAGCCACGGTTGTTTAATTGGGTCAGCACCTGAAGCCAAAAATTGGCCCCTTCACTTTCCGAGATATACATACCCAGCACTTCCTTTCTTCCAGCTTTATTTATTCCTAAAATATTATACAAGGCCTTGTGCTTTACTTTGCCTTCTTCGCGTACCTTGAAGTGCATCGCGTCGAGCCATAGGATGCAATATACCGGCTCCAAGGGGCGATCCTGCCATTCCTTAACCTTGGGAATCACCCGGTCCGTAATATCACTTAGAACGTGTGTGGATATCTTGGAATCATACATTTCCTCTATATGAGCTGAGATATCCCGCAGGCTATTGCCCATCCCGTACATGCCTATAATCTGCTTTTCTAAATTATCGGCCAGGATACGCTGGCGTTTCGCTACGATCTCCGGCTCAAAGGTACTGTTACGATCCTGGGGCGTGTTAATGGTGACGTCCCCTTGGCTGCTCTTTAGGGTCTTTTTGCCTTTGCCATTACGCTTATTACCTGCTTTTGAGCCTTTTTCTTCATCGGAAAGGTGCGAAGACATTTCTGCTTCCAGGGCCTCTTCCATAAACTCCCTAAGCATTGGAGCAAAAGCGCCGTTTTTGCCGGTTAGGGATTCTCCTGATAAAAATTGTTTTAATGCTTTTTCCTTTAATTCCTTAATCTCTTCTTGTGTCATAATCTAGTCTAAAAATTTTAATTTAATTTTCAAAGTCTAGACAGACTTGAGATTACACCCTCCCTGGAAAGTATTATTTATGCAATTAATCATAAGCTTATAGATTATCAAAAAGTGTAAAACTTGTTTTTCGGTAAAATAGGGGAGAAAACCCCTATAGCATGATAGGAAAGAATTAGACTACATTTATCATATGAATTACTAGTCACCCCACTTCACTAGTATTTACCTCAACATAATTTTTGAGCCCCCCATTAGTATAGTATTGATATATCAAGATGCTCCTTATGGAGTCAGATTATATATATTGTTTTAACCATTCTAAATATTTATTAACCAAAACTTTAGTGTTATGAAAAACCTAAAAAATTACCTTTCAAGTTTCGTGATTGTCGCGATACTATTTACATCTTGTAGTAAAGATGAATCCACTAATAATGTGGGAACCGATGGAGAAATGGCGACCATTTCCCTGGGAGCAGTTTTAAATGATCTGGATAGACAGGGATTATTAAAACAGGCGATTCCTGAGTGTTCAGAAGATGCACCCATGTATGTAAGAGTTATTCTTACTCATGATATGGGAGAAGAAGATGTAGTTGTTCCTGTTAACTTTGATGGGACTACTTATTTTACAGATTATGATGAGGAACTGGCAATTCCAATCCCTGCAGGGGAAACAACCACTTCAATTAGTGTAACCGATTTCTGGGTGTATTCCGAAGAACCGGGTGACACTACATTACCTATTTGGATAGCTCCAAAGGAAGGAAGTGATTATGAGAATTTTGTAAACGATCCGCTTCCAATTAATTTTGAACTTAGAGCTGGCTCAAAGAAATATGTAGATGTAGAAGTATTATGTTTTGATGACAGAGATGTAAACTTATACGGATACCAATTCTTTGACCTTGTACCAATTCCGCTAATTAAATTCTGTTTATTCGGAAACTTCTGTCCTTCAGAAGATGGTAAACACTATGTAGCCGGTTATACAGTAAATGTATGGATGGGCTCAGAAGCAGTTGGAGATCCAATTTACACTGAATCTAATACTGTAGACGTAGATGAAACTACTGGCGATTATTTTTCAGATCCATTATGTTTCTGGTTACCTGATACAGCTGAAACTGATACTTACTATTTCGAGATATCGTTGAATGATACCGATGAGTATAGTTCAGACGATGCCGGAGAAGTAATTCTTGCAGGTCCAATCACTGATGAAGAAATTAGAATGTTCTATAGTGAAGACGATGATTCAACAATGGATTATTACCACTTTAATTATGGATGTGGAAATGACAACCCTCCACCATTTGATGACCCAAGAGTTGAAGCAAAGCGTTATAAAGCATGTTTAAAGAATTTAGGCGACGCTAACGCTGTTGGATTCGCTTACCTTAAACTAGTAGGAAACCAGTTAACCGCTACTACAGCAGCTACCGAACTTACTCCAGGAGATGTGCCACAACACATTCACGAAAATGCTTCTTGTGGAGATTATGGAAATCCAATCTGGTCACTTGACTATGCCGGAGCAGTTTGGCCTGAGGCAGATGCTATGGGTAATATGTTTTACACCAGAACATTTTCTTTGACCAATGCCGAAGTTATTGCGTTGGGTGATCCTGAAGCTAGAACAGCTGTGCTTCACGAAGCAGACTTTACACCAGTCGCTTGTGGTGAATTTGACGAGTACTAAAAACTCTTAAAAGGTGTCCCAAAAACTGGGACACCTTTTTAATTCCTTTTAAAACATAGAAACAATGAAGAATTTAAAATTAATTCTGGCCATTTTCATGGCTACGGGGCTGCTATTTTCATCCTGTAGTAAAGATGAGACCAACGAACCCTCTGTAAATGAGGAAATGGGTAGTATTTCAATAGGTGCTATTCTAAATGACCTTGTGAATAATAATCGTCAGGCTATTACAGATGTAATCCCGGAATGTTCCGATGAAACACCAATGTATGCCTGGGTTGTACTTACCCACGAAATGGGAACCGAGGATGTAGTAATACCTATCCTTTTTGATGGTGAAATTTATTTCACTGATTATGACGAGGATCTGGAAATTCCTATTCCTGCTAATGAAACCACAACCGCAGTAAGCCTAACAACATTTATGGTGTATGCTGAAGAACCTGGAGAAGGTGTTTCACCAATATGGGTAGCACCAACCGATGAAGGTGAATATAAGAACTTCGTAAATGATGCTTTACCTATCAATTTTGATTTAAGAGCAGGCTCTAAAAAATATCTGGATGTAGAAGTATTATGTTTTGATGATAGAGATGTAAACCTGTATGGTTACCAGTTCTTTGATCTTATTCCAATAGAGCTTTATGAGTTCTGTGTATTTGCAAACTATTGTACCGATAACGGACGACACTTCACAGCAAATTATAATGTTGATATTGATTATATAAGAGAAGGGGAAGACGATATTAACTTATATACTAACAGGTCTCCGGAAACCGGAAATACCGAAGATGATAATTCAGGAGACTGGTATGCTGAGCCATTATGCTTAGCAATTCCTTCTCCAATGTATGATGAGTTAGACACTGACATTTATTTACGTGTTACAGTTACTTTAGCTGATTGGGATGCTAATTATGAATCTCCGGAAGGTGAAGAGTCTGAAGTGATTTTTCTAAGCTGGGAGGATGTACAGTCATATTTTGGCGATAATAGCACTATAGATTATGAACATATATTCTTTAACTGTGGAGATGATCCTATACTCGATTGTCCAATAACCGAAGGGGATACCGATGGTGATTGTATACCTAATGAAGATGATGTATGTCCAGGTTATAATGATAAGGATGATATGGACGAAGACGGTGTTCCAGATGGATGTGATGAATGTCCTGAAGATGCTGGTGATCCTTTAGATGGTGGTTGTCCTATTGACGACTGTACTGGCGATGCTGATAATGATGGATTAAATGATTGTAATGATGATTGTCCTTACCAGGCGGGTCCGGAATCCAATAATGGATGTCCTGAAGAAGGTGGTGATATCTGCGAAACCGCCTATATGGAAGGTGATACAGCACTAAATACACTTGCCAATGCAAATCGTTGGGGCTGGGCAGAGCACTATCAAACAAGTATAGATGGAGCTAGTGAAACCTACGATATTTGGGCAGGTGCTGGCCAAAATGATACTTCTAAAGGAGAACATATTGGTACGGCTGAAATTTCTATAGATGGTGATGAAATCACTTTAGAAATTACACTTAATCCTAATGTGAGTTTAAATGATCTTCATATTAATTTGAGTGAAAATGCTCCTTCTGGAAATGATGTATTTGCACCCGGGCAATATAACCTCAACGATGAGGTAGATGAAAATACACTTACATATACATGGGATAGAGGCTATAGTGATGATTTCTATATTATTATTCACGCAGTAGCTTGTTACTAAAATGAAAATCACTACCGGGAGCATTAAAACTCCTGGTAGTTTTTACTAACCATTCTAAATATTTAATCCAAAAACTTTAATTATGAAACTTCTAAGAAAATATCTGGCCATTGTGGCCGTTTTTTCCCTCTTTTTTACCTCGTGTACCAAAGATGAGGAAGGAACTTTAAATAACGATCCAGGTTCCGAAAGTTTTGCTGAATTAAGTCTGGGAGCAACCCTTAATGACTTTGTAAACCGTGCAGCGGTGAAACAAAGTATTCCCGACTGTTCATCTGACGCTCCGGCCTATGCGCATATTGAGTTAACACATAATTCAGGTACAGACCTGGAAGGTATTATTAATGTAAATGTTCCTATTTTAAGTGAAGATGGAAGCTTTTACACAGATTATGATGAAGACTTAAAAATTCCCGTGGCAAATGCTGATGATAAGACAGCAACTGTATCAGTTACTACCTTTTTGGTATATGATGGAGATCCAGAAGATGCTGGTTCTACAGTAATTTGGGCAGCACCAACAACTACCAGTGATTATGGCACTTTTGTAAACCAGGGACTTCCATATAATTTTCTAATAAGAGCAGGCTCTAAAAAATATGTTGATATTGAGGTTCTTTGCTTTGATAATCGTGATGTAAATTTATATGGTTACCAATTTTTTGATCTGGTACCTGAAGTACTGCACGAAGTATGCATTTTTGCAAACTACTGTGATGAAGATGGAAGACATTATACTGCCAATTATAGCCTTGAGGTTATATATACTGGCGGAGATGAAGATAGAACTTTATATGAAAGTATGGATCTTCCAGAAGGTAGTTATGGATTTGATGATGATACAGATGTTTACTACGCTGATCCATTTTGCTTTGCAGTTCCTGCGCCTATGTTTGAAGAAACCAGTGGTACAGATTATATAAGAATAATTGCAACTTTATCGGATTGGGAAGGGAATTATCCAACTCCTGCCGATGAAGAAATTATCCTTGATCTTTCATGGTCAGACTTAATGGAAAGTGTTCGTGAAGATGGGACTATTGATTATTTCCATTTATTCTTCTGTGACGGGGATCCTGGCAATGGAAATGGTGAAGAATGTGACCCAACAGATCCTGCTGCTGACTGTGATGAAGATACAATACCTAATGGGCAGGATAATTGCCCAAGTACTCCAAATACAGATCAGGCAGATTTAGATGAAGATGGAGTAGGAGATGTTTGTGATTCTGATATTGATGGCGATGATATTTTAAATGAGAATGAAAACCCTGGGTGTGTAAGAGATCCAGATCCCACATGTGGGGATGATGTTGCAGAGTGTCCTACCTTACCATCAGCTGGCGACTGTGAAAGAGTTTATGTTGCAGGGACTGATTTAACTGATCTTACCGATTGGATAGCAATAACAAGTTCGGAGCCTTTAGCACTTTTTAGTGACGAGACTACTAGCCTAGCATTCGGACTAATATCTTTTAATGATGATGGTGATATGCTATTAATCAGTACCAATACCGATTTTTATCTGAAGGATTATAAGATGGAAATTGTAGACGAATTGGGCGGTGCAATAACTTGTGTAAATGAAAATAATCTAATTGCACCAGAGGATACTAATGATGCTGATATTGAGACTACAATTACAGGAGATTTCTCAGGAACCGTGTATGTACGTTTTTCTGCGAACGTATGTTCAAGATCTGATACTTAATTAGAATAAAAATTACCCAGTAAATTTATAACCGGGGGGTGACTAATTAACTGGGTTTTTTGTAATCCTCAATCTTGATGATTGCAAAAGAGGCTGTGCGAAAATTTCGCACAGCTTTTTTGTTAAAAAAATTAACGAATCAAAAATAAGGCTGTATGTTGGCCCTAAATTCTGAGTATTTACAAGTCATTTAAAATTTAAAACTTACTGCATGTAATAGTAATAACAGCCTTTCAAGAATAAAATGAAAAATAATTTTATTAGGTTTTAGAAGATCCCAAATCGTTTTAAAACTGAAAATTCATTATCCTTGTAGGAATCTGACTATTAAAAATTTACAGCGATTATAACGTGTTTTTTTTGGAACGACCTTTGTAAATCCAGAATGAAATTTTGTATTAATTAAATCATAAAAAAAGTAAAACCCTACTTATGAAAAAAAGTAAATTTTTGTTACTACCTGTTCTGGCGATTCTGGCATGTAGTAAAGATCCAATTTCAGAAAATCAAGAAGCAGAAACGCAACTCAAACCAGAAGAAATCTCAGATCAACAATCAGAAATGGCCTTTCCCGACGATCTGGGACCTGTTTCCCAAATTTATTATTCCGGTCAAAAGATGCCTGTAGAAGATCATGGCAGTGATTATGTTTACCAGGGTGATATTTTGATTCCTAAAAATAAATCCAGCAAATCCCCTCAATCTATTGTTTATAAAAATAAAGAGGCTATTCCCCAGGAAAAGAGTACAGGGCGTACTTCGGGAATGTGGCCCGACAATACGGTTTATTATTCTATAAACTCCAGTCTCTCTGATAAAAACAGAGTTTACGATGCAATACGTCATTGGGAGAATAACACCCCGTTAAAGTTCGTAGAAAGATCAGGGCAATCTAATTATATATACTTTACTACCGGATCTGGTTGCTCTTCCTATGTCGGTATGATTGGAGGCAGACAGAACATAACCTTATCTGATTACTGTAGCACCGGAAATACCATCCACGAAATTGGTCATGCCGTAGGACTATGGCACGAACAAAGCCGTGTAGATAGGAATAATTATATTACGGTACACCTGGATAATGTTAGAAGCGGTACTGAGCATAATTTTCATACTTACGAAGCCAGTGGTTTTGATGGTGATGAATATACCACAAGCCTGGATTTTGAATCCATAATGATGTATGGTGCTTATTCTTTTTCTAAGAATGGGGATCCTACTATAACGAGAACAAATGGTAACACCTACCAGGTGCAACGTTCAGCACTTTCTTCGGGCGATATTTCTGGCATTAAAAGTATGTATACAGAAGATGGGTCAGAACCCGAGTATGTAAACGGTGAATATTATACACTTAACGGATTGACAGTCCTTAGAAAGTATGATAGATGGTATTATAATTCTAAATGGGGCTGGAAAGAAGTCGAGCAAAAATACGGCTATTGGTTTTTTGTATAATTTTTTATTAAATAGTTGAATGCGACCCGGGGGATATCCTCCGGGTTTTGCTTTTATAAAATTTTTGGTCTCAAAAGTGTAGACATAATTTCCACAGTAATTGAGGGTAATTTCCACAATTAATTACCATTCAGGCAATAATATTTTACTCTATAAATTTTTTCGTTATTATTTTCAATTTTCTAAAAGAACCTCCTTCAAATTTTCCTACGGGTGGTGGAAATAAATGGGGTTAAAATTTAAAATCAGGCTAGAGTTTTAAGTTTTTGCCTTTTTCAGGAGTATACTAATTATTATAGTTTATCGAATCTAATAGTATTTCATCTATTCATTTATGTTTTATACTAAAGATAGATCCTAATTTTTCAAATTTTGACTATTCTTGTAAGAAAAAGACTAATAATTAATTGATTGAAAGTTGCTGAATCTTACAGGATTTCCCCCATTTAGTAGTTATCATCCTCCACATAAATTAGAGTTAAATTTTAAAGGCAATATCCTACCAGCCTGAAATTTTCACCCCTTCCAATCATTTTATCCCTACACTATACGGAAATGTGCCTGATGTATTTCAGGGAATATTTAAACGACTTAAGCTATGAAAAAAATTATACGTTTTAGCCTGGGAATAATTCTAATATTGTTTTGTGTTGTATCCTGCACTAAAGAAGAAGTAGGTAAAGAAATACAGGAATCTCACGCTGTTGGGAAACTTTCCTTCGGAAGCGTACTAAGCGACCTGGCTAACCGCAATCAATTAAATAAACAAAGTTCTTCTGATTCTTACAATATCCCGCAGTGTTCAGACGAAAACCCTCTTTTTGTGAGAGTGGCTATTAAGGTAAAAGATGATAATGAAAATTGGGTTTGGTATAAAGATTCTAACCAAAATAAGATAGAAATTGAAGTTAATCCCAACGGAACCGATTTGGATAACGATGGAAATATGGATGCCTGGTTTACCCAGGAATCAGCAGATCTTGAACTTGAAGAAGGTGAATATAGTATAGAATATTTTGCTGTAGCTACTGCAGCCGGGAACAATCAGGAAGATATTATTTATATGGCTCCTAGAATCCCCGAAGGAGATTTAGATTACAGCCAAAGTATTCAGTATCACAATTTCGTAAACAACCCATTACCAATAGAAGTTAAAATTCGTCCCGGTGTAAAATATTACCAGCCTATAGAAGTCTTATGTTATGAGGAACACTACGCATTTGCTTTTGGGTATTTATTCTTCGATTTTAATGCAACCAATTTAATTTACCTATGTACTTACGGAAATATATGTGAAGAAGATCAGAGACATATGCCTGCCCAATTTAAAATGAAGGTTTGGGAAGACACAAATGAAGGTGATCTTTTAGTAGTTGCCCAAAATGAAAGAAAAACTTTTACTGATGATACTGGAACTCATTATTACGCTGATGCACTTTGCTTTCCACTTCCAGAAATAGATAATTATTATGCAAAAATATGGATCGTAGCGGATGAAACTGAAACCTTAATAAGGGAAGGAAGTTTTAATGCTGAAGATCTTGCTAATATATACCAGGAAGAGCAAAAGCATTATTACTACCATTTTAGAGAAGCTTGTTGCGGTGAAGCAGATAATTTCGATTTATTAGATGATTTAACAGAAAATGAAGGAGAATGTGAAGAAGAACCCCAGGATCCCGAAGAACCGAAAGACTGTGTACCTTGTGATAATAATGAGGGTGGGAAAATAAAGCAGCTAACGGTTAAATATTTAGGTGACGATCTAATTAATTTGGTGGTAACTCATAACGGTCCAGACGCTCCTTACGAAATATTTAATGGAGATGTAAATACAAATGAAGAAATACTGTTGCCAGGGGAGGCAACAAATGGAGGACATCCTATTCCTTCAGTATGGACAGAATTGGAATTTACAATTTCAGAAGTATCATATAATCTCCATACAAGTTGCTCAGAGCCATTTTATCCGGGACAAATTTTCGGAAATAATCTTTTTAAGGTTATGTCGGCAACCAACGTAGATAATCAATCAATATGCGAAATAGAATAAACTAAAATATTAACTCATAAGCCTGTCATTGGGTGGATCTTTTCCAGGCTTATTAATCAAACCTTTTATTAATTAATCTAAATTTTTTATTATGAAAAACTTTAAAATTTATTTGGCTTACGTCGCTCTTTTAGCGATGGTAATGACTTCCTGTAGTAAGGAAGACAATCCAGACAGTCCCGATGGACCGGCTGGTGATGAGATGGCAACCTTAGGCTTTACAGCGCTCCTCGAAGATTTTGATAGAGCTATGGCCTCTAAACAAGCAAATCCTGGAAATGAAGGTGACGACGCCATTCCCGCTTGTTCAGACGCACAACCTGCAATGGTAAGAGTTGCTTTACAGGATAGTGATGGTAATTGGGTACTGGATCGAGATGGAGAAGAAGATTTTATTGAGATACCAGTAGTTCCCGGAGAGGTAGGCGACACAAATTGGATCACTGATGAAGGGTCTAATGATGAATTAGAACTTTTAGCCGGCACTTATTCTCTGGAATACTTTGACGTAGTGGATACCGATGGAAATCCTATATATATTGCACCTCGTGAAAATGATGACTACGGCCCGGCAGAATATCAAAATTTTGTAAGTGATGCTTTGCCAATTGAAGATATTGTACTTCAAAATGGTGTTAAAAAGTATATTGATGTAGAGGTACTTTGTTATGATGAGCATTATGTGCAGGAATACGGCTATTTATTTTTCGACTTTACTGAAGTAGATATCGTTTATCTATGTTTATTTGGTAACTACTGTGATGAAGATGGTAGACACACTCCTGCTGAATTCCAATTCTCGGTATGGAATTATAATGAAAATACCATTCCTGATACAAGTGACGATAATTTACTTTATCGCGATGTAAATGAAACAGGTGATTATGAAAATGGAGATGCGTATGCAAGACCATTATGTGTAGCCTTACCTGCAAGAGGAGAGGAAGATGAGAATGTATATTATGGCGAGCTATCCATGCAGAATGAAGAAGGGGAATGGGAAGTAATTCGTTTAGGAGCATTCAGTCAGGATGATGTTGAAACCTTAGATCTTTCTGAAGTGCCAGAAGGATATGATAGCGGTAGCAATTACTACCATTTTAGAGAAGGAGAATGTAGTAATCAGGATGATTCAGATCCTTGCTTGTTTTCAGAATATGTTACAGTCGAAAACGATTTTGAAACCGGTAATTTCATTGATTCTATGAATTTTGAAGATGATACCGATTATGATGTATTTGATCCTAGCAATCCTTATGGTTCTTATTTAATTACTGATACACCTAGCGATTTATATGGTCCTTTTACGTCACACACAGATGATGATGGTATGATGTTAGTTCTAGATGGTTCACCAGAAGGTTATTCTGATAGAGCTTATTACACCGTTAGAACTCCAGAACTTTGTGCAGGAGCAACCTATTTTGTAACAATGAGATTGAGAGATCTTAGTCAACCAGATGTTAATAATGCTAGATTGAGCATTAATTATCAGTCTGAAGATGATCCAAACGGAGTGGTACTAACCCAGTTTACTATCACCGATCTAGACGGAGGAAGTGATCCACAAGGATGGAAAGAAGTTGGTTTCATTATGGAAGCAAAATCAGACGGGCAAATGATTATGAGAGTTAGAGATGTTGAAGATGCTAATTCTGGCAACGATTTTGCTATGGACGATATAACATTATCTAACAACCCAACAATATTAAGTGGGTTAACTGCAGATAATATTAATCCTTCAAACTAATCTAATATTTTAATTTTATTGAAACTGAAGAGCCCAATTTGGGCTCTTCTTTTTTATGCCTTAATCTCAGATTTTACATAGGCCTTTAGCTCCTCAAAGAACATCCTAAATTCATTTTCAAATTCTTCATAAAACTCTCTTAGTTCTTCCACCGCTAAATGCATTTTGACCCGATATTTAATTCTGCGGTTCATTTGAAAAAGAATTTTCTCTATTCCATCTATTTTTCGGTAGTTATAAAGCCAGTTATCGGCCACCATATATGGAAGAAAATTTTGAACCGGTTTTGGTAAAACTTCAAAATTATCCTGTAAAAGTTTATAAAAATCTTCGGTATATTCTTTTAGTGGGGTTTCACAATATTCTTTCCAGTTTGCAGCGAGAAAATGATCGTATAAAATATCTACAATAACCCGGCTGTAATGGCCGTAACGATCAAATAGGCGCTCAACACTTTTACTAACAATAGGGTGAGTGTCAGTAAAAGTATCAATTGCACGGTGCAATACTATTCCTTTTTGAATTTCTGGCGGATACTCTAAATACTTTTTTCCTTTCACCGAATCTGCAATAAAATTCCCAATTTTTAATTGCGTGTTATCGTCCGAAAGATATATGTGTGCTAAGAAATTCATTTTTGAAAGTTACGTAAATCCGGTAGTTTCCTGTTTAATTTTTGTTAAGTTTTGGCGCTACCTGCCTGCTCCTTGTATATTTGTTAAAATTTTACCCGATAATCGGGATTCAACATTTAAAAATAAAATGCATTGTGAGCCTGCCTTTGGCTAGCTTACTTTATAGAAAATATTCATTATAAAATAAACTTATGAGTTTAATAAAATCAATTTCAGGAATACGGGGTACTATAGGTGGTAAAACGGGTGATAATCTAACACCAATAGATACGGTGAAGTTTGCCGCTGCTTATGGAACCTGGTTAAAGAATAATTCAGAAAATAAAAAATTAAAAGTTGTGGTAGGTCGTGACGCCAGAATTTCTGGGAAAATGGTACAGGATTTAACGATGAATACGCTCACCGGGTTGGGAATAGACGTGATAGATATAGACCTTTCAACAACTCCTACGGTAGAGATTGCCGTGCCTTTGGAAAATGCAGATGGCGGAATTATCTTAACTGCCAGTCATAATCCAAAACAATGGAACGCCCTTAAATTATTAAATAGTAAAGGCGAATTTCTGGATGGGGCAGAAGGAGCGAAAATCCTGGAATATGCAGAGCACGATAATTTTAATTTTTCTGAAGTTGATGATCTTGGATCCATCACCAGGAAAGATAATTATATGGATATTCATATAGAGGAGGTTTTGAAACTTAAACTTGTGGAGGCTGATAAAATCAAAAAAGCCGGTTTTAAAGTTGTAGTAGATGGAGTGAACTCAAGTGGAGGAATTGTTATTCCAAAACTTTTGAAAAAAATGGGCGTTGAGGTTGTAGAACTTTATTGTGAGCCAAACGGGCATTTTCCGCATAATCCAGAACCTTTAAAAGAACACCTTACCGATATTAGTGAATTAGTGAAAAAGGAGAAAGCCGATTTTGGAATTGTTGTAGATCCAGATGTAGACAGGCTTGCATTTATAGATGAAAACGGCGAAATGTTTGGGGAAGAGTATACGCTTGTGGCTTGTGCCGATTATGTATTATCTAAAACTTCTGGAAATACCGTAAGTAATTTATCGTCGTCAAGGGCGCTTAGCGATGTTACTCAAAAACATGGTGGGGAATATAAAGCCAGCGCGGTAGGTGAAGTGAATGTTGTAAAATTAATGAAAGATTCTAATGCAATAATTGGCGGAGAAGGAAACGGCGGAATTATTTATCCTGAATCTCATTATGGGCGTGATAGCCTTGTTGGTGTTGGCTTGTTTTTAACCCATTTAGCCGAAAAAAATATAAGTGTTTCTAAATTACGAAAAGAATATACCGCTTATTTTATGAGCAAAAATAAAATTCAGTTGACGCCCGAAATTGATGTAGACGGAATTTTAAAGGCTATGGAAGAGAAATATAGAAATGAAGAAATTTCTACCGTAGACGGAGTAAAAATAGATTTTCCTGAAAACTGGGTGCATTTAAGAAAGTCGAATACTGAACCTATTATTAGAATTTATACCGAAGCAAAATCTCAGGCGAAAGCCGATGAATTGGCTGAGGATATGATTAAGGAAATCAAGAAAATTATAGCTTAACGAACAACGGCATTTGCAGGAATTTCTTTCCCAAAATGTTTCCAGCGCTTGTGCGTCCATAGGTAAAGCTCTGGTTTTTCGCGAATCTGTTTTTCTAAAAGCTGAATGTAATCTAAAGTTATTTGATTGTTTTTAGTTTCAGCAGGATTATCAGAAATATTAATTAAAGAGGCCTTATAATGGCCTCTTTTTACTTTTTCTACGTGCAGGTAAAGTACCACCATATCAAATTCTGTAGCTATTCTTTCAGAACCTGTATAAAAAGGAACTTTTTTCCCCATAAAATCGGTCCAGAATTTATAACTGGGTGTTTTAGGAGATTGGTCGGCTATCATGGCATAAGCCCCCCGAATACCTTCTTTCTGATTATTGGCTATGCGCAAACTGGCTTTAGAATTTTGTACAAGTTCGGCACCAAAACGCTGTCTAATGTCATTAATTAGTTTGTCAAAACCGGGATTTCTAATTTTTTTATAAATACCAAAAGCGCTGTGTTTAAGATCGTGGAGTTGTAGCGCAAAAAGCCACTCAAAACTGGCATAGTGCCCACACATAAGCATAATACTTTTGTCCAGTTTTTCTATACGCCTAAGCTCTTCAAGATTGGTGTAAACAAATCGTTTTTTTAATTCCTCTTCAGAGATAGAAATACTTTTTATCATTTCCAGAAACATATCACACATATGTGAATAGAATTTCTTTCTAATTTGAATAATTTCTTCATTAGATTTTTCAGGAAAGACAAATTTTAAGTTATCGGTAACCGTTTTCTTTCTATACCCTATAAGGTGATAAACTAAAAAGTAAACCACATCTGAAACCAGGTAAAAAAGAGGAAAAGGAAGAATAGAAATTAGCCAAAGCAGCGGGTAACTCAACCAAAAAACTACAGCCTGCATAAAATAATTTTCAGCAAATATATGGTATATTTGGCACTAAATTAAAGCTACTATGGGAGAATTAAACCTGGTTACCCTTATAATTATTGGTGTAAATGTATTGGTTTCATTCAAAGGATTTAAAGACGATTCTTTTTTTCAGAAATATAAATTTAATATTGCCGATATAAATCGCGGTGCTAAATATCAAATTCTTACTTCAGGATTTTTGCACGTAAATACCACCCACCTTTTGGTGAATATGCTAACGCTTTATTTTTTCGCCAATTCAGTGATCTTTTTTCTGGGAATCGCTGGGTTTATAATTGTTTACCTGGCCAGCCTGGTTTTGGGAAATTTACTGTCTTATTATTTTCATAAAAAAGATATGCATTATACAGCGGTAGGCGCAAGTGGTGCGGTAATGGGTGTGTTGTATTCGGCAATTCTTTTGAGACCCGATATGATGCTTGGTTTGTTTTTTATTATTCCCATTCCGGCCTATATTTTTGGAATAGGCTATTTGTTTTATACTATTTACGGTATGAAACGCCAGGTTGGTAATATTGGTCACGATGCTCATTTTGGCGGCGCAGTAGGCGGATATTTATTGACCCTTCTGTTGGCCAGTTGGGTTTTTGAAGAACATTTGCTAATGGTATTATTACTGGCACTTCCCATTGTTTTCTTATTTGTTATGCAAAAAATGGGAAAAATCTAAATTGGTACTCTTCTTGTAATAGAGTTTTCAACTAATAATAAATCACCTATGAAAAAATTAATTTTACTTATTGCCGTAGTTAGCGGTTTTGCAATGCAGGCTCAAAATGAAAACAACAATACCGGAATTCATGTTACCGGTGAAGGAATTGTAAAAGTAGCCCCCGATAAAGTCACGATAAAATCACAAATTGAACACGAAGGCCAAAGCGCTACGTCAGTAAAATCTCAAAATGATGAGGTGGTA
This sequence comes from Salegentibacter salegens, assembly GCF_900142975.1. Lineage (NCBI taxonomy): Bacteria > Pseudomonadati > Bacteroidota > Flavobacteriia > Flavobacteriales > Flavobacteriaceae > Salegentibacter > Salegentibacter salegens. Next base: position 50,251 of record NZ_LT670848.1, read on the forward strand.
GATAAAGTGATTAAATATTTAAAATCTGAAGGGATAGCCGAAAAAAATATCAACACTAATTATATCAATTTGAATAAACGCTATAATTATAACGATAAAACGTATACTTATGTAGCAAACCAGGCGATTTCAATTACGTTAGAAGATATTAGCAAATATGAATCTATAATGAAAGGTTTACTGGAAAATGGCCTTAACGGAATAAACGGAATTGAATTTGAATCTTCAAATATTGAAAAGCATAAGGTTGAAGCCAGAAGAAAAGCGGTGTTAAATGCAAAGGAAAAAGCTGAAGCACTTGCTGAACCATTAGGGCAAACAGTGGGAAAAGCTTTTATGATTAGTGAAGGAAGCAGTAATAATTACCAACCGGTTTATGGTTCTATGAGAATAAAAGGTTCTGCAGATGAAGCTTCTAACCAGGAGACTATTGCACCCGGGGAAATGGAAATAAGCATAGATGTAAATGTAGCTTTTCAGTTACTTATGGAATAACGATTAACAAATTACCAAATAAAAAAAGCGCCACCAGGGCGCTTTTTTTGTGAGGAAAAAACTCAAAATATTATCCTTTATTAAGTAATTCTCCAATTTTATTATCTAAATCGTCACCTCTAAGATCACGGGCTACAATAGTACCTTCTTCATCTAAAACAAAAGCTGCGGGAATGGCTTGAATTCCGTAGAGTTGCGCAACAGGATCCTGCCAAAATTTAAGATTGGAAACCTGGTGCCAGGGCAATCCATCTTCTTCAATAGCTTTTATCCAGCGGTCTTTTTGGCCGGGACGGTCTAACGAAACACCAATAACACTTAGGCCATCGTCTTTGTATTTGTTATAAGTTCTAACAAGGTTAGGATTTTCTACACGGCAGGGTTTACACCAGGCCGCCCAAAAATCGATTACCGTTACTTTTCCCATCGCGTCTTTTAAAGAAAGTTCGTCACCATTTGGAGTAGGAGCGGTAAAATTAGGAGCTTTGCTACCAACCGCTACTTTATTTTCTCTTTCAAGATTTTGAGTAATTTGCTTCCCAATAGCGGTATTTTTCACTTCTTCAGAAAGTCCGTCAAACATTTCTTTAATCTCGTTTGCCGGGTACGATTTCATTCTAAGCATATCGCTAATTACCATTATAGAAACAAATGAATCGGGATTTTCTTTAACGATTTTTTTCTTATAAACTTTATCGTTATCTATAATTTCATTTTCTGTTTCCTGAAGCGTAGTAAGTTTTGTACTGTCCTGTGCCTGAAAAGCCGCTTGCATTTCGGTACGGCCTTTCGTTACCTCTTCATTTACATTTTTAAGATGGCCTAAATATTCATATAATAAACGGTTTTCTTTTCCGCCGTTAACTTTAGAAGCTCTCAGGCTATCTTTATAAACTTTAAAGTTTATTTTTTCATTTTCAGCAATAAAAATTACATTTCCCTGTAAGCCTTCAAATTCAAGAAAACTTAAATTTGGAGTTTCAGGATCCTGAAGATCTAACTCAAATTCGCCGTCTTCCAGCGTGGTAGAATCTATTCTTTTTGGACGATTGGTGTTTTCGTCAATTTCAGAAACATAGACCATCTTTCCGTTCTCCATTTCGGGAGCACTTCCAGAAATGAAATATCCTTTATCTTCCTGGCAGGAGGCAAATACGGTTGCAACCGCCAGCATTACTATAATTTTACGCATAAAAATTGTTTTGTTTAAGGCAAAAATAAGCATCTGGCATGGCAATACCTTCCAAATCTTATAAAAAATTGTTAATTTAAACCCTGTAGATTTGTAAGCCTTGAGGAATATGTAATTTTAACTGATATTACTTATTTATGAAAGAACAGAAACAAAATTTACCTTTTGAGATTCAAATTAGTTTTCATAAAGTTGTTGAGCAGTATAAAAAGCAGCTGAAGTGTGAAGAAAATGAAATTTCCCGAAATTATATAAAAAATATTCTAGAGCATGTAGAAGCTTTTCCGGCTTTAATAGAAGGAATTAAAGATTTTGAAGAACTAAAAAATTATAAAGAGGCAGTTAGGGTTTTGCTAGACGATCTTTTTCCCAACGTACTTACCAATAATGAAATTAAAGCAGCTTCCATACCCTTTCAAAATTTCTTATTTAATAGGTCTAAGCGTTTAAAGAAAATAATGGAGGCTACTCCAGACGATTTTGAGCTCGAGATAAGAAATCTGGATAACAAAACGGTGTACGTGCAGGAATGCATTAATATTTTAAACGATTATTACGGTTATAAAATAGATTATTCCCGGCCTTTATATTTTGATATACCCGATGAACAGGGCATAACCAGGCGGTATCGCATTGCTTTAAACGGAGATTTTATTGATATATACCCTAAAGAAAATGCCAAAAAAATTACAGATGATGATGTAGATGAACTCCTGCAAAATGTTGAGGATATAGATTTATGGCGTAAAAAATTCCCGCCTAATAGTTGGGTGTTTAAAGGGTTTACGATCGTGAACCTTACCGATGTTACTATGGATGACGCCATATCTGAATTAAAAACTGCTTTACTATTTGAAAAATCTTCAGAAAAGGATGAACTCCAAAAATTAGAAGAAATTTTCAGGTCTATTTACAAAATCCCAGATCTTCGAGTAGGTTTTACTATTTATAATCCGCAGGACGAAATGTTCGAAAAAATGGAATATAAAGAAGCCAATAGTTATATTTTAAATGACGAATTGGTGAGTGAATGTAGAAAGGGAGTTTGTGAAGAAGGTTTCAACAATATTTTTAAAAATCACAGTTTTTTTAGCATTGCTAACGTAGACGAATATGCCAAAAAAACGGAAAATAATATCCTCTCCAGGCGATTAAAAGAAGGGGACGTAAAAAGCTGTATTCTGGCCCCGGTTGTTAAAAATAACCGTTTGCTGGGAATCTTAGAGTTGGTGGCGAAGAAAAAGAATCAGCTTAATAGTATTAATACCATTAAGTTAGATGAAATTCTCCCTTATATCGCCACTGCGGTAGATAGAAATCGCAGCGATTTTGAAAATAGGGTTAAAGCCGTAATCCAGAGTGAATGTACATCTATACACCCCAGTGTGCTATGGGTTTTTGAAAAAGAAGCCAAGAAATATATTAGGGATTATGATGATGACGGGTTGGCATCGTTTAAAGATATTGTCTTTAAAGATATTTATCCATTATACGGTCAAATAGACGTGGTAGCCTCTTCAGATGCGCGAAATGATGCTATACAAAAAGACTTGCTTCATCAATTAAAAATAATTCAGTCTATAATTGATAAAGCTTATAATATAGAAGAACTTCCTATTTACGAACAGGTGAAATTCAGAATTTCCGATTTTATGGAAGAGCTGGAAAGTAGTTTGAATGCTTCCAGTGAACAAAAGGTGTTTAATTTGCTTCAGAAAGAGGTAAATCCTATTATGAGTCACCTAAGCAAACAATCTTCTGAATTAAAAAAAGCGGTTGAAGAATATCAAAATCAATTAAATCCAGAAACGGGAATAATTTACAATGATCGCAAAAAATACGATGAAACTGTACAGCAAATTAACCGCACTATGTCTCGTTTTTTAGACAGAAAACAAATTGCTGCACAAAAGATTTATCCGCATTATTTTGAACGTTACAAGACCGATGGGGTAGACCATAATATTTATATTGGTGCATCTATGGTGAAAGACCGGCCGTTTAATAAGGTGTATCTATACAATTTAAGGCTTTGGCAACTGAGTACTATGTGCGAGATGGAAAACCGCTTTTATCAATTGCAACAAACCACGCCAATTAAGCTTGATGCCGCTTCTTTAATACTGGTTTATAGCTCTACAATGTCTATAAGATACCGAATGGATGAAAAGAAATTTGATGTAGATGGCACCTATAATGCTCGCTATGAAATTATAAAAAAACGAATAGATAAATCTTTTATAAAAGGTACCGAAGAACGCATTACCCAAAAAGGAAAAATAGCCATTGTTTATAGCCAGCGTGGAGATGAAAAGGAATATTTGAGGTATATTAAATATCTGCAAACCAAGAATTACCTGGGTGAGAATTTGGAGTTACTGGAACTTGAGGATGTGCAGGGAGTAGTTGGGCTCAAAGCCATTAGAATAAACGTTTTATATACACCCGATAACAATGAACCCGATAGAACTATTACTTATGAGAATCTAATGGAAGAATTACATTAAGTAAAAAGCGCCTACAAAAGCGATTACCGAAACAATAATTCCAATCATAAACACCGTATAAGTTATTCTTAGAATTTTATACTTTCTATGTAAAACTTTGCCCAGCAAGTGGAGGTCTAACATTAAAGATTCGTAGACATAGTCTTTATCTTTAATAATTTCTTTCATACCCCATTTAAACTGTTCAAAAGGCATTTTATGGCTATTACCAAAGAAAAGAAGGTTTACTTCCCGGTTTTTAACCTGTTCTTTTGTGAATTCTCCACTGGTAACTTGCGGCCTGGTAGATAATACCGAAAGTATTATTGAAGCCACACTAAACAAAATAAGGATAAGGGTAGGAATAAGCAGGTGTTTATTACTGGCAGCATCCAATTTCGGAATCATATTAGCAAGCGCCAGGGAAATAATTATTGCATTTACCGAAAGTAAAATGTTGGCTTTTGTATCGGCAATATCACTTAATTTTATGTGGTTTCTAAGGGTGACCCTAAAAAGCGTTTGAATACTTCGTTCGGGATTATCGTTTTTATAACGCGCTTTCATACGCGCTTTAGCTTCTTCTTTTTTTAGTTTCTTTTCCTGTTTATTTTTATCTCCAATGAGCTCCAACAGGTTTTCTTCCTTTTTGGGACCCCATTCTTCAATAGCGTAATCGGTATAAAATTGATGCTTTTCGGTGAACATTCTAATGTTCTCCTGAATCCACTCTCCGGTTGTAAAATTCTTGATATTATGAAGTTCTAATTCCTGCCTTAAAAGTTCGCTGGTTTCTTCAAAATATTCTTTAGCAAAATGCGAGGAATCTGCATCCTTTATAATTTTCCCGGGAAGACTTTCTGGATTGGAGTCAAATTTAGTTGCTTTTATATATTTTAGAACATCCTCAATGAGCTTTGGAGTGGCATTATTTTGCTTTAGAAAGTCTTCTGCAATTTTTACGCTTTCCTCTTCGTGACCCTTAAAGGTACGGGTATATCCGGTGTCGTGTAACCACGCTGCAAGCAATAGTGCCTCTTCTTGTTTAACATTAATTTCAGAATTGGCAATTAATTCTTTAGTACTTTTAACCACCCGTTCTGTATGCTTGTAATTATGGTATATGTACGTGTTCGGTAATTTTTCCTTGAAAAGATTTAAAACAAAATCATCTGCTTTCTCAATGAGATTATTCATATATTTTAGCTTGTTTTTGTTTCGCCAAAGTACAAAAAATGTTCAATATCATTTATGAAAAAAACTAACATCTTTATGTCACTAACTGCCCTGTTAGTGATTTTTTCTTGTGTTTCATCAGATCCTAAATACCGTGAAGGAGAACTTACTTCTAATTTTGGGTATCCCCAGGATAAAGAAATTGAAAAATCATTTTATTTATTAGGAGACGGTGGCTACTCCCCAATGGGTGGAAGCTCTAAAGGCCTCATCGCCTTTAAAAGTTACTTAGATTCCGTAAAACAATCAGATAATTATACCATTTTTCTGGGAGATAATATTTATCCCGACGGAATGCCTGAAGAAGGTCATCCCGATAGGGAAGCTGCCGAGTATAGAATAGATGCGCAGTTGGATGCCATTGAAGATTATGATGGAAATGTACTTTTTATACCCGGTAATCACGATTGGTATAATGAACGTATTGGCGGGCTGGAAAGAGAAGAAGAATATTTAAAGGAAAAATTTGGGGAGGATTTAATATGGAGTCCCAAAACAGGTTGCGGCCTGGAAATTATGGATATTGGCGAAGAAATTACCTTAATAGTAATAGACTCACAGTGGTATCTTGAAGATTGGGATAAAAGTCCTACCATAAACGATGATTGTGCTGAAATAAAAACCCGCGAGGCGATGTTTCTTGAAATAGAAACTGAATTTAAAAAAAGCCAGAACAAAAATATAATTGTAGCGCTACATCACCCGTTATTTACTAACGGCGTTCACGGCGGTCAATACAATTTTAACCGTCATATTTATCCTTCTCAAAAGAAAATTCCAGTACCAATTTTAGGTTCCCTGGCCACCTTAATTAGAACTACAGGTGGTGTTTCTATTCAAGATGCACAAAACGAACGCTATAAATCTTTAGTTAAACGCCTGGAAACTTTAGGCCAGAAATCTGATAGATTAATATTTGTAAGTGGTCACGAACACTCCTTGCAGTATATTGAACATGGGAAAATTAAACAAATTGTTTCGGGTTCAACTTCAAAAGCAACTTACGCGACTTTAAGTAACGATGGGGTTTTCGCTTATCCTGAACAAGGATTTGCAGTATACGATGTATTCAAAGATGGTTCAACCTGGGTTAGTTTCTATGGCAATAAGGATAACAAACCAGACCTAATATTTCAGAAGGAAATATTTGAAGCTCCCAAAGAATTTGATGTTTCTGAATTTCCAGAAGAATTTGATGAAACCATTACCACCTCGGTTTACCCTGAGAATGAAACCGATAAGGGATCGGTTCACAGAACGGTTTGGGGAGAGCGATATCGTGAACTTTACGGGACAGATATCACATTAGAAGTGGCAGACCTGGAAACACTTTACGGAGGTTTAACCCCAATGAGGGCCGGTGGTGGCCACCAAACTATTTCCATTAGAATGAAAGATAGTCTGGATCGGGAATATAACTTTAGACGCATTAAGAAGAAAGCTGTTCAATTTTTACAAACGGTTGCTTTTAAAAATACTCCTATTGAAACCCAGTTGGAAAACACGGTAGCCGAAGATATTATTTCAGATTTTTATACCGCAGCACATCCATATGCATTTTTGGCTATTCCTACTATGGCTAATGCTATTGGCGTGCATCACACTAATCCCGAAATTTATTATTTACCAAAACAGCCCAAATTAGGGAAATATAATGAAGAACACGGCGATGCTATTTATATGATAGAGGAGCGTCCCGAAGATCACTGGTTGGGTGCAGAGAGTTTTGGATCTCCCAACCACGATATTCAAAGTACTGCCGGTATGTTTGACCGTTTGCGCAGAGACGAAAAATATTCGTTAGACGAACCGGCCTATGTAAAAGCGCGCATATTTGATATGCTTATTGGCGATTGGGACAGGCACCAGGATCAATGGCGCTGGGCTGAAATTGAGGATGAAAAAGGTAACCGTATATTTGAACCAATTCCCAGGGACAGAGACCAGGTATTCTCTAATTTTGATGGTGCTTTTTTTGGAACGCTAAGAGCTTTAACAGGCTTTGCTTCTCAATTTGCAGTTTACGATGAAGATATAAACAATGTAGAATGGTTTAATGTTTCAGCAACTGGTTTAGATCGTTCCCTGCTTCAAAATGTAGGTAAAGAAACCTGGAGAGAACAAGCTGAATATATCCAGGAAAATATGACCGATGCAGTTATTGAAGAAGCTTTCAAAAAACTTCCGCCTGATACTTACGATGATACTACTAGAGAATTAATTAAAAAGGTAAAAGCAAGACGGGATAATATTGTAGATATTACAATGCGTTATTACGATCACTTTGCCGATTTGGCAATTGTTACGGGAACAGATAAAGACGATTTTGTAGACGTTACCCGAATGAAAGATGGAAAAACCCGAATTAAAATTAGTAGAAACAAAGGTGGTGAAAGAGCTGATGTTTTAAGTGATAAAATTTATCATAAAGAAGATACTGATGAGATTTGGTTATATGCCCTGGATGATGATGATAAAATTCAAGTAGAGGGCGAGGGTGATAACTATATCTTCTTAAGAATAATTGGGGGCCAGAATAATGATATTTATACCATAAAAAATAATAACAGGCTCAAGATTTACGACCACAAATCTAAACCAAATACCATAGAAGAAGCTGGCGGTGCTAAGTTTAGATTTACCGATGATTATGAAATTAATACTTACGATAAGGATAAAAAGAACTTTACCACAGGAGCTATTTTACCCGGTTTTGGATTTAACCCCGATGACGGATTTAAAATAGGACTGGAAGTAGTAAACACCATAAATGCATTTAAGCGAAATCCGTTTACCGCCCAGCATACATTTGGCGGTGGATATTATTTTGCCACCAATGGTTTTGATCTTTACTACGAAGGTGAATTTGCCAATATTCTTGGAAATTATAATTTAAAAGTTGGTGCCGATTATGCCAGCCCGAATTTTGCCAGAAACTTTTTTGGCTTCGGAAATCAAACTCCAAATTTTGATGATGAATTAGATTTTGATTACAACCGTGTGAAAATAAGTCGGTTTGGGATAAAGGCAGGGTTTGAAAATAAAACACCTTTTGGTAGCCTGTTTAGGTATATGGCTACTTTTGAAGGAAATAAAGTGGAAGCCACCGAAGGAAGGTTTATTACCGAAAATTTTGAAACAGAGGATCCTGATTTCTTCGACAGAAAATATTTTGCGGGATTAGATGCTTTATATCGTTACGAAAGTTATGATAATAACCTGAATCCAAGCAGGGGAATGAAGTTTGAACTGAATTTGGGAGGGCAAATAAATACCGCAGAAACCAACCAGGTGTATGGATATTTTAAACCTTACTGGGGTTTTTATAATGCACTTACCACAAACCGCAAACTGGTTTTAAAAACAAGGGTCCAGGCTCATTTAAATATGGGTGATGATTATGAGTTTTATCAGGCTGCACATTTAGGTGGAGAGAGTGGATTGAGAGGATATCGTTTACAACGTTTTGCCGGGAAAAGTGCTTTTGCAACCGGGGCAGATCTTAGGTACGGATTTGATCAATTTACTACCAGGTTTTTACCCTTACAAATTGGTGTTTTTGGAGGTTATGATTTAGGTAGAGTTTGGGCCGATTTTGAAGACAGTAACCAATGGCACGACAGTTATGGAGTGGGCTTCTGGGTAAATAGTGCAGACGCTGTTAACGGAACCTTTAGCCTCTTTAGAAGTGACGATGGCTACCGATTCTCTTTTGGCTTCGGATTTCAGTTTTAATAATAGTATAAGATAGATTTTATAAGCTGCCGGGAAGAAATTTCCCGGCAGTTTTTTTTGATGCAGTATTAATGCCGGTTAATTTTATAGCGCAATATAAGCCTTTAATAATCCTACTGTTCTGGAACTAGAAGTGTTCTATCGAACCAACAACAGGACTCATTCTGCTAAATGAAATGGTAAGTAAGAATGAATTATAAATTTCAAGAGGAGAGATTAAAAAGCATTAAGTTGAAGAAGAAATTAAAATATTCAACTAACCCCAAATGTATACTGTTTTTAGAATAAAAGGAATAGAAATAAGCGCTGAAAAATGCTGAAATTAAACTTTCAATTTATTCCGGTTTTTTCATATTCAAAGTATTAGAGAAATCGATAGTTCGAATAGGGAATGGGATGTTGATACCATTCTTATCGAAAGTTTTCTTAATTTGAATAATAGCAATATCCCGTGCAATTAAAATGTCGCGGTTCTTCTTAACATCAGTCCAGAAACGCACTACAAAGTTGATGGAGCTATCTCCAAATTCAGTAAACATAAATTCTACCTGTTCATTTCCACGAGAAGGGAAATGTTCAGAAATAGTTTCAATAGTCATTTCTTTTACTTTTTCCAGGTTAGAAGAATAACCCACTCCACAATTTAGCATTACGCGGGGTATCCATTCGGCTAAGTACCCCTTATAAAACTTGAATAATTTTGTAAGCAGTTCTTTTGCCTATTTATTCAGCTGTAATTTTTTGTAATTCTGGGGATAGAGATTCTTAATATCCTTATACTTGATGATCATGATATTCTCTAAGGTATATTTTAACCACTGGTAAGGATTTACCTCATGTTTTTTGCAGATGGCAAAAAAGGAATAGATTGCTGCGGCTCTTTGCGCAGCCTGATGGGACCCGGCAAATAGGTAGTTTTTTCTACCGATTGCAATGGTTCGGATTTTATTCTCTATTAAATTATTGTCAATACGTAAATTGCCGTCATAGAGGTATGCACACAACGCATCCCACCTGGAGACGCTATAGGCAAGGGCTTTTCCTATCAGACTTTTGGGCAGGGTGCGGGCAAGCTGCTGGGTCATCCATTTCCCCAATTCATTGATCACCGGTAGTGCCTTTTTCAGCCTAAGCTCCTTGGTGTCTTCAGGGCCCAGCTTAGCTTCTTTGATTTCTCTTTCAATGGCATATAAACATTGTATCTGCCTTAAGGCATGTTTTGCCCTTTGCGGATCATTATCCAAGGATTTTTCATAATAACGTCTGGCATGAGCCCAGCATCCTAGATGGGTTACCCCTTCCTTTTTAGCATATTCATCATACACTACATAACCATCTGTCTGAAGATAGCCTTTAAAGTCTTTCAGCATATGGACAGGTGCCTTTTGCCCACGGGTAGGCTGGTAGTCAAAGACTACATTTCCATCGATCGGGCTATGGTATACCCAATAGTAACCCAGATGGGTTTTTCCTTTTTTTCCCTCATCCTGGACTTTTATTGTCGTCTCGTCTACTTGCAAGTAGCCTTGGGATTTTACATCTGCTATTAATTCTTCAAAGAGAGGAACAATCCGGTCGAGCCCTTTGGCACACCAGCCATTGATAGTAGAAGGAGCAATGGGTATCTTTTCCCTTTTAAAACGCTGAAGCTGCCGGTAAAGTGGTAAATGGTCACAGAATTTATCGACCAATATGGAAGTTACAAGTCCGGCCCCGGCAATACCTTTATCGATCACCCGCTCCGGTAGTTCCCCAATGACCACACCTTCGCCAGACTTGTGGGCATATTTATACCGAATATACCTGCGGATAAAAAACCGTGCAGGTTCGCAGTCCAGTTCATCGGTAACTTCCTGACCGATACATTTCCTTCCGGAGATATCCTCCTGGGGATAGATCTTCACTTCTTCTACCGGGAGATGGTCTGGTAATGGCTGGCGGCCTTTATGATTGGTATTTTTCTTCTTGCGCTGGTAGGTAATCTTCTCAGTAAAGGCTTCTTCCCGGTTTTGAAGTTCTTGGGTATTGGGCTCAAAAGGCAGGGTCAACTGATCCTTATCCTCAAAACGCTCGCGTTTCTGACCAAACTGCATCCTTCGAAACATATCCAGCTGGCTTTCCAGATAAGCTACTTTTTCTTCAAGAACCCCAGATTTGCTTAAATATTTACGAAGTTGCTCATCGCCCCGGGCAAGTTCCTTGTCTGCTTGTTTTAAATCTTTCTCCTGTTGCTTTAATTCTTGCTGAAATTTTTGAAGCTCTTTTTTATGGGAAGCGATCGCTTTGGAATGCTCTTGGGACTGCTCTTTTATAAGGGCCAACAATTGTTGTTTTGAGAAGGATTCAAGGGCTTTTTCCATACTATAAAAGTACGGTTTTTTAGCCTTTAAAGCAACAATTATTTTACATTTTTATCAGCAAAAACAAGGGGTTTGGGAGGGTTGTACCTGGAAAGGTGACGCAGTTTTTCTGCTTTAATCCCTTCAATCATCATCACCAGTTGGCCCCAACTCACACCTCCTGATCGCAGGCCTTTGGGCAGGGAGAACGTACCCTTTTCCAGGCGCTTATAATAAATGACAAAACCCCCGGATTCCCAGTGCAGGAGTTTGATGTGGGTGGCCCGGCGGTTGATAAAAATAAACACATCTCCACTAATAGGATCTTTTCCCATCTTACCGGTTACCAATCCCGATAGGCCGTGGAATCCTTTGCGCATATCACAAGCTCCCTTATAGAGATAATACCGGTGGGAAGAACTTAAACTGAACATAAGCTACAGGTTGATCAGTGCAGATAATTGACCCAAACCAATACCGGAAACCTCTAATTGCACGCCATTAGGATACCTAAGGCGGTACTGAGATTGGAAAAAATCTGCTTTATCAGGAGATAATTTTACAAAACCGTCAAAAGCTTCCTCTTTTGTGTTTTTCCATTTTTTTAACCAGTAAAAAAACTTACTGGGGGCTATCCCATGGTTACGGCAGAAAGTTTTCTTACTTAAACCACTAATTTCCCATTCCTTGATTATTTCAAACATACTGGCTTGCTTATCCATTTATTTTTTGTGGCAAGCTAGAATTTATCTGAAGTTTACAAAAGATGTACTTAGCCGTTTGGATACTACGCGGGAACGGTTTGTCCTGGAAAAATTCTTAAAAGGTTCTTCTACAATTTTAGAATTGGGAATTACCACGTAATTATTATCGGCTTGTTTTACAACAATATTACGCAGATTGATTTCAGTAACTTCCCCCGCATAATTATTGGTCTCTATCCAATCGCCAATTTGTAGTTCGGGTAAAAAACTTAAAATAATTCCCGAAAAAGTATTGTTTAATGTTCCCTGGAGCGCAAGACCTATAGCCAAACCAACAACCCCTGCACCGGCAAGAACGGAAGTAAGGACTTTGTTAAGGTCTAAAATTCCAAGGGCAATAAAAAAACCGATAAGGATCACAATCGCTTTGCTCGCCTTAACGGTTATTTGTCTTATAGAATCTTGTTTAACCTGTTTTCCCAGGAGTTTGCTTAGTAACTGGCCGGTATATTTGGCCAGAAAAATAAATATTACAAAAACCAGGACTGCAAGTAAGAAGTTGGGTAAATTTAGAATTAATGCATCAAGCCAACTTACTAACTTTGCGGTAATCCCTTCCAGGGATTCTCTAAGGTTAAATTCGTCTTCCAATCTTTATTTATTAGCTAGACTTATGAGAGTCTGTAGTTTTCATTTTCCAGGCATCTAACATCCAGCTTGTTTTTTCTAATTCTCTAATATAAGCCCCAATTAGATCTATTGTACCTTCGTCACCTGCTTTATCTGCGGTTTCTACAACAGAGCGCATTTGCTTCAGCAAAGTGCCGTGATCTTTAAGCAGGGTTTCAATCATTTCATAATCGGTTAAATCTGCTTTAGATTCTTTGATGTTAGAAGTTTTAAGATAATCGGTTAAATTACTAATTGGTGTATATCTTAAAGTAAGAATACGTTCTGCAATCTCATCAACCTTTAATTTGGCATCATCATATAGTTCTTCGAATTTTTCGTGTAGATCGAAGAAGTTTTTTCCGATTACATTCCAGTGAAAATTTCTAAGTTTTTGATAATATAAATGGTAATCTGCCAGAAGAACGTTTAATTCATCTACAGTTTTACTTGTTTTTTCTTTATCGAGTCCTAAATAGCTCATAGTTTTAATTTATGGTTTTTAAAATTTCAATACAAAAATATAATAGTTAGAAAGTCCAGCCAACAAAAATGACTGATTTAATAGAAGTTTAACGAAGCCTAATTTAAAGGACGGTTTTCCTTTAGATCAAGCTTTGCGATCATTTCTTTAGAAACCTGGCCGCTAGAAATTCCGTAGCCATCAACTAAAACTCCTTTATACCCTTTAGAAGTGGTTATTGCATAAAGAATAGCATTATCATCAGGATTGCTCATTCCTTCAAAGCGAAGTACTTTATCTACATCAAAATCTTCAACTCCAAAGGTTTCTTTTTTTGCTTTAAGCTCTATTTCTTCGTCCAGAAGGTTGAAATCGTGTTCATAGCCTTCTTCTAATTTTAATTTGTTTATCGCCTGGGAAAGCGTTCCGTAATCTTTCATCTTAAATTGTTTGACTGATTAATAATGTTAAATTACGTTTACAGGCCCTGATATGCAAATTATAAAAGCTGTTTAGGATAAGTTTAACTCCTTATGAAGCCTTATTTTTAAAGGCTTTAGCGGAATTACCTGTAGCTGATATAAAAGCAGAATTGCCGTTAATTATCGTCGTGATTTTTATTATTTCCGAAGCTAAAAACACCTAAAGGAAAAACCAGTAAAAGAAAGAAATACCATCCTGTTAGTAAACCTACAATGGTAATAACAGCAGCAATTATATAAAGCCAGTAAGATTTACGGAATTTCATAAAGAAAAATTGAATTTTGAGGAACAAATTTAAACATATGAAGATTCTTTAGAAAATCAATATTAGTAATAATAGGATGAAAGTGATGTTAGGCTAAATTGGAATTGCCAGCGTTTTGTCTGAATTCCCTATATTTCGGGAGATATCTGTATAGATTTATAATTTTTTTATAAAGCCTTAGATCTTCAAGCAAAATTTTTACGAAGTGAGGGTTTCTTAACTCATGAATTTATTGGATATTTGCAGATTAGCGATTTCGTTAAAATAAAATAAGGAAAAGTATTCCATTATTAAGAATTCAGCAAAATGAAAAATAAAATCACTTTAAAGGAACTGGCAAAATTACTTAATGTTTCGGTTTCTACGGTTTCTAAAGCTTTGCACGATAGCGCCGAAATTAGTCCTAAAACAGCAGAGCGTGTAAAGGAGCTTGCTAAACTTCATAATTATCGCCCAAATCCCGTAGCGGTAAATTTGAAAAGTAGTAAAAGCGGAACTATAGGAGTGATTATTCCCAATATTTCAAATACTTTTTTTGCCAATGTACTATTAGGTATTGAGGCCAGGGCTCAGAAATCTGGGTTACAGGTAATTACTTATATTTCTAATGAAAAACTGGAGCGGGAACAGCAAATTGCTGAAATGTTAACCTCTGGTTTTGTGGATGGGGTACTTATAGCCATTTCAGAAGAAACACAACGTAAAAAAGAGTATGACCATCTTTTTAACCTTGTAGATTACGATATTCCGGTAGTATTATATGATAGGATAAACCTGGATCTCCAGGTAGATAAAATAGGGATTGATGATGAGTACAGTTTAGAAGAAGCAACGCGTATGTTGCAAGCTCGTGGTATAAAAAAAATAGGCATTGCTACCTCAATTCATCATTTAGGTGTAGGTAAACTTAGAATTACCGGTTATCGAAATGCTTTAAAAAACGAAAACGATTTTTATATAGCGAATTCATCAAAACCCGATTCCTTAAGAGAAAAAACACAGAAACTCCTGGTAGAAGATAAGGTAGAGGCGATTTTATGCACCGATTTTGTGAGTACGATGATGGTTTATAGATTGGCTTATGAGAATAAAATTATCATCCCAAAAGATTTAAAGGTAATTGGCTTTTTAAATGCCGATGTGGCCCGTTTTCTAACTCCATCTATAAGTTACGTAGAGCAATTCCCCGAGGAAATAGGCGAGCAAGCGGTTGATTTGTTAGTAAATAGAATAGAAAATCGTATTGGAGGAAAGCAACCAATAAACAAAACCATTAATACTAAATTAATTCATTTAGAATCTACAGATTTTTAGAGGTTACGTTATAAGAAACAAGTTTAAAGGCAGTTTTTAAAAGTGCTTAGAAAAACTATCTTTGAAAGGAAATCTATATTTTTTAAATGAACTCTTCTAAAAGAAATATTCTTATCACCGGTGGGGCTGGATTCATCGGCTCTCACGTAATACGGCTTTTTGTAAATAAATATCCAGATTATCAGATATTCAACTTAGATGCTTTAACTTATGCAGGCAATCTTGAGAATATTAAAGATATTGAGGATGCCTCAAATTATCACTTTTTAAAAGCCGATATTACTGATGCCGATAAAATAAAAACACTATTTCAGAAATATAAATTTGATAGTGTAATTCATCTTGCAGCCGAATCCCACGTTGATAGATCAATTTCTAATCCGAAAATATTCGTTGAAACCAATGTTACCGGCACCCTAAATTTAATGGAAGCCGCGTTAGAAATCTGGAAAGAAAACCTGGAAGATAAATTATTCTATCATATTAGTACCGATGAAGTTTATGGTACCCTGGGAGAAACAGGATTGTTCACAGAAACCACTTCTTATGCGCCAAATTCCCCATATTCGGCTTCCAAGGCAGCTTCAGATCATTTTGTAAGAGCTTATGGAGAGACTTATAATTTACCATACGTAATTTCAAATTGCTCCAATAATTACGGGCCAAATCAATTTCCAGAGAAACTTATTCCGTTATTCATCAATAATATTATCGAAAATAAGTCATTGCCGGTTTACGGAGATGGAAAATATACACGCGATTGGTTGTACGTGCTAGATCACGCCAGGGCTATTGATTTAGTATTTCACAAAGGCAAAAATAAATCTACATACAATATCGGCGGATTCAACGAATGGCAGAATATTGATTTAATCAGGTTGTTATGTAGCATTATGGATAAGAAACTTAATAGGAATGAGGGAGCATCTGAAGCGTTAATCACTTTTATAAAAGATCGTCCCGGCCACGATAAACGTTATGCTATTGATGCCAGTAAAATTAACAAGGAACTCGGCTGGGATCCCTCAGTTACCTTTGAAGAAGGTTTGCTGAAAACAGTTGAATGGTATCTTAAGAATCCAAAATGGATAGCGGCGGTGATTTCGGGAAGTTATAAAGAGTATTATAAAAAGCAGTATTTATGAAAGGAATTATTCTAGCCGGGGGGACCGGTTCACGCTTATATCCACTTACCAAAAGTGTTTCAAAACAATTGCTGGCGGTTTATGATAAACCAATGATTTATTATCCGTTATCGGTTTTAATGCTGGCGGGTATAAGGGAAATCCTTATTATTTCAACTCCAGAAGATCTTCCTAATTTTCAAAAACTGCTGGGAGATGGAGAAGCCTGGGGGCTGGATTTGTCTTACGAGGAACAACCAAAGCCAAATGGTTTAGCTGAAGCTTTTATTATTGGAGAAAATTTTATAGGAAACGAGGACGTATGCCTTGTTTTAGGAGATAATATCTTTTACGGCCAGGGATTTAGCGGTTTACTGGAGAATGCGGTTAGAAACTGTAAAGAATCCGGGCAGGCCACTGTATTTGGTTATTATGTAAAAGATCCAATGCGTTATGGGGTAGTAGATTTTGATGAAACCGGGAATGCACTTAGTATTGAAGAAAAACCGGAAAAACCCAAAAGTCATTTTGCGGTAACGGGACTTTATTTTTATCCGAATTCAGTAATAGAAATTGCTAAACAATGCAAACCCAGCGCCCGGGGGGAATTAGAAATCACCAGTATTAACCAGGACTATCTGAACCGGAAAGAATTAAAAGTTGAGATTATGGGCAGGGGATACGCGTGGTTAGATACCGGTACGCACGATTCTATGTTAGAGGCCTCTAATTTTGTACAAACCATAGAAAAAAGACAGGGTTTAAAAGTAGCCTGCCCTGAAGAAATTGCTTTTCGTAAAAGATATATCAATAAAGAGCAGTTGCGCAATCTTGCTTCTGAATTGGAGAAAAGTGAATATGGGAAGTATTTAATGAATTTGGTGTAATGTTAGCGATGCGTGTTTTTTAGTTTCCGATAATTTTTGCTTCCTAATAACATTTTAGCACTGTAAAGATTCGTAATTTAATTTTCCTGAGTTCTTCAATTCTGTTATAATTCCCAAAGAAAATCACACTTTAATAAAAATTCAAAAAATCTGAATAATTAAAAACCTATTAATTCGATAGACTAATGGGAAATATTATATTTGCCACGTAGCTATGATATTGCCAAAAAAGAAATTTATGAAAAGTGAAATTCAAAATGAGATTATAGAGGATTTTCTTGTGGCAATACAGGCCTCGGTAAAGGCCGGTATAGAAATAATGAACATTTATAAAAATGATGATTTTCAGGTAGAACTTAAAGAAGATGATTCGCCGGTAACCATTGCAGATAAATCGGCAAATGCTATAATAAACGATTTTTTAAAATCTACTGGGATTCCAATTATTAGTGAGGAAAATGAGGAAATTGCTTTTTCTGAAAGAGATAAATGGAATAAATGCTGGATTGTAGATCCTTTAGACGGCACTAAAGAATTTATTAAAAAAAGTGGTGAATTTACAGTTAATATCGCACTTATAGAAAATAATAAACCGGTTTTTGGAGTGATTTATATTCCGGTAAGTAAGGAACTCTACTATGGAGATGTTAAAGCGAAAAGATCTTTTAAGGTTGTAATTGATGATGAAAAAAAAGTAGAAGATTTGAGCAAAAATGCCCAGGAAATATTTCCTGGTTTTGTTCAAAAAACTATAAATGTTGCAGGAAGTAGGTCTCATATTAATAAAGAAACGCTTGGCTTCATCGAGGCGATAAAAGAAAAATATGATCAGGACGTGAAAGTTATCCCGAAGGGAAGTTCGCTTAAATTTTGTTTGATTGCAGAAGGACTTATAGATGTTTATCCAAGGTTAGGACCTACTATGGAGTGGGATACAGCCGCTGGTCATGCAATTTGCAAAGCAGTTGGATTAAAGGTTATAGATAAAGAAACTGAAATGGAAATGGTTTATAATAGAAAAAACCTGCTGAACAACTCCTTTATAGTTTCAAATCTCCAGTAACTCTATATCTATAAAATATGGCTTGGTATTAGGAAAAGTTAGTTCATTGAAGGTTGTGAAAAAAAGCTTTATGTTATCTTCACGAAGATAAATTTAAACCTGATCTAATAAAGAAGGCAAATGAATAACATCACAACATTTAATTTTTCCCTGGGCAGGGAAGAACGGAGCAAACTGAGTAATCATACTTCATTTGTTGTTTGGTTTACTGGATTATCCGGTTCGGGAAAATCAACCCTTGCAAATATGGTAGAGAAACTACTATATGAACAGAAAGTTAGAACCTTTGTTTTGGATGGCGATAGTCTAAGAAATGGGTTAAATAAAGAGCTGGACTTTAGTCCTGAAGAGCGGGAAGAAAATCTAAGAGTAGCGGCTGAAGTTGCTAAAATATTGGTGTCTTCAGGCTCAGTAGTGTTGGCTTCTTTTATTTCCCCAAAACAAGCGAATAGGGACTTAGTGAAAGAAATTATTGGCGAGCAAGATTTTATAGAAACGTTTGTAAACACGAGTTTGGAAACTTGTGAAAAACGGGATGTAAAAGGACTTTATAAAAAAGCAAGAGCGGGTGAAATCAAAAATTTCACGGGAATTGATTCTCCTTATGAAAAACCGAAGAACCCTGAAATTGAAATAAATACTGAAAAAGAAAATCTGCAAGAAGCTGCTAACAGAATTGTAAATCTGCTTCAAAAGAAACTTGAATTAAAGTAAAATGAGCAAATATTATTTAAATTATTTAGACGAATTAGAATCGGAAGCCATCTATATTATGAGGGAAGTTTGGGCGCAGTTTGAGAATCCTGTAATCCTCTTTTCAGGTGGAAAAGACTCTATTTTAGTAACGCACCTTGCAAAAAAAGCCTTTTATCCCAGTAAAATTCCTTTTGCATTAATGCACGTAGATACCGGGCATAATTTTCCTGAAACCATCCAGTTTCGAAATGATTTAGTTGAAAAGCTTGGAGTAAAATTAATTGTTGGTTCTGTTCAGGATTCTATAGACCAGGGTCGGGTTGCTGAAGAAAAGGGTAAAAATGCTACTCGAAATGCGCTTCAAATTACCACTTTACTTGACGCTATTGAAAGTAATAAAGTGGACTGCGCTATTGGTGGAGGAAGACGTGACGAAGAAAAAGCGCGGGCCAAAGAACGCTTTTTTAGTCATCGTGACGATTTTGGACAGTGGGATCCTAAAAACCAGCGTCCGGAGTTATGGAACTTGCTAAATGGAAAACATTTTGAAGGCGAGCACTTCAGGGCATTTCCAATTAGTAATTGGACCGAGATGGATGTATGGAATTATATCAAAAGGGAAAATATCAGTATTCCTTCGTTGTATTTTGCACACGAGCGGGAAGTTGTTTTTAGAAGCAATTCCTGGATTCCTGTTTCAAAATATCTAAAGATTGAAGATGATGAAAAAGTGGAAAAGAAAAAGATCAGGTTTAGGACATTGGGTGATATAACCATTACCGGCGGAATAGAATCTGAGGCAGATACACTTGAAAAAATCGCATTAGAGGTTTCTGCAATGCGCAAAACCGAAAGGGGAGACCGCTCAGACGATAAGCGAAGTGAAACCGCTATGGAGGATAGGAAAAAACAGGGTTATTTTTAAAAGCCCCCTAACCCCCGAAGGGGGAACCTTTTCAATGTATAAATGGAATGTGAAATAATTTAAAATATACCTTTCTTCTCCTCCCCTTCGGGGAGGTTGGGAGGGGCTTTTATGAATATGGAAATAAACAACAATCAACTACTAAGATTTACCACCGCTGGAAGTGTAGACGATGGGAAAAGTACTTTAATTGGTCGGCTTTTATATGATTCTAAGTCGATCTTTGAAGATCAACTTGATTCAATAACGGCGACAAGTGCTAAAAAAGGACACGATGGTATTGATATGGCATTGTTTACCGATGGTCTAAGAGACGAAAGGGAACAGGGTATTACCATAGATGTAGCCTATCGTTATTTTACCACCCCTAAGCGTAAATTTATAATCGCTGATACCCCGGGGCATATCCAATATACCAGAAATATGGTCACTGGCGCCTCTACCGCCAATGCAGCGGTTATTTTAATAGACGCCCGTCACGGGGTTATAGAACAGACTAAGCGTCATTCGTTTATAGCTTCTTTGCTGAATATTCCGCACCTTATTGTATGTATTAATAAAATGGATTTAATAGATCATTCAGAAGAGGTATATAATAAAATCATTAGTCAGTTTGAAGAGTTTTCCTCCAAACTTTTAATGAAAGATGTTCGTTTTATCCCTATTAGTGCACTTTTGGGAGATAATGTGGTAAACCGTTCAAAAAATATGGACTGGTACCAGGAAGGAACGTTGCTGAGCACATTGGAGAATCTTCATATAAGCAGTGATATTAATAAAATAGACGCTCGTTTTGCCGTGCAAACAGTTTTAAGACCTCAAAATGAAGATTTTCGGGATTATCGCGGGTATGCCGGGCGAATCGCTAGTGGAATTTACCGGGTTGGAGATGAAGTGGCTGTATTGCCTTCAGGTTTTCAATCAAAAATCAAATCTATTAATGCCGGTGAGCATGAAGTTCAGGAGGCTTATGCACCCATGAGTATTTCAATGACTCTGGAAGATGATATAGATGTAAGCCGCGGAAATATGATTGTGAGAAAGAACAACCAGCCGGAAATGGAGCAGGAGTTTGATGTAATGCTATGTTGGTTGAATAATGATCCTGCTAAACCCAGGGCGAAATATACAATAGTGCACACCTCTCACGAGGAGCGGGCACTAATTAAAGAGGTGGTATATAAAATGGATATCAATACTTTTGAAAGGGATAAGACCGACCAGGACCTGGCTATGAATGATATTGCCAGGGTTAAAATAAGAACCACGAGAAGGATGATGTTGGATACTTATCGTGAAAATCGAAATACAGGAAGTATTATTTTAATAGATGAAAGCACCAATGAAACCGTTGCTGCTGGGATGGTGGTTTAGGTTTTTTTGTCTAATGTTTAAGCTTCAATGTTTGAACTTTGTATTTGCTGGAATTCACGAATATTTCCAGGATGTTTAGTGGTTCTTTTGGAATAATACTTAAATTAACTAAATGCGAATTCTCATAAAGGACCCCTTTTCCATTTTGTAAACAAGAATTCACATTAACTTAAAAAAATGTAGGTGTTTTTATTTCAAATTAAACTTTCCGTGTTGCAATAAACATGATTTTTAACGTTTTTAAAGCTTTAAGGTTTCTTTAGCAATAGGCTTATAAAGAAATTCTATCTTTGCCGTCGATTCAAAATCAAATTAAAATTAGCAAATGACTGAATTTCAGCAGAAATTAGAAAATAAAAAGGTGCTTGTTACGGGTGGAGCGGGTTTTATTGGTTCCAATTTATGTGAAACTTTAATAAATTTAAACGTAAAAGTAGTTTGTTTAGATAATTTCGCTACCGGGCATACACATAATCTTACTGCTTTTAAAGATCACGAGAATTTTCAGTTAATTGAAGGAGATATTCGCGATCTGAAGACTTGTCATAAGGCTTGTGAGAATGTAGATTATGTTTTACACGAAGCCGCACTGGGATCTGTACCAAGATCTTTAGCTGATCCTATTACCAGTAACGAAGTGAATATTTCAGGATTTTTAAATATGTTGGTTGCAGCACGTGACGCTGACGTAAAAAGATTTGTTTATGCTGCAAGTTCTTCTACGTATGGAGATTCAGAAAAACTTCCCAAAGTTGAAGATGAAATAGGAAAACCTCTTTCCCCTTATGCCATCACGAAATATGTAAATGAATTATATGCCGATATTTTTCAGGATGCTTACAAATTAGACACTATTGGATTAAGATATTTTAATGTTTTCGGAAGAAAGCAGGATCCAAACGGAGCTTATGCTGCGGTAATTCCAAAGTTTGTGATGCAGTTTATGAAACATGAAAGCCCGGTGATTAATGGTGACGGCACATACTCGCGCGATTTTACTTATATTGATAATGTAATTCAAATGAATTTACGGGCTATTACTTCTGAAAATAAAGATGCTGTAAATGAAGTTTATAATACGGCTGTAGGTGATAGAACTAACTTAGTAGAATTAACTCAGTTGTTAAAAAAACACCTATCTGAATTTGATCCCGAGATTGCCAATGTAGATGTTAAGCATGGTCCCAATAGAGCTGGTGATATTCCGCATTCACTTGCATCGGTAGAGAAAGCAAAGAATTTACTGGGGTATAATCCGAGCCACCGAATTGACGATGGTTTGAAGGAAGCTGTTTCATGGTATTGGGAAAATTTAAGGTAAATTAATATGTCTGAAAATTTTAAAATTCAGGAATGGGATACTAATTTTTTTGGTTTTAAAGTGGCTAAAACGGAGATGGATTATCTTTGGTCTAATTCAATAACTAAACTGGAAGGATTATTTAATGAAGATATAGAATTAGTGATTTTTAATTCTACAAAACCTGATTTTGAAAAGTTGAGTAATAAGTACTATGATATTGTAAAGGTTTATAATCGTATTCCAATTATCAAAGAAGTTAAAACATTAACCAAGAACCACCCAAATATATCTAGTTATAGAGATGAATTGCCTTCGCCGGAATTAATCAAATTGGCAAAACTTGCAGCAAAGGAAGGTAGATTTGGTCGTGATTCACAAATTTCAGTGGGTATTTATAATAAAATCTTCGAAGAATGGATAACTAATTCAATCAAAGGAATTATAGCAGACGATGTATTGGTTTATAAGCACGATGAAAAAGTTGTGGGTTTTGGAACCATAAAGATAGAAGGAGAGAATGGGTATGCACCTCTTTTTGCTGTAAATAGGAATTTTGAAGGGAAAGGTGTTTCATTTGCTCTAATGAGGGCAGTAGAAAATAAACTGATCGAGCAGGGGTGTAAATATTTGGTAAGTGGAACCCAGGAGATTAATAGAAAAGCATTGTCCTCTTTAGAAGGTTTGGTTTAGAGCTGAAAACTCCAGAATATGTTTATCATCTCTGGAGAAAGAAATAAATACTAAAATAATGAATAAAAAATTAGCCATAATAGGTCTCGGATATGTAGGTTTACCTTTAGCAAGGTTATTTGCTACTAAATACCCGGTAATAGGTTTTGATATAAACCAGTCTAGAATTAAAGAATTGATGAGTGGTCATGATTCCACTTTAGAGGTGGAAGATGATATATTAAAATCGGTTTTAGGTCAAAAGGAAGAATTACAAAATGGAAATGGTTTATTTTGTTCGGCCGATCTTGAAGATATAGCAGATTGTAATTATTATATTATTACCGTCCCCACCCCGGTAGACAAAAACAATAGACCTGACCTTACCCCGTTATATAAAAGTAGTGAAACAGTAGCAAAGGTTCTTAAAAAAGGAGATATTGTTGTTTATGAATCCACGGTTTATCCTGGTGTGACTGAAGATGAGTGCGTTCCTGTTTTAGAAAAACATAGTGGTCTTAAGTTTAACGAAGACTTTTTTGTGGGCTATTCCCCGGAAAGGATTAACCCGGGAGATAAAGAGCATACTGTAGAAAAAATCCTTAAAGTTACTGCGGGTTCTACGGCTGAAATCGGAAAGAAAGTCAATGAGCTTTATGCTGAAGTAATTACTGCAGGTACTCACCTGGCGCCGACTATAAAAGTAGCTGAGGCTGCAAAAGTTATTGAAAATTCCCAACGAGACATAAATATTGCTTTTGTAAATGAATTGGCTAAAATATTTAATATGATGGGAATAGATACCCAGGATGTTTTGGAAGCTGCGGGTACAAAATGGAACTTTCTTCCATTTAAACCCGGTTTGGTTGGTGGGCATTGTATAGGGGTAGATCCCTATTATTTAGCTCAAAAAGCCCAGGAAATTGGCTACCATCCTGAAATTATTCTTGCCGGTAGAAGAATGAATGATTCTATGGGGCAATATGTCGCTTCAGAAGTGGTTAAGCTAATGCTGCAAAATGACCAGAAGGTTAAAAACTCAAATATTCTTGTCTTGGGAATTACCTTTAAAGAAAACTGTCCTGATGTTCGTAATACTAAAGTCGTGGATGTGATAAAAAACCTAAAAGAATATGGCACAAATGTTACAATCTACGATCCTTTGGCTAACCCAGAGGAAGTAAATCACGAATATGGACTAAAAACAGTTAAAGAGCTTCCAAAAGAAAAGTATGATGCCATTGTTTTAGCGGTGGCTCATAAAGAATTTTTGGAAATGGATCTTGACCAATCAAAGAATGGAAATACCGTTGTTTATGATGTAAAGGGAGTGCTTGGAGATAGGTGTGATAAGAAGTTGTGATACAGTGACTATGTGCACGATTAAAAATTAAATTTATAACCAAAAAGTTTATATTATTATTAGATCGTCATGCTGAACTTGTTTCAGCATCTAACACGAAAGGTATTTATTTCCAACTTAGACCTTGAAACCGGTTCAGGGTGACGTCTAAAAAGTAAAATATGATTCCCTGATATGTAATTAAATAATATATCAAAAGAATGATTCTAAAATTAATACAAAGTTTGAAAAAGTAATGTAGTGAGGTAGTAATGAAGTGAAGTAGATTCTGTTTATTTGAATTATGTCAGGAATTTAACTTGTTCACTTCGTCACTGGATCACCTGATCACATAAAATATGAAAATAAAAAACATCTGTTGCATAGGAGCTGGATACGTAGGTGGACCTACAATGGCCGTGATCGCTCAAAAGTGCCCTGAAATAAACGTAACCGTAGTAGATATAAATGAGGAAAGAATAAAAGCCTGGAATGATGAGGATGTAGAAAATATTCCAATTTATGAACCCGGCTTATCGGCAGTGGTTAAAGAAGCTCGTGGTAGAAATTTATTTTTTTCTACCGATGTTGATGCAGCGATAGACAAAGCTGATATGATCTTTATTTCAGTAAACACTCCTACCAAAACCTACGGAATTGGAAAGGGAATGGCAGCCGATTTAAAATTCATTGAACTTTGTGCAAGACAAATTGCGAGGGTTTCCAAAGATGATAAAATTGTAGTTGAGAAATCTACCTTGCCGGTTCGTACCGCAGAAGCTTTAAAAAATATACTTGATAATACCGGAAACGGGGTAAATTATCAAATCCTCTCTAATCCTGAATTTCTTGCCGAAGGAACTGCGGTTGATGACCTTATGAATCCAGATAGAGTGCTAATAGGTGGAGATATTGATACCACCAAAGGAAAAGAAGCTGTAGAAGCTTTAGTTGATGTTTATGCACATTGGGTGCCACGTGAACGATTGCTGACTACCAATGTTTGGTCTTCGGAATTATCGAAATTAACGGCTAATGCTTTTTTAGCACAAAGGGTTTCCAGTATAAACGCAATGAGTGAATTGTGTGAGAAAACCGGGGCAGATGTGAATGAAGTATCTAAAGCTGTAGGAATGGATTCCAGGATTGGATCGAAATTTCTAAAGTCTTCTGTAGGTTTTGGAGGCTCTTGCTTTCAAAAGGATATTTTAAATTTAGTGTATATCTCAAAATCTTTTGGATTAAATGAAGTGGCCGATTATTGGGAGCAAGTGATCCTGATGAACGATCATCAAAAAAGAAGATTTGCTGCAAAAATCGTACAGACCTTATTTAATACGGTTTCAGGAAAGAAGATTGCTTTATTAGGATGGGCTTTTAAAAAAGATACCAACGATACCCGGGAATCGGCTGCAATCTATGTTGCTGATTACTTATTAAATGAACAGGCAGAAATTGTGATTTATGACCCAAAGGTAAAAACCGAACAAATATACGCCGATTTAGATTACTTAAACAGTCGTTCTTCAGAAGAGAACCGCGCCAGGCTTAAGGTGGTAAACACGCCTTACGAAGCTACAAATGATTCACATGCTGTAGCGGTATTAACCGAGTGGGATGAATTTAAAGAACTGGATTGGCAAAAGGTATATAATGAAATGCTAAAACCCGCTTTCTTATTTGATGGCAGGAGATTGCTGAAAAGAAAGACTAAAGAAGAGATTGGATTTGAGTTTTATGCGATAGGCTCTTAATTATAAAATAAATAAATGAAAAGAATTTTGATTACTGGTGGAGCAGGATTTTTGGGAAGTCATTTATCCGAAAGACTGCTAAATGAAGGGAATGAAGTATTATGCGTAGATAATTTCTATACAGGCTCAAGAAAAAACCTTCATCATTTATTAGATGATAAAAATTTTGAACTATTAAGACACGATGTGACTCATCCATTATTTGTTGAGGTAGATCAAATATATAATTTAGCTTGTCCTGCAAGTCCTATTCATTATCAATTTGATCCGGTACAGACTACAAAAACCAGTGTTCTAGGAGCAATCAATATGCTTGGTTTAGCCAAAAGGTTAAAAATTCCAATACTACAGGCTAGTACTAGTGAAGTGTATGGTGACCCAGAAGTTCATCCACAACCAGAAAGCTATAGGGGCAATGTAAATCCTATTGGAACTCGAGCTTGTTATGATGAAGGTAAGAGATGTGCTGAAACTTTATTTTTTGATTACTATAGGCAACACGGGCTTGAAATTAAAGTAATGCGTATTTTCAATACCTATGGTCCCAATATGAATCCTGAAGATGGTAGGGTAGTAAGTAATTTTATAATGCAGGCATTAAAGGGAGAAGATATTACTATTTATGGAGATGGAACTCAAACCCGTAGTTTTTGTTATGTGAGTGACTTAATAAATGGGATGATTAGATTAATGAATTCTGAAAAAGGATTTACTGGTCCTGTAAATATTGGAAATCCTAAAGAATTTACCATGTTAGAACTTGCTGAAAAAATAATTCAAATTACCGGAAGTAAAAGTAAGCTTATTTTTCAGAAATTACCTGAGGATGATCCTCTTCAAAGACAGCCGATTATAGAATTAGCTAAAAATAAATTAGGTTGGGAGCCAGAAATTGAATTACAAGAAGGACTAAGAACTACTATTGAATATTTTCGAAATTTAAAAAGCCATCATAACTGAAGATTATTTGTTAAGAAAGCATAGTATATAGAAAAAACACTAAAATGAATATTTTTATTACAGGTTTGGTTAGGTTTTATTGGTTTTAAATGTTGTTTGTCTTTACAGTAAAATGAAAAAATGAAGGGAATATATAAAACAGCTATCAAGGCAGGGATCGAAGCCGGAAAAGAGATTATGAATATTTATGAAACTGAAGATTTTCAGGTTGAGTCCAAGAATGATGATTCCCCACTTACCATTGCTGATAAAAGGGCTAATAATATTATAAATAAATATCTAGTTCCAACTGGTATTCCAATTATTAGTGAAGAAAATAAGCAACTTGATTTTTTAGAAAGAAAAGCCTGGAATAAATGCTGGATAGTAGATCCATTGGATGGAACTAAAGAATTTATTAAGAGGAATGGAGAGTTTACAGTGAATATAGCTTTAGTTGAAAACCAGAAAACCATCTTCGGAGTAATCTATGTTCCTGCTAATAGGGAATTGTTCTATGGAGATGTCTTAGAAGGTAAGTCATTTAAAGGAGTTCTTCAGGAGGATAATAATTTCTCTGAAAACTTTATGAAAGAAATCAAACCATCTAATGGAAGTGATAAGATTAAAGTAGTTGGTAGCCGGTCACATATGAGCCAGGAAACATTAGATTATATAGAAAAGCTTAAGAATAAGTATAATAAGGAGGTAGAAATAGTTTCAAAAGGAAGTTCCTTAAAATTTTGTCTGGTAGCTGAAGGGAAAGCAGATGTTTATCCCAGGTTCGCACCCACGATGGAATGGGATACGGCAGCAGGACAGGCTATTTGCAATGCCGTTGGTTTAAATGTAATTGATAAGAGTACTTCCGAAGAATTAAAATATAATCAGGAGAATTTATTAAATAATTATTTCCTCGTTTCTAATCTTGGGTAAATCTTATAAAAGACATATAGCCAAGAGTATTACCTGGAGGATTATAGGTACAACAGATACAATTCTGCTGGCCTGGCTAATTTCAGGGGATCCCTTAACAGGGCTTCAAATTGGTTTTGCAGAGGTAATTACTAAGATGATTTTATACTATTTCCACGAAAGAATATGGTTTAAAATTAGGGTCGGAATAACGCAAAACGGGGATAGCAAGAAAAGACATATTGCCAAAACAGTTACCTGGAGAATAGTAGGTACCATTGATACAATGATCCTGGCCTGGCTAATTTCTGGAGATCCGATGGTTGGTTTACAGGTAGGAGGAGCCGAAGTAGTAACTAAAATGATTTTGTATTATTTTCACGAAAGGGGCTGGTATAGGATAGATTACGGTCTGAAAAAGCGTAGAGAAAGAAAAAGAGAGTTACAGGAACAAACTGCTAATGAATAATAATATGGAGAACATTATTCCACATGATTTTCATATCGGGAAGACCGATAGAAACAAATTAAATGGTCATAATTCTTTTGTGGTTTGGTTTACCGGCCTTTCCGGCTCGGGAAAATCGACTATAGCCAACCAGGTGGAAAATGAATTATTTAAAAAAGGAATCAAAACTTTTTCACTGGATGGAGATAACATCCGGAAGGGACTAAACAATAATCTTGGTTTTAGTGCTGCCGATCGCCAGGAAAACCTTAGAAGAATTGCTGAAATTTCGAAGCTTTTTGTGGAATCGGGATCGCTAGTAATAGCTTCCTTTATTTCGCCTTTAGAAAAGGATAGGGAAATGATAAAAGAAATTATCGGAAAAGATGATTTTATCGAAGTTTTTATTAAGACCTCTTTGGAGGAGTGTGAGCGCAGGGATATAAAAGGACTTTACAAAAAAGCAAGAGCCGGGGAAATAAAAAATTTCACTGGAATTGATGCACCTTATGAAAATCCTATAAATCCTGATTTAGAAGTCGAAACTGAAAAGGAAAACTTGGAAGACGCAATAAAAAGAATAGTTTTACGACTAGAAGATAAACTGGAAATAAGAGTATAATGAGTAAATATTATTTAAATTATTTAGACGAATTAGAATCTGAAGCAATATTTATATTGCGAGAAGTTTGGGCGCAGTTTGAAAATCCGGTAATCCTATTTTCAGGAGGGAAAGATTCTATTTTGATTACCCATTTGGCAAAAAAAGCATTTTATCCCAGTAAAATTCCTTTTGCACTAATGCATGTAGATACTGGGCATAATTTTCCAGAGACTATCGAGTTTCGAAACCATTTAGTCGAAAAGCTAGGCGTTAAACTTATTGTTGGTTCTGTTCAGGATTCAATAGATCAAGGACGCGTAGCAGAAGAAAAAGGAAAAAGTGCTACCAGAAATGCACTTCAAATTACTACACTCTTAGACGCGATTGAAAAGCATAAAGTAGATTGTGCAATTGGAGGCGGAAGACGGGATGAAGAAAAGGCTCGTGCTAAAGAACGTTTTTTTAGTCATCGTGATGATTTTGGGCAATGGGATCCAAAAAACCAGAGGCCAGAACTATGGAATCTGTTAAACGGAAAGCACTTTGAAGGCGAGCATTTCAGGGCTTTTCCAATTAGTAACTGGACCGAAATGGATGTATGGAACTATATTAAACGGGAAAATATTAGCATTCCTTCCTTGTACTTTGCTCACGAAAGAGAAGTGGTTTTCCGCAGTAATTCCTGGATCCCTGTTTCAGAATACCTAAAACTTGAAGAAGGTGAAAATATAGAGAAAAAGAAAATTAGGTTTAGAACATTAGGCGATATCACCATTACCGGCGGAATAGAATCTGATGCAGATACTCTTGAGAAAATCGTACTGGAAGTTTCTGCAATGCGTAAAACCGAAAGGGGAGATCGCTCAGATGATAAACGTTCAGAAACAGCAATGGAGGATCGTAAAAAACAAGGATATTTCTAGGAAACGTCACCCTGAACTTTTTTCATGGTCTATCATGTGAATACTGAAACAAGTTCTATATGACGTTCAAAAACAAAATTCAATATGGAGATAAATAACAATCAACTACTAAGATTTACCACAGCAGGCTCCGTAGACGACGGAAAAAGTACTTTAATAGGAAGGCTTTTATTCGATTCGAAGTCTATTTTTGAAGATCAACTTGATTCAATAACGGCAACAAGTGCTAAAAAAGGACATGATGGGGTAGATCTGGCTCTTTTTACTGACGGGCTTAAGGATGAAAGAGAGCAGGGAATAACCATAGATGTTGCCTACCGTTATTTTACCACGCCCAAACGTAAATTTATTATAGCCGATACCCCGGGGCATATTCAATACACCCGTAATATGGTAACCGGGGCTTCTACAGCAAATGCGGCAGTTATTCTGATTGATGCCAGGCACGGGGTAATTGAGCAAACCAAAAGACATTCCTTTATTGCTTCTTTATTAAATATCCCTCATTTAGTGGTATGTATTAATAAAATGGATTTGGTAGATTATTCTGAAGAAGTATATAATAAAATTGTCACTCAGTTTGAGGAATTTGCGTCAAAACTCTTGATGAAAGATGTTAGGTTTATTCCAATTAGCGCTTTATTAGGTGATAACGTGGTGAACCGATCTAAAAATATGGACTGGTACCAGGAAGGAACTTTATTAAGTACTTTAGAAAATCTTCATATAAGTAGCGATATTAATAAGATAGATGCTCGATTTCCGGTACAAACGGTATTACGACCTCAAAGCGACGATTTTAGAGATTATCGCGGTTATGCTGGAAGAATAGCAAGCGGTATATATAGGGTAGGAGACGAGGTGGCTGTATTGCCTTCAGGCTTTCAATCGAAAATTAAATCGATCAATGCCGGAGAACAGCAAGTAGAAGAAGCTTATGCCCCGATGAGTATATCAATGACCCTTGAAGATGATATTGATGTAAGCAGGGGAAATATGATCGTTAAAAAGAACAATCAACCTGAACAAGAACAGGAATTTGATGTGATGTTATGTTGGTTAAATAATGAGGCTATAAAACCGCGTGCTAAATATACAATCATGCATACCTCTAATGAAGAGCGGGCAATGATAAAGCAAGTAGTTTATAAAATGGATATTAACACTTTCGAAAGAAATAGTGAAGATTTCAATTTAGAAATGAACGATATCGCCAGGGTGAAAATTAGAACTACCAGAAGGTTAATGCTGGATCCTTATCGGGATAACCGCAATACGGGTAGCATTATTTTAATAGATGAAAACACGAACGAAACCGTTGCGGCAGGGATGATTGTTTAAAGGTAAAATTATGGATAATCAGGTTTTATCAATCATTGCCTATGACAGAAGTGGAACCACTTTTCTGGGAAAACTTTTAAACGGTTATGATGGATCATTTTTCCTAGGAGAGTTTGAGAGCTAAATCAAATTTATTAATAGATTTATCTAAAGGCTTTAATCAAATAAAACAATTCAATGAGTTATATGGTTCTAATCAATTAGTTATTCATTTAATCCGAAATCCTAAAGGAGTCATTTTTTCAAGAATGAAAACGAGAAAAAGAAGAGTAGCAAAGGATCCCTATAATACTCCCCCCAAAAAGGAATATAACTAAACATACTAATCTTTCTCTTATATGATTCTTTTGAATAGTGTTTGGAAAACATTTGGCTTGAGCATTTCAAGAATGAAAAAAGAAAGTCGTTACTGTGCCTATTATGATAATCTTGAAAAATTATATATCGAAATTATCTTGGCTTTCTTATCTAGGAATACGATATTAGGCAAAGACTTAGTGAAATCTAATCTCGATAATATGTTATTTGGCAATATTAACAGAATTAAACCAGTTAGCTAACCCATTTACTTAGATAATCAGTGGAGAGCGGCTGAATTTCTTTCAGAAATTAATGGCTGATACAATTACATTTCCTGTCAGGTTTTTTTAGAAATATAATTTCAAGAATGTTTAAAATTGCTTAAATGCCCCCGAGGCTTGTCTGGAAATCAAAAAAATATATTTAATGCCTCGTGGGCTTGTCCCGAGGTAGTTTTTTACTTATCAAACCATCTTTTCATTATGTTTAAGCCTGTTAGTTCGTCGATGCCATTTAATTCCCGATAAAAGAATTTATCTAAATATTCTTTAGTCGATGGGTTGATTCTAGGAGCTTTTTTATTTATTTTAGGATTAATTCTATTAAAAAATTTTTCAAAGACCTTTTCTGTTATTAACTGTTTACTTTTAGACTGGCTCTTGTTAATATATCTAGGACTTAAATTTCCAATAATTTTATTTTTATGCAATTGCAGCCTAGGAAATCTTGGTAATTTAGCTTTATTAGCATGCATATCAAATATTTCGTCTGGAAACTGAGCGTAGTCTAAATTAAGAAAGATTGATAAATCTTTTATGACGCATTTAGGGTTTTTGATTAAATCCTCGAATAAAATAACTTTAATTTGATCTTCAGGGAATAGAGAATAATAATATTCCAGTTGTGTTTTGTATAAACTACGGTAAAGAACACTATAGGGGTTGAATTTTAAAGTATCTTCGAAACTCCACATTGCTGAATCCCGTCTAAGCATGTGGTAATATTGGGAATATGCCCGTAAGGTAGGTTGTCTTAAAAGAAATATTAATTTTATCTTCTTGTTCTGCCTGGATATTCTATCCGCGGCAATTTCAGATGCTAAATATGAGGTAGAATCCTCTCCTTTTAACATTGTTTTTTGATCTTCATATAGGTTTTGGTACCATTTCCAGGCTTTTTTCAATTCGTTCCCTTGAATTGTATCACTCCATTTTTGATTTTTAGGATTGAAGGAATGAAAATTTGGATGTTGGAGGATATTGTCTGTATCAAAAAAACGAATCTCTTTCTCTGGAATAAAAACATTTGGATGCCCAGCAAGTATTTGATGAAGCGTGGTTGTTCCTGATTTCATTGATCCTCCAATAATAAAATCAGGAATAGAGTTAATATCATTAGCAATCCAATTTTCATCAAGATTATATGTCATTATAAAGTATTATTTAATTCTTAACTTTAAATGGATAAATTTAAAAAAACTAAATTATTATTTTGGTTTTTTAGAAATATTTAAGATTGTAAAATAATAAATTGCCTATCTATCTTATATCTTTGCCAACTTGACTAAAATTATAATTCATAGTATTTCATCATTCATTGAAACAGCAAGATATGCAGAATTTAGAAGATAAATCAATTTTAATTACCGGTGGAACCGGCTCGCTTGGAAAAGCTTTAACCTCGCATATACTAAAGAATTTCCCTAAAGTGAGAAAGCTCGTTATATTCTCCCGGGATGAACAAAAGCAATTTGAGATGGCGCAGGATTATCCCGCCTCTCAATTTCCTCAAATTCGTTTTTTTATAGGAGATGTGAGGGATGAAGCTAGGGTGAAAAGAGCCTTAAAGGGAATTGATTATGTGATTCATGCTGCAGCCATGAAACACGTGCCAATAGCGGAATACAACCCTATGGAATGTGTAAAAACAAACATTATGGGTGCCGAAAACATTATAAATGCCTGTCTTGAAACAAGTGTAGAACGTGTCGTAGCACTTTCAACAGATAAAGCTGCTGCGCCTATTAATTTATACGGCGCTACCAAATTAGCTTCGGATAAATTATTTGTAGCTGCTAATAATATTACCGGTTGGAATCCAATCAAATTTTCTGTAGTGCGTTATGGGAATGTTATGGGCTCAAATGGTTCTGTAATTCCATTTTTTCTAAAAAAGAAAAAAGAAGGAGTATTACCTATAACAGATCCAACTATGACTCGATTTAATATCTCCCTTCAGGGAGGTGTAGATATGGTGATGCACGCTTTGGAAAACGCCTGGGGAGGTGAAATTTTCGTGCCTAAAATTCCTTCATATAAAATTATGGATATCGCAGAGGCTATTGGTCCTGATTGTAAAAAACCTGTGGTAGGAATTAGGCCGGGAGAGAAAATTCACGAAGAAATGATTACCGATTCAGATTCTTATTATACTTATGATCTAGGAAAATATTACACTATTTTACCAGCTACCCATAAATGGAAATTAGAAGATTTTATCCAGAAATTTAATGCTAAGAAAGTGGCTTCTGGTTTTCAATATAATTCCGGGAAAAACGAAGAGTGGGAATCTATAGAGGATCTCAGAAATTTAATCAAAGAACATGTGGATCCAAATTTTGAAGTATAGTTTATGAATAACCCAATTCCATACGGTCGTCAAAATATTACCGAAGAGGACATTCAGACAGTAGTTGAAACCCTAAAGTCAGACTATCTAACCCAGGGACCTCGTATCGCAGAATTTGAAGAAGCTTTTGCAAATTATGTAGGAAGCAACTATGCAGTTGCAGTATCAAACGGTACCGCTGCTTTGCATCTTTGTGCAATGGCATTAAACGTTCAGGAAGGCGATAAGGTAATTACCACTCCAATTACTTTTGCCGCCTCAGCCAATTGTGTACGCTATTGTGGAGGGGAAATAGTTTTTTTAGATATAAATCCTGAAACTTACCTTCTTGATATAAAAAAAGTTAGGGAGCTTTTAGAGGCTTCTCCCAATGGAACTTATAAAGGTATTATTCCCGTAGATTTTTCGGGAAGAGCAGTAGACCTGGAGGCGTTTAGGAAACTTGCAGATGAATATGATCTATGGATTATAGAAGACTCCTGCCATGCACCCGGAGGTTTTTTTAATGATTCTAAAAATCAAAAGCAATTTTGCGGGAATGGTAACTTTGCCGATCTCGCTATTTATTCTTTTCACCCGGTAAAGCACATTGCCAGCGGTGAAGGAGGAATGATCACCACCAATGATGAGAAGCTATATGAGAAACTACTTCAGTTAAGAACTCATGGTATTGTAAAGGATGAAAATAAATATAAAAATACCCCGGCCTTTGCTTCTGGTCTTAGTGATACTCAATTCTCAATACTCGATTCTCAAGACTATCCTGAATGGTATATGGAAATGCAAGATTTAGGGTATAACTACCGATTAACAGATTTTCAGGCGGCATTGGGAACCAGTCAGCTAAAAAGGGCAGATGAGGGGATAGAGAAACGTCGGGCCTTAGCTGCGAAATATCAGGAAGCTTTTGAAAATAAAGATTTTATAAAAGGACAATCCGGAGTAATTGAAGGGCACGCTTATCATTTATATATTCTTGAGGTTGAGAATAGGCTAGGACTTTATAACTATTTGAGAGAACATAAAATTTTCGCGCAAATTCATTATATACCATGTCATTTAATGCCCTATTACCGTGATTTGGGATGGCAGGAAGGTGATTTGCCCTTAGCAGAACAGTATTACAAAAATTGTATAAGCTTACCAATGTTTCCTACTCTAAACGAGGCTGAACAGGAATTTGTAATTGAGAAGATTAATTCATTTTATGAAGATCAGTGAAAAACTAGGTTTAGGAACGGTCCAGTTTGGTCTCCCTTATGGGATATCTAATAATGCCGGCCAAACTGCGTCAAATGAAGTTGGAAAAATACTTGAAACTGCTAAAGCTTATAAGGTAGAAGTTCTAGATTCGGCAAGTGCCTACGGAAATTCTGAGAATGTCCTTGGCCAAAACGACCTGTCTTCTTTTAAAATGATTTCTAAGTTTATGCCACCTCATAATGAATCAATCTCAATTCAACTTGACAATAGCCTAAAAATTTTAGGCCTTAATTCTTTATATGGGTATTTGGCTCATCGTCCCGGTGAGATTTTAAAGGATCTTGGACAATGGGAAGAGTTGCAAAAGTTTAAAGAAAAGGGTAAAGTTCAAAAAATTGGTTTTTCACTTAACCAACCGGAAGAATTAGCACAACTATTGGATAAAAAATTTTTTCCTGATTTGGTTCAGGTACCTTTTAATTATTTTGACAGAAGATTTGAAACGGCTGTAAAAGAACTTAAAAATAAAGGTTGTGAGATTCATACGAGATCAGCTTTTTTGCAAGGTTTATTTTTTATGGATCCGCAGCAGCTAGATGATTTTTTTAATGAAGTGAAACCCATAATTACTAATCTACAGGATGAGAAACCATTAAACGGAGCACTTTTAAAATTTGTACTAGAAAAATCATATATAGATAAAGTAATTATCGGAGTAGAAAATGAAAGTCAACTGGTGCAAAATATAGAAAGTTTAGAAATAGCTTCATCTTTGCCAGAGCTAAAAAATAAAATAAGTGAAAACCTTTTAATTCCTTCTCTATGGCCAAAAAATTAAAAATTGGAGTAATGGGTATGAGTGAAGGGAATGGACACCCTTATTCCTGGAGTGCTATCTTTAATGGTTATAACAAAATACCAATGCAGGATTGCCCTTTCCCTGCGATCCCTGATTATTTATCTCAACAAAACTTTCCTAGAGATGGTTTAAGTGAATTGGGAACTGTAACTCATATATGGACTCAGGATATAACGATTTCTAAACATATTGCTGCTGCTTCTAAAATCGAAAATATTGTTGAAAAACCAGAGGAATTAATCGGGAAGGTTGATGCTGTACTTTTAGCTCGTGACGATGCAGAAAATCATTTCAAAATGGCACTCCCTTTTATAAAAGCCGGTCTTCCTGTTTTTATTGATAAACCATTGGCTTTATCGGTGGAAGAAGCTGAAGAAATATTAAAAGAACAGCAATATGAAAATCAGATTTTTTCTTGTTCTTCCATTCGTTTTGCCGAGGAATTAAATTTAACGAAGCTTGAAAAGGAAGAGATAGGGAAAATAGTGCATATTGAAGCAGCTATACCTAAAAAGTGGGATACTTATGCTATTCATCTTATTGAACCCATTGTAGCCCGCATTCCATATAGAGGGAAATTATTGGAAGTTAAAAATATGCATACTGATGCAGTGGCTAATTGTATGGTTAAGTGGGAGAATGTTTCTGCTTATCTTAAAGTAACTGGAAATGTGCCAGTCCCAGTAAACCTGAAATTTTATGGGGAAAAGGGTTCTGTAGAAAAACAATTTAAAGATTCTTTCACATGTTTTAAAAAATCCCTTCATAGGTTTGTAAATGTGATACATGGCAAAGAGAAAAATATTAATAGGGAAGAAACATTAGAAATAATTAAAATCCTGGAAGAAGGAAGAAGATGAAAAATATTTTAATCACAGGAGGTAGCGGAAAAGTAGGATTTCAGCTGGTAAAACACTTTTTAAAAAAGGAATTTACAGTTATTACTACTACAACAAATAAGGAACGTTTTTTTAATAATAAGCAAAAGGAATTAGATGATTATAATCTTAACGCTTTAAAAGTGATTGAGGTTGATTTTAATACAGAAGATGCAGTAAATATTATAATAGAATATTTAAAAGGCAAAAATATTTTACTAACTGATATAATCCATAACGCACGTTCATTAAATTTTCTAAAAATGGAAGAGGATAAAACAATATCCAGTGAAAATTTTTCAGGAGAATTTTATATGGATGTAGTTTTTCCATATCAGCTATCCATGGCTGTTAAAAATCAAATGGCTCATAAGTTAGAGAATATTGTTTTTATCTCATCTATGTATGGGGTGGTGGCACCTACACCGGCGCTTTATGATGATTTCGAAAATTCCTCTGCCATTCATTATGGAGTTTCCAAAGCAGCTCAAATTCACCTTACCAAGGAGCTTGCGGTACGTTTGGCTCCTGAAATTAGAGTTAATTGTGTAAGTTTTGGAGGTGTAAAAGGTAGAACTGACAAGAATTTTGAGAATAGATATAAAAACCTTACTCCACAACAGAGAATGCTTGAGGAAGAAGACGTGATAGGTCCTGTTGATTTTTTAATTTCAAAAAGCTCTAAAGATATGACTGGTCAAAATTTAAAAGTTGATGGAGGATGGACAATTTGGTAAATAAAAAAATAATTGCTGTTATCCCTGCAAGAGGTGGCTCTAAAAGGATTCCAAAAAAAAATATAGTCAATCTTAATGGTAAGCCAATGATAGCCTGGACTATAGAAGCAGCGTTGAAATCAAAATATATTGATGAAGTTTTAGTGAGCACCGACGATGAAGAAATAGCGGAGATAGGAAAAGATTATGGTGCCAAGGTTCCTTTTTTAAGAAATGCTAATGCAGATGACCATTCTCCCATAAGTTTGGCAACTGTTAGAGCACTTAAACAGTGGGAAGAAAGTGGTCTGGAAAAACAGGAAGTAGTAGTGCAATTAATGGCTAATTGTCCGTTAAGAGATAGTAACGACATCGATGAGGCTATTGAAAATTTCTTTCAAAAGAATTTAGATTTTCAAATTAGTTGTTTCAAATATGGTTGGATGAATCCCTGGTGGGCTCATAAATTGGATAATAGCGGAAAAGCTACTCCGGTCTTTGAGGAAAAGGAGAGAATGAAAAGATCGCAGGATCAGCCAGATCTATATTGTCCTACTGGCGCTATCTGGATAGCAAAAAAAGATGAGCTTTTTAAAACAGAAACGTTCTATGGAGTGAACTATTCATTTTTTCCTGTTCACTGGATCAAAGCTATAGATATCGATGAATATGAGGATTTAGAAATGGCGAAATATTTTATTCGAAATCCTCAGAATTAATTTGAAAAATGAAATCCTATAAAGTCTTAGACCAACAAAAATTTACTTCTGGCGAATATGCTATTGTACCTATAAGAATGGAAGATCGTTACGCTATTATGAAATGGCGCAATGAACAAATGTATCATTTGCGACAGAATGAGATTTTAACCAAAGAAAATCAGGATGAATATTTTAATGATGTAATATCTAATTTATTTGATCAGGAAAAACCAAATCAAATTTTATTTTCTTTTTTAAAAGGTGATGAATGCATTGGTTATGGAGCCCTAGTTCATATTAACTGGGTAGATAAGAATGCTGAAATATCTTTTATAATGAACACAAGCCTTGAGGAAGATTATTTCGAACTTTACTGGATTAATTTTCTAGAATTAATAGAAGAAGTTGCTTTCAAGGAATTAGGGCTACATAAAATATTTACCTATGCTTATGATTTAAGACCTTTGCTTTATTCTGCTTTAGAAAAATCCTGCTTTGCGCTGGAATCTGAATTAAAGGAACATTGTTATTTTAACAGTAAATTTATTAGTGTTAAGATTCATTCTAAAATGAATAAAA
Source organism: Salegentibacter salegens (assembly GCF_900142975.1). Taxonomy (NCBI): domain Bacteria; kingdom Pseudomonadati; phylum Bacteroidota; class Flavobacteriia; order Flavobacteriales; family Flavobacteriaceae; genus Salegentibacter; species Salegentibacter salegens. The sequence goes on from NZ_LT670848.1 coordinate 89,803, forward strand.
ATAATGAATTACGATTTGCTACAGAATCAGATTTAAACCTGACATTTGGCTGGGTAAATAATGTTAGTATAAGAGCCTTTTCATTTAATAAACAACAAATTTCTTTGAAAGACCATGCATTTTGGTTTTTATCTAAAATAGAAAATTCAAATTGCGAATACTATATTCTTAAAGTCAATGGCATATGTGCTGGATCTATCAGGTTTGATATAGAGGAAAAGCAAATAGCAAAAATAAATTATTTATTAGATCCAAATTTTACAGGAAAAGGGCTAGGAACTTACTTGCTGGAAAATGGGATAAAGTTTTTAAAAGAGAACCGGCCCGAGATTAATATGGTTTATGGATATGTTTTAAAAGAAAATATGGCATCGATTAAAATATTTGAAAAACTTTTATTTGAAGAGCTTGAAAAGGGTTCAAAATTAAAATATCAAAAAAGAATAAAATGAAGATAGGAAATAGAGAATTAGGAAAGAGGTCTTCAGTTTTTATAATTGCAGAACTTTCAGCCAATCATAATGGTAGTTTGGAAACTGCTTTAAAAACAATTAAGGCAGCTAAAAGAGCGGGCGCAGACTGTATTAAACTCCAGACTTATACTGCTGATACGATGACAATTGATTCCAGTAAAGAAGATTTCACGATAAAGGGAACCATTTGGGAAGGTAAGAATTTATATAAACTTTATCAGGAAGCCCATACACCCTGGGAATGGCATAAAAAATTATTTAAAGTTGCGAGTGAAGAAGGTTTAATTTGTTTTTCTTCCCCCTTTGATAAAACAGCGGTAGATTTTCTTGAAGGTTTAGACGTACCTGCTTATAAAATAGCTTCTTTTGAAATCACCGATATCCCGCTAATAGAGTATGTAGCTTCTCAAGGAAAACCGGTTATTATTTCTACCGGTATAGCTGAACAGGAAGATATCGAACTTGCTCTAGATGCCTGTAAAAGAATGGGGAATAGTGATATCGCCTTGTTAAAATGTACTTCGTCCTATCCAGCCCCAATAGAAGAAGCTAATATGGTGATGGTCAAAGACCTTGCGGAACGCTATAATGTTATTTCCGGTTTGTCAGATCATACCATGGGAAGTACAGTGCCTATTGTTGCAACTGCAATGGGTGCTAAAATTATAGAAAAACATTTCATTTTAGATAAATCTATTGGTGGTCCAGATGCTTCTTTTTCTATGGATGAAAAAGAATTTACCGAAATGGTTAAAGCGGTAAGAGAGGCAGAAAAAGCACTTGGTAAAGTTGACTATACTTTGACTGAAAAACAAAAGAAAGGAAAAGATTTTAGTCGTTCCCTTTATGTAGTAGAAGATATTAAAGCTGGACAGCTTATTACAGAAAAAAATTTAAGAAGCATAAGACCGGGCTTTGGATTGCATCCTAAGTATTTTAAAGAAGTTCTGGGAAAAAAAGTTGATAAAAACGTGGAGAAGGGTACAGCTTTTAGTTTAGACTTGGTGGAGCATGGAAAAGAATAAAATTGACCATACCGTTTTGTCAAATTACTTTGCGCAATGGGCAGAAGAATACCCAGTAGAAACCTGGATTATTGGAGGAATTAATATTTGGCCTATCCTTAAGAAAAGTATTTTTTTTACAATTCTGGTTGAGAATGGCGGAAAAAATCAACAAATTTCCCCAATATATATTAGAGCTTATAAAAAAATAAAAAAACTTATAAAAGCTTGGATTTATGTAAAACGACTGAAACTGGAAAAAGCAAACTTTCTTTTTAGCAGTAGCTATCAACAACGTATTTTCTATAAGGATAGAGAGTTTAATAGGTTTATTGAGCCTTTAATGGATTATTTGGAAGAACAGGGAGAAAAATCTTATCTTTTAGAATATCCAGAGGTTAAAAAAGAGCGGGCTTATCGTCCTGAGCGTATTGTAGATATTCAATGTATGCTGGCATTATACTCCAGCTCAAAAAATAAAAATAAATATGTTGAGGAGTTAAAGCAACTTGCTAGGTTTGATGAATTTTTAGAAAATGTATACGTAAAAACGAATTTAGATGCTGGCTATAATAAAAATAGATTAATTAGGATCATACTTTCTATAAAATCCTGGGAAAAGGTGTATACTAAAATTATAAAGCTTACTAACCCTAGGTATGTTTTAGGTTTAGTATACTATTCTGATGCAATATATGGGCTAAACCTTGCGGCTCGAAAACTTGGAGTTACCAGTATAGACCTCCAGCACGGTGGTATGGGAAAAGCTCACCCAGCTTATTTTTTTAATAAAATACCAGCTGAAGGTTATAACTTATTGCCCGATATTTTTTGGGTTTGGAGTGATTCGGATTATAAAAATATAAATAACTGGGCGAAAAAAACACCTCATAATGTTTTGTTAGGCGGAAATCCCTGGATTGGATTGCTTGGTAAAAAAGAGAATAATAAGAAAAGCATAAACAAGAAAAGACCAGTTATATTGTTTACCCTCCAGCCCATAAATGATATCATTCCTTCATACTTATATAAAATAATAGCGGAAACAACAGAGGAATTTGAATGGTGGTTACGTTTTCATCCTAGAATGACAGGCGAAGAAAAAAAAGGTGTATTAGATAAATTAAGTAATTTTGGAATATTAGACAGTATTACGTTTGATTATTCCAGTAAGGCTCCACTTCCTGTGGTTCTTCGTGAATGTGATTTACATATATCTTTTTCATCTGGCTCTATAACCGAAGCGGCCATAATGCATCGATTTTCTCTGATACTAAGTGAAACAGGAATAAATTTTTATGAAAACCTAATTGAGGAAGGTTGGGCATTTCCGTGTATTGAACGTGATCCACAGATTATAAAAAATAAAATTAGAATTTATTTAGAAAGAGGGCAAAATTCTATTTTGAACAAAGAGGTGGATTATAGAGAAACACTGAAATTGTTATTAAAGGAAACTTAAATGGAGAAAGTTAATATAATTACATACGCCGACGGATTTTATATACAACATGCGTGCTTAATGCTTATGTCACTAAAGGATGTGGTTACCAAAGATCGGGAATATGAGGTTATTATTTTTTACGCGAATTGTGATGAATTATCCCTTAAAAAGTTAGAAATCAGTCTTGGTAATTATTTACCTCAAAATATAAGCTATCAATTAATAAAATGTGACTTTGGCATATCTAACAAGTTAAAAGCAAAAAGTGAACATCTTAATGCTTCGATTTATGATAAAGTCTTAATTTACAATCTTATTCCTCCTGATGTGCACAAAGTTGTTTTTTTTGATGCAGATATAATATTAGAAAAAGACCCTGCTATAATTTTTGATATAGATTTGGGTGATAATTATGTTGGAGCAGTAAAAGATCAGGTTTTCGAAAACTTTTCTCAAGAAGCTAAAAATGTTCTTGGAATTAAAGCATACCAATACTTCAATACAGGCGTTATGCTTGTTAATTTGATTAAATGGCGTAATGATGAAATCTCTAAAAGATCTTTAGATTTTGCTTTCGAAAAGTGGGATTTAACACCTTACCATGATCAGGATGCCTTTAACTACGTGATTAAGGGAAATTGGAAAGAAATTTCACCGCTGTGGAATCCGCGTATTTTAAATAGAATCCTAATACAGGGAGAGGAAAAAATTTATAAAAAAATGGAAGTTTATCGGAAGGATCTTTCTTTTCTAGTACACTATAGCGGTCCTGAAAAACCCTGGTTATATATGTCTTTTCATCCGAAAAAAAATGAGTACTTAAAATACTTAAAAATATCTGAATTTAAAGATTATAAATTTCCTGATTATAACATTAAAAACCTTATAAAAAAGCAGATCATTGGTTTACGCCGTAAATTTTATTTCTTTAGAAAAGGACTAAAATTATCTTAACCGCTTAAAAATAGTTAATGGATAAATTTAAAAAAATAATTAAGAATAATTTTCAATATTTCTTTTATTTCTACTCCTACCTTCGTTATAGAATTCTTATAGCTTTTGGTTTAAGTTTTTTAAGAGGTGTTTTAGATGGATTTGGACTAGCGATGTTTATTCCACTATTAAAAATGTCTACTTCGGGTCCACAAGATGTACCGAGTGAAGGCTTGGGTAACCTGAGTTTTTTACCGGAGTTCTTAAGCAGTATCGGTATTACTCTTAATATTCAAAACACACTTTTAATAATTCTTACATTCTTTTGTTTTAAGGGAGTGGTTGCCTTTGTAGAAGGTTATGCTCGCGTAACATATCAACAATTGTTTATAAGGGAGATAAGGATTAGTAATATTAGATTATTAAATACTTTTAAGTTTAGTGAATTCGTAAAATCTGATGTAGGTAAAATTCAAAACACTTTTAGTGGAGAAGTTGGGCGTGTTAACATAGCCTATCAAAGTTATTTTAAAGCTATAGAATACGGGGTTTTAGTTTTTGTTTACGTAGCTTTTGCTTTTGCTGCAAATGCCAGGTTTGCAATTATTGTTGCTATAGGAGGCTTTTTAACTAATATTTTGTTTAAATGGTTGTTTAGGAAAACGAAAAGTTTATCTAAAACATACACCAAAAGTGCCCATCGTTTTCAAAGCTTGTTAATTCAACATGTTGCTAACTTTAAATATTTAAAGGCCTCAGGTTTAAATTACAGGTATGGAAATAAATTAAAGCAAAATATTACTGAATTAGAAGAAGTTCAAAAAAAGCTTGGATTGGTAGATTCTACTTTGAAAGCACTTAGGGAGCCACTTACTATACTAGTTGTGGTTGTTGCTATTTTAATTCAGGTAAGTTATTTTAATTCGGATATTGGCTTAATAATTTTAAGTCTTTTATTTTTATATAGATCCTTAACCTTTTTATTAGCGCTTCAGGAACAATGGAACCGATTTCTTGGAGTTTCTGGTTCCATGGAAAATATGACAAATTTTACCCGGGAATTAAAAAGAAATAAAGACAGGAACGGAGATATTAAGTTCGATGGATTTCAAGAAAAAATTAAAATTAATAACATTCATTTTAAATTTGGTGATACTCCAATTTTATCTGGGTTAAATTTTGAGATAAACAAAAATGAAAGCATTGCGATAGTAGGGGAGAGCGGTTCTGGTAAATCTACACTCATGAATATCCTATCTGGTCTGCTGTTGCCTGAGAAAGGAGAAGTCTTTATAGATGAAAAATCCTTAAATGAATTAGATCTAATTTCTTACAGGAAAAGGATTGGTTATATTGCTCAGGAAGCTCCTATTTTTAATGACAGCGTATTTAATAACATAACCTTTTGGGCTGAGAAGAATGAAGAAAACTTGAAGAAGTTTAATGAGGCTATAAAGAAATCAGCTCTATACGATTTTGTTAATACTCTTAAAGATCGGGAAGACGAATTACTGGGGAATAATGGAATCAATATAAGTGGGGGACAAAAACAGCGATTGTCTATAGCTAGGGAACTATATAAAGATGTGGATTTTCTATTTATGGATGAAGCCACTTCAGCTCTCGATGGGGAAACAGAAGCTGCAATACAATCAAATATTGATAGGTTAAAAGGACAGTATACAATCATTATGATAGCTCATAGGCTGGCTACTGTAAAAAATGCCGATAAAATAGTAGTGTTAAAGGAAGGGAAGATAGAAAACATGGGAAGTTTTGATGAATTGGCCAGGAAATCTGAAGTTTTCAAACATATGATAGAATTACAGGGTATGACACCGACAGCCAAATAGTTAATAGGTAGTTCTTATTCTTTCAAAAAACTATATTTGTATTTTTTATTATTTTGAGTGCTACATGCCAAGCCTTTATGTTTCAAGAAATAGGCGGTAAATTATTTGTTTTAATAAATGTTAGATTATTTTCTTATAAACTGAAACTATAGCATTGAGGTGTAATATGTTCAAATCATATAATTATAGGGGGGTAATTGAATTAAAAACGATATTTTACGAATCAAAGATTGAAAAATAAAATTAAAATAATTGTGGTTATTACATATTAGAGTATATCTACAAAAAAATAAAATAAAATGAAATTACTTGATTGTACACTTAGGGATGGAGGTTATTATACTAACTGGGATTTTGATAGAGAACTAGTAAAAGCATATTTTGATGCATTTAATAATCTTCCTATTGATTACCTGGAAATTGGTTATCGTTCAAATTCAATGAACTCTTACCTGGGGGAATATTTTTATTGCCCGCAATATGTACTGGAAGATGCCAAAATAAATAGTTCAAAAAAGCTGGTTATTATCTTAAATGAAAAAGATGTACGGGCAGAACATGTTCCTGATTTACTGGAACCTTGTGTGGGCTATATTACTATGGTTAGAATAGCCATAGATCCTAAAAATTTTAAAAGAGCACTGAGTCTTGCAGAAGCTGTAAAAAAACTTGGTTTTGAGGTTGGGTTTAACGTAATGTATATGTCTAACTGGGAGAATGAAAAGGAATTCCTTGGGCAAATTAAGGAAATTAACGGAATTGTTGATTATTTCTATATGGTTGATTCTTTTGGAGGGGTTTACCCTGAAGATGTGAGAAAAACCTTTGATATAGTTAGAAATCAAACTGATACAAAGATAGGTTTTCACGGCCATAATAATTTACAATTAGCCTTGGTGAACACTTTAACTGCTATTGATTGTGGTGTTTCTATTGTGGATACAACTGTAACAGGAATGGGGCGTGGAGCCGGAAATTTGCAGACAGAATTATTGTTGACTGCGCTTAACGGAAAAGGAGAACTTGATCTTGATTTCAATGCTTTGAGCAAAGTGGTAGATCCATTTGAAGCTATGCAGAAGGAGTATGGGTGGGGAACCAACCTACCTTATATGGTTTCTGGAGCAAATTCGCTTCCTCAAAAGGAGGTAATGTCTTGGGTTACCAAACGTTTTTATTCTTTAAACAGTATAATACGGGCCCTTTCAAATCAATCAAAAGGAATTGAAGACAACATTGATCTAAAGAATTTGGAGGAAGAGAAAAAGTTTAAATTAGCCTTAATAATTGGTGGCGGTCCTAGTGGCAAGAAACATGCTAAAGCCATTAATGAATTTATAGATAAACAAGAGGATATCTGTCTTATCCATTCCAGTTCAAAGAATTCTCAGGAATTTAAAGATGTTCATAAACTTCAAATACATTGTCTGGCCGGGAATGAAGGTCATCGCCTTGAAGATAGTTACAGCGAGATGAATATAAAAGACAAACTTGTAGTGCTACCACCTTATCCAAGAACCATGGGTACTTATATACCGGAAAGTTTAGAAGATGTGGCATTTCAGCTTCAGGAAATAAGCTTTACCGATAAATTTCATGAATCGGTTACCTCTTTAGCAATAGAAACTGCGCTTAAGTTAGGGGTTGAAAAATTCTATTTTGCAGGGTATGATGGATATTCGGGAGAAATTAAAGCCCAGGAACTGGAATTATTTAATGAAAACGAATATATTTTTGAACGTCTTAAGGAAAACGGTAATTACACCCCTATTGCTATTACCCCAACTTTGTATGATAGCCTAGAACCTCAATCTGTATTTGCTTTAATTTAAGATTATGTCTATATCAGTTTTTTTGCCCACCCGGAAGGGTAGTGAACGAGTTAAAAATAAGAATACACGAAAATTTTCAAATTTTGACGGAGGCTTGCTGGAATTAAAGTTAAAACAGTTAGCTAAGTTAGATGTGGATGAGGTTGTGCTTTCAACAAATGATGAAGAATCTTTAGCGGTAGCCAGGAATTTTGAAAGTGATTTCCCGAAACTTAAAATTGAAGTTCGTCCCGATGCCTTAGCATTAAGTACTACCAGTTTAAGTGATTTAATTGCCTATGTTCCAAACATAATAAACAGCGAGCATGTTCTTTGGACCCATGTTACCTCACCCATGGTTGATACTGAGATTTATTCAGATAGTATAAAAACCTATTATGAAGGTCTGGAAAAGGGTTTTGATTCTTTGATGTCTGTAACAGGTTTTCAAAACTTTTTATGGAAAAAAGAACGTAATGATATTATTAATAGAATAGGTGATGAGCGTTGGCCCAAAACCCAGGACCTAGAAATGCTGTACGAGATTAATAGTGCTGTTTTTATAACTCCCAAAGAGATTTATAAAAAGAATGGGGATAGGGTAGGAAAGAATCCTTACTTATTTGAGATGAATAAATTCACTTCTTTAGATGTAGATTGGGAAGAAGATTTTAAAATTGCAGAGGCAGTATATGATAAATTTAAAGGATAAGAAAAATATTTTTTGGGATTTTGATGGAGTCATTATGGATTCTATGCCTATAAGGAACAAAGGATTCGAGTTGGTTTTAGAGAATTATCCAAAAGACCAGGTACAGGCGCTTATGAAGTTTCATTTAAAAAATGGGGGCCTTTCCCGTTATGTGAAATTTAGACATTTTTTTGAGGAAATAAGAGGTGAAAATGTTTCGGAAGAAGAGGTAAAGGAATGGGCGCAAAAATTTTCTAAAATAATGAAGAAGGAATTAGTGCAACCGCCTTTGTTAATTAAGGATTCTTTGAATTTTATAAAGGAGAATTACAGGAAATTCAATATGCACATTGTTTCAGGTTCCGATGGAATGGAACTGAACTATTTATGTGAAAGACTTGAAATCTCCTGGTATTTCATCTCAATACATGGGTCACCGGTTCCCAAAAAGGAATTGGTGCACAATCTTTTAATTAAACATAAATATAAACGAAATGATACCATTTTGATAGGAGATTCTATCAATGATTATGAAGCTGCTGAAAGTAATGATATTGATTTTGGCGGATATAATAATGAGCGGCTCAAAGAGTTAAAAACTTTGTATATAGAAAGCTTTACCTGAAAATGAAATTATTAAATACTATAAAAGGACTTTGGTTGCTATTTTTTTCAACAAAAATTTTCCATCCGGAAAATGTGTTTAAAGGTAAAAGAGTAGCTGTGATTGGAGCAGCAGATTCTGCCTTTGAAAAGGAAAATGGAGCTTATATTGATTCATTTGATTTGATAGTCAGGGTTAATAAAGCCCCCCATTCCTGGAGTGCTGAAAAAGCGAAGTTTATAGGAAATCGTACTGATGTTTTATTTCACTCGTTTTACGAGAATTTAGAAAGCGGTGGTGGACCAATAGATCTTGAGCTTTACGCAAAGCAGGGGATAAACTATATTGTTAACCCCAATTTTAATTCAAAAGGACTTTGGACGCATTTAAATTATTATAAAAGAAACCTGAATGATAATTTAACCTATATTCTTTCTCGCTCATTTTCTGAAAAAAATACCAAGAACTTTGATAAATGGATCCCAACGGTTGGTTTTTCAGCTTTAAATACAATTTTAAATTCAAAGTGCAAAGAGGTTTATATAACAGGATTTACATTTTTTAAAACCCCTTATGCTGCAGACTATCGAAATCAATTAACAGATATGGAAGCAAATAAGGAACATATTAGAGACCAGGGTCTTCATAATCCGGATTTGGAATTAAAAGAGTTTTTACGCAATTTGGATGAAATAAAAGCTAAGGATACTCATGTAATATTAGATCCAATGCTTCTACAAATAATTAAAAACCAGAAGAATTAAATTATGATACATAAAAACCTTACATCAGTCTTTATAATTCCCAGAGGCAGTTCTGAATGGAAAGGTAATGAAGCAGGTTGGATAACAGCATCGGGCTGGGCAGCAGCGGGAGAGCAATTGTGGGGAAATGCTGTTGTAGCCACTTCAGATGGTTTATTTAACCCCAGGGAATCAAGATTATTCCCAAGGACCGATGAAAATTCATCGGTACAATCTTCTTCTAATTCTTCTAAAAAAAATATTAGAAAACTTGTACCAGAAATCTTTATAACTGCATATAAAGACTGGAGGTTAAAGAATTCTAAACCGGCTATATGGCCTATTGAGGTTAATGACGCTTTAAAAGGCAAGAATGTTAAAATGGTATGGCAAAGACATGATCTTTTTTCGGGGCCGGGACGAAAATTAGCTGATAAATATAAAGTACCTTTGGTTACTTCTGTTGAAGCCTTAGCGGTTTGGGAAGCGGAAAAATGGGGCGTTAAAAGACCCTTCTGGGGGAAATGGATGGAAAATAATTTTGAAGCAAAAGCTTTAAAGGAATCAGACCTGGTTTGTTGTGTTTCAAGTGAATTACAAGAAAAGGTGCTTTCTTTAGGAGTAGATCCAGATAAGGTAATTGTAACGCCTAATAGGGTAGATTCAACTTTATTTAATCCGGGGGTTGAAGGAAAAGAAATAGCTTTGGAATATAATCTTAGCGGAAAGAAGGTAATTGGTTGGATAGGAAGTTTTCGAGATTTCCATGGTATTGATCATATTATTGAAGCATTTATTTTAATTGAGAAAAAGTATCCAAAGGCTGTTTTAATGCTAATTGGTGATGGCAACCAAATGCCTGACATTAAAAAGCTTATTGAATTAAAAAAAATAAAGAATAAAGTTATTCTAACCGGAAAACAAAAGTTCACAGATATTCCTGGCTTTGTTAGTAATTTTGATATTGCCATAGTAAGCGCTCGTTCGGCTGCTGGTTTTCACTATTCACCTTTAAAATTACGTGAATACAAGGCTACCGGTAAAGCGGTGATTGCTCCCCGTGCAGGGGAAATACCGGAGTTATTTACAGACGAAGAAGATCTTCTATTGTACGATACCGGAAATATTGAAAACCTGGCCCAAAAGATGGAAACCCTTTTAACCGATGAAAATTTAAAGCTCAAACTTGAGGAAAGTTCCAAAAATTGGTTTGAAAAAGAAGGAGCTTGGATCCACGAATTGAAAAGTGTTTGTGATATTCTTGAAATTAAATATTAATAAAAAAATTCAATTTTGAAGATTATCCAGCTTATACAAAAACCCCAACTTCGTGGTGCTGAAATATTTGCCTGCCAACTTTCTAATCATTTAAAAGAGCAGGGGCATGAAGTTTTGGTGGTTAGTATCTTTAAAGGAGATTCTGAACTGCCTTTTAAAGGAAAGCTTATCTCTTTAGATCGTCCGCTTTCAAAAAGATTTTTTGATCTTAATGGATGGAAAAAGTTCAATAGTATCATTCGGAAATTCAAACCCGATATCATACAGGCAAACGCTGCCGATACGCTAAAATTTGCTGTGAGTTCAAAAATACTATTTTCCTGGAAACACCCATTGGTGTACAGGAATGCGAATAAAATGGGAGATTTTATCACTTCCAAATTAAAATGGCAACTCAATAATTTTTATATGTCAAAAGTGGCTTATGTAATTTCTGTAAGTAAGGAATGTGAAAAGGATTTTATAAAAACTTTTTCTTATCCACAGAAAAAGATTAATACTGTAGAGATAGGAGTAGAGGAACAGGAATTAGAAGGAATTCCTGGAGATCTGCAGAAAATTTTTAAAAGGGGGCCTGTCATAACGCATATTGGGGGTTTTGTACCCGAAAAAAATCACGATGGGCTTATTAATATTTTCAATAAGAGCTTAGAGAAATTTCCCGAAACCCAGCTTCTTTTATTGGGAAAAGGTAATCTGGAGATGAAAATTAAGTCAAAAGTAGAAGAATTACAAATTCAGAATAATGTGCATTTTTTAGGCTACAGGAGCGATGTCCTAGATATTTTAAATAATTCCAAAGCTTTTGTTTTACCGAGTTTGATAGAAGGATTGCCTGCCGTTATTTTGGAGGCCATGTATTGTGAAATTCCGGTAGTAGCCTATAATGTTGGCGGAATTGGCGAGGTTGTGGTTCAGGGTAAAACCGGGTGGCTTGTAGAAAAAAATGAGCAGGCTAAATTTCAGGAGCATCTTGAGGAAATCTTAACAGGGAATGAAAATATTGCCGATAGGGTTAAAACAGCCAAAAATATGATCTCTGATAAATTTCTGAATAAGCAAATTGCACAAGGTTTTGCCAAACGCTATTTTGAAGTCTTGAATCATAAGTCAGGATATGTATAAAAAGGTATTTGCCGTAGTTGTTACTTATAAAAGAGCAAGTATTCTGGAGCAATGCTTAACTGCTGTGTTAAAATCTTCAATTTATAAAATTGAACATCTTCATATTATAGTAAACGATAATGAGAGTTTAACTTTAGAGGTTATAAAGAAATTTTCTTTGGAATTTCCTTCAAAAATCTCTTTTGAAATTTACGACAATGTGGGGCCTGCGGGAGGTTTTTATTACGGCTTAAAAAAATTCCTGGAAAGCAAAAGTGATTTTGTTTGGTTGATGGATGATGATATCATACCGGAACCGGGTTGCCTCCAATCCTTAATGGACTGTACAGAAACAGAATCTTATATCTTTTCAAAAGTTCTTAAAAAAACAGGGGAAGAGGTTATTGCCTTTGGGTGGTGGGGAGTTTTGATCTCAAAGCAGATAGTAGAAAAAGCAGGATTGCCTATCAAAGATTTTTTTTACTGGGCAGAAGATACAGAGTATTTACAGAATAGAATGATCAGGAAGAATGGGATCATACCATATAGATGTGGGAATGCCGTTGTAGAACATTTACATCAGCGTACCGGAAATAAACCTTCCTGGTATTATTATTACACCATCCGTAATACTTTATATTACAGAACCCGGATCTTTCCACTTAACCTGAAAGGTGCTGTCCGAATGATATATGTGTTTATGGGTACTTTTTACAGGATAATATCTAAAGAGCCGGAAAAGCTAAAAAAAATATACCTGGTAGGCTTAGGTACTGTGCACGGACTAGCAGGAAAGTTGGGTAAAATTGAAAAGTTGCATCAGGGTTATTGATTCGTTAGTTCGGGATTTGTTAATTGGGGATTCTAGCCCCCCAACCCTCGAAGGGGGAGTTAATGAAATTTTTGAATCCGTGCAATTCGTTTTAGTTCGCGTAATCCGTATCCTTTAATAAATTTTTCTTAAAATCTTGTTATCCTTTCTTATTCAAGTATTTTTGCACTTTAATACTGAGCGATTAAATGCAAAAAATAAAGATCCTTCATATAATAAAATCTTTAGGCAGGGGCGGGGCAGAAATGTTATTGCCTGAAACCTTAAAAATACATGACACATCTAGATTCGAATTCCATTATATTTATTTTCTTCCCTGGAAAGATCAAATGGCGGAAAGTATTAGAAACACTGGGGGGAGAGTGACATGTTTTGAAGCAAAGGATAATATAAGATTAATGCAACAGTATTCAGGCGTGATTGAATATTGTAAAAATAATGAAATCGATTTAATTCATTGTCATTTGCCATGGGCAGGGTTTTTAGGTAGACTGGTTTTCTCCAAAACTAAAATACCGGTTGTTTATACCGAGCACAATATGCAGGAGCGTTATCATATTGCCACGAAAATAATTAACAGCCTTACATTTAATTCCCAGACTTTGGCTTTGGGAGTTTCAGAAGATGTTACCAATTCCATAAAGAAAAACATCAATCCAAAAATTCCGGTAAATACACTTTTAAATGGTGCGAATACGGATTCTTTTCAAAGAGATCCGGGATTGGGAACTAAAACAAAGCAGCAGTTGGGAATTCCTGAAGATGCTTTGGTTTTAGGAAATGTGGCTGTCTTTAGATTTCAAAAGCGACTGTTAGAATGGCTGCAGGTTTTTAAAGCAATTGAAAATAAAAATCCGAATGTATATGGAATAATTGTTGGAGCAGGACCTTTGGAAGAGGAGATAAAAGCTGAATTGATTAAACTGGAATTAGAGAAAAAGGTGTTCCTACCGGGTTTAAAAACCGATGTTAAACCCTATTTTTCCGCGATGGATATTTTTATGATGAGCAGTTCTTTTGAAGGATTGCCCATTGCGCTCCTAGAAGCAATGAGTATGGGGTGTGCAATTGTTTCAACAGATGCGGGAGGGATTAAAGAGGTTGTAAGAAACAGAGAAGATGGTTTAACTTGCAAAATGGAAGAATGGATAAAACTTTCCGGTTTATGCCAAGTTTTAATAGACGATCCTGATAAGTTAAGCAACTTTAAAAAAGCTTCCCGGGAACGGGCCGTAAATTCGTTTAGTTTGAAAGCGATGGTTGATTCTTTGGAAGAAATTTATGAATCGCTAGCTCTCCAAATCCCGAATGGGAAGTAAATGAAAGTATCAGGCAGGAAATTGAATGGGAAAAATGGGGATGGAAAAATCTTCTTCTACGCGGGGGACAAAACCAATAACAAATGCAAATAAGAGAAGCTATAGAGCAAGAAATACCTGAGATTATAGAAGTGCTAAAGGCAAGTCTGGGTGAAACTTATTCAAAAAAGACGGAAGCGGTATGGAGGTATAAGCATGAAGATAATCCGTTCGGGAAATCAGTGGTTTTGGTAGCTGAAGAAAACGAGGAGATTGTTGGAATTCGTGCTTTTATGCATTGGGAATGGCGTTTAGGAGATCAGATATTTTCTACTTTCAGAGCGGTAGATACCGCAACCCACCCAGATCATCAGGGAAAGGGGGTATTTAAAAAACTTACCTTGAATGCATTAGAGGTGGTTAAGGAACAGGGGGATGATTTTATTTTTAACACCCCTAATACCCAAAGTTTACCCGGATATCTAAAAATGGGCTGGAAGGAAGTGTCTAAATTAAAGATTCGGGTGAAGCCTGCGAATCCATTTCACTGGCTTAATAATAAAACAGGTAAAGCTTATACTGTTAATAATACTTGCGGTGAAGGACAACTAGCCAATTTGACTTCGGTTTATAATAAATTAAAAGCTGAGGAAAATAGATTATTCACTTTAAAATCGCCGGAATATCTTATCTGGCGTTATGAAAATAATCCCTTACAAAATTATGAGATAAAGGCAGATCAGGATTTTTATCTGGCAGCATATATTAAAGAACATAAATATGTTAAAGAACTTCGTATAACAGAACATATTTATTCGGACGATCGTGGTCTGCAAAAAATAAATAAAGCTGTAAAGGAATTCAGTAAAAAATTTGGGGCTCAAATTATTACGTCTACAGGATTAAGTTATGGTGTTGGGTTTTCCGGTAATTATGGTCCGGTTTTAACGCTGAGAGATGTAAATTTAGATCCAAATTTAAAACAGGAATTATTACAGCTTAACAATTGGTCCTATACTTTGGGGGATCTGGAATTATTTTAATATGCCTGGAGGTTTTTTTTTAATATTAATACTATTTGTTATTACCCAGGGACTTTTTAGCTCCCTGTCTAAAAAACATGCCTTCTTTTCAAAAAAGCTGATGAATCAACTTTTTTGGTATCATATTGTTTTCTTGGGAATCTACTACACCTACACCATATTTAATCGTTCAGACTCTTTGGCCTATTATGATCGGGCAGAAATTGCAAGTAGAACCTGGGCAGAAACTTTTGGAACCAGTACCACATTTATTGATTTTTTAGCCTATCCTTTTGTTAATTTTTTTAACTTCAATTACGAAATGATGATGGCGCTTTTCGCCTGGTTTGGGTATCTGGGTTTTGTGTATGCTTACGTATTTTTTAGAGAAAATATCCCTATTAAGATCACCGTTTTTAAAAATTTTGATTTACTTACTCTCATTCTGTTTTTTCCAAACATGCACTTCTGGACCGCTTCTTTGGGAAAAGGAGCCCCAATTTTTCTAGGATTGATGCTATTCGCCTATGCAATTAAAAACCCAAAATCAAGGCTTATAACCTTAATTTTGGGTTCGCTCCTTATTTACTATATACGTCCTCACGTATTCATGTTTGTGGCAGTAGGAACCGTTTTAGGTTATATGAGTGGGAAGGAAAAAATATCATTTGGTAAGAAACTATTCATCTATATTTCCTTGATAGGAGGATTGGTCCTGGTTCAGGATACTATTCTGGGAATGGCAGGGCTTGAGGGTTCTGAAGATTTCACTGAAGATTTTAGCCAGTTTTCGGAAGGTAGATCTGATAAATTGGCTACTTCAGGATCCGGAGTGGATATGTCAAGTTATCCCTTACCCATAAAGTTTTTCACCTTTTGGTTCAGGCCATTGTTTTTTGATGCTCCCGGAATTCTGGGGCTTATTACCTCGGTAGAAAACCTGATGTATCTTTTGTTGTTCTTTAAGGTTCTAAAGAAGGATTTTATAAAATTTATAAAAAATTCACCTATTGCTGTTAAAATGAGCCTAGTTGTTTTCCTGCTGGCATCTTTCGCAATGACCTTTGTAATGTCTAACCTGGGGATCATTATGAGACAAAAATCTATGGTGATGTATTTTGCCTTTTTTGTGATCTATTATTATTTAGCGCAAAAGAAGTATGATAAGATAATTAAGTTGAAGAGAAGAAGAAAAAATCGGAATAGTGAAGTTGTGATGATGTGACGATGTGATCTTGTGAACTTTTACTGGAGTAGCGAGTTTTTAATTCGGGATTCGTGAGTTCGAGAGTCGTTAATTAATTTTGGATTGGTTAATTGGTGAAGTTGTGACTGAGTATTTACAATGTATACATTTATCAAAAAAACCATCACTTCGAGTAGCGTAAAACGGAATGTCAATGCAGTTTTACTCGTATCGAGAAGTTGTTTTTTAGTACTTTTACTGGTCATTAAGCCTTTGCTTCAGATTTAGGCTTCGCAAATGCTATTGAAGTGTTTGGTGGTTAATTATATGGTATTCAATATACAGTCAAACGGTTTGCCACTCTACTTCGTCACTTACAATGACGGTGAATTTTTTGAAATATGATATTGTGGTTATTTATGAATTTATAGCACTATATCGTCATTGCGACCCCGTGGGTGAGGCATTCTGTTGGTTTGGAGTAGTAATTATGTGAAGCTGTAAATAGTAAGCTATTGTCATTGATTATTTTATTCGGAACCTAAGTTGCCGGAATGTGGTATTGTTAATTGGTTTTTGCCACGAATGCACAAATATGTTTTTATTTCACCTTTCCCTCAGGAAGAGGTCGGGTAAGGGTTTCAAGAATTATTAAATATTAAAAAAATAAACAGCAGTATGGAAAATGGTGCTTTGGTAATTTCTTTAGATTTTGAACTGCTATGGGGTGTATTTGATAAGATAGAATGGAGGGAGAGAAAAGTATATTTTCAGAATACCAGAAAGCTAATTCCTGAAATTCTGAAGCTGTTTGAAGAATATGAAATATCCTGTACCTGGGCTACTGTAGGAATGTTATTTAACGAAAATTGGGATGATTGGAATTCAAATGTTCCCCAAATTATACCGGAATATTATAATGAGAAGCTATCTGCATATAAATACGGGAATTCTATCCAAAGTAAAGAAACTGAGGAATTTTGTTTCGCTCCTAATCTTATAAAATTTATTAAAGAAACCCAGGGCCAGGAAATAGGGACACATACCTATTCGCACTATTACTGTCTGGAGCCTGGACAAACCCTAGAAAGCTTTAGGGCTGATCTTGAAAAATCAAAGAAGATGGCTGATAAGTTTGGAATAAACTTAGAATCTTTGGTATTTCCCAGAAATCAATGTAACGAAGATTACCTGGATGTATGCATGGAAAACGGGTTAAGGACCGTCAGAACCAATCCAGCGGATTGGTATTGGGAAAATACCCAGAAAGACAGTCTACAACAGAAGATTTTCCGAACAGGGGATGCCTATTTTGGATTGAACAATAAATCTTACAGGGATATCCCAGAAATAGCTCCCGGTATTACCGGGCAAAAAGCTAGCAGGTTATTAAGGCCTTATAGTGGAAAAAGCTTTCTTGATAAAACACGTCTGAATAGGATACAGTCTGAAATGAGTGCAGCTGCTAAGAATAAAGAGATCTATCATTTGTGGTGGCACCCACATAATTTCGGAGATAATCCAGAGAAAAATCTTCAGGACCTAAAGCAAATATTAAGTCACTTTGATTTCTGTAGGAAAAAATATAATTTTCAATCTTTTAATATGAGTAAACTTGGAAAAAAAGTGTAAAAGTACATATCTAATTGGGGAGATAGGCCAGAATCATAATGGGTCCTTTGAATTGGCAAAGCAAATTATCGATCTGGCAGCAATGCCGGTAAGGGAAAAATTGTTTGATCTTCCGGTAAAAGGTATGGATGCGGTAAAGTTCACTAAAAGAGATCTAACACAAGAGCTTTCTGCTTCCGAAATGAAGAAACCATACCTGTCTCCCAATTCCTTTGGAAAAACCTATGGGGAGCACCGCAAAGCTTTGGAGTTAAGTGATGAACAGCATTTTGCACTCTTTAAGTATGCGAAATTGAAGAATTTGGATTTTGTAGAAACTTTATGTTCGCCTTCCTGTCTTTCCCTTTTAAAATATTTTGAACCGAATAAGTTAAAGGTAGCTTCCCGGGACCTTACAAATCTTCCTTTACTGGAAGCTCTTGCTGAAACGAAGATTCCTATTATACTGTCTACAGGAATGACAGGGAAGCAGGAATTGGATGAGGCATTGGAGGTAATAACCCGAATTCATTCTAAAATTTCTATTTTACATTGTGTATCTGAGTACCCGACTCATCCACAACATGTAAATTTAAGAAGCCTGGATTATTTGTTGAAGAATTATGGGGAATATAGCATTGGCTATTCCGATCATACTATTGGGATTTCAGTTCCGGTTGCAGCAGTGGCGAAAGGAGCACAAATCATTGAAAAACATATAACTATTGATCGAAGTATGAAAGGAACCGACCAAAAAGGGTCATTGGGAATAGACGGGGTGCGGCGTATGGTAAGGGATATACGATTGATGGAAATGGCATTAGGGCGAGAGGATATTTTTATTCAGGATGCTGTTCAGGCTGTAAGGAATAAACTAGAGCGATCCCTGGCTACGAATCGTACCATTATGAAGGGAGAAATAATGTTAGAGGAGGATATTCATTTGTTGTCTCCGGGAACAGGTTATAAATGGAATGAGAGATTCAGGATCATAGGAAAAAAGACAAGCCAGATTATTTATAAAGATGAGATCATCTTACCTGGCCATATCTCATAAAGAATATGAAAATTCATCATTTAAAATCTGCTTCCGTTATTATTGAGACAAACTCAATTAAATTTTTTTGTGATTCCTGGCTGGTTGATGGTAAATATTTTGGCTCTTAGTATCATTACTAGTTCAATATTGAGAAGAATATTTTTGATAATATTCAAGCTTATTGAAGGCTTAAAAGGATTGATTCTGGTCGAAAAGCAATTGAACCTAATTATTAATAAATTTATCCCATGGAAAAAATAACAACGACTACCTTAGCCTCAAATCAAGAAAAGAGAAACAGGGAAAAATTATTTGATCTTTATCAAAAAAATCCACTTCCAGGCGAGGAAGTGACGTCTAACTCAGCTTTATTTTTAAAGCGTCAGGAACTATCTAAAATTTTATTTTTTAATGAATTGTACCAGCAGATCCAGAGTATACATGGTATAATTATAGAGTTTGGATGTAGATGGGGACAGAATCTTATTACTTTAAATAATTTAAGGGCGATTTATGAGCCTTATAATTATAACCGAAAAATTCTTGGATTTGATACTTTTGAAGGTTTTAAAAATACGGATGTAAAGGATGGTGTAGATTCAATTATAAAAGAGGGGAGTCTAGGAGTTACTGGGAATTATGAGGTTTATTTAGAACAACTTTTGCAAGTTCATGAAAATGAATGTCCATTATCGCATATTGAGAAAAATAAGCTCATCAAAGGAGACGCCCCAATTAGCCTGAAAAAATATCTTGAGGATAATCCTCAAGCACTGATCGCTTTTGCGTGGTTTGATTTTGATCTTTATAAGCCAACTTTGGATTGTTTAAACCTAATTAAACCTTATTTGACAAAAGGAGCTGTTTTAGGTTTTGATGAACTTAACGATCCCAAATTTCCGGGAGAGACACTTGCTCTCAGGGAATTTGCAGATTTAAATTCCCTTAAGATCCAGAGAAATAAATTTAGTGGAATGCAGTCTTACGTTGTGATGGATTAAGTTGGAGACGTGGGGACATGGAGAGCAGGAGACTTGGAGGTCGGCAGAAAGGGAGATTTGGAGAAAAGGGAGTTGGAAACTTGGGAGGGTAAGGCATGAGTTGGGATTTAATCAATGAGTTCAGAGTGAATTGATTTTTGTAAAACAATTAAATACAATATGAAATATAAACTTGTAGTTTCAGATGTAGATGGTGTATGGACAGATGGTTCTTTTTACTATTCTTCGGAAGGGGATGTTATAAGAAAATTCAGCACCAAAGATAGTTATGGTATAAGTTTATGCCGGCTGGCCAATATTCCTGTTCTTATTCTATCTTCCGAAAAGAATATGATGGTCGAGAAAAGAATGAAAAAACTGAAGCTGCGTTATGTTGAACTTGGAAGGAAAAATAAATTAAAAGTTATTAGCTCCTATTGTAATAAAATGAATATAGAACTTTCTGAAGTTGCTTATATAGGAGATGATATGAATGATTTTCCTTTAATTGGGAAAGTTGGTTTCTTTGCCTGTCCTGAGGATGCTTATTATGGAATCAGAAAAGCTGCTAATTCTGTATTGAAAAAAAAAGGAGGAAATGGTGCTTTCAGGGAATTTGTTGAAGTAATATTAGAAAAATCAGGGGATCTGGAGGAGACATACGCTAAATACATCAATGAATGTTTGCAAACGCAGGAATAATTATACAGGCCAGGATGTCAAGCTCCCGATTACCGGGAAAATCTTTAATGAAAATTGGTCCACAGCCTCTCATTTGGTATGTAGTGAATAGATTAAAAAGGCTAAGTTCTAATTAGCATATTGAATAGTTGTTGTTTGTACTCGTACCATGCGCTATTTGAAGCAAAGGCAATGGCTGTAACTGTTGCCATTTTACTGGTTGAGTTCTTGATTTTTTCAAGTACCAAGAACCAATTCAAGTAATTCTGTAAGTATTTTGTAGCTACCCCATTGAAAGAATCCATGAACTTTCTCAATCTCATATCCATATTGTTTACATTCTGGACATGGTACACCTTATCTACGGTTCGCTGTCCCTTTGAGGTGTTGAACTTTTTATGGGCAATTGTGTTGGCTTTTGCAAAAGCACCATAACTTCTATGGCTGTCGCTGCAGAGTACGTCAGCTTTATCAAGTTTCCCTTTAAGTATTCTATTCAGATCCTCTTTACTGATACGACCTCTTGTGGCCACTTTAAAGTCTTTGTTTCCAGATCTATCACAAGTTGCCACTACAGCTACTTTTTCATCACTTATGCCTGCTTTGCTTGCTTTTTCTCCTCGCATTTTCGGTTTTCTACCTAAATGACGTCCTCCTTTTTCTGAGTAGGCAAAGAACAGGTCATCGCTTTCGACTATGCCCTGAAACTCTTCTACCGAAACACTGGAAAATGACGTGAGCAATTTATGTCTCCAATCAAAGGACGTTTGAATTGATATCTCCGTCTCTTCTGCACTTTTCCTGATACTGTAGCCCGACAACAAACAGTATAAATACCGATTTAACTTCTCTTTCTTTTTTATATTATACCAAAACTTACCTGTGGTCTCACTGAAATTCTTCTTACAGCCATTGCAAACATAGCGTTGAACGCCTTTGAGCTTGCCATTGGCACGAACACGCTTTTCTGAGCAATGAGGACAGGTAACTGCTTTTGCCTCGTTGCTGTCCTTTACTTCACTTTCTTGCAAAGACAATGATAGCAACGAAGCCACTATCTCTTGTTGAACAGTCGCTGGACTATTAACGAAAAAATCCCTGAAATCTGAAGGTATCATATCTATATAGTTTTACACAAATATAAGACATATTCATCTTAGAACAAAGCTTTTCTACATTGTTTACCGTTTTAATTATTGTAGACCTTACTCCAAATTACTATACTATACTCAGTTTTTATGATAAGGCATTTATCGTAATAGCGGTACATACCTTCTATTTTTACGTTTTTAAAACTTACGCAGGGATTATTCGGTATTCCTCTAATATAGATGCGCTAAAACTATTATTGGCCACAATTAGTTCGTTTATCACCTTAATGCTAATCAATTATATAACTTACTTTGTTATAGATAAAAAGATCTTTTTGGTCGGCGGTTTATTAATCAATTTATGTATTTCCTTTTCTTTACTTTTTCTATTTAGATTAGGTGTAAAACAGATTTACGAATATTTTAAATTAGTTAGTCAGAACGAAGATATCCTGAACGCAGTTATTCTTGGAGCCGATGAAAACGCAATTTCTATTGCAGGTGCCCTTGATATCGAAATTCCAAGAAGGTTTAAAATAGTTGGTTTTCTAATTAATGAAAGACATAATAAAAGTATTAGGTTACTGGATAAACCGGTAATTAATTATTCAGCTCAAATTCACAAGGCGATTGAATCTGTTAAAGCGGAAGCCATTATTCTTTCTGAAAACAATTTTACTGCAGAAGAAAAATTTGCTTTTGTTAAAGATTGTCTTGAAAATAATATAAAGGTGTTTAATGCGCCAGTTATTTCTACCTGGGGAGAAGATACCCAACCTATTGCCAAAAAGGTAAAATCGCTTCAAATTGAAGATCTTTTAGAACGCGAACCCATTAGACTTAATCCTGAAAATAAGATTGAACAATTAACCGGGAAAACTATTTTAGTAACCGGGGGCGCAGGTTCTATTGGTAGCGAAATTGTAAGGCAGGTTGCGCAATATAATCCGAAGAAATTAATAATTCTCGATCAGGCTGAAACACCACTACACTCTTTGAGTCTTGAGGTGAACGCAAAATTTCCGGAGCTTAATTGCAAATTTATTATTTGCGATGTAGGGAATTTTAAGCGTTTGGAGCTCATGTTCCAAAATCATCAAATTGATGTAGTTTATCACGCTGCTGCCTATAAGCATGTGCCTCTAATGGAGGAAAATCCGCACGAAGCTGTTTTTGTAAATATCCAGGGAACAAAAAACCTGGCCGATCTTTCTTTAAAATATAAGGCTTCACATTTTGTAATGGTTTCTACAGATAAAGCGGTGAACCCGAGTAACGTAATGGGAGCTTCCAAAAGAGCTGCGGAAATGTATGTACAGTCGCTTTATCATTCAGGCATTAAAGAAAATCCAGATACCACAAAATTTATCACCACCCGTTTTGGGAATGTTTTAGGTTCAAATGGCTCTGTAGTGCCGTTGTTTAAAAAGCAAATAGAAAAAGGTGGCCCGGTGACAATCACGCATCCAGATATCATTAGATATTTTATGACTATTCCCGAAGCCTGTCAGCTGGTTTTAGAAGCCGGTGCTATGGGAAAAGGGGGAGAGATCTTTATTTTTGATATGGGAGAGCCGGTTAAAATTATGGATTTGGCCATAAAAATGATTAAACTTGCAGGTTACGAACCAAACAAGAATATTAAGGTAAGGATTACCGGCTTAAGACCCGGTGAAAAACTTTATGAAGAATTATTGAATGATGAATGCAAAACCCTACCAACCCACCATAAAAAAATAATGATTGGCCAGGAAGTGGTTAGGGACTATGAACTGATTAGTGATAGAATAGAAAGTATTATTGAATCGGCGAATTCTCTAAAAGCCGACAAGATGGTGAAAAAATTAAAAATGCTGATTCCAGAATTTAAGAGTAATAATTCCTTATTTGAAAGTCTGGATAATAAAGAAGAAGTAATAAGTGATAAAAGATAAATTAATGATTGGGAAAATTAGTAGAGCGTTTTTACTTCTTAGTGTATCGATTAGTGTTTTAAGCTGTGCCACAAAAGATGAGGTGGTTTATTTTGATAATTCACAAAGTCTTGAGGGAAAAGAAAATCTTTTAGATTATGAACCCAAAATAGAGCGTAATGATGTGCTAAGGATTAACGTTTCTTCCTCTTCGGTTAACCAAGAAATCGTAGCTCCTTTTCAAATGAATAGTCAAGGGCAGGGTTCTGGCGGCGGCGGGGGTGGCCAAAATCTCTCATTAACCGGTTACCTGGTAAGCCCAAATGGAACCATAAATTTTCCTGTTCTCGGAACTTTAGAAGTAGAAGGCCTAACCCGAACCGCGATTCAGGAAAAATTGGAAGAGCAAATCGCCGAATATGTTAGAGACCCAGTGGTTGATGTTAGAATTGTAAATTTTAGTGTAACGATTTTAGGCGAAATAGGTTCTCCCGGTAGAGTGCAAATTACAGATGGGAGAGTTACCATGCCAGAGCTATTGGCAATGAGTGGTGATATTACCTACAATGGTAAGCGTGAAAATATTAAAATAATTCGGGAAGTTAACGGAGTTAAAACAGTAGGATATATTGATATGACTGAATCAGACCTTTTTGATAGCCCGTTCTACTATTTGAAACAAAATGATTTGGTATATGTAGAGCCTACTTATAGAACTGTCAAATCAGCTGGTTTCTTTAGCAGTTACCAGGGGATAGTTTCGGTGGGTACAACTATAATTAGTCTTTACTTTTTAATTAATAGTCTTTAAATGGAAGAACTAAACGATTTTACTGAAGAGAAAGAAGAATCGACCTTCGATTTAAAAGCAGAGATTTTCAAATATATAGCTTATTGGAAATGGATTCTTTTGGGGTTTCTTATTGGAGGTTTAATAGCCTATTTATACAATAGATATACTATTCCAAAATATAGTACGGAAGCCACGATGATGATCGTGGACGATCAGGAAAAAAATGCTATGAACGCTACCCCATCTGGAGGCGGAGCTATTTTTTCACTGGAAGATGACGGCATACAAAACCATATAGAAAAATTAAAATCTAAACAACTGGTTGAAAGTGTTGTGGATGAATTAAACCACAACGTAAGCTATTTCATAGAGGGAAATGTGATTACTGTTGAGGCTTATAAATCAAGCCCTGTTTTAATTGAGTTCATTACCCCTGATAGTATTATCCATTCTATCTCAAAAAATCTCATAGTTACTCCTACTTCAGATACTTCTTTTAAACTGGAAGAGGAGGCCAGTGGATATTCTAAAGATCATAGTATTGGTGAAGTGATTAAATTAGATAATATTCAATTCACTATTTTACCAAAATCAGGAGGAGAAGAAGGAACATTTAGAAAAACTAGTCCTGTAAATATAAGAATTCAATCGCTAAGGGCGGTGGCTGCAGAGTATATTTCTAAATTGCAAATATCCCAAAAGGGTCAGGCCAAGGATATTTTAGCCTTAAGTTTAGTTCATGCATCTTCAGGAAAATCAGAAGATTTCCTTAATAAATTAATGGAACGTTTTAACGAGGAAGGTATTGAAGATAAGCAGGAAGTTGCAGAGAATACGACTCAATTTATCCAGGATAGGCTTGAAATGATTACAACTGAATTAGATTCTGTAGAAGGTGGAATAGCCGAATTTAAGCGAGAGAATCGTTTGATGGATATTTCTAGTGGAGCATCAGAGTTTCAATCAAAATTTTCTGCAGCGGAACAGGAAATTTTTGGTCTTGAAACGGAACTTTCCCTTCTTGAATCAATAGAAGAAGTTTTAAGAAACCAAGGCAATTATGAATTACTGCCAGAAGTTGGAATAAGCGAAGGGGGAGTTGCTGGTTTAATAACTTCTTATAATACGCTGGTCATGGAGCGTAATATGTATTTGAAAGCCGGAACTGAAAAAAATCCTATCGTAGAAACCATAACCGAGCAACTGGATAGTTTACGAGAAAACCTTTATGAAAATATAGAAAGCACTAGGCGTTCTCTTAATGTGCGTCTAAGAGAGCTTAATCAAAGGGAAAATGTCGCACAGGGCCAGTTTAGTAACTTCCCAGGTTTGGAAAAAGGAATGCGAAGCATTCAGCGACAACAGGAAATTAAAGAACAACTTTATTTGTTTCTTTTGCAGAGAAGGGAAGAAGCCGCAATTTCTTTTGCTGCAACTGCTTCCGTTGCTCGGGTTATTGATGCAGCCTTTACCAATAATGCGCCCGTAGACCCTAAGCCCTGGCTTATTTTAGTGGGTGGTTTTATTATTGGGTTGATCATTCCAATTCTCATAATTTTCCTTAAAGATATGCTGGATACTAGAGTTCATCATAAAGGAGAATTGAGCGGATTGATTAAACACATTCCTTTTATTGGTGAGGTTCCAAGGATTACCAGTGACCAAAGTGAACAAATAGAACTCAACGATCGTTCTCCCTTGGCTGAGTCTTTTAGAATTTTGAGAACCAACCTTGCTTACTTAATTCAAAATAAAGATAAGGATCGAGGTGAAGTGATTTTTATAACCTCTACTATAAAGGGGGAGGGAAAAACTTTTGTTTCCTATAACATGGCCAGAACTTTGGGGAGTACTGGTAAAAAGGTTCTTTTGATTGGAGCCGATATTAGAAACCCGAAATTGCATCGTTATGCCGATGTCGCTATGGGTGAAAAAGGAGTGTCTGATTACCTTTATGATTTTGAAGTCACTGAAGACCAAATAATCTCTAAAGATCAAAGTGGGAGTATAAAGATTGACATGGTGCTTTCAGGACCAATTCCTCCCAATCCGGCAGAATTGCTGATGAACGATCGTATGGAGCAGCTTATAAAATATGCGTCTAAAGTATATGATTATGTACTTGTAGATACAGCACCGACTATGATTGTTACCGACACCTTACTTATTAGTCCGTTGGCTGATACTACTCTTTATGTAGTGCGAGCAGATCTAACCGATAAAAAAATGCTAGATTTCCCGAAAGAACTCAAGCAACAAGGGAAAATTAAAAGCCCGGCAATTATTTTGAACGACGTAGATTATTCTAAATTTTCTTACGGAGCAAAATATGGTTATTCCTATGGATATGGTTATGGCTATGGTGTGGATAAAGAATCACGCTGGCAGCGAATAAAAAATAGAATGTCTGGAAATAAATAAGGTTTCCTAGGCTAAATTTTTTCAGTATACGTAAACAGTCATACTTTAAAACGTTAACGTCACCCTGAACTGGTTTCAGGGTCTAAGTTGAGTGGTAGGTACTATTTGTGTTAGATGCTGAAATAAGTTCAGCATGACGATTTTTTCATAAATTCACTTCTATGAGTAAAAGGGGATACATTCTAAATTTTATATCGAATTGTAAATTCAAAGTTTTGTCTAACTAAACAAAGCTTTGGATTTTTCAATTATTGGTTCAATCAACCTGAGCTGATTTTTCTTCAACTTTAGATTTTCAATTTTTTCAAGGTGTTCAATACGGTGTGCATCGCTACTAATAAAATCTATCATACCGTTTTCCAGTAGTTGTAATGCTTTTTTATGAATTCCCGTTCCGTAGTGAGTACTAAGGGAAAGCATATTGAGCTGAAATTTACAGCCTCTTGCTTTTAAATCCTCATACTTATTAAGGCTGTTTCCGTGGTAAAACGCATACCGCTCCGGATGAGCTAAAATTGGTTTCAGATTTTTATTTTGAATTTTAAAAAGGATTTCAGCTAAATTAATTGGTGCCTGGAAATACGACATTTCAACTAAAACATAATTATCTACCACATTTAAAACACTTTCATTCTCCAGCTGATCTATTAGAAATTGATCCATCATATATTCCCCGGCAGCTTTTATTGAATTTCCGTCAGGTAAATCTTTTTTTATTTTTTCTAAAGCTGGAAGTATTGTCTCTGGTGTATTTGGATAAAATTCTCCCATTACGTGCGGGCTGGTCACAAAGCTTCTCACTCCAAATTCATTGAACTTCTTAATCATACTTAAGGAATCAATAACGTCTTTAGCCCCATCGTCTATTCCGGGCAATAAATGATTATGGAAATCGGTAAAACCTTCCAGTAAATCGGCTAAAAATATTTTTTTCTGAAAAATGGATAGCATTTCTGAGTTTTAGAAGCATAAAATTACATATTTTTAAATCAAATTAAGCATATTTAAAATGTCTTAAAACCTACTTATGAAACACTATTTTATTACCATTTCATTTTTTTTACTGTTCTTATCGGTTAATGCCCAACAAATAGACTTCCGGGGTAATGTAAGTGCTACCGGTTTATTGTTTAGCGAAGGCAATTCTCCTTTTTGGTTGCATACCAATCAGCGCGGTAGAATAGACGAATTTACTAATTTCTCTGGTTTAGCAACTGTTGCGGGAACTTATAGGTTTTCTGAAAATGCGAATTTAGAAGTAGGCGTGGGAGCGCTTTATCAAGACGGTTATGCAGATAAATTACAATTAGACGAGGCTTACCTGGCTTTTAATAATTCCTGGTTGGGAATTGTAGCAGGTCGCAAACAACGTCAAGAATTATATAAAGGCCTAAGTGCTACAAACCAGAGTGTTTTATGGTCTTTAAATGCGAGGCCACTTCCCGGCATACGGTTTTTCACACAGCGACCTATATTTTTTAAAGACAATCGCGGACTCGGTTTTGAAGCTTCCCTGGAAGAATATTTTATGGATGATGAGCGCTATGTAGAAAACACCAGGCTTCATCATAAAAGTTTTCATCTGGTTTATAAATCTTCACCACGTTTCCAAATTTCCGCAGGTTTAAGGCATTTTGTGCAGTGGGGCGGCACTCACCCAGATTTGGGTGATTTGCCTTCAGATTTTGAGGCTTATACTAGAGTAGTAACTGGAAAAGGCGTGGGAGATAATACCGGCGATGGCGTTTCAGAACAGGAAATTAATGGGTTAGGAAATCATTTAGGAAGTTACGAGATAAATATCAAGACTATTTTGGCCGATTATAATGTTGAAATTATTTACAATCATTTGTTCGAAGATGGCTCTGGAAGTTTACTTAGAAATACACCCGATGGCCGCTATGGGGTTTTTATTGAAGATCCTACAGCAGCTATAGATTCCTGGATTCAGGCGGTGATGTACGAATTTTATTATACTAAAAACCAGAGTAAGAACACCCCAACAACAGATGGTCAGGATAATTATTTTAATAATAACCTGTATCGCTCTGGATGGACCTATGAGAATAGGGTTTTAGGTCTACCGTTTATTACACTGGGCCCAGATAGGTTTAGAATAACTAATAATAAGGTACTTGTTCACCATATTGGTTTAAGCGGAATGGCTTTCAGTAAAATTCCTTACAAATTCCTAGGGAGTTTTAGACAAAATTACGGCGCAAAGGGTGGTGGAAATATAGACGAGCACCACGTTCTTTCTACTTATTTAGATTTAAATATTTTTCAAAACGTAGTTGATTTAAACCTGCAGTTGGGAGCTGATTTTAGTGAAATTGAAGGAACTAATTTTGGCGCGGGGATTTCTGTTTCCAAATCATTCTTATAAAACCCGGCAACTCGAAACTTCACCCCCAATGAGGCAAATAACTGCGTCTTTATTAAAAATAAACGAAGTATATAAGATTATAAGCTGGAATTCTTATGCTGAAGTTTTTGTGAAAAATAACTTTGATAAAAACTTAAAAAATCAACTAAGTATAACCGAAGTTTTTCCTTCAGAAATATCTACAAAATTCCAAAACGACTTTATCTCCAGCGATGCTGTTTTTCAAAATCTTTATTCATTTTCAGAAATAGAAAATTTAGAAATAACCTGTAGCCCTTGTTTAGATGTGGAAGGGAATGTTGAAGCTTTTTCTCTATGTTTAAAATTAACTCCTACCCAAAAATCTTTATTACCAGAAAGTATTATCCAGGCAAAGAATATCGTAGAGAATTCTTCGCTGGCAATTTTTCTGTCAGATCCAACAGGGCCGGTTATAGAAGTTAATAAAGCCGCTTGTAGAATGTTCGGTTATACTTTTGAAGAATTCAAGCATTTAAGCCGGGAAGATATTGTACTTAAAAATGCAGATTTAAAGAGTGCGTTGGAGCAGAGGAATTTGGCTGGGGAATTAAGGCATGAATTAACCGGTGTAAAGAAAAATGGTGAAACTTTTCCATGTGAAATACATTCGGTTATTTATACCAATCATAATGGGGAGAAGAGAACAAGTACTGCAATTATAGATATTTCAGCCAGAAAAAATCAGGAATTAATTACTGAAAACATTAAGCAGGCCTTTCAATCTTTATTCGATTATAATCCTGATGCAGTATATTCCTTTGATCTAGAAGGAAATTTTTTAAGTATTAATGATAGTGCTATGAAACTCGCGGAAGGATCACGGGAAAAGGCATTGAAAACAAACTTTTTATCTTTAATTCCAAGCGAAGATAAAGCAAAAGTGATTAATCATTTTACTAAGGCCGTTTCAGGAGAAATTCAGCACTACGAAACTGGTTTTATAAGCTTTAAGGGTTCAAAAAAACTTTTGCAAGTAACTAATTTCCCCATTTATATTAATAAAAAAATAACCGGCGTTTATGGCATAGCGAAGGATGTAACCCGACAAGTTGAAATTGAACAAAAATTAAGGGAAGAGCGCAATATGTTCCGGGCAATTATAGATTATATTCCAGATCATATATTTGTAGTGAACCAAAACCACGAAACAATTTTAACCAATTATGGTTTTTACAGAAATTATTTAGGTGCTGAAAATGAAGAAAACAGTTTGGGATTAAATCCCAAAGATTTCTTTTCAGAAGAAGAAGCTTTAGAAATAATAGATGATAATACGCGGGTGATGAATTCGGGGGTCCCGATTATAAATCGAGAAGATATTATTAGAAATTTTAATAATGAAATAGATCATAGCCTTTTAACCAAAGTGCCCTTTAAGTTTGGAGATAATAAAAAAGGATTGGTGGGGATTTCCAGGAATATTACTGAAATAAAGCAAAAAGAAGAAGCATTAGAATCATTAAATCAGGAATTAAAAAAACACACTGAAGAGCTTGCATTATCTAATAGAGAATTGGAGCAATTTGCCTATATCGCCTCCCACGATCTCCAGGAACCTCTAAGAATGGTGACTAGTTTTCTTACTCAGCTTAAGAAAAAGTACAATCATAAGCTAGACGAAAAGGCACAGCAGTATATTTATTTTGCACACGATGGTGCAACCCGAATGAGACAAATAATTTTAGATTTGCTGGAATATTCCCAGGTGGGTAGGGTACCGAATGAAGCTACCGCCGTAAATATTGAAAATTTAGTTTCAGAAGTTTTATCGCTTCAAAAAAAATGTATTGAAGATAAAAAAGCTAAAATTGAAATAGATTCGCTTCCAAAGTTGAAAGTTGAAGAGCCACTTTTAAAACAATTATTTTCAAATTTAATTGGGAATGCTTTAAAATATTATTCAAAAGAAAGGGCTCCAAAAATTAGAATTTCGGCCTTAGAAAAAGAAAAATACTGGGAGTTTAGAATAAGTGATAATGGTATAGGAATTGAAACCGAATTCAAAGAAAAAATATTTGTTATTTTTCAACGTTTGCATCGGCGGGAAGAATATGAAGGTACAGGAATTGGTTTGGCAATTTGCAAAAAGATTGTAGACAATTTTGGTGGTGAAATATGGGTAGACTCCAACCTTGGTGAAGGGAGCAGCTTTTATTTTACAATCCCAAAACAATTTTAGTATATTTACAGCGTATGCGAGATTTAATGTTGCGATGTATATTTTGGGATCTTTAATTTTTCACCTTTAAACCTTATGAACCTGATCTAACCTAATTCACTCAGCTAATAAATTCTTACTTAATTATTTTAAAATTGTTTTAAATGAGGAAAAATTCCGGGGAATTAAAAATTTTAGTTATTGAGGATAACCCGGGTGATTTTATTCTTATTGAAGACTATCTTTCTGAAGAACACAATGCCCTGAAATTACAGCGCGCTGAAACCTTTAAATGGGCGAAAGAGCTCCTTCAGGCTTCTTCAAATTACGATACTATACTACTCGATTTATCGCTTCCAGATATTAAGGACACTGAAATTCTTGTAAAAGAAATCCTGGCTTTATCTAATGGAACGCCGGTGATAGTACTTACAGGATATACTAACAAAGCCTATGGTGTGAAAACACTTTCCTGGGGTGTTTCTGATTATTTGCTGAAAGATGAAATTAATGCTTCTAATCTTTCAAAAAGCATCCATTACAGTATGGAGCGTAAAAAGGTGCAGCGACAGCTTTATGAATCTGAAGAAAAATATCGCACCCTTTTTGAATCGAGTCCCTTGCCTATGTGGGTCTTAGACAGGCATAGTCTGGAATTTTTAAGTGTAAACCAGGCAGCAATTGAACTTTATGGCTATTCCCGGGAAGAATTTATGCAAATGACGGTGAGAGATCTATGGGCCGCTGAAGAAGATAGCATTGAGAAAATCGTGGACGAGAATTTTCACGATTTGTTTACGGCTAAGGTACAGCATCACACAAAAAATAGGGAAATTCTTTACATAGAAGTGCAAAGTAATCCTATTCTATTTGGTGGCCGCGAAGCACGGGTTACCCTTGCGCATAATATAACCGAAAAACTTAAGGCTGAAGAAAAGTTAAAACACAGTCAGCAACGTTTTAAAGCCCTGGTACAGGACGGCAGTGATTTAATAAGTATCCTGGATGAAAATTATCATTATACATATGTAAGCCCCAGTGCAAAGAATATTTTAGGGGTAAATCCTGAAAACCTGGAAGGCAGGGATGCCTTTCAATTTATACATAGGGAAGACCGGGCACAAATTGAAGAAAAGATTGTGTATATAGGGAAGGTAAAATCCCTTCAATTGCCTTCTTACAGGTACAAAGATGGTTCTGGACAGTGGCGCTGGTTAGAAACTATAATAAGCGATTTAAGAGACGATCCGGCAATAAATGGATTGGTGGCAACATCCAGGGATATTACCAATTTTAAGTTGCAGGAAAAACAGTTAAGGGAAAGCCTGGAACGTTATGACATTGTTGCCAAAGCTACCAGCGATCTAATTACCGATTATAATATTGAAAAAGATAACTTTCAATATAGCAACGCGATATACGATATTTTTGGTTATTCCCAGGATAAATTAGGAACTTCAAGAGCATGGTGGCAGGAGAGAATTCATCCTAAAGATCAAACCAGGGTAATTGAAGCTGCAAAAGAAATTTATGAAGGAGGACAAAAATTGCTCAATATTGAATATAGATTTAAATGTGCAGACGGAAGCTATAAATACATCCTTGACCGTAGTTATGTGATTATTGATGCTAGCGGCAAACCAGCGCGTATAATTGGCTCTATGCAGGATATCACCGAAAGAAGAAAATATATTAATGCGATAGAGCGCAGCAACGAAAGACTTAGGGAAATTGCCTGGACGCAATCTCATGTGGTTAGGGCCCCTTTAGCAAGAATTATGGGTTTGATAGATTTATTAAAAAATCAAAAAAATAACCTTGATAATATTGAGGAAATCATAGATAATATCTTAAATTCGGCTGAAGAGCTTGATAAGGTGGTTAGAAGGATTACGAATAAAACTGAAGAAGAATTTTAAGCTCTTGCCTGCCCTAAATCTTTTAAAATGCTTGAAGTAATTATCGTAGACGACGATCAAATTGTGGTTTTTATCCAAAAGAAAATGGTAAGCAATCACGAGATCGCCTCAAATCCAATTAGCTTTAGCGCAGCTGTAGATGCTTTAAATTATATAATTGAAGAGCAACAGCGTAAAAAGCAAAAAGAATACCTTATTCTCTTAGATATAAATATGCCTAAAATGAACGGCTGGGAATTTTTAAATTGTTTAGAAAGTCACGAAGAGAAATCTAATTACCACATAATTATGGTCACTTCTTCTATAGATAGCAAAGACAAAAATAGAGCTAAAAAATATAGCACAGTTCGTGCCTTTATAGAAAAACCTATCTCTGCCTTAGATTGTGAGAATATTAAAGAAATTTCAGAAATAAGTCATTTCTTTGAGCGGGTTTAAACCTCTTTTTCCCGTGGTTCGGCATCATCAATTTTATCCTGCGCCCATTCTTTTTCCTCTTCTTCGGCTTCAGGTTTATCTTGTTCCTCTTCTGCCTGCCGTTCAAAATTCAATTTGATGTACATAGGAAAATGATCTGAGCCTATGTGCTTTTCTCGAGCAATTTCTATTAAAGTAAAATCATTGCTATGAAAAACATGATCTAATGGCCATCTAAAAAAGCGGTAATCGGCGTGAAAAGTATTAAAAAAGCCTCTGCCAATCCTTGGATCTAATAAACCGCTCAATTGTTGAAATAATCGGGTGGTCCTTGACCAGGCCACATCGTTTAAATCGCCAAAAACCAAAACACTTTTATCCTCTTCCCTTACATCTCTTCCCAGCATTAATAATTCGGCATCACGATTTGTGGAAGTAGCGGCTTCAGAAGGACTTGGGGGTCTTGGATGCATGCAATGAATCCTAATTTTGGTATTATCATCTAAACGTACAAACCCGTGAATAGAAGGAATATCATTTTTTACTAAATATCTAATCTCGGTTTCCTCTAACTTAAGTTTAGAGTATAAATGCATTCCGTAGAGATTTTCCTGTGGGACTTTAACGCAGTATTTATAATCTTTTTCAATTTCTAATAGTGCGTCTTCCCAATTTTTATCAGATTCCAAAGTGAGTAAAATATCAGGCTGCCTTCTGTTTACAATTTCAATAAGTTTGTGATAATCTTTATTGGGTGTAAGCACATTACTCACTAATATTGAGATATTATCGGTGGGATCGCCATCCTCAAATTTCATGACCTCTTTTTTCGCCAACCAGGTGTAGGGGAAAATTTTGTAAAGTTGATAGATTAGGCTTAAGATTAGTAAGCCAATAGCGATAAAATGAATTGATACAGAAAAATCAAAAACGAAAATAGCTATAATAATAAGCGCGATAATTAGTATTGAAATTTGAAGACGGGGAAAGTCGAAAGCACGTATCCACCACTGGTCAAAGCGGGTGGCAGATGCGAGACTGGGGATTAAAAACAGTCCACAAAAAACAAGCATTATTATTTCTGAAATTTCCATAGAATAGAATATTAGCTTAAAACTTATAAGAAAAGGCAAAGCCCCTGGTGTTTATGCCAATTAACATTAAAGCTGGCTGTAGGATACACGTCAATATTTTCTTTTCCTTTTTTATGTAATTCAGGAATTAAAATACCGCTGGCAGCACCTACTATCATACCGGCAATATTATTGGTTAAAAAATGTTTACCCGCTTTAGTTCTCAAATAACCCATTAAAACCGAAATTCCCGTCGCTCCTCCCCATACATAAGGTATAGCCTTATAATCTGGATGAAAATCATTAAAAATTTTAGCTGCAAAAAAACTACCGGCAGCAGCAACGCCTGTATGTTCTGCAATGAAAGATCGCTGGGCACCACCCTCAACACGTTCCCCTAAAGGAAGATCTTCGTTATAAACCAGGGGTATGCTTTTATCTATTAAGCCTGCAGTCATAGTGTAAAAAACTCCGGTAGTTGCCATAGTTTCAACAAATAGAACGCTTATTTGGCCAAAATTCTTTCTTTCGGCCTCGCTAGGTAAAAAGGCCAGTGGCATTGCCAGTGCGGCATAAAATGGAATATAACTTGCAGCATCAGTTTTTTCAGAATAACTTCCTGCTGCCCAACGATTAATTCCTGCAATATCATTTTTATCTAAAGCGGCTAGTTCAACTTCAGTAAGTGATTCCTTATTTTGAATAAATGTAAATCCTAATACGTTTAAGTCAAGGGTTCCGGCAATATAAGCTCCATCTTTCCAGGTATTGTTTTTATAGGGGGAATCCTGGGACCAAGAATTATAAATAAAGCATAAACAAAAAAGTATAAGTACTATTTTTTTCATCAATCTATAATTCAAGGGTCAATAATCTTCAAATCTCTAAACTCCATAGTAATTGTTGAAGTATTTAAGAAAAGAATAACAATATAAAGCTCAATTATAAGACGTACAAATTTATAGATTAACATAAGTTTAATCACTGTTGGAGCTAAAGATTTTCCAATTCTACCTAAAATACTGTAATTTTAGAATATGAAGAAGAAAGATTACAGGCAAGGCAGCGGATTTGTTTTTAATAAGTTTGAAGAACCTGATAAATCACCATTTGACAGGTTGTTCGAAGTTTTTAAGGAACTCATCACTCATACCTCAGGCGATTTAGACGAAGCTTTAGACTGGCTGAAACAGTTGGACGAGGAATATAAATTATCTACAGAAGATTATACGCTAGATGATTTCGTGGAAGACCTTAAAAAGAAAGGTTACATAAAAGAAGAAACCGAAGAAGAAGGCGGCGGAATGGCAATTACTGCCAAAACCGAACGCGCCATTAGAAAGCAGGCTTTAGACCAAATTTTCGGAAAATTGAAGAAGAGCGCTTCCGGAAGCCATAGAACAAACCACGTAGGCAGGGGAGACGAGCATACCGGTGATTTTAGGGAATTTCAATTTGGGGATTCGCCCGATAAGATTTCGGTAACCGAAAGTCTTAGGAATGCGCAAATTAACCATGGCATCGGAAATTTTAATATGACAGAAGAGGATTTGGTGGTAGAAGAAACCCATTACAAATCCAGAATGAGCACCGTTTTAATGATAGACCTTAGCCATAGTATGATTTTATATGGCGAAGATCGCATTACTCCCGCGAAAAAAGTAGCGATGGCTCTAGCCGAATTGATCACGACCAGATATCCAAAAGACAGCCTGGATATTATTGTTTTTGGTGACGACGCCTGGCCGGTTTCTATTGCAGACCTCCCTTACCTTAAAGTTGGTCCTTATCACACCAATACCGTTGCCGGTTTAAAACTGGCTATGGATATTCTTAGAAGGAAAAGAAGTACCAACCGTCAAATTTTTATGATTACCGATGGAAAACCGAGTTGTTTAAGAGAACGAGACGGCTCTTATTATAAAAACAGTATGGGACTTGATCCTTATATACTTGGAAAATGTTACACGATGGCTCGTCAGGCCCGTAAATTACATATTCCAATAACCACATTTATGATCGCGCAAGATCCATATTTAATGCAGTTTGTTAGAGAATTTACTTATGCCAATCAAGGTAAAGCTTTCTACACGGGCCTTAAAGGTCTTGGAGAAATGATTTTTGAAGATTACGAAACGAATAGGAAAAAAAGGATTAGGGGGAATTAGTAGAAGTCAAACTCCCTGTTTTGGTTTGCAACCAAAACTTCCCCTCTTTATCTAAAGAGGGGAGCAAATAAAAATGATAAATTGAAAAATAATAAAATCCATACCCGTAAAGAATTAAAAGCCTACCGAAGAAAGCTTCGAGAAAATATGACTCCAGCCGAAGCCTTTTTATGGAATTTTTTAAAAGCCCGAAGACTGGAAGGAAAGCGATTTACAAGACAGCTATAGTATTGGAAATTATTTTTAATGTGCTTTAGAAAAATTGATTATAGAACTTGATGGAGGAGTACATTTAAATTCAGCAACAGAAGAAAGAGATTTAAAAAGAACTGGATATTTAGAAGGTATAGAATTTAAAGTTATTCGTTTTGAAAATAAAATGGTATTTGACTTTCTACCTACAGTATTAAAGGAAATTAAAAATAATTTTAGAACCACTTGAAGCACTTCCCTTTTTCAAAGGGAGGTGGCTGAATTTCGATAGAAATTCAGACGGAGGCTTAATTCAGGATTAAAAATAAAAAACATGAAAATAGAAAATATAAATACACTAGGCGATTTAAAAAAATCCGGATATAAAAGCCGGGGTATTAAAGAGGAACTTAGAGAAAATTTAATTGAAAAAATAAAGAAAAACGAACCTACTTTTCCTGGAATTCACGGTTATGAAGATAGCGTGATCCCGGAACTGGAAAGAGCAATTCTATCACGGCATAATATTAATTTACTTGGTTTAAGAGGTCAGGCAAAAACCAGGTTAGCCCGATTAATGATCAATTTGCTCGATGAGTATATGCCGGTGGTGCAGGGTTCTGAGATTAGCGACGATCCTTTAAACCCTATTTCCCGTTACGCCAGGGAGCTTATAGCCGAGAAAGCAGATGAAACCCCTATAAATTGGGTACATCGGGAAGAACGGTTTTTTGAAAAACTCGCCACACCTGATGTTACTGTGGCCGATTTAATTGGCGATGTAGATCCCATTAAAGCTGCAAATTTAAAGTTGAGTTATGCCGATGATCGCGTAATTCACTTTGGGATGATTCCACGAGCAAATAGAAGCATATTTGTAATCAACGAACTCCCCGATTTACAGGCGCGTATCCAGGTGGCTTTGTTCAATATCCTGCAGGAAGGAGATATCCAAATTCGTGGATTTAAATTAAGGTTACCACTGGATCTTCAGTTTTTATTTACTGCAAACCCTGAAGATTATACTAATCGCGGTAGTATTGTAACCCCTCTAAAAGACAGGATTGGTTCCCAAATCTTAACACATTATCCCAAAAGTATTGAAGTTGCTAAAACAATTACCGCCCAGGAGGCAAAACTAGACAAAAGACAAAGTGAATTGGTTTACGTTCCAGAACTCGCCAAAGATCTACTGGAGCAAATTAGTTTTGAAGCTCGTGAAAGTGAATTTATAGACGAAAAAAGCGGAATTAGTGCAAGATTGAGTATCACCGCTTACGAGAACCTCTTAAGTACTGCAGAAAGACGTTCGCTGAAATCTGGTGAGGATCAAACCTTGTTGAGATTTGGCGACTTTCTTGGTGTAGTTCCTTCCATTACCGGAAAAGTGGAACTTGTTTACGAAGGGGAAGAAGAAGGAGCGGCCAGTGTTGCTTTGCAATTAATTGGCGATGCTGTAAAAACTTTGTTTCCGCAGTATTTCCCAAAAATAGAAAAGCTGCAAAAGCCTGACGAAATAACACCTTACGACGATTTGGTAGAATGGTTTTTTGAACAAAGCGGTTTTGAACTACCCGACGATCTTTCTGATGCCGAATACAAAGAAAAACTGGATTCGGTAGCACCGTTAAATGAATTGATTAAAAAGTATCAGCCAGAAATTTCAAAGAAAGATTCTTACTTTTTAAAAGAATTTTTGCTTTGGGCTTTGGTAGAATACAAGAAACTAAGCAAACATCGTTTCGCCACCGGTGTTCAGTTTAAAGATCTCTACGGAAGTTATATAAGTGATCTTTAAGTAATTATTAAAATAAAACGAAAAAACACCCGGTTAAATTATTAATCGGGTATTTTTTTTGTTGAATAAAAAGAAATTCATAATTCTGCCCTCAAATTGTCATTTTTGTTTTTATTACACTTAAAAATATATACTTTTATCACCAGAATAAGGTCAAAAATGAAGATTACAGAAAGCAATAATTTCGGCACTTCAAAAAGCGTTTTCAACGTAGGCATTTCTGGCATGACGATTATTCGTATTACCCCTTTTGGGGTATAATTTCACATAGCACTTCCGTACACGCCTGTTTTTTTAAAACAAAATCATTCTAATTTAACCAATCTGACTTATGAAAGTCCTAAAATTCGGAGGTACCTCTTTGGCCTCTCCAGAACGAATAAAACTCGTAGCAAAAATTGTTCAAAAACATTTAAAAGAAGATAAAACCTTAGTGGTTTTTTCCGCTTTTGGTGGCGTTACCAACGATTTGCTGGAAATGGCAGACCTCGCTTCCCGCGAAGATCTCGCTTACAAAGATATTCTAGTAAAAAACGAAAAAAGACATCTTGAAGCAGTTCGGGAATTAATTCCTGTAAACGCTCAAAGCAGTATTTTAAGCAAAGTAAAAACCGAACTTAACCGTCTGGAAACTTTATATGAAGGCGTTTATTTGCTAAACGAACTATCGAATAAAACCCGTCACGTAGTGGCCGGTTTTGGCGAGGTTTTGTCTTCACTAATTATTGCCGAATATTTCAAAAATCTCGGGGTAAATTCTCAATATGTTGAGTCCAGAGAATTGATCGTTTGTAAAAATACAAACGAAAAAGTACAGGTAAATTATGCGCAGACAAATGCGAATATTGAAAAATATTTTGAAGCAAAAGAAGCCTCCTTGTATATAGCACCAGGTTTTGTTTCAAGAAACGAACAGGGTGTTCCCAGCACGCTGGGACGAGGCGGGTCAGATTTTACTGCGGCGCTATATGGTGCGGCTTTAGATGTAAAAGAAGTGCTTATTTATACCGATGTAAACGGTATGTACACGGCAAATCCGCAAATTGTGCCACACGCATATCCTCTTAAAGATATTTCTTACCAGGAAGCGATGGAATTGTCACATTTTGGCGCAAAAGTGCTTTATCCTCCAACACTTCAGCCTTTGTTGGATAAACAAATTAATATCATAATTAAAAACACTTTTAAGCCCGATGAAACTGGAACGCTTATTTCCAAATCATCAGATAAAAATTTCCGTTGGGTTACCGGGATTACGCACATAGATTCTATACAACTTCTTAATATTGAAGGCAGTGGAATGGTTGGTATTCCGGGCTTTTCTAAACGATTTTTCGAAGTTCTTTTCCAGGAAAATATCAATGTGGTTTTAATCACCCAGGCGTCTTCAGAACACAGTATTTGTATCGCGGTAAAAGATGATGAAGCACAACTTGCAAAGGAAGCTTTAGATGAGGCTTTTGAAGTTGAAATTCAGTATAAGAAAATAAAACCGGTAGAAATTGAAGACAATGTTGCAATTGTAGCGCTTGTTGGAGACAGGATGAAGAGTCATCACGGTTTAAGCGGAAAAATGTTTAGTGCCCTTGGGAATAATAACATAAATATTCGGGCAATCGCACAGGGATCTTCAGAGCGTAATATTTCTGCTGTGATCTCTAAGAAAGATGTGAAAAAGGCGCTTAACACCTTACACGAACAATTTTTTGAAGTGCCTTCCAAAGAACTCAACTTGTTTATTACCGGCGTTGGAAATGTGGGTAGCAAATTGTTAAACCAGTTAAAGAAGCAGGAAAAATTCTTACTGGAAAAATTACGATTAAAAGTAAGGGTGCACGGCTTATCTAATTCCAGGAAGATGCTTTTTGATGAGAATGGGATTGATCTTCAAAATTGGGAAGATGCTCTGGAAAAAGGAGAAAAAGCCGATAAAGCTGAATTCTTTAAAAAAGTTGACGAGTTTAACCTGCGAAATAGCATTTTTGTAGATAATACGGCAAGTCCTGAGATTTCTGCCTGGTATAAAGAATATCTTGCGAATTCGGTTTCGGTGGTAACCTGTAACAAAATTGCCTGCGCAGATAGTTTTGAGAATTACCAGGAATTGCAAAATTTAGCCCGTGAATATGGTGCTTCATTTTTATATGAAACTAATGTGGGAGCCGGTTTACCTATTATAGACACGCTAAAAAACCTGGTTGCTTCGGGAGATAGCGTTACTAAAATACAGGCGGTACTATCTGGCAGTTTAAACTTTGTATTTAATACTTATAAAGCTGAAGATCCTTTCTATAAAACGGTAGAAATGGCAATGAAAGAAGGGTATACAGAACCCGATCCAAAAATTGATTTGAGTGGAGTAGATGTGGCGCGTAAAATACTAATCCTTGCCCGCGAAAGTGGTCACGAGATGGAATTGGAGGATATTGAAAGTGAAGATTTTCTTTCTCCGGAAAGTTTGGCAACCACTAATAATGAAGACTTTTTTGAATTGCTGAAAAAAGATGAACCAAAATTTCAGGAAATCTATAAATCGGCAGAAGAAAAAGGAGAACAATTAAAATACGTGGCGCAACTGGAAGACGGAAAAGCTGTTGTTGGACTACAATCGGTAGATTCTCAGCATCCATTTTATAATTTGAGTGGTAGCGATAACATCGTGTTATTCTTCACAGAGCGTTATCCTGAACAACCTCTAATTGTTAAAGGTGCTGGCGCAGGAGCAGAAGTTACTGCCTCAGGAATATTTGCCGATGTAATAAGAATAGGAAAGAAATAGGTATGGATAAAATAAAACTATTTGCACCGGCAACGGTGGCCAATCTTTCCTGCGGATTCGACGTTTTGGGCTGTTGCTTAGACGGGGTTGGTGATGAGATGATTATTTCAAAAAATTCAGAACAAACGCTAAGAATCACTAAAATCACCGGTCAGGAGTTGCCTTTAAGTATTGATGAAAACGTGGCCGGGGTTTCGGCGAAAGCACTCTTAGCAGAATTAGATGAAAAACAAGGATTTGATATTGAAATAAAGAAAAATATCAAAGCTGGCAGCGGAATTGGTAGTAGTGCTGCGAGCGCTGCAGGTGCCGTTTTTGGGATCAACAAATTACTGGGAGAACCTTTTTCAGCAAATGAATTGATAAAATTTGCGATGGAAGGCGAACGCCTGGCCAGCGGAAATGCTCACGCTGATAATGTAGCACCGGCCCTTTTGGGCGGCTTTAGCCTGGTTAAAAGTTACGAACCTCTTGAAATAA
The DNA here is from genome assembly GCF_900142975.1 of Salegentibacter salegens. Lineage (NCBI taxonomy): Bacteria > Pseudomonadati > Bacteroidota > Flavobacteriia > Flavobacteriales > Flavobacteriaceae > Salegentibacter > Salegentibacter salegens. Next base: position 131,999 of record NZ_LT670848.1, read on the forward strand.
TTAGTTTACCAAGTTTGCCAGAATTGCGAATGTTGGTGCTTCATCCATTAATCGAACTGAAAACAAGGGATTCCCGGTCGGTAATTAGGCAAAATGTAGAATTGAAAAAAGCAATTAGCCAGTGGGGGAATCTGGCTGCGCTGGTAAGTGCACTTTATACCCAGGATTATGAACTTTTAGGCAGAAGTTTAAAAGATGAAATTATTGAACCGGTTCGTTCAATTTTGATTCCATATTTCGACGAACTGAAGGCTTTGGCTTTAGCCAATGGCGCACTTGGTTTCGGGATTTCGGGTTCCGGGCCTTCGGTTTTTGCTATGTGCAAAGGCGATACCGTAGCTGAAAAAGTAAAAGCCGAATTTCAGGAATTTTACCAGGATAAAAATATAGACTTCGACCTGCATTTATCAAAAATCAATCCCGGAGGCATAAAAATATTATCATAATGAAACCAGCCTGATGCTGGACCCTGAAATTATCACTAAAGAGGAGCAATATAATTAGCTCTTGCCAAATCTTAAATGGGGAAAAATTATACACAGATGAAATACATTAGTTTAAACGATAAAAATCATAAAGTTTCCTTTGAAGATGCAGTTGTTCGCGGCCTTGCACCGGGAAAAGCACTTTATTTTCCAGAAGAAATTCCGAATTTACCTAAAGGTTTCTTTCAAAATTTGAATAAACACTCTAAGGAAGAAATTGCTCTTGAAGCGATAAAACCATTTGTTGGTGATGAAATTAATAAAAACGGGCTTCAGAGAATTTTAAAGAAAACCCTGGATTTTGAATTTCCGGTAGTACCGATTTCAGAAAATACTGGAACGCTTGAATTATTTCACGGTCCTACACTGGCATTTAAAGATGTAGGCGCAGGATTTATGGCAGGTTGCCTGGGCCATTTTGTAAAGAAAGGAAATCTTGGGAAAATCACAGTTTTAGTCGCTACTTCGGGAGATACCGGTGGGGCCGTGGCCAAAGGATTTTTAGGAGTTGAGGGAATAGATGTGGTAATTCTTTATCCTAAAGGAAAGGTAAGTGAAATCCAGGAAAAACAGCTTACCACGCTTGGCCAAAATATTACGGCTCTTGAGGTAAATGGCAATTTTGACGATTGCCAGGATATGGTGAAAAAAGCTTTTTCTGATTCTGAAATTGGTGAAAAACGACAATTAACTTCGGCCAACTCAATTAATGTTGCGCGCTGGTTGCCACAAATGTTTTATTACTTTTTTGCGTATAAACAATTAGCTGAAAAAGAGCAAAAGCTGGTTTTTTCAGTTCCAAGTGGAAATTTTGGGAATATTTGCGCGGGAATGCTGGCTAAAAAAATGGGTTTACCAATTGATCATTTTATCGCATCTAATAACGAAAATAATGTGGTGACCCGTTATTTGAAATCTCAGAAATATTTATCAAAACCAAGCGTACAAACTATTTCTAACGCAATGGATGTTGGAAACCCAAGTAATTTTGTAAGAATTCTGGAATTATTCAACAATGAATTTAAACCACTGTCAAACCAACTTTCTTCCTATAGTTATTCTGATGAGGAAACCAGAAAAGCTATAAAGAAAGTAAAAGAGAAGTATGATTATGTAATGGATCCTCACGGAGCAGTTGGATATCTTGGGCTACAGGAATTCTTAGCTGAAAATCCTGATTACTACGGTATATTTTTAGAAACCGCACACCCGGTGAAATTTCTTGAAACGGTAGAGAAAGTTATAAGTGAGAAGGTAGAAATTCCAGTGTCAATTAAAGAAGTGATGAATAAAGAGAAAAAATCTATCGAAATTTCAGATTACGCTGAATTGAAGGAATTTTTGATGCAGTAGTTAAGAAAGAAAATGTTTGGGAAGGATTATCTGAATTTTGTCATTCTGAATTTATTTCAGAATCTAAGTTGAAGTAGATATTAGACCCTGAAACGAGTTCAGGGTGACGTTAGATGAACAATTCTTCCCAAACATTTATTAATACTTCGCAGGAGCCCCCTCTTCTGGAAGACTATTTTTTATAAACTCCCGAATATCGTCATTGGCATTTTTAAGATCTTCAGCTCTTAGGTACATCATATGTCCGCTTTCATAGCCTTTAAAACTAAGTCGGTCTTTCATTTTACCGCTGGGATCCATTTGCCACATTGTGTATTTTGCATTGAAATAGGTAGTAGCCCCATCAAAATAACCCGATTGAATCATTACATCTAAATTTGGGTTTTGAGCCATAGCCTGCCTTAAATTCTCACCACTATTATCACCGCTACGATCCCAGGGATGCACGGGACCGAACATATAATATTTTAGATCGGTTTTAAAATCAAGATCCTGTCTCAGGTAATGATTTATTGCCGGAGTAAACGAATGCAACCAGGAAGTAAGCTCAGCATTATAATCGGGTGAATCCCCGGCTTCTTTCGCGTCTATTCCCAAATATCTGGAGTCAAGTCTACCAACGGTAACGCCATCTTTTCGCTTTAATTCTTTCCAGAAAAAACGATAATCTACGTCTAGGTTATTCTGAAGAATTACCTCTTTAGAAATTCCGGAGTAATAGGCCATTTTTTCGGCTGCAGCTTCCTTTTTGGCAGTTTCAGTAAAACCTCCTTTTACCAGCACCGGGGTTAATTCATTTATTGTATAATTCTCTACTTCTTCCAGCAAATCTTTCAATTCTCTATTTTGGAGTTCTGCCGGTAGAGCATCGTGATACCAGGCCGCAGCTGCGAAATATGGTAACCTATTCGCTATGCCTACCGGGCCATCGCGGTCAATGCCGATTTCGGTTGGAGAAACTAAAATTACTCCGTTAAGATACATCCACTGGCTGTTTTGTAATTCTAATGCTAAACCAGAAACGCGGGTAGTTCCATAACTTTCGCCAATTAGATATTTTGGCGATAACCAGCGCTCATTTCTGCTTACAAAAGTATTTAACCATTCGGCTAAATATTTAATATCGGCTTGTACCCCAAAGAACTTTTCTCTATTTACTTTTCCTTCTTCATCTGGAATAGGTCGGGAGTAGCCGGTGTTTACCGGATTCACGTAAACAATATCTGCAACGTCTAAAATAGAATGCGGGTTTTCTTTTATTCCGTAAGGCTGAATTGGGTATCCTTCATCATCAATTTTTAAAACTCGCGGACCTGTATAGGCTACGTGCATCCAAACGGAAGCAGATCCCGGCCCACCATTAAAAGAAATAACCAAAGGACGATTTTCAGTGTTTTTTACATCACTTCTTTTATAATAAGTATAAAATAAACTGGCAATCGGTTCGCCGTCGTTATCCCAAAGCGGCTGCATTCCCGTGGTAGCGGTGTAATCTATATTTTCTGAATTAATAGTCACCGAATGATTTGTAGTGACCGTAGTATCTACCGGAATTTCGACTTTTTGGCTCCAGGCCGTGGTTATAAAAACAATTAAAAATAGAGGGGTAAAGATATTTTTCATGTGGTTCTAATTTTTAGAACCGAAAAATACACTGAAATACACAATTCCCCAAATGCGCTAATCTTTATTATTGAGATTTTCGTCCCTGAAAATAATAATATAGCTAAGAATAATTCCACCAACTGCTGCAAGCAAAAAGAAGAGCATTGCAAGGCCGGGATAACCAAAAATAGTAAAATCTGAAGGTACCTGCATAAGCATAGACGCACCAATAATCATAGCAGCTATAATTAAGCCCAGGGTAATACGGTTGGCTACTTTCTGAAAACCATCAGTAACCCGTTTTTCATCTATGGCATCAATCTTAATTTTAAACTCGTTTTCTGATAGATTTTTTGAAATTGTATTTAAACGATCTGGTAAATATTCTAAGAATTTCTTTGAAGCCAGTAGTGAAGAGAAAAAGTTTTCAGGTTTTAATTCTTCATACATCTTATCGCGCATTATCTTAGTAGAATGTCTTTTAATCGCATCTCTAAGATCAAATTCAGGGTCTAAGACCGCGATTATCTGATCCATATTTAAAAGAATCTTTCCAAGAATGTTTACTTCTACCGGAAGATGAATTCCGCTTTCAGCTGCGAGCCGGTTTAATTGAATAAGAAGTCGGCCGGTTTGCATATCTTTTGCCGTACTATGTTCGCTATCCATAATAATATCGCTAATGGTCTTCTTGAAGAATTTCAGGTTTGCATCTTCTGTAATCTCACTCATACCTAATAAAACACGAGCGGTTTCTTCACCATTATTATTACTAATAGCTAATAAAAGTTCTAAAATATATTCTTTAATTCCCGGGCTAAACTTGGCGACCATACCAAGATCTATGAGGGCAATTTTATCATCTTTTGTAAATTGAATATTGCCTGGATGTGGATCGGCGTGTACAAATCCATCATTGATTACCTGTTGCAAATAGGCTTTAACCAACTCATCTACCAGGGGCGAATAATCTACTTCAATTTGTTTAAGAGGGGATATTGATGTGATTTTTCGTCCTTCAATATATTCCATGGTAAGTACCCTGGCTGCAGAATAATCCTGAATGGGTTGCGGAACAATAAGATATTTAAAATCTTTTAAATTATTGCCAAGGGTGATTAAGTTTTGTGCCTCCCGGTGGTAATCTAACTCCTGTAATAAAATTCGTCTAAGTTCAGTTAAAACATCATCAAAGGCATATTTTTGGGCAGTGGCACTATGTTTTACAGCCAGGTCTGCCAGTTCTTTTAACGTATCTAAATCTGAAAGGAATTGTTTTTTAATTCCAGGTCTCTGGATCTTTACAGCCACAGGTTTTCCCGATCTTAAAGTAGCTCTATGTACCTGCCCTATGGAAGCGCTGGCCAAAGGTTTTTCATCAAAACTTTCAAAAGCTTTGGAGATCCTGGTTCCTATTTCTTCTTCAACAATGCGATGTACTTCCTCGTAAGGAATGGGGGGAACATCATCCTGTAAAGTAGCCAAAGCTTTTAAATAAGCATCGGGAAGTAGGTCTGGCCGGGTAGAAAGTAACTGGCCCATTTTTATATAAGTAGGTCCCATATTTTTTAGATCTTCCACCAGTTCATCAGGGGTTTGATCGTAAGTATTTTGGGAATTATCTTCATCTGATGTTTCATCCATTGCCTGGGAGGCGGTATTGGCAAATAAATCGCTGTTCCAGTATTTTAGCATAAAGCCAATAAATTTCTGGTAACGCAAAAGATCGTCGGGAAGTACAGACATAAGGTTATTGGTTGTTAGGTTATTTAGATTTTTAAAGATATCTATTTAAAATTATAACACCAATATGTACCGAAATGCAGTGCGTTTTTTTGGTATTATTTAAGAAACCTTTTGAATGTTTTACAGAAGTTAGGTGGTTAATCACTAAATTTCCTATTTTCAGTATTTAATTTTAATTATTCCTTATACTCTAATTTAGTGGGCAAAAACGTTAATTTTAATTTCAGGGAAAGGGTAGATCAATCTGCTTTAAGCAAGCCATTGTTTTCCCGCCTGGATAAGGACATTCCTTCCAGCATTGTAGTTTTTCTTGTAGCGCTTCCTTTATGCCTTGGGATTGCACTCGCCAGCGGCGCTCCTTTAGTATCGGGACTAATCTCTGGAATTATTGGCGGAATTGTCATAGGAAGCGTAAGCCATTCATCCGTAAGTGTTAGTGGTCCTGCTGCCAGTTTAACGGCAGTGGTTTTAGCATCTATAGCCTCGCTTGGTAGTTTTGAGGTGTTTTTAATGGCCGTTGTACTCGGTGGCGTTTTTCAGTTTATTCTGGGCATCTTAAAAGCCGGACTTATCGCCGATTATATGCCTTCTAATATTATTAAAGGCTTACTTGCTGCGATTGGAATTATTTTAATTATCGCTCAGCTTCCTTATGCAATTGGTTTTATAGAAGATTCGGGAGCAAATTTTGGTTCCAGGGATAATATGTTTGAACAGGTAGCCGCTATGTTTAAAAACTTCTTTTACTCCCTGCATCCGGGAGCAGTGGTTTTGTCGTTAATTTCACTTGTCATTATTATCTTCTGGGAAAAAAGTCCGCTTAAGAATTTTAAGCTTTTACCGCCCTCCTTAATTGTAGTTATTCTTGGCGTGTTTTTAAATTTGCTTTTCAAGTATATAGCTCCCGTACTCCATTTAGGTGAAAAATACCTGGTAAATATTCCAGAAATTGACCGGGTAAGTGAACTTATTACATTTCCAGATTTCACTTCAATTACAAATCCCGATGTTTGGGGTGTGGCCATAACCATAACCCTTATCGCCTCTATAGCCAGTTTGCTGGCCATTGAAGCTGCAGATGAAATAGACCCGCATAAGCGAAAAACGCCTCCAAACAGGGAATTGGTAGCCCAGGGAGTTGGAAATACTATAGCAGGCCTTGTGGGTGGTATCCCATTGACTTCAGTGATTGTGCGAAGCTCGGTAAATATTAATGCCGGAGCCGAAACTAAACTCTCCACAATTTTACACGGAATTTTTCTTCTTTTAAGCGTTTTATTTTTAAGTTCTATTTTAAACCTTATTCCGCTCTCCAGCCTTGCGGTAATTTTATTGGTAGTTGGTTATAAACTGGCTTCCTGGGATGTAATTAGCACGATGTATAAAAAGGGATGGAATCAGTTTATTCCATTTGTAGTTACCGTTGTGGCGATTATTTTAACCGATTTATTAATCGGGATTTTTATAGGCTCGCTGGTGAGTATTTTCTTTTTACTCCGCAGCAATTATCACAATGCTTTTTTTATTGAAAACACTAAAATCTTTAAAGGAGAAACCATAAGATTAGAGCTTTCTAACGAAGTTTCATTTTTTAATAAGGCTTCGATAAAAAATAGTCTTTGGAATGTTCCGCAGAATTCCAATTTGATTATTGATGCCACTTTTGCCAGCTATATAGATCATGATATTTTGGAGATTTTCGAGGATTTTAAAACAACTTTTGCCGAAGAAAACAATATTAACGTGAGCATAATTGGTTTAAAAGACAAATATTCAGCAGGAAAGGAACTGGACTTTGTTCGAGAAGATATTGAAGAGTCTAAAGAAAAATCTACTCCGCAGGAAATCCTGGAGTATTTAAAAGATGGTAATTCACGATATGTAGATGGAAAATTGGTTTCCAGACGCCTGCGCAATAAAGAATTAATGGATTTTATTAATTCGCCACCCCTCGCTACCGTTGTTAATTGCATCGATTTAAGGGAACCTTTAAATGTTATGATGAATACCGGAATTGGGGATTTAATTCCAATTAGAGCCGCCGGAAACCTGGTAGATAGCCATATTATTAAAAGTATTGAAATTGCCAGTAAACAGCAGGGCGCAAGATTTATACTTATAATGGGTAATTCTTCGAATAAAATTTACCTGGAAGCTTTAAAAGAATATATGAAAAACGGATACCAGGAGCCTGATTCTCTTATTGCTGAAGCATTAAAAGCGAAACAAATTCCGGTTACGTTTGAAGAAAAAGATTTACATACTTATGCCGATCTTATAACACGCTGGAGTATTAAAGAATCACAACGGCGAATTATAAAACAAAATCCATATTTGAAAGAACGAATAGCGCAAGGTAAATTAGGACTTGCCACTGCATTTTTTAATCGTGAAAACGGGAAAATTGAGTTTTCTGAATTATATGATCCTGCAATGGTTTCCTAATACGAAAGTACTTCGTTTAGCCTGTTTATGTTTATGGGATTTCCAAAAATATATAATAGATCCCCTTGTTTAATTTTGGTGTCGGGTAGAATTTCAGTAATGTATTGAGTATCTCTTTTTATTGCCAAAACGGTGACTCTAAAGTTTTTACCAATTCCTGAATTTTGAATACTTTTCCCTACAATTTCCCTGTTGTTTTGCTGAACACTTAATGTTACAATTTCCCGGTTGGGGATATGTAAATGTTGTAAAGAAGGTTTATGCGGCCTGCCCTTTACTGAAGTTAACATTTCATAATCTGAAGATCGAATACTGGCAGTAAAATCCATTATCTCGTTATAAGGAACCAGGTATTTTTTAAGCACCCGGTTAAAGATTTCTATTGAAGTTTCAAATTCTTCAGGAATAACTTCATCGGCTCCCAGTTTAATATTTTCTTCAATTTCCCTAACGTAACGAGTTCTTACTATAATAAAAGCTGTTTTAGAATACAAACGCACATTACTAATAATCTTTTTTGTAGCACCCGGGTCCGATATTGCAATAACCACAACCCGTGCCTCCTGTACGTGTAAGTGTTTTAAGATTAAGGAGTTTGTGGCATCACCAAAAATAATAGGTTCGTTATTATTTTTTGCCTTTTTGAAAGTTACAGGATCGGTATCTAAAATTATATAAGGGATTTCAGCATTACGGGCTGCTTTTGCAATGTTTTCACCATTAATTCCGTAGCCAATAATAATTAAGTGATCGTCCAGTTTTTTAGGTTCATCGGTTTCTTCGTTAGTTTTGAGTTTATTTAGACTTTCCAGTCTATGCCGTACTGAAGAAGGAACTCTGGCTTTAAGAATTGAATATGTAATCTTTGGTGCGGCAGCGATTAGAAAGGGTGTTAAACCCATAGTAATAATTGAAATTGCCAGGAAATACTGGTAAATACTATCAGGAATAATATTATTATCTAATCCAACTCCCGAAAGTAATAAGGAGAATTCACCTACCTGGAACAAACTAAATAAACTTAATAAAACTGTTCTTGGCGGATATTTAAGCAACAAAACCGTTGCACCAACTACCAGCATTTTTAAAAATACAACTCCAATTACCAATAGAAGGATCATCAAAATATTATTGATAAAAAATTCTAGATTTAACAGAGAACCTACCGAGATGAAAAAGAAACTGATAAAGATCTCTCTAAAAGGTAGCACATTTACCGTGGCCTGGTGGCTGTATTCAGATTCAGAAATAATAAGTCCCGCGAAAAAAGCTCCTAAAGCCAGGGATAATCCCACCGAGGAGGTGAGCCAGGCAATGGCAAAACAAAAAACTACGGTAGTTAATATAAAAAGCTCTTTGCTTTTTGTTTTTACCACCATACTAAAAATTCGGGGTACAATATACCGCGCCAGTAAGTAGATAACCACTCCAACACCAACAATTTTGAGGACAAGAATTAGCAGTGTAGTAAGGAGATCGCCACCATCACCCGCTAATATTGGGGTGAGCAACATCATAGGAACTACAATTATATCCTGAAAAATTAAAATTCCAAGCGCAACCCGGCCGTGCGGTGCGGTAATTTCGCCCCGTTCCTGGATGAGTTTTAAAACAATGGCCGTACTACTTAAAGAGAATAAAAATCCCAAAAAAACCGCCGAATTTAAAGGTAAACCAAAAAAATAAGCAACTATGGTAGTAAATAGAATAGTCCCGCCCACCTGGAGTCCGCCGCCAATTAAGACGGTATTTTTCATAGAAATAAGTTCTTTTATAGAGAGTTCAATTCCAATTACAAAAAGCAGGAAAATAATACCAATTTCAGAAAGTAGTTCTACCTCGTGAGACGAGCTTATAAGATTAAAGGCGTGAGGGCCTGCGATTATACCAGCGAGAAGAAAACCCAGGATTGATGGCACTTTTATCTTTTGAAATAAAAGTATTATCAATATTGAGAGGCCCAGGATAATAACAATATCCTGTAAAATAGGAATTTCCATAAATTAATCTTCAAGTTGGTTAGGCGTTCTAATTTAAAAGATAAAACCCGATTATGGAAATAAAAAAGCGGCGGGATTTCCCGCCGCTAAAAATACTTAAATTAAAATCTATTAACCTTTTAACCAAGCATTTCTAAGTTTTACTTCTTCACTGCTTTCGAGCAGGTCTTTTTCGGTAATGGTTGTATCTGCATCAGTTGGCTGGGCAGTAGTTGCCGTAAGTTCCAGCTCTTCGCCATCGCGTACCACTACAAAACTAACTTCTTCACCTTCTTCCCAGGATTCAGCTTTCATAATTAGATTGTAAACATTTTGAATATTGTATTCTTCGCCGTTTACAGATTTAATTATATCGCCACCTTCTACACCAAGCTCCTTTAAAAATGAATTAAACTGAATGTTTTCTCTAAAAAACAATTCACCTTTAGCAGGATCGCCGTCTATATAAGGAGTTTGACCCTTTATAAAGTAGCCGGTGTTAATTTTAGTTTCAGCTTCTTGAAGGCCTACTTTTGCGAAAAATTCATTGTAAGGAATTGGTGTTTTACCGCTAATATAAGTTTCCAGGAACGTTCTTATTTCGGGATAGGTAAGTTCAATAATATCATTAAATAACTCTTCATCCTCAAAAGGTTTATCCATTCCATATTTATCGCTAAGCGCTTTCATAAGGTCAAGAATTCCCATTTCTCCATCGCTTAATTCTCTTAAACGAATATCTAAAGCCATCCCTATCAAGGCTCCTTTTTGGTAAACGTTGTAATAACTGTCTTTATAAGGATCTTCAAGGATATTTTCGCTCATTTCTGTAAATGGCATCGTATCATCAAACTGTTCCGCCGATTTTATCTTATCTGAAATCCTATCGTAAAAATCCTGTTTTTCTATAAGCTCCTGGTTTATTTGAAAAAGGTTCGCGAAATATTCGGTCACGCCTTCATACATCCACAGGTGCTGAGACATTTTAGGATCGTTGTAATCAAAATAATGAACTTCTTTAGAATGAACATTTAACGGAGTTAAAATGTGAAAGAATTCGTGAGAAACCACATCGGTCATCGTTTTTTGTAGTTGTTCTGGCTGCATAGATTCAGGAAGTACAACTACGGTAGAGGTGTGGTGTTCTAAAGCACCAAAACCACGGGCATCCTGGGTTTCACTATCTGAAAGATATAAGAGAATAGCATATTTCCCGGTGTTATCTACTTCACCTAAAAAGCGTTTTTGGGCACTAATCATCTCTTCTATCCCCGGTTTTATACTTTCTGAAGTATATTTTTTATTGGGAGAATAAACATTGATAAGCACTTCCATACCTTCTACCATAAAACTTGTAGTATCAGGTCTTGCGTACATAATCGGGTTGTCTATAACTTCAAAGTATCTACCTAAAGAATAAATATCCTCTTTAAAAGATATATCTTCTGAAGCTGCTACTGTTTTGCTTAGCGCTGTACCGGGAATTAAACCTTGTGGTCTTTTAATTTCCAATCGGTAAGGTTCTTCCTGCTCATTTTCAAAGTAACCTACAAATCCGTGCAGGTTAAGCATAAAATTTTCCCCGGCTTCAATATTGGTTCCCGAGGGGGAGAAAACACCTTCTTCGCCTTCAATATCGTAGGTATCGTTTACCTGGTAGCTTACTTTGTCTAAATTTGCAGCGTTTGGAATGGTCCAGGAATTATCGTCAATTTTTTCAAATTCTAATTCATTTCCTTCATAATCCAGGGCTTTAAAATTCTCGATAAATTTCCCGTAATTATCGGTAGAGTAGGTGCCGGGAACGGTTTTAGGAATATAAAAGGTAGTATTTTCAGTAGTAAATCTATCGGGATCAACTGTTACCGAAACTTTGTCTTCTTCAACATTTACAAGGTCTATGCTTGCAATTACCGGTTGATCTTTCTTTGAGGTTTGTGTGGTTTTACAACTGTATAGGGCGCCAATAAAGGCCAGCGTATAAATAGCTTTTTTCATTGATAAACGTTTCTTTTTTTATAAGACTCTTAAAGGGCGTAAAAGTTACATTTATAAAGGAAAAAAAATGTTTTATAAAAAAATTAAGCATAAAAAAACCGCTGAGGAATCCAGCGGTTTAAAACTATTTGTTACGTCAGGCAGAATAAGGTTCAGCCCCTAACAGATCCTGAAATAAATCAGAATGACGATTTGTTTTTTGTATTAGAAGAAAATATCTACTATTCTCTAATATGGCCTTCACCTAATACATAATATTTATTGGTAACCAATTGCTTTAAGCCAAGTGGTCCACGGTGGTGAAGTTTATCGGTACTAATTGCAAGCTCAGCACCAACGCCCATTTGACCACCATCGGTAAATCGGGTAGAAGCGTTGTGATACACAGCAGCACTGTCTACCTGCTCCATAAAATTAGCGGCTTCTTCCTTATCTTTGGTTATAATTACAGCCGAATGTCCACCTGAATATTTGTTGATCTTATCCATTGCAGCATCGTTACCATCTATAGCACCAAATACAATTCTCATTGCAAGAAATTCTTCATACCAGGTATCTTCTGAAGGTATTTTTTCTTCATTAGGAAGTACTTTGGCAATATCATCATCTACCTGAATATGTACTTTATTTTCAGTAAACATATCGTAAAGTTCTTTCACTCTTTTTTCAAAGTCTGGCAGATTTTTATCGATTAATACCTTATCTAAAGCATTACATCCTGAAATCTTATCGATTTTAGCATTCAGCATTACCTTTTTAGCGGTATCAAAATCGGCGTTCTTAGAAACATACAAGAAATTATTTCCTCGTCCGCTAACTAAAACAGCGCCGGTAGAATGCTCTTTTACGAAAGCGATAAGTTTTTCTCCTCCTCTTGGCACTACCAGGTCTATATGTTGTGGTGGATTTTTAAGAAATTCCTGGGTTTCGGTTCTATTCATTTGTAATAGCTCGATCCAGTCTTTTTCTAAATTATTTTCCTGAAGCGCTTCGTGCCAGCATTCCTCAAGAATTCTGTTAGAGTGGTTCGCTTCCTTACCACCTTTTAGATAGATCTTGTTATTTGCTTTAAATGCAAGTACCGCAGCTTCAATTGTAACATCGGGACGAGATTCATAAATAATCATGATCGTTCCGAATGGTGCGGTTTTGTTGGTAATATCCAATCCGGTGTCCAATCTTCTATGCTCTATAGTCTGGCCAACAGGATCATCCTGGTCCATAACTTCTTTTACAGAGCGTATCATATCGTCTACCTTGGCATTGTTTACTACCAATCTATCACGCATAGCCTGGTCTCCTTCGCCAAAAGCGTCAAGATCTTTTTTGTTAGCGGCTACTATTTCTTCACGTCTTTTATCCAGAATATTAATCATGGATTGCAAAACGTTATTTTTGGTTTTAGAATCTAATAATTTCATTACTCGATTTATTTTTAGTTTGATTAAACTTCAATTTTTGTCTTTCTCTATGCAGTAAACTTTGTACCTACTGGTTTACCGGCTACGATATCCAGAATTACATTTTTCTGCTTACCGTTTGCGATGTACGTGGTGATGTTTTTAGCAGCGGTACTTTTGGCAATCTTAATTTTAGATTCCATACCGCCACGGCCTTCGCCTTCACCTTTTCCAGATTCCTGAACATATTTTTCAACATTTTCATCAACCTGTACTTTATTAAGTTTTTCTGATTCATCATCTCCTGGGTGACCGGTGTAAAGACCATCGGTATCACTCAAAATAATAAGCGAATCCGCATTAATTAATTCGGCTACAAGACTTGCCAGTTCATCGTTATCAGAGAACATAGACATTGTTACCGAAACTGCATCATCTTCATTAGCAATTGGGATAATACCTTCAGATAATAAAGATTCGTAGCAGTTAATCATATTTTCGCGGTGAATTCCCGGGCTAAAATCTCTTTTAGTGGCCAACACCTGTGCGCAGCGCATTCCAAAATCGTGAAAAATACTATAATAATGGCGCATCATACGTGGTTGTCCCACTGCCGAAAATACCTGTCTTCTTTTTGAGGCATCTTCAATATCTACATCTCCAAGAACTTCTTTTCCGGCAATTGCAGATCCTGATGATACGAGAACTACCATTACATCCTCTTCATATAGTGTAGCTATTTGTTCTACAAGATGTTTTAGTACAGGACCTAAAATCCTGTTATCTTTATTGGTCATTACATTGGTCCCGACCTTAACTACGATTCTCTTTTTTTCCATTTTATAAAGTTATATTTAAACTTCCTTTTTTAGATTTAGATTACTCTTTTCCCAGTTCTACAGCTCTGTCAAATGCCGCGTAAGCCGCATCTTTAATCAATTCTTCAACGTTATTTTCGTCCATAGAATCTAAAGCTGCACGGGTTGTCCCTCCTTTAGAAGCAACGCGCTCCATCCATGTGCTGGCCGAAAGATCTGATTCATTAAAAAGTTTTACAGCACCTTCAAATGTTTGGCTAACCAATACTTTTGAATCGTTTTTTGAAAAGCCCATTTTTAATGCTGCTTCCATCATAGAGTTCATAAAATAGAATACATATGCCGGCCCGCTTCCAGAAATTCCTGTAGAAGCATCTATAAATTTTTCTGTTTCTACATGAATTGAAGCTCCTGTAGTGTCTAATAAATTTCTAACCATAAGAAGCTCAACTCTCGATATTTCTTTGGATTCGGTAAAAGAAGTTACTCCTTTTCCTACCTGTGCAGGAAGGTTGGGCATAGAACGAACTACTTTTTTAACGTCCAAACCTAGTTGTATTTTTTCTATAGTAATACCGGCCATTAAAGAGACAAATATTTGCTGGTCGTTTACTAAAGGTTTAATTTCTTCAAATAAAGAATCACAGTGATATGGTTTTACAGCAAGGAATACGATGTCTGCCTTGGGTAGGCATTCTTCAATATCATCGTATACATCAAAATGGTCTACTTTACTAAGTGTAGTAATTACTTCAGCCGATTTATCAAAAATCATAAGATTTCGGTGATTAAGTAAACTAGACTTCGCCATTCCTTCGGCGTAAGTAAGTCCCATATTTCCTGCTCCAATTACTAATACTTTCATTATTTATTTTTTGGTTAATTAATTTATTTCAACTTTTGGACAATCACATCCGGGCCATTAAGAACAAAGACCATGCAATGTTTCCCAACAAATACATACTTGCCGGCCAAAAGCCAGGATTAAATTAATTTATTTTGATCGTAACTAATAAAATATAAGGTTAAACTAATCTAAAAACAGTTGTTGCCAGAGGTTTTGAAATAAATTTCCATCGCGCTTAGGCCTTATAATTAGGTAGATTGAAGCGCTTTCTTTATTAGCTTTTGAGATAATAAAAAATATGAAAAACGTTAAGAATCCTTCAATACACGCACTTTTGCCAGCGGCTTTTACCGAAAATGGAATAAAACGTAATTTTTTCTTTAAATTTTATTCCATTAGAAAACTGCCATTTTACTGCCATTATTGCAGAAAAAGTGTGCTAAATTGAACGAAAAGGTTTTCGTTAGCTAATTGCGAATTTATAGCTCTAAATTTATCACATCATTAATCGCGGGAATGCTAACTGGGTAATTATAACGATCTTTTATTTTGACCCTTAATGAATCTAAGGCAGTAGGTTCACCGTGAATTAAAAATACCTTTTCAGGAATATTTTTTATTTCTGAAATCCAATTCAGCAACTCCTGCTGATCGGCATGGGCAGAGAGGCTTTCTATTTTTAGTATTTTAGCCTTTACCGGGCAATACTTTCCGAAGATTTTTACTTCTGAAGCTCCGTTTTCAAGTTGCCTTCCTCTTGTTCCTTCGGCCTGGTATCCTGCCAATAAAACAGTAGTTTCGGGTTTATCTATTAAATAACGCAAATAGGTGAGTACGCGACCGCCGGTAACCATTCCACTGCCCGCAATTACAACTTTAGACCTGTTTTCATCTATAGTTTTCCAGGTATCGCGGTATGAAGTGATAATATTGAAATAGGAAAGCATTTTTCTAAATTCATCTGGCTCTACTTTATGCCACTTGCTAAAACCTTCAAATAAATCCAGGACTTCATTGCCCATAGGACTATCTATGTAAATAGGGATTTCCGGGATTTTATTTGTTTTAATTAAAAGGTAAAGTTTGTACATAATTCCCTGTAAACGCTCTACGGCAAAACTTGGAATAATAAGATTTCCTTTTTTGTTGATGGTTTCCTTAATGGTTTCAGTTAGAATTTTATCTGAATCATCTTCGGGATGAAGCCGGTCGCCATAGGTACTTTCTAAAAACAAGTAATCTGCCCGTTCAGGTTTATTGGGTGCTTCCAAAAGCACATCTTTTTCCCGCCCAATATCTCCTGAAAACACAAAACGTTTATCGAAAATCTCAAATTCAATAAAAGTTGAACCTAAAATATGGCCGTTGGTTTGATAACGATATTTTATATTTTCTGAAATTCTATACCACTCATTCAGTTCTATACTTTTAAATAAACCTATAGTTTTTTCGGCATCACTGGTGGTATATAGAGGCAAGGCCGGTTGGTGTTTACTATATTCTTCTTTATTGGCTCTTTCTGCATCTTCTTCCTGGATTTTCGCACTGTCTTTTAAAATTACCCCAGCAATTCCTAAAGTTGGAGGTGTACCAAGAATAGGATTTTTATAACCCTGTTTTACTAATCGTGGGAGATATCCCGTGTGATCCAGGTGACCGTGAGTAAGCAATATCAAATCTATATTTGCAGGATCAAAAGGAAAATCTTTCCAATTGAGTTCCCGTAAACTTTTAACTCCCTGGAATAGTCCGCAATCTATTAAGAAATTTAGTTCTGGGGTTTCTATTAGAAATTTTGATCCGGTAACCGTTCCTGAACCTCCCAGAAAATGAATTTTGACTTGCTTTTTCATAATTTTTAATGTTTGCAGAGATCTTTCATTTCTTCAAGTATTCTCTTTTTTCGCGGATTATTAATTCCTAAATGGTCAAGGTAAAACGTATCGTTTATTAGTTCCTGGCACAAAACTACGTCCCGACTTAATAAAAAATTTTTTTCTCTTTCTGAAAGTAAGGTTGAAACCGTAATAGGGTATAAGCCTAATTGGTCTATTCTATCTTTAAGCCCTTCGTCTTTAGGATAATCCCAGCTAAGTAATTTTAGATTGGCACATTTGGCATATTTTACCGCATCTGAGGTAAACCTTGTATTGGTAACCACCCAACCTTCTTCAAAATCCAGTTTATTTTCTCCATTACTTCTGAAATTTTTTATATCCCGAAACCTGGAGTCTATATAAAGCGGAATTTTTACATCACAATTTTTACCTGCATTATGAAATTTACATTCTATTAAAACAAGTTTTGAATCTGTTTTTGCCTCTACATCAATTTCGTGGGTAACGCATTTTCCCTGGTAGATTTTCCCGGTTTGGGTTTTATAACCACTATGAGTTAAAAGTGCGGCAATAAATTTTTCGAATGGGAAGCCGGTTGGCCCCAATTCGTAAATAGCGGTTTTTAATTTATACTTTGAAGCACTGGTTTTATTGCCTTTTTTAAGTAAATTAAAAGCACGATTATAAATTTCTTTGGTAGTGATACCTTCATAAAGTTCGGCTTTTAACTTTTCAATGGTATTTTGAATCAGTTCTTCATTGGCGCCAGACCTCCTTAAAGATTCTGCAACTCTTTCAATAGAAAAGTTAGCTTTTTCACCAGAAGCTTTTATAATTTTTAGGTTGGAGATATCCATTTTAGTAGGTTTTTCCAGGATTAATAGTTTTCAATATTATAAATCTGAAGGCATAAAAAGCATAGGAATTTGGGGTTTCTTTCCTAATTCTTTAAGTAAGGATTTTGAAAAAAGATTTTCGAAAAAACCTCTTTTTTTATGGTTTAAAACCAACACATCACTATTTCTGCTTTCAATGAAACTATGAATTCCTTTGGTGACTTTAATATTTGTTAGCGTGTGGAAACTGTGAGAAACCTCCTTAAAATAATCGTGTAATTCTTCTTTTGTATTTTTCTGTTCTTCAGTTAGGTTCTCGGTGTCCTGAATATAAAGAATTCTAATACTGGCTTTAAATTTCTTAGCCATATCTATTAAAAAGTTTATTTCATAATCTGAAAACGATTTATCGTATCGAGTGGCCAGCACCAGCTCTTTTTTTACTTCTGGCACATAAACACAATTATCTGGTATAAGTAAAACCGGCATATGATCTACCGATTCTATTACGTTCATACTATTGGTACCAAAAATACGGTCGTCTGGTTCGGTTTCACCTTTAGTTCCCATGATTATGAGATCAAAGATTATTTCTTTTTGTATTTCAATAACAGCATCGTCTAACCAGGATTCTATAATTATAGATTTAAACCTATGATTTTGGTTCTTGTTAATTATAGCCACCTCTTTTAGTAGCTTTTTCATCGAGATTTCATTTTCGCTTTTAGCCTGGGCTAAACTATTTCCATTAATATCTGGAGTATAAAATTCTGGTTTGCAGGCATTCAAAAAATAAAAATTACAAAGCTCATTTTGAAATAGACTAAAGGCATAGACAGTAGCTTTCCAGGCGTTAGCCGAAAAATCGGTGGGGATGAGTATATTTTTCATAACTAATTGAATTTTCCTGATTGGATGACCATAAAGGGCACCTTAATATGAAAACCTATTTTATTTACGACGGGCCTAAATAGGAGGTTTTCAAAGAAGCTACGTTTGTTATTTACCATGAATAGTAAATCTACTTCATTTTGTTCCTGGTATTTTTTTATGGCTTTGGGTACACTTTTGTTTTCAATTGTATAAAATTGATGCGGAGTGTCTTCCAGAATTTTGCCGAGGTTTTTCTTATTTTTTTCCTGTTTTTCGTCCAGGTCTTTTCCAAAATAAACATGCAAAATATTAAACTTAGCCGTATGTTTTTCTCCCAAATTAAAAATTGGTTCCAGTTGTGCGGCAATAAAATCTAATTCAAAATCTGTAGGAAATAGAATGTTTACAGGAGGATGATATTCATAATCTGAAGGAATCATTAATAGGGGAGCTTTTAGCTTATTAATAGCATGCACACTATTGGTGCCTATTAGAATTTCCTCGGCACCGGTTGCGCCCTGGGTTCCCATAACCACCAGGTCTATTTCTTTAGATTTCACCTGTACTCTTATCTCATCTATTAAAAGATTGAAAGCTGAAATCTTCTCGAAATGATGATTTGGATTTTTGAAATCACGATTAATTTTTCGTTCTACTTTTCGCAATCCGGTAAGGGAATTTTTTTTATAAGCTTCAGCGAGATTAGGTTGCGTACTGTTGTATAAAATATATTCAGAATCATATAAAACCGGTGTATAAGTATTAAGAAGATAAAAAGTACATTCTTCATCTTTAAACGCTTTAATTGCATAAGCAATCGCATTATAAGCGTTTTCTGAAAAATCTGTGGGTAGGAGTATTTTTTTCATGATTTCTAAATTTTAAATGCTTTCCCTATTAAAATTTTGCAACGCAAGCAGGGGAACTTTTGGTTGTAAACCCACTTTATCGATGGTAGAAGTAAGGAGCATATCTTCTAAATAGGTGTGCCGGGAATTCACCATCACTAAAAGGTCTATTTTATTAGCTGCTATAAATTCTTCTATAGCTTTTTCCTTTTGTAATTCATCACTTTGGTGTTCTTCTAACCTTATATTGTAGAATTGCTGTTTCAAAAATTCCAGATTATCTTTTTGCCTGGCAGAAGTAGCCTTATGTTTAGATAAATACAGAAAATGAATAATAGATTTAAAATCGCGGGCAATTTCTCCAACAATTTTTAATTCCCTTTTTTGATACGGAATCAAAAAATTAGTTGGGAATAAGATGTTTTTTGGTTCCTGGTAATTAAAGTTCGCCGGAATAGCTAAAACCGGGCACTGCACATACTTTAGAACAAGTAAGGTATTGCTTCCAAAACCAAGATCCCTATCGTTGGTGGCACCTCGAGTTCCCATGATAACGAGATCGGCATTTTCTGAATTTACCAGGCTGTTTACTTCATCTACCAGGTCGCCAAACGCAGCTATAGATCTAACACTATGCCTGGGATTGCAAAATTCGTCGTGAACTTTAGAGCTAATTTCCTTCAGGACCATTTCTGCCTTTGCTCTGGTAACCGCTTTAAGCTCATCTATTAATTCTTTACTTAGCAGGTTTTCATCGGTATAAACCTTATCTGCATAAGTATTTAAAAGAATTATTTCGCTCTTCTCATACTTAAAAAGCTGGCAGGCAAATCGCAATGCGTTATAGGCATTTTCTGAAAAATCGGTGGGTAAGATTATCTTTCTCATCTTCTAAAACTTTGAATCTTAAAGTTAAGAGAACAGCTAAGTTTAAACTATGAGGAAAATCAGTTTGTACTTGAATTTTAAGCTTTTACAGTTGAAAGATAGCTTTGACTTAATATGACAGGTATCATATTTATTATCAATGCTTAGGGGTATATTTAGAGGTAATTTTAAAACTCTAACTTATGAAAAATCTAATAATAGGAATCTTACTAAGTATTCCGTTTGTGCTATTTGCACAAGAGACAAAAGAATTTGATTTTGTATCCAATCAGGAAGATGGATTTAGCACCGTTAGGCAAGGTGGTAATTGGGGTTTTATAAATACCAGCGGCGAGCTGTTATTTGAACTTAGAAACGATCTTGTTACAACCGACAATCCTAAAAGTGGTAAGATTGGAGTGGCGGGAATAAAATACCCGCAATTAAAAGATGAACGGGCCATTATTAGCAAAAAGAAAGATGGCGTTAATTATTATGGTTTTATAAATACTGAAGGAAAAACAGTTATTGAACCTGAATTTTTAAATGTGAGTAACTTCTCTAACGGAAAAGCCCTTGCTTTAAAACTCGAAGAAGAGAGACTTGGTAAAAATCAACTTTTGGGAAAAGGGGTAATTTCTTATAAGTATGATGTAGTTCTTATAGATAAAGCCGGGGAAGTAGTAACATATTTAGAAGGGCCTTTTCCGGTTGCGGTTTCTAAGAAAAAATTAAGAGAGGCTCCTGCAATTAATGCAAAATGGCTGGGAGAAAAAGTGGTTAGTGTAAAGGGGCCTAATGGGAAATGGAAAATTCATAAGCTTTAAAACAAAAAATGCTGTCCCGGAATTTTCGGGACAGCAGCAAGTTCAATTTCAAACTCGTTTTCTTTTTCCTTTTTACTTAATGCTGGGAATAGATCTTTATCAAAATCTCCATTAAAAAAACGAGTTAGATTAAAGATTACTCCAATCCATTAAATTACGAATTGTATATCCGTATAGTGTCCTAATTATAAAGTTTAGCTTTATACGTCACGTCGAGCGCAGTCGAGACGTTTTTGTTAGACCTTTCGACTGCGCTCAAGGTGACAAAAACAAACTTAGGATTGTTTACGGACAATCATTAATTACGATCTAAAAAATATATTTAATGAAATGAAAATCGGTTGTTTAATAAATTTCAAAATAATAGGGAAGGTCTTAAAAGACAGAAACAGGAGACCATTGCCTCCTGTTTCTTAAGAAGATATTAAGTTTACTCTTTAACACTGTTTTGATATCAGTGATCTTACACGAAGTAAAATTTGTATATCAGGTTAAAAAATACCTTTGATATCTTCTAATTTGATTTACAACTCTAAGAGTTAGGAAAAACAAATTATTTTATATGGATAAATTTCCTGCTTAAAAATAGAATAAAACATCCTTCAAAAAAATGATAAATGTCAGAAAATCAATATTTAACAAAAAATTAGGTTTATGTGATTTCCTGTAATTTGTCCGGTTTCAGGATGTTTATTTTTTTTCCTTTTATAGCAATAATTCCTTCTTTTTTAAGACTGGAAAGGCTACGAATAAAACTTTCAGTAGAAATGCCGGCCATACTGGCTAAATCGGTCCTGGAGATATTGAGCCCTTTAAATTCGGGGTTTTCCAATTCGCTGGCAAATTGAAGAATAGTGTTAGAAGTTTTCTTTAATACCGAAGCATAAGCCATTTCCAAAAGTTGTGATTTTAGAGTCAAAACGGTATCGGCTAAATATTGGGCAAGATCCAGGTTTAATTCCTGGTTTTCCTGGAGTATTTCCCTGAATTCTGTATGCAAAATTCTATAAAATTTAGAGGGTTCTAAGCTAGTTGCCATTTCGGTAGTAAGCGGGTTTTCATGAAAACCATATAAACCCAGCAAATCATTTTTACGGTAAATCCCTGTAATTAATTCTTTTCCCAATTGATCCATTCGGGAAGTTTTAATCAAACCCTGCTTAATTAAATAGATGAAACTGGAATGCCGGTTTTCCCGAAATAAAATTTTATGCTTATCCAAACTTATGAGTTCCCCCTTTTTTTCCATAAAACTTTTTAAGGCTTCAATATCTGGAACCGCGGTTTTTTTAACCTTTTTAGTTCCTTTAAAATTCTTACTTTCAGCATTTGTTAGTGAAACTATTTTTTGCCATAGCTCCTCCTGGGAATGGGAGTTTGGTAAGAATTTATGTTTAGTATAAAGTGGTTTTTGGGTTTCAATTTTATCTTCAGCAACAATAGAAAGTATAGGAAACTTTAAAAGCGCAGGATTTTCACGAAAAATTTTAGAAGAAATTGGTGTTTTTTTATCCCAGATCAGTAAATCAGGTTTATGCTTTAAAAATAATTCCTGGAAGGTTTTTAGGGAATTTGAATAAATAAATTCATAATCCTGTTCTTCCCTGAATTCACCTGGTATACGATGACCGGAATTATTATCTGAAATATAAAGAATACACTTCATCCCTGGAGAGCTTAAATATTAATAATAAGTTAGCTGGGGATTGTTTGGCATTCCAATTGGGGGGAAGTAAGGGAGAAATGCTTTAAACAACATCTAAATATACAAAGTTATTTTTTATAATCTATAGCAGATTAATTCTATTTATATGATTGATTTTCAAACAATTATGTATTTTTAGTTTATCCCGAAAAAGAATGCTTCCGCTTAAAAACTGATTTTTATCATTTTTAGCTAAGTTTATGAGACTTATCTTTAAAGGGTAAAACTTTTATTATGAAACTCTCTAAAAAACAAGTCTTCACCGAAGGATTTTATCAGAATATCGGAATGCTTTTCTACGCTATTGCAGCCTCTGATAAAGTGGTGCAAGCTGAAGAAATTAAAACACTGAATGATCTGGTGCAAAAGAAATGGGTGCCAATTGATGATGCAACCGATGAATTTGGCACCGATGAAGCCTATAAAATTGAAATGATCTTTGACTGGCTGGAAGAAAATTCACCTGAAGCTGAATGGGCTTTTAACGAATTTAGGCAATACAAAAAAGACAATGAAAGATTGTTTACTTCGCAAATTAAGCAGTTAATATGGGAGACTGCCGATGCTATTGCAGCTTCGTTTGCCGGAAAAAACAAATCTGAACTCATTATGCTTTCAAAATTAAAAATATTACTTTCTTCCTAAAAGGAATAGAAAGTAACTAACCAAAATTTCTTCGTATATTTTAATGAAAATTAATAGATGAAAACACTTATTTGCCAAAGTTGTGGATGGCCTTTTACAAAAGCCACCGTAGGCACAAACCGAGATAAATCAGACAATACCGATTTCTGCCGGGATTGCTACCAGGATGGGGCTTTTACCGATAAATCACTTAATTTGCATCAATTAGAAGTGAAATTACTTGAAATGGCAGAAATGCACGAAGATATTAGTCTGGAAGAAGCGCAGCAACTCATAAAGAAACTGCCCGAGCTTAAAAGATGGCGAATGGACCATATTTAGCTATTCTATTTTGAAATCTACTCGATTTTAAAGAATAATTTTTTGCTTAATCCTAAATTTATGCATCTTTTTTATTGATTTTCTTTTTCCTCCCGGGCTTTTTGTCGTTCCAGTTTTCTAAAATATCCGCGGAATAAAATATTATGTTTTAAAGCTTCCATATTCTCATTAAAACGATGCGTGGCTTCCTCAATATTTTCCATACTTTGATCTAGATGATTCACGAAACTGCTGTCTTTTACCACATAATTAAGCGCTCCTTTTTCTGAATTTAGGCTATTTGAAAATTGTCCTAAATCGGCGCTAATTTCCTTTATTTGGGAAGATGTAGTTTCTAAATCTTTAATAATTGTGCTGAAACTTTTCTGTGCGCTAGAGTCACTAAGGAGTAAACCGGCCACGCTATTTTCGTAATCTACATTATTTAAAATACCATTTAGTTTTGCAAGTCCTGATTTTGCAGATTTGGTTGTTTCCTTCAAATTTTCAACGCTTTCCTGTACATTTTTAGCCAGGCTTTTATCTTTAAGTAAATCGCCTAAAACGCCTTCCCCGGAATTTATACTATTGGTAATTTTTAAAAGGTCCTGGGTTAAAAGTGCTGCATTTTCATTGGTTTTGTTCAGGGTGTTCAGCATATCGGCAGTAGCAACCTGGCTAATTGAAACAAGCGTGTCACCTTCTTGTAAGGTTGGTGATGGCACCTGATTGTTGGGTAAAATATTTAAAACCATACTTCCTACTAACCCGTCTGAATTTATGGTAGCGAGAGCATTGTTTTTAATTAAGTTTGCGGCTTCCCGATTAATAAGAATATCTACACAAATTGCCGTATCATTTAAAAATTTAATTTCTTTAACGGTTCCTACGTTCACCCCGGAATAACGAACATTATTGCCCGATTGCAATCCGTTTACATTCTTAAAAACAGAACTTACCATCATTGAATCACCAAACAGGTTTTGCTTATTTCCAATAAAAAAAACTCCCAGGGTGAAGATAATAAGCCCCGAAACAATAAGAAGACCCAGTTTTATATTTTGTGCAGAATTTGATTTCATAACTTTTTATTTAAAGAATGCTTTAATTTTTGGGTCACCAGATGCCGCCAGCTCATTAAAAGTTCCTTCGGCATAATCTTTTCCATCAAGCAATAAGATCATTCGGTTTGAAATTACCCGCGCACAATCCACATCGTGCGTAATTATTAAAGATGAGGTTGCATATTTCTTCTGAATATTCATCATTAATAAAATGATTTCTTTTGCCGTAATAGGGTCTAAACCCGTGGTAGGTTCGTCGTAAATTATAATCTTCGGTTTTAAAATAAGTGCTCTTGCCAGTGCTATGCGGCGTTGCATTCCTCCAGAAAGTTCTGCAGGCATAAGATCTATAGTTTGTGGTAAGCCTACATTTTCCAGTGCTTCTTTTACTAGAGCTTCAGTTTTCTTTTCAGAATCTTTTCTATGTCTTCTTAACGGAAATTCTAAATTTTCCCGTACCGTCATAGAATCGTACAAAGCGCTGCCCTGAAATAAAAAACCGATGTTAGTTCTCAACTCATCCAGTTCATGTTGTTTCATTTTAGAGATATCTTTTCCTAAAACTTTAATACTGCCCTGGTCAAAATCCATTAAACCTACCAGGCATTTTATCATCACCGATTTCCCCGATCCCGATTTCCCCATTAAAACCAGGTTTTCACCTTCAAATAGTTTTAAATTGAAATTCTTTAAAACTTCAGCCTCGCCAAAGCTCTTATACATATCTTTTATCTCTATGACGGTTTTATTTTTCATTTTTAGTTATAAAAAATATCAGTGATGAAAACGGCGATAAAATCTAATACAAACAGTAGCATAGAAGTAAAAACTACCGCTGAATTTGAGGCTTTCCCAACGCCGGCGGTTCCTTTTTTACTGTTATAGCCTTTAAAACAACCCACCAGGCCAATGGCAAAACCAAAGAAAAAGGTTTTTACCGTTGCGGGAAGAAGATCGGTAAATTCCAGGGCGGCAAAAACCTGGTTAAAATAGAGGGTAAAAGAAACATCGCCCTTTATGTTTTCTATAATTGCAGAGCCAATTAGCGCTACAAAATCGCCCACTATTACCAAAAGTGGCAACATACAGGTGGCAGCCAGAATCCTGGTTACTACCAGAAATTTAAACGGGTTAGTCCCTGAAACTTCCATAGCATCTATTTGTTCGGTAACCCGCATAGAGCCTAATTCGGCACCTATACTTGAACCAATTCTTCCGGCGCAAATAAGCGCGATAATTACTGGACCAATTTCCCGAACAATAGATATGCTTATCATAGACGGCATCCAGGAAACCGCACCAAATTCCATTAAAGTTGGCCGGGATTGCAGGGTAAATACGAGACCCAGAATAAACCCGGTAACACTCACTAAAAGCAAAGATTTATTGCCCATTTGGTAGCATTGCTTCAGGAATTCCCTGAACTCAAATGGCATACTGAAAAGTTCTCTAAAATACCTGCCGGTAAACTTCCCCATTTCCCCGATTTCCAGGAAGAAGGAACCTAAACCCGATTGATATGAGGATAACATTTTCATCTTTAAACATTTAGGTGAATAACCAGAAATTAAAAATCTTGCATAAAAGTAAAGTGGCGCGCCGCAAGAGGCATTATTGGAATATATCTTGATTTTGTGACGAGCCTTTGATTCTTTAAAATCTCGGTTACCAAGTAAATTTAGCGTTAAACGGCTTCAATAGAAATGATATAAATCAGCTTTATTAAAGCTTATAGGTGTAAACGTTAGGTAGAAATTTGTGCCAGTGAAAATGAATTAAAATATAATTTTAACATTTTAATATTAAAATACTTGTTAATTTTAGCTGCTTAAAAATTAACTTTTGAAATTCTGAAGGGGTGGTTTCCGCAGTTTTAGGGCGATTTTGTTAATATAAATGGCAAATGGGTTCATATTTCTCTGACTTAACATATAATTTTGGTTTTTGCCTTTTTAATTTTCTATAAGACTGACTTAATCATTTCTAAATGACAAAAGTAAATAACTATCCTTCTAAATCGGAGTTAGAAACTAAGCTTAAAATAGACGAGCCACGCGTTATTGCAGTAGGCGCAAGTGCCGGGGGCCTGGAAGCTCTTAAAGCTTTTTTTAAAGACATACCCGAAAACGATAAGAATGCTTATGTAGTTATTCAGCATCTTTCTCCCGATTATAAGAGCATGATGGCAGAGCTTCTTAAAAAAAGTACCAATCTGCCAATTCGTGGAATTAAGGATAAAATGAAGATGAAGCAGGGGCATATTTATCTAATACCTCCGGCCAATAATCTGTCGATTGAAGATAATAAACTTAACCTTGTAGAAAAACCAAAAGATCAAAGCTTAAACCTACCCATAGATATGTTCTTTGAAGCACTTTCTAAAGAGCGCAAAGAAAAAGCTATTGGGATAATTTTAAGCGGTACTGGTAGTGACGGTTCCAGAGGAGTAAGGGCAATAAAAGAACGTGACGGAATGATTATGGTTCAGGATCCCGAAGAATCTAAGTTTGATGGGATGCCACAAAGTGCCATTAACACGGGATTGGTAGATTACGTCTTACCAATTTCTAAAATGGCCCAGGAACTCAAGAATTTTATAGATTCTCCCGCGGTTTTTCATTTTAAAGACGGGGATTATAACTACAACGAAAGCGAATTAATGAAAATTCTTCGCTTTATAGACGAAAAAACCGGTCTTGATTTCAGGGAATATAAACACGCCACACTTGCCCGTAGAATTGCCAGAAGGGTGAATGTGTGTAAATGTAATAGTCTTTCAGATTATTATCAGTTCTTATTGAATAACGATGAAGAGGTAGAAATACTGCATCGGGAGTTTTTAATTGGGGTTACCAAGTTTTTTAGAGATTCTAAGGTTTGGAAAGTGCTTAGAAAAGAAGTGATCCCTAAACTGGTAGCACAAAAAAAAGATGGAGAGGTTATAAAACTTTGGGATGTTGCCTGCAGTAGTGGAGAAGAAGCCTATTCTTTTGCCATGCTTATTAATGAAGAAATTGAAAAGCAGCGAAAAAGTGTAGACCTGAAGATTTTTGCAACCGATATTTCTCAAAAACACCTGGATATTGGTGCTGAAGCATTTTATCCCGAAAGTATTGTTGCCGATATCGATTCAGAATTATTGCTGAAATATTTTATTAGCGAACCTAATGGATATAAGGTAATAGATAAGATGCGCCGAATGGTAGTTTTCTCCAGGCACAATATCATTAAAAATCCGCCTTTCAGTAATATGGATATGGTGTCTTGCCGAAACCTATTAATTTATTTTCAACCCGGAATCCAAAATAAAGCTTTAAACTTTTTACAATACGCTTTAAAAGTTGGCGGCTATCTGGTTTTAGGAACTTCAGAAAATGTTTCGTCCCAGAAAAATAACTTTAAAGTGATAAATCGTTCAGCAAAAATTTATCAAAATGAAAGTGCCGATAAACGGTTAAATTCAAATATTTCGCCAGCGATATCGCAAAATAGGTCGTTTTCTAATACAAAGGAAATTCAACGCCCAGCTTATAGAAAATCTTCAAATCCCGTTAAGAATAAACTCACCGAAGAACTTAATGAAACTATCCTGGAAACTTTTGGTGGATCCAGTGTGTTTATAGACAACGATTTTAATATTTTACAGGCGGTAGGGGAATTTAGAAAATATGCAAATTTACCGGTTAATGGTTTTTCGGTAAATCTACTGGATATGCTAAGTGTAGACTTAAAATATATTATACAAAGTACCGTAAAAAAGTCTAAAAAGAATAGCGAAAAACTTAGATATCAAGATGCTGCTTTTGAGCATAACGGTGAAAAGAAATCGGTAGATATTATAATAAAACCCTACCAACAGCAAATTGAAAATTCTAATGCGAGTTTTGTTGTTACTTTCATAGAAAAAGAAGTAAACCTAATAGATGTTAAAACCCTTGATAAATTAACGCTTACCAATCGTACCAAGGAATTTGTTGCAGATCTTGAAGAAGAGCTGAAAGAGACTAAAGAAGAGCTGCATACTTCAATGGAGGAAATTGAAACCAGTAACGAAGAGTTACAGGCTGCAAATGAAGAACTGCTGGCATCTAACGAAGAATTGCAAAGTACCAATGAAGAATTGCAAAGTGTAAATGAAGAGATTAATACGGTTAATGCTGAAAATCTTCAAAAGGTAGAAGATCTGGCGGCACTAAATACCGATATGAACAACTTGCTGGAAAGTACCGAAATTGGAGTTATTTTCCTGGATGAGGGCTTAAGAATAAGGAAATTTACACCGGCTATCCAAAGACATTTTAATTTAATAGAATCAGATGAAGGCCGGCCTATAGAACATTTTACCTCCAGTATGGGTAAAAGCAATTTAATTACCCGTTGTAAGCGAGTACTTAGAACAGGAAAAATTTTAGAAAAGCAGATTATGACCAAAGAAGGGACATACTATCTGCGAAGAATTTCTCCCTATATTAATTCTAATAACGAAATTAATGGTGTTGTAATTACCTTTATAGACGTAGGCTTATTGCAACGTTCTAAAGAAAGATTAATAGCCAGTGAAAAACGATTTAAATCTTTCTATGAAGAAGATCCTGTAATTCATATTAGTGTAGATTCCCAAACCCAGTTAATAGCACAATGCAATGAAATGGCAGTTAGTAGATTGGGATATAATACCAAAGAAGAATTAATAGACAAGCCTGTTTTTGATCTTTATACCGAAGAATCACAACTTAGAGCTTTAAAATCTAATAAAGAATTTAAAGAGACTGGTGTTATTGTAAATATGGAGCAGGAAATACTTACTGCTTCAGGAGATTTACTTCCAGTAATATTAAATGCCACTGCAGAGAGGGATGTTGATGGTAAGATAATGACCATTAGATATACCTGTGTAGATATTTCAGCCTTAAAGAAAGCCGAATCAAAATTAAAGCAACAACACGAAGATCTTGAACGTGCCAATAAAGATTTGGAACAATTTGTATCTATTTGTTCTCACGATCTTCAGGAGCCGCTTTCAACTATAAAATTTGGTAGTGATGTACTTGGTAAAATGTATTCCTCGCAATTAGACGAAAAAGGAAAAGATTATGTGCAGTATATAAAAGATGCTTCTACAAGACTTTCAGAACAAATTAAAGCATTACTGGAGCATTCAAGAATTGGCCGAAATGGAGAGAAAAGCCTGGTGAACACAAAAGAAGTTGTTGAGGTTGTAAAGTATGATCTTGGCAAAAGAATTAAAGATACCAATGCAAAAGTTAATGCCGGTACGCTTCCAAAAATAATGGGTTACGAAGTAGAATTGCGCTTGCTATTTCAAAATCTAATAAGTAATGCCATAAAATATACGCCTAAAGAGCGCAATCCCGATATTCGCATTGCAGCGTATCGTGAAGGGAAATTTTGGGTTTTCTCGGTGATGGATAATGGCTACGGAATTTCAGAAGAAGATAAAAAGAATATTTTTACCATTTTTAACCGCGTGAAAGAAACCAACGGAAATGATGGTACAGGAGTTGGGCTGGCACACGTAGAAAAAATTGTACAACTTCACGAAGGCACCATTTGGGTAGATAGCCAGGTTGGGGTGGGTAGTACTTTCTATTTTAAATTAAAAGGATAGCTGTGTATGAGCTCAGGGCAGCTTTCGTATCCTGAAAGGATAGATATTCGAAATTGTGAGAAAGAACCTATTCATTTAATTGGAAAAACCCAGGCTCACGGAGTTGTTCTTGCAGTAGATCCTGCAACTTTTAAAATTACCCAGGCGAGTGAAAATACCTTAAAGTTTTTCGGGATTTCGCATAAAAATATTCTTGGTGATTCCCTTGAAAACCTCATTGGTAAATCGGCTTTTGCAAGAATTACTAGCGCCATTGATCAAAAAACAGGTTTTAAAGATGAAAAGCTAAAAGTTGGCCATAAG
Organism: Salegentibacter salegens; assembly: GCF_900142975.1. Lineage (NCBI taxonomy): Bacteria > Pseudomonadati > Bacteroidota > Flavobacteriia > Flavobacteriales > Flavobacteriaceae > Salegentibacter > Salegentibacter salegens. The sequence continues at coordinate 162,410 of NZ_LT670848.1, forward strand.
GATTTCATAATTTTACCGCATTTTTCTGAAGAGCACCTTATTCTAGATTTTGAAGATCTGGGTGAAGTTTGGGAACCAATGTATTTTCAGCAGCAATTAACCAATATTATTAATGGTTTAGATGCCGATGAAACTGTTCCCGATCTTTGTAAGACAGCTGCGAAATTAATGAAAAATACCTTCGGCTACGATCGGGTAATGGTTTACCGGTTTGACGAAGAATGGAATGGCGAAGTAGTTGCTGAAGAAAAGGAAGAACATTTAGAAAGCTGGCTGGGTTTACATTATCCTGCAAGCGATATTCCCTCACAATCCCGAGATTTATTTTTAAAACATAAGGTAAGGATAATTTCAGATGTAAATTATGAGCCCGTTCCCATTTCTCCTGAACTTTCACCAATTACCAACAAAGCCTTAGACCTTTCAAAATCAACATTACGCGGGGTTTCACCCATTCATATTGAATATTTACAGAATATGGAGGTTGGAGCCACTTTAACCGCTGCTATTATTGTTCATGGGAAACTCTGGGGCCTTATAGCCTGTCATCATTATTCGGCGAAGTTTATCAATTATTTTCAGCGGGAAACCTGTAAATTTTTAGCCCAGGTTTTTTCGAATAATATTGCATCCATACAAACGGGTATTTTTAATAAAAAATTAAATGAGAATTCTGAATTAAGAGCCAGGATTTTAACCGATCTAAAAATTGAAAATACATTAGTTGACGGACTTGAGAATGCGGAAATTCCTTTTACTTCTCTTATAGAAAGTGGGGGAGGTGCAGTGGTTTTTGATGATAAAATCAAACTTTTTGGGAATACACCAACTGAAGCTGAAGTATTGGATTTAAGTAATTTTCTTGCTGAAAATGAAGAAGTTATTTTCTACACCAAAAACCTTAAAAATTCTTATCCGGTAGCCGAAAACTATAAGAAATCGGCTTCAGGTATTTTAAGTTTTAAATTGGGACGGGCAAAAAATAATTTTATAATCTGGTTTAGGCCTGAAGTAGCCGAAACTGTGAGTTGGGGTGGGAATCCCAATAAAAAGGTCTCCTACAACGAAGAAAAACAACGATTAAGTCCGCGGAAATCTTTTAAAAAATGGACAGAAAAACTGGATGGAATTTCTAATTCCTGGCAGGATTACGAAATTGAAACTGCCAAAGCATTCCGGGAGAATTTAAACCAGTTTATCTTAAAAAAGCAAAAAGAAGAGATTGGTAGATTAAATCAAAATCTACAGGAAGCTAATAAAGATTTGGAACTTTTTAGTTACGGTATTTCCCACGATCTTCGTAGTCCTTTGCGGGGCATTAAAGGTTACGCACAAATTTTGAAGGAAGATTTTGGTGAAGAACTACCTGCCGAAGCTTCAGAAACCATAGAAACTATTTTAAGATCTTCAGGAAGGATGGAAGGCATTATAGACGATACTCTTTCCTTTTCAAAAATTACCGGCGGGAAACTTCAGAAGAAAAATTTCGGTACCAATAAATTGCTGGAAGAACTATTATTAAGTTTCAATATCAAAGCAAATTTCCCAGATTTTGACATAGAAATAGATGAAAATTTGCCAAATACCTACGCAGATCGCCGAATGATCTTTCAGGTTTGGAGTAATTTAATAGGCAATGCTTTAAAATATACTCAACCTGGCGCATACCCAAGGATTGAAATTGGAAGTTTTTCAGAAGAAAATAAGAATATTTTCTACATAAAAGATAACGGGATTGGGATTGCTGAAAACCAAAAAGATAAAGTCTTTAAGATGTTTTCCCGGTTTGCCAAAAAAGATTTTAAAGGAACGGGTATTGGTCTTGCTATTGTAGCCCGGATTTTAGAAAAGCATAACGGAAAAATTTGGGTAGAAAGTGAACCCGAAAACGGCAGTACGTTTTTCTTTCATCTATAATTAAGGCCTGCATGTTGTTTAAATGTGGTTCCTTGCATTAACTAGTTTAGTATTTTTGTATAAATTTTGAAGTAATGATCACAACTCCGTTGCGCATAATTTTGGTGGAAGATGAGGAAACCGATGCAGTTTTAATTAAAAGACAAATTGCTAAAATTGTAGAAAAACCTGAAATAAAAGTGGTAAAAGATTTACCGGGTTTTGAAGGAATATTCACCAGTTTTTTACCCGATGTAATAATTTCAGACTATGACCTTCCTACAAGTACAGGACTTGATATTATGCAGCTGGCGAAATCTATAGACGATACTATTCCTTTAATCTTTGTAACCGGCGCATTAGACGATGATGAGTTGGCAACCGATACTATTCTTTCTGGAGCTTCAGGTTTTATATTAAAAAAGCATATGGAGGTTCTTGATGAAAAATTAGAGCCTTTACTGAGACAAGTAGTTTATAATATGGTGCAGCACGGTGAATTAAGAGAAAGAATTCGAAAGAATAAAATAGCGGTTCACCAAATTTACAGTTACCTGGACAATATGAAAGCCGATGACAGGGAACAGCGGGAAAACATCGAAAAAATAAGAAAGAATCTTGATAAATTTAATGTAGAAGATGCTGAGTAACCTTAGAAATGCTACCCAAAAACTGCACGAAGAACTGGAAAAAGAAAATCTTGCAGGGCAGATTATTTCACACGATATAAGCCTGGAAGATTATAAACTTTTACTCCTTCAAAACTATATTGCCTATAAAATTACCGAGGCTGAAATTGCTAAATATATTCCATCTTACCAATCAGATAAAAGCGATCAACTTGCAAAAGACCTTGAGAATTTAAAAGTTGATACTTCAATTTCTGAAGAATTTCAGGATAAATTCAACATCACATCTTATGAAGAAGCCCTGGGGGCCGCTTACGTGGTTTTGGGTTCTGCCTTGGGCGGAATGTATATTTCTAAAGAAATTCCTAATTGTCCTGAATTAAATGAAATTTCCAGACCTAATTTCTTTAATGGTGATCGTGAGGGTCTAAAAGCCTGGAACAAATTTGTAAAGAAACTTAAAGCTGAAGATTTCAATGAAACTCAAATTGCTGTAGCTTCTAAAAAAGCTCAGGAAACTTTTGAATTTTTCGGAAGTGTTTTTAGAGAAACTTCGTTGATTGTACAGAATAGTTAATTTCTATTATTTTTCAATCTTGTTTCTTCTCACCTTTTTCTTTAGGTTTACCCGATAAGTTAGATTTAAATAAGGGTTTTTGTAATCGAATTTAAACAGCTCAATACCTCAAAATATAACGATATTTTATAATCCAAGTCACAACCATCCGAAAGTTGAAAAATAAAATAGCCTGAGAATCCCTTATTTTTGTTTTGGACAAAAAAAATAATTTTTATGGGACTCTTCAGGCGCACTAAAAATACAAACAAACCTCTTCTTCGACAAATAATTGACCTATGTCCTCGCTGGATGCTCACGCGTTGTGCCGATGAGCACAATGGCGACAAGGGGTGCAGCAGATATAAGACCTACGATCAATTCGTTGCCCAAACTTTCGGACAGCTGAATAAATGCTACACTCTTAGTGACATTTCCACTGGTATCGGGGTCAGCGAAACATTTATTTCGGATTTGGGTCTTGAGCAGAGCCCAGCGCGTTCTACCATGAGCGATGGCAACAAAAAGAGGAGTTATAAAGTCTTCGAGAGCTTATATTACCGGTTGTTAGGGCACTATGGCCGACTATTGTCGAAGCACGGACAGTCTCATATAATCAAGGAAATCAAAGACCGTGACATAAAATTGATCGACAGCACCACGATCAGTCTATGTCTGTCCATGTTCGATTGGGCAAAGTTTCGGACAGCTAAAGGAGGTATAAAAATACATACCTGCTGGGACGATGCCATGATGATCCCCGATATGGTCAATATAACAGAGGCAAAGCTCCATGACAGCAAAGGACTGGCCCAATCCGTTTTCCGAAAGGGAACGGTCATCGTGGAGGACAGGGCGTACTTCGATTTTCTGTTGATGCGCCAGAGGATCGCGGCAGAAAATGTTTTTGTCACTCGCATCAAGATCAATACGGTCTATCAAACCTTGGAAGAACTGGAGCTCCCCGAAGGTAGCGATCAGGATATCCTAAAAGACGAGATCATCGTTTTACCAAGCAAGAAGGCCGTGGAAACAGGCATTGCGGAACACCCTCTCCGGTTGGTGCACGTTTATAAGCAGGACGAGAACAAAGTGATAGAAATAATCACCAACAACTTGGATTGGAGCGCCAGGACCATCGCGGACCTTTATAAAAAACGATGGGATATTGAACTTTTTTTTAAGGCGATAAAACAGAACCTCCAAATAAAGACCTTCCTTGGAACCAGTGAGAACGCCGTAAAATCACAAATATACATCGCGCTCATAACCTATTTGCTGCTCCAGATAATTGTGAGGACAATAGCCAAAAAAGAACATGCATTTTCCAATTTCGTGGAAAAGATCAGGATCTGTCTATGTTTTTATCTTACCCTCGATTATGCCTGCAATACCGTAGGAGAAGGGGCGAAAAGAATAAGGGGTCAGACCAAACTCCACTATAGGGTAGATCCAGACTTATTTTCTCCCATTAGCCCTAATTGAAGCCTGAAAATAGGGGTGGCCGAAGGTTTTAGGTTTAAAGTCAAAAACTTTCGGATGAGTGTGAATCCAAGTGCTAAAAAATATGAAACAAAAGTTTAAATCTTTACTCTGCCTATTTCTAGCTTTCAGTTTTTACTTTCCAACTTTTGCACAATCTGGCCGCACCCCGGTTAGGGCAGAAAATGGAATGGTAGTTACAAGCCATTACCTGGCTTCAGAAGTGGGAAAAGATATTCTTGCCAGGGGTGGGAATGCAATAGATGCCAGCGTAGCTACAGCTTTTACACTCGCGGTTACTTTGCCTTCCGCAGGAAATCTTGGAGGAGGTGGTTTTTTGGTTTATCACGGTAACGATGGCCATAAAACTTCATTTAATTTTCGTGAAAAAGCACCAATGGCGTCCACTCTCAATATGTTTTTAGATGAAGACGGAAAGATTAAAGATAATTCTAATCACGAAGGTTTGCTTTCAGTTGGGGTGCCCGGCACAGTTGCCGGACTTTATAAAGCTCACCAAAAAATGGGAAGTTTGCCCTGGAAAGAACTTTTGCAGCCGGCCATAGAACTTGCTGAAAAGGGTTTTGAATCTACCTATAATATGAATTGGTTTCTTAATTGGGTAAAAGACCGAAAAGATGAAAAACTGTATGCAGCTACTGCACAGGCTTTTCTTAAAAATGGAGAAGAAATTTATAAACCCGGCGAAACCTGGGAACAGCCAGATCTTGCTAAAACTTTAAAACGAATTCAGAAAAATGGCGCCGATGGTTTTTATAAAGGAAAAACCGCCAAATTGATCGCTGATTTTATGCAAACACATGGCGGACTTATAACCAAAGAAGATCTTGCCAAATATGAAGCTGAAGAACTGGTACCTGTTACCGGTACTTATCGCGGTCACGAAATTGTAGCAATACCGCCACCAAGTTCAGGTGGAGTAGCGCTTATAGAAATGCTAAACATTCTGGAAGGTTTTGATATTGAAGAAGCTGGACATAACTCGGCGGCTTCCCTTCATTTACTCACCGAAGCAATGCGAAGAGCTTATGCAGATAGGGCTTTATATTTAGGAGATCCCAATTTTAATCCCGAAATGCCAATAGAACAAATTATATCTAAAGAATACGCCGCTGAACTTAGGGAAGGAATTGAAGTTAAAAGAGCTTCGGTAAGTGATTCTACGAATTTTAATAATGCACATTTACAGTATGAAAGTCCGCAAACCACGCATATTTCGGTTGTAGATAATAAAGGAAATGCGGTTTCCCTGACTTATACTTTAGAAAGAAGTTATGGTTCAAAAATAGTAGTGGAAGGTGCCGGCTTTCTGCTGAATAATGAAATGGGCGATTTTAACCCGATTCCGGGTTATACTGATACCAGAGGGTTAATTGGAACATCACCTAATCTTGTAGCTCCCGAAAAACGAATGTTGTCCAGTATGACGCCAACGATTGTAGCAAAAGATGGAAAACCACTTTTAGTAATTGGTAGTCCTGGCGGAAGGACCATTATTAACACTGTGTTACAGGTGATTGTAAATACTCTAGATCATAAAATGAATATTGCCGAAGCGATTGAATCTCCCAGGATTCACCACCAATGGCTTCCAGACCGCACCCGATTTGAAGATTGGGGGATATCTCCCGACACCAAACGTATTTATGAAGAAATGGGCCACGAAGTTTATGAAGCAGGAAACCAGGGTCAGGCAATGGGAATTTATATAGATTGGGAGAACGAGCTTATTTACGGGGCTGCAGATTCTCGTAGCTATGATGGCAAAGCGATAGGAAATTAAACCTTACTTCTAAAAAGAGCAAGATGCTGGATTACCGTTCTGCTCTCTAGTCCTCCCGCCAAAGCTCCTGTAGTAACACCAATGGTACTTATAAAAACAGCCAGTCTTATTTTATCGATGGTGGTAATTTCCTGTTTTTTTAAAGTGGGCCAGGTTTGAATAAGATCGGCAGGGAAAACATAGATTTCAATGATTAGCATTAACCCGGTTAGCATAGTGAATAAGCCAATACAGGCTAAAAAAATACTAAAATAAATCACAGTATTAGCGACGGCTAAATGTTCGGTTATTATTCTTTTCTCCCTTCTTGGTAAAAATAAAGATTGTATTCTCACCAGGTAAAAACTGGCAAACATGATACTAATCACAGCAAAAAGTCCGGCGGTTACATTGGTCATTCCAAAACCTACATCCCAGGTTTCTGCCGTAAAAATTAAAATAAGAGCGGGTGCAACTGCGGCGGTAGCTAAACCGGGAAGTGAAAGCGGTAAAAAAATGGCCCAGTTTCTTAATATAGGAGTGAAAAATGAAGCAGGATGCCTAAAGGTCATTAAGATGTGAAAAACCAGGCTCTCTAAAACATTTCCTTCTTTTAATTCTCTATCGGGGGCAGTATTGGCTTTTTTCTTCAAAATTTTTCGTTCTTCTGCATTAAAAGAAGGAATCTCATTTCTTTCTTCAGAAAAACTTTTGGCGCCCATAATTTTTTTGCGCCTCGAAGAAGATTTTTTTAAACCTAGAATTTGTCCAGTGAGATGAAGGAATAATAACGCAGCCTTGTACCTCACCCGATTCTGATTTAGTTTATAGGTTGGTTCATCTCTTCCAGCGGTAAGCAATTTACGCGTAGAGAGCACCATAATTCTGGCTACTGAAGAACTTAAACCGAGCTCAGTTTTATTTTTTCTTGAAATAAGAGAAACGTCGGTAATTACACTTACCATATCATAAGGTCCTTCCGCCATACGCTGACTTGCTACATCAAGAAAATCGGAGGGCCTTTTCGGCTTTCTGCTATCCAATTCAGCATATTCAATATTAAAAAACCACTTTATTCCGGTACTCTCCTGGAGTTCAGATTTCACATCTTGTATCAACTGCTTTCCAAAATCGGTAACGGATTCTTCATTTTCCTTTTTTCCGCAGGTTATTAAAAAACAAACATTCATTTCTTTTTCAGGTACCGGGCCTTGTGCCTCTTGTAAAGCACTAAAAAAACGTTTTCCCGAAGTTAGAGCCCTTATAATGCGGGTAGAATTAATAACCCTTACAGACTGTAAAAGACGAAGGGCATAAAAGATCCTGAAAACGCGTAATGCAGGAATAATCAAGGCTATTACTGTGATCCAATTGTTCTTAACAAAATCTAATTTCCTTGGTGCTACAACAAGCTTTATAAGAAATTCTGCGATAAAAAGAATCCAGATAATTATAATGAGATCTTCCTGGGTAGAAGTAAGGCCACTTACAAGTTCAGCTATAAAAAGATAGAGCCAAAAAAGCGCCAATAGAAACATGGGGATTTCCAGGTGTTCTTCAAGTTTGTAAAATATCCGGTAAGTTTTGTTTTTTCTGGTCAAGGAATTAGATTTTTTAAAAGACCTATTGGTTATTGTATTTTACTCGATAATCGGGATTTAATTGCTCCGTTCCGAAGCATCTTGATGCCTCGAAATTAAAAAATTATTTCCTATTTATGCCTCGTGAGCTTGCTTCGAGCTAGTTTACTAAGATAGCTAAAATTTAGAACCTCACTTAGTCACTATTAGTCCATATTTTATAATAACCTTAAAACTATTGGCTCTAATTTGTTTTATCTTTAAGTGAAAAAATTAATCAATTTTAAAGGAAAAATTATGAGTCAACCAAAAGTAGCAGTGATATTTTATAGTGCCACAGGGACAAATCACCAATTAGCAGAATGGGCTGGGGAAGCAGCTAAACAAGCAGGAGCGGCAGAAGTGAGAGTTAAAAAAATTCAGGAAACTGCGCCTCAGCAAGCTATAGATCAAAATGAAGCCTGGAAGAAATATGTAGCAGAAAATAAAGATTTTCCAACTGCAGAACTGGATGATCTTGAATGGGCAGATGCTATTATTTTTAGCACCCCAACTCGATATGGAAATCTTCCTTCACAATTACAAGCTTTTTTTGATACCACGGGCGGACTTTGGTCCAGCGGAAAATTAGCTAATAAAATAGTTAGCGGAATGACCAGCGCAGCCAACCCGCACGGAGGGCAGGAAGCAACTTTACTTTCTTTGTATAAAACCGTGATGCACTGGGGGTCTATAATCGTTGCTCCAGGATATACCGATCCTTGTTTGTTTGAAGCTGGAGGGAATCCTTACGGAATAAGTGTTACTGCCGATGGAAGTAAACCCGGAGATAATATTAAAAAAGCAGTAACCCACCAGGTTAAAAGAACGGTTGAAATGGCTGGAAAGTTTAAAAGCTAGAAAAAGAAGTAACTAAAAAAATTATCAGAAACTGTTTGAAAAATTTGATCTCTGTCAGGCTGCTTCAACAGATAGATTAGTGTCAAAATTAGAACCTGAAATAAATTCAGGATGACGTATTAAAACTTTTCAAACAGTTTTTCTTTTATAACACAAGTTCAGTAAAAAGCCTATCCAGGGTTCTATCGAGATCATTGGTCATTCCCGGGTGTGGACGTGAAGTTTGAATTATAGAACTACGCACGGCAGTAAGCCATCTAAATCGGGAAGGTAAATCCAGTTGAGCAATTGGGCCGCCATTTTTATTTCCATCGCATATCTTTTTAAAAGAATCAAGATTATTACAAAGGTCGTCTTTGTCGAGATCCTTACAGAAAACACGTAGCCGCTTTTCATCCACTTCAAATAAAGTTTTTAAGTATTTTCCCTGCTTGCTGAACACTATAATTCCCACGTTTAGAAATTCTTCTCGTTCAACTTTAGGTACCAGCCTAATTACAGCATATTCATATAAGTGCTTTTCTTGCATTTTCTGCTTCTTTTATAAAAATTTCTGAATGCTCGAGTCGTGTTGTTAAAAACTGCGTATATACTTCTTTAATTTCTTTTTCGGTTTCATCTGTGTCTTGCCATTGTAACCATTCAGATGGAATTAGCGATACAATTTCTTTTATTTTTCCGGGAGTAATTAATTTTCTGCAATACTCATCGGCTTCCTGCAACTTAGTGGCCCTTGGAAGTAAAACGTGATCTTTAATAAAGCTGAAGGGCGTTTTAGCTTTTTCTTCAACATTAGTCCACGAGTGGTGAAAATAAAAGGAAGCACCGTGGTCTATGAGCCATAATTCCTTGTGCCAAATAAGCATATTGGTATTTCTGAAAGTGCGATCTACATTAGTTATAAAAGCATCTAGCCAAACAATTTTTGAAGCTTCAAACTTATCAACTTCAGTAACCACGGGGTCAAAATTTATGGCTCCAGATAAAAAGTGAAGCGCGAGGTTTAAACCCTGACTGGCCTGTAATAAATCCTGAATTTCCTCATCACCTTCTGTTCTCCCAAAAGCTTCATCTAAATGCGCAAAAACAAGTTCTGGTACTTTAAAACCTAAAGCACGGGCAATTTCACTACCTAAAAGTTCGGCGATTAAAGCTTTTACACCGTGGCCGGCACCTTTAAATTTCAGTACATATTTAAAATCATCGTCAGCTTCGGTGAGTGCCGGCAACGAGCCACCTTCCCTTAGCGGAGTGATATACCGGGTTACCGTAACCGTTCTTAAGTCTGCTTTTTGCATAAGTTATTATAAAGCTTCAAAGTTAAGGTTTGTAGGGCTAATATGAAATAACTGGCGGTGGCTTGAAAAATAATATTTAATAAGAAAACGCAGGTAGTTCAATAACCTCGCCGGCATCCATTCCATTCAGTTTTTCGTTGCCAATCCTCACGCGAACCAATCTTAAAGTGGGAAAGCCCACCGCGGCAGTCATCTTCTTGACCTGCCGGAATTTACCTTCATTTAGAGTTACCGAAATCCAACTGGTAGGACCATGACGTTCATCGCGAATTTTCTTGGCTCGAGCAGGAAATGTTGGTCTGTTTTCCAGAATATAAGCTTCGCATGGCATTGTTTTATAGCTTTTACCGTTAATGCTTATTTCTACGCCAAATTGTAGTTTTTCAATAGCTTCCGGCGTAATTTGCCCATCAACCTGAACGTAGTATTCTTTTTCAATTTTATTCCCGTTTATTTTAGCGCTAAGCTTACCATTGGTGGTAAGAAAAAGCAAACCTTCAGAATCCTGGTCCAACCGGCCAATAGACATTGTGTCTACGGGAAAGTCGCCTAAATCTCCCAATAGTTTCTTTTTCTTCCGGGGGCGTTCATTGGTGATAAACTGACTTAAATAACCGTAAGGTTTATAGATTTTGAAATGACGGTGCACGGGAATAATTTTAACGTAAAACCAGTTTTTTAATCAGGTCTTTTCCCAATTCCCTGTTTAGCATGGTGATAATCTTTTCCTTACCGTAACTAAGCTCTTCTCTTAAAACCGAAGAACTTAACTGAACAAAGAGTGTTTCATTTTGAAGTTTAATGGCTGTAGTGTATTTTTCTATTGCAGGGCCCATTTCCCGATACCAAACATCCTTGACGCTAACTTTATCCAGACCGCTCTGAAGTTTGTTATGGTCTACAAATTCTTGTAAAACTTCGCTTAAACTTTGATTTTCACTATTTCTCTTCTTCATTTTCATCTAATAAGGAGGTGAATTTTGTATAATGATATATTTTACCATCCTGGTTTAACACGCTAAATTTATCTTCTTCAGCAGAAATTACGGTTTCTTTCCACTCATCAAAAGGTGTTGTATAATAAAGACGCAGACTATCATTTTCTATTCGTGCTGAAATTTCCTCTACATCTTCGGTGATTTTGTAACTGCCATCAAATTGTGGCTTTACTTTTTTACGAAAACCTTCTTCGCCATCAAATTCCATATAATCTACGGTGGCGTTTACCTTGTAATTAATTACTGAATCTTCTGTAATTTGCACACGGTCAATTTCCCAATAACCCGTAAGGTGTTCTAATTGTTCTTCAGGATTATTTTGCTGGCATCCTAAAAGTACGATTCCAAAGAGGAAAAAAAGAATTTTTTTATTCACAATTTAAAGATTTTGTAAGATTGATTACTGCTTTTTACCACAGCTTCTGTGCGCTCTGCATGCGTATCGCTGATAAATATTTGTCCCAGCTGATTTGTAGCTACCAAAGCTACAATATGTGCCACACGTTGTTCGTCTAATTTGTCAAAAATATCATCGAGCAGTAAAATTGGGTTTACTTTACTTATAGCTTTTATAAAATCAAATTGCGCCAATTTTAACGCAACCAAAAAAGATTTTTGTTGTCCCTGGGAACCAAATTTTTTAATGGGATGGCCTTCAATTTCAAAACTTAAATCATCTTTATGCGTGCCTACACTTGTATATTGCAAAGCCATATCCTTTTGAAGGTTTGCTTCCAGTAAGTTTTCTAAGTTGCTATCAAACAGCTGACTTTTGTAACTAATATCTACCTGCTCTTCGTTTTTGGTGATATCGGCATAACGTTTATTAAAAATAGGGATGAATTCTTCTAAAAAGGCTTTTCGCTTTTCGAAAATATATTGGCCAAGGTCACTAAGCTGAAGATTATAAACTTCTAAAGTATCACGATCAAAACTATGATTAGCTGCGAAATATTTCAGCAACGAATTACGCTGCGCATTTATTTTTCCGTATTGAATAAGCTTATTGAGATAAACATTATCGCTTTGTGAGATCACCCCGTCTATAAATTTACGCCGGGTTTCACTCCCTTCAATTATAAGGTCGCGATCGGCAGGAGAAATTATTACGGTGGGAATAAACCCAATATGTTCACTGAATTTCTCGTACGGTTTATTGTTCCTCTTTATAACCTTTTTTTGTCCGCGTTTCGCACTGACTAAGATATGCTCGTCTTTTTCTGATTTTTCAAAATGCCCTTCAACCACAAAAAATTCGGCTTCGTGATTTATATTCTGGCTGGTAATTGGGTTAAAATAACTTTTTCCAAAAGCCAGATGATAAATACTGTCTAAAACGTTGGTTTTACCAACGCCATTATTACCCACAAAACAATTTATTTTAGTGTCAAACTCGAAAGAAGCCGAATCCAGGTTTTTGTAATTAACTAAAGAGAGATGTTTTAAAAACATAAAATGCTGTTATTCAGCTTTTTGATATTTATATAAAAGAATTCTGAAAGTAAAGCGAATGACCCGAAAATATTAAAAAAATACAAATAATTTCCCTTTTAATTTTGAATAAAAATCATATTTTTGCCACGCATTAAACAGTTTTTATGGCAACTTACAAGAAAAAAGGATATAAACCATCTAATAAGGAAGAACAGCAACAACAGGTAGAAGACGAATCTACAACTGCTGAAGTATTTAACACTCTTGACGAAGGTGCTGGCAGGACCGAAACCTGGGTAGCAGAGAACCAAAAGTATATTTATATCATTGTGGCAGTAGCAATCGTAGCCGTTTTAGGTTACCTTGGTTACGAACGTTTTGTAAGTGAACCAAAACAGGAAGAAGCAGCTAATGAAATGGCACAGGCTCAAAATTATTTTGCTTCGGCTTTAAACGCAACTGGCGCTGAGCGCGATTCACTTTTTACCATGTCTTTAAATGGCGGGGAAGGTAAATACGGATTTATTGATATTATAGATAACTACGGAAGTACCGATGCAGCAAACCTTGCAACTTACAACGCTGGTTTTGCGTATTTAAATACCGGAAACTATCAGGAAGCGATCAATTACCTTGAAGACTTTAACAGTGATGATGAAGTTTTGGCAGCATTGGCTACCGGGGGAATTGGAGATGCTTTTATGCAATTAGAACAACCGGAAGAAGCTTTAGGTTATTATGAAAAAGCCGCTTCTATGCGATCTAATGAATTTACAACACCAAAATTTTTACTAAAAGCAGCAATTACCGCTTTAGAAGTAGGGCAACCCGCAGATGCTGAAGAACACCTTCAGAAAATAAAAGATGAGTATCCTGAAGCTCCTGAAGCTGAGCAGGTGCCAATCTATATGGGGCAGGCTCGTGCTGCAAAACAATAATTATGGCAACAGAAGGAAATAACCTTTCAGATTACGATAAAGACAAACTTCCCGATGCGAGTGATTTTCGCATCGGGATTGTTGTTTCAGAATGGAACGAGAAAATTACCGAAGGCCTCTATGAAGGAGCCTACAATGCGCTAATAGAAAATAAGGTGCAGCCAAAGAGAATTGTTAGGTGGAATGTTCCCGGCAGTTTTGAACTTATTTACGGTTGCAAAAAAATGCAGGAAAGCTTTGATATGCTCGATGCAATTATTGCCATTGGAAGTGTAATTGAAGGCGAAACAAAACATTTTGATTTTGTTTGTGAAGGAGTGACCCAGGGCATTAAAGATCTTAATGTGCAAAACGATACTCCAATTATCTTTTGTGTTTTAACCGATCAAAATATGCAACAGGCCATAGATAGAAGTGGTGGAAAACACGGTAATAAAGGTACTGAAGCTGCCATAGCAGCTATTAAAATGGCCAAACTACGCCAGGACGCCAGATATTAAACCTGTTTATAAATCGGCATTATTCTTGTTGATTTCTTTTTAAGCTCGTTAGCTTCGTTTTTTTGAAGCAATTTGAGTAAATTTGAACGACCACGAAAAATCAGCATATTTTGAAACTCAAAATTTATAAACCTAGAAAGAATGCCCGTTATAATTACACCCCACGTTATTATAAGGGTAAAGATGCGGGTAATATTTATAGTTTTGATTCTAAATTCAATAAATACAAAGAAACTACCAATGCCATAGATTTTGGCTCCCAGTGGGCTCAAGTTCGTGAATCCAGTAGAACTCGCGGTAACCGGGAGATCAATAAACGATTGCTTATAATTATCATGGTTCTGGTTCTTATTTTTCTATGGATAATAGACTTTGATCTGTCCATCTTTTCCAATCAACCTTAAATGACAGATATAATTCAACTTTTACCAGACCATGTAGCGAACCAGATTGCTGCCGGGGAAGTGGTACAACGCCCTGCCTCTGTGGTTAAAGAATTGGTTGAAAATGCTATTGATGCCGGTTCTGGCAATATCCAGGTGGTAATTAAAGATGCGGGTAAAACCCTTATTCAGGTTGTGGACGACGGGAAAGGAATGAGCCTTACCGATGCCAGGATGTGTTTTGAACGTCACGCTACTTCAAAGATTAAAACTGCTGAAGATCTTTTTAGTTTACAAACCAAAGGTTTTCGAGGAGAAGCCCTGGCTTCTATCGCCGCGATTGCCCACGTAGAATTAAAAACGAAACCTGAAGACGAAGAAGTAGGCACGCAAATTAAGGTAGAAGGCAGTAAGGTAGCCAATCAGGATGTTTGTGTTTGCCCAAAAGGAACATCGGTAAGTGTAAAGAACCTGTTTTATAATATTCCGGCGCGAAGAAATTTTCTGAAATCAGATTCGGTAGAAACCAGGCATATTATAGATGAATTTCAACGTGTGGCTTTGGCACATCCGCAAATTGCCTTCTCTTTATTTCATAACGGGAGTGAACTTTTTCAGCTTCCAGAAACTAATCACAGGCAGCGAATTACTAATATTTTTGGCGGAAAAACCAACGAAAAACTGGTGCCGGTAACCGAAGAAACAGAAATTGTTGAAATTTCTGGCTTTGTAGGTAAACCTGAATTCGCCAAGAAATCACGGGGAGAACAGTTCTTTTTTGTAAATAATCGATTCATAAAAAGTCCTTACTTAAATCACGCTGTTGTAGCTGCTTTTGAAGGTTTACTGAAGGATAAATCCTATCCCAGCTATTTTCTTTTCTTAAAAGTGGATCCTAAAAGTATAGATATCAATATTCATCCCACAAAAACTGAAATTAAGTTTGACGATGAACACGCGCTTTATGCGATTTTAAGAAGTGCTATAAAACATAGTTTGGGGCAGTTTAATGTAGCCCCTGTTTTAGATTTTGATCGGGATGCAAACCTGGACACGCCTTACGATTATAAAAATAGATCGGCCGAAGTGCCACAGGTAGAAGTAGATCGTAATTTTAATCCCTTCCAGGAAGAAAATGCAAGAACTCATAAAAGCTTTTCACATTCGTATTCTTCAAACTTTAAGAAAGAGCGGGGTGAAAGCTGGGAAAGTTTATACGCCGGTTTGCAAAGCGAAGATACGCCCAAGCCTGATAGTGATTTTAGGGAAATAGAATTTGAAAGTGAAGAAGTAACCGGAAATCTATTCCAACCTTCTGAAGATTCACAGGAAAAATCTACCTTTCAGCTTCATAAAAAATATATTGTGAGTACACTGAAAAGCGGGATTTTAGTGATAGATCAACACCGTGCGCATACCCGGATTTTATATGAAGAAATGCTGAAAAACATTACCGTTTCAGCCGCGGTGAGTCAGCAGTTGTTGTTTCCGCTTAATCTTCAGTTTAATACGCACGAAATAGAAATACTAAAACAACTACAGGATTCACTGGAACAAACAGGATTTGTTTTTTCCGAAGTGAAAAGTAATTCCGTAGAAATTGTAGGAATTCCAACGCTTATTTCAGAAAGTGAAGTAGAAATATTACTGGAACAACTTATTGCAGATTTTGAAAATGACGTGCCCGATAATGGTTTTTCACAAACCGATTTACTGGCAAAGTCGCTCGCAAAAGGAATGGCGGTAAAATCTGGAACACTTTTAAACAATACCGAGCAGCAACATATCGTTAACAGGTTGTTTGCTTGTAAAGAACCCGGGTTAAGCCCGTCTAACAGATCGGTTTTCGTTACTTTAACGGTAGACGAGCTGGATAAAAAATTTATGTAAATGGGAAGAATTACCGAAACTGTAAAAGTACTTTTAATCATCAACGTCATCTTTTTTGTTGGTAGCCAGTTTCTGGGCGATTATGCCTATCAATTATTTGCACTTTGGTTCTTTGAGAACGATAATTTTATGGCGTGGCAGTTTGTGAGCCATATGTTTATGCACGGCGGTCTTATGCATATTGTTTTTAATATGTATGCCCTTTGGGCGTTTGGTGGCCCTATAGAGCAAATGTTGGGGCAAAAGAAATTTATATTCTTTTACTTTTCAGCCGGGCTTGGAGCGGCTTTTTTACATACGCTGGTAAATTATATAGAATTTAAAACCGGTTATAATGCTTTGCTGGATGCCGGGATGAGTATGGGAAGTATAGAACAATTGCTTAAAACGGGAGAATACTCTACCGCAATACTTGATTCTGTACCACGGGAAACTTTGCAGGGGTTATATCAAAGTGTGAACACCCCGGCGGTGGGAGCATCGGGTGCTATCTATGGGATTCTTGTTGCTTTTGGAATGATGTTCCCCAATGTAGAATTATTCCTTTTATTTGTGCCGGTTCCTATTAAAGCGAAATTCTTTATTCCTGCACTTATTTTACTTGATTTATTTTCAGGATTAACCGGATATTCTTTATTTGGAGGAGGTATTGCTCACTTTGCTCACATTGGGGGAGCCTTGTTCGGCTTTATTATGATGTGGTACTGGAAGAAAAACCAGTTTAATCAAAATCGATGGGATTGATGAAAGGATCTGATAAATTCAAATATAAACTGCAAACCGCTACGGTTGTTGAAAAACTAATCGCAGTTAATGTGCTGGTTTTTCTGCTGTTTTATCTTTTTAGAACC
Source organism: Salegentibacter salegens (assembly GCF_900142975.1). Taxonomy (NCBI): domain Bacteria; kingdom Pseudomonadati; phylum Bacteroidota; class Flavobacteriia; order Flavobacteriales; family Flavobacteriaceae; genus Salegentibacter; species Salegentibacter salegens. The sequence continues at coordinate 179,528 of NZ_LT670848.1, forward strand.
TTAACCTTTTTGTTTCAGTTACCTTCAGATTTTTTACTGGAGTGGTTTTCTTTTCCGAAGGAATTAGGAGAATTTATTTTTAAGCCCTGGTCTATAATTACCTACGCTTTTTTACACGGGGGGATTTGGCATATTCTCTCTAATATGCTAATCTTATATTTCTCTGGAATTTATTTTCTGAATTATTTTTCACCCAAACGATTGCTTAATTATTTCTTCTTAGGGGTCATTATGGGGGCTTTGGTATATATGTTAAGTTATAATCTATTTCCTGCATTTCAGGCCACAGGGAGATCTTATTTAATAGGAGCTTCAGCAGGTGTGATGGCGGTTTTAGTGGGTATTGCTACTTATATTCCAAATATGCGGGTAAAACTGCTTTTAATAGGAAGCATCAAATTCTGGTATATCGCCGCTTTTTTGGTAGCCCTGGATGTTATTCAAATTCCTATGGGTAATGCCGGTGGGCATTTAGCCCATCTTGGTGGTGCCGCTTTAGGTTATGCTTACACTAAACAATTACAAAAGGGGAATGATATTGGTGCCTGGTTTGAAAAAATAATGGATAGCTTTGCTGCTTTGTTTCAACCTACCGAGCGCAAGGCCAAAATGAAAACTGTATACCGAAAAAATACCAATAAAAAATCTGCTGCAGCACAGCGTAAATCTACTTTTTCTAAGAAGTTGGATAAAGATGAAAAGCAAAAACAAATTGATGCTATTTTAGATAAAATAAGCAAAAGCGGTTATGATAGTTTGAGCAAAAGCGAGAAAGATTTTCTATTTAAAGCCGGTAAAGAAGATTAAATGAAGAATCTCGGACTCATAGATAAGATTATTTTTATCTTAAATTCCCTTGCTGCTACGGCGCTTTTATTATCGTATTTGCTTGCTTTTATCCCTCCAAAATCTTTTCCATTACTTTCAGTATTAAGCCTTGGGGTTCCGGTTTTAATTCTAATAAACCTGGTATTTATGGTTTATTGGATTATAAGGTTTAAAAGACAATTTCTATTATCTCTTATTATTTTGCTTGTGGGCTATAATTATGTGACCAATCTGTACCATTTTACGGGAGATACGCAAACTTCTGAAGAGGAGCTGAGCATTATGAGCTATAATGTTAGAATGTTTAACTCTTATGAATGGACAGATGAAAAGGATATTCCGGATAAAATAACGAATTTTATTAAGGAGAAAGATCCAGACATTCTATTAACCCAGGAACATACAGTAGATATAACTAATTTAAAAGAGATTTATCCTTACTATTTTGTTCATCGCAAAGGAAGAAATTCAGAATTTGGGTCAGCGATTTTCTCTAAGTATCCAATATTGGAGAAGATTTCTGTAGATTTTCCTCATAACGGTAACAATAATGCGATTTACACAGATGTCGTGGTGAAAGAAGATACCCTGCGAATTTTTAATGTTCATTTTCAATCCCTTAATATAAAACCAGATATAGGTTCACTTCGTAGAGAAGATTCTAAAAAATTGCTGGGTCGTATAGGTTACGGTTTTAGTTTACAGCAAGAGCAGGCCGAAATGATGATGGAGAAGGTTAATAAAACACCTTATAAAACCATAATCGCCGGTGATTTTAATAATACCGCTTTCTCCTACATTTATGAAATGATAAATAAAGAAGATAGGTTTACCGATGCTTTTTTACATTCGGGAGAAGGTTTTGGACAAACCTTTAAACTGAATTACTTCCCCTTAAGAATTGATTTTATTTGGGTTGATAATAACTTTCAAATAAACGACTATAAGCGATTTAAAAATGAATTTTCAGACCACTATCCTATTATAACCAAAATTAAAATTTAAGCTCCTGGGCTTCGAGGTAACTGGTAGTGTTTGGTCCTTCATTAAAAAGAAGGTCTAAAATACATAAATTAGGTAAAAAACCATGTTTCTCTTTAAAAACCTGGGTGTACTCTTCCTGATTAAATTTGAATTTCCCTTTAGCTTTAATCAAGGTTCGCAGATCTTTTTTATCTTCAGGATGAAGAATATATTCTGAAGTTTTCCTGAAATCAAAATCCAGCTGAAGTGAATCTGTAATAAATTCCAGACAGGCATAATTGAAATCTAAGAGATAATCGAATTTCTTATGATAGAGAGGATAAATATCATCTTCATAAAATTCGAAAAAAGGCGACGTCTGGTAAGAAGCTTTTAAGGCCCGCCAATGTTGCTTTTGCCATTCAAAATCGTTTTCAATTTTAACTTCTTTATAAAGTTGATGCTTTCCGGCTTCTTTAGGTTCGCCGGTTAAAGCAGAACGATGTTTAATAGGAATATTCAGCAGTAATTTCCCATTGGAATCATAGATATACATCCGGTTTCTATAGGTTTGCTTTTGGTAATTATCTTCATTTTCAAAAAAGACTTTATCTGCATTTACCAGCGCAACAAATTGAGAAACCGGCCCGAAATAGGCCGGATGTATTAAAATTTCTTCCATTTAGGCGTTTTTCCTGCGTTTTTTGAAGTAATTGAAAGCGATAATTATAACTACTAATATCAGGAAATAGGGGAGGTAAGAAGTTGGTGTTGCATCTCCCTTTACCGTTGTAAAAACGCGATCCCATCTAATTTTATTAAAGAAGCCCTGGGCGTTGGTATCCCAGCTCATCCATACAAAAACAGGTTTTCCTACTACGTGATTTTCGGGAACAAAGCCCCAGGTACGGCTGTCTTCACTGTTATGGCGGTTATCACCCATCATCCAGTAATAATTCTGCTTAAAAGTGTAAGAATTTGTGGGTTGCCCATTTAATAAAACCTGGGTTCCGTTAAGGCTTAGTTTGTTATTTATTCCCATTTCACTCCCTTCGTAAGTTTCTATAACTCGCTTGTAGAAGGGCATTGATTCAGCAGTAAGATCTACCGTGGCACCTTCTTCGGGAATATAAATTGGGCCCATATAGTCGTTATTCCAATTTAGCTTTCCATTATTGGGAAAAATGCTTCGATCTTTAGACCCTAAGGAATCAGAGTATCTTTCAATACTGGTAACGTTAGGATGATTTTTAATTCGATTATATGCAGCTTCGGTTAAAGCTTTTATATAAAACTGATTTGTGTTTGAATCGTGATAATAACCATCGGTGATATCATATTCTTCATATAAATAGCGAGGATTAAAACCTTGTCCGTTGGTAGTACCAATATAAGTGAACTGGGTTTTTGCACGCCCCGGAAGCTGAAGCGGCTCGTTATTTACCACCACTTTTCCTGCGCGAACCTCTAGCGAATCCCCGGGAATTCCAACAGCACGTTTTACGTAGTTAGATTTCTTGTCTATGGGTTTATAATAATATTTCCCATCTCCATATTGTTGAAAAGCGTTTACCGTATCTACGGGCCAGTTAAATACTACAATATCGTTTCGTTCTATCTCTTCAAAACCCGGTAATCTTAAATATGGGATTTGAGGGTCGGTTAAGTAAGATTTCACTCCTAAAACCGGAATTGTATCGTGAACCATAGGAAACGCAACCGCTGTTCTCGGTAACCTTGCACCATAATGAAACTTACTTACAAACAAAAAATCCCCAACCAGTAAGGTTTTCTCCAAAGAGGAAGTTGGGATGGTGAATGGTTGCATCACATAGGTATGCACAATGGTTGCGGCAATTACTGCAAAAAGTATAGAGCTTATCCATTCGCCGGCAGCGGTTCCTGGTTTCAGGCTTCGATCTTCAATATATTTTACATCGGTTGCATAATTAATGTAGTAAATATAAAAACCGAGTGTTATAATAGCTAAAATAGTATCTGTGGTACTATGCCGTCCATAACTTCTAATGGTTTCTACCCAAATTACCGGGAACATAATGAGGTTTACAATAGGGATAAACAGAAGGATCACCCACCACCATGGGCGGTTTATGATTTTCATTAAAATTACTGCATTGTAAATAGGAATTGCGGCTTCCCAGGCTTGTCTTCCCGCTTTTTGATAAAGTTTCCAGGTACCTGCAAAGTGAATAACCTGAACCAGCAGAAAAAAGAGAAACCATTGTGTAAACGTCATATTTTTATTCTTTGCTTATTAGTAACAAAATCCACTCTTTGTTACTATATTTTGTTTAAAATTGGCTGGAAAGTACATCTTGCATGGTGAATACTCCTTTTTTATCTTTAAGCCATTCAGCAGCAATTACTGCACCCAGGGCAAATCCCTGTCGCGAATTTGCGGTATGCATAATTTCTATAGAATCTATTTTAGATTTATAAGAAACGGTATGAGTGCCGGGCACGTCCTCAATTCTTTTTGCTTTAATCGGGATTTCATCGGCTGCAGCGTGATCCAGTTGCCAATTGTTCTTTTTATCGTTTTCAGAAACTATTTGTTGGGCCAAACTTATAGCGGTACCGCTTGGGGCGTCTTGTTTTTGTGTATGATGAATTTCTTCAATTTCAACGGCATAATCATCCATACCGTTCATCATTTTGGCTAATTTTTTATTCAGCTCAAAGAATAAATTTACGCCTACACTAAAGTTTGAAGCATAAATAAAAGCGCTATCTTCTTTTTTGCAAATTTCTGTAGCCTTTTCATAATCATCAAGCCAGCCTGTAGTTCCACAAACTACCGGGATATTATTTTTAAAACAAGTAGTGATATTTTTAAACGCTGCTTTAGGAACGCTAAAGTCTATAGCAACATCAATTTCCATCTTATCTATCTCGAAAGTATCAATATCTTCTTCGAGCTTCAAAACAATTTCGTGTCCACGGTTTGCTGCAATCTCTTCGATTGTTTTCCCCATTTTTCCGTAACCTAAAAGTGCTATTTTCATCTCTATAAGTTTTTAAGCTATGTTTTAATCTTTTGCAATACGATTAAAACGATAACAAATATTACTATCTATTTTTACTCGATAATCGAAATTTAATGCTCCGAGGCTTGCCTCAAAATTAAAATATTGTTTCCTATGTATGCCTCATGGGCTTGCCCCGAGGTAGTTTACTAAAATCTATAATTTAGGGATACTCCATATTTGGATTTGCCCGTAAAATTATCGAATTCCATATTAGGTTTTAAACTAAGATCTTCACTAACATTAAATTGCTGTAGGTGTGCGTCTACATTGGCATCTATAATATTCAAGACATAAAATCCTGCGATTACCAATATCGATATTTCTTTATTTCTGCGGTAAAATTCCTGGGCTCTTATTAGCCCATCGTCAGTTATTCTTTGATCCCCGTCTACAGTAAATTCATCTTTCCTGCCGGCGAGTCGATTTTTATAAGCATCTCTATATCGGTTCCATTCTTTATTGTTATTGATATAGAAATATACTCCGGTTCCAATTCCTGCATAAACGAGAGGGATTTTCCAATAACGGCCATTATATGCCTGTCCTAAGCCGGGTAGAATAGCCGAATAAAATGCAGCTTTAGCGGGTGCCAGCGCATTGTAAGGTTTATAATCTTTTTCTTCTGAAACAGTATCTGGTACTTCAGGAGTTTCAACTCTTAAAGAATCTTCCTGGGCTGTAAGTTTGAAAACGAACAACAGAAAAAAGAGAAATGATAGTACCCGATTAGTCTTCACCCTGAATAAGTTTTTTTAGTCGCATAAAATCTTCTTCGGAAGTAAAAGGAATACTAAGTTTTCCCGAGCCTTTTTTAGTGACTTTAACATCAACTTTTGTCCTGAGATATTCTGAAAATTCTTTGATTCCTTTTTTATAAGAAGTAGGGACTGAAGCTGCTTTCTTAGTAGATTTTGAAGCTTTCGCACCTTCGTTTACTTCACGTACTAATTGCTCGGTCTCTCTAACCGATAAAGACTTTTGAAGTATTTTTTCGTAAATATCTAATTGCTTCTGCGGATCGTTCACATTTATAAGTGCACGGCCGTGGCCCATACTCATAAACCCATCTCGCATTCCTGTTTGAATTATAGGATCTAATTTTAGAAGGCGCAAGTAATTAGCAATAGTAGATCGATTTTTACCAATACGTTCACTTAATTGTTCCTGGGTAAGGTTTATTTCGTCTATTAAACGTTGGTAGGAAAGTGAAATCTCAATGGGATCCAGATCCTGGCGTTGAATGTTTTCAACCAAAGCCATTTCTAAAGATTCCTGGTCGTTGGCAATCCTTATGTATGCTGGAATTGTTTTTAAACCTACCAATTTTGAAGCGCGATAACGGCGTTCTCCCGAAACCAGTTGGTATTTATCAAAATCCAGTTTTCTTACGGTAATTGGTTGAATTACGCCGAGTTCCTTGATGGAAGAGGCTAGCTCTTTAAGGCTGTCTTCATTAAAACTCGTTCTTGGTTGAAACGGATTTACTTCAACAGAGTCTAAATCCAATTCCACAATATGCCCAACTAGTTTGTCGGCATTTTTATCTTCTGCAGATTGTATATCGTTTTGCGGATCTTTCAATAAAGCCGAGAGTCCACGTCCTAAAGCTTGTTTTTTGGTCGCCTTCGCCATCTTCTACGGGTTTTTCTTTATAATTTCGTGTGCCAGGCTCAAATAGTTACTGGCTCCTTTGCTGCCCGCGTCATAGTTAATAATACTTTCACCATAACTTGGGGCTTCACTTAAACGCACATTTCTTTGAATGATTGTATCGAAAACCATCTCGCCAAAATGCTTCTGCACTTCTTCTACAACCTGGTTAGATAACCTTAAACGGGAATCATACATAGTAAGCAATAAACCTTCAATATCCAGTTTGTTATTATGAATTTTCTGAACGCTTTTAATGGTATTTAATAATTTTCCTAAACCTTCCAGCGCAAAATATTCACACTGTATTGGGATAACCACAGAATCTGAAGCGGTCAAAGCATTTAATGTTAACAAACCCAGGGAAGGGGCACAGTCAATTAAAATAAAATCATAAAGCTCTTTTAGCGGGGTAATCGCCTTTTTCAGCATAGATTCCCTGGCATCCTGATCTACCAACTCAATTTCTATAGCTACAAGATCTATATGTGCAGGTATAATATCAAGATTTGGGGAGCTGGTTTTTTGAATGCAATCCTCGGGAGCTATGGAGTCTTCAAAAAGCTGGTAAGTACCTAATTCAACCTCTTCCACGTCAATCCCGAGTCCGGAAGTGGCGTTGGCCTGTGGGTCTGCATCTATTAACAATACTTTCTTTTCAAGTACTCCAAGCGAAGCGGCCAGGTTTACCGAGGTAGTGGTTTTGCCCACTCCTCCTTTTTGGTTTGCAATAGCAATGATTTTACCCATTAAGTCTTTATGATTTTTGAAGGGTAAAAATACAATTTATTACAGGTTTATAAAATGATTTTGTTAACAGCTTATACATAAAAAACCGATTGTTGCCGGAAAAGCACAACAATCGGTTTTAAATGAAATAAATTCAGTAGAATTAATCTCTATTAAAATGGAGTTAGCTCCCTTTTTTCGATTTGATCATTGCTTCTAATTGGTCCCACATTTCCTCGGGAATTGCTTCCAGTAAATTGAACTGTCCGGCACCTTTTAGCCATTCCCCGCCATCTATGGTAATTACTTCACCATTTACATAAGCTGAAAAGTCTGAAACTAAATAAGCGGCAAGATTTGCCAGTTCCTGATGTTCCCCAACCCGTTTAAGCGGAACTTTTTTAGCAAGATCGAATTTGTCTTTCAAATCTCCCGGCAATAATCTATCCCAGGCACCTTTGGTAGGGAAGGGGCCTGGTGCAATTGCGTTAAACCTAATTCCGTATTTCGCCCATTCTACCGCTAAAGAGCGCGTCATAGCCAAAACTCCTGCTTTTGCGGTAGCGCTTGGTACTACATAAGCAGAACCTGTCCACGCATAAGTGGTCACAATATTAAGTACGGTTTTATCTTTTTGTTTTGTATCTATCCAATGCTTTCCAAGCGCCATTGTGCAGTTTTTGCTTCCTTTTAAAACTATATCTATAATAGTATCAAATGCGTTGGCGCTTAATCTTTCAGTTGGGGAAATAAAGTTTCCTGCAGCGTTATTTAATAATACATCCACGCTTCCAAATTCTTTTAGAACTTCATCCCGCATATTTTCTACCTGTTCGTAATGCCTAACATCACATTGAACAGCAAAACATTTACCTCCGGTTTCATTTTCAAGTTCTTTGGCGGTATTTTGTAGTTTTTCCAGGTTCCTGGAAGTAATAGCCACGTTAGCGCCAAGTTCCATAAAGTATTTGGTCATTGCTTTCCCGAGGCCGCTTCCTCCACCGGTTACGATTATCGTTTTGCCTTTTAAAGCATCGTCCCGAAGCATTTTTTTAGTATAATCCATAATTTTTTTAATTATCGGTTATCTGTTGTCAATTGTTAGTAATTTGTTGTGAGTTGTGGTTTTACCCCCGTTTAAATTAGGCTAGTGTAATTTAATAAGTTCGCCTGGTTACTTTCTTTAATTGTGGGCATTTATTTCGTTAAGTTTAAGTCCTGGCAATTGCTTTTCCTCAAAAAAAATAACCACCACGTAAGATACATTATAAAATATTCAATTAAACTAAAGCTATTGAAAAGCTTACTGCAAACTGCCACTGCTCACTTATTTTACTCTTCTATCAAGATCTCCAAAAGCAGAATAGCGGCTTCACTTATTTTAGTTCCCGGTCCAAAAACAGCAACAGCGCCGGCATCAAATAAATATTGGTAATCTTGCGAAGGGATTACCCCGCCCACAATTACCATAATATCTTCTCGTCCTAATTTCTTTAATTCTTCCAGAACCTGCGGCACCAAGGTTTTATGACCTGCTGCCAATGAGGAGACTCCAAGAATATGCACATCGTTTTCCACGGCCTGTTTCGCAGCTTCTTTTGGTGTTTGAAAAAGTGGACCAATATCTACATCAAAACCAAGATCGGCATAACCGGTGGCTACCACTTTTGCACCACGATCATGGCCATCCTGACCCATTTTTGCGATCATAATTCGGGGTCTTCTTCCGTCTTGTTCTGCAAATTGATCGGCCAGTTCCCTGGCTTTTTTAAACGAAGTATTGTCTTTCATTTCTTTGGAATATACACCGCTAAAAGTTTGTACTTTGGCCTTATGCCTGCCGTAAACTTCTTCCAGCGCCTCGCTAATTTCACCTAAAGTTGCGCGATGTCTTGCTGCCTCAACAGCTAAACTAAGTAAATTGCCGTTTTCTTGTTTAGCACATTCGGTAAGATCTTTTAAGGCTTTTTGTACTTTTTCGGTATTTCTTTCAGCTCTTATTTTTTCCAGGCGTGCTACCTGTTGTTTTCGAACGGTTTGGTTATCTACCTCTAAAGTAACCAGCTCATCTTCTTTTTCAAGTCGGTATTTGTTGGTGCCTACTATAATATCGGTTTCGCTGTCAATTCTCGCTTGTTTTTTAGCTGCGGCTTCTTCAATACGCATCTTTGGAATTCCTTCTTCAATGGCTTTGGTCATCCCACCAAGTTCTTCGACTTCTTCTATTAGTTTCCAGGCTTTTTCAGCAATTTCATCGGTCATTTTTTCGACATAAAAACTACCAGCCCAGGGATCTACCGTTTTGGTGATTTTTGTTTCCTGTTGAAGGTGCAACTGCGTGTTTCTCGCTATTCTTGCTGAAAAATCTGTAGGTAGCGCAATGGCTTCATCTAAAGCATTGGTGTGTAAACTTTGGGTTCCGCCAAAGGCTGCTGCTGAAGCTTCAATACAGGTTCGAGCTACATTATTAAAAGGATCCTGTTCGGTTAAACTCCAGCCGCTGGTTTGCGAATGCGTTCTAAGCGAAAGTGATTTTGCATTTTTCGGATTAAATTGCTTTACGAGTTTTGCCCAAAGCATTCTGGCGGCTCGCATTTTAGCGATTTCCATAAAATGGTTCATCCCAATTCCCCAGAAAAATGAAAGTCGGGGAGCAAAACTGTCTATATCCATCCCGGCTTCCAGGCCTTTGCGAATATATTCCAATCCGTCGGCTAAGGTGTAAGCCAGTTCAATATCGCAGGTAGCACCGGCTTCCTGCATATGATAACCCGAAATACTGATGCTGTTGAATTTCGGCATATTCTGCGAAGAATATTCAAAAATATCTGAAATAATCTTCATAGAGGGAGTAGGAGGGTAGATGTAGGTATTCCTCACCATAAACTCCTTTAAAATGTCATTTTGAATCGTACCCGAAAGTTGTTCGGGTTTTACGCCTTGTTCTTCTGCAGCTACAATATAAAAAGCTAAAACCGGCAAAACCGCACCGTTCATCGTCATAGAAACCGACATTTTATCGAGCGGAATCTGGTCGAAAAGGATCTTTATATCCTCAACAGAATCTATGGCAACACCGGCTTTTCCAACATCACCAACCACACGCTCGTGATCACTGTCGTACCCGCGATGCGTAGGAAGATCAAAAGCTACCGAAAGTCCTTTCTGCCCGGCAGCGAGGTTTCTTCGGTAAAAAGCATTGCTTTCTTCTGCAGTAGAAAATCCGGCATACTGGCGAATTGTCCAGGGGCGGCTCACATACATCGTACTATAAGGCCCGCGCAGATATGGAGGTATCCCGGCAGCAAAATTTAAATGCTTTAAATCTTTAATATCTTCTTTTGAATAAGAAGGCTGTAAATCTATTTCTTCAGGAGTTTCAAAACTCGTGTTTTCTCCCTCTTTTTGTCTTTTTCCAAGTTCAGGCTGTTGTAATTTTATATGTTGAAGGTCTTTTCTTTGCATAGCTAATTTTTAAAATTAATCGGCTTTTTCCTGCTTTAGGCGTTCTTGTTCTACTTGTTCGCTTAAACGTCTTTCCAGGATAGGTTCAATTAAAGTTTTACGCGGATTTTGCTTTAAAAAGGGATACAATTCCAGTTCATCTTTCATTTTATCCTGCGGATTTTCGAATTTATTGGTGCCAATTAATACCAATTCTCCACTATCAAATTGCTCCTGTTCTTTTTTAGCGCTTTCCTTAATTTTGCGCTGAATAACCCCTTCTTTGAGTTGTTTTAAAAATCCGCCGCCTTTTTCAATTTCTTTAAAAATATCTAAAGCCATATCCGCAAATTGTTTGGTAAGGCTTTCAATATAGTAAGCACCTTCGGCTGCATTAGCAACCTTGTCAAGATAAGCCTCGTGTTTCATCACTAACAATTGGTTTCTGGCGATCCTGTCGCCAAATTCATTGTTTTTATGATAAATCGCATCGTAAGGCATATTATAAACCGTATTGGCACCGCCTAAAACCGCGCTCATACTTTCAGTAGTAGTTCTTAGCAGATTTACATTAAAATCGTATAGTGTCTTATTTCTTTTAGTGGGCTGAGCCAGGATATGGCAGGTCTCCGGAACGCTATATTCTGAAGCCAAAGTAGCGTATAGCCATCTCAGCGCTTTAATTTTAGCAATTTCGAAGAAATAGTTTGGCCCGGAAGCGATTAAAAATTGAGGTTGAAATTCCTTGAAATTTGAGTTTTCCTGAAAATGGTTCAGGTATTCGTTAACGTGGGAAAGGGCATAAGCCAATTGCTGCGGAATATTAGCCCCTGCATTTTGATATAAAGTGGTATCTATGCTGATTACCGACTTAAATGCTTCAGAATTATCAAAGATACCATCCAGAATTTGGTGGTCTTTTTCAAGGTTTTGAAACCAATTTCCGGAACGGGCAAGGTTTCCTACAATATCAAATTGAAGGAAAATCTGATGTTTTTTTTCATTAAAAAACTCTCGAAAACGTTTGAAATAATCTTCAGAAAAAAAGTTGAAACTAAAGTAAATTATAGTTTTTTCCAGTTCTATACTTTTCAGTAATTTTTCAATAGAAACTTCTTCATTTGGGATGATAAACCAAAGGCTTTCGGTTCCTTTATTAAGGACTTCCTGGGCTCGCCGATTAGTTTTTTCCGCAGAAGCAACGTATAACCGCTCGCAAATGTTCCAGTTTTTTGGAGAAGGTGTTTTTATACTTTCTTCAACATCTTCAGCACTATAAAAAGGTTTTATATTGATTCCGTCCAGGGATTTATAGACGAGTTTCTCGTTATAATCGGCTCCCTTAAGATCAAATTGTATTTTTTGTTTCCATTGCTTTGCAGAAACTTCTTCAAATTCCTGAAATAATGATTCTTTCATTGTGTGGTTTTTCTGAAAAATTAATCCTGAATTGTGTCGTATTCAATGATGAATATTTCTTCATTGGGACGTTTCATATAATACTGCTGACGGGCAAATTTTTCCATTTCTACTGAATCCTGAAGCTGCTCGATGGTTGTTTTATCTTTAGAAATTTCATTTTCGTAATACTGCCTGTTTTCTTCAAGTTCCTCTACTTCCTGATTGAGTTCATTATGGACTAACCAGGAATTACTATCTAAAAAAAACATCCAACCTCCAAAAATAAGTATTAGCAGCACGTATTTGTTGCTGATAATTCTAAACCATTTTTTGTTTCTTAATTCTTTTAATTTCACACCTTCTAACTTCAGTAACTAATTAAGATTGTTTTGGTTAAGCCGTAAAACTTAAATTTTAGCGGCTATTTGGCTTAAAGATACAAAATTAGGTCAAGCGGTCTTTGATAATGGTTTGCACAATATCAACAGCTACGGTGTTGTAACGGTTGGTGGGAATAATTAGATCGGCAAATTCTTTGGTAGGTTCTATAAATTGCTGATGCATTGGCTTCAGCGTAGTTTGGTAGCGCCATAAAACTTCGTCTAAATCGCGGCCACGTTCAGAAATATCCCTTTTAAGTCGGCGAATTAAACGCTCATCACTATCGGCATGAACGTAAATTTTAATGTCGAACATCTCCCTAATATCTGGATGGGCGAAGATTAGAATACCTTCTACAATCACCACCTTTCTAGGCTGGGTTTCAAGGGTTTGTTTAGTACGATTATGTTCGGTGAAGGAATAAACAGGCTGCTGAATGGTATTGCCTGCTTTAAGTTCTTTTAAATGTTCTACTAAAAGATCGAAATCTATAGATTTTGGATGGTCAAAATTGGTTTTAACCCGCTCTTCTTTAGCTAAATGACTTAGGTCTTTATAGTAGGAATCCTGGGAAATAACATCTACCTCTTCATTTTTTAATTCGTCTATAATTTGCCTTACTACCGTAGTTTTTCCACTACCGGTTCCACCTGTAATTCCTATAATGAGCATCTAAAAAAATTTGGGGCAAATTTAAACATTTGCCCCAAATTAGAAATAAATATGATGTTTTAATTCCTAAGCCTTGATCTTAGGGACTATAAATTATTCGGCTTCTCCATGTGGTAGCAATTTTACTATTCCTGTACCTTCTACAGCAGCGTAAATAAAACCATCAGGACCTTGTTGAACATCTCTTAATCTTCCAAGACCTTCTAATAACTTTTCCCGTTTGGTTACTTCGCCATTTTCTATTGCTAAATGTTCTAAATATTGAAATTTAAGTGCGCCAACTAATAAGTTTCCTTTTAGTTCAGGATATTTATCTGAAGTTACTTTTTCAAATCCGCTAGGAGCAATTGATGGTAGCCAGTAGGTAAGTGGGTTTTGAAATTCAGGTCCTGTTCTATCTTCAGTAATCGTGGTACCGTCATAATTCTCGCCATAGGTTACTACAGGCCATCCATAATTTTTTCCGGCTATAACTACGTTTATCTCATCACCACCTTTTGGGCCGTGTTCATTAACCCAGACTTCCCCGGTTTCTTCGTTGAAAATCATTCCCTGCGGATTTCTATGTCCGTAAGAATAAATAGCTTCTTTGGCGTTTTCTTCACCTACAAAAGGATTGTCTGAAGGAATACTCCCGTCTAAGTTAAGACGGTAGATCTTACCACCGTCTCTGGTAATATCCTGCGGATTAACATCTCGATTTCCTCGATCTCCAATGCTGAAAAACAGGTGACCTTCACCATCAAACACAATCCTTGAACCAAAATGCTGGCCTCTGGTTGAATTTGGTTCGGCTTTGTAAAGATCTTCACGATTGGTTAATTCATTATTTTCAAGTTTAGCACGCATTAAGGCAGTATTTCCACCTTCGCCTTCGCCTTCACCTTCATCTGATGAATAGGTGATATAAACCCAATTGTTGTTCTCAAAATCGGGATGAAGGGCGATATCCAGTAATCCGCCCTGTCCCTGGTTGTAAATCTCGGGACTACCGTTGATGGCTACTCTTTTTCCATCTTTAAAATGATAAATGTCTCCACCTTTTTCGGTTGCGAGAATGCTGCCATCAGGAAGGAAGTCAAAGCCCCATGGAATTGACATGTTCTCTGCAACGACTTCGTGTTCATACTCTTTTTCGGGAGAAACAGCTTCAGGCATTTCTTTAGGAACTGGATTATTAGAATCCTGGTTATTTGTTTCTGTTGGTTCTTCAACTTCCGCTTTTTCTTCAGATTTTTGGTTATCGCCGCAGGCCGAAAAAGTAAAAATTAAGCCTAGTAATAATAAAATTCGCTTCATAATAATTTTTTTTGTGATTAGCTTATCCTACGTTATCAGTAAGATTTAACTAAGATCACAACCATCCGAAAGTTGAAAAATAAAATAGCCTGAGAATCCCTTATTTTTGTTTTGGACAAAAAAAATAATTTTTATGGGACTCTTCAGGCGCACTAAAAATACAAACAAACCTCTTCTTCGACAAATAATTGACCTATGTCCTCGCTGGATGCTCACGCGTTGTGCCGATGAGCACAATGGCGACAAGGGGTGCAGCAGATATAAGACCTACGATCAATTCGTTGCCCAAACTTTCGGACAGCTGAATAAATGCTACACTCTTAGTGACATTTCCACTGGTATCGGGGTCAGCGAAACATTTATTTCGGATTTGGGTCTTGAGCAGAGCCCAGCGCGTTCTACCATGAGCGATGGCAACAAAAAGAGGAGTTATAAAGTCTTCGAGAGCTTATATTACCGGTTGTTAGGGCACTATGGCCGACTATTGTCGAAGCACGGACAGTCTCATATAATCAAGGAAATCAAAGACCGTGACATAAAATTGATCGACAGCACCACGATCAGTCTATGTCTGTCCATGTTCGATTGGGCAAAGTTTCGGACAGCTAAAGGAGGTATAAAAATACATACCTGCTGGGACGATGCCATGATGATCCCCGATATGGTCAATATAACAGAGGCAAAGCTCCATGACAGCAAAGGACTGGCCCAATCCGTTTTCCGAAAGGGAACGGTCATCGTGGAGGACAGGGCGTACTTCGATTTTCTGTTGATGCGCCAGAGGATCGCGGCAGAAAATGTTTTTGTCACTCGCATCAAGATCAATACGGTCTATCAAACCTTGGAAGAACTGGAGCTCCCCGAAGGTAGCGATCAGGATATCCTAAAAGACGAGATCATCGTTTTACCAAGCAAGAAGGCCGTGGAAACAGGCATTGCGGAACACCCTCTCCGGTTGGTGCACGTTTATAAGCAGGACGAGAACAAAGTGATAGAAATAATCACCAACAACTTGGATTGGAGCGCCAGGACCATCGCGGACCTTTATAAAAAACGATGGGATATTGAACTTTTTTTTAAGGCGATAAAACAGAACCTCCAAATAAAGACCTTCCTTGGAACCAGTGAGAACGCCGTAAAATCACAAATATACATCGCGCTCATAACCTATTTGCTGCTCCAGATAATTGTGAGGACAATAGCCAAAAAAGAACATGCATTTTCCAATTTCGTGGAAAAGATCAGGATCTGTCTATGTTTTTATCTTACCCTCGATTATGCCTGCAATACCGTAGGAGAAGGGGCGAAAAGAATAAGGGGTCAGACCAAACTCCACTATAGGGTAGATCCAGACTTATTTTCTCCCATTAGCCCTAATTGAAGCCTGAAAATAGGGGTGGCCGAAGGTTTTAGGTTTAAAGTCAAAAACTTTCGGATGAGTGTGAACTAAGATATAAAAAATCTAAAGTTTTTCTTGTAGAGTGATAACTTTTCTTATATTTGCACCCGCTTTGAAGGATATTAATGATGACAAAGCAGCTTGAAATATTGGATTTTAACTGATAACGTGAGTTATCAAGCTACGGGGTGTAGCGTAGCCCGGTTATCGCGCCTGCTTTGGGAGCAGGAGGCCGCAGGTTCGAATCCTGCCACCCCGACTTTTACAAGTTATATTTTAACACAAAAAAAGGATAATTGTATGGTTTTCATATAGTTACCCTTTTTTTTGTGCTCAAAATTTAACAAATAGTGTTAAATTTTATGTGAGTTAATCGTGAGTTCACGGTGAATTTGTGAGTTAATCGTGAGTTATTTTTTTGTATTTTTAGCTTACCGGTACTCCATAATTATGTATTGGTAGTTTGACTTTCGCCTTAATTAATTGTTTCATTTAAACAACAAAGCTATGCGTACCAGTCAAACCTTTTCCATTTCTTTTATTATCCGAAAAAAGAAAAAACAACCTGAATCAGCTATCCTCTATGCCCGAATTACCGTAAACGGCAAATCCCTTGAAATCAGTTTAAAACGTACTATTCCGATTGACAAGTGGAATCCAGTAGCCAGTAAACTTACTGGTAACAGTTCTGAAAGCCGGCTCATCAATAAAAAAATTGATGAAACCAAGGCCCAGCTCTATAAAACCCATGACAGTCTTGTAAAAGAAGGACTGCTAGTAACCACGCAGACGGTCAAAGCTAGATTTTTGGGGAGTGATCAGCAGCATTATACGCTTATCTATTTGATCCATTATCACAAGGAGAAAATGGGTAAGGTTTTAAAGTATGGGACTATGAAAAACTATACAACTACGGAAAACTATCTCAAAGATTTTTTAAAAGCCCAGTATAATACCTCAGATATTTATTTAAAACAGATTGATTACCAGTTTACCCTGGGATTTGAAAGCTTTTTGAGGGGCTTGCCAAGGCTCCAAAATAATGGAGTCATGAAGCATATGGAACGCTTTAAAAAACTGATGCGCCTGGCCGAAGATTTAGATTGGATTGAAAAGAATCCAACCAAAAGGTTTAAACTCCGTTTTGACCAGGTGGATATGGTCTACCTATCCAAAGCCGAATTACAAAAGATCAAGGAAAAGGAGTTCAAAAGGTCTACTCACAATATCAACCGAGATATTTTTGTGTTCTGTTGTTATACGGGGTTGCCCTATGGCGATGTCAAGGAGCTAAAGAAAAAGCATATTCAGATAGGTGTTGATGGGAATAAGTGGATATACACCCGAAGGATAAAAACTAATACGATGCTGAGAATCCCACTGTTAGAAGAAGCTGAACGAATTCTTGAAAAGTACCAGGACCATCCAAAAGTACATTCGAGTGATATTTTACTTCCGGTATATTCGAACCAAAAAACCAACCAATATTTACGGGAAATCACCAAAGCGGTAAAAATCGATAAGGAATTAAGTTTCCATTCAGCTAGGCATACTTTTGCCACAACGGTAACTTTAGCTAATGGAGTTCCTATAGAAACAGTATCTAAGCTATTGGGACATACAAAATTATCAACCACCCAGATTTATGCTCGGGTGATTGATTCTAAGATCTCTAGTGATATAGATATGTTGAGGGAAAGATTGAAAGATTAGAACACAGTGTGGCAGCCTTTATTTTCTGCTCCCGTAATACCAATAAATGCAGTACTTTTCTTTCCTCCAGGTAACCGAATGGGTAACTTTGAGAATGATTTAAATAACTAACCAAAGATAAGGAATTTTAAAAAGTACAAATTATTGCAAGGTGTTTATATCTTTAGATCTCCAACAAATTCAAGCGAACGAACTTCGCGTAATTCCAAAGTTTGGTTTGTTGTGCCAATACATCGGCTAAAGAAAAAATCCGATCATATAATATGTTGGTCGTCAAGTGATTTTTGTTTAATAACTCCAGTTTAGTATCAACTTGTTGTGTGATATCCTGACCGATAAGGATAGTTGAAAATAGTAGAAAGAATAATAAGTAAAAATGCTTTATATACAGTGATTTGAATTATTATTCATTAAGGATTTCTAAATTGATATTTAACTTTCCCTGAGATAGTTCAATAGTATCGGAAGAATTTTCAGAATTTAAAAGTATAATTTCCCCAAATTCAAAGATTAAGTTTTCTCTGGATGTGAAACTTTTAATTGTTATGGCCTTTGATTTGAATAGTGAATAAAAGACTTTATTGGTATTTCTGTCATTTAATTCAATTAAATTTCTTTCCTCTTCAAAGAAATCTAAATCTCCATCACTTTGCTCGATATTTATAGAGCCGGAACTAGGAATATTTGAAAGATAAATGAATAAGTCATGATTTCCATCCCCCAAATTTATCTTCCAAGTATTATTAGCTAATAAATTCACTTTTAATCCATCTTCTGTTTTTAAAAAGCCTCCATGTTCTTTTTGTATAAAAACTTCTCCATCAATTTTACAAGAAAAAGTGTTCTCTGCGGTAATTGGAGGAATGGAAACATTCTCTTGTTTCTCACAGGCGTAGCACCCAAGAAGTAAAAAGCATAGTATTACAATAAAATTTTTCATAGGCTATCTCTTTTATTTAAAGTGTTACGGTTAATGTTGAAATGACCATCAGTTAGGACAGCTTTATTATTTGGGTTATTGGGATCTGATAAAGTAATTTTTTCAAATTGCCCACTGATAATGCTATCGCCCAATACTTCAGTAATTGTTATGAACTCATTCAATTCAGAAGAGTTAGAAGAAAATGCAACCCCGGTATTATACCCGGTTCCATCACTGATGGAAACAGAGGTTTCATCATCCCCTTCTTGATAATAAACTAAATCTCCATCAGACTGCCCTATTAAATAGTCTTTCTTCTCGTCAACTTCGTAGAGATAAAAGTATATATCTTGCATTGAACTATTCCTAAAAGTTAATTTGTAAGTTTTATTGTTTTCATAAGCACTAATACCATATGTAGTATTGGCGAATTTCTCTACATCTTCAGCCCTAAATTGTTTTCCATTTATTTTAGCCGAAAATGAATTTTCTCCTCTGGTAGGTCTAGGTGTTCCATCATCAGGCGTACAAGATTTTATTATTAAGGCAACAAAAATTATGGTTAAAAGTTTTATTATTTTCATCATTAAGAGGCTTGTATTCAATAGATGCACTTTTGTTGAATTGGTTGCGTTAAATCACTATCAAACATACAGTAAAATATATTACTTAAATCTGTTCTTCATTCTAACTTCCAAACCTTAAATAAAAACATAAGTTTAAAAAACCTTTGTAAAAAGTGCATTTGCAAACTAAGGGGAAAGTAAAGGGAGTAAGCAAGAGGGTAACGGGCAGAGCCCGTTACATATTTATATACCACTCATTTTTAGATACTTATAATCAACATCAAACCAATTAATTAGTAGATTTGCGACAATTGGCTTGGAAAGCCGCATAAACAGGCTCAAATTTGCGACAATTTCATAGAATGTTATGTAAAAATAGATGCTTCTAGCCAGGTGGAAATGAAGGAAATTTGTATTGTAATCTGTTTTTATTATTCCGTTTTGCAATTTTCATATGGCTGTAATTGCAAGCTCTCTTTTCTTGTTATTCAATTTTATTTTCCGATAGAAGTCGAACAATTATTCTGGTTGTTTAATCTTCACTAAGTCCAATTTTTCTTCGACGTCTATTTCATTGAGTTGTCTATTATTTTTAACCAATGATGGCAGTACTATTACAATCAGTATAGGGATTACAGCAACTTTAGCCGTTTCAGTATTTTGCAATTATATTCTTTCTTTGGCAGTATAATTATTTACTTCAAACTATCGATTATCATAACACACTACCTGCAGTTGGAATTCAATTTTTAAGTATTGTCTGGAAACTTAATTCAAAAAGTTTAAGAAAAACAAAAAATTCTATTGGAAAAATAAAAAAAATATATATTATTGCACTGTATTAGTATACTGGTACAGTAAAACAATAAAAATGATCAATATTCACTCTTTAGAATTTTCACATTTAAAACGTGAAAAATTATTTCAAAATCTCAACTTCAGACTTGAGCCAGGTAGTATCACGGGTCTCTTAGGGAAAAATGGTGCAGGCAAAACAAGTTTGTTGAAATTAGTTGCGGGTATGCTTTTTCCTAGAAATGGGGAAATTGAAGTGCTTGGGCACAAACCAAAAAAACGGCAACCCGGTTTTTTGGAAATGGTGTATTATCTTCCGGAAGAATTTTTTCTACCTAATACCTCTATAAAAAATTATATAAAGGCAAATTCTGGTTTCTATCCCAGTTTTGATCACGAATTAATGAAACATCAATTGCAGAAATTTGAAATACCAATGGGAAACCGTTTGGACAAAATGTCTTACGGTCAGAAAAAAAAGTTTTTGATCTCCTTTTCCCTGGCTACCAAATGTAAACTGCTAATTCTTGATGAACCAACCAACGGACTTGATATTCCGTCTAAAACAATCTTTAGGAAGTTACTGGCAGGGGCTTTGGCCGACGATCAACTGGTTCTAATTTCCACCCACCAAATCAAAGATGTGGAAAACCTAATTGATCGCATTATGGTATTGAGTAACGGAGAGATCGTACTTGACCAGGAAATCCTGGATATTTCAGATAAATTTAGGTTCACCACGATGCCGGACCTAACTTCAAAAGACATAATTTATCATGAAACCAGCCCAGGCGGTTATAGGGTGATTTTGCCGGGTGCCGGTAATAGTTCACAGGTAGACATGGAGCTATTGTTTAACGCAATTACAAAAGGCATCAAATTATTTTAATTATGAAACAAAGTTCTATATTCAGTGGTAAACGGTTTTTAAGTCTTCTTAGGCAACACCTTCTTCACAATTACATGGCCCTGTTACTAGGCGTACTTGTTGGTTTTGGCATTTCTTTTCTGGTGATTGCCTTTCTGCAATTTGTAAGTGGGACCAACCAAAGCAATAACAGTGTATTTTTAATTATCCTAATTTTTGGTTATGCTATTCTTGGTGGCTTTTATATTAGCTCAGCCTTTTCTTCGTTCCGAAATAAAGAAAAAGCCCAATCCTACCTAATGATTCCTGGATCTACAGTGGAAAAATTTCTGGTGGAATTTATTTTCTACCCTTTGCTCTTTCTGATTGCATTTCCACTGCTTTATATTTTAGCCTATCAAATGAGTTCAGCTTTCATATCTATGATAAGATTTGATTTTATCCCCTTTGATCTTTTAGGTGAACTCAATGAGGTTTTAGTTTTTAAAGATTATAGTTTTGAAAATGGGGTGATGACCCATACTGAGAATGTAAACTCTTGGCTTCTATGGGCATCTATAAGTTTTTCTTTGGCAATGGCATTTTTTTTAGGCGCCACTTCTTTTAAAAGATATGTGTTTTTAAAAACACTTTTGGCTTTGGTCGTATACATTGGAATTTGTGTGTGGATTTTCTATTTCCTGATGAACGAATTGGAGTGGGGCCATTATCAAATATCTTCCCAAGACAGTTATTTGGCACCTCTTGGTACCGGCACGCGTACGCAAACTGCTGTGAATTATTTTAGCCTTTGTGCTTTTTGCTGGGGACTCATACTTAGTGTAATATCGTTTTTAAAATTGAAAGAAAAGGAGGTGTAGAATGGAATTTAAAAACAATCAAAGTATTTATATCCAAATAGCTGATAATCTATCGGACAAAATAATTAATGAAGAATATAAACCTGGTGATAAAATACCCTCTGTGCGCGAACTGGCCGCAGAAGTGGGCGTAAATCCAAATACCATTATGAGAACCTATACCGAATTACAATCAAAAGGAATCATAGAAAACAAACGAGGGATCGGTTATTTCGTAACCGATATCGCTCCTGAATCTATCATGAAAGAAAGAAAGAACCTATTTTTTGAAAAGATATTGCCTCAGTTTATCAAAGAGGCTTCCCAATTGGGTATTACCCCCGAAGAACTTAAAAAACATTTAGACCTCTAACTCTTAGATCAATAGAATATGAAACTCAGTAACATTATACTAACCATATTTGCTATTTTATTCATCATTTATGTATTCGGAATTGCTGCGGAAATCCGCTTCAGGGGTGAAGAAAGGGCCATGTTTGTGAATCACACCGGTCAGCAGTTGCAGGACGGGTGTACTTCCAACTTCAGAAAAGACATTCCACTTCCAACATTCAAGATCTTAAAAATAAAAAAAATAAGTGAAGTTGGTCGTATTACCTTTAGCGTAAATGCACGCAATACATTTTCAGTATTTGCAGAAAATAAAATTGAATTGCCAGACCTGGAGTACCATGTCTCTGGAGATACTCTTATTATTGACCGAATGTACAAACAGGGACTTTGCAATGAATTTAGAATAGAATTGGGCGATTCCAATACCCAAATTATTGCTGACACTATGACAATAAATTTATCCAGTAAATTGGATAGTATAAAAACAATAGATGTAAAAGGTTCTCATACGTCCTTTAATTTGCAGAGCACGAACCCAAATTTAATAGCTATTGACACTCTTCGGGTCGATTTGACAAATAATTCTTCTATTAATTCACATTCCACAGTTTCGGTCCAACATATGGCGGGAGGGGTTCATAACAATTCAAGAATAGAGCTATGGAATTCCCAAGTGGAATCGGCCAATGTCAAGATCGGCAAACAATCTGGAATTACAATAGATGCCAAGCATTATAGCAACCCAGACTCGTCTGTTCAATTAATTTATCAGAAGACCAAACCGTAAGATAAGAGACAGAAGCTTTATAAAGGTCTAGTTAATAAGAATATTCAATCTAATTATAAATAGCTACTAATTGAAGAGTGAAAATCTCTATGTAACATCCCGAGGCTAGACTAAGGGGGATAGCAAGAGGGTGACACGCTACGCGATGTCACTAAACCATAAAAATCTCATTTTCAAAATATTAAGTTGTAATACTTTTTTATAATTCATCAAATTTGCGTCATATGGGCTGGGAAGCTGTATAAACAGGTAGGAATTTACGACAAATCGTAAAAAATGAGAGGAGATAATAGAAATTTTAAGATTGTTGTAAATTGAATTACATTCCCTGTGGAAGAATACTTTTCTTAAATTACCGTTCGCCACTTTTACTTCCATTCTGCAAAAACTACATTTCAGCAAAAGAGGTTCATAACTAATTGTCTTGGACACGAGCCAATAAATTTTAATGGATGGATAGTTCAGAAATTATCTTCTAAAACATCTGCAATGGTACTTTTTGATTGCCTAAATAGCAACTATTTTTCTTTTGTATTATAAAGTATTCCTTAAGGTGTCTAATTAATAAAAACTTCGATTTTGACCTTAATCAATTTTTTCACTATGTATTTATCATAAATTTGGTCTTATAGAAATTAGATTATTTTCAATAGGATGATGCTCGCAGACTTAATCCGTAAATTAACGGAAATTAACGGAAAGGAACTTGATAAAATTCTTTCCTATTTCAAACCCTATATAGCTACAAAAGATAAGTTGTTGCTTAAAGAAAAGGCTGTTGCCGGTAAAATTTTTTTTATTAATAAAGGTTGCCTCCGATTATATTATGGTGATAATAATTACAATACAACTACTCGATTCATGGCTTTTGAGCATACATTTTTAACCTCAATCGTCAGTTTTATTTCAAGAGAGCCTTCGCCGGAGTATATAGAAGCTGTAGAGACTTCGGAACTACTGGTGATCACTTATAAGGATTTTTTTTATTTAAGAAATACGATACCGGAATGGAATAAAATGTATATCTATATTCTTGAATATGGACTAACCGTAATAAACTTTAAACTAAGTAGTTTGTTAACTCAAAATGCTACCGAACGGTATCGTAGTCTGCTTAAAGATAACCCTGAACTCACACAAAGATTATCCAACACCAATCTTGCAGCTTATTTGAATATTTCTCCGGAAACCCTCAGTAGGCTAAAATCTCATATTTAGTAGATAAAATGAATTTTAAATTGTAATCATGACAAAAATAATCAATAAATATTCCCTTGTATTAACGCAGGATGAAACCCTTCCTGGGGCAAAAGCTATGTATTATGCAATTGGATTTAAAAATGAAGATTTTGACAAAGCGCAGGTTGGTATTGCTAGTATGGGCTGGGACGGAAATCCTTGTAACATGAATCTGAACAACTTTGCCACCATCGTGCGTGATAATATCAATCAGATAGACGGCCTGTTGGGTCTACGTTTTTACGCAACTGGTGTAAGCGATGGAATTAGTATGGGTACACCTGGAATGCGTTATAGTTTAGTAAGTCGTGATCTTATTGCAGACAGTATAGAAACAAATGCGGGGGCTCAATATTATGATGCTCTCATTACCATACCAGGTTGTGATAAAAATTTGCCTGGCTCAATCATAGCTATGGGGAGGCTCAATCGTCCTAGTATCATGTTATATGGGGGCGCAATTGCTCCCGGCCGCTATAAAGGGGAAGATATTAACCTGGTAAACACTTTTGAGGCCTGGGGTGAAAAAGTTTCAGGTAAAATTAGTGAGAAAGACTTTAAAAGTATTGTCCGTCATGCGTGCCCTGGAGCAGGCGCTTGTGGAGGGATGTATACCGCGAATACAATGGCGAGTGCTATTGAGGCCTTGGGTATGAGCCTACCGTATTCCTCATCTAATCCAGCAGTAGGTCAGGATAAAAAGAATGAATGTGCAACTATAGGAAATGCAATTAAACTATTATTGGAAAAGGATATTAAACCTCGAGATATTATGACCCGCAAAGCTTTTGAAAACGCAATTACTTTGATTATTGCACTCGGTGGCAGTACAAATGCTGTACTGCATTTAATCGCAATGGCTAAAAGTGTTCAAGTTCCACTCAGTATTAATGATTTTCAGGAAATGAGCAACAGAGTGCCGGTATTGGCAGACTTTAAACCGAGCGGTAAATATCTTATGGCAGATTTGCATAAACATGGAGGTGTTCCGGCAGTTATGAAATATTTATTTAACAATAAGCTGTTGCACGGCGATTGTCTAACAGTTACTGGTAAAACCATTAAAGAAAATTTAGAAAATATTCCTAATCTTGATTTCAATACTCAAAAAATCGTGATGCCGCTAGAAAGCCCCATCAAACCTAATGGACATTTGCAGATATTATATGGTAATCTAGCCGATCAGGGCAGTGTTGCCAAAATAAGTGGAAAGGAAGGTGAACGATTTACAGGAACGGCACGTGTTTTTGATAATGAAGAAGAATTTAGCAAGGGGATTAGTGCAGGTAAGGTAAAGCGTGGTGATGTCGTCGTCATCCGTTATATCGGGCCAAAAGGAGGTCCAGGTATGCCTGAAATGTTAAAACCAACTGGAGCTATAATTGGCGCAGGACTAGGAAAAACTGTGGCACTAATTACTGACGGAAGATTCAGTGGTGGGACACATGGTTTTGTAGTGGGACACATTAGCCCGGAAGCTTTTGAAGGAGGATTAATTGCGCTTGTTGAAGATAACGATTTGATAGAAATAGATGCAGTCAATAATACGCTAAACCTACAGGTTTGTGATGAAGTGATTGAAAAACGTCGAAAAAATTGGATAAAGCCTCAAATGAAAGTTTTTAACGGTGTTTTATTTAAGTATGCACAGTCTGTGAGAAATGCCTCCGAAGGATGTGTTACAGATGAATATGTTCAAGAGTTTTAGTTTATCTCACTTTACTTTTAAACCATTTTTTACAAGAATTAATTTAATTTTGCCCATCAATATTTCAGTTTTTCTTTATAAGCCTTCTTACACAACCTTACCTTTTGGTGCCAAAGAAACAAGCTTTGAAATTAACCGGAGCACATAAACCGCTATGCTATTTATAGCTCCTCTATAATTTCAAAGCTTGAAAATGATCAGAGGGTGTAATCTCAAGTCTGTCTAGACTTTGAAAATTAAATTAAAATTTTTAGACTAGATTATGACACAAGAAGAGATTAAGGAATTAAAGGAAAAAGCATTAAAACAATTTTTATCAGGAGAATCCCTAACCGGCAAAAACGGCGCTTTTGCTCCAATGCTTAGGGAGTTTATGGAAGAGGCCCTGGAAGCAGAAATGTCTTCGCACCTTTCCGATGAAGAAAAAGGCTCAAAAGCAGGTAATAAGCGTAATGGCAAAGGCAAAAAGACCCTAAAGAGCAGCCAAGGGGACGTCACCATTAACACGCCCCAGGATCGTAACAGTACCTTTGAGCCGGAGATCGTAGCGAAACGCCAGCGTATCCTGGCCGATAATTTAGAAAAGCAGATTATAGGCATGTACGGGATGGGCAATAGCCTGCGGGATATCTCAGCTCATATAGAGGAAATGTATGATTCCAAGATATCCACACACGTTCTAAGTGATATTACGGACCGGGTGATTCCCAAGGTTAAGGAATGGCAGGATCGCCCCTTGGAGCCGGTATATTGCATCCTATGGCTCGACGCGATGCACTTCAAGGTACGCGAAGAAGGCAAAGTAAAGCACAAGGCCTTGTATAATATTTTAGGAATAAATAAAGCTGGAAGAAAGGAAGTGCTGGGTATGTATATCTCGGAAAGTGAAGGGGCCAATTTTTGGCTTCAGGTGCTGACCCAATTAAACAACCGTGGCTTAAAAGATATTCTGATTGCCTGTACGGATAATCTTACGGGCTTTAGTGAAGCCATTCATTCTGTTTATCCCAAGACTGATATTCAGCTATGTATTGTCCACCAGATCCGCAATAGTATGAAGTATGTGGCCAGTAAGGATCAAAAAGATTTTATGAAAGACCTTAAACTGGTGTACAAGGCTGACACCAAAGACCAGGCTGAATCGGCTTTACTGGATCTGGAAGAAAAATGGGGCAAAAGATATCCCATAGTGATCCGTTCCTGGAATGATAACTGGGACCGATTGAGTGCTTATTTTGAATATACCGCACCCATTAGAAAACTCATATACACCACAAATGCCGTAGAGGCTTTTCACCGGCAGGTAAGAAAAGTAACCAAGACCAAAGGCGCTTTTACCAATGATATGGCACTATTGAAGCTGGTTTACCTAGCTACCAGAAGAATTGAAAAGAAATGGAACGCCCCACTGCAGAACTGGGGTTTGGTAGTTCAACAATTAGCTATTAAATTTGAAGGTCGGCTAGAGTTGGACTTAGCCACCAATGAAACGAAAAACTAAAATTTTCTTCTCCCGGGGGTACCCCCGGGAGAAGAAGCAGACAGAGTTGAGCTAACACTCCCCCATAGGAATTAAGGTTCTTATGGTTTATTTTATTTTTCCTCTAATCTCTCTTATAAATTACTATTTTTGTAATCTGTGCAAATAAAAAATCAAATACAAGCTTTATTCCTTCTTGGCGTTTTTATGCTGATGTCTTTTCATCAGGTTATACCTCACGCACATCACGAACATCAGGAAGAAAAGGAGGTTGCGCATCATCATCAATCAGATGAAGATCATGATCACCAGGATCAAAAAGATGAAAATAAGTCTGAAAGTTTTTTATCTTATTTATTAGCAAATCATTCTCATACCACTACTTCTAATGAAATTCTCGTTTTAAAAGAACATTCGGAAAATTTCAGTTTTCAAAAGACAGAAATTAAAAAGAAGAACGAAAAGGAATTTTATAATACAGGTTGGGTGCTAATCGATCTTGAAGCACAAAAGTTAAAATTTTACCATCCTCCACACCAATATTTTAACCCCTACTTATCCTTACTCTCCCTCCGAGGACCACCCCAATTAGTTTGATCATTATGTCTAGTCTCTGTTTTTAAACAGCAGGCAGACCTTTGTTATACAGATTAAACTAAAATCAAAAATTATGTACAGATATATAGTTTCCACTATTTGTGGGATCCTTATCTCTATTGGCTCTTTTGCCCAAAGTCCAGGCGTAAAGATTATTCTGGACGAAATAAGTCAGAATAACAGGCAACTCAAGGCTTATCAGTCATATATAGCCAGTAAGGACCTTGGAAACAAGACAGAGAATAACCTGCAGGATCCTCAGGTTTCAGCCTTTTATCTTCCCTTTGGAGAACATGAGACCGATGATTATTATGAATACCAGGTATCTCAGCGTTTCGAATTTCCCACGGTTTACAGTGCTCGAAATAAAAGGATAGAAAAGCAGAAAGAATTACTCGAATTTGAGTACAAAACCATCCGTCAGGAAGTACTTCTGATTGCTAAGAAACAGCTTCTGGAGTTGCAGATTTTGCAGAAGCGAAAAAAGCTAGAGCAGGAAAGAGTGGAGCAGGCTAAGCAGGTTTACGAACAGATCCAGCGGTTATTTAAGGCTGAACAGATAGGTATTCTGGAGCTGAATAAAGCCAAAGTGGCCTGGTTACAGGAGCAGTTTGAAATGGATCAGATTGAGATGGAAATCAAAAATACGTTCCTGGAGCTTCAAAAACTGAATGGCGGAAATGCTATTAATGAAGATCAGCTTTATTTAATGGAAGATAATGAACTGGCTTCAATGCAAACACTCTGGCAAGAAAAACTTTCTACAGATGCAGAGGTTCAGCAATTGAATGCTCGTGAAACACTGGCTGAGCAGCAGTTAAAACTGGAAAAGAATAAAATTCTTCCAGACCTAAGCATAGGTTATAATTACCAGGGAGTGAATTCCAGTAATTATTCCGGATTCTTAGGCGGTCTTTCAATTCCTCTTTGGAATAGCAAGAATAAGGTAAAAGCTGCCAGGGCAAACCTGGAATATAGCCAGGCCAACACCGGTGCTGAAACTGCTGAACTTTTCACCCAATTTCAGGAAGATTATCAGCAATATCAATTACTAAAAAGAAAATTTGAGGAATACGAGGGAACCTTTAAGGACCTTAATTCCGAAGAACTTTTATTTAAAGCCTATAAGCTAGGGGAATTCTCATTTCTGGATTATTACCGGGAAGTTGAATTTTACCGGCAGGCCTATAACAAGAAGCTGGAGATGGAGAAAGAACTCCTTCAGTTAAAAGCAACATTATTAAAACATCAATTATAATCTAAAATTAAACATTATGAATTTCAAGAACTTATTTTTTGCAGCCCTATTAATATTCAGTTTTTCAGCATGTAGAGAAACCGTTAACGAAGAGCATGGCCATGAGCATGAAGAAGGTGCTGAGGCTCACGCTCATGAAGAAGAACATGGACACGCTCACGATGAGGAAGGTAATCATATGAACGAGGAGCATATGGAGCAGGAAGAATTTAAGGTAGGAGAAGATGATATGGAAATGCATGAGGAATCTGAGCATCATACGCATGATGACGGAACCGAGCATGAGGATCATTAAAATTAGAATTTTGAACATGAAATATTTATATATAGCATGCATCTCGCTTTTTCTTTTATCCTGCGGAAACAACGAGGAGGAAGATCACGCACATGATGCAGAAGGAAACCATGTAAGTTCTGGAGTTCCTGCGATTAATAAAACTATCTGGACAGACCAGACGGAGCTATTTGTAGAATTCCCGGCCTTAGTGGAAGGTAGAACCAGCAAATTTGCAGCCCATTTTACTGTATTAGATAAACATCAACCTGTTCGCGAAGGTTCAGTTACAGTGAGTCTTATTAAAGAAGAGACTGGCATTCGCCATAAGGTGGATTCCCCTTCATCTCCGGGAATTTTTTCTCCGGCCTTACAGCCGAAAGAACCCGGGACTTATGATCTGGTTTTTGATCTGAAAACTCCTGAGTATTCAGACAGGATTGTTATTAAAGATATTCAGGTTTATGCCTCAGCTGCAGAAGCTTCAGAAAATGTAGCGGAAGCAGAAGATGGCGGTATCAGCTTTTTAAAGGAACAGGCCTGGAAGATCGATTTTCAGACGGAGCCTGTCACTAAGGGAGAAGTTTATGATGTAGTTCATACTTCCGGAGTCTGGCAAGCTGCCCCTGGCACATACAAAACCTTAGCGGCCGGAGCCAATGGGATGGTGAATTTTGTTTCAGACAACCTAACAGAGGGAACCGAAGTGAAAAAAGGTCAGCTCTTAATGAATCTTAGTAGTGAAGGGCTTTCTTCTAATAATGTCCAGGCAGAGATTGCGCAGGCTAAAGCACGATATGATCAGGCGAAAGCTGAATATGAGCGAAAAAAAGAACTTTATGAAGACAAGATCGTTCCCAAAGCGGAATTCGAAAAGGTAGAAAGTGATTTTCGCGTAGCCGAGGCCAATTACCGTGCCCTTGGCTCCAATTACGGAGCAGGGGGGAAGCAAATCAGAGCTCCTTTTGATGGTTTTATAAAATCCATCAGTACTTCTAATGGAAGCTATGTGGAACAGGGAGCTAACCTGGTAACCATTGGAACGGATAGATCCCGACTATTGAAAACGCAGTTAAGCGCGTCAAACAATCCAACTAAAGAATCTATCGCTAATGTCTGGTACAGGAGTGATAATGGAGACTGGAATGAAGTAGAAGGATCAGGCAGTGCTGTTATTTCAGTAGGTAAAGAAGTGGAAGATCGCAAACCGATGATTCCGGTGTATATCAAAGTGGAAGATGTTGTTGAAATGCCTGAAGGTAGTTTTACGGAAGTTCAGATCGCCCTGGGTGAAGCTAAAACTGGAGTTGTGGTGCCTGAAGCTGCTTTACTAGAAGATTACGGCAATTATTCGGTGATCGTACAAACCGGAGGTGAAAGTTTCGAAAGACGACCTGTAAAGATCGGCAAGCGAAATGGAAAGAAGGCACAGGTGCTTAGCGGACTTGAGGATGGAGAAGTTGTGGTAACCACAGGTTTTTACCAGGTGAAGATGGCTTCTATGTCCGGTACAACCCCTGCACACGGTCATGATCATTAATCCTGAAAAAGAAATTAGATGTTAAATAAAATATTATCAATTTCGCTTCAGAACAGGCTTCTGGTTCTTCTGGTTGCAGTGATACTAAGTGCTACCGGGTTTTACCTGGCACGTAATATGAACGTGGATGTATTCCCGGATCTCACAGCACCTACAGTAACCATACTAACCGAAGCTCACGGAATGGAGTCGGAAGAGGTAGAGAAACTGGTGACCTATCAGCTTGAAACCGCGATGAATGGATCGCCAAATGTGAGAAGAATTCGTTCTTCTTCAGCAGCGGGAATTTCCATCGTTTGGGTTGAATTCGACTGGGGAACCGATATTTACAAGGCAAGACAGATCGTAAGTGAACGTATCCCGATGGTTCGTGAAAACCTACCTAGTGGGATCGGAGCACCTACCATGGCGCCTATCTCCTCAATTATGGGAGAGGTTATGCTATTGGGTGTAACTTCAGACAGTCTTAGCCCAATGGAACTAAGAACCTTATCTGACTGGCAGATCCGTCCTCGGATCAAAGCCATCGGTGGGATTGCCAACGTGGTAGTAATCGGAGGAGATTATAAGCAATATCAGGTTTTTGCCAATCCCGGTAAGATGAAATATTATAACGTAAGTCTGGAAGAGCTCACTGAGAAAGTACGGGAAGCTAATACGAATGCTCCGGGTGGTTTCCTTAATGAATATGGAAACCAGTACATTATCAAAGGTAGTGGTAGAGCTTATGCTTTAGAAGATCTTGAGGAGGCTGTTGTGAAACAGGTGAATGGCCAGGGCATCAAGATCAAAGATGTAGCTGAAGTACAGATTGGAGCTGCAGATAAGATTGGAGATGGTTCCCTGAATGCAGAACCAGCGGTTATCCTCACCATTTCTAAGCAACCTGATGTGAATACCCTGGAGCTGACTGAAAGGCTGGACGAAGCCATCGCTGAACTGGAAACCAGTCTGCCTGAAAGCGTGGAGATCAAAAGTCAGATCTTTCGCCAGGCAGATTTTATTGATGCTTCCATCAGCAATTTGAATATGACTTTGCTTGAAGGAGCATTTTTTGTAGTCGTGGTGCTTTTTATCTTCTTGATGAACTGGCGTACTACATTAATTTCATTGTTGGCAATCCCAATATCGTTACTGGTATCGATCATTGTGCTGAAAATGCTTGGGTATACCATCAACACGATGAGTTTAGGAGGTATGGCTATTGCCATTGGAGCATTGGTAGATGATGCCATTATTGATGTGGAGAACGTCTATAAACGCCTGCGTGAGAACATTCGAAAACCTAAAGCTGAAAGGCAGTCGGTAATCACCGTGGTAAGAGAAGCATCTGTGGAAATTAGAAGTTCTATCATTATTGCTACCCTTATTATTATCGTGTCTTTTGTACCGCTATTTTTCCTTGGCGGAATGGAAGGACGATTACTGAAACCACTTGGAATTGCTTTTATCACATCAGTTCTCACTTCGTTGGTAGTTGCTGTAACCGTTACTCCGGTGCTGTGTACATATCTTCTGAAAAAGGAGAAAATGTTGAAGAAGCAGGCTGAAGGAACTAAAGTTGAAAGATGGTTGGAGCAACGTTATGCAGAAACTCTAAATCGGGCACTTAAGATCCCTAAAACCGTTATCGCGGTTACTGTTATCGCTTTTTTACTGAGCATTGCACTTTTCACCCAGTTAGGAAGAAGTTTCCTTCCGGAATTTAATGAGGGATCCATGGTAATCAGCGTAGTTGGACCTCCGGGAATGTCGCTGGAAGAAAGTAATAAGACCGGAAAACAGGTAGAGCAGTTGTTGCTTGAGATGCCGGAAGTTGCTGTGGTTACCAGAAGGACAGGAAGAGCAGAACTGGACGAACACGCCCAGGGGGTGAATGCCGCTGAAATAGATGTTCCTTTTACCCTGGAAGATAAATCCAAGGAAGAATTTTTTGAAGACGTCAGAAATAAACTCAGCATTGTTCCTGGTGTAAACATCACCCTTGGACAACCTATTGCTCACCGAATAGATCATATGCTCTCTGGAACAAGAGCTAATATCGCGATCAAAATTTTTGGTCCAGATCTGCAGCAACTATATGAAATAGGCAAAAGTGTCGAGGAGAATATTAAACCTATCGATGGACTTGCCGATGTAGCTGTTGATCAGCAGATTGAAGTTCCGCAGATCAAGATCACTCCCAAACGCCAGATACTTTCTGCCTACGGAATGACCGTGGGTCAATTGATGGAGCAGGTAGATGTAGCTTTTGCAGGGCACGAAGTAGGTGAGATCTATGAGGGGCAGAAGTATTTTGACCTGGTAGTACGCTATGAAGAGGATTTCAGAAATAGCATAGAGAAAATTAAAACGGCTTTAATTGGTCTGCCCAATGGCTCACAGGTGCCGTTAGAACAGCTGGCACAGGTTTCTTCTGTAAGCAGCCCTAATAGCATAAGCCGGGAAGATGTACAGCGTAAGATCGTTGTCGCGGCTAATGTGCAGGGGCGTGATTTAAGAAGTGCGGTAGAAGAGATCCGGGAAACTGTAAATTCATCGGTGAATATTCCCGAGGGATATAGAGTACAGTATGGCGGCCAATTCGAGAGTGAGTCGAGAGCTTCACAAATGCTTTTGATCACTGCCGTAATAGCCATTTTTGTAATATTCCTGTTGTTGTATTTTGAATTCAATAATGTGAAATTAGCTTTCGTGGTGCTTATCAATTTACCGTTGGCTTTGATCGGTGGAATTTTGATCGTTTACTTTACCTCAGGAATTGTAAGTATTGCTTCCACCATTGGTTTTATAAGTCTCTTTGGGATCGCAACCAGAAACGGGATTTTACTCGTGTCGAGATATGAAGACTTGAGAAAAGAAGGTCAAAAAGGCTATGAACTTATCAAAACCGGAGCCTTAGACAGGTTGAACCCTATCTTAATGACCGCCTTTACGACAGGTCTGGCGCTTATACCACTTGCCTTAAAAGGAGGAGAACCGGGTAGTGAGATCCAAAGCCCTATGGCGGTGGTGATCCTGGGAGGATTACTTTCAGCCACAATTCTTAATTTAATAGTGATACCCTGCGTATATGACCTGGTGACCAGGAAAGAGTAATCTTGTATTCTCTATAAAAACAAAAATCCCGAGAGTGAACTTTCGGGATTTTTTTAACCTTTTTATTTAAGTAAACAGATTTTTGCCCTACTATAAAACCGCATATGCATATTTTTTTATTCTTCCAGGTTTTTGGTTTCCATATTGAGTAAACCTTTGAATTCTGGTAGCGGACGTTTCTCTTTTTCAGCTTCCGATTCAACTATTCCGTTTTCCTTTATATCATTTATTAACCACTGCATTTCCATAATTTCCCTGCGCTGCGCTTTAATGATTTCATCGGCAAGCTCTCTAACTCTCACATCCTTTATCTGAGATCGTTCACTGGTTAGAATAGCAATAGAGTGATGTGGTATCATACCTTCCATGTAGTCTGTGTCTGTAACGGTTACCTGACTTCGCACCAGCCATATAGAACCTACTATTAATACCAGACCAAAAGTTAGAATAACAGTATTTATCTTTTTATTTTGATACATATTAAGCATATATCCAAGCATAATTATGATCATTGCACCGCCCATGATCATGGTCATAAACAAACGGGTTTCACTAAACCAAAAATGATCGATAATTTGATATGAATGGGTGTACATTAAAAAGAACATTGCAATCATAGAGGTCGCTATCATTGCAAAGAATTTTAAATATTTCTTACTTTCGTTTCGCTTGTTTTCCATGGTTAGAAGTTTTAGTTAGTAATAGTTTTAATAATGGCTCGCACCTAAAAGTCCAGATCTTTTCAAGATGCCGGAATAGTTATACCTTTCCGGGCCTGGTTTTATAGTCAAGTTAATTATTTTTTTTCTAATGGTGCAAACTCTACCCGACGAGTGGTTGGTTCTCACAAATCAAAACCCTCTTTTTATAATAAATTAACAACAGCCGGAATTTTTTTGAATGGGAGGACATGGAACCGAAGCATAGGAACAGAATACGCAGCAGTCGCCTTGTTTTGGTTTTAATACTTCATTGCAATTATCGCATGTATAAAAGAATTGACACGCATCTGTTGGCATTTTCACTAATTTACTATGACCGCAATGCGGACAGGTTATCTTTGATTCTATTTCTATATTCATATTGTTTCTAAGATTAAAGCATATTCGGAATGTCTGAAGCTAAAGTAGGATAAGCAAATATCATTTTTCTTAAATTATTTATTGGGATCTCAGTTTTAATAGCCAGTGCGAAAATGTTTATTATTTCTTCTGATAGAGGCCCGATCAAATGGGCGCCCAAAAGTGTTTGTTTTTCTTTATCAATAATCGTTTTAAAGACATATTTATCTATATTCAACCTTTTAGCATTGAACCATTCGCTTGCATCCTGATAGTTAACTTTTATGGTATATCCTTTTTCTTCAGCTTCGATTTCTTTTAGTCCAACACTCGCAAGGCTAGGTAAGGTAAATACAATCGTGGGCATAGGAGGATAGCTAATTTTCTTTTTATTCCCTTTAATAATGTTGGAGGCCGCTGTATGACCTTCCAGGACAGCTACAGGCGTTAGGGGTAGGCCTGCAGTATCTGCAGCATCTCCAGCTGCATAAATATCAGGGTTAGAAGAACTTTGAAGAAAGGAATTTACTTTGATTCCTTTTTCTGAATACTCAATATTTGCCTTTTCCAGATCCAGATCCAATATGGAAGGTGGCCTGCCGGAAGCATTAAAAACGGCATCTGTTTTAAAAATCTTTGAACCATAGTTGGACTTTCCTTCAACGTAAAATTTTTGATCTTTTTTTATAATGGAGTTTACTTCAGTATTCAGGATAAGTTCAATTCCTAAATCTTGTGTAGCTGTCACGAGATGTTTCACAATATCCTGTTCGAAATCCTTTAACGGTTTTACACCCCGATGTACGATAGTAACTTTTGACCCGCAACGTGCTGCTATATGGGCAAATTCAAAGGCTATATAACCTCCTCCAATAAATAAAAGAGATTCTGGAAGTTTTTCCAGATTTAAAAAATCTACACTTGAAAGGGCTAGTTCTCCACCCTTAAATTTTAATTCTCTGGGCTTTGCTCCAGTTGCGATTACAATTTTGTTAGCTTTAATCTTGGTATCGCCAATGTTTAAAGTATTCTCCGAAATAAATCGAGCTGAAGAATGATAGGTGTCGATCCCTTTTTTGTCATATCCTTTTTCTATTTTAGGAGGCATCGCATCTACAAACCATTGTTTAAAAGCCATTATATCTTCCCAATTGACTTCTGGAACCTTATCGATACCCTTTGCTTTAAGACGCGCAGCGAAATCGCGAACTTCAGTAGTACCAATAATCACCTTCTTTGGATCACATCCTCTCAAGGCGCAGGTACCCCCATAAGGCAATTCGTCTGTTATAGCTACGCTGAGT
Organism: Salegentibacter salegens; assembly: GCF_900142975.1. Classification (NCBI taxonomy): domain Bacteria; kingdom Pseudomonadati; phylum Bacteroidota; class Flavobacteriia; order Flavobacteriales; family Flavobacteriaceae; genus Salegentibacter; species Salegentibacter salegens. The sequence continues at coordinate 215,748 of NZ_LT670848.1, forward strand.
CCTTTTGAAGCACATTTATTAGCAATAGTCATCCCGGACATCCCTGAACCTATTATGCAAACATCATATTCTTTCATCATAATTATTCTTTGATTTTTGGAATAACTTTATATCCAGTTTTATTGATAGCCCTATAAATTTCATCTTCTTTTACCAGGGATTTATCATACTCAACTGCTGTATTTGAATTTTCATAACTAGCTTTTACTGAAATAATTCCCGGTAGTTTATTTACTTCGCTTTCTACATGAGCTTCACATCCCGAGCATGTCATTCCTTCTATTTCAACGACTTTTTTCTCTATGTTATTTTCAGCCACTACCATTATCTCTTTTTTTGTAGTAGTATAAAAAACATTAGCGTAATAGGGGAAAGCTAACATTAACGCAGTAAAAACTGTAATGATAAAAAGGAAATTTTTAGATTGCCAGAAGGAAATTTTTTCTTCTTCGTTACACGCGCATTCTATTTCCTTCTGCGTTTTAGACCTCAATTTAAGATACCAGGCAAACACAAGAATTCCTATGGTAAGCCCCATCAAATAAGGACGAAAAGGTTCTAACCACGCAAACATGGTGACAAGTCCGCTGCTTCCTGCTAAAATAGCCAGAAGGGGAGTAATACAGCATAATGAAGCAGTTATTGCAGTAATTAAGCTTAAATAAACCGGGCTGTTTGACTTATTTGAATTTTTCATTTCAGGCAATTTTCTTTACTGTTCTGATCGTAGTGAAAATAGAATCAAGGACCGCTGTTTTATTTTTTACTAACGAATAATATAAAGTTTGTCCTGCTCTCCTTGAAGTGATAAAACCGGCATCCTTAATTTTACGAATATGTTGAGATATCGCTGGAACACTCATGTCTAAAATATCAGCAATATCACAAGGGCATAATTCATTTTCCATATTTAACAGGAACAAAATTTTTAACCGTACTTCGCTACCTGCAATTGAAAGCAGTTTTGTCATTTCCTGAAAATTCTCATCCATTTTTTCTAAAGTTGATTTACAATTTAGAAGTTGTGTATGGTCAGCTTGTGCTCTTGTACAGGTTATTTCCAATTTCATGTTATTGATTTATTTTCCAAAAGTATAATAAAATGCGTATTTAAGCAAATACTTAAAAAATAAGCTCCTATGTTACTTGGAATGCTTTGCTATTTGTAGACGCCACTACTTCGGTTAAAAAGGGTGAGGATGTAGATTGTTACTTAATTTCCAGATATGCCTCTAGAATATCTCCCGTTTATTTTCTTTTTTATCGCTTTATTTTTATTGTTCAGTAGGATTTGGTGGCGGTTCGAGTTACCTGGCAATCCTTAGTCTGGTATTAAACGATTTTTATGAAATCCGGTCTACTGCACTGGTATTTAATATGTTCGTAGGTACTATTGGTACCCTGGTTTTTATCAAAAACGATGTGCTGAAATTAAAACTAATCTGTGCGTTTTTTGTTTTAAGTATTTCATTGGCCTACCTGGGGGCAGTAATTAAATTATCGCAAACTACTTTTTTTCTCATCCTTGTAGGCGCATTGGTGATGGCAGGTTTTTCATGATTATAAAATTTGTGCAAAATAACATACAGACTCAAGAATTTTCCAATCCTAAAAAATCTATTCTCGGTGGAAGTATAGGGCTGCTTTCGTGAAGATCCGGGATAGGAGGAGGGCTTAATATGGCCGGTAACTTTGATATAAGTTATAACCTCATATTTAAATTGATTATTGCCGTTGTCCTTGGTGGAAGCCTGGGTTCTTATGCTTCTAATAAAAGATTCAACGTGAAATTTCTGGGGTTTCTTACGGCTATGCTTGTATTATATGTAGGGATGCGGTTGGTTTTATCCCACGGATTTGATATTCATATTTAAAACATGAAGAATTTCCTCTATAAAACTCACCTACTGTCCACCTCTCTTAATCGAAAGTTTCCTACTTAATTGAATGAATTATCGGTTTTTAGAACCGGTCAGCACATTACCGCTTCATTCCGCGAAATGCTTCATTTCGGGTAAAGAGCTTCCCTAAGAATATCTTGGGCATCCTTTTTATCTTCCTAATGATGTATCCGCTATATAGTAGTTACCGCTCTTCGTGTAATCTTATACTTAATTAGGTAAAAATGGACGCCCGCTAAATCGGAATTCCATTCTTTCATTTACTTCGCTACTGTTTATTTTTCAATTTCAGTGTTTCCATTTACTTCCAAGCCGTTGCTGTCCCTACCTTTTTTGTAATGCAAAATACCAATATTTAGAAGTTAGTCCAGATTGCATAAGCCAGTCCGTCCCTCCTTTTTATAAACCTTCCCTAATTCTAAATATTGAAAATGTATCAGCATCAAAAAAGGTAACAGCAAACGGCTCTGTAAGAAGTAAATCAAAAAATAAAAATTATGAAATCATTTCAAAACAACATAACTGGAAGCGAAGTAAAAAAATCAAAAAAGGAAAACGCTCTGGATATAATAAGTAAATCAATGTTTAATCAACCTGCTTTTAAAGGCAGGTATCTAAATCTTTTAATTATGAGTAATCTAAGAAACCAAGTACAGTTAATCGGAAATGTGGGGAATGCCCCGGAAATCAAAAACTTTGAAAGTGGTAAAAAAGTAAGCAGTTTTTCACTGGCTACAAATGAATATTATCACAAGGAAGGAGACAAAATTCAACAAACCGACTGGCACAATGTAGTGGCCTGGGGAAAGCAGGCGGAGCTTATTGAGAAATATGTTGATAAAGGAAAAGAAGTAGCCATACGCGGCAAATTGACTTCCAGATCTTATGAAACCCAAAGCGGGGAGAAACGATTTGTTACCGAAATCTTGGTAAGTGAAATCCTATTCCTTAGAAATAAAGAAATTACTAATTAAGAATCTAAAAAACAAAGAGGGCGTTACCGTGGAAGTTTTGCCCTCTTTTAATTATTAACCCTTTAAATTAGCTAATAATGAAATCCAAAGTTAATGAAATAGCGATAAGCTACAGCGGAAGTTTAAAAAGAAATTTGCTTCCAAAAATAACCAGTTCCAGGTGCGCGGCCGAATTAGCATTTGAGCAGTGGAATAAAAATAATATTGAATTGCAGGAAACCTTTAAAATTATACTGCTCAATAATGCGAATAAGGTTAAAGGAATCTATGAACTTTCCAATGGAGGTATTACCGGAACACTGGTCGATGTTCGAATCGGGAGTGTTAGCTCAACTCTGTCTGCTTCTTCTCCCGGGGGTACCCCCGGGAGAAGAAAATTTTAGTTTTTCGTTTCATTGGTGGCTAAGTCCAACTCTAGCCGACCTTCAAATTTAATAGCTAATTGTTGAACTACCAAACCCCAGTTCTGCAGTGGGGCGTTCCATTTCTTTTCAATTCTTCTGGTAGCTAGGTAAACCAGCTTCAATAGTGCCATATCATTGGTAAAAGCGCCTTTGGTCTTGGTTACTTTTCTTACCTGCCGGTGAAAAGCCTCTACGGCATTTGTGGTGTATATGAGTTTTCTAATGGGTGCGGTATATTCAAAATAAGCACTCAATCGGTCCCAGTTATCATTCCAGGAACGGATCACTATGGGATATCTTTTGCCCCATTTTTCTTCCAGATCCAGTAAAGCCGATTCAGCCTGGTCTTTGGTGTCAGCCTTGTACACCAGTTTAAGGTCTTTCATAAAATCTTTTTGATCCTTACTGGCCACATACTTCATACTATTGCGGATCTGGTGGACAATACATAGCTGAATATCAGTCTTGGGATAAACAGAATGAATGGCTTCACTAAAGCCCGTAAGATTATCCGTACAGGCAATCAGAATATCTTTTAAGCCACGGTTGTTTAATTGGGTCAGCACCTGAAGCCAAAAATTGGCCCCTTCACTTTCCGAGATATACATACCCAGCACTTCCTTTCTTCCAGCTTTATTTATTCCTAAAATATTATACAAGGCCTTGTGCTTTACTTTGCCTTCTTCGCGTACCTTGAAGTGCATCGCGTCGAGCCATAGGATGCAATATACCGGCTCCAAGGGGCGATCCTGCCATTCCTTAACCTTGGGAATCACCCGGTCCGTAATATCACTTAGAACGTGTGTGGATATCTTGGAATCATACATTTCCTCTATATGAGCTGAGATATCCCGCAGGCTATTGCCCATCCCGTACATGCCTATAATCTGCTTTTCTAAATTATCGGCCAGGATACGCTGGCGTTTCGCTACGATCTCCGGCTCAAAGGTACTGTTACGATCCTGGGGCGTGTTAATGGTGACGTCCCCTTGGCTGCTCTTTAGGGTCTTTTTGCCTTTGCCATTACGCTTATTACCTGCTTTTGAGCCTTTTTCTTCATCGGAAAGGTGCGAAGACATTTCTGCTTCCAGGGCCTCTTCCATAAACTCCCTAAGCATTGGAGCAAAAGCGCCGTTTTTGCCGGTTAGGGATTCTCCTGATAAAAATTGTTTTAATGCTTTTTCCTTTAATTCCTTAATCTCTTCTTGTGTCATAATCTAGTCTAAAAATTTTAATTTAATTTTCAAAGTCTAGACAGACTTGAGATTACACCCTCTTCGAATCCTATTCGCAGTAGTATTAAAGTCCTTAACCACAGCAATAATTTTATTGCATTATGCAAACTAAATGGATATGTAAAGTAAACAGCTCTACCTGCTTAATTCAGTGGTCTATTCCCCAGAATACTTTACATAACCTTTTAAAATTTCTTCAGCCACATCATCAAATTTTCATTTTTTGTCCAGTTGGCTGTTTCATCCGGATTGATATTCACGTATGCTTTTTCCAAGGCTTTCCGTTTTTGTTTGGAATCTGCCCTGGCATAGATTTCTGTAGTTTGAACGGAAACATGACCCAGTATATCCCGAATATACACCAGGTTCACTCCAGCTTGTAGTAAGTGCATTGCTTTAGAGTGTCGAAGGGAATGACAGCTTATTTTATCAGGAAGCATCATTTTATTTGCTGCCCTTGCCTTTTTAAAATATTTCTGGACAATGTAATGAATCCCAGCACGTGTGAGTTTTTCTTTTCTACTATTAAAGAATAATGGATACATATTGGCAGAAGCTGTATCCAACCGGTTCTCCTTTAAATAGTTTTTAAGGTGGCCGGTTTGGGCATCCAGCATGGGTACCACACGGGCTTTCTTTCCCTTACCAATAATTTTGATGACAGGCGGAGTGTCAAGTCTTAACATAGATGGGGTCAGGTCAATGATTTCCTGTACCCTGGCTCCAGTATCGTACATTAAAGACAATAGCGCCAAGTCCCTTCGGCCTTTCAGTGTAGTGTGGTCGGGTTGTTGCAGTAACAGTTTCATTGCCTCAATAGTTAGGTAGGTAATAGATTTATTCTGAGATCTTTTAAACCTAATGGACAAAATATTCTGGCATTGATATAGATGTTCCAGGCTTTCTTGTTGTAGGAACCTGTAGAAGGAGTGGATAGCCGCCAAACGGGCATTACGGGTAGCGTTTCCACAATTCCTTATATTTTGTAACCAGTCAAGGTATTCCAGGATCACTTTTTTGGTTACCTTATCTAATGTTAGTTTCTCTATTTTTATTTTTTTTTCCTTCTGAAGGAATTCAATTAATAAAACAAAGGTATCTCGATATGCTATAATCGTATTATTACTGACTCCTTTTTCGTGGGGCAGGTATCTGGATACAAAATCAGAGATATACTTGGAAAAATCAGTTGGCTTCATAGTTCTTATATTTAGGGAATACATCCAAACAGGTCATATCTATTTCCTTGATCAAATCTGGGTACATATTGGCAGTAAGCCTTACATAATGATTGGTAGCACCTAATGATCCATGCCCTAGATAATTGGAAAGAATAGGCAGGGAAGCATAAAGGTCTACACCAGCTTCAGCCATACAAGCCAGAGAAGTAACCGCAAAAGTATGACGTAGATCATGGAGACGCGGGGCCTGGTTTTCTCCCGTATGGTAAATAGCTGCATTGTTCAAACACTTTTTAAACCAGCTTCTTACCCCTTGGCCACATTTAGTTCCATTGCTGCCAACAAAGAAGTATTCCAAGCGATCCTTGTAGGGAAGTTGTTCCCTGTAATGCCTATATTCTTTACAAACAGCAACCAGTGAAGTTGAAATAGGAATAATTCGCTCCTTCCCATTCTTGGAATCTTTTATTCGTAAATAATTTTCTTCCAGGTTTACGTCTTCAACTGTCATGACAAGGGCTTCTCCAATACGCACCCCTGTTGCGTATAATACCCTAAGCAATGCCGGCATACACATTAAAGAGGAATGCATATTCCTTTGTACTAGCCTTAATTCATCAGCGGCTTTAAATATGGCATTAATTTCTTTTGATGAATAAATGTAGGGGACAAAGGTGCTTTTAGGGTGCCGGGGAAGTTTAGGTATATATGAGGGAATACCAATATCGCATAGATAAGAAGAAAATAGTGCAAGATGCCTTATTCTATCGTACCGGTAAATCTCAGATTTATTGCTTCGTTCTTCTCCCCATTTCTGGGTAAACTCCTTAGTGATTCCCTTAGTTTTTTCATTACGCTGATGGGCTAGCTGATCAATTTGGAATAAGATAATTTTCCCAGTAGTAAATTTAAAACCCAGCTTTGTTTTCATAGCGATGAATTGCGCTATGGTCGGGCCGTATATGCTATCATAATTAGTCATAAAAAACCCCTCCTTTCTGTGAATAAAAATCAAGTGAGACCGGGGGAACTTCCAACATGCACTGTTGCATGGATTTGAGGTCAATCCTTAAATAATATCGTGTGGATTCTGTATTTTTATGTCCTAGTACCTCTGAGATAATTGGGAGCACTGTACTTTCTTCCAACATCCTAAATCCAAGACTATGTCGCAAGGAATGTGGGCCAAACCGTTTACCTTTAGTATTGATGCCAGCCTTTATATATGCCCTTTGGACGATATGGGTCACCACATTGCTTGAACTAAAATAACCATATGGTGGCCTTTCTGATAAAAAAATACAGGGTTCTTCGGATTTTGCCCTTCCGTATTTCAAATAATCAATGATCGCATTCCCAACATCGGGCAATAAGGGAAGTATTAACTCTTTACCTGTCTTGACTTGTTCTATTTCAATAGTGCTGGTGTCCCAATGCAGGTTTACAAACTTCAACCTGGAAATATCCGAAGCTCGGAGTCCTAGTCTAGCAGCCAAAAGAATAATGGCATAATTCCGTTTTCCTATTGCACTGGACCGGTCTACTGATACGATCAGTTTTTCTATTTCTTCTTTGGAATATGTGGAAGGTAATTTAGGTTGACCAATAATCCTGTACTTGGGTATCTTTTTGGAATAGTCGACTCCTAAAAGCTTCTGTTCAAATAAGTACTTTAGAAAACCCCGAAGCGTTGAAAGAATAGGAACTATCAAAGTTTTTCCGCAATCAATGGTATTAATATACTGTAGAAGGACAGCTAAATCAATATCTTTTATTGCATAAATTTTGTTTTTATTACAATATTCCAGAAAAAGAAAAAGACAGCGTTTATAGCAATGCAGGCGGATAGCTGATAACCTTTCTTCTCTGTGTTTATAATCCAAGAACCTAACTATTGCCCCACCTAAAACCCCGTCAAAAACAAGGGGAGCTTTTTTCGGTGGCAGGTTCGGTACTTTGATCTGGCCGGTAGCTTGGAATTCGGTGAGTTTTCTCGTACCATTTGCTAGAAATTGTTCCTGTTTGGAAAGCTTACGCCCTTTACGACCTTCAAACTCATAGTAAAGGAATTGCTCTTCAACTTTCTGGTCATAATTATGGATTCCGTGGGAGACCATAAATTCCTTCAGTCGTTGCCAACCTCTTCGATAAACACCAACGGTATTTCCAGAATAGGCGTGTGTGGATTCAAGGTAATTCCCCACTTCGGACATCAATTCATTGAAAGCTCTAATTTGTTCATTCATAATACCATTATCTAGATGTGAATAATTCCTCTAAATAAAAGCTTGTCTATTGAATTCTGAACGAGAAAAGAATAATATTATGTAAAGGAAAACACTTATAATCTGCTGGATTTGAATATTCTAAAACAATAGCTTTACATAATAATTTACTTTGCATAATGGCCATTATGTAAAGCTTTACATAAACTGCACAATCACCCCAGCGGAACCCTTAGGCCAAGTGAAGCAGATAAAAGCCTGACCAGGAAAATTAAAAATGGGGCATTATTTTTTGATGTTAAGGTACTGGATCATATTTTTCTTATTCCTGATGGTAATTACTACAGTTTTGCAGATGAAGGAATTCTGTAAGTAAACTAACAAATTCTACCCAGACCTTTAAACACTTCTATTTTTAGAGGTGTTTTTTTAGGGTCAAATATTTCTCAATGGATCTTATAAGCAAAGCAGCTCTATAACAGAATATAAAGAAACCGTTTAGTAGGTTTTGCTCAACAATAAGGGAGGGGGTAAGTTCGATTCAATTAAAAAAGGAAAATCCGCTGTTACCTGGATTTTCCTTTCTATCATTAAATGAAAAATCAAATGATTTATAAATATAGGGAAAAAATTAATTCGTTATGTTTTTATTGCTCTGATTTTATAAAAATAATGTATCTTTATTTTGCTGATCTTCAGCATTCAAATTTACGCAGGGCTATCCATTTTTAACTTTCGCCGATAAACCTGCACATCAAAAAATTATTAATCCGGAAATTTTTTCCTGGAATTGGCAAGTGGCTTTTGACTGTCTATAAGGACAGGCAACAGGCCAAATTGTACGGAATTTTTGTCCCACAGGGACGAAAACTTCAACTATTAAATCGAATTTAATAGCCCTTTAAATAATTAAAAACTGAATCCTGTATTTTATGATTTGAAAAGAAAATCTTTGAAATTTACAACAGTAATAAGACTGAATAATTGAGAATTATGTAAAAATGAAGAGTGATAATATTAACAAAATGGAGTAGGTATAGGGGAGTGATGGTCGAGATTAAAAGAGCGTTCGATGTTAGGTTTGCGAACTTCTATATTATAGTAGATCTCATTTTGAAAATTATAAAGATGCTTGTTCTTAAAGTGGAGATAAATTTTATTTGATACACTCTTTTAAAGTACAGTATATAGTTAGATTAATTGTAAGTCTTTCATTATTGAAACCAAATGAGGATTAGTGTTGGCGTTAAATTCCTCTCTCAAGTCTTTCAGCCTTTTTTCAATCGCACTTTTGCTGCTGGGCTTTATACTCAGAATTTTTAATTCCTCTTGTATTTGGTCCTGGGTAAGTCCGTTAGATAGAAATTTCACGATATTGATCTCAAAATCGTTCAGAACTAATAAATTATTTTGGTTTAAAGCCTTCTCTATTGTTGGGGAATTATAAGTTTCCCCTTTCCATAGTTTTTCGATCGCTATTTTTAGTTCTTTTAAACCCCTGCGGTCTTTACAAACATAGCCGTCTATATTACCAGATTCCCATAATTCTTTAACCGTTTGGGGATGATCCTCTATAGAATTTACAAGAACTTTGAGGTTGGGATATTCAGATTTTAAAAGGGCGATGAGTTCTTTACCTGATTTGGTCTTTTCATCGCGGTGATCTTCTTTAAATGAAAGGTCGCAGATAAGTAAATCAAAAGGTTCGTCATCTTGTGAAGCTTTTTTTGCCAAAAGCCATGCTTTGTCACAGTATTGCGCATGAGTTATTTCCGGAATATTCAATTCATTTAAAATAGATGCTACAGCGTGGTTAATGCTGTCCATATCTTCTGCAACTAATACCTTTTTAAACATAGCCTTAATCTATATTGGAATTTGGATGAGTATTTTTAATCCTGTTTCCTGTTCGGTATCAAATTTAAGTTTTCCATTTATAGAAAAAATACGGTTTTCCATATTTTGAACGCCATTTCCTGATTTAAGGCTTTCCTTTTTAACACCAATCCCGTTATCGGAATATTGGATTTTTAATAGATTCTTTTCAGAAGAAAATATAATTGCCACCAAACTTGCTTGGCTGTGTTTATTCATATTGATCATGATCTCTTGCAATACCCTATAAATCACAAGTTTCTTTTCAGTATTTAAAGCATTCCACACAATGCTTTTCTCACCGCTTAAAATAAGCCTGGCATCTCTGGGACAATTAGAAGATAGCGATGACAATAGCTGATCGAGATATCCCTCCCCGGTATTAATTTCATTGTTTTCCCTGGAAATATTTCGGGTACGATTGTAAATGTGTTCAATTCTGTCCATCGTTTCAGCGGGTGCAATTGCCTCAAGGCTACTCATCACGTTATAAACATCATTGGCCAGCTCATCGTGAATTTTTTTGGAGATTCTGGTTTCTGTTTTATGGGTTTCGAGAATCTTCTCTTTTTTGTGTTTTTCCTTTAGAAAATAAACGATGAAAATTGCTATGGCTATTACAAGAATAGCTATAAACATCAATATATAGTTACGGGTTTTGATCTTTTGGTTTTCTAAGGCTTGTAAGGCTGCCGAAGCCTCTAAACCGGAAATTTGCTGTTGCTTGCGTTCTTCATCAAATTTTATTTTGGCAAAGGTATTTTTGGCCTGTAAGTTTATCTTCTTTAAACTATCGCTAAGCTGAATATAGTCTGAAATATAATCCTTGTCGCCAGGGGTAATTACGAGGAGTTGTTTTAATGCATCTATTTGAGCCTGGAGATTGCTATTTTCTTTACCGGTATTCAACCATTTTTCAGAATATTTAAGAGCTAAATTTTTATTTGGCTTTTCGTAATACTTCGCTAAGTTCTCATAACTTGATATAATTCCAGTATAATCATTTGATGATTTTCTCCATTGGAGAGCTTTTAGTAATCCTGAAGAAACCTCTTTATCGTTATTTTCTAACCATTTCGAAAATTCAAGATTGTTTAAATATCTTGCTCTGGATTTGTAATCATTCTCAGAAACCTTTGAATAGGTGTCATCAAAAATTGAAATTGCTTCCTCATAATTTTTTAAGTCCCGATATACTAATCCAATATTGTTTTTATAGGTTAAACTATCCTGTAAATTAGAAGCGTAACGAAGTGCATTTTTATATTCCTTAAGGGCATCTTTATAAAAGCCCCGATTTCGATATGCAATAGCTATAATATTATGCGCACTGCTTAAATACTGAAGATCTTTTTCCTTATTAAGATGGCGTAAAGCTTCAGTAGCTGATTCCTGGCTTCCAGTATAATCCTGCATCCTGCTTTGAGCTATTGCCATTTCCAGGCTTCTACGTGCCGCTTTTGCACTATCCCCTAATTGAAGATAGTGTTTACGTGCCTCAAAAGCATATAGAAAAGCTTTTTTCTGGTCATCTAAATCACGGTTAATAACTGCTTTTCGGTAAAGCGCAAGAGCGAGCCACTCTGTATCTTTTTTGAAAGTTGCCAATCGCTCAAGACTATCTGCAAAAAAAAGCGCGCTATCATATTCCTTTAAACGCTGATGGTAATATATTTTATAGTCTAAGAGGAGCGGGTAAAGAGTGTCGTTTTTATCCGCGATGCTTTGAAGTGCCTTATTGAAATTAGAGATTTTATCTCTGATTTCTTTGGAATTTTTTCCCTTTTCAAAATAGGTAAATGAAGAATCTGTCCTGGTTTGTTCATAAGGCTCAGAAGACATCTTTTCATTGGTGCAGGAGCAAAGCAAGAAGAAACTTAAAATACTATAGGTATGAAACAGGGGGCGTAGGTTCATAAAGCGAAAATAAATAAAAAAAGCCGCTAAAAAATAGCGCCATTGCTTATTATATTAATTAGCGTCGGCTGGTGTTTTATAGATTTATAGCAATAATTTCATCTTATCGTAAACAAAGTAGTTACTAAAACTCCTTTAAATTCAGATGAGTTTATCGATAATAACTGTTTTTCGTTTACAACCTTAAAATTAAACGGCGGTGCTAAAAGGTTTACACCACTTTGTTTTTTTAGCCTGATTCCCTGTCCGGAAATAATATCTTGATTGGGTTCAAAGTTTCCTTCCGGTAAATGCTCGGTTAGAATAACATATTTATAATTGTATAATTTTTCTACCACACTTTTAATTTCGGCATTCGATAAATGTTGCAAAACCTGCCTTAGAATCACACAATCTCCAGAAGGCAAATTGTCTTTAGCAATATCTAAAGAATGAAATTCTAAATTTTCTGCTTTAAATGTTTTCCTGTTATGCGCTATAAGATCTGGAACGATGTCTATAGCTATATACCTTTTAGAGTACTTCATTAATTCTTTACCAATATTAAAATCCCCACAACCCAGATCACATATTACCGGCTGCGTTTCAAAAGATTTTAAAAAAGAAGTCACGCTTGCCAAATACGGATTTATCAACTTGGGATTATGCGAGCCATCGCCAGAGAAAAATTCAGATTGATTACCGCCCCACAGGTTGTTTTCATATATCTGAGCCATAGCATCTTTGGTTGGCCAGGGCTTTTTTAATTTATTCTTTTTAGTCATAATATTGGGTTCAGTTGACTTCTCTAATATATAAGCAGCTATTCATAGTTGCCTATACAAGACTTTAATTTCTTTTTGATTTCGGATTTTAGGCTTTCCGGTTCTATTACTTTTATTTGGTCGCCATAAGAGAGTATTTCCATTTTAAAATCGTAGGTAGGACGAATAAAATAACTAAACCTGATCTCATCATCGTTGCTAGAAATTAACTTCTGACTATGATGTAGTGGAAGTGATTCTACATACCTGCCTTCCCTGGGTGTAAACGATAAGATAACCTTAACCGGATCTTCATCTGTGCCGTTTATTATTCCGAAGCTATTTTTGAATTCTTCGTGCGTCTGGTATTCAATTGGCTTAAACTTGTCTTTGGTAATTTCCAGGTTTTTAATTCGATCGAGCGAAAAGTTTTTAATAATATCGTCTTTGGTATCTTCTGCAATAAGGTACCAGCGGTTCCGGGCTTCTTTAAGCGCAATGGGTTTCACCTTGCGATTACTAATTGAAGTATCCCAAAATTTATAATATTCAAACTCTACTTCTAAAAAATTCTGACTGGCGTGTAGTAAACCCGCTAAATGATGGGTGCCCAGGGGTTTTCTTTCCTCAAAAATAAGTTGGTTTCCAAAACTCTTTGAAAGTCTAATAGCATTTAAAAGGTCAAAATTTTCCCGTAATCTTTGAGAATGCGTTTCCTCAACATCCTCGTTAATGTAATATTTATTAGTACTTCGATTACATTTTATTACAATGTTATGTATAGATGCAATATCCTCCAGATCTCGTTGAAAAGTACGTTGAGAAGTTAGTAGCTTTTCTTCAATAGATTCTGGATCATCCATCATTTCATCCTGAATTTCCTCATAACTCATAGGGCGTAATCTAAGTAGAGAAATGATTTTATAATGGCGTTTTATAGTTTGGCGTAAAGACATAGTTTTTTGTTATTTAATTGGAGTTCAAAAACTGTTCTCGATACAATCCCGATACCATCGGGATTACTCGAACTGACGAACCAGGTTTAAGCACATATATCTTTAAAGAATTTTTTAACCTGATCAGTAAAAACATCTATAGGAATTCGATGACCTAATTCCGGTAACACTTTGATGTCCAATTCTGATTTTTGCAGGTTTTGTCCTAAAAAGTTCAGGGTTTCGGCTGCGTGCACCACATCGTCACTTCCTCCCAGTACTATCTGTTTTGGAGATAGTCCGCGAGTAAATTTATGGCTGAATTCTACTCGATAATCGAGATTAAATTGCGCCGAGGCTTGTCCTGAATTTGAAATATTATTTTTTCTATAAATGTCTTCTGGGCTTGCCCCATGGTGGCTTATTTCGCTGTATTTAACCAAAGGCGGATTAAACAATAAAGCCGGTCTGCCGATAATTTCTGAAATAGCATAAGCATTTAATGCGCCCATACTACTTCCCATAACTACATTGACTTCTGTATTCGGGAATTCCTTTAGGATAAGATCGGGTTGAAAATGTTTATCTGAATAATTGATATCAGGTGAGAAAACCTGGCCGTACTTTTTCAGTACTTCTCTTTCTTCGTCACTTAATTTACTATTAAGTCCGTGTAGGTAAAGTATATTCATATTACTTGGTTTTTTCTTTGTTGGTTAGATCTGCTCGGTAAGATTTACCATCTTTTCCCCAATTCCAGCTATCGGAAATTTCTTTATTCCTCGGAAGCTCTTCATCTATTACGGCTAACTTTTCTTTTACGATTCTTCTTAATTTACGATTGGCTTTTTGCTTTTCAGCTTTTTCCGAGGAAGCCTGGCAATTGGGAAGAATTGATGTTTTGCGTTTAGATCTACTCACTCTTTCATTATTGATATAGCAAATTAAACAAACTGATGCGACAAAATATGACGCTTATAAATATTCTTTTTTTAAGAATTTGAATAACTAAAGTCATCTTGAGGAAAAATGCACCATTAATTTTACCAAAAATGATTTTATCAAAAAAACTAGAAGTAAATCGTTTTATTATTTAAAAATATATTCATTTTTTTACATTTGTTTAGATAATTCTGTCCAATAAGGCTAATCTTTTAATATTCCTTCCTTCTATGAAGAAAAAAAAGAAAATTTCAATGAAAGATATTTCCAAGGAACTTGGAATATCAATTACAACTATTTCTTTTATTATTAACAAGAAGGCCGAAAATAAAATAAGCAAAGAAGTCATAAAGAAGGTTGAAGATTATATTGAGAAAGTAGGATATAAACCAAACTCATCAGCGCAATCTTTACGAACAGGAAAATCAAAAACTATTGTTTTTATGGCAGAAGATATTTCGGATCCATTTTTTTCTGCCATAGCAAAGCAAATGGAAGAGATCGCTTTTAACAATGGTTATAAGATAATTTATTGCAGTACTGAAAATAAAAAAGAGCGAGCAATTGAATTGTTGAATCTTTTTAAAGATAGACAAGTTGATGCGTTTATAATTACCCCACCTGAAGGCTTTGAAGATGAATTGAAAAGGTTAATCTATGAGGAGCATCAAATGGTTATGGTGTTTGATAGGTATTTCGATAGTTTTAAGCACAATTATGTAGTTCTTGAAAATTATAAGGGAGCCGAGGAAGCTACCAGGTCTTTGTATTCTTCCGGAAAAAGAAAAATCGCATTTATAGGAATTGAATCTAATTTATCCCCATTGGTCCAAAGATTAGAAGGATATAAAAATACTATGAATAGTTATCAGCTGCAGGAATATTCACTTTTGATAAAATTCGATCAAATTAAAACTTTAGAGGGGCAAAAAGCAATTAAGAATTTTTTAGCACAAAATCCGGAAATTGATGCAATTTTATTTGCAACTAATAATCTTGCCATAAGTGGTCTCAGAGTGATAAAAAGTAAAGGTTTGAAGATTCCTGAGGATATTGCGATCATTTCGTTTGATGATCGGGATATTTTTGAATTATTTACTCCTCCAATAAGTGTAATAGCGCAACCAGTACCCGAATTAGCTAATGAATTAATTAAAGGAACTCTTCAATTAATGAAAACAAAAGAAACGAGAGAAGTCTTCTACCAAAAGGTTTTGAAGGGAAAGCTTATTAATCGAAAATCGAACTAGTCAAAAATAGGTCTGTTTCTACTTAAGATAGGGGAATCTCCCTTATTTTCAATTCTTTAAAATTTTCAATCTTTTTTTATTTATTTGGTAATATAGAATAACATAATTATATTAGCTGCAAGGTAAAACGTTTTACTAAAGTTTTATTGTTATTTTACTACAACGATTACGCTAATATTTAATTTAACCAATATGAGAAAACAAGTCACGAAAATTGGAGGTGAATTTCTGGTATTTTTAATGCTTGTAATGGCTTATCAGGCTCAAGCATTTAATAGTATTTCAGACGAACTTATTTATAATGAAGACCAAACTGAAATTACCGGAGTAGTCACGGGCGCGGCAAATGGTATTCCAATTCCTGGAGTATCAGTTTTTGAAAAAGGAACTGATAATGGGACAGTAACAGATTTTGACGGAAATTATAGTCTTACAATTTCAGGTTCAGATGCGATATTAGTTTTTTCTTACGTTGGCTTTAAGACAACAGAAGTTGAAGTGAACGGAGAAACTAACATAGATGTTACTTTAGAAGATGAAGTTTCTCAGTTAGATGAATTAATTGTAGTAGGTTATACTTCCCAAAAAGAGAGGACAATTACGGGAGCCTTAAGTTCTGTTAATGTTGAAGATTTAGAATCAAGAAGGGTTCCCAATGTAACTCAAGCTTTACAGGGACAGGTGCCAGGTGTAAATATTACCCAAAGTACAGGTGCTCCAGGGGATAATATAGAAGTAAGAATTAGAGGTAATGGTACAATTGGAAATAATAATCCACTTTATGTAGTTGATGGGATACCAACTAGGGAGATAACATTCCTGAACCCAAGTGATATTAAGTCTATGACAGTTTTAAAAGATGCCTCTGCAGCTTCTATTTATGGTTCAAGAGCTGCGGGAGGAGTGATTGTTATAGAAACTAAAAACGGTAGTGATCGTAGTGGTATTCAAGTTAGTTATTTTACCGGAATTCAAAAAGTGCAAAATCTTCCCACTATGCTTAATGCAGAGCAATATATGCAAACTGTAGAAAATGCTTGGGATAATGCTGGTTATGAGGGTACTAATCCTTATATTGAAGATAGAAATAGATCTGATTTTGCTGATGTAGATTATCTTGATGAACTGTTTGAGCTGGGGAGAACACAAAGCGCACAGGTTACAGCTTCTGGAGGGAATGAAGATACAGATTATTTTCTTTCAGCCGGATATTTCGGACAAGATGGTCCCGTAGTATATGACAATGATCAATACAGAAGGTTTAATTTCAGGTCCAATGTGAATTCAAACCTTAATGATAGACTAAAAGTGGGAGCTAACCTTCAAGCTTCATATGAGTATAAAGACAGAATATCTTCCAGTGGGGATTCGCCGGGAATTATTAGGCATGCTTTTTTAAGACCTCCAATTATCCCGGTAAGAAAAGATCCGTCAGACCCTACCTATTCCGAGGAAGATCCGTTTACCGATTTACCGTTTTTTCAGGGACCGGATAGCTATGAAAGTAGCAAATATGAATTTTCACAAAATCCAATTGCGTTGGCTTATTTTACAGATGATGCTGCCCGAACTTTCAAGACTTTTGGAAACATCTTTGCAGAGTATAGCTTTTTGAATGATAAAGCTTTAAAGTTCAGAACTAATTTTGGAGCAGATATTAATTTCATTCACAATAAAGCTTTTGGAGTTAACTTTGGTGATGATGATGGTGGCGGTGCAGCCAGGGATAGAGGGCTCGGGAGACAGAATCGTCCCAATAGCTTAAGTGAAGTAAGAGGAGAGGATATTACCTTGACCTGGAATAACAGTCTAAGTTATTCGAAAGAGTTTGGAGATCATACTATTGATGCATTAGTAGGATCTGAATTTATCACAAGCCGTTTATCAAATCTGAATGCCTCAAGAACAAGATTTGACTTTACTGAACCAAATTTCC
This sequence comes from Salegentibacter salegens, assembly GCF_900142975.1. Classification (NCBI taxonomy): domain Bacteria; kingdom Pseudomonadati; phylum Bacteroidota; class Flavobacteriia; order Flavobacteriales; family Flavobacteriaceae; genus Salegentibacter; species Salegentibacter salegens. Next base: position 233,266 of record NZ_LT670848.1, read on the forward strand.
GTTATATGGATTTTGGTGATACTGAACAGGATATTTGGAATGGGGGTCTGGCTGAAGAATGGTCTTTATTTTCATTCTTTGGGTCGGCAACTTACTCTTTCCAGGATAAATATATGGTAACTGCAAATTTAAGAGCAGATGCATCCTCAAGATTTGCAGATGAAAATAAGTGGGGCTATTTCCCTTCTATGTCAGCAGGTTGGATGATATCGGAAGAAGAATTCGCACAAGATTTAGACTGGCTATCCGAATTAAAACTAAGAGCTAGTTGGGGACAATTAGGAAACCAAGAAATACCAAATTTTGCATACTTAACCTTATACCGCAGAGATGCGGATAGATATTTAATAAACCGTTACGGAAATCCGGATTTAAAATGGGAAACTACGACTCAAACTAATGTAGGTTTAGATTTTGGAATTATGGCCAATAGATTATTCGGTTCAATGGATTATTTTGAAAAGCAAACTTCTGATATCTTATTACCCATTTCCTTGCCACAATTTGTTGGTGATGTTTCTCCCACTTTCTTAAATGCGGGGGAAGTAACTAATAGTGGTTTTGAATTTGGCTTAACATATAGAAATTATGATAACGAGTTTAAATATAAAATTAGTGGAAATTTTGCCACACTGCATAATGAGGTGAATTCCTTACATCCCAATTTACCATATATAGATGGTATGGTTACTAGAACCCAACCGGGAGAAGCCTTAAATGCTTACTACGGGTTTGTTCAGGAAGGTATCTATCAAAATGAGCAAGAAGTTGCCGAACACTTAAGCGGTACACCTAATCCTCCACAGCAACCCGGAGATATTAAGTTTAGAGATATTAATGGAGACGGTAGAATAAACGATAGTGATAGAGATTTTATTGGTAACCCGAACCCGAAACTTAGTTATGGTCTTAGTATGGGCTTCAATTATAATGCCTTTGATTTTAATATTCTTTTTCAAGGAGTTAGTGGGGTAGACCGATATAATGATTTGAAGAAAATTATTGATTACGATACACGACCATTCAATTATACCGATAGGGTTTTAAATAGCTGGGACGGAGAAGGTTCAACCAATAGCATTCCAAGAGTAAGTTTTTCGGATAATGGAAGTAGTAGGGTTTCGGATATTTTTGTTGAGGATGCTTCTTATTTGAGACTTAAGAATGTGGAGTTAGGTTATTCTTTGAATTTGCAAGAAAGCTTAGGGATTGACAATGTAAGATTATATGTTTCTGGACAGAATATTTTCACAGTTACAGATTATTCGGGATTAGATCCTGAATCTACAGCTTTGATAGATTATGGAACTTACCCTCAGTCCTTAACACTTATGTTTGGAGTTAACGCTTCATTATAAAAAATCTAAAAATTACTAATATGAAAAATATATCAAAATATTACCTTTTAGTACTAAGTGTAGTACTTTTAGGATGTGAACTTAATGAAGAACCCATTGGTTTAATAACAAGAGATCAGATTAATACTGAGCCTACAGCAAGTTCAGTTACGTCTTCAGTGAATTCCAGTTATCAGTTACTTTCCAATACTTTAAATATTATTGGAGAATGGGACTGGACTGGAGGAAAAGTACTTAGAAATGATTTTATTCTTCAGGATATTGCTGCAGGAGACATGAATAAAAAGTGGAATCCTGATGGAGATCAGGCCTGGATGGATGAGGTAGCAGCTTTTAATTTTACCGCAATAAATGGGGCCTTTAATGGTATCTGGAGCTATGATTATGAGGGCATTTCCAGGGCGAATATGGCCATTAACACTCTTAATAACCCTGACATTACAGATACTGGGTTAGATGCTGCAACCAAAGACAGATTATTGGGTGAAGCTTATTTTTTAAGGGCTTTTTATTATTTCGATTTGCTTAATCATTTTGGAGGGGTTCCCTTATTAACAGAACCACTGGAAGATTTCTCTGCTGCCTATGAAGTTTCTAATCGGGCGAGTGAGGAAGAAGTAATTGCTTTAATTGAAAATGACCTGGAAACTGCGGTAGGTTTATTACCGATGCAAAAATATTCCAGTAATGCTGAACCATGGAGAGTTTCTATAGGGGCTGCAAAAGGGATGCAAGCAAAAGTCGATTTATTTCAAGAAAATTGGGAGATGTCTTTAGCCCATATTGAAGAGCTACAAGCCTGGAATTTTTATTCTTTAAATGATCATTATTTCGATTCTTTTGATGTAGAAAAAGAATTCATGGAAGACGAAGTAATATTTGCTTATGACCACCGAGCGGAATTAAACCCAAGTAAAGGAAATGGTTTAGCTGCATTGATGGGTTGGGGTTTTGTGGCACCAACTGAGAACTTTGTAAATGCTTTTGAAGATGACGATCCCCGACTTGAATATACCATTGAGACAGAAACTCAATCCCCGCACAAACTTCTAGGGTCGACCGACAGCCAATATAAAGGGAATGATGATTCTCCTGGAAATAAAGTTTACATAAGATATGCTGATGTTTTACTATGGAAAGCAGAAGCATTGATCGAAACAGGACAGGTTGAAGCTGGGTTGGAAATAGTAGACCAAATTAGGATGCGGGCAGAGAATACACCGTCCCTGGATGGTAGTAACGGTGAATTGGAAATGTATTCCGGTTCAGGTTTATCTCAAGAACAAGCACTTGAAGTTCTATATAAAGAGCGAAGGTTGGAATTGGGTTTTGAGTCTCACCGAATTAATGACCTAAAGCGCTGGGGAATTGCAGATGAAGTTTTAACCGAAATGGGGAAAAATTTTCAGGAGTATAATTACTTATATCCAATTCCACAGGGAGAGATTGATCGAAGTGGAGGTCAAATTGAACAAAATCCAGGTTACTAATAATAAATTTAAATGAAAATGAATAAATTTTTTATTTCAACAATAATTGCATTACTGGTTAGTGTATTAGGTTATAGTCAGGAAGAACTCGAGAAGGAATGGATGATGGGACCTTTTGAAAGGTTTGAAGAGGCCAAACCTATTATCCAAAAGGATAGTTTAAGTGAGTTTGAAGATCCAATGACAGGTGAAGTTATCAGATGGGAATCAATGGCAACTTTTAATCCTGCAGCAATTGTAAAGGATAATAAGATTCACGTACTATACAGGGCAGAAGAAAAATTAGGAGAAAAAGAAATTGGCGGACATACATCCAGAATAGGTTTAGCAATATCTGCAGATGGAAAAGAATATGAAAGAAAGAAGGAGCCTATTTTTTACCCCGCAGATGACAGTCAAAAAGAATTTGAATGGACTGGAGGAACAGAAGACCCCAGGATAGTAGAAACTGAAGAAGGAACTTACGTTCTTACCTACACTCAATGGAACAGGGAATATCCAAGGTTGGCCGTGGCTACATCAACTGATTTAAAGAATTGGGAAAAGCAAGGACCTATATTCGAGGAATGGAAAGATGGAAAATACCATGACACTGAAACAAAATCAGGAGCAATTGTTACTGAACTTCAGGATGGAAAGTTAGTGGCAGCTAAAATTAATGGAAAGTATTGGATGTATTACGGAGTACCACATATATGGTTAGCCAGCTCCGATGATTTAGTCAACTGGGAGCCCGTAGAGGATTATGAAGGTAATCTTGCACCAGTGTTAAGTCCTCGACCAGGCTATTTTGATTCCTGGTTAGTTGAAGCAGGACCACCTCCAGTTTTAACAGAAGATGGAATTGTTGTACTCTATAATGCCGGTAATTCGCAAAATATAGGTGTGGATCATTTAGGTAATAGGATCTATACAGGTGGGCAGGCCTTATATGATTCTGAAGAACCCTGGAAACTATTAGATAGATCTGACAAACCTTTTAGGCTAAGTTCTAATTAGCATATTGAATAGTTGTTGTTTGTACTCGTACCATGCGCTATTTGAAGCAAAGGCAATGGCTGTAACTGTTGCCATTTTACTGGTTGAGTTCTTGATTTTTTCAAGTACCAAGAACCAATTCAAGTAATTCTGTAAGTATTTTGTAGCTACCCCATTGAAAGAATCCATGAACTTTCTCAATCTCATATCCATATTGTTTACATTCTGGACATGGTACACCTTATCTACGGTTCGCTGTCCCTTTGAGGTGTTGAACTTTTTATGGGCAATTGTGTTGGCTTTTGCAAAAGCACCATAACTTCTATGGCTGTCGCTGCAGAGTACGTCAGCTTTATCAAGTTTCCCTTTAAGTATTCTATTCAGATCCTCTTTACTGATACGACCTCTTGTGGCCACTTTAAAGTCTTTGTTTCCAGATCTATCACAAGTTGCCACTACAGCTACTTTTTCATCACTTATGCCTGCTTTGCTTGCTTTTTCTCCTCGCATTTTCGGTTTTCTACCTAAATGACGTCCTCCTTTTTCTGAGTAGGCAAAGAACAGGTCATCGCTTTCGACTATGCCCTGAAACTCTTCTACCGAAACACTGGAAAATGACGTGAGCAATTTATGTCTCCAATCAAAGGACGTTTGAATTGATATCTCCGTCTCTTCTGCACTTTTCCTGATACTGTAGCCCGACAACAAACAGTATAAATACCGATTTAACTTCTCTTTCTTTTTTATATTATACCAAAACTTACCTGTGGTCTCACTGAAATTCTTCTTACAGCCATTGCAAACATAGCGTTGAACGCCTTTGAGCTTGCCATTGGCACGAACACGCTTTTCTGAGCAATGAGGACAGGTAACTGCTTTTGCCTCGTTGCTGTCCTTTACTTCACTTTCTTGCAAAGACAATGATAGCAACGAAGCCACTATCTCTTGTTGAACAGTCGCTGGACTATTAACGAAAAAATCCCTGAAATCTGAAGGTATCATATCTATATAGTTTTACACAAATATAAGACATATTCATCTTAGAACAAAGCTACCTTTTATAAAGCCGGAATTACCTTTTGAAAAATCGGGACAATATAAGGACGGTACAACTTTTATTGAGGGATTAGTGTATTTTGAAGATGAATGGTATTTATATTATGGAACAGCTGACAGTATGGTAGGTGTTGTTAAAACAGATAACGAGTAGAAAAAAAGATTTATGGGCCTAAGCAAAAAACTCCTAACCGGGGCAATAGTCTCGAGTTTAGGAGGCTTATTATTCGGTTTTGATACAGCAGTTATTTCTGGAGCTGAACAGGGATTAAAGGAATTTTTCAATCTTAATGCAATATCCCATGGATTTACCAATTCGATAGCTTTAATAGGGACGATAATAGGAGCTATTTTTGCTTTTATTCCGGCCCAGTATTGGGGAAGGAAAAAATCTTTATTGATTATTGGTGCATTTTTTGGGTTATCTGCCTTAGGTTGCGCTTTTACCAGTAGTTGGGAACTATTTTTGTTTTATAGATTTCTAGGTGGCCTAGGGGTTGGAGCATCTTCGGTTATAGCACCAATGTATATTTCAGAAATTTCCCCCTCATCTCATAGAGGAAGGTTAGTTGGGTTATTTCAGTTTAGTATAGTATTTGGAATTCTATTAGCTTTTATATCTAATTATTTTTTAAAAATCCAAATTTCGGTTGATGCCTGGAGATGGATGCTGGGGGTTGAAGCTGTTCCAGCTTTATTTTTCTTTATTCTTACATTTTTTATTCCAAAAAGTCCACGTTGGCTTATTATTAAAGGAAGTGGAGAAGAAGGTCTAAAAACTCTTAGGGAGCTAGGAGATCTTAAAGCAAATGAGACATTTGAAAAGATTAAAGGGTCTTTAAATAAGGATAAGGTAAAAGAAAGTCTATTTCAGAAAAAATATTTCAAGCCAATTTTACTCGTCTTTTTAATGGCAACCTTTAATCAATTCTCAGGGATTAATGCAATTATGTATTATGCTCCAAGGATATTTGAAATGTCGGGAATAGCCGAGGACAGTGCATTTTTGCAGGCGGCATCTGTAGGGTTTGTTAATATGGTTTTTACCATTTTTGCAATGACTCTAATTGATAAAATAGGACGTAAGAAGCTAATGCTATGGGGTTCTATTGGTATGATAATAAGTTTAGTTTTTAGTACCTTTTTTCTTAACCAGCCTGAAATAGGTAAAGGTTTATTGATCATTCCAATCTTGGTATTTATTGCAAGTTTTGCTTTTTCTCAGGGAGCTGTAATTTGGGTATTTATTTCCGAGATTTTCCCAAATAAGGTAAGAGCTTCTGGCCAGTCTTTTGGGACTTTCATTCATTGGTTTTGGGCAGCTGCCTTAACTTGGTTATTCCCAATAGTTGCAAGTTTACCTAATGGAGGTAGTTATGCTTTTGGCTTTTTTGCAGTGGCAATGGTGTTTCAACTAATTTTTGTAATAAAACTATTCCCTGAAACTAAAGGTAAATCACTAGAAGAAGAAATATAAGATTAAAAGTGAAATTTTTCATTAAAAGATGGTTGTAGAGTATTGCTTAGTTCAAGACATAGTAGACCTCCCGGTAAAAATGTAAAATTCCACGAGTAAATTTAAAGTTTAATTTTACTTCCCGGAATTTAATCTGAGTTGATTAAACAATAAAGCCGACCGACCTATGATTTCTGAAATGGCGTAAGCATTTAGCGCCCCCATACTACTTCCCATCACTTCGTTGAATTCTGTATTCGGGAATTCCTTTAGGATAAGATCGGGCTGGAAATGTTTATCTGAATAATCTATATCAGGAGCGAAAACCTGGCCGTATTCTTCCAGGACTTCTCTTTTTTCGTCACTTAATTTACTATTGAGTCCGTGTAGGTAAAGTATTTTCATTTTATAAAGTTAAAGCTTCGAAACAAATAAAAGAAGAGAAGGCGACAATTAATGTCGTTCGTGTAATTATATGTTTTAAAAAAAGTTTAACGATTGTAAACACTCTATTTACTTAGCATCTTCCTAAATTATACTTTTAGAATTAAACGTTAGTTACGACTACATTTTTCTTCCTTTTTTCAATATCTAATCAAAAGATCATTATAGCTCTTCGGTATTGGATCATTAGGCCAGGTTACAAGACTTAATGCTAAAAATTTGTTACCGGGAAAGATACTAGCCATTCAACATTAAACTCATTTTTAAACCAACAATATCTTATTATTATGAAAAACATGGATAATCCAGAAAACCTGGCCCAGTGTCCTTTTAGAGGAACAAGGGTTGGCGGAGCGATAGGTAAATCGCCGCAATTAGATGACTGGTGGCCAAACCGATTACAGGTAGAATTGCTTCACCAGGAACAACCCGTTGCAAACCCTTTAAGCGACGAAAATTATAAAGAGGCTTTCAATAAAATTGATCTTCAGCAACTCAAGAAAGAAATAAAGGCAATGCTAGTCGATTCCAAAGACTGGTGGCCGGCAGATTATAATAACTATGGCCCTCAAATGATTCGTATGGCCTGGCACTCAGCCGGGACTTATCGTATTGCAGATGGTCGTGGGGGTGCAGGCCAGGCGATGATGCGTTTTGGTCCACTTAATTCCTGGTGGGACAATGGAAATATCGATAAATCTCGAAGGCTGCTTTGGCCTATTAAACAAAAATATGGAGCTTCTCTATCCTGGGCAGATCTTATTGTACTTACCGGAAACTGTGCTTTGGAGATCATGAATTTCCCAACATTCGGTTTTGGAGGTGGGCGTCGTGATGCCTGGGAACCCGATCGCAGTACTTATTGGGGACCTGAATTCTGGAATGGTAAACCCTTTAAAGAATCTAAAGTAGGTGAATATTACGACGGGCATCCGGAACAAATGGTAAGCCAGAATTTAAGATGGAAGGGAGAACCTTCAGATCCAGATCGTGATATGGAAAATCCGTTAGCGGCCACTCACCAGGCTCTGATCTATGTAAACCCTGAAGGTCCAGGAGGTAATGGCGAACCTATGGATTCTGCAATGGCTATACGCGAATCTTTTAAACGAATGGCGATGGATGATGAGGAAACCGTTGCATTGATTGCGGGTGGACATGCCTTCGGAAAAAGTCACGGTAAGGTAAATGCAGAAAAAATAGGCCCGGCACCAGAGGTGGCACCTTTGCAGGCAATGGGAATGGGCTGGCAAAATCCTGAAGGAACAGGTTTTGGAAAGTATACCATGACTAATGGGATTGAAGGCTCCTGGACGCCAGATCCTACAAACTGGGATAATAATTACCTGATCAACCTTTTCAAATTTGAATGGGAAAAAACTGAAAGTCCTGCCGGAGCGGTTCAATGGATCCCTAAAGATCCAGATGCGCCAAAAACGCCAGATGCTCACGAAGAAGGAAAGATGAACGATTTAATGATGATGACCTCGGATCTCGCTCTAAAAGTAGATCCAGCATATCGTGAAATCTGCGAAAAATTTCTAAACGATTTTGAGTATTTCACCGATGCGTTTTCAAAAGCCTGGTACAAATTAACCCATAGAGACATGGGACCAAAAGATCGTTACCTGGGGCCAGAAGTTCCTCAGGAAGATTTGATCTGGCAGGATCCGGTACCAAAAAGAGATTTCGATCTTATTGAGGAAGCAGAAATTGCTAGCTTGAAACAAAACATTCTGGACAGTGGCCTGTCGGTTTCTGCCCTGGTTTCAGCTGCCTGGTCTTCCGCGGCTATTTACCGTGATTCAGATAAACGTGGTGGTGCCAATGGTGCTCGTATCGCTTTGGAGCCACAAAATAACTGGGATCTAAACAGACCTGATGAACTCAATAGAGTTCTGACAACCCTGAGATCTATCAAAGATGAATTCAACGGGAACCAGTCTGAAAATAAAAAGGTTTCCCTGGCAGACCTTGTAGTACTAGGAGGTTGCGCAGCTATCGAAAAGGCTGCTAAAGATGGCGGCTTTAGTGTACATGTACCCTTTACTCCAGGCCGTACAGATGCCACGCCGGAGCAGACCGATGTGGAAAGTTTTGACTGGCTGAAACCGGTTTCAGATGGTTTTAAAAATTACCATAACGATAAAGTGGGATATCACTTACCTGCTGAAAGAATCTTCCTGGACCGAGCACAGCTACTTACGCTAAATGCACCGGAATGGACGGTTCTAACTGCTGGACTTAGAGTTCTGGATCAAAATTTTGATCACTCTAAACACGGGGTTTTCACAGATCGTCCAGGAACTTTAAGCAACGATTTCTTTAAGGTAATTTTAAGTATGGATTACGAATGGGTCCCACAAGATGAAAAAGAAATGTTTTTTGATATTAAGCATCGAGAGACCGGAAATATTAAATATACGGCGACCCGTTGTGACCTGATTTTTGGATCTAATGCTCAGCTGCGAAATATTGCTGAAGTATACGGTGCTGAAGATGGAAGAGCACGATTTATAAAAGATTTTGTGAAAGCATGGGATAAAGTGATGATGCTAGATAGATACGACGTTAAAGACGATTAATCGTCATTTGACTTATATTCAAAGCCTGATATTATCAATGATACTATCAGGCTTTTTTACGTTGGGTTTTAAAACTCCATTCCACTTCGCCCAGATCTATTTTATTAATATAATTCATCTCCAGGTAAGTATAAATATTAGGTACTCCTACGTGAAGAGTGAGGTCGAAACCTCCCAGGGTTTCTTCTTCCAACATGGTTCTACCACCATAATTGATCTCCTCTTGAATATGTTGATACTGTTCTTCGGAAAGTGTTATTTCTAATTTTCTCATCACCGTTGTTTAGAAGTACCAAAATAAGTCAGCCAGGCGTCAAAATATGACGCCTTTAGGAGAATTATCATATTTTTCAATTCATAAATTGAAAGGTGGGAGGAGACTCAAATATATTCTAAGGAAAACTAGGGTAATTTTGGTCGCTCTGGTTTTACGTATGTTGTTGCCTCTTCAATCTCTTCGTGACTTACATCAAAACTGAAATTTTCTTTATCTGCCAGCTTTATACAAAGCCTCGCGTGTTCATAGATCTTTTGTGAGCTACAATTAGGATAATATTTTTGTAGGGCAATTTTTCGTAATTCAAAAATGTCCTTTTTTTCCAATGTTAGTTTGTCAAGGTAATACTCGGTATGTTGCCAGCTGAAGTAATCTTCATCATAACCGGGCTCATTATTTTCTATTTTTTTAAATTGCTTAAAAGGAAACTCGTCTACTTCATAATTTTTTGCAACACAGTAATCGAAAATTAATTCTCTCATAATGTTTTCCTGCAATTCTATATCGGTTAGATCATTTAGGCCTTTTTCTTCAGCTTGAATAATGTTAGCGGAAATTATCTCAATTTTAGATTTTACTTCTTCAAATTTCATTTCTTTAGATGAATTCAGGTTATGAACCTCTTGAAAGACCTTATAAGTTAGATTTGTTATTTCGCGGGAATCGTCCATTTTCTAAAAATTGAATTTCACCTGATAGGAGGGAATAGAGTTATTTTTGAAGCTAATTTACCAGGCTTAAACGGGATATTATTACGGCTTTCCGTAATGTTTTAATTTACTTTTCTCAGGTCCAACTGGATAGTATACTTCAGGTCTATAATGAGCCTGACCATCTGTAATCAAAATATAATATCAGTAACTTAGCCTGATTAGAATCTATAGAATTTGAGAATAATACTTTGATGTTTATCCTCACCAGTTACACAAAAGAAAAAGCAGGAAAAGGAATTCTTTTTCTTAGTTTATTAATAAAGCCTATTTGACAACTGAACCTAAATTTTATAAGTATTGAATAGAATTACTTTCCTATTAATAATAGCACTGTTCTTCCAGAGTGTTCTTGTTGCTCAGATAAAGATATCTTCCTGGAACTTACAGAATTTCGGTAAAACCAAATCACAAGCAGAGATCGCCTTTGTGGCGGGTACTTTGAAGGATTTTGATATAATTGCCATTCAAGAAGTAGTGGCGGGCTACGGAGGACCTCAGGCAATAGCGAGGCTTGTTGATGCCCTAAACAGGAAAGGCGCGAAATGGGATTATATGATTAGCGATCCTACCGAGAGTACTCCATATGCCACCGAACGTTATGCCTACATTTGGAAAACCTCTAAAGTTAAAGAAGTTAGGCGTGGTTGGCTAGACCAGAATTATTTGCACCAAATAGATCGCGAACCTTTTATTTCGGAATTTGATTATAAGGATAAGATTTTTACTCTTGTTAATTTCCATGCAATTCCACAAAAAAAACAACCTGAGACCGAAATTAAATTTTTCAAGTTTTTTCCTGAGAAATATCCTGATAAGAACCTGATCTTTTTAGGAGATTTTAATATTCCGGAACGTCATACGGTATTTAATCCTCTCAAAAAGCTTGGGTACAAACCGGTTCTGGAAAACCAAAAGACCACAATGAAAATGAAATGTGTGGGAGAAGAATGCCTGGCATCTGAATTTGATAATATTTTTTATAATTCAAGAAAGCTAAAAGTGCTGAATACCGGAGTAGTACATTTTTACAGAAGTTTTCCTGATATGGTTTCTGCCAGAAGAATATCAGATCATATTCCTGTATGGGCGGAGTTCGATATTGAAAGGGGAGAAGGAGAAACTAAAGATGGTTTGATGATGGGAAATTAAGATTCATTCTTAGTGCAAATTTCACAACCATCCGAAAGTTGAAAAATAAAATAGCCTGAGAATCCCTTATTTTTGTTTTGGACAAAAAAAATAATTTTTATGGGACTCTTCAGGCGCACTAAAAATACAAACAAACCTCTTCTTCGACAAATAATTGACCTATGTCCTCGCTGGATGCTCACGCGTTGTGCCGATGAGCACAATGGCGACAAGGGGTGCAGCAGATATAAGACCTACGATCAATTCGTTGCCCAAACTTTCGGACAGCTGAATAAATGCTACACTCTTAGTGACATTTCCACTGGTATCGGGGTCAGCGAAACATTTATTTCGGATTTGGGTCTTGAGCAGAGCCCAGCGCGTTCTACCATGAGCGATGGCAACAAAAAGAGGAGTTATAAAGTCTTCGAGAGCTTATATTACCGGTTGTTAGGGCACTATGGCCGACTATTGTCGAAGCACGGACAGTCTCATATAATCAAGGAAATCAAAGACCGTGACATAAAATTGATCGACAGCACCACGATCAGTCTATGTCTGTCCATGTTCGATTGGGCAAAGTTTCGGACAGCTAAAGGAGGTATAAAAATACATACCTGCTGGGACGATGCCATGATGATCCCCGATATGGTCAATATAACAGAGGCAAAGCTCCATGACAGCAAAGGACTGGCCCAATCCGTTTTCCGAAAGGGAACGGTCATCGTGGAGGACAGGGCGTACTTCGATTTTCTGTTGATGCGCCAGAGGATCGCGGCAGAAAATGTTTTTGTCACTCGCATCAAGATCAATACGGTCTATCAAACCTTGGAAGAACTGGAGCTCCCCGAAGGTAGCGATCAGGATATCCTAAAAGACGAGATCATCGTTTTACCAAGCAAGAAGGCCGTGGAAACAGGCATTGCGGAACACCCTCTCCGGTTGGTGCACGTTTATAAGCAGGACGAGAACAAAGTGATAGAAATAATCACCAACAACTTGGATTGGAGCGCCAGGACCATCGCGGACCTTTATAAAAAACGATGGGATATTGAACTTTTTTTTAAGGCGATAAAACAGAACCTCCAAATAAAGACCTTCCTTGGAACCAGTGAGAACGCCGTAAAATCACAAATATACATCGCGCTCATAACCTATTTGCTGCTCCAGATAATTGTGAGGACAATAGCCAAAAAAGAACATGCATTTTCCAATTTCGTGGAAAAGATCAGGATCTGTCTATGTTTTTATCTTACCCTCGATTATGCCTGCAATACCGTAGGAGAAGGGGCGAAAAGAATAAGGGGTCAGACCAAACTCCACTATAGGGTAGATCCAGACTTATTTTCTCCCATTAGCCCTAATTGAAGCCTGAAAATAGGGGTGGCCGAAGGTTTTAGGTTTAAAGTCAAAAACTTTCGGATGAGTGTGTGCAAATTTGAAATAATTATATTTAAATTTATTTGATTTCATTTGTTTTTCTCAAATGTTAAACCTTGTTAAAGGTGCCTAATTCGGTGCTAGCAAAAATCGACCCCTTGGGAAGGCCTGTAAAATAAGGGGTTCAGAAATTGGTTCGAGTCTCGTCCAGACCGCATAAGAAGAAAAGTTCTAAGAAATTAGGACATTTTTTTGCCTTATAATGAAGTCATGTTGCTCAATTTAATGAGGATCAAGCATGACTGTTGGGGATTACGCAAAAAATTGTGGTTAATCTACAGAAAAAAATCTTCATTTTCCTCTATTATAATTATTCCAAATCCAGTATTTTACCTTTTACTTCAGTTAGATAACTACGGCCAATTACGTAAAGAGACCCATTTATTTCCACACTATTACCTTCTACGGCATCAACTTTCTCTATTGCAATGGTATAAGAACGATGAATTCTTAAAAATTTGTTTTTAGGTAAACTATCTGTAAAGCTACTCAAGGTCTGGTGCACGATATATTTACCCGAATGTGTGATGATTTTGATATAATCTTTTAAACTCTCTACTACCAGGATGTCATCAAGGTAAATTTTCTTCATTTTCTTTTTGTCCACTTTCACAAAAAGATGCTCTTTGTCATTGGACTGATTGAACTGTAGACGTTTAATTTTATCTATCGCTTTTAAAAAGCGGGGAAAAGAAATAGGCTTTACCAAATAATCGAGTACATCCAGCTCGTAACCTTTTACCGCATATTCCTGGTGGGCAGTGGTTATTATTACAGCCGGTTTTCTTTCTAAGGTATTGAGGAAACTAAATCCATCTAAAATAGGCATATCGATATCCAGGAAAATAACATCTGAAGAATTATCTCTCAGAAATTCAAGAGCCTCAACAGCATTGTGAAAACTCGCCTGAATTTTCACATCCTTAATTTGTGAAAGATGATTCTTTATAACATTTACAGCCAAAGGCTCATCATCAATAATAACACAGCGTATACTCATTTAGACTTTAATTTTAATGCCACGATAAAACTCTCGTTTTTGGTATATATATCCAGGTTATAATCATTTTCGGAATAGCCCAGTGCAAGGCGTTTTTTTACATTTTCTATACCTATTCCCCCGCATTCCTTTTTGATTCTGTTATCTATTCTTTTGTCTGGTAAAGTATTACTTACGGCAAAGTAAATGTTTTCCTCTTTGACCTCCAATTTAATAGAAATACAAACATCCCCAATGTTTTTATTAGCCCCATGTTTAAAAGCATTTTCAATAAATGGAATAAATAACATAGGAGGAATTTTTTTTCCTTCGATATTTCCGGTAACCTCCATATTTATTTTTACTTGCTCCCCATACCTAATTCGTTCCAGATCCAGGTAATTTTGAATACAGAGTATTTCCTTATCGAGGGGTTGTTGGTTATCTTTAGTTTCATACAGCAAGTAACGCATAAGTTCAGAAAGTTTTAGAACTGTTTCCGAAGCTTTTTTTGATTGCTCAAGGCTTAGAGAGTAAATATTATTTAAGGTATTGAAAAAGAAATGAGGCGATATTTGTGAGCGTAAGAAACGCAATTCCGTTTGAAGTTGCTCTTTTTCCAACCGCGCCGCACGTTTGCTTGCACTAAGCCAGTCTAAAGTTATCTTTATCGCAGTTACAAAAGAAATCACATAAAATTCTCCCAACATCATAGTAAGGGCATAATTGAAAGTGAATTGAGAAGTAGCCTCAGGACCTTCCGGCCATACATTATTACTTACAAGGAATAGAGTGAGGTAGAATTTAACAACTACCATAATAAAAATAGATACTATTAAAATGAAAGAAAAACTTATAAAATGGCGTTTAAATATAAATTTTGGAATTAAAAAATAAATGCTGAAATAGCACAAAATCATATGTATAGGAAACCCGATCAAGTTACCTTTAAGTGATAAAAGAAAATCATCGTAATAACTTCCCCAGCGCAGGGTATTAAAAAGAAAATAGGCTAACCAAAAAATAAAATGGTGCCAGGCAGTAATTTTAAATTCGCCTTGGTTTTGAATAGAAAAACCGTTTAAAAATTGTTTTCTGGTAAGCATTTTTGAAATTTTTTAGCTGTTCAGCCTTTGTGAATAGTCGTTGGTCTAAATTTCTTTTTTATGAAGCTGAATATATAAATATTTAGCATATAAGTTAAAAAAATGTTTACGTGATCTTAAATAAACGATTTCAAGCCCCTGGAAATTTAGTAGTATGTTTTTTGCTTTTAGCTTTTGTTTCTTGTACACAAACCAAACAGCAAGAAGAGACTGACCAAAATGAAAATTTAACTACCTATGTAGATCCTTTTATAGGAACGGGAGGGCATGGCCACACCTATCCCGGAGCAGCCCAACCCTTTGGGATGTTTCAACCCAGCCCAGATAATGGGAGAAGCGGTTGGGACTGGTGTTCGGGTTATCATATTTCAAGCGATACCATCGCCGGGTTTAGTCAATTACACCTAAGCGGTACCGGAATTGGTGATTTAGCCGATTTGCTTTTTATGCCGGTTACCCAGGAAATTGATCTTAGTCAGAAAGTAAATTCCCAAAGAGACATTCCCTATGCTTCAGAGTTTAAACACGATTCTGAAACTGCAATTCCCGGGTTTTACAGTGTTTTCCTCGATAAACCTCAAGTAAAAGTCGAGCTCACCACCTTGGATAGGACTGCATATCATAAGTATGAATTTAAGGAAGAAAGTAAGCAAGCCGTGATTCTTGATTTGGGGTTTGCCATTAACTGGGATCAACCTACAGAAACGGCAATAGATCTTGAAAATAAAACCACTATTAGCGGTTACAGGCACAGTACCGGCTGGGCAAATAACCAGAAAGTATTTTTCGTTGCGGAATTTTCAAAACCAATAATTGAGCATCGATTTTTTCAGAATTATCAATTGGTTAAAGGCAAACAAATTTCCGATGAAAAAACTTCAGCACAGTTCTATTTCGATAAGGATTCCGGTCAGGAAATTAAAATGAAGATTGCAGTTTCATCGGTAAGTGTAGAAAATGCCAGGCAAAATTTAGCTAAAGGAGATTTCGAGTTTGAAAAGATTAAAGAAAAAGCAATTCAGAATTGGGAAGAGGAACTTTCTGGGATAAAAGTAAAAACTCCCCGGGATTCTTTAAAAACAATTTTTTATACAGCCCTTTACCACACTAAACTTTCGCCGGTTATTTTTAGCGATAGTAATGGGGAATTCAGAAAAGAGAATGATAGTATCGTAAAAGCTGATTATACGGCATACTCCACGCTTTCACTTTGGGATACCTTTAGGGCACAGCAACCACTGCTAACCTTGACCAATCCAGATAAAGTTACCGACATCATTAAATCAATGCTAGAATATTACAAGCTTGAAAAATCACTTCCGGTTTGGACCCTCTATGGAAATGAAACCAATACCATGACCGGCTACCATTCTATCCCGGTAATAGTAGAAGCTTATTTTAAAGGTATAAAAGGTTTTGATCCTATGGAAGCCTTTGAAGCGATGAAAACTACAATGATGCAGGATGATCGTGGTTTGGATGCTTATAAAGAACACGGCTTTATTCCTTATGATGCCGGTGATGAATCAGTAACCATAACCCTGGAATATGCCTATAACGATTGGTGTGTAGCGCAAATGGCAAAAGCTCTTGGAAAAGATGAAGATTACCAGTATTTTTCAAATCGAGCTAAAGCTTATGAAAAGGTTTTTGACAAGGAAACCGGTTTTATGCGCGGAAGAAAAAGCGCAGAAAATTCCTGGAACGAACCTTTTGATCCAAAGCATTCTAACCATCGTGTAAATACCGATTACACCGAAGGGAATGCCTGGCAACATAGTTGGTTCGTACTTCACGAGCCGGAAGAACTTATAGTTTTGCAGGGTGGGGCAGAAGCCTTTAATGAAAAACTGGAACAACTTTTTACTGAAAGTTCGGAAATAACGGGAGACCATATTTCTGCAGACATAACCGGCCTAATTGGTCAATATGCCCACGGAAATGAGCCAAGCCATCATATTGCTTATTTGTTCAATAAATCAGGAAAACCATGGAGAACACAATATTGGGTTCGGGAGATTTTAAAAACCCAGTATAGTACTAAGCCAGATGGTCTTAGCGGAAATGAAGACGCGGGACAAATGTCGGCCTGGTATGTTTTTAGTAGTATGGGCCTATATCCTTTTAATCCGGCTTCAGCAACTTACGAAATTGGCAGTCCAATCTTCGAAGAGTCGGAGATCCGTTTGAAAGATGGGAAAACTTTTCGCATAAAGGCTCAAAATGTTTCCGATGAAAATATCTATATACAATCGGCCAGCCTAAATGGTGAAGCGTTTAATCAAACCAATATTTCCCATGAAAGTATTCTAGCAGGGGGAGAGCTCATTTTTAAGATGGGTGATGAACCTAATAAAGAATGGGGTACTAACAATAGCATCAAGAACTAATGGCATTTTGGGATGTATTTATAATTATTATATACGTGGCCGTTACTCTTGGCCTTGGTATTTATGTTTCCCGCAGAGCGTCTAAAGGGCTTGACTCCTATTTCTTAGGGGGTAAAAGTATAAAATGGTACTATTTAGGTCTTAGTAACGGCTCGGGCATGTTCGATGTTTCTGGAACGGCCTGGATGGTAGGTATTTTATTTCTCTACGGAGTTAAAAGCTTTATGTTTATGTGGATGTGGCCCATCTGGAACCAGATTTTTGTCATGATGTTTCTTGCGGTATGGATTCGTCGTTCGGGTGTTATGACGGGTTCTGAATGGATTCTTACTCGTTTTGGCGACGACAGGGCAGGAAGGGCTTCCCACCTAATTGTTGCAATCTTTGCCGTAATAGCCGCCATAGGTTTTATAGCTTATTTTTTTGAAGGTGTCGGGAAGTTTATGACGGTAATTTTACCGTGGAGCCTGGATTTGTTTATGGGCGATTTCTTGCTATTGACTTCTGAACAATCTTACGCGTTAATCATTATTTTTCTTACTACAATTTATACCATTAAAGGTGGTATGTTTTCGGTAGTAGCGACAGAAGTTCTGCAATATGTTATTATGGTTTTAGCAGGAATTTTGATTGCCGGCTATACTTTTTTTGTAATAACTGATGTAGAAATTAATACGGCCATACCCGAAGAGTGGAGAAATATTGCTTTTGGAAAAGAACTCGAAGGTTTTTGGAGTGGGAAAAAGGATGTTTTTAATGAACTTATTGATAATGAAGGATATAAGATGTTTGGAGCTTTTATCGGGATGACCCTGTTTAAAGGCTTCTTCGCAAGTGTTGCAGGACCTACGCCCAGTTATGATATGCAACGTATCCTTTCTACCCGAACTGTGAGAGATGCCGCTTATATGAGCGGATTCACAAACTTGGTGCTTTTTATTCCGAGGTATTTACTAGTGGGCGGAATCGTGGTCCTGGGGCTTGTTTTTCTTGCTCCCGAAATTGCTGCACTGGAAAATTTAAATGGAGGTGATATGGAATTGGTCTTACCTCAGGTTATTAATTATGAAGTTCCTGTTGGGATTAAAGGCCTATTACTGGCAGGGCTTCTGGCTGCTTTTATGTCAACTTTTTCCGCCTTTGTAAATTCCGGGCCCGCTTATATTGTAAATGATATTTATAAAAAATATTTTAAGCCAGCAGCTACCGACAAACATTATATACGTGCCAGCCATATTTCTTCATTTTTGGTGGTTGTACTTGGCGTAATAATGGGCTTTTTTGCCGATTCAATTAATTCTATTACCCTGTGGATTACCAGTGCTCTTTATGGAGGATATATTGCTGCAAATTTTTTAAAATGGGTATGGTGGCGATTTAACGGCTGGGGTTATTTTTGGGGAATGCTCTCCGGTTTAATAATCGCTACCCTTCAATTTGTGGTAGATAAGAATAAAGAATATTATACGGAAGGTAGCTGGCTCTTTGAGATCGCTGGAACACCTGCAATTTATCTGTTCCCTGTAATTTTTGGCTTTTCCTTATTGGGATGTATTCTTGGTACCTGGTTAACTCCTGCCACAAACAGAACAACGCTGAAAGCGTTTTATAAAAATGTACGACCCTGGGGGTTGTGGAAGCCGGTTCGTAAAATGATGGAGCAGGATGGGGATCCTGTAGAGAAGAATAAGGACTTCGGCATAGACATGTTTAATTGTGCAATAGGTATACTTTGGCAATCCAGTATGATATTGATGCCAATTTACCTTGTGGTGCGCGACTATTATCAGGTTTTGGTTTGGTTAACTATATTTATTATAACCACGGTAGTTTTAAAATTTACCTGGTTGGATAAAGTAAAACATTATAAAGATTAATATGGAGAATTTAAAAAATATCCCTTGGCAGGAAAAACCGGAAAATTGTAATACGGTAATGTGGCGTTATTCAGAAAACCCAATTATAGACCGTTATGCAATTCCTTCCTCGAACAGTATTTTTAACAGTGCAGTGGTACCTTTTGAAGATGGATATGCCGGTGTATTTAGGTGCGACAATAAAGCTGTGCAAATGAATATTTTCGCCGGTTTTAGTAAAAACGGGATTGATTGGGATATAAATCACGAACCTATAAGTTTTAAGGAGGGAAATACTCAAATGATAGAGTCCGATTACAAGTATGATCCGAGGGTGGTTTTTATAGAAGATCGCTACTGGATTACCTGGTGCAATGGTTATCACGGACCAACCATAGGTATAGGCTATACTTTTGATTTTAAGGAATTTTTTCAGTGTGAAAATGCATTTTTGCCTTTTAACCGAAACGGGGTATTGTTTCCAAAAAAAATTAAAGGAAAATATGCAATGTTAAGCAGGCCTAGTGATAATGGCCATACACCATTTGGGGACATTTACATTAGCTACAGTCCTGATATGAAATACTGGGGTGAGCACCGATGTGTGATGAAAGTTGCTCCGTTTGAACAAAGTGCCTGGCAATGTACCAAAATTGGTGCCGGACCAATTCCGATTTTAACCGATGAAGGCTGGCTGGTATTCTATCATGGAGTAATTGCTACGTGTAACGGTTTTAGGTATTCAATTGGAGCTTCTATTTTAGATGAAAATGAACCCGATAAAGTAAAATACCGTTCGCAACCTTATTTAATGGCTCCTGCCGAATTATATGAACTTACAGGAGATGTACCTAATGTAATTTTTCCTTGTGCCGCGGTACATTCAGAAAAAGAAGATAAATTAGCCCTTTATTATGGCGCTGCCGATACGGTAACCGCAATGGCTTTCGGAAGGCTTAGCGAGATTATTGAATTTGTAAAAAACAACAGCTTATGAGACGATATCTACTTTTGTTTGTAATATGCAGCCTCTTTTTTCAGCTTCAAATATATGCTCAAGGTGAAAAAACTCCGCGTGCTTATGTAGCCCATAAAACTTCAGAGAAAATAATTATTGATGGAAGAGCTCAGGAGGCAGCCTGGAAAAGCGCTCCTAAAAGTCAGGATTTCATAGATATTGAAGGAAAAAAAATACCTACCTATCAAACCAATATGAAAATGCTTTGGGATGAGGACTACCTATACTTTTATGCCAAAATGGAAGAGCCGCATATTTGGGCAACTTTGAAACAGCGTGACACCGTAATCTTCTATAATAATGATTTTGAAATCTTTATTGACCCTGATGGTGATACTCATAATTATTATGAGTTTGAAATGAATGCCCTGAATACCGTTTGGGATTTATTTATTGTAAAGCCTTACCGGGAACCTGCACCAATTGTTGATAGTTGGGATATCCAAGGCTTGAAATCTGAAGTTTTTATAGAAGGCACGTTAAATGATTCTTCTGATGAAGATAAATCTTGGAGTGTTGAAGTAGCGATTCCCTGGGAGGTTTTAAAAGAAGCTAATACGCATAATGAGATTCCAGAGGGGGAATTCTGGCGAATCAACTTTTCCCGTGTGAATTGGGATTTTGATTTGGATAATGGCACCTATTCCCGGGCAAAAGATGAAAAGGGCGAATTTAAGCATGAATATAATTGGGTGTGGTCACCACAGGGTGTTATTAATATGCATGAGCCCGAACACTGGGGTTATGTTTATTTCTCAGAGAAAGCTCCTGGGCAAGAAGAAGAATTCAATATTCCAATTGATGAGAACATAAAATGGGAATTATACAGGCTTTATCGGGCTCAGAAAGCTTATAAAGAGAAAAATGGAAATTGGGCAAAGAAACTATCCGCTATTAATGGGGAATCTATTAATGTTGAAGGAAAAAAACTTCAGCCTAAATTAGAAGTCCACAAGACAGGCTGGAATATTTGGGTGAAAAGTCCTTTTACCGACGATAGACTTCTAATTAAAGAAGATGGCGATTTTATAAAACAAAAAAAATAACCGGTGTAAATTAAAAAAAAATGAAGTATATCTATTATTTATTATTGGCCTTTGTAGTTACAGCTTGTGGAAATTCTTCTGCTGAAAACGATTTAGCTACAACAGAAAAAACAGAGGAAAAACCCACTCCTTCAAATAAAGACTTTAAGTATTGGACCTGGATAACGGCCAGCCCTGAAAAATCGGACGAAGAATATTCAGCTGAATTCAAGAAATATAAAGAACACGGGATAGAAGCGGTTTTAATCAATACTGAAGCTGACGCTCAATTGCTTTCAGAATTAGCTCCTCTTGCTACAGAGGAAGGTTTAGAAGTACACGCATGGATGTTTACCGTAAACCGCCCGGGTGATAAGGAAGCTGAAAAACACCCGGAATGGTATGCAGTGAGTAGAGATGGTAAATCAACTTATGACGAGCCTCCATATGTAGGTTACTACAAATGGCTTTGTCCAACTCGTGAAGAATCTAAAAACCATATTTTAAGTTTGGTAGAAGGTTTAGCAAAAGTAGAAGGAGTAGAAAGTGTACACCTGGATTACATCAGGTATTCAGATATTTTTCTTCCTATCGGTTTACTGCCCAAATATGGTTTAGAACAAAACGAAGAACTTCCCGAATTCGACTTTTGCTATTGCCAGGTGTGTACAGCTGAATTTGAAAAAGAACATCATAAAAATCCGAATGATTTTGATAATCCGGCTATCGATATGGAATGGAAGCAATTCCGTCTGAATAAAGTAAAGGCAATTGTTGATGAAGCGTATGAAATAGCCCATGATAATGGAAAATATTTAACGGCTGCTGTTTTTCCATACCCAGAAATGGCCGATCATATGGTTCGCCAGCGTTGGGATAAATGGAATGTAGATATGGTTTTACCAATGATTTATCAAAATTTTTATAACGAAGAAATAGATTGGATTGGCTTTGCTACAGGACAGGGTGTAAAAGATTTGAAAGGAACAAATACCGAATTACACACAGGAATTTACCTGCCCGCAATGGATGGGGAAGAACTAAAAAGGGCTATTAATTATGCCCGTGAAAACGGAGCAAAAGGAGCAGCATTTTTTGATGGCGGTGCATTCACCGAAGAACATTTCGAAGCATTAAAAAATGCAAAAGAGAATTTCTAAAAGAAGAATAATGTATAGATTAAAAAAATACTGGACTCTATCCGGTAAACCCGGCTCAGGGAACTTATATGCTTGGTGCACCCTTATTCGAATGGGCTGAAATCAACCTGGAAAACGGGAAAATATTCCATATAAAAACTTCAAATTTCGCAAAGGAAAATCAATTTGTAGCAAGCGTAACTTTAAACGGTGAAGTCCTGGACCGAACTTTTATTACTCACGAAGAGATTATGAGTGGAGGGGAGCTGATTTTTGAAATGACAAATGAACCGGTAAACACCAACTTGAAATCTCCTGAACCTAATAAGATATATTAATATGAAATTGGTGAAAATTCTTCTGTTTTTTTTTGTGGGAATATTGATAAGCTGTGGTGAAAAAGAAAATCCATCTTTCACTAAGGAAGATCTAGTCTTGATCCCGGAACCAAAATTACTGGAAGTAAACAAAGGAAGTTTTAGGATAAATAGGGAGACCAAATTGATAATTCCTGTAGATAGTTTAAAACCACTTACCAATATTTTAAATGACTTATTTGAGAAATCGGCTGGATTTAAAATGTCTGTTTCCGAAGAATCTCCTGAAAATAATTTTATTCAGCTGCAAGAAGACTCAGAATTAGGAGAAGAGGCTTATAAGCTTTCGGCGACTACAGATCGGGTGATTTTAGAGGCAAATTCCAGACTGGGATTTGTGTATGGTTTGGAAACCATAAGACAGTTACTACCCAAAGAAATAGAAAGCGCTTCAAAAATTTCAAACATAGACTGGCTAATTCCTAATGTTGAAATTAAAGATGAGCCCCAATATTCTTACCGGGGCAATATGCTGGATGTTTCCCGTCATTTCTTTGAAAAGGATTATATCAAAAAGCATATTGACCGTATGGCTTTTTTAAAATTGAACACCTTGCATTTTCATTTGGTAGATGATCAGGGATGGAGGATTGAAATTAAAAAATATCCGAAATTAACCCAAGTTGGTGGTTTTAGGGTAGATCAGGAAGATAAACACTGGAATGCGAGAACCGAAAATGAACCAGAAGAAGAAGCAACTTTTGGCGGTTTTTATACCCAGGAAGATATTAAAGAAATTATGGCCTACGCCCGGGAAAAAGGAATTCGAATAATTCCTGAAATAGAAATGCCGGCGCATGTGATGAGTGCAATAGCAGCTTACCCCTGGCTTTCCTGTACAGAAGAACCTATAGCAGTACCATCTGGCGGTGTATGGCCAATTACAGAAATTTATTGCGCAGGAAAAGAATCTACTTTCGAATTTTTAGAAGACGTGCTTACCGAAGTAATGGAATTATTTCCTGGGAAATATATTCATGTGGGTGGTGATGAGGCTACCAAAACAAATTGGGAAAGCTGTCCTGATTGTCAGCGTAGGATAAGGGAAGAGGGCCTTGCCAACGAACACGAGCTGCAAAGCTATTTTATGAAACGTATCGAAAAGTTTCTAAATAAAAATGGAAGGACCTTAATTGGATGGGACGAAATTTTGGAAGGTGGCCTGCCGGAAGAAGCAACCGTGATGAGCTGGCGCGGATTTGAAGGTGGCTGGGAAGCTTCAAAACAAGGTCATGATGTGATTATGACACCTACAAGTCATTTGTATTTTGACTATTACCAGGGAAGTCCAGACCATGAGCCTGTGGCATTTAATGCATTTACCCCGCTGCATCGGGTTTATGAATTTAGACCTGTCTTAGATTCCATGACGGTAGAGCAGAAGAAACATGTTCTTGGAGGGCAGGCAAACTTATGGTCAGAATATGTGCCAAATGAAGAACATTCTGAATATATGCTCTTTCCAAGACTTGCTGCGCTTTCTGAGGTGGTTTGGACCCCGGAAAACAAATTGAATTGGGAAGATTTTTCTGTTAGAATTCAGAAAATGATGGAGCGTTTTGATATTATGGGAATTAATTATGCAAGAAGTGCTTATGCTATTCAACCAGATTCAGAAATTAATCTTGAAACAGGGGAAATTACCACTGCACTTAAAGCTGAATTTCCTAATGTAGAAATTAGATATGCCAGGGGGGATTCAGAATTAAGCGAAAATTCTGCCATTTATAAAGAACCGATTAAAATAGAATCAAGTTCTTGTTTAAAAGCCGCTGTTTTTAAAAATGGTGAAATTATGGGTCCCATTATGGATAATGATTTCCAATTTCATAAGGCGGCAGCAAAACCGGTTACTTATAAATACCCATATAATGATAATTATAAAGGAGGAGAAGAAACGGGACTTGTAGATGTACTAAGAGGAAGTAAATATTTTAAGGATGGCCGCTGGCAGGGATGGATTAATAATCCTGCAGTTATTACGATAAATCTTGAGAAACCAACGCAACTTAGTGAGGTGGTAGTTGGCAGTCTTGAAGAGCAGGGAACCGGCATTTATTTTCCACAAAAAATTAAAGTAGAAATTTCTGAAGACGGAAAAACTTTTGAAAAAGTTGGAGAAATAACACGTGAATTTCAGAATAATTCAAGTGCGAAAATTGAGAATTTTAGTGTTGAATTTGATACACAAAATAATATAGAATTTGTTCGGGTAACTGTCGAGCCTCTGGAGAATAATCCAAAAGGCGGCGGATCATGGTTATTTTTAGATGAAATTCAGGTAAAATAGAAAATATGGGATCAGTGTTAAAAGTTGTTTTTTCAGGATTATTGATTTTAGTTTCATTGAAAATAACTGCGCAGGATTTTGATCCTGTAAATTATGTAAATCCGTTTATCGGCACTTCAAATTACGGGGCGACAAACCCAGGTGCTATTGCTCCAAGGGGGATGGCAAGTGTTTCGCCTTTTAATGTTGCGGGAAGAATTGACCTTAACCCTTTAGAAAAAGACAGCCAGTGGTTGTCTAATCCTTATGTGTATGAAAATACTTTTTTAACCGGATTCAGCCATGTAAATATGAGCGGTGTGGGATGTCCAGACCTGGGGGTTATCATCAGCATGCCTACCACAGGAGCATTAGAAACGAATCACGTAAAATACGGTAGCACTTATTCTGAAGAAACAGCAAAAGCCGGATACTATTCGACAAATTTGAATAAATATGATGTGAAAGTTGAAGCGACCGCCAGCACCAGAACAGGGGTTACACGGTATTCGTTTCCGGCAGGAAAATCCAACATTTTATTGAATTTAGGTTTGGGCTTAACCAACGAGCAGGGTGCTATGGCGCATGTAGTTTCCCCTACCGAGATCGAAGGGATGCGAATGATAGGAAGCTTCTGTTATAATAATGCTAAAGCAGCTTATCCGGTTTATTTTGTTGCAAAATTTTCTAAACCTGCTGATAATTTTGGGGTCTGGAAAACACCTTATAAATATGAAGGAGAAGAAGCGCAATGGATGACTTACAATGGCAAAACCCGTATTAAGGAGGGATTTTCGCGAGAAGTAGTTGGGGACAGCATTGGAGCCTACATGACTTACGATTTTAGTGAGCCACAACAAGTGGAAGTTAAGATTGGAGTTTCTTATGTAAGCATGGAAAATGCGAGGGAAAACTTAGAAAAAGAAGTAGGAGATTCAACTTTTGAAGAAGTATATGCGCAAACAAAGGAAGAATGGAAAAAGAAATTGCGGGTTGTAGAGGTTGAAGGGGGCACTGAAGATGAAAAAACCATTTTCTATACCGCTTTATATCATACTCAGATTCATCCTAATATATTGAATGACGTTAATGGTGAATACCCTG
Source organism: Salegentibacter salegens (assembly GCF_900142975.1). NCBI lineage: Bacteria > Pseudomonadati > Bacteroidota > Flavobacteriia > Flavobacteriales > Flavobacteriaceae > Salegentibacter > Salegentibacter salegens. The sequence goes on from NZ_LT670848.1 coordinate 259,454, forward strand.
AAGTCGCTACAGGAAAAATTGGCAAAACCGAAGGGACACGATATACCACTTTTTCCCTTTGGGATACTTATAGAAATTATCATCAATTAATGAGTTTGCTTTATCCACGGGAGCAAATAGAGATGGTGAAATCTATGCTTGAAATGTACGATGAGAACGGTTGGTTACCAAAATGGGAGTTAAATTCAACTGAAACATTTACTATGGTTGGTGATCCTGCGGCAATTGTTTTAGCTGATACCTATTTACGGGGACTTACTGATTTTAATGTGGATAAAGCTTATAAGGCCATGCTAAAAAGTGCTACTCAGATTGAAGAAAATCCTCTACGGCCCGGCCTTGAAGAATATTTAAAAAATGGCTATGTAAGTGTAGATATGGGAGTGCCCGGTCCTGTTTCTGTTACCCAAGAATATAATGCTGCTGATTATGCAATTGCATTATTGGCGAAAGAGTTAGGGAAAAAAGAAGATCATGAAGTATTTAAAGAACGATCGATTTCTTATAGAAAGCTATATAATTCAGATTCAAAGTTTCTTCAACCTAAACATATAAACGGAAACTGGCTGGAAGGTTTTGATCCTTTGGCCGGTGCAAATTTCACCAAAAATCCTGGATTTATTGAGGGCAATGCCTGGCAATATCTTTTTATGCTTTCGCACGATGCAGAGGGATTAATGCAACGAATGGGTGGAAAAGTGGCTTACGAGAAGAAATTGGATGCTGTTTTTAATGAAGGACAATTTGATATGGCAAACGAACCCGATTTTGCTTATCCATACCTGTATAATTTTATTCCCGGAAGTGAGCATAAAGCTCAAAAAAGGGTCCAAGAGTTATTAAAAGGATATTATAAAAATAGTCCCGATGGTTTGCCGGGCAATGACGATACTGGTACGATGAGTGCCTGGGCAGTATATAGTATGATGGGTTTTTATCCACTAGTGCCAGCTGAACCTACTTACTCCTTAACGGCACCAATTTTTGATAAAATTGATATTAAATTAAATACAGATTTCTATCCCCGGGAACGCCTTTTAATAAGAAAACAAGAAGCTTCTATGAATAAGGAAGGCGGAGAAATATTTCTTGATAATAATCCAATTAATACCTTCTTTATTAACCATGATGCTTTAATTAACGCTAATGAACTATTATTTATTGAAGAATAGGAGTAAAACACTACACATATGCACTGAAATTATTCATTAATCTATTTTATAACAAGGGAAATGTTACCAACGGAACAATTCCCAGAAGATTAACTTACATGACTTCAGAACAATCAACTAATGCGGAAAATTACAATGTGGCTATCCAATCTTAGGGACCAGATTTACTAACCACTAGAATATGGTGAGATGTTGAACAATAAAATTACAAAGATGACTGCTCTTATATAAGGCCCTGGAAGAGTAAAATCCAGAATAATAAAGGAATAAAGGATGGTGGTTTTTAAATAAAGGACTGTCTTATTAAAAACGAAAATTTTATCTAGAATGATAGAATTTATAAGGCTAAAGCCTAAACAAGAAATTAAATGTATTAGTTAGGGGAGTGTTAGCTCAACTCTGTCTGCTTCTTCTCCCGGGGGTACCCCCGGGAGAAGAAAATTTTAGTTTTTCGTTTCATTGGTGGCTAAGTCCAACTCTAGCCGACCTTCAAATTTAATAGCTAATTGTTGAACTACCAAACCCCAGTTCTGCAGTGGGGCGTTCCATTTCTTTTCAATTCTTCTGGTAGCTAGGTAAACCAGCTTCAATAGTGCCATATCATTGGTAAAAGCGCCTTTGGTCTTGGTTACTTTTCTTACCTGCCGGTGAAAAGCCTCTACGGCATTTGTGGTGTATATGAGTTGGGAGTGTTAGCTCAACTCTGTCTGCTTCTTCTCCCGGGGGTACCCCCGGGAGAAGAAAATTTTAGTTTTTCGTTTCATTGGTGGCTAAGTCCAACTCTAGCCGACCTTCAAATTTAATAGCTAATTGTTGAACTACCAAACCCCAGTTCTGCAGTGGGGCGTTCCATTTCTTTTCAATTCTTCTGGTAGCTAGGTAAACCAGCTTCAATAGTGCCATATCATTGGTAAAAGCGCCTTTGGTCTTGGTTACTTTTCTTACCTGCCGGTGAAAAGCCTCTACGGCATTTGTGGTGTATATGAGTTTTCTAATGGGTGCGGTATATTCAAAATAAGCACTCAATCGGTCCCAGTTATCATTCCAGGAACGGATCACTATGGGATATCTTTTGCCCCATTTTTCTTCCAGATCCAGTAAAGCCGATTCAGCCTGGTCTTTGGTGTCAGCCTTGTACACCAGTTTAAGGTCTTTCATAAAATCTTTTTGATCCTTACTGGCCACATACTTCATACTATTGCGGATCTGGTGGACAATACATAGCTGAATATCAGTCTTGGGATAAACAGAATGAATGGCTTCACTAAAGCCCGTAAGATTATCCGTACAGGCAATCAGAATATCTTTTAAGCCACGGTTGTTTAATTGGGTCAGCACCTGAAGCCAAAAATTGGCCCCTTCACTTTCCGAGATATACATACCCAGCACTTCCTTTCTTCCAGCTTTATTTATTCCTAAAATATTATACAAGGCCTTGTGCTTTACTTTGCCTTCTTCGCGTACCTTGAAGTGCATCGCGTCGAGCCATAGGATGCAATATACCGGCTCCAAGGGGCGATCCTGCCATTCCTTAACCTTGGGAATCACCCGGTCCGTAATATCACTTAGAACGTGTGTGGATATCTTGGAATCATACATTTCCTCTATATGAGCTGAGATATCCCGCAGGCTATTGCCCATCCCGTACATGCCTATAATCTGCTTTTCTAAATTATCGGCCAGGATACGCTGGCGTTTCGCTACGATCTCCGGCTCAAAGGTACTGTTACGATCCTGGGGCGTGTTAATGGTGACGTCCCCTTGGCTGCTCTTTAGGGTCTTTTTGCCTTTGCCATTACGCTTATTACCTGCTTTTGAGCCTTTTTCTTCATCGGAAAGGTGCGAAGACATTTCTGCTTCCAGGGCCTCTTCCATAAACTCCCTAAGCATTGGAGCAAAAGCGCCGTTTTTGCCGGTTAGGGATTCTCCTGATAAAAATTGTTTTAATGCTTTTTCCTTTAATTCCTTAATCTCTTCTTGTGTCATAATCTAGTCTAAAAATTTTAATTTAATTTTCAAAGTCTAGACAGACTTGAGATTACACCCTCTGAAAACCGGCCGGTTTTCTTTTTAAAATAAAATTGATGAAAAAAATTTGCATTTGTTTTTTACTTATTTCTAATGTTCTGCTAAGTCAGGAGCTAAAAAATGCGGCTTATAAAGATGCATCTTTAAGTGTGGAAGCACGAGTAGATGATCTTTTAGCTCTAATGACCTTAGAGGAGAAGATAGGTCAGCTCACGACTCCACTTGGTTGGAAGATGTATACAAAGAGTAGGAATAAAGCAGTTATTAGTGAGCTTTATAAAAAAGAAATTAAAACCCGGCATATCGGCGGTTTGTGGGGATTGCTTAGGGCAGACCCCTGGACGCAAAAAACACTGGAAACCGGCCTTCACCCCAAAGAAGCGGCTAAAATCACGAATGAGATCCAAAAATATGTAATGGAGAACAGTCGTCTGGGAATTCCTCTCTTGCTGGAAGAAGAAGCCATGCATGGTCATATGGCCGTTGGGACTACCGTTTTCCCAACCGCAATTGGTCAGGCAAGCACCTGGAATCCCGATCTCATTAAGAAAATGGCAGAAGCTATAGCCGAAGAAATAAGAGCACAGGGTGCAAATGTGGGTTATGGTCCCATAGTAGATTTGGCAAGAGATCCTAGATGGTCCCGGGTAGAAGAAACATTTGGCGAAGATCCTTACCTAATTTCAGAAATGGGAAAATCTATAATTTCCGGATTTCAGGGAAACACAGCAGAAGACCTTAGAAATGGAAAGCACGTGGCTGCTACTTTAAAACATTTTGCCGCGTATGGAGTTTCAGAAGGAGGGCATAATGGCGGCGCGGTTTATATAGGTGAACGAGATTTATTCCAGAATTTTATGTATCCGGTGAAGGAAGCGGTGGATCTGGGAATCCTTTCCATTATGACGGCATATAGTTCTATTGATGGAATCCCAAGTACAGCCCACAAAAAATTACTCACGAATACTTTGAGAGAAGATTGGGGATTTGAGGGCTTTGTGATTTCAGATCTTGGGAGTATTGAAGGACTTCTGGGAAGCCACCATATTGTTGCTAATGAGGAAGATGCCGCGGCAGTTGCTATGAATGCCGGTGTAGATGCAGATCTTGGAGGAAATGGTTTTGATGATGCTCTAATGAGTGCTGTAAAAGCAGATAAAGTTTCTGAAGATAGAATAGATGAAGCAGTAAGAAGAGTGCTTGGGGTAAAATTTAAATTAGGACTTTTTGATAATCCCTATGTTGATGTTGAAAATGCGGGAAGCGTTGTTCGAAATCCAGATCATATAGAACTGGCTAGGGAAGTCGCTCTACAGTCGGTGACTATGCTAAAAAACGAAAATAAGCTTTTGCCGTTAAGTAAGAATCTTAAAAATATCGCGGTAATCGGTTCTAATGCCGATATGCAATATAACCAGTTGGGAGATTATACGGCACCTCAGGCAAAAGATAATATCGTTACTTTTCTGGAAGGAATTCAGAATAAAATGCCACAGGCAAACATTCGGTATGTAAAGGGAACCGCCGTACGTGATACCACTCAGACTAACATACCGGCAGCTATAGAGGCAGCCAAAAGCGCTGAAGTTGCCATAGTTGTTTTAGGAGGTTCCAGTGCGCGGGATTTCAAAACAGAATATCAGGAAACTGGAGCAGCAATGGTGTCTTCTTCAGAAGATGAAATTTTAAGCGATATGGAAAGCGGTGAAGGTTACGATCGCTCAACCTTACAATTAATGGGGAAACAACTGGAATTATTACAGGCCGTTGTCGCTACAGGTACCCCAACGGTTTTAGTTCTTATTAAAGGCAGGCCCTTATTGCTAAACTGGTCTTCAGAAAATGCCCCTGCTATTCTGGATGCATGGTATCCGGGCCAGGAAGGTGGAAATGCCATTGCCGATGTGCTGTTCGGGGATTTTAATCCTGCAGGGAGATTGCCGGTTTCAGTTCCAAAATCTGTAGGGCAGTTGCCCGTTTATTATAATCACTGGGCTCCGGAACGCAGGGATTATGTAGAAATAGATGCTAAACCATTATATCCTTTTGGTTACGGATTAAGTTATTCAGAATTTGAATATTCAGATTTAAAGGTATCTGTAGAAGCTAAGGGCGTCAATACTAAAGTGAATCTGAGTTTAAAAGTTAAGAATATCAGCGATAAAGATGGAGATGAGGTGGTACAGCTGTATTTAAGGGATATGGTGAGTAGTGTACTTAGCCCCGTGAAGCAATTAAGAGGCTTTGAACGGGTTTCAATCAAATCTGGCGAAACTAAGACCATAAATTTTGAAATCCTTCCGAAAGAATTATCCCTGTTTAATGTGGATATGGAGCAAGTAGCAGAATCAGGAGAATTTAAAGTAATGATAGGAGCTTCTTCTGAAGATATTAGGTTGGAAACTACTTTTGAACTATCAGAAAATATAACTATTAATAAATAAAGAAATTATAGGATGCTGAAAATCAATAAATTTAAAGCCGTTTTAGTTTTTGCCGTGGCGTTTACATTTCAGTTTATCCAGGCACAGGATGAGCAGGGTGTGCACCAGAGATCTGAAGCCTATATGGCACCAACAGATCCTTTAGTGAAGGAAAAACTTTCAAAGTGGGAAAACCAGAAGTTTGGAATGTTGATCCACTGGGGAGTGTATTCGGTTCCGGGAATTATGGAATCCTGGAATTTATGTTCAGAGTCATGGATAGAGCGTGATAGCACTATTGCTTATAACGATTATAAGAAATGGTACTGGAACTTAGATAAAATTTTTAATCCGGTAAATTTTGATCCTGATAGCTGGGCAGATGCAGCTGAGACGGCCGGGATGAAATATATGGTTTTTACTACGAAGCACCATGACGGTTTTAATATGTTCAATACCCAGCAAACAGATTATAAAATTACCAATGGCCCATTTCAAAATCATCCCAAAGCCAACGTAGCGAAACATATTTTTGAAGCTTTTAGGAAAAAGGACTTTATGATTGGCGCGTATTTCTCAAAACCTGACTGGCATTCACAATATTTCTGGTGGGATAAATATGCCACGCCAAATAGAAATGCAAACTACGACATTGAGAAATACGACTGGCGTTGGAATAAATTTAAAGAGTTTTCCTTCAACCAAATTAGCGAGTTGATGCACGATTATGGCAGTATTGATATTCTTTGGTTAGATGGTGGCTGGATACGGCCAAAAGAAACGGTAAATGATGAGGTTAGGGCCTGGGGAGCTCCAATTCCTGAAGCCAGCCAGGAGATAGATATGCCAAAAATTGCAGAAATGGCAAGGGAAGCCCAGCCGGGGATAATCTTTGCAGATCGCACAGTGCACGGCCCTTACGAAAACTATCAAACCCCCGAGCGTAAAATTCCTGAAACCAAACTGGATAATCCCTGGGAAAGCAGTTTGCCATTGGGTAATAACTGGGGATATGTACCAAACGATCCTTTTAAATCGCCTACCGCGGTTATTCATAATCTTATTGAAGTTGTTGCCAAAGGAGGAAACTTGCTCTTAGGAGTTGGTCCAAAGCCCGATGGAACTTTACCTCTGGAAGTAATTGATAAACTGGAAAAGATAGGAAGCTGGTTGGATAAAAATGGGGAGGCTATTTACGATACTCACGCTATAGATAATTATCAGGATGGGAATATTTTTTTTACTGAAAAAGGGAATAAACAGTATACAATTGTAATTTTAGAAGAAGGAAAAGAAATTCCGAAATCAGTTAGCTGGGCTAAAAATTTACCCTCAGAAAATGCAAAGATCAGATTACTTCAAACCGGTAAAAAAGTTGACTTTAAAATAAAGGGAGATAATGTAGAGATTAGGCTTCCTAAAGAGATTCGTTCGGCTAAGAACAGTGCAGCAATCGCTTTTTCCATAGAAAATTAGACAAAAATGTTTAAGAAACTAAATAAAACAATAGCAGGTATTTTTATAGTAACACTGGCATTTTCCTGTGAGGAAAATAAACAGGTGGAAACGCCTGAAGCAGTGGGGCCAACACCTTCCCGGGAGCAACTGGACTGGCATAATATGGAAATGAATGCTTTTATTCATTTTACCACCAATACTTTTACAGATAAAGAATGGGGATATGGAGATGAATCCCCGGAGGTTTTTAATCCAAAAGATATCGATATAGACCAATGGATGCAAACCTTGAAAAAAGCAGGTTTTAAAGGGGTGATCCTTACTGCCAAACACCACGATGGCTTTGCTTTGTATCCTTCGGATTATACTGAACATGATATAGCCAATTCTCCTTATAAGGATGGTGAAGGAGATTTGGTAAAAGAAGTTGCAGAATCTGCCCGGGAACACGGTTTGAAATTCGGAATTTATCTTTCTCCCTGGGATAGAAACCGCGCCGATTATGGGGAGGCATCTTATATTGAATATTATAGAAATCAGCTTAAAGAGGTGTTTACTAACTATGGGAATATTTTTGAAATGTGGTTTGACGGCGCCAATGGCGGTGACGGTTATTACGGAGGAGCTGATGAAGAACGGCGTATAGACAAACAAAATTATTACGACTGGCCAACAACTTTAGCGATGGTTGAAGAGATTCAACCATCAGTATTATTTTTTAGTGATGCCGGGCCCGATCTTCGTTGGGTAGGAAATGAAGACGGAATTGGAGGAAAAACCAATTGGAATATGATTACGCCCGATACCCTTTATGCGGGGAAAGCAGGAATTGGTGATATTCTGTAAACCGGTTCTGAAGATGGAACCGAATGGATCCCTGCAGAGGTTAATACTTCTATTCGTCCGGATTGGTTTTACCACGAAAATGAGGATTCACTGGTTAAAACTCCGCAAGAATTATTTCAGGTTTATCTTCAGTCTGTAGGGCGGGGATCAACCTTGTTACTTAATGTTCCACCAGATAAACGCGGACTTTTCCACGAGAATGATGTGGAGTCATTACTGGGAATGCGCAGAATTATTGATAGTGTATTTGCCAATAATTTAGCTAAAAATGCACAAGTTTCGGTAAGTTACTATCGGGGAGAAAATGAAAATTTTTCTGCCGAAAATTTGATCGATGGAGATCCTGAAACTTTCTGGGCAACCAATGATGATACTATCCAATCTTCTGTAGAAGTAGCATTTGAAAAAGAACAGGAGGTGAATTATGTTTTGCTTCAGGAGTATATAAAATTAGGACAGCGAATTATAAGCTTTAATGTGGAAGCAAAAGTAGATGGCGAATGGAAAGAGGTTGCTGAAGGTACAAGTATAGGATATAAGCGAATTCTTGAAATCCCTTCAGTAAAAACTAAGGCAATAAAGATTAATTTTAAAGATGCCAGGGCAAGCCCTGTAGTTTCTAATCTTGAAATTTATTAAATAACCTGATTATTTTACTTATAGGTGGAACTAAGGGAGGACGGTGATCTTCCCATTTTCACTTCTTTTGGGAATGAATGATAGGATATTTTTAATACAAATGAGTTGGTCAAACCTGTGTATTCGAAATATAACCTTGAAGGGGTTGAATATACTCGCTTAAAGCTTATTAAAATAATCAGGGAATGTCAAAGAGTAGACCTTACATCAAAGAAGCCTGTGTGGAAACTCTAGAACAGGCGATTGCTGCGGAAAAGAAAGGGCAGATCGTATAGAACTTTGCGCCGATTTACATCTTGAGGGATTAACACCACCAGAAGATTTAATCCTTAAGGTATTAAAAGAACTACATATTCCTATACGGGTGATGATTCGTCCCCATGCCGGTAATTTTTTGTATTCTGAAGTAGAAATAATTGAGATGAAAAAAGCAATTATTACTTGTAAAAAATTGGGAGTAGAGGGAGTCGTTTTTGGAGCTTTAAAGGCGGATAAAACTCTGGATATTGATGTAATATCCATTTTAACCAAACTGGCGCTTCCTTTAAATGTGGTGATACATAAAGCTATAGATAATACTCCTGATCTATTAAAAGCACTCGAAGAATTGACAGGGATTAAAGGGATATCGGCCGTGCTTACTTCCGGGGGAGCTGAAACGGCATTTTTAGGACGTGGCGTTTTAAAAGAGATGATTAAAACCTCATCAAATAGAATTGAAATAATGCCGGCAGGAAAAATTAATTCCGAAAATCTTTCAGAAATACATAATTTATTGGGAGCTTCGGCTTATCACGGAAAACAGATTGTAGGAAAACTTAACTAATATGTTATATATTTTAGTTTACAGAAGAACGGAATATTGTTAAGGGAAGTTAGAGTCAATGATGATATTTTGCAATAAGGTTCTTACAGTCTATTGTCAATTTAAATGGAGTTGTGGTTTAATTAAATAGTATTAATAGCAATAGTTATAAACGAAGAATTCTGTTAGAAAGGAAGGAAGAATATATTACTACTAATCATAGGTAAGCATGCACCTGGGTACGGTGGTGCTCCAGACAGGGAAGGGGGGTGACTTTAGATGTGTGCATTATGGCTCCTAATAGGAAAAGCGGTAGTGTGGCTTATCTTTAGGAGTCGCTCGAAAAGAGATGGAAGCCCCTCAGGTGGTGTTAGTAGAAGAAGGTGCCTAAAACTCCGCCATTTAAAATAGATTTAACCCAAAAAATCTTTTAAGTGAAAATTCCGATAACAGAGGGAAAATGGTTAAAAGATAAAGAGTATACATCTATAAAGAATATTTAAGGTGATAATACTATCGGGATCCTGTCCATAGATAGAAGTAGAGATGTCGCTGGGTAATGTTCTACTTGTCGGTTAGCCAATATAAAGATTCAAGTTTCATTTAAGGCTTTAAACAAATAAAGAGAAAAGGTTCCTATTGCAGATATTCACTGTTTTGATGTATTAAACAGTGAAGGCAAAAGAGGAATATTCAATTAATTCTTTTTGATGAATTAATTGAATATTAAATAAAGTTTTGTTTGAGGTGATTCGGTTCTTACAGAAATTCAACATAGAGCCAGTAGATTTTTACAATTTTAACAAGTTGAATCTCTTTTTTATTCACGTAAGCCTAGTTGTGCCTAAGATTATTATATACATAATTTCAGGATATGAGCCAGGGTTTAATAGTAGGTATTTGTAATTAAGGACGAATATTATCAAAAATTAACAAAAAAAAATGATTAACATTTTTTTTTAACTAAAACGTTTTATTACATTAGCTTTTGTTAAAAAATATAAATGTTAAGTATATGCGAAATATGGATTTAAAAGTCTAAAATTTAGCTTTTTTGAATATATATAGCTAAATACTATTCGTTAAACAGTACTAAATCATTTTAGTTTTAATTATTCTAACCAAAAAAATTATTAAATGAAAACACAAATTCAGCCAGAGAAGGCCTCTGTTTTAAAGGAAAGGCACCGTTTATTCGGTTGGCAAGAGAAGAAGTTTTGTATTCTCTTCTTTTGCTTAATTATTTTTGGATTCGGTTATGCGTCTCCTGAATCAGTTACTTTAGTACAGCAACAAGTCGTAACAGGAACAGTTACAGATATAAACAACATGACTCTTCCGGGGGTGACCATCAGGGAAAAAGGAACTAATAATGGTACACAAACAGATTTTGATGGTAATTATTCTCTGGAGGTGAGTTCTACAGATGCTGTGCTTCAATTTTCTTATGTGGGGATGGAGACAATTGAAAGAAGTATTGGAGAAAATCTTGTTGTAGATATAGTAATGGAACAGGATGCTGCGGCACTGGATGAAGTAGTACTTGTGGGTTATGGTACGCAGCAAAAATCAGATTTAACAGGTTCCATAGGTACTGTTAGTGGTGAAGATTTAACAAGAGGCCCGGTTTCAAATCCTTTACAGGGGTTGCAAGGTAGAGTAGCTGGTGTAAAAGTTGCTCTAAATTCTGGATCTCCGTCTTCCAGTCCTCGTGTACTTATAAGAGGAATTGGAACGGTTAACTCTTCTTCTGATCCACTTTATGTGGTGGATGGTGTAGTAATGGAAAGTATTCAGTTTTTAAACCCTAATGATATAGAGAACATGGAAGTGTTGAAGGATGCGTCTTCTACTGCTATTTATGGGGCTAGAGGGGCGAATGGAGTGGTGTTGATTAGTACAAAAAGAGGTGCTAGATCTGAAGGAACTACCATTGGATATGAGGCTTTTGTTAGTGTTGGAGTTTTACCCAAAAAACTCGATCTATTAAACTCTAGTGAGTTTATGGAGGTTCTGGAACGTGGTTTTGATAATCATTCACAATACTCCGACTCTTCTATTCCGACTTTTACTGCAGATGATCCAAATCTTTTTGACGAAAATGGAAATCCTCTGTACGATACAGATTGGCAGGAAGAGGCTACACGAACAGCTGTGTCGCACAATCATCAACTCTCTTTTAGATCCAGAGGTGAAAATTCATCATTTGGAGCATTTCTTAACTATGCAGATATGCAGGGAATTATGCTTAACAGTTTTCAGGAACGGATCAGTGGAAAGATAGCGTATGATGCGGATCCTAAAGAATGGCTTTCTGTAGGTGTTAATTTGCTGGTAAACACCACGACTGAAAATGAGATTGAAGAAGGCGGTGGTGGTAATGTGCCAAGGAGGACTATTATCGAGATGCCGGCAATTTTTCCGGTAAGGTTTCCGGATGGAACATGGAGCAATACCGGTATGATTAGCGATCCGTATGGTTTAGAGACAATGGCTAATCCTGTCCATGTGTTAGAAACGCAAGAGCGTGAGAGAGATAGAACGAAAATTTTCGGAAACTTGTTTACTGAATTTCACATCCTTCCGAATTTGGATTTGAGAACACAAATAGGTTTTGATAGGAATGTTTTTAATGAGCAAAACTATAGTCCTACAGATCTTGCCAATATTTCTTCTCCTAATGGCTTTGCTTCACTGGGTAATAGTAGAAGTCTCTATTGGCAGCAGGAAAATTATTTAACTTATAACAATGACTTTGGTGATCATAGTATCAATGCTGTGGCCGGGTTAAGTTGGCAGCAAAGGACATCAAAAAACTTAGCTTTGTTCTAAGATGAATATGTCTTATATTTGTGTAAAACTATATAGATATGATACCTTCAGATTTCAGGGATTTTTTCGTTAATAGTCCAGCGACTGTTCAACAAGAGATAGTGGCTTCGTTGCTATCATTGTCTTTGCAAGAAAGTGAAGTAAAGGACAGCAACGAGGCAAAAGCAGTTACCTGTCCTCATTGCTCAGAAAAGCGTGTTCGTGCCAATGGCAAGCTCAAAGGCGTTCAACGCTATGTTTGCAATGGCTGTAAGAAGAATTTCAGTGAGACCACAGGTAAGTTTTGGTATAATATAAAAAAGAAAGAGAAGTTAAATCGGTATTTATACTGTTTGTTGTCGGGCTACAGTATCAGGAAAAGTGCAGAAGAGACGGAGATATCAATTCAAACGTCCTTTGATTGGAGACATAAATTGCTCACGTCATTTTCCAGTGTTTCGGTAGAAGAGTTTCAGGGCATAGTCGAAAGCGATGACCTGTTCTTTGCCTACTCAGAAAAAGGAGGACGTCATTTAGGTAGAAAACCGAAAATGCGAGGAGAAAAAGCAAGCAAAGCAGGCATAAGTGATGAAAAAGTAGCTGTAGTGGCAACTTGTGATAGATCTGGAAACAAAGACTTTAAAGTGGCCACAAGAGGTCGTATCAGTAAAGAGGATCTGAATAGAATACTTAAAGGGAAACTTGATAAAGCTGACGTACTCTGCAGCGACAGCCATAGAAGTTATGGTGCTTTTGCAAAAGCCAACACAATTGCCCATAAAAAGTTCAACACCTCAAAGGGACAGCGAACCGTAGATAAGGTGTACCATGTCCAGAATGTAAACAATATGGATATGAGATTGAGAAAGTTCATGGATTCTTTCAATGGGGTAGCTACAAAATACTTACAGAATTACTTGAATTGGTTCTTGGTACTTGAAAAAATCAAGAACTCAACCAGTAAAATGGCAACAGTTACAGCCATTGCCTTTGCTTCAAATAGCGCATGGTACGAGTACAAACAACAACTATTCAATATGCTAATTAGAACTTAGCCAAAAACTTTTATGTGAGTGCTACAGGATTTTCTGATGATACGTTTAGTTATAATAGGATACAAGCAGCCAGCGAACCCGGAGCACCTGAATCCGGTTATGATGAATGGAGTATGAACTCATATTTCTTTAGGGGAAGTTATAATTATCTTCAAAAATATTTAGTCACGTTCACAGGTAGAATGGACGGTTCTTCAAGGTTTGGAGCAAATAATAAGTATGGTTTTTTCCCATCAGTTGGTGTAGGGTATGTGTTATCTGAAGAGTCTTTTTGGGAAGATATGGAAAGTACTGTTAATTTATTAAAATTTAGAGCTAGTTATGGAATTACCGGAAACACCGAAATTCCAACATACCAATCCTTGGGAACCCTTTCTTCAGGAACTACCTTAATCAACGGCTCACGGGCGTCTATGAGTTATGTTAATAGGTTACCTAATCCAGATTTGGAATGGGAAAAAACAAAACAATTTGATATAGGACTTGATTTGGAATTGTTTAACCGGGGATTAATAGTAAATCTGGATTATTATTACAAACTAACAGAGGATTTGCTCTTGGATCGTCCAATTCCAGCACATACTGGTTTCGGTTCGGTTAGAGATAATATTGGTTCTGTATCAAATGAAGGTATTGAAGTTTTATTGCGAGCTTTTCCTGTTAGGACAGACGACTTTAGTTGGGAAAGTAATTTAAATTTTAGTTATAATAAAAATACGATAGAGAGCTTAGGAGTGAACGATGAAGATATTTTTCCTGGCCCTAATTGGGTTTCAGGAAGCCAGACAATCTTACGTGTGGGAGAATCACTTAGTTCTTTCTGGGGTTATGACCGACTTGGGACCTGGAACACAGATGAGGCAGAGGAAGCTGCTCTAGTAGGAGCTGTGCCTGGTGTGGCTAAGCGTAGCGAGGAGAAAAGAATAATTGGTAATGGAATTCCAGACTGGAATGGTTCTTTTATTAATAATTTTTATTTTAAAAATTTTGATTTAACAGTGGATCTGAACTTTGTTGCGGGCGTTGATATTTTGCAACAAATGTTTCACTCATCAGAGGATAGAACTGGATTATCAAGTGGGTTGGCCAGTCAACTTAATGAAGCATGGACGCCGGACAATCAGAATACAATGGTGCAGCAAATCAGAAATGCACCGTATTCGGGGCAGAATAGTGAAATTGACACCCGTTGGCTTGCTGATGGTTCGTTTCTTCGTGGGAATTTAATTGCTTTAGGATACACTTTGGATCCGCATCTAGTTTCAGATATGGGAATCGAATCACTTCGTGTATATGCCAATGTGCAAAATGCTTTTGTGATTCATTCTGATGAATTTCGTGGCTATGATCCGGAAGCTTCTTCCTGGGGAGGGAATCAGTGGGGACAGAATATATTCTTTCACCAATATCCACGTCCTAGAACTTTTACATTAGGATTTAACGTGCATTTTTAAACAGAAATATTCAAAAAATGAAAAACTATAATATATTTTACTTGTTGATAATCGTCCTTTTTACAACGGGATGTGAAGACTTTTTAGAAGAAACTCCGGTAGACGAAATTGCTTTAGATCAGTACTTTACCGAGCCAGAACACGCTCGAGATGCAGTTAATGCTTTGTATAGGACTGGGGCCATGCAATTATATCCTGGAGACATTTATGCGGGAACAAGGATCATGTTTGGTCCTTATGTTTCGGGGTTTGTTGATAACGACTATAAAGGGCAGGAGGTTCATGTTGGATATGCTCAGGAATTGACTTATGATGAAACCAATCTTTCATTATATTTTAATGGTATGTGGTCTGATATGTATTTGGGTATTTCAAGGGCAAATACGGCTATTAAATATATTCCTGAAGTGGAAGGACTTTCCGAAGGGGAGCGTTCGCAATATCTTGCAGAGGCACATTATTTTCGCGCCTTGAATTATTTTTACCTGGTGAGATTTTTCGGAGGTGTCCCTTTGATTACAAAGCCTTACGAGAGTTTGGGAGACCTGGAATTGGAAAGGAGTAGTCCTGGAGCAATATATGAACTTATAATAGAAGATCTCAATTTTGCCGTTAATGGCTTATCTAGTAGCACTATACCAAATAATAATGGAAGGATAACAAAAGGTGTTGCTCAAACCGTTTTGGCTGATGCATATTTAACCAGAAGCGGAGAAGCGGGAGACGGAGATTATTATTCAGAGGCTGCGGAAGCTGCCAGAAATGTTATAAATTCTGGAGTGTATAACCTTACTCAACATAGCTTTAATTCCAATAACGAATTAGCCGAAAATGGTTCAGCTTACAACAAAATAAAGAACAGTAAACTTCCAGAAAATGAATTCATTTATTATTATGAATACCAAATTGGAATAGCTAATAGTCCTTATCCGGCTTATAGTTACCCCGTTTCGCTTTCTCCAGAGGTGTCTTATGCCATTGTAAATAATGCTTACAGGCCAACTACTGATTTGTTGAATTCTTATAAGGAGGGGCTAGATTTGAGGATTCAAGAGAAGCAATATTTTCATTCATCGGATATTCTTCCTAACGGGGAAGAAGTAGAATTTCAGACTGCTCCACATATGTGGAAGGATGAGGAGGCTCTTTATGAGACAGCGCTTGGCGATAATGCCACACCTATCTATACCTATTCTAATGTTTTGTTAATCGCTGCTGAAGCTATCGCGAAATCGGAAGGAGTTACAGCGGAAGCTGTAGATTATCTTGCTCAAGTAAGGGGAAGAGCTTATTGGCAAGAAGATCCGGAAGCTATAAGAGGCTCACTTTTGAATCTGTCAGAGGAGGAATTCGTAGACGAAGTATTAAAGGAACGAGTTAGAGAGTTGGTTTTCGAATTTACTATTTGGTTTGATATAATTAGAACAGGAAAATTCCCAAGATCTGCAAATGGCGAAATTAATTTTGTGGATGTGGTGGGAGCAACAAATAATTTTGGAGGAACAATTACGGAAACCGACTTATTGTTTCCTATTCCTGAACTTGAAATGCAGCGAAATCCTGCTTTAACGCAAAATCCTGGATATTAATTTAATAGTTTTTAGTTGAATAGTTAGTTTTAGTTGATTAATTAGCCTTAACGGGAATGATACCCCCTCATTCCCGTTATTTTTAGTTCTTTAATAGAATCTGTAATGTTAGGAAATAAATAAGATTGAAAAATTAGTTATTTGAGTTTAGGGTAATCGATTGATGATCCAACCTCACTTAATCAATAGCAGATTTCTACTGCAAAAATGTTTTAAAATAAAATTAATGGTATTCCTTAAGTTTTAGGACTAGACGGGAGTAAGCTCAATACTCAACACCGTTCCCTATAATTCTTGAGGATTCACGGTTATATTTTTTTGAATTTGAACCTAATTATAAGAATTTGAGAATACCCTGCAAAAGTCTGGAAAACTGTTCTTGGTAAGAAGGCTTCAAGGTAAATCATAAATAGATAAACCAATTTAAAATGGAAGAGAAAAAAGAAAATCATAGTATTTCAAGAAGAAAGTTTATAAGCCGTACAGCGACAGTAGCTGCCGGTATTTCTATCGTTCCCAGGCATGTACTTGGGGGGGTTGGGTACAAGGCTCCAAGTGATAAATTAAATATTGCCGGGATAGGTGTAGGTGGTATGGGAAGAGCTAACCTAAGGGAAATGGCTGGAGAAAATATTGTGGCCCTTTGCGATGTAGATTGGAAATATGCCCAAAGAGCTTTTAATGATTATCCCGATGCTAAAAAGTATAAGGACTACCGTAAGATGTTAGAAGAAATGGGCGATGACATTGATGCCGTGGTAATTGCAACTCCAGATCATACCCACGCGGTAACAGCTGCTGAGAGTATGAAGATGGGCAAGCATGTGTATCTTCAGAAACCCCTTACCCACTCTATTTATGAATCCCGTTACCTAACCGAACTCGCAAAAGAAACAGGTGTGGCAACCCAAATGGGCAACCAGGGACATTCTGGAGAAGGCACCAGACTTTTTGCTGAATGGATTCGAAATGGAGAAATTGGCGACCCTATAGAAGCACATTGTTGGACTAACCGTCCCATTTGGCCACAAGGATTGGAAAGACCAGAAAACGAACCTGCTATTCCTTCTAGCCTCGATTGGGACCTCTTTATTGGACCTGCTGAATACAGGCCATATCATCCGGCATATACTCCCTGGAACTGGAGAGCATGGTGGGATTTTGGAACTGGTGCACTAGGTGATATGGGATGTCATATTATGGATCCTGTATATTTTGCTCTTGATTTAGATCATCCTACAGCCTTTCAAGGTAGTTCTTCCCAGGTAAATACAGAAAGTGCTCCAATAGCAGAGAAAGTAATTTATTACTTTCCAGAACAATCTAAGCTAAATAAAATAAAAAGACCAGAACTAAAATTAACCTGGTATGACGGCGGATTATTGCCAGAAAGACCTAAAGGTATTAAACCCGGAAAAGTCCTTGGGGATAATGATGGAGGAGCTATGGTAGTTGGTACTAAAGGAACCATTATTTGTGGAACATATGGCCGTGATCCTTATATCATTGGAAGAGAGGACAATCCACCTCAGACTAAAAAAATAATACCACGTGTTGAAACAAGCCATGAGATGGACTGGGTAAGAGCCTGTAAAGAAAATAAAAACAACCGGGTTGAGGCTAGCTCTCACTTCGGGTATTCCGGACCATTTAATGAGGTTGTAGTAATGGGAAATTTAGCCGTTCGTTTACAGGATCTGAATAAAAAATTAAACTGGGATGGAAAGAATATGAAAATCACCAACATCGGAGAAAGTGAAGAGATTAATGTAGTCACTACCGACAAGTTCACTGTTGTAGACGGAGATCCGAAATTTAATACTCAATATGCTACCATCAATGCCAGGGAAGCGGCTGAACAATATATTAAACATAATTACCGGGACGGCTGGAAATTATCTTAAACAATTCACCTAAGCAAATTATTATCTAATTTAAATTATAATTAATATGACATATCTACCTAAAATTGAAAAGAAAACCATTGCATTACCCCTCTTGCTTCTAGGTATTGTTTTCACAAGCTGTAAAGATCAAAAAGAAAAAGCTGATAACGACCAGAAGAATAATGGGATAGAAGCTAATTCGGAAGAAGTAGCAACTAAAGCAGGTTTGAATGAACTTTCAGCAAAAGAAAAAGAAGAAGGCTGGAAATTACTCTTTGACGGAGAAAGTACAGAAGGCTGGCGAGGTTACGGCAAAGATTCCTTTCCAAAGGGCTGGGTTATTGAAGACGGTGCTCTGAAAGTCCAGGGAAGTGGAGCTGGGGAAGCCGGTGGCGGCGGAGACATCATTTATAAAGATGAATTTAAGGATTTTGAACTTTCTCTTGAGTGGAAGGTTTCTGAAGGTGGAAATAGCGGGATCTTTTACCTGGCCGAGGAAATTGATGATGAACCTATATATAGTTCAGCGCCGGAATTTCAGATACTAGATAATGAAAGACATCCAGATGCAAAATTAGGGAAAAATGGAAATCGCCAGTCAGCCTCTTTATACGATCTAATCCCTGCAGAACCCCAAAACGCCAAACCAGTTGGAGAATGGAATAAAGCCACAATTATTGTATATCGCGGTACAGTAGTTCATTCTCAAAATGGAGAAAATGTGGTAGAATACCATCTGTGGACCGATAAATGGAAAGAAATGGTAGCTAATAGTAAGTTTAAAGACTGGGAAAACTTCCTGAATACAGGAGGAGATGATAAAAAAGGTTATATCGGTCTTCAGGATCATGGTGATGACGTCTGGTTTAGAAATATAAAGATTAAAAAACTTTAAGGTGAAAATTGAGAAAAGTTTTTAAATTTTAATAGGTCGGTTTGATATAAATCGACCTTTTTGTTTAAATAAATATATTAAGTTGATTCTTGAAAAAGTTAGGTTGTTCATTAAAAATGAATTTAATATATATTAGCCCTTTCTATAAAAGAATAATTAATGAAAAAAAAGCGACCTTCGATTAAGGATATTGCAGCTGAATTAAAAACCTCGGTTACTACTGTTTCTTTTGTTTTAAACGGAAAAGCTAAAGAGATGAAAATTTCTGAAGAGATGACTCAAAAGGTGCTTGATTATGCTAATAAGATCAATTATCAGCCAAATCAACTGGCCCAAGGTCTTAGGACCGGTAGGTCTAATATCATCGTATTTATGGTAGAAGATATCTCGAATTATTTCTTTGCTAGAATAGCTAGAATAATCGAAGATATCGCCTATAAAAAAGGCTATAAAGTAATTTTTTGTAGCAATGAAAACAATGATGAAAGGTCTCGTGATCTTTTGAGATTATTTAAAGAACGACAGATAGATGGCTACATTATTATTCCGAGTCCCGGTATTGAAAAGGACATTCAAAATTTGATGAAGGAAAAAATTCCAGTGGTTTTATTTGATAGGTATTTTCCAGGTTTGGAGTCGCACTATGTCGTAATTGATAATAAGGATGCGGCATACAATGCGACCCTTCATCTTATTAAAAATAAATTTAAAAACATTGCTTTTATAACTATTGATACGGGGCAAAATCAAATGCTGGAAAGATTAGAAGGGTACAAAAAAGCTATTCACCAATATGATTTAACAGAAAATATTTTGGCTATTCCTTACAGACCTGATACCGTAAGTTACGTTAAAGCTATTATACGGGATTATATCATGCACCATGATATGGATGCAATATTTTTTGCAACTAATTACCTTACCCAAAGTGGGCTGGAAGCAATTAAAGAAAATTTCCCTCACTTCTTGACTGAATTGGGCCTTATTACTTTTGATGATCATGAAATTTTCAAAATATATAGTCCATCCATATCTGCCATTTCACAGCCACGATTTGAAATAGCAGAAAATCTTATGAGAATTATGATAAGCCTTATCGAGAATTCAAATACACCTCAAAATTTCAATAAAGTTATTTTGAAATCAACTCTTTTTTCAAGAGAATCTACAAAATTCTAGAGAACTTCATTTCTTTAACAGCGTATCTATTTTTTTCGTTTTGAATAAGCCTATTTAAATGTTAAATTTTACAAATTCGGTTCATATTATTAAACAAAAGCTTTTTTCACCTAAATCGATTTAGTAAGTTTAGCAGGTGTTAAATAACGTTAATGAATGAAAAAAAATTAACTTAAGATCAAGGTTACGCTCTTAAAATTTTTTCAGTTATAAAAATAGCATATCTGGTCGTATGTTCTATTGCATATTTAAATCAGAGGTAGCAGTAGAGGAAGGCTTAAAGGTGATACGAGCTGTTAATTAGGAAGAAAATGAATACTTAAATATAGAATGAAAATATTCAAAGACAAAAGGATAGTTTTAACTTTAGATGCGGGAGGGACGAATTTTGTTTTTTCGGCTTTAAGGGGGGGGGAACCTATCACGCCTTTAATAACATTTCCTTCACAATCTAATGATTTAGAAAAATGTCTAAAAACCTTCATAACTGGTTTCGAAAAGGTAAAAGAACTTTTGCTTCCACAGAAAGCAGTGGCAATTAGTTTTGCATTTCCAGGTCCGGCTGAGTATAAAAAAGGGGTAATATTAAATCCACCTAACTTTCCTTCCTTCAAAGAGGGTGTGGCTTTAGGACCTATGCTTGAAGATTATTTTAGCCTACCTACCTTTATCAATAACGACGGTGATCTTTTTACGTATGGAGAAGCTATTGGGGGGTTCTTAAAGGAAATCAATCAAGGATTTCAGGATTATGAAATAAATAAAGATTTTAAAAACCTGATCGGGGTTACACTAGGTACCGGGTTTGGCGGTGGCATCGTTATCAATAATCAAATTTGTATTGGTGATAATTCGGCAGGTGGTGAAGTTTGGTTAATGAGAAATCTTTTGGAATCAGAATTTATAGCAGAGGAAAGTGTCAGTGTTCGTGGTATTCAGTATTACTATAAAGAACTCTCAGGAGAAAAAGGAAATCTAAGTCCTAAAGATATTTTCGAAATTGCAATTGGAGATAAAGAAGGTCACAGGGATGCGGCTATCAATACCTATAATAAAGTAGCGCAAGTAGCTGCAGAAGCATTGGCAAATATCATTACCCTAATTGATGGTGCGGTGGTGATTGGAGGTGGAATTTCAGGTTCGGCTAAATTATTGCTTCCGCAGATTTTGAGACACTTAAATGGGGATATTAAAAACCGGCAAGGGGTAAAATTTAAACGTATAGTGTCTCAAGCATTTTCATTCGAAGAAAAAGACAGTAAAAAGGAATTTTATCTTTCGGCCACAAAGAAAATAAAAGTACCATTCTCTTCAAGGGAAGTTGAGGTTCTTCAGAAGAAAGGAATACCAATAGGAATTTCCCGATTGGGTACTAATAATGCTATTATGCTTGGTGCCTATGCGATTGCTTTAGACCAAATAGAAAAATTCACTCCCCAATACAAGAGGAAGGTGATATAAAATAATTTTTTTAAAATAAAACAATGTCAATTCAAATAAAAAAACAAGCTACGAAATATGATGTGTGTATCGTAGGCTCCGGAGCTGGTGGTGGTATGGCTGCAAAATTACTGGCCGATGCAGGTTTTAAAATAGCCTTATTGGAGGCTGGGCCTGATTTTGATCCTGCAAATAAGGAACAGCGTACACAACTTCGATGGCCCTGGGAATCTCCACGTAGAGGAGCAGGTTCAACCCGACCTTTTGGTGATTTCGATATGGCCTATGGTGGCTGGGAACTGGAAGGAGAACCTTATACACAAAATGAAAATACCGAATTTGCCTGGTTTCGTTCCAGAATGTTAGGTGGGAGAACTAACCATTGGGGACGTATTTCTCTACGTTTCGGACCATTGGATTTTAAACGAAAAGATTTTGATGGCAAAGGTGATAATTGGCCTATAGGTTATGAAGACGTAAAGCCATACTACGATAAGGTAGATAAGTTAATTGGTGTTTTTGGAACCAAAGAAAATATACCTAATGAACCCGATGGTTTTTTTTTACCACCACCCAAACCACGGCTTCACGAATTATACATCAAAAAGGGAGCGAACAAAGCCGGAGTTCCTATGATTCCGTCGCGTCTATCAATCCTTACCAAGCCCGTGAATAAAGAAAGAGGCGCTTGTTTTTTCTGTAATCAGTGTTCTCGTTCTTGTATGGCCTATGCTGACTTTTCTTCATCATCGGTTTTGGTAAAACCGGCTGTGGAAACTGGCAATGTAGATCTTTATGTAAACGCGATGGTAAGAGAAGTCCTAACCAATGGAGATGGTGAAGCGACCGGAGTTTCTTATATAGATAAAGAAGATTTAAGAGACTATGAAATTAAAGCCAAGGTGGTAATTCTGGCCGCCAGTGCTTGTAGTTCAGCACGAATATTACTTAATTCAAAATCGGCCCAGCATCCTAACGGACTTGCCAACTCCAGCGGTGTGGTTGGGAAGTATCTTCACGATTCTACCGGTTCTTCCAGAATGGGATTTATTCCCCAGCTTATGGATAGGGAGCGTTATAACGAAGATGGGGTAGGTGGAATGCACCTGTATACCCCCTGGTGGTTAAATGATAGTAAAGATCTTGGTTTTACCAGGGGTTATCATATAGAATATTGGGGCGGGATGAGTATGCCAGCATATGGTTTTGGATTTAACACACAGGCCTTAAAAGAAATTGCCGGGGATACTTCCCGCAATGCCTACGGAACAGGACTAAAGAAAGACGTGAAAAAGTTCTATGGTGCTACCTTTGGGATGGCAGGCCGGGGAGAAAGTATCCCCCGAAAAGAAAACTATTGTGAAATAGATAATCATACGGTGGATAAGTATGGCATTCCGGTGTTGAAATTTAATTACTCTTGGTCCGATGAAGAAGTCAAACAAGCCCGACATATGCAGGATACTTTTGAAGAGGTAATGCATAATATGGGGGCTGTTCCCTTAGGGGACAAACCAGGAAAAGAAACAAATTACGGACTTGAAAATCCAGGAAAAATTATTCACGAAGTGGGTACAACCAGGATGGGTAAGGATGCAAACAGCTCTGTAGTAAATGAATTTAATCAGGCTCACGATGTTCCCAACCTATTTATAATGGATGGAGGTCCATTTGTTTCTCAAGCCGATAAAAACCCAACCTGGACGATTTTAGCACTGGCCTGGCGTGCTACCGATTATTTAACTGAACAGCTTAAAAAAGGAAATGTATAAAGGTGTAAATTATGGATAGAAGGGAATCATTAAAAACATTAGTTATGGGAGGAATGGCTTCCAGTCTTTTCCTTGGTAGTTGTATAACTGATAAAGAAGCACCTATCGAAGAAGGTGATATAATAGAAGAAAAAGAAGGATACGGAAGAACCCCTGCAGAAGAAGAAAGGGATGAGGAGATATATTCAAAGGAATTTTTTTCTAAAGAAGAAATGGCCACCATTATTATTCTGGCAGACATCATTGTTCCTGAAGATGAAGAATCCGTTTCCGCTAGTGAAGCAGGAGTGCCGGAATTTATCGAATTTATTGTAAAAGATATACCAGGGCATCAACTTCCAATGCGAGGTGGCCTATTGTGGATCAACCGAGAAAGTAGTAAGCGTTTTGACGCAGCTTTTAACGAGATTTCAGAAGAAAATCAGATGGAAATTATAAATCACATGGCCTATCCTAAAGATTTTGAGAAAAATTCACAGGGTTCGATTTTTTTTAGAAATTTCAGAGATCTGGTTGTTACAGGCTATTTTACGAGCGAGCCGGGTTTCAAATACCTCGATTATCGCGGCAATACACCGAATGTTTGGGACGGCGTGCCTTCCCATATTTTAGAAAAACATGGGATGAAATACGATGAAGATTTATTAAAGGTAGCTATGGATCCTGAAACCCGGAATGAGGTTATGGACTGGAACAAATATGAAGTTTAAGGGCAATAATGAAAAGATGAAAAATTCTACAGCCTGGATATTAATATTTTTTACGACTACTCTTCTTTTCAGTGGTCAAATCAATGCCCAGGAAAAGAATAACAATCCTGTCTTTCCAGGGTGGTATGCCGATCCTGAAGGGATTGTTTTTGACGATAAATACTGGATTTTCCCTACTTATTCTGCCCCATATGAGGAACAGGTATTTCTTGATGCTTTTTCTTCAAAAGACCTGGTAAACTGGGAGAAACACGAAAAAATAATTGATACTGCCGAGGTAAAATGGGCTAAGCGTGCAATGTGGGCCCCTGCCATTATTAAAAAGGATGAAGATTATTTCCTGTTTTTTGCAGCTAATGATATTCAAAGTGATGATGAGCTAGGAGGTATTGGTGTGGCAAAAGCTTCTACTCCAGAAGGACCTTACAAAGATCATTTAGGGGAGCCATTAATTGGTAAATTTCATAATGGAGCCCAGCCTATAGACCAGTTCGTCTTTGAAGATAACGGCGAATACTATATGTTTTACGGGGGGTGGCAACATTGTAACGTAGCAAAATTAAATGATGACTTTACCGGGTTCAAATCTTTTGAAGATGGTGAAATTTTTAAAGAAGTGACCCCAGAAGGTTACGTAGAGGGACCGTTTATGTTTAAGCGAGATGGGAAGTATTATTTTATGTGGTCTGAGGGCGGCTGGACCGGCCCCGATTACAGTGTTGCCTATGCTATTGCCGATTCTCCTACCGGCCCATTTAAAAGAATAGGAACCATACTGCAACAAGATCCAGAGATTGCTAATGGCGCCGGACATCATTCGGTAATAAAAACCCCGGGCAAAGATGATTATTACATTGTCTATCACCGCCGTCCGGGAGGGGAAACCGCGCGTGACTCCAGGATGACCTGTATTGATAGAATGTATTTTGATGAAAATGGTCATATAAAACCGGTAGTCATTACTCATGAAGGAGTTAAACCAAATCCAATAAATAAATAAAATATTACTATATGAAAACTAATTTTTTTGTCCTTGCGTTTTGCTTTTTCGCAACTTTTGCCACTGCGCAGGATTACCTTGTAGAGAAGGTTGAAAATCCTGTAGATTGGGTAAGACCACTTATGGGAACAGATTCTAAGCCAAGCATGTCAAATGGAAATGTATACCCGGCCATTGCCCGGCCCTGGGGAATGAACTTTTGGACACCACAAACCGGTAAAATGGGTCACGGTTGGGCCTACCAGTATACTGCCGATAAACTGCGTGGATTTAAACAAACGCATCAACCTTCTCCCTGGATGAATGATTATGGCCAGTTTGCTATTATGCCCGTAACCGGAAAAATTCGTTTTAATGAAGATGCCCGGGCCAGTTGGTTTTCACATAAATCTGAAAAAGTAAATCCGCACTATTACAGCGTATATCTTGCCGATCATGATGTAACTACCGAGATAACACCTACGTCGAGAGCAGCCCGTTTCCGCTTTACTTTTCCGGAATCTGATAGTTCGCATGTGGTTATAGATGCATTGGATATGGGTTCTTATGTAAAGGT
This sequence comes from Salegentibacter salegens, assembly GCF_900142975.1. Taxonomy (NCBI): domain Bacteria; kingdom Pseudomonadati; phylum Bacteroidota; class Flavobacteriia; order Flavobacteriales; family Flavobacteriaceae; genus Salegentibacter; species Salegentibacter salegens. The sequence continues at coordinate 285,172 of NZ_LT670848.1, forward strand.
TATTCCTGAAGAAAATAAAATAATTGGGTATACCACTAAAAATAGTGGAGGAGTACCAGATAATTTCAAGAACTATTTCATTATAGAATTCGATAAAGAATTTACTGCTTCGCATACATTTAGTGGTGAAGAAATTTCGGAAGACCTGGAAGTTGAGGCTGAACACGTTGGAAGTGTAATCAGTTTTAAAACTGAAAAAGGAGAAGTCATTAATGCAAAGGTAGCTTCATCATTTATAAGTTATGACCAGGCCGAATTAAACCTGAAAGAGATTGGAAATGACGATTTTGAAACCGTAAAAGAAAAAGGCCGCGAAGAATGGAATAAGGAACTTTCCAGAATTAAAGTGGAAGGCGGAACTCCAGATGAAGTAGCAACATTCTATTCAGCATTATACCGTTCCTTGCTTTTTCCACGAAAATTTTATGAATACAATGCTGAAGGTGAAGTGGTGCATTATAGCCCATATAATGGAGAAGTTTTACCGGGTTATATGTTTACCGATACCGGTTTTTGGGATACCTTCCGTTCTTTATTTCCCTTCTTAAATCTAATGTACCCAGAACTAAATGCCAATATCCAAAAAGGCCTGGCCAATGCTTATAAAGAAAGCGGTTGGTTGCCAGAGTGGGCCAGCCCGGGACTTAGGAATATTATGGTAGGAAACAACTCGGCCTCAGTTGTTGCCGATGCTTATTTAAAAACCGATGGGAAGTTTGATTATGATATTGATCTATTATACGAAGCACTTCTAAATGGAGCCAACAATGAAGGGCCTATGACCGCCGTAGGACGTGCGGGGGCTGAATATTATAAGGATCTTGGTTACGTTCCTTATGATGTGGGTATCAATGAAAATGCCGCCAGAACTTTAGAATACGCCTATGACGATTTTGCTATATATCAATTAGCAAAAAAACTAAATCGTCCCAAAGAGGAAATTGAACTTTATAAAAAACGAAGCCTTAACTATAAAAAACTTTATGATCCAGAAACCAAGCTAATGCGTGGGAAGAAAGAGAACGGAGAATTTGTAGAAGATTTTAATCCTTTTAAATGGGGAGATGCCTTTACCGAAGGGAACAGCTGGCATTACTCCTGGTCGGTATTTCACGATCCGCAAGGATTAATCGACCTAATGGGAGGTAAAAAAGAATTTGTAGATCAACTGGATAAGGTTTTCGAAATGCCACCGGTTTTTGATGAAAGCTATTACGGTGGGGTAATCCACGAAATTCGGGAAATGCAAGTTGCCGATATGGGACAATATGCACACGGGAATCAACCAATCCAGCATATGATTTATCTGTATAATTATGCAGGTGAACCATGGAAAGCTCAATATTGGGTGCGAGAAACAATGGATAGAATGTACCAACCTACTCCAGATGGTTATTGTGGCGATGAGGATAATGGACAGACTTCTGCCTGGTATGTATTTTCGGCAATGGGCTTCTATCCCGTTGCCCCGGCAACAGATGAATACGTAATGGGTGCTCCGCTTTTCAAAAAAGTAACAGTAGAACTTGAAAATGGAAACGAGCTTATTATTAATGCTCCTCAAAATAGTGATTCCAATAAGTATATTCAGAAAATGGAATTAAATGGAAAGGATTACACAAAGAATTACTTAAGCCATAAAGAACTGATGAAAGGAGCAGTGATCGATATAGAAATGGGGGATACACCTAATAAGAAGCGAGGAACTAAAAAATCAGATTTCCCGTATTCTTTGACAAATGAACTATAAAGTGTAAGGTTTAGCTTTCAATTTTTATAAACTAAAAATGAATGAAATTCAACAATAATTTTATTACCTCAGCAGGAACATTTATAGTGTTCCTGCTGTTTTTTTCCTGCGGAAAGGAAGAAAAAATTACTAAAGAAAATAATTCATCTTCAAATGAAGATCTAAAAGATCTCGCTCAATTTGTAGACCCTATGATTGGTACGGCCAAAATGGGGCATACATATCCGGGTGCTACGGTACCTTTTGGAAGCGTTCAGTTAAGCCCAGATACCGACACCATTCCTTATGCCGTAGATGGCAAATACAATCCCGATGTTTATAAATATTGTGCGGGTTACCAGTATGATGATTCTACGATAGTTGGTTTTAGCCATACCCATTTTAGCGGTACTGGCCATTCCGATTTGGGCGATTTCTTAATAATGCCCACCACAGGCGAATTAAAATTGAACCCGGGAACAGAAACTGATCCAGATAGCGGTTACCGTTCCCGTTTTTCACATAAAAATGAAACTGCTGAACCCGGCTATTATAACGTTTTGTTGGAAGATTATGATATTGAAGCTGAAATGACGGCTTCCACCCGGGTGGGAATGCACCGATATACATTTTCCGAAAAGGATGAAACCCACGTCATTTTAGATTTGATGTCTGGCATTTACAATTACGATGATAAAAATGTTTGGACCTTTGTTAGGGTGGAAAATGATACCTTAATAACAGGTTTTAGACAAACCAACGGTTGGGCAAGAACTCGCAAGGTTTTCTTTGCCATGAGCTTTGATAAACCCATTAAAAATTACGGGCGGGCACGTTATGATAAACAACCTTATAATGGTTTCTGGAGGAAGTTTGACCAGGATGAGAATTTCCCGGAAATAGCAGGTGAAAAAATCAGGATGTATTTTGATTTTGACATGGAAGCCGAAGAAAAACTTCAAATTAAATTGGCAATTTCCCCGGTAAGTTCAGAAGGAGCGCTTAATAATATGAAAACCGAAATTCCTCATTGGGATTTTGATAAAGTGAAGGACGAGGCACGTGAACAATGGAATAAAGAATTGAATAAAGTAGTGGTTGATGCTGAAAATGATGCCGAAATGACCAATTTTTATACCGCGATGTACCATGCGTTTCTGGGCCCTACCGAATATATGGATGTAGATGGTAAATATCGGGGGCTGGATATGAATATCCACCAGGCCGAAGGTTTTACTAATTATACCAGTTTTTCACTATGGGATACTTATCGTGCTTTGCATCCGCTTTTCAATATATTACAACAAGATCGCAACAGTGACATGATAAACGCTATGTTGGCACATTATGACCAGAGTGTACATAATATGCTCCCAGTTTGGTCACATTATGCTAATGAAAACTGGTGTATGATTGGTTACCACAGTGCCTCAGTAATCTCCGATGCCATCGTAAAAGGAAACACCGGTTTCGATAAGCAGCGCGCACTGGACGCGATGGTGCAAACTGCCAAAACAGGTTATTATGATGGACTGGAATACTATATGGAGAAAGGATATGTGCCTGAAGATAAAAACGGCGCCTCCGTTTCTAAAACTTTAGAATATGCTTACGATGACTGGGCAATAGCCCAGGCAGCGAAAAAAATAGGGAATAGTGAGGTTTATGATGAATTTAGCAAAAGATCTGAAAACTATAAGAACGTTTATGATAGTAAATCGGGCTTTATGAGACCTAAACTGGATGATGGAAGTTTTAAAGAAGAGTTTGATCCTCTAAATACCCACGGGCAGGGATTTATTGAAGGTAATGCCTGGAATTACAGCCTCTATGTTCCACATCAACCTGCGGAAATGATTAAAATGATGGGAGGAAAGCAGCAATTCTCTCAACATTTAGATTCCCTATTTACTATGGATTTACCCGACAGATATTTTGAGGATACTGAAGATATTTCCCGTGAAGGAATTATAGGGAATTATGTGCACGGAAACGAGCCATCACATCACGTTGCTTATTTGTATAATTGGACAGATACGCCTTGGAAATCGCAGGATAAAATAAGGATGATTTTAAAAGACCAATACCAAACCGGTGCTGATGGTTTAGGCGGGAATGATGATTTTGGCCAGATGAGTGCGTGGTATATTTTTAGCAGTTTTGGTTTTTATCCTGTGGCACCCGGTTCTACACAATATGCTTTAGGGAGTCCCGCGATTAATAAGGCAACAATAAATCTCGATAATGGTAATACGTTTACGGTTATTGCCAATAACCAGTCTGCAGAGAATGTTTTTGTTTCAAAGGTAGAACTTAATGGCGAAGTATTGGAAAACCCGTTTGTAGACCATAGCGATATTATGGCTGGCGGAGAGCTAAAATTTTATATGAGTAGTGAGCCGAATAAAGAAATTTACATAGAAAATAATTAATAAATGGACCAAAAGAAATCCTATCGTACAGCTTTTATATTTGTAACAATCCTTTTTTTTCTATGGGGCTTTATTACCGTACTCGTAGACTCACTCATACCTAGATTAAGGGAAGTTTTTACACTTTCTTATTTCCAGGCCGGAATGGTACAATTTGCATTCTTTGGTGCTTATTTCTTGCTATCTATACCAGCGGGATATATTTTATCAAAAATAGGATATAAAAAGGGAATTATCTTAGGCTTGGTTACCATGGCTGTGGGCTGTCTGCTTTTTTACCCGGCAGCATCCTATCGTGTCTTCGGAATTTTTATGTTCGGTTATTTTACCCTTGCTGCGGGGATTACCATACTTCAGGTTGCAGCTAATCCCTATGTAACTATTTTAGGTTCTGAAAAGACAGCTTCCAGCCGACTTAACTTATCGCAAGCTTTTAACTCCCTCGGGACGGCAATAGCACCGGCTTTAGGTGCCTTATTTATCCTGCAGGATAAAGTAAAAACCACTGCCGAAATTGAAGCATTGGATGCTAATGCACAAACCAGCTACTATATTTCTGAAGCTTCAGCAGTACAAACACCTTTCCTTGGGATTGCCGCTTTTATAATAATAATTGCGATCGTTTTCTTTTTTGTAAATCTTCCCAAAGTAGGAGATAAAGAAGCTTCGAACGATTACCGGGGAGTATTAAAAAACAGGAATTTAATCCTGGGAGCCATTGGTCTATTTTGTTATGTAGGGGCTGAAGTTGCACTGGGAAGTTATATGGTAAACTATTTTTTAAGCCTTGATCTTGCTGAAACAGTAAGGGATACGTCTTTTATGCGCACCATAGCAAGCTGGATATTGAGCACAGGTGTATCTGCTTCCAGTGATATGGCCGTGGTGGGTGTTTTTGTAACATTCTACTGGACGGGAGCTATGATTGGAAGGTTTATTGGTTCTTATTTAACCACTGTTTTTAATCCTGCCAAGGTTTTAAGTGTATTTGCAATAGGGGCGATAAGTATGATATTTATATCAACCTTTTCAGTAGGACTTGCAGCTATGTGGACGATTATTGCTGTGGGGCTATTTAATTCTATTATGTTCCCTACAATTTTCAGTCTTGCCTTAGACGGGTTAGGAGATGATAAAGCCCAGGGATCTGGAGTATTGTGTACAATGATAGTTGGTGGAGCTATAATACCACCAGCTTATGGTTTTTTAACCGATTCTTATAGTTTTAAGATTGCCTTAATTTTAGTGATGATCTGCTATGCGTATATATTTTATTATGCCTGGACTAACAAAAGGAGAAACTTGGTAATTGATTAATTTTAATATATAAAATTCTGGAAAAATCAGATCGCACTTAGCTTAAAAAACAAGAAGGACTTCACAGGGAAATGAAGTCCTTCTTGTTTTTCCGTTTTATATATAAACTCCTTACCGCTCCAAATAATGAACTTCAGAAAGCTCTTTTAAATTTTGGGCTGCCTGTTCTGCGGTAATATCCCGTTGCGGGCCGGCAAACATTTCATAGCCTACCATGAATTTCTTAACCGTAGCCGATCTTAAGAGTGGCGGATAAAAACTCATATGAAAATGCCATTCTGGGTAATCTTTGCCATCTGTTGGAGCTTGATGAATACCTGAAGAATAGGGGAAAGAAGTTTCAAAAAGGTTATCGTATTTTATGGTGAGTTTTTTAATAATTTCAGCAAAAGCTTTTTCCTCTTCAGCATTTAACTGCCCAATATGTTGATAGTGTTTTTTTGGAACAATCATCGTTTCGTAGGGCCAAACCGCCCAATAAGGAATCAATGCTACAAAATGTTCATTTTGCGCTAAAATACGCTCATCTAATTCCAGTTCCTGCTTTAAATAATCGCTTAATAAACTGCTCTTATTTTCTTCCCAGTAATCTTTAAAATGATTCGATTTTTTTAAAATTTCTGTCGGAATAGATTTCTGCGACCAAATTTGGCCGTGGGGATGCGGATTGCTGCAGCCCATCATGGCACCTTTATTTTCAAAGATTTGAACGTAGTTTATATTATCTTTCCTGCCCAATTCTTTAAATTCTTTTTTCCAAAGGCCAACCACTTTTGTAATATCTTCTACATCCATTAAAGGAAGAGTGAGGGAGTGATCTGGAGAAAAGCAAACTACTTTGCAAATTCCGGTTTCGCTTTCGGCTTTTAGGAGACCGTTTTTAAAATCATCAGTCGGTCCTTCCGGAAGGAGGGAAGGGAAGTCGTTTTCAAAAGAATGAACACCTTTATAATTGGGATTTGTTTCTCCACCGGCTCTTGAATTACCCGGACATAAATAGCAGGAAGAATCGTAGCTTTCTCGTTTTTCCTGGTTATTTTTTTCGGTTTTCCCCTGCCATGGCCGTTTGGTTCGGTGTGGTGAAACCAAAATCCATTCGCCAGTTAAAATATTATACCTTCTATGTGGATGCTTGTTCAGTTCTGTGTTCATCTTTTCCTTTTTTAAACTTTAGTAATTTGAGTTCCTTCATCTGGAACCACCGTGATTGGCGTTGGGGTGATATTAAATTTATCCTGGTAAGCTTTTTTTATTTCCGTGATATACTCATCAATTTTATCGCTTTCAATTAAATTAATTGTGCAACCGCCAAAACCACCGCCCATCATTCGGGAGCCGTAAATAAAACTTTTGTCTTCCGAAAAATCTACCATGAAATCCAGTTCAGTGCAGCTTACTTCATATTGATGCTGCAAACCCCGGTGCGAAGCATACATTAATTTGCCCAGCTCTCTCAGGTCTCCGCTTCGTAAAGCTTTTTCGGTTTCCTGTACGCGTCTATTTTCTTCCAGCACATAAAGACAGCGTTTTAAACTTGTAGGGCCAATTTTTTCTTTGAATTCCTCCAACATCTCCCAAGTCACCTGCCTTAAAGATTTTACTTCTGAATATTTTTGCTGAATAATGGCTACCGCATTTTCACATTCCTGCCTGCGGGTATTGTATTCACTATCGGCCAGGTTATGGGAAACATTGGTATTTAAAAGTAATAATTTACAGTTCTGAATTTCAGCCGGAATAAATTCTGCTTCCAGCGATTCACAATCAAGCTTTATAAAATGATTTTTCTTGCTCATTACTGAAGCAAACTGATCCATAATTCCGCAGTTACTGCCCACAAAATTATTTTCTGCCCGCTGGGAAAGTTTTACTATTTCCATTTGCGACAGGTTTAAATTGAATAACGAATTTAAACCACCTGCAAAACCACATTCCAGCGCTGCTGAAGAACTAATCCCGGCACCAATGGGCAATTCGCTTTTAATAATACAATCAAAACCTTTAAGTGTTTTGCCCGATTTCTGAATTTCATCAATTACCCCCAACAAATAATTCTCCCAGGAGTTTTTACTTTTCAAAATTTGATTCAGGTCAAATTCCACATAAGTATCAAAGGTTTCACTATAAATTCTGCCTAAATTATCGCTGGCGGTTTTCCTGAATTTAAAATATATTTTCTTGTCTATAGCCGAGGGCATTACAAAACCCTGGTTATAATCGGTATGTTCACCAATTAAATTTATTCTTCCAGGAGAGGCAACTTTTACTTCAGATTTAAAAACCTTAAAGTCTTCCGGAATATTGTGATAATTTTCTGCTGGTTTCAAATGCAATAACTTTTTAGAATTCAAATATAATAAATGTAAAAATTACGCTCATTATTTTATAGAAATTCTTTTGTATTCATTTTTAGATTTTATAAAAGTTAGTATATCAGGCAATTTAATCTTCACGGGACTTATAAATTGCTCTTTTTGAATAAGAAATTAAATTTTATTGTTAGCTTAGATTTCCACATCTAATTAAATTATGAATAAAATCTTCGTATGGTCTATTAGCGCTGCCCTGGCCGGATTTTTATTTGGGTTTGACACTGTAGTTATTTCGGGAGCCGATAAGCAACTTCAGGATTTATGGGGAACTTCTGATGCTTTTCATGGCTCGATAGTGATGGCAATGGCTTTATGGGGAACCGTGTTTGGAGCTATTTTTGGAGGAATTCCAACCAATAAATTCGGAAGAAAAAACACCTTATTGGTTATAGGAATGCTTTATCTCCTTTCTGCACTGGGTTCAGCCTTCGCTAATGACCCCATTACGTTTGCGGTTTTTCGATTTCTGGGCGGATTAGGTGTAGGGGCTTCAACCATCGCGGCTCCTACTTATGTTTCAGAAATTGCGCCCCCTAAAGATAGGGGTAGGCTGGTATCTCTTTACCAGTTCAATATAGTTTTAGGTATTTTAATCGCTTATTTGTCAAATTATTTACTTAGAGATACCGGTGCACAACCCTGGCGCTGGATGGTTGGGGTAGAAGCCATCCCTGCATTTATCTATATTATTTTTGTAATTTTTATTCCTAAAAGTCCGCGTTGGTTAATCTCGAAGTCCAAAAATGAAGAAGCTGCCAAAATTCTTCAGGAAATTAATCCCGAAGCCGATCTTAAACAAAGAATGCTAGACATTCAAAAACAGTCTGAAAATCAGATTACAGGTGAAAATATATTTCTGAAAAAATATCGTTTCCCGTTAATCCTGGCATTTTTAGTAGCATTTTTTAATCAACTTTCGGGGATAAACGCTTTTCTTTATTACGCACCAAGAATTTTTGAATCGGCGGGTTTAGAGGCTAATACGGCGCTATTAAGCAGTATTGGAATAGGTGTGGTGAATTTGCTTTTTACTCTACTTGGTGTTTTTCTAATCGATAAAGTAGGAAGAAAACAACTGATGTTTGTTGGTTCTATAGGTTATATCGTCTCCTTATCTCTGGTAGCTGCAGCCTTCTTCCTAGATTGGGGCGGACTTTGGGTTCCAATTTTCCTTTTCTTATTTATCGCAGCACATGCTATTGGCCAGGGTGCAGTAATTTGGGTGTTTATTTCTGAAATATTCCCCAATCATTTAAGAGCATCAGGACAGGCATTTGGCTCCTCTACCCATTGGGTTTTAGCCGCGATTGTACCTTCTTTGGTGCCGGTGCTTTTTACAACCATTGGCCCGGGCTATGTATTCGCATTTTTTGCTTTTATGATGGTGCTTCAGCTTCTTTTTGTAATTTTTATGATGCCCGAGACGAAAGGAAAAACCCTGGAGGAACTTGGTGAAGAATTATCACTGGCAAGAGAATAATTTCAGTTAAAATATTGAAGAATACCATTAAAAAGAATTAAAATGAAACAACCTACGGCTGTTTGCTTCGGCGAGATATTATACGATGTTTTTCCAGACGGGAAGAGAATTGGAGGGGCTCCGCTTAATGTGGCTTCCAGGCTCTCGGGATTGGGAATTTCAACAGAAATGATTAGTAAAGTAGGTGATGATGAAAAAGGGAGAAAGCTAATTTCTTTCCTGGAATCTAAAAATATTAAAACTGAAAATATAGCCAAGGACGCTGAATATCCTACAGGAGTGGTGAACGTAAAACTTTCGGAAAGCGGTTCGGCTACCTATGAGATTACGCAGCCGGTAGCCTGGGATAAAATTCAAATTTCAGAAGAAATTAAAAATTCGGTACAGCAGGCAGATGCTTTTATCTTTGGAAGCCTGGTTTGCCGTGATAAGGTAAGTCGGGAAACACTTTTAGAACTTTTACCTGTAGCAAAGTATCGAATTTTTGATATTAATTTACGTCCCCCATATTATAAAAAAGAGGTTTTAATAAATCTTATGAATCAGGCAGATTTTATAAAATTCAATGATGACGAATTATTTGAAATTGCTGCATTACTTGGGTCCCCTTATAATTCTATAGAGCAAAATCTTCAATTTATTTCAGAGAAAACTAATACGAAAAACATTTGCATTACAAAAGGCCCTCACGGTGCACTTTTATTAAAAGATGGAGAACGTTTCTATAATAGTGGGTTTAAGGTAAAGGTAAAAGACACCGTAGGCGCGGGAGATTCATTTTTAGCAAGTTTAGTCGCAGGATTATTGAAAGAAGAAGAGCCCCAAAGTACACTGAATTTTGCTTGTGCCGTAGGTGCTTTGGTAGCCGGGGAAGAAGGCGCAAATCCAGAAATTTCTAAAGAGAGAATTCAAAAATTTATATTTCCGTATTAAAAGAAGCGATTTGACCTTATTTCTGAAAATACTAACTTGGATTTCTTTTTAAAAGAATATGCAGCAATTTGCCGATGTTTTTATGCCTCTCTCTATCGCCCTAATTATGTTGGGGATAGGTCTGGACCTTTGTATAAAAGATTTTAGAAGGGTTTTTGCGCACCCAAGAGCAATAATTACCGGCCTGTTGTCTCAAATATTTTTATTGCCACTTATTGCTTTTCTATTGATCTTTTTCTGGCCAATAGATCCTGTTTATAAAATTGGGATTATGTTGCTCGCGGGCTGTCCCGGGGGCACCGCTTCAAATCTTGTCACTAAAATGCTAAAAGGAAAGGTGGCGCTTTCGGTTTCGCTCACGGCCTTTAATAGTTTTATTATTTTATTCAGCATTCCGCTGGTAATTCAGTTTAGTTTTGCGGTTTTTGGAAATAACGGGGCAGCAGTAGAACTGAGTTTTGGGCAAACTATGGCCGATGTTTTATTGACGGTTATTTTGCCCGTGATGGCGGGAATTTTATTAAACGAGTTATTTGGGCATAAGTTTGGTGAAAAATTTCATAAAGCGTTACGTTATATTTTACCGGCCATAATGTTATTAGCCTTTATTGTTGTTATTTTTTTTGATGAAAATCAACGAAATGTAGAATATTTAAAACATTTAAATCTTTTTATTCCCCTGATTATTTTAAATTTCACCACGATAATAGCCGGTTATTTTGCTGCCAGGCATATGAAACTGAAGCATAGCTCTGCATACACAATTGCGGTTGAAATGGGCTTGCAAAATAGTGTGCTGGCTTTATTTATTGCCAATCAGTTATTAAAAGATAAAGATATTAGCCTGGTGGCCATTGTATATGGTAGTTTTTCTCTCATAACAACTTTTTTGGGAGGTTGGATTCTTAAGCATTACTTTAAAAAAGAGAAAAATGAGAGGGCTTAAATAAAAATGCCGGCCACATAAAGCTCAAAACAGACCCTACTCAGTTTACGCTTTTGCAACCGGCATTGTTTAATTGCCAAATTAAAATAAGTTCAAATACAGATCTATTTGTACTTATGTGTACCGAATTTAAAGCTTTTGTTACTTAGTTTTTTACGGATTTCCGTAATTTAGAGTTAACCTTCTGAAAGTGAATAATATAAATATTTATTTTTTCTGAAGTAAATATTTCGATTTCATTTAAACCCCTTTAAGTTGAATAAAAATTAAAATGAAATTTGAAGGAATTTTGCACAGAATATAGTTTTTTATTGCTCCGGTTTCTCTTACTTCCTGATCAAGTTTTATATACTCAGAGATGGCCTACTTTTAATTGAAAGATCTTTCATGTCTTTAAATTTAACTGCATTTTCAGAATATTTGAGCAGAAATAACTTAAGTTGTATCTAAGGTAAACTTGTGCTAACCAAACAGAAAATTTACTTATGGATAAGCTTTTAGATGAAGATAATATAAAAATAAACCTACCTGTAAAAATTACTTATCGAGTTTTAGAAGATGTACTTCAAAAAAAATTGGTAGGAGAGCAAATAGGGATGGAAGACTCCAGGGGCACTGTAAAAAACTATGCTGAAGTACTTGGAGCGAACCTAGGGAAAAGCCAGGAGCCAAATTTTGATCTCACCTTAAACCTAAAGTTAAAAACTCTCACCACGCTTTTTAAAAATAAAGAGGTAACCTTATTAGTCCATATAAAACTCGGCTTTGATGAGGTGGAACAGGTAATAGATGTAGAAGAGTACGAACTTGAAGGCCAAAGTAAAAGTTGGTTTATGGATAATTCGCTGGAGACGCTGGCTAATACTTTAATCTATAAAAAGATTAAAAACAAAATGAAGTTAGACCTGAAGCCTCATATTAATGAACAGTTGGGAAAAGCAAATAAAAAGCTGGGCGACGAAATGGAGGCCGCCCCTGGTGTATTTCTTTCAGGTAATGTAAATATTCTAAAAGTAGCCGAAATTATCCCGGGAGATAGCTTACTATTAATTCTTCTGGAAATTAGTGCTTATGGTTTTGTAAATGTAAAAGAGGTTAAACTTTAGGTTCAAAAACTTCCAGGATTTCTTCTAAAGCCATAGCTCTTGAACCTTTAATTAGGATACTGCAATTTTTTAATTCGGCCAGATGTAAGTGTTTTTTAATGTTTTCGGTATTTTCAAATTTTATGATATTTGGCCTGTTGGTAGTAGTTTTCTTAAATTGTTTTCCTACCAGGTAGATTTCAGAAATATCGGCGTTTTCCAAAAAGTTTACCACAACCTGGTGCTCGGTTTCTGAAGCCGCACCGAGTTCTCCCATATCACCCAAAATAACAATTTTGGTAGTATTGGTTTTCGAATCATTAAAGTGCTGTAATGCTGCCATCATACTGGTAGGATTGGCATTATAAGCATCTAAATAGATTTTATTTGAATCGCGCTCAATTAGTTGCGAGCGGTTATTTGAGGGTTTATAACTTTCTATGGCTTCTTTTATCTCGTTAAAAGGAACTTTAAAGTATAAACCTACACAAAGTGCCGCGGCCATATTCTTAGCATTGTAAGTGCCACTTAACTGACTTGTGAATTTAGTATCGTTAAAGATTAATTCAGCTGAATCGGAGGCTTCGGGATAATCCACCTTTACCTGGGCTTTTCTATTACTTCCAAAGCTAAAGTTGTGTTTGTAATTTATTTCGAGTCTTTGAATTACATCGTCCAGGTTTAGAAAAATTAGCTTTTTGTTATCTTTTAAATGCCGGTATAATTCGGTTTTAGCTTGTATAACACCATCTAAACTTCCAAAACCTTCTAGGTGGGCTTTACCGAAGTTGGTAATTAGTCCATAATCAGGCATTGCAATTTTAGAAAGGAATTCAATTTCGCCGGGATGGTTGGCGCCCATTTCAATTAATCCAATTTCGGTTTCTTCATCCATTGCCAGTAGACTAAGCGGTACCCCAATATGATTGTTTAAGTTGCCCTGGGTGGCGGTGACAGCATATTTTTTAGAAAGTACGTTGTAAATAAGTTCTTTGGTGGTAGTTTTTCCATTGCTTCCCGTAATGCCAATTATTGGAATAGCTAAAAATTTTCTATGAAATTTGGCCAGGCTTTGAAGCGCCTCGAGGGTATTTTTTACAACTATATACTCTTTATTATTTAGCGCAGCTTCTTTGTTGTCTACAATCGCACAAATGGCTCCTTTGGCAATGGCCTGTGCGGCAAATTCGTTGCCGTTAAAATTGGCTCCTTTTAAAGCAAAGAAAATGCTTCCGGGTTCAATATTTCGGGTATCGGTAGAGATTCCTGTACTTACCAGGAATCTTTGGTGGATTAATGCTGTTTTCATATTTCGCGTTTTCTAAGCTTATAATTAGGTTAGTCCAGGGCTTTAAAATTAAAGCTATAAAAAAAGCCCTAAACAAATAGGGCTTTTATCATAATTTTTAGAAGATTAGAAGTTCTAATTTCTTGCTTTTTTATTATCATCTAAAGATTTTGAACCAACTCGAGACATTGCATTTCTAAATCCAATATAGTCAGTTGCCATATCTTGTGGGAAATATCTACGTTGTGCCGGGTCTAACCAGTACGCGCGATCTCTCCATGAACCTCCTTTGTAAACTCTAACTTCGTCACTAATAAGGGTAGTTCTATCAGCAGTGTCATATCCACGTGTGTTTGTTCCCGTTGTATCTGTAGTATTTGCTACGTTGTAAGTTGGCGAATTATACATACGTTGGGAATCGTCTTCAGCTTCCTGAAATGATTGGTAATAACGGCTTGAACTTTTATCACCGTCCCTGAAATTACGCTGATCACTATCGGTATAGTTGGTACGCATATAAGTATCCTCTTCGGTTACCGGTACTTGTGCAATATCACCAGGATAAGATCTGGCAACCAGTCTTCCGGTTGATAATGTATCAAACTCTATTTCATCTAAACCAACTACTTTTACAGAGCCATCTTCGTTAATAGCGTGTTTTGTATAAACATTTCCCCTGTAATAGTTAAAGTCGTTAAATTCGTCATCAACTATTGGGCGGTATACATCGGCAACCCATTCGGCTACGTTTCCGGCCATATCATAAAGGCCAAAATCGTTAGGCTCATAAGATTTTACTTCAGCAGTAATATCGGCGCCATCATCACTCCAACCTGCAATTCCGCCGTAATCTCCAGCTCCTTGCTTAAAGTTAGCTAATTGGTCACCCTGTCTTTTTACATCGCCAGAACGGGTGTATTGCCCATCCCACGGATATTTTTTTCTTCCTCTGTAAACATTGTAATCTCTAATTCCTACTAAAGCAGAAGCGGCATATTCCCACTCAACTTCGGTTGGTAAACGATATTCAGGAAGTAAAATTCCATCTTTACGTTGAACGTAGGTTTGTCCGCCAAGAGCATTCCCCTCAGCATCTGTGTTTTGATTGTCTATCATATCCTGAGACTCATCTCCTCCCTGGCTTATTTCAGTATTTCCACCGTAAGCCTGGCTTGGAGCATTTAGATAAGTTTCAGTATTAAAAGTGGTTCCGGCCTCAACATCGGTATAGCGAGCTCCTTCTTTAGTGTAGCCACCTTCTTCTAATAATAATTCGTTTACCCTGTCGGTTCTCCATTTACTAAACTCTACGGCTTGTATCCAACTTACACCAACTACGGGGTAGTTTCCATAAGCGGGATGACGCAAATAATTGTTTACCATGGTTTCATTGTAACCAAGTCTGTTTCTCCAAACAAGAGTATCTGGCACGGCACCATTATAAATATTTCGAAAGTTTTCCTGTGTTGGAGGAAAAACATTTTTCAACCAATCCAGGTATTCCATATACATCATATTGGTAACCTCGGTTTCGTCCATGTAAAAGGACTGAACATGCTGTTGAGTAGGTGTATTGTTCCAATCGTGCATAACATCGTCTTGCACCTGGCCCATAGTAAAGGTTCCTCCTTCTACGAAAACCAACCCGGGGCCGGTTTCCTGTTCCTTGTAATCTGTGTTGTATTGAAATCCACCTTCATCTGAATTAATGTCCCATCCGGTTGCCCTGGAGTTGTCTTCATAATCCCGGGAATTATTACAGCTTAGTAAACCAACGCCAAAAACGAGGGTTAAAAAGGCTCTAAAAGCAATATTGATTCTCATATTCATCATCTCTTTTGGTAGAAATATTAGGCTTTGCAATATAGTAATTAACGCTAAAAGTACAAGTTTATTTTATGTTGTCTCAAAGGCTTTGTTTTCTTTAAAACCCTGATGTCCTAAGTACTTAGGGTATGTGAAGCTCTTTGAGATTCCCTGTGTACCGTTAATACTTACTCCCGGTATAGCAGGAAAGCAGCAAAATTAAATGTTTTTTATTTAACTGAAGGTTACTGCACTTAAAAAAGTAACTAAAATCTAAAACATACAATATTTTGGCTATTATAAAGTTGTAATAAACCTACTCTATTTACTTTTATAACTTTTAACAGGCCAGATAAATTTCTGGTTTGATTTTAATCCGCCTTAAAAATTATTTAAACTTAAGGTCTTTTCTTAACAAGATTATTAGTATATATTTGTTAATCATTAATTAATATGATGAAAAAAATTACAATCTTATTGCTCGGGTTAATTTTAAGTTCTCAATTTAAAATGACCGCCCAGGAAGAAAGGGATAGAGTTATAACTACCGCAGTTCCCTTTTTACTGGTAGCTGCTGATGCCCGGGCGGCTGGAATGGGAGACCAGGGAGTAGCTACTTCTCCCGATGCGTTTTCCCAGCAATGGAACCCTGCGAAATATGCTTTTGCTACCAGCGAACACGCGATAGGAGTCTCTTACACTCCATACCTTAGTAATATTGTTAGTGATATCTTTCTTGGGAACATTAGTTATTACCATAGAATTAATGATAGAAGTGCAGTTGCTTCCAGTTTAAGATATTTTAGCCTGGGAAGTATAGAGCGAAGAGCAAGTTTTGAACAGGCTCCTTTAGTGGTAAATCCCAATGAACTTACCTTTGATGTTTCCTATTCTTTACGTTTAAGTGATAATATCTCTATGGCGGTGGCCGGGCGTTACTTGCATTCAGATCTTGGTTTGCAGGACGAAGAAGACTTGGGGGCAGCCAATAGCTTTGGGGTAGATGTTGCAGCATATTATCAGAGTAATCAAATGGTTTTTTCAAACTTTAATGGAGTTTGGAAAGCAGGTGCGAATATTTCAAATATTGGCCCTAAAATGAAATATGAAGATGCCGGGCAGGAAAATTTTATTCCAACAAACTTTAAAGTAGGTACTGGTTTCGACTTTATTTTTGATATTGAAAACCGTTTAGGGGCTTATGTTGAATTCAATAAACTTTTAGTGCCAACCCCAAAAGATTTTAATGATGATGGTGAAATTGATGCTGAAGATGATGCCGAATATAATGATATAGGCGCGATAGAAGGGATTTTTACTTCCTGGGGCGATGCTCCGGGTGGTTTTGGAGAAGAACTTCGTGAAGTAACCTGGGCATTGGGCGCCGAATATATGTATAGGAATGCATTTGCTTTTCGTGCCGGTTATTTTAGTGAGAGTTTAACCAAAGGTTCAAGGAGATTTGTTTCTTTTGGTGCAGGCTTTAAATATGAGCAGGTAAACATAGATATTTCCTATTTATTTTCTACCTCGCCGGTGCCAAGTCCATTAGAAGGAACCCTTCGTTTTGGCTTAACTTTTAATTTCGGAGATCAATTTCCAGCTTATTAAATTAAATTTCAGTTAGTTTAATATTTGCTGCTTTGCAGGTTTCTACTATCTTTCCCTTCCAATAATTTTTATATGAAGCCATTAAAAGTCACCTCAAATTTTGAGGTTTATGATTCTGTTGAAGAACTTCCGCAGGCCATTCAGAATTTAATGAAAACAGCCGTAGAAGCCCGGGATAAAGCCTACGCGCCTTATTCGCAATTTAAGGTTGGTGCTGCTTTATCACTAAATAATAATGAAGTTGTTACCGGAAGTAACCAGGAAAACGCTTCTTATCCATCGGGATTATGTGCAGAACGTACCGCAATTTACTACGCGGGTGCCGCTTTTCCGGAAGCTCAAATTCAAAATATTGCAATTTCAGCCAAATCTATGAAGCATACGGTAGAAGCTCCTGTTCCGCCGTGCGGGGCGTGTAGGCAGGCGTTGGTAGAATATGAGGTGAAACAGGAAACTGATATTGCTGTCTATTTTATGGGCGAGACTGGCAAAGTGATGAAGGCAAATTCTATAAAAGATTTATTACCTTTAATCTTTGAGAATTCGGTCTTATAACGTTTTCGTTATTTTTGCTTAAAAACTGTTTTCCATTCTTATTGAAAATAGTATTTTTGTTATCCGCTTGGCAAACCCATCTGTCTGGCCTAAAATTAATAAGTTAAATGAAGAAAGTAACAAAAGCCACGTATTTAAAGTGGTACGAGGATATGCTGTTTTGGCGTAAATTTGAAGATAAACTTGCGCAAGTTTACATTCAGCAGAAAGTAAGAGGTTTTTTGCATTTGTATAATGGGCAGGAAGCTATCCTGGCTGGTGCCCTTCATGTGATGGACCTAGAAAAAGATAAAATGATTACCGCTTATCGTAACCACGTGCAGCCAATTGGTTTGGGAGTAGATCCTAAACGAGTAATGGCAGAGCTTTATGGAAAAGCTACAGGAACTTCTCAAGGTCTTGGTGGTTCTATGCACATTTTCTCTAAAGAACACGGCTTTTACGGAGGTCACGGTATTGTAGGAGGACAAATTCCACTTGGAGCCGGACTTGCATTTGCAGATAAATACTTTAAGCGCGAAGCGGTAACACTTACCTTTTTAGGAGATGGTGCTGCAAGACAGGGGTCTCTTCACGAAACTTTAAATATGGCTGTGAAATGGAATTTGCCGGTTGTATTTTGTGTTGAAAATAACGGTTATGCGATGGGAACATCTGTAGCCAGAACTTCTAAGGGAACAGATATCTGGAAACTTGGTAATGGATACGAAATGCCTTGCGGTCCTGTAGATGCTATGGATCCTACCAAAGTTGCAGAAGCTTTAGACGAAGCGATTAAAAGAGCAAGAAAAGGTGACGGTCCTACATTTTTAGAAATGAAAACTTACCGTTATAGAGGTCACTCAATGAGTGATGCTCAGAAATATAGAACAAAAGATGAAGTTGCAGAATATCAGGAATTAGATCCAATTACTAAGGTATTGAAGATAATAAAGGATAAGAAGTATGCTTCTGAAGATGAAATAAAAGAGATCAACAAACGCGTTAAGGATAAAGTATCTGAATGTGAGAAATTTGCTGAAGAGTCAGATTTCCCTGAAAAGAACGTGATGTACGATGTTGTTTACGAACAGGAAGATTATCCGTTTTTAGCACATAAACCTCAGTAAATTATGGCAGAAGTAATTAATATGCCGCGTTTGAGCGACACCATGGAAGAAGGTGTTGTTGCGAAGTGGCTAAAGCAAAAAGGTGATAAAGTTGAAGAAGGAGATATCCTTGCCGAGATAGAAACCGATAAAGCTACGATGGAGTTTGAATCTTTCTATGATGGAACGCTACTGCATATTGGTATTGAAGAAGGGGAAACCGCCCCTGTAGATACTTTGCTTGCTATTATTGGTGAGGAAGGCGAAGATATTTCTGATTTACTGAAGGGTGACGGAGATTCTAAGAAAGATAAAAAAGAAGATAAGTCAGATTCTGAAGATGAAGATGAAGGTGAAGACGAAGCTGAAAGTGATGACGATAGCGATGATGGTGGAATTCCTGAAGGCGTAGAAATTATCACTATGCCCCGTCTTAGCGACACCATGGAAGAAGGTACTGTCGCTTCCTGGTTAAAAAAAGAAGGCGATAAAGTTGAAGAAGGAGATATTCTAGCCGAAATCGAAACCGATAAGGCAACGATGGAATTCGAATCTTTCTACGAAGGCACTTTGCTTAAAATTGGTCTTCAAGAAGGCGAAACGGCTAAAGTAGATAGTCTTTTAGCGATTATTGGCCCAGAAGGAACAGATGTATCTAATGTTTCAGTAGACGGAAAGTCTAAAAAGAAATCTTCAGAAAAATCAGAGAAAAAAGAAGAGAAATCTGAAGAAAAAGAAGAAAACAAATCTTCAGAAAAGAAAACTTCAGATTCTGCTAAAGACGGTGGGAGAATTTTTGCTTCTCCGTTAGCTAAGAAAATGGCAGAAGATAAAGGTATAGATCTTTCAGATGTTCAAGGTAGCGGTGGCAATGGCCGTATCGTTAAAAAGGATATTGAAGATTATAAACCTTCAGAAAAACCTGCTCAAGCTAAAGAAAGTAAGGGAGACGCTGCTGCTGCACCACAACCTTATGTGCCGGCAGGAGAAGAAAGCTTTGAGGAGATTAAAAACTCTCAAATGCGTAAAACCATAGCGAAGAGACTTGGAGAATCTAAGTTTAACGCGCCACATTACTACCTAACCATAGAGGTGGATATGGGTAATGCAATGGCTTCACGTAAGCAGATCAACGAAATGCCAGATGTGAAGGTTTCTTTTAACGATATGGTGATTAAAGCAAGTGCAATGGCTCTTCGTAAGCATCCACAGGTAAATAGCCAATGGACAGGGGAATCTATGAAAATTGCTAAACACATTCATATGGGTGTGGCTGTAGCGGTAGAAGAAGGTCTTGTTGTTCCTGTTTTAAAATTTGCCGATCAAATGTCTATGACCCAAATTGGGAATAATGTAAAAGACGTTGCCGGTAAAGCGAGAAACAAGAAATTGCAACCAAATGAGATGGAGGGAAGTACTTTTACAGTTTCTAACCTGGGTATGTTTGGTATTGTTGAGTTTACAAGTATTATAAACCAACCTAATTCCGCAATTCTCTCTGTAGGAACTATTGTTGAAAAACCAGTGGTGAAAAACGGACAAATCGTAGTAGGAAATACAATGAAGTTGACTCTTGCCTGCGATCACAGAACAGTAGACGGTGCAACCGGTGCTGCTTTCTTAAAAACGCTTAAAACCTATATGGAAAACCCGGTAACTATGTTAGCATAACCCAGGTTTATAAAATTACTAATTATTAAAATCCCGCAAAGCTGCGGGATTTTTTTATCTTTAACGGTATGAGAAAAATCACCTTAAGTTTTACATTATTTGTAGCTTTCCTGCTTATTGTTTCCTGCGGAAATTCACAAGCGGTTCAATCTTCACAAGAAGCAAAAACCAGTTTAAATGCCAGTGTTCAGCAAGCTGAAGTTGAAGAATTACTGAATTATTTGTCTTCAAATGAACTAAAAGGAAGACAAACCGGTACAGAAGGAATTGAACTGGCTGCGCAAAAAATTGAAAGTATTTTTCAAAAAAATGACATCCAAAAATACTTTGATTCATATCGGCATAATTTCGAAACTAATGGCGTAAAAGGATTTAACGTGGTTGGAGTTTTGGAAGGCAACGATCCCAGGCTTAAGGATGAGTTCATTATTCTTGGAGCTCATTACGATCATATAGGAATCCAGAAACCCGTAGAAGGAGATTCAATTGCGAATGGTGCTAACGATAATGCTGCAGGTACGGTTGCAGTAGTAGAGTTGGCTAAGATGCTTGCCGAAATGGATAATAATAAACGAAGCATTATGTTCGTATTATTTTCTGCGGAAGAAATGGGACTGGTAGGAGCAAAGCGAATTGCGCAAAGACTTAAAGAAGATAGACTAGATTTATACGCTTTATTTAATTTTGAAATGATTGGCGTGCCAATGAACGATAAAGAGTATATAGGTTATCTCACCGGTTACGAAAACTCGAATTTCGCTGAAAAATTCAATGAATATTCAGGGGAAAAAGTACTTGGCTTTTTACCGCAGGCCAAAGAATATAACCTATTTAAACGAAGCGATAATTATCCGTTTTTTGAGGAATTCAATGTGCCGGCGCAAACAATTTCAACATTCGATTTTACTAATTACGATTACTATCATCACGTAGCTGACGAAGCCGAAAAACTTGATGTAGCGCATATGACCAATGTGATAGAAAGTGTGATTCCGGGAATATTGAAAATGGCCAATACACCTGAAAAGGAAATAAAACTGAACCAACATGATGCTGGACGCTAAAGTGCTTAAAATTGTAGAAAATTAGAGAAAAGTGTGAAACTGGAAACCAGGACTTAAATTATGAAGGAGATGAAACATATTGTTATAACAGGAACCAGCCGCGGAATGGGTTACGAAATGGTGAAGCTCTTTGCTGAAAATGGGCATAAAGTATTGGCGCTTTCCCGAAATGATAAACCGGTTTCTGAATTAAATTTAGAAAATGTAACCACTTTTTCCTGTGATATTTCAAAAGCTGAAGACCTTGAAAAAGTTTCAGCATTTGTAGAAGCAAAATGGGAGAAAGTAGATATTTTGATCAATAATGCCGGGGCACTTATTAATAAGGATTTTGAAGAAATTTCAGCAGAAGAATTTCAGAAAATATATAGCACCAATGTTTTTGGGGTAATTGGTTTAACTCAAAAATTATTACCCTTTATGAAAAGAGACTCTCACGTCGTAAATATTAGTACTATGGGCGGCGTACAGGGCAGTGTTAAATTTCCGGGACTTTCGGCTTATAGTTCCAGTAAAGCTGCGGTAATTACGTTAACCGAACTATTGGCAGAAGAATATAAAGAAAAAGGACCTTCATTTAATGTGTTGGCTCTGGGCGCTGTACAAACCGAAATGCTGGAAGAAGCATTTCCAGGACTGGAAGTTCCGCTTTCGGCTAAAGAAATGGCTGAATATATTGCAAATTTCAGCCTTACAGGCCATAAATTTTATAATGGGAAATTGCTCCAGGTATCTAACAGTACGCCTTAGCCAATGAGAGAAATCCTTGAAAGATATATTCCTGAACGAGCGGTTCCTCCGGTTTTTGAAATGATTAAAACCAATAATGTTCATTTAAAAATTGTAAACGAGCGTAAAACTAGGCACGGAGATTATCGCAGAATGCCAAACGGGGCCCAACAAATTACGGTTAATGCCAATCTAAATAAATATCGGTTTTTGATCACTTTGGTTCATGAAATTGCTCATTTACTGGCTTTTGAGAAGTTTGGCAGGCAAATAAAACCGCACGGGTACGAATGGAAATTTACTTTCAGAGAACTGATGTTGCCATTTATAAGACCAGAGATTTTTCCATCAGGATTGCTTCCGGTAATTGCGCAACATTTTAGAAATCCCAAAGCCAGTAGCGATACTGATGCAAAATTATCTGTTGCACTTAAAAGTTTTGATCCGGAGAACGATAAAAATTATATTTTTGAAATTCCATTTGGAGGAATTTTCAGAATCTATAATGGGAAAACGTTTAAAAAAGGGGAAAGAAGAATAAAACGCTACGAATGTCTGGAAGTAGACACAGGTAAAATTTATTTGTTTCAGCCCAATGCAGAAGTGGAGTTGCTAAAAAATTAATTCCTTTTTTATGAAAAACACAAATCACTACGCAATTTTAATGGCCGGGGGAATTGGTTCCCGTTTCTGGCCTGTAAGCACCTCCAGTTATCCTAAACAATTTCAGGATATTTTAGGTGCCGGTTCAACGCTTATTCAAACTACTTTTCATCGTTTAGCGAAACTTATGCCTATAGAGAATATTATTATTCTCACGCACAAAGAATATAAAGATGTTGTAAAGGAACAATTACCCCAGGTTAAGGATGAACAAATTGTACTGGAGCCGGAAATGAGAAATACCGCTCCAAGTATTTTACTGGGCGCTTTAAAGATTAAAAAGAAAAATAAAGATGCCTTAATTCTTGTGGCGCCAAGCGATCATTGGATTCAGGGTGATATTGAATTCCAGAATAATATAGAAGAAGCTTTTGAGATCGTTGCTAAAGAAGATAAATTAATTACCCTGGGAATTGAACCTACTTTTCCCAATACCGGTTATGGATATATAAAGTATAAAGATGAAGAAGGGAAAGGAGCCAAACCGGTTTTAAAATTTACTGAAAAACCTACCTTTAAAAAGGCCGAAACCTTTCTTGAAGAAGGAAATTATGTTTGGAACGCCGGTATTTTTATTTGGAGTGCTACTTTTATTCTGGAAAGCTTTAAAAAATATCAGCCAGAAACTTTCCGGCTTTTTGAAGCAGGGAATGATGCTTACAATACTGAAGATGAGCAGGATTTTTTAGATACAAATTATCATAAAGCGCAGAATGTTTCTATAGATTACGCTATTATGGAAAAATCTGACAGCGTTTTTGTTATTCCTGCAAAATTTAAATGGAACGATTTAGGAACCTGGAAATCTCTGGAAGATGAATTGCCACAAGATGAGTATAATAATACTATCGTGAACGGCCGCCTTCTACCTTTTGAGGCCGCCGGTAATATTATTAAAACTCAAAATAAAAAAGCTGTAGTTTTAGAAGGCCTAAATGATTTTGTGGTGGTAGAAAATGATGCGGTTTTATTGATCTTCCCCAAAGAAAAAATACAGGAGATTAAAAGAATTCGTGAAAAGGCTATAGAGAAATTTGGAGATGATTTAGGTTAGAATATATGGAGAATAATCAGGAACCTGAAAATAATCAACCTCTTGCTTCACAAGAAAAATCGGAAGATTTGGGGGAAAGCGCTAAGGGGATTTGGCAAAATATAAAATCGCTTGTAAAGGAACTCCTGGAAATTCGTCACGATACCGATAGGGAATCTACGGTTGAAGCGGTAAAAAAGGATATTTCATTTAAAGGGCACAATGCCTGGATTCTAATATTTTCCATTTTTGTGGCATCTGTAGGGCTGAATGTTAGTAGTACAGCAGTTGTTATAGGAGCGATGCTTATTTCTCCTCTAATGGGTCCTATTGTGGGCGTGGGAATGTCTGTAGCCATAAACGATGTGCTTACCCTTAGAAAGTCGTTCATCAACCTTGGGTTAATGGTAGGTTTAAGTGTGCTTACGGCCTATATTTATTTTCTTGTTTCTCCCGTAAAAACCGAAACACCTGAACTAATTGCCAGAACCTATCCTACAATTTTGGATGTTTTAGTAGCTATATTTGGTGGTTTGGCGCTTATTGTAGCGAAAACTAAAAAAGGAACTATAGCCAGTGTAATTCTTGGTGTTGCGATTGCAACAGCACTTATGCCACCACTCTGCACCGTAGGTTTTGGATTGGCAATAGGGAACTGGTCTTATGCCGGTGGTGCTTTATACCTTTTCTCAATTAACGCGGTATTTATTGCGCTTTCTACTTTTGTTGTGACCAAAGTCCTCGGGTTTCCACTTGTAAAATATGTAAATAGTAAAAAACGCAGAAGAACGGCTCAAATAGCTTCTACTATCGCTGTAATTGTAATGATTCCCAGTGTTATTTTGTTCGTATTTTTACTTCAGGAACAATTATTTGAATCTAAAGCTAAAGACTTTATATCTAATGTGATGCGATATGAAGGCACTGAAACTATAAAATCTTCTTACGATTATAACGAGAAAAGCATTGAAGTTTATTTAATTGGAAACCGAGTGCCGCAGGCTACAATTTCTACCTGGCAAAAGCAATTAGATGATTTTGAAGCTTTGAAGGAGACTGAATTAATTATTCACCAGGGAGCAGATCCCACGGGAGATATAGACCAGCTTTCAACCCAGGTAAGAAGCGGTATTCTGGAAGATTTATATATGAAAAACCAGGAGCTTATTGAAGATAAAGATGAAAAAATCGCTCTCTTAGAGAATGAAATTTCTAAATATCGTGGTGATGGATTTTCATTTAGTGATTTAAGCCAGGAAGCGAAGATAAATTATGATGGAATAGATGAATTAGGATATTCTAATCTTATTACCACTAATTTTTCTAAAACTGATACCATTCCCACATTTACAGTTGGCTGGAAAGAAGGCCTAAATAACCGCCAGATCACAGAACAAAAACAACGCTTTGAAAAGTGGTTGAAAGTGCGTTTAAAATTGGATACGCTTCAGGTGAAATCGGTTAATTAAAGACCTTGCCGTTGTGCGTCCCTCACTTTTTGGAACAAATTAGAAGAATAAACAAAATCAACTACCGTTTCATCATCGGTCTTGAAAATTTCTGATTTATCTCCTTTCCAGGCTAAAACACCATCTTTAAGGAAAGCGATTTTTTCGCCAATTTCTAAAACCGAATTCATATCGTGGGTAATAATTATGGTAGTAATATCATATTCATGGGTAATTTCCTGGATAAGGTTATCTATTACCGTGGCAGTCTTAGGATCAAGACCAGAGTTTGGTTCATCACAAAATAGATATTTAGGCCGGTTCACAATAGCACGGGCAATAGAAACCCTTTTTTGCATACCACCACTAATTTCTGAAGGTAGTTTTTTCTCAGAGCCTTCCAAATTTACTCGTTTTAAAACTTCTTTTACTCGTTCCAGGTTTTCCTTTTTCTTTTTTCTGTGAGTAAACATTCTTAGAGGAAACATAACGTTCTCTTCCACCGTCATAGAATCAAAAAGGGCACCTCCTTGAAAAATCATTCCTATTTGCTTACTTAGATCTTTTTTTTCATCTTCAGTAAATTCAGAATAAGGTTTGCCGTCATATTTAATAACCCCTTTTTCGGGAGTTAATAATCCAAGCATGCATTTTAGAAGTACACTTTTACCAGAACCAGAGCCCCCAATAATAAGGTTTGTTTTACTTTTATCAAAGGTATAATTAATACCTTTTAAGATTTCCTCTCCACCAAATCCCTTATGTAAATTCTCTATTTCTATCATTAACTTAGTAATAATTGGGTTACTGCGTAATTTGTAATAATAATAACCACACTGGTCCATACAAAAGATGTGGTACTGGCTTCTCCAACTTCTAACGCACCACCTTTCATATAATAACCATGATAAGCGGGAACTGTTGCCAAAATAAAGGCAAATAAAAATGTTTTTATAAACGCATAGACAAGATGAAAGGGAATAAAATCTTCCTGAAGTCCCTGTACAAACTGATCTGGTGGCACAAAACCTCCCATAACAGCAGCAGCGTAAGCTCCAAAAACACCCAAAAACATTGCAATGGCGATTACAAAAGGATAAAATAACATCGCGACAATCTTAGGGAAAATAAGGTAATTCAAAGAATTGATACCCATTACTTCCAGTGCATCAATTTGTTCGGTTACATTCATAGAGCCTATACTGGAGGTTATATACGAGCCTACTTTACCTGCCATAATTATAGAAATAAAAGTAGGGGCAAACTCCAGGATTATAGACTGCCTGGCCGCGTAGGCAATAAGCGTTTTGGGGATTAAGGGATTATTTAGATTTAAAGCTGTTTGTAAAGCCACTACAGCTCCAATAAAAAAGGATAGAAAAGCCACAATTCCCATGGAGCCAATAATCAGGTCATCTAATTCTTTAAGGATTAAACCCCTTAAAACCGAACCTTTTGTCATTCGGTGAAAAGTTCCTTTCAGCATTAAAAAATATTCCCCAATGGAGTGTAGATAGTTCATTAAGCAATTTTTGTAAAGCTAAAATACTAAAAAATTACTCCAAAGTATTTAACGTAGAATTAATCTTTAGCCTCATAAGTTTAGTATTTTTGGGCTACTTCTATAAAACAAAATATAATGAGGCGATTTACATTTTTATTATTGGCCGGTTTGTTGGCATTTCAAGGTTTTTCTCAAGAGAAAGTAGAAGAAAAACCTAAACTGGTAGTGGGAATTGTAGTAGATCAAATGCGCTATGATTACCTCACCCGGTTTTGGGAACGATTTGGAGAAGACGGATTTAAAAAATTAATTAATGAAGGCTATAACTTTAAAAATAACCATTTTAATTATGTGCCTACTTATACCGGCCCAGGTCACGCCTCGGTTTATACCGGGACGAGCCCAATGAATCATGGGATTATAGGAAACGGTTGGTACGATAAGTTTATTCACGAATCGGTTTACTGCGCAGGAGATGATTCTGTAGAATCGGTTGGTACTGAAGATGATGCGGGAAAAATGTCTCCTCACAGGATGAAAACAACTACGGTTAGTGATGAGAATAGGCTACATACCCAAATGCGAGGAAAAACCATTGGTGTTTCTATTAAAGATCGTGGATCTATTCTTCCCGCCGGGCATACTGCAAATGCAGCTTACTGGTTTCACGGCGGTGACGAGGGGAAATGGATTACCAGTTCATTTTATATGGAAGAATTGCCAAAATGGGTTAAAGACTTTAATGCCTCAGATAAAGTGGAAGCCTATTTAAAACCCTGGAATACTTTATATGATATAGAAAGCTACAAGGAAAGCGGAAGCGATAAAAACAATTTTGAAGGTGGTTTTAGAGGAAAAAAGGATGCTACATTCCCGTATGATCTCGCTAAATTGAGTGAAGAAAATGGTGGGTTTGATATCATTGAAAATTCAGCTTATGGAAATGATATTACCCTGGAGTTTGCTTTGGCAGCAATTGAAGCCGAGGAATTGGGACAGGATGTTGATACCGATTTCCTTGCGCTAAGTTTTTCAAGTCCCGATAAGATAGGTCATAATTTTGGAGTTAATTCTAAAGAGATTCAAGATACTTATCTTAGGCTTGATAAAAATATAGCACAACTTTTAGAAGAATTAAACGAGAAAGTTGGAGAAGGTAATTATACAATTTTTTTAACGGCAGATCACGGTGGAGTAGATGTTCCTTCTTATCTTGAATCGGTAAATATCCCGGCTGGATATTTTGAGTCTGATGAGTTTACAGACGAGCTTAAAGAATTTGCTTCAAAGGAGTTTGATGAAGATGAACTTATAGAAAGTGTTTATAACAGCCAGGTTTTCTTTAATTATGAAGTGATGGAAGAAGCCGGAATCAGCTCCTCAGAGTTACAATCTAAATTGGCACATTACATTCTTCAATTAGATCAAATAGATAAAGTATATACCAGGGATCAGCTTAGCAGCGGTAGTTTTGTAACCGGTGCAGGTGTAGCTATTCAAAATGGATTTAATCAAAAGAGGAGTGGAGATTTGGTTTATGTTTTAGATCCCGCAACCATTGTGTATTCCAAAACAGGTTCTACTCACGGTAGCGGATTGATGTATGATACCCATGCTCCTTTAATTTTCTACGGAAACGGAGTGAAAAAAGGTAGCACAAACCAAAGATCAGAAATAGTAGATATCGCACCAACGGTTTCAGCACTTTTAGGAATCTCATTTCCTAACGGAACTACCGGAAAACCATTATATATGATGCTGGATGCTGAAGAAACTGAGGTTTCAGAATAATTTCTCCTGCATTTTTTTCCAACGTAAATTTTTTATAAAACGGCCTTCATCTTTATTTACAAGATAAGGTCGTTTTTTATTTTTAGCATATAGAAAACCGGTTATACAGTTTAGGAAAAAGCTGAAATCTTTCTTTTTAAAGGCAAGCTTAGCTGAAGCTATTAGCGTAATCACAAAGCCATACCTCAAGCTGTAAAAAGCTTCTCCCTGCTTATATTTTGAAGCTTTATTGTAATTCTTCCCGGTAGGTTTAAGATGTTTTACCCTTAGGTTTTTATCGGTCTTTATTTCCCAGCCGTGATATTGGGCAAGTAGCTCGTCTACGGTGTCCCAGCCCATAGCCGGTTTAAGGCCATCAATATCTTTAAAACAGGCTTTACGGTAAGCTTTTAACGCACCGCGAATATGATCTTTCCCGGTTAGATTTTCCAATACCCATTCATCATTTTTCTGAATTTCACAAAAGCCACCAACCATTCCGGTTTTAAGATTTTGATCAAAATGAAAACTAATTTTCTCTAAATAATTCTGCGGAAAAATTAGATCGGCATCAAACTTACAAATGATGTCGAAATCATCGTCAAATGTTTTTAGGCCAATATTAAAAGCATTTACAACTTTGCTGCCGGGCAAATGCTTCCCTTCTGAAACATTTTTTATCAGTGAGATTTCAGGATGTTTTTCAGCAAATTTTGAGACAATTTTTGGAGTATTATCTGTAGAGCCATCATCTACCACCACTATTTTATCAGCCGGTTGGCTTTGGCCGATCAAAGATTGCAGGGTTTGGCCAATAAAATTAGCTTCGTTGTAAGCGGGGATAATGATATAGATCTTCAAATGGCGAAATTTAAAGGTTTTGCAAAGATTAATTTCGCTTAAATCCGCTCTGCATAAACCGCGTAATATCTGGGAGTGAAATATCTTAAAACAGGTCTAATCCCCACTTTGTTCACCGGATTAGTCCATTTTTTTCTGCTAATAATTTTCCATCCTGCTTTTTCTAAAAGCCAATCGAATTGCCAGTCTTCAAACTCGTGGTAATGCCGGTCGCGCATATCTGTTTTGCTACGATAAGCACTGGAAAACCACAATTTAAGCGGTACAGTAGCTACTAATTTATCGGCTTTAATATTTGATAAGACGTTATAGGGAGAAACCAGGTGCTCAAAAATTTCGAATGCGGTTACCACATTATAAGCAGTACTTTCTACGGCTGTAGTGTTTATGTCCAGGTCTTCCCCTTCAGTATTTTGCACCCTGTAATTATGTTTTTCCATAATTTCTGAAAAAGGATTTTTTACGCCTAAATCAAGAATTTTTTCAGGGGCTGGTACATTAGCTTCCAAAAACGCTAAAGTTTCTTTATATCGTTTGTTAGGAAAACTATTTTCGTACATCTAGTATTGGTAAACTATGGCATTCACATTCATTCCCGCACCAACGCTTGCGAACATAATTACATCACCTTTTTCAAGTTGTTGATCTGCGATTTTATTACGTACTACCAGATCGTAGAGAGTAGGAACCGTAGCTACGCTACTATTTCCTAATTCCTTGATGGTCATTGGCATTACATTATCTGGGATTTCCTGTTTCTGAAGTTTGAAAAAACGTTTAATAATGGCTTCATCCATCTTTTCGTTAGCCTGATGAATAAAAATTTTCTTAAGGTCATTTATGCTTTTACCGCTATTGTCTAAGCAAGTTTTCATTGCGGCAGGAACGTTCATTAAGGCGAACTCGTAAATCTTGCGACCGTTCATTTTTATATACCTTAAATCTTCTGGAGCTTCAGATTTATTCGATTTCCCGAAGTAAATATAATTGGCTTCATTATAGGCATAAGTACCTGTTTCGTGAGCTAGAATTCCTCCTTCTTCTTCGGTTTCTTCTATGATTACGGCTCCCGCACCATCAGAAAAAATCATGGAATCACGGTCGTGTTTATCTACCACTCGAGATAAAGCTTCAGCACCAATTACCAAACATTTTTTTGCCATTCCGGCTTTCATGAATGCTTGTGCCTGGATGAGGCCTTCAATCCAGCCAGGACATCCAAAAAGCACATCATAACCCACACATTTTGGATTTTTGATGCGTAAATGATATTTAACTCTAGTAGCTATACTTGGTACGGTGTCACTCTGTATACTCTCGTGTTTAACATCGCCATAATTGTGGGCAACAATTATATAATCTAAAGTCTCAGGATCTGTTCCCGCAGCTTCCAAAGCTTTCTGAGCAGCAATTACGGCCATATCTGAAGTATTTAAATTTCCCTCCAAATAGCGTCGTTCTTCAATTCCCGTTATAGCTTTAAACTTAGCAATTGTTGTCTTGTTATCCTGCGGAAAACCTGTTCCATCAAGATTGTAAAATTCATGATTGTCAAAGTCAGCATTTGCGGTTATAACTTTGGGGATATAACTACCTGTGCCGGTAATTTTAATATTCATCTGACTTTTAAATTAAGATTAAACTCCGAATGTACTAATTACAAATATAGTGAGCTTTAAACAAAATGGAAAAATAAACTGAAATGTGACGAAAGTCACAAAATGAAAGATGCCTGAAAATTTTCTTCGGAAATAATTCCGACACTATTTTCAGGCATCTTTTAAAAGCTATGCATCCATATATTCCTCAATAGGAGGGCAGGTGCACATTAAGTTTCTGTCTCCAAATGCTTCGTCTACCCTTCTTACGCTTGGCCAGAATTTATTTTCTGATACGTAATTTAACGGGTAAGCCGCTTTTTCTCTTGTATAAGAGAATTTCCATTCATCTGAAGTTAGCATGGTAATAGTATGTGGTGCGTTTTTAAGCACGTTATCTTCTTCGCTATCCAACTCTTCAATTTCCTTCCTAATAGAAATTAATGCGTCACAGAATCTATCCAGTTCAGCTTTGCTTTCACTTTCGGTAGGTTCTATCATCATAGTTCCTGCCACAGGGAAAGAAACAGTAGGGGCGTGGAAGCCGTAATCTATCAATCGTTTGGCGATATCCACCACTTCAATGCCATTCTCTTTAAATGGACGACAATCTAAGATCATCTCGTGAGCGGCGCGACCACGTTCTCCAGAATATAATGTTTTGTAATGTTCGTTTAAGCGCTCTTTTACATAGTTGGCATTAAGAATTGCATATTCCGTAGCTTTCTGAAGTCCTTTGCTACCTAACATGGTTATATAACCATAAGAAATAAGGCAAACCAAAGAAGAACCCCAGGGTGCTGAAGAAATTGCGCCAATAGCATTTTCTCCACCTGTTTTTATTACCGGGTTTCCGGGTAAAAACGGTTTTAATTGTTCTGCAACGCAAATTGGTCCAACTCCGGGGCCACCGCCTCCGTGAGGGATTGCAAAGGTTTTATGTAGGTTTAAGTGACAAACATCGGCGCCAATTACTCCAGGATTTGTTAAGCCAACCTGGGCATTCATATTTGCACCATCCATATAAACCTGCCCGCCATTATTATGAATAATTTGCGTGATTTCTTTAATAGCTGATTCAAAAACCCCGTGGGTAGAAGGATAGGTTACCATTAAAGCAGCAAGATTATCTTTGTGTTTTATCGCTTTTTCGCGAAGATCGTCTACATCTATATTTCCGTTTTCTGAAGCTTTGGTTACTACCACTTTCATTCCCGCCATTACTGCGGAAGCTGGGTTGGTACCGTGAGCCGAAGAAGGAATTAAACATATATTTCTATGGCCTTCACCTTTAGATTCGTGGTAAGCTCTAATCGTCATCAAGCCGGCATATTCTCCCTGCGCACCAGAATTTGGCTGAAGCGAGGTTGCAGAAAATCCAGTGATCTCTGTTAATTGATCTTCCAGTCTTTTTAAAACGATCTGGTAGCCTTCAGCTTGTTCTACCGGTACAAATGGGTGAATATTTCCCCATTGCGGATTGCTTAATGGAAGCATTTCTGAAGCTGCATTTAATTTCATGGTACAACTTCCAAGGGAAATCATAGACTGGTTCAAAGAAAGATCTTTGCGCTCCAGTTTCTTGATATAACGCATCAGTTCAGTTTCTGAATGATAAAGGTTAAAGACTTTATGCGTTAAAAATTCGGTTTTTCTCTGTAATGCTGAAGGAATTGCAGATTCCTCTTTTAAGCTTTCAATTTCAGTAGATTTTTCACCTGAAACCGTAGCGAAAACCTTCAAAATATTATTGATGTCTTCCTGGGTTGTAGTTTCATTTAAAGAAATACAAACCGTTTCGGCATCGGGATAATAGAAATTGATTTCATTCTTTTCGGCTTCAGCTTTAATTTTTTGGGCTTCAGCTTTAACCTGAAGCGTATCAAAATAAGCTGAATTAAGCTGCTTAACACCCATTTTCTCAAGTTCTTCAGCTAAAGTAACTGTAGAAAAATGAACGGTATCAGCGATATATTTTAAACCATCAGGTCCGTGGTAAACTGCATACATTCCTGCCATCACAGCCAGTAAAACCTGTGCAGTACAAATGTTTGAAGTCGCTTTATCGCGTTTAATATGTTGTTCCCTGGTTTGAAGGGCCATTCTCAAAGCATGATTTCCATCAATATCTTTGGTTACCCCAATAATTCTTCCGGGAAGATTTCTTTTATATTCTTCTTTAGTAGCAAAATAAGCTGCGTGTGGCCCACCATATCCTAAGGGAATTCCAAAACGTTGGGTGGTACCAACAACCACATCTACACCAAGTTCTCCCGGTGCCTGTAGTTTAACCAAACTCAAAATATCGGCAGCAACAGCTACTTTTATCTCGGCATCTTTACATTTTGAAACAAAATCGGTATAGTCAAATACCTGTCCGTATTTGCCGGGATATTGTACTAAAGCTCCAAAGAATTTATCACTAAAATCAAATTCTTCGTGATTGCCAACCACTAGCTCGATTCCCATAAAATCGGCACGCGTTTTAATAAGATCTATGGTTTGCGGTAACGCCTGTTCAGAAACAAAGAATTTATTTACTTCGTCTTTCTTCTGCTTGCGATCGCGAACAGCGAATAAAAGTCCCATAGCTTCTGCCGCTGCGGTAGATTCATCTAAAAGCGAGGCATTGGCAATTTCCATTCCGGTAAGATCGCTTACCATAGTTTGGAAATTTAATAAAGCTTCCAGTCTTCCCTGGGCAATTTCAGCCTGGTAAGGCGTGTAGGCCGTATACCAACCCGGATTTTCCAAAATATTTCGTTGAATCACCGCCGGTAATATTCCCTGGTGGTAACCAAGACCTATATAGGTTTTAAAAACCTTGTTTTTAGCAGCTAGTTTACCAATATGCTCGGCATACTGATTTTCGCTAAGTGCAGAAGGTAAATTTAAGGGTGATTTTAAACGAATATCGTCGGGGATGGTTTCGTATATTAACTGTTCTAACGAATCTACACCAATGGTGTCCAACATTGCCTGGAGATTGCTTTCTCTGGGGCCAATATGGCGTAGGGCAAAAGAATCTGTTCTCATTAAAATAAAGTTGTGTTTTGAGCTGCAAAAGTACATATTTTAAACGTAATTTTTTAGTGATTAGGCGTATACACTTGTTAAGATTTATGACGTCAGTTTTGGTTGCGGGAAGAATGATTAATTTAGCAGGATGCAGCGTTTTAAAAATATATTAGATTTCTATATAAATAGTAGTCTGCACGTGGCTTTGGCGGTGGTTTCATTAAGCTTAATAAGCTTCCTGGAATTCAATATTGAAATTGATAAAAACCTGCTATTTTTTATTTTCTTCGGAAGCATTACCGGTTATAATTTTGTGAAGTATGCCGGCATCGCTAAACTGTATCACGCCAGCCTTGCCCGAAACCTAAAATTGATACAGATTTTCTCCTTTTTTTGCTTCGTGGCTTTTTTGTATTTTGCATTTCAGCAGGAATTAAAAATACTTTTAGCTTCCGCTATTTTAGGCATTTTCACTTTACTTTATGCGATTCCTTTAGGAAGAAATAGGCAAAATCTTAGAAATATTGGTGGTATTAAGATTTTTATTATCGCCGTTGTTTGGGCGGGAGTGACCGCAATTTTACCGTTGATGGAGCAAGCTGCTGTAAAAGAGATTAGCATCACATTTTTTCAGCGTTTTTTCTTTGTGATTGCTATAACGCTTCCGTTTGAGATAAGGGATTTGAAGTTCGATTCTGGGGATTTAAATACTATTCCGCAGCAAATTGGAATAGTAAATACTAGAAAAATCGGTTATGTATTATTGGGAATTATAATATTCCTGGAATTACTGAAATCTTATTTTTCAATAATCAACTTAATTGCTTTAAGCCTTACCTTATTGGTTTCGGCATATTTTATAAAAGCGGCACGGATAGATCAGGGAACTTATTATTCAGCTTTTTGGGTGGAAGGAATTCCGGTGTTTTGGCTTTTAGTTTGGTTGCTGGCTAAGATTCTCCTTTAGCCATTTCTTTTTCAATGCTGTTTTTCCAGGCCTTTTTTTCTTCTTCAGAACAAGTTTTAAGCTTAGATTTTTTTATTAAATGAGTGAGTTTGGTGTTTTTTGAAGTGTACTTGCGGCAGGGTCTGCATAAAAGCAAGTGCATGAGCATTGAGATTTTCTCGCGTGTTCCAGCCTCGTTATATTGGCTTTTGTCGCAGCAATTTTCTGCTTTTGAACAGTCAAAAATGAAAAATTTTCTTTTCGGCATAACTTAGAACCAGTTTTTTTCAAGGCATGCGGCCAATGCGGTGCGTGCCCTGTGAATGATTACCCAAAGGTTAGACGGACTAATATTGAATTCTTTACATACGGCCTCAGTATCAGCCTCATCAATGGTTTTCATCTTAAAGATGGCGGCGTGTTTTTCGTTTATTTGATCGAGACACTCTAAAATAGCCATTCCCAACTCGGTGTTTTCCATTTCATCCTCGGCAGTACGATCAAAAGCATCTGCTACCTGTTCTTCCATCCAATCACCATTATTTTCAGAATCTGAATAATTGATACGAACTTCAGCCTGACCTTTTATAGAGTTTATCTTTCGGTAATAATCTATGATTTTTCGTTTTAAAATGGAAATAAGCCAGGTGCGCTCTGTGGCTCTTCCTTCAAAATTATCTTTAGAATTAAGGCCTGCAAGAAAAGTTTCAGAAATTAAATCGTTTGCCACCTCGCGATCGTTAACCCTAACAATAGCGTAATTAAACAGGTAGTCTGAATACTTATCCACCCATTTTGTAGGATCGAGTTTATGAGTTGGCATAGGCTTGCTTCAAGATCAAATCAAAATTAACAAAAGTATTTGACATTATAAGTTATAGATCTTATAAGGTTTTAGGCAAAACAATGTTTGATTAAATAGTCTAAGATTTTCGTCAAGCTGAACTTGTTTCAGCTTCTAACATGTTAGATCCTGAAACAAGTTCAGGATGACGATTATTTCAGATAGCCTCTTTATTAATATTATTTCTCAATTAATCCGGCACGTTTTAATAAGGCATCGGGTTTGGGTTCTTTTCCTCGGAATTTCTTATAAAGCGTCATCGGGTGATCTGTACCGCCCTGGGAAAGTATATTTGTCTTGAATTTATTCGCAACTTCCCTGCTAAAGATCCCGTTTTGCTGAAAATATTCAAAGGTATCGGCATCTAATACTTCTGCCCATTTATAGGAATAATAACCTGCAGAATAACCGCCCTGGAAGATATGAGAAAAAGCTGTACTCATACAATTTTCGGCAACATTAGGAAATAATTTTGTGTGTTCAAAAGCTTTGTTTTCGTTTACTTTTACATCGTTAATTGCTGAAGGATCTAATCCGTGCCAGCTCAAATCCAACATTCCAAAACTCAATTGTCTTACTGTGGCCATTCCTTCCTGGAAATTAGCCGATTCTTTTATTTTCTGAACCAGTTCCATAGGAATTACTTCCCCGGTTTCGTAATGTTTAGCGAACAACTGAAGCGCTTCTTTTTCATAACACCAGTTTTCTAATAACTGACTTGGAAGTTCTACGAAATCCCAATAAACATTTGCACCCGATAAACTTGGATATTCAGTATCTCCCAACATCCCGTGTAGCGCGTGGCCAAATTCGTGAAAAAGCGTGGTAACTTCATTAAAAGTTAATAATGAAGGTTGTTTTTTAGAAGGTTTGGTGAAGTTGCAAACAATAGAAATATGTGGCCTTTCTTCCTCGCCATCCTTCTTGTATTGCGATTTGTAACCCGTCATCCAGGCGCCATCTCTTTTTCCAGGTCTTGGATGAAAATCGGCATAAAACAGAGCCATCTCTTTATTATTCTCATCAAGTACCTGGTAGGTTTTTACATCTTCATGATATTTATCTACGTCAAAAACTTCTTTAAAACTCAAGCCGTAAAGTTTTTGTGCAACAGTAAATACACCGTCTATCACATTCTCAAGTTTGAAATAAGGTTTCAGTTTTTCGTCATCGAGATTAAATAATTTCTGCTTTAATTTTTCGCTGTAAAAAGCTGCATCCCATTTTTGTAACTGGTCGATTCCGTCCAGTTCTTTTGCGAAATTTTTTAATTCTGCAAATTCACGTTCGGCGGCAGGTTTTGCTTTTTCAAGAATTTCCTCTAAAAAGTTGTTTACTTTTTCGGGAGTTTCAGCCATACGCTCTTCTAGAACAAAATGTGCATGGGTTTTATAACCTAAAAGTTGAGCGCGCTGGTATCTTAGTTTAGCAATTTGCAACACATTTTCCTGGTTGTCTAACTTATCGCCGTGGAATCCTTTAGAACCAAAAGCAAGTGCCATTTTCTTGCGCAGTTCCCTGTTTTCGGCATATTTCATAAAAGGAAGATAGCTGGGGTATTCTAAGGTGAAGATCCAGCCTTCTTTTTCTTTGGAAGCTGCTACTTGCGCAGCTTCTTCTTTAAAACTTTCCGGTAGGCCTTTTAAATCATTTTCATCGGTAAGATGTAATTCGAATTTATTGGTCTCTGCAAGTACATTTTGGCCAAAATCAAGGCTTAGTTTTGAAAGTTTTTTATCTATATCTCTAAGTTCGTTTTGCTTTTCAATTGGCAAATTGGCTCCGTTTCGAGAGAATGCCTTGTATTTTCGATCTAAAAGCGTTTTTTGCTCGGTATTCAGGTCAAGCTGGTCTTTCTTATTGTAAACCGATTTTACTTTTTCAAAAAGTGCTTTATTCAGAATAATATCATTTCTGAATTCTGATAAAAGCGGAGAAACTTCCTGTGCGATTTGCTGAATTTCTTCATTAGTTTCCGCAGAATTAAGATTGAAAAATATACTGGTTACTCTATCTAATTTTTCTCCTGAAAATTCTAAAGTTTCAATGGTATTTGGGAAAGTAGCTTCGTCTGCATTTGATGCAATAGCATTGATTTCTTCCCGAGCCATTTCTATAGCTTTTATTATAGCGGGTTTAAAATGCTCGTTTTCAATTTTTGAAAACGGAGCGTGATCAAATTCCTGTAAAAGTGGATTATTGTGAGTGGTCATTATCTCTTATTTATTTTAATGGTCTAATGTATTTATTAATCGTCGGGGGATCGAGCTACTAGCTGTTCTTAACCTAAATTTGACGTTTTTAATAACTTTTTTTAACACAAAACAGTATTTTTTATAAAAATAATGTATATTCGACGCTTAAATTATTGTAGTAGCTTAAAAGTTTTTTCTGGTTTAAATATTTAGAATGGTTAATAAATAATTTGTACAGATTTAGGTAAGTTTACTACAAAGAAAGCCACGTCGCAAGACGTGGCTTTTGTTATTTTTTCACCTTTTTAGCGCCTTCAATCACTTTTTCTTTAAGTCCTTCTTTATAGACTAAAATCTTATCTAAAGTGCATTTATCTGAAGTGCCAATAATTTGCGCCGCAAGTATTCCTGCGTTTTTAGCTCCATTAAGAGCTACTGTAGCAACTGGAACTCCGCCGGGCATTTGTAAAATAGATAAAACAGAATCCCAACCGTCTATCGAGTTGCTGGATTTCACCGGAACCCCAATAACTGGAAGCGGTGAGAGCGATGCAATCATTCCCGGCAGGTGAGCTGCGCCTCCGGCACCGGCTATAATTACTTTGATTCCGCGTTCGTGTGCGGTTTTTCCGTATTCAAATAATTTTTCTGGGGTGCGGTGAGCAGAAACGATATCTACTTCTACTTCCAGATCAAAACCTTCCAGGATATCTATCGCATCCTGCATTACCGGTAGATCACTGGTGCTTCCCATTATTACTGCTACTTTGCTCATAATTTTATGTTCAAAAAACTTCGAAAAGTTTATTATTTGGAAATAACTTTAATTGAATTCTTAACCTCTTCGGCTATTTTTCTTGCTTCAGCCAGGTCTTTGTTTACGATGGTTACGTGTCCCATTTTTCTAAAAGGGCGGGTGATTTTCTTACCGTAAATATGAGGCGTCACGCCGAGCATCTTCATTATTTTTTCAATATTCTCATAAACTACTTCACCTTCGTGAGCTGCATCGCCCACTAAATTTACCATAATTCCGCCGACTTTACTATCGGTTATTCCTAGCGGAAGATCTAAAATAGCACGAATATGTTGTTCGAACTGGTTAGTATAGCTTGCTTCAATACTGTAATGGCCGCTGTTGTGAGGTCTAGGCGCAACTTCGTTTACCAGGATTTCATCATTTTCTGTCTGGAACATTTCTACCGCCAGTAAACCAACATGCTCAAATGCTTCGGAAACTTTAACCGCGAGTTCCCTGGCTTTTGTTGCTACGGAATCTTCAATTCTTGCCGGGCAGATCACATATTCTACCTGGTTTGCCGTAGGATGAAATTCCATTTCTACCACAGGATAGGTTTTTACTTCACCTGAGGCCGATCTTGCAACGATTACCGCCAATTCATTTTTAAACGGAACAAGATTCTCAGCAATACATTCGGCATCTGGAAGATCGTTTAAAGCTTCTTTATTTTTTACAACCGAAACCCCTTTGCCATCATAGCCACCGGTAGTGCTTTTCCAAACAAAAGGAAAACTGATTTTGCTGTTTTCCAGAGCGGAAATTAGATCTTTCTTCGATGAAAAAACTTCAAAATCAGCGGTTGGGATTTGATGTTTTTTATAGAAATTCTTTTGAATTCCTTTATTCTGTATTTTCTCTAAAGTCTCAGCCGAGGGATAGGTTTTAATACCTTCCTGCGCCAATTGCTTTAAAGCCTCAATATTTACTCCTTCAATTTCAAAGGTGAGTACGTCAACTTTTCTTCCGAAGTTAAGAACGGTATCAAAATCCATTAGATCACCGGTCTCAAAATAATCGCAAGCAATTTTGCAGGGCGCTTCAGGATTTGGTTCCAAAACATTGGTTTGAATATCGTATTTACGAGTTTCGTAGAGCATCATTTTGCCTAACTGCCCGCCGCCAAGTATTCCTAATTTAAAGTTTGAAGAAAAATAATTGATCATGCCGTAAAAGTTTCAGCAAAAATAAATTTTTAGGTCAAGTTGTGCTATTATTCTTATGGAAATCTGGCAGTTTGGGTTATTAAGAATCCTTATCTTTGCTCTTTAAAATTTTTCAGATTTGATAAAACTACACGATTTAGAATTTGAGCCCTACATTTCAGAGGAAGAGATCAACGTGGCCATAGACAAAGTAGCCCAAAAGCTTAACGAAGATTATATGGGTGAAAATCCTATTTTTTTAGGGGTGCTTAACGGCTCCTTTATGTTTGCCAGTGAAGTGATTAAAAGATTTTCTGGAGATTGCGAGGTAAGTTTTGTGAAACTTGGTTCTTACGAAGGCACCAGAACTACCGGGAATGTAAAGACGCTTTTGGGATTAAACCAGTCACTGAAAGGCAGAAAAGTAATTTTGCTGGAAGATATTGTAGATACCGGCAATACTTTAGAGGAAATCAATAAAATTCTTTTAAAAGAGGAGGTTGCCAATTA
Source organism: Salegentibacter salegens (assembly GCF_900142975.1). Classification (NCBI taxonomy): domain Bacteria; kingdom Pseudomonadati; phylum Bacteroidota; class Flavobacteriia; order Flavobacteriales; family Flavobacteriaceae; genus Salegentibacter; species Salegentibacter salegens. The sequence goes on from NZ_LT670848.1 coordinate 325,612, forward strand.
CGAAGTAGCGACTTTGTTTTACAAACCTGAAGCTTATAAAAAAGAATTCAATATTAAATATAGGGGAATTGAGATTCCTAATAAATTTATTGTGGGTTATGGTTTGGATTATGACGGTCTTGGACGTAACCTAACACAAGTCTATAAACTTAAATAAAAAAACATGACAAATTTGGTTTTGTTTGGCCCTCCTGGCGCCGGCAAAGGAACTCAGGCAGACATCTTAAAGGAAAAATATCAACTTATTCATATCTCTACAGGAGATGTTTTTAGATATAATATTAAGAATAAAACCGAATTGGGATTGCATGCTAAATCTTTTATGGATAAAGGCCAGTTGGTTCCTGATGAGGTGACCATAAAAATGTTGAACGCTGAAGTGGATAAAAACGAAGGCGCTAACGGATTTATTTTTGATGGTTTTCCAAGAACTGCAGCCCAGGCTGATGCTTTAGCTGAATTGTTGAAATTGAAGAATACCGAAGTTACCGCGATGATCGCTTTAGAAGTGGATGATGAGGTTTTGGTGAATCGATTATTGGAAAGAGGAAAAACTTCTGGAAGAAAAGACGATGCTGACGAATCGGTAATACGGAATAGGATTAAGGTTTATTACGATGAGACTGCGATCCTGAAAGAATATTATAAAAAACAAGACAAATATTACGGTGTAGATGGAGTAGGTTCTATTGAAGAAATTACCCAACGCCTTAGTGCTGTAATAGATAGGCTACAAGCTTAATCGCTCATTGAGGGTTTAATTTCCCCGAGGCTTGTCACGAAATAATAAAATAGTTTACTCGATAATCGAGATTTAAATGCTCCGAGGTTTGCCTCGAATCAAAATATTTTTTTATAAAATGCCTCGTGAGCTTGCCCCGAGGTAGTTTACTATTTAAACCTCCTGGGCTTTTCCAGAGGTTTTTGATTAAATTTTTAAAATATGACTGAAGGGAATTTTGTTGATTATGTAAAGATACACGTAGCTTCTGGAAAAGGAGGAAGTGGATCTTCCCACCTGCACCGTGAAAAATACGTTGCGAAAGGCGGGCCCGATGGTGGCGATGGTGGTCGTGGTGGCCATGTAATTGTGAAAGGGAACAAAAACCTCTGGACATTATATCATTTAAAGTTTAAAAGGCACATAAGAGCCGAACACGGGAGTAACGGGAGTAAACAACGAAGTAGCGGTGCAGAAGGTGACGATGAGTATATTGAAGTGCCATTAGGCACGGTAATTCGCGATACAGAAACCCAGGAAATTATTCACGAAATCACCGAAGATGGCAAGGAATATCTCATTGCCGAAGGGGGAATGGGTGGCCGTGGTAACTGGCACTTTAAGAGTTCTACGAATCAAACGCCAAGATATTCCCAACCCGGCATTGATGGGACTGAGGTAGACATTACCCTGGAGTTAAAAATTCTTGCCGATGTTGGTCTGGTTGGTTTTCCAAATGCCGGAAAATCTACTTTACTTTCGGTTATTACAGCCGCAAAACCTAAGATAGCCGATTACGAGTTTACTACTTTAAAACCCAATTTGGGGATTGTAGAATATCGTGATTTTAAAACCTTTGTAGTTGCCGATATTCCGGGAATTATTGAAGGTGCTGCGGAAGGAAGAGGAATTGGACATAGATTTTTACGCCATATAGAACGAAATTCTACTTTATTGTTTTTAGTGCCTGCTGATGCGCCCAATATTTCTGAGCAATACGAAATTCTATTAGATGAACTTCGCAGGTATAATCCTGAAATGCTGGATAAAGATAGACTTATCGCAATCTCAAAAAGTGATATGCTGGATGCCGAATTAAAACTGGAAATGAAGCACGAATTAGATAAAAATTTAGGAGCTCCTTACCTGTTCATTTCATCGGTTGCGCAACAGGGTTTAACCGAACTTAAAGACAGGTTATGGGAAATGCTAAATAAGGAAACTTCTTGAATTATAAGGTTTAAACGCGTATAGAGATCTTGGATTTGTGTTAATCTTTAGATTTTCTGAACGGTTTTTGATTAAATTTATGCAGCGTTGATGTATTTCAACGCTGCATTTTTTTGTAAATAAGTCAAAAATTCAATCTTATGAAGCTAATAAAATTACTTTTTGTTTTTGCGATAATTTCTTCCTGCAATACTCCAAAGGCGGTTTATGATTACGATGATACGGTGAGTTTTAATAATTATAAAACCTATCAGCTTTTTCCTGATTTTCAATCTGGGCTTTCCCAGTTAGATGAAACCCGGCTTATTGCCAGTTTAAAAAACGGAATGGAAAATGAAGGCTTTTCAACTTCTGAAGAACCTGGTGTTTATGTAAATGTTTATTCCCGAGAGTTTATGGATCAAAACCGAAGCAGTATTGGCGTTGGAATTGGCGGAGGCGGCAGAAGTGGTGGAGTAGGAGTTTCCGGAGGAATTCCTATAGAAAATAATTCTGTTATTCTTGAAGTAACAATAGACTTTATAGATGTTACTGAAGATTCTTTGATTTGGCAGGCCGTGGTAGAAAGCAAGTTTAACCCTAATTCTTCTCCTGAAAAGCGCAGGGTTATGTTTGATAAGATGGTTCAAAAGGCTTTGGAAGGTTATCCTCCAAAAAAATAATTTATGTAGTGGCTTTTTCTAAATTCAACTTATTGAAACTTTTGTAATAAAAAAGCCCCGGAAATTTCCGGGGCTTTTCACATTTTGGTTGGTTAGTTAGTAGCTAACCTATGGAAGATTTATTCTTCTTCCATTTCTTCAGAATCCATAGTGTCTTCATCATTCATAATGGTGAATTCACTACGCCTGTTCTTAGCATATTGGGCTGAAGAACAACCTGTAGGTTGTGTACAATCATTAAGTGGCATGCTTTCTCCATAACCTTTAGAAGTTAACCTGCTACGGTCTATGCCGTTTTCAACAAGATACTCTAAAGTAGAAGCTGCACGTCTCTCAGACAGTCCCATATTGTATTTGTCTGAACCTCTTGCATCAGCGTGAGAGCCAATTTCAATTTGAAGTTCAGGATACTTGTTCATAATATTTACAACTTTATCAAGAGTTGGTTTAGATTCGTCTTTAATTGTTGCTTTATCAAAGTCGAAGTAAATGTTACCAACATCTCTTAATTGTTGTCTACCTGTCTCAAGGTTTGTTTCTCTATCATCGTAATCAACAACAGGAGGAACATAATCTTCTCTGGTGAACACATAAAGGTTATCTGATCCTCTTCTGTTAGAAGCAAGATATCCTTTTTGGTTTTCTTCATCAATAATGAATGCGAAATCGTCGTGACCACTGTTTACCGTGTTACCAAGATTTTGAACTTCAGCGAAATCTCCTTCAGCTCTAAATACATCTAAGTTACCAAATCCCTGGTGACCATCTGAAGCGAAATAAAGTACTCCTTCTTCACTAATGTAAGGAAATTGCTCACGGTGTGGAGTATTAACTCCGGTCCCAAGATTTTCTGGTTCACCGTAGGTTCCGTCTTCATTTACATCTACAACATAAATATCAAAAGAACCTTCAGAACCTGGCATATCGCTGGCAAAATAAAGTTTGCTACCATCTGCACTTAAGCTTGGGTGTTCAGTAGAAAATTCGTCACTCGTAAAAGGAAGCGCTTCAATATTGCTCCATTCACCATCTACCATTTCAGCACGGAAGATTTTAATATGACCAACTCTAATTCCTTCTTCGTTCTTCACTCTTTTTTCGCTGTTACGGTCAAAGTACATTACCTGGCCATCTTCGCTAAAAGTTGCAGAACTTTCGTGCTCATCAGTATTAATTTTATCAGAAAATAAAACGATGTCACTTAGTTCTCCGTCTTCAGACATTTCAGCAGAGTAAAGATCTAAAGTTGGTTTTTTGTTCCATGGGTAAACCGGACGCTCCTGATTTCTTGTTGAAGCGAAAGTAATTCGGTCTCCAAAAAAAGCAATACCAAAATCTGCTGAAGCACTGTTGTTCATGATTTGCTCGGTAGTATAAACATGAGGTGCCACAGTATCTAATTTACGTGCAAAATCCTCGTGGTTTACATCATCACCAGTAAAATCACTCATATATTCATCGGCGTCATCCTGGTCCCCGGTTGCGCGCAAAGAATGTGCGAATCGAAATTTATACGCAGGTTCTGTGATATCTTCGTGTCTCAGGAAAAGTGTGCGGTAAACTTCCGCAGCACTCTCCATTTGATTTGTGTAGAAGTATGCATCTCCAAGGTTTTGTAAAACCTCCTGATTTTTATCTACAACTTTTTCATAAGCTTCTGCAGCGTCAATGTAAGCTCTTTGCGCAAACAATTTTTCTGCTTTCTTTATTTCGGCACTTTGCCCAAAAGCGGCAAGGCCTATAAAAAGAATAAAAAGGGTACTATATAAATTTTTCATATTATTCGTGTTTTAGAAGAATCTAGGTGATTTGTCATATCCTTTGGTAAGGCCAAACAGGTCAAGATCAAACAATAACATTACCTCGTGAGTTCCGCCTAAATTGTAATTAGCGAATTCTGAAGTAAAGTGATCGTAAGCATACCCTACACGTAGTGATGGGGTGATCTTGAAGTTTACAAGTCCTGTGATGGTTTCATTAAATCTGTAACCAACACCGGCTTCAATCCTATCGTATAACAAAACGTTTGCAGTAACATCTACTGCCAACGGAGCACCTTGAACACCTCTTGCCATAAAAGCAGGCTTCAATTTAAGATCTGGGTTAAGTTGAAAAACGTATCCACCAGTTAAGTAATAGTGAATTGCTTCTTCACCTAAAGCCGCAATCTCTTGTTCGTTCTCAATGTATTTTGAAGTAAACAGGTTAGGAGCAGAAGCACCTAAATAGTAATTATCTCCAAACCAAAAAGCACCAAGTCCAAATACCGGGAAAACTTCGTTTACATTTTCCAAAGCAGGATCTCCCGGTTGATTTACTTGCAATCCTGAAAGGTTTGCATCAAAAGTGGTAAGACCACCTTTAAGACCAAAAGAGATTTTACTGTTTTCCCCTGCTGGAAGTACATAAGCGAAATCGGCAGTAATATTGTTTTCTTTAACAATACCACCAATTTCATCGTGAACTACGGTTAAACCAAGTTCTACTCTTTCACTTACAGGAGTGTGGGCAAAGAAGTTGGCGGTGCTTGGAGCACCGTCAACATTTTGCCATTGAGATCTGTAAATACCCCCCAGGTTTAGCATACCGGGATCATCGGTAGCGTAGGCTGGGTTTATTACACTCATATTATACATATACTGAGTGAACAGCGGGTCTTGCTGAGCCATACCCTTTACTGAGAAAAGGATAACGACTGCGAATATTAAATATTTTGTGATTGTTTTTTTCATTTCTTTCTAATGTTTATCCTTTTATATTATCTGTTCAAGTATACTTTACCCTGACGTGGCTCTGTGCTTCCGTCGTTAAAGTCTACCACATAGAAATATACACCTACTGGTAATACATCGTCTCCAAGACTACCAGATTGGTTAGAAGTTCCATCCCACTCAGGAGTAGAAGCGTTTCCTTTATATACTGCATTACCCCATCTATTAAAGATTATTACATTAAAGTTAGGATAATCATTCTCTAGGAAACCTATAGAAAATGTGTCATTTTTATTATCACCATTTGGTGTGATCGCTTCCGGAATAATAGCACACTGTTCTAAAGTAACTGTAACAGCTAATCTTTCTGAACTTTCGCAACCATTATCTGAAATAAGAGTAGCATAGTAAGTAGTTCCATCAGTTAGTGTAGCATTATTGCTTAAAGCAGTCATACTATCGGCTGAATCATACCAGGTTACTTCTCCACTTTCATTTATTTCGGCAGTAAGGGCTGCAATTGTTGGATTGTCAAACTCACATAGTTCGTAATCTGAACTGATAGTAGGAGCAGGAGAATCTACAATATTAACAGTAAGTACTGCTGCCTCAGATTCGCATCCTTCATCAGATGCTTGAGTCACATAGTAATCACCATTTATCAATAGGTCTTCTTGGCTAACCATCATTGTGAGGTCGGCATCAGAATACCAGGTTAGGTTAGTTCCATCAGCCTCTAGACGAGTTGCGGTTTCACCATCTATTGCACAGAATGCAACAGCTTCACCAGTTGTTGGAGCTTCTGGAGCTTCACCAAGAGTGATAGTGATTGTAGACATATCGTCTCCACCACATTCAGCATTTTCTCCGGCAGTAACTGTATAAATAACCTCATAGGTTCCAGCTTCAAAACCGGCTGGGTCCATAATTCCGTCGGCTACAACTTCACCCTCTAAAGTGAACTCACCATCTATATCTGCATCTGCAGAAATTAAATCGTAAAGATCTTGTTGACCGTCATTACTACAAACTGTTACAGCCATATCTTCACCAGCGTTAGCGCCTTGAGCGAAAGTAATAGTAATTCTGGCTTCATCATCTGGACAGGCTTCGTTTGTGCTTGAAACGGTATAGATATACTGTCTTGCAGTATCTACAGATGGGTCGAAAATAGTTGTTCCACTTGCCAGTGCTGGAGAGATTGTTCCTCCCTCTTCTGCTTCACCCAAGATAGATGGGTTTAAAACGTCAAGAATATCAAAGGCATCATCACTGGTACATACTTCTAGAAAAGTAGTAGCTCCTGCATTTGGCGAATCGTCCAAAGTTACGTTTACCGAATCTCTGTCTTCACAGGTTCCATTTATATTTCCTGCAAAGTAAGTTTCACCATCTTCAAGAATAGTGTCATCATCTAAAGCTGTTTCACTATCTGCTGAGTCATACCAAACCGCGTTAGCAGGTAATAGGTCAGAAACTGTAGGTTGTCTTGCTTCATTGCCTTCTCCTATAGATTCACAGAAAGCTTGTTCGCTTTCCGTTACTTCTGGGCATTCCTCGATTGGTTCATCAGAGAATGTAACTGTAACTGTTGCTGAATCCTGACATTCATTTTCATTTGTTACGGTGTAAGTATATGTTCCGGCTGCATCAGTAGCAGGATCAAAAGAACCATCGGTATTACCAGGTGTCCAGGTTCCACCTTCATCAGGTGTACCGTTTAAATAAGCGAACAAGTTTACAGGATCATCTTCTCTAGTAAACTCAACATTTCCATTTTCTCCAGCATTTGGTCCCTGAAGAACTTCTACTGAATAAATAGCAGAATCGCTTCCAGTTACACAATCGGAAGTAGGATCTACCGTAAAAGTGAAGGTGAAAGGTCCTACGCCACTAGTAGAAGGACTGAAAATTCCGTCTTCTAATTCTTCAAAATAACCTTCTTGTGTCACATCTTCACTTAAATAGTCAAATAAGTTAATATCCGCATCAGTTGAGCATACTATGATGTTATCAACATCACCACCCGCATTAGCTTCTTCTGTGTCATTTATGGTAATGGAGAGTTCTGCTGAGTCTATACAGTTTTCATTAGTTACAGTATAGGTTGTAGAGAAAGTTCCAATTGGATTTGCAGAGAATGTTGCATATAGATCCATGGGAGTTTGGCCCTCCGGGAAGGAACCATTTTGATCCCTGTCTCCTAAAAGTGAGGTGAAGATTTGTAATACTTCTACTTCGGTCATTTCTTCAATATCTGTAATGCAGTATTCCAGATTCACGTTATCACCTGCATCCGGGGCTTCATTTACAGTAATTGTATAAATAGCTTCAGATACACCATCAAAACAACCAGATTCTGAGCTTACAACGTAAGTTATTTCAGTTGTATTTAGGTTGTTTGCTGTGTCAAAGTTTCCATTTTCATAACCTTCAAAAATCCCTTCAGTGGTTGTTCCTTCTGGAACTAAACTGTATAGATCTACTACACCTTCGTTCGAACAATATTCTGCCTGAACATTGGACCCTGCATCAGCTTCTAATGCATCCTCTATAGTAATAGTAATTCTTGCTTCATCATCTGGACAGGCTTCATTTGTACTTTGGACTGTATAAATATACTGTCCTGCTGTATCAGCTGATGGGTCAAAGATTGTAGTTCCACTAGCTAATGCTGGAGAAATTGTTCCTCCCTGATCTGCTTCACCGAGGATCGATGGATTTAGCTCATCAAGAATGTCGAATTCTTCACCAGTGCTACATACCGTTATAGAAGTTGTAGCTCCTGCATTTGGGGAATCATCCAAAGTTACTGTTACCGAATCTCTTTCTTCGCAGGTTCCATTTGTATTTCCTGCAAAGTAAGTTTCATCATTTTCCAGAATAGTGTCATCAGCTAAAGCTGTTTCACTATCTGCTGAATCATACCAAACTGCATTAGCAGGTGATAGGTCAGAAACTCTAGGTCTTCTAAAATTATTGCCCTCTCCTATAGATTCACAGAATGATTGCTCGCTTTGAGTCACTTCAGGACATTCTTCAATTGGTTCATCCGAGAATGTTACAGTAACAGTAGCTAAATCTTGGCATTCGTTATCATTAGTTACGGTGTAAGTATAAACTCCTGCTTCGCCTGTAGCAGGGTCAAACTCCCCATCTTCATTCCCTGGACTCCAGGTACCACCTAAATCTGGATCATTGCCTAATAAATAGGTGATTAGATTAACGGGATCATCCTCTCTGTTAAATTCGATACTTCCATTTTCTCCTGCATTTGGTCCTTCAAGTACGGTAATTGTAATTCTTGCTTCATCGTCTGGGCATTCTTCGTTTACGCTTGCAACGGTATAGATATACTGAGTTGAAGCATCAACTGCCGGATCAAAGATTGTTGTTCCACTTTCCAGTGCTGGAGAAATTGTTCCACCCTGATCTGCATCACCGAGAATTGATGGATTTAAAACGTCAAGAATGTCAAAAGAATCATCAGTGCTACATACCGTTATAGAAGTAGTAGCTCCTGCATTTGGAGAATCATCCAAAGTTACGGTTACCGAATCTCTATCTTCACAGGTTCCATTTGTATTTCCTGCAAAGTAAGTTTGGTCATTTTCCAGAATAGTATCATCTGCCAAAGCTGTTTCACTATCTGCTGAATCATACCAAAATGCATTAGCAGGTGATAGGTCAGAAACTGTAGGCCTTCTAAAGTTATTGCCTTCTCCTATAGATTCGCAGAATGATTGTTCGCTTTCGGTTACTACCGGACATTCTTCAAGAATAGTTACTGTAACAGTAGCTGAATCTTGGCATTCGTTATCATTGGTTACCGTGTAGGTATAAACTCCTGATTCGCCTGTAGCAGGATCAAAGTCCCCATCTTCATTTCCTGGACTCCAGGTACCATCTAAATCTGGATCATTGCCTAAATAGGTGATTAGATTAACGGGATCATCCTCTCTGGTAAATTCGGCTGTGCCGTCATCGCCGGCATTAGGAGATTCTTCTATATTTAAATCAATTGTAGCTGAATCCTCACAATTGGTCTCGTTATCTACAACAGAATAGGTGACAGAAAAGCTTGTTTCCCCATTGTTGAATTGAGTAAATAAAGATGAACCAATTTGCTGAAGAGTAAATTCTTCAACTTCACCTGTGCTATTATCGTCAAATACACCACCTTCATCTCTTCCTTCGATTAATGAAGAAAACTCTGCTATTAGTTGAATAGGATTTTCTAATTCTGAACTACAAACAGTCTCGTTTAAATCTTCTCCTGCATTAGGAGCTTCTTGAACGGTAACTGATATAGACGAAGTGTCGGTGGGGCAGTCATCATTTCCTTCTACTAGGAAGCTTTGAATAAGTAATGGTTTTTCTTTTATTTCTCTTTTCCGAGAATTTTTTTGGACTATTTTGCCTAAATCCTTGACTTTTGGCCAATTTTTTTCATCATTTTCGTTATTTTATTCCCTTTTTGTTCCAACACTGCGCACGTTCCCACGTTTTAGGCTTTCGAGAGCAGATAACTGGCCCGAAAAATATTGTACAGGATGCAGTTGAAGTCAAACCTTAATTCGTTCCTTGCCATTGTTTTAGCAACCGTTCTTTTGTAGTTCAACTTTTCCTTCAAATAGGCGAAAGGGTGTTCAACCTTGCATCTTATCTTTGATTTCTTCTTGTTGTTTTTCTTTTGCGTCGCGGAGAGTTTCCGCTTTCGTGTCCCTTTGTCCAGCATCCCGTAATAAACACCCTCTTTCCTGGCCTTTCGCTTGTCGGCAATAGTGCCATAGGCGCTATCGCCAAAAATCATCTGCTCATCGCCGCTAAGGAGTTCATCTTTTAGCTGGGAATCATGAGGACGTGCCGAAGTGAATGTCCTTTTCCTTATCAGCTCACTGCCCACATCGGTTCCAATATGACCTTTATAACCAAAATATTTCTTCCCCCGCTTTGCCGTGGATTGGGCATCGGTATCTATTTGCGCACTCGGGTGTTTTTCCAGTTCTTCCCGCCGCTCCTTGCTCAACGGCTTGGTGGTGGACTGAAGGATGGTGGCATCTACACTCGTTCCTTTTTTCAGCAACAAACCTTTTGATTCAAGACTGGCCAAGATCAAAGCAAACAACCCATCCATCAAGCCTTCCCGTACCAAGGCTTCTTTGAACCGCCATATGGTCGTGAAATCTGGCACCGTGGTAGTGTAGTTGATCCCTGCAAATTTTTGAAAACTCAAGCGGTCGTTGACCTGATCCTCCAGTTCCGGGTCGCTCAGGTTATACAGGTGCTGAAGAAAAAGCATTTTGACCTTAATGGAAAGATCGCGGTGCGGCGCTCCACCGATAACTTTATTGGTGTTGTCCACTGCCTGCACCAGATTGAAGACTTTGTCCCATTCCACCAAATTATTGATCTTGTTTAACTTGGAGGATACCCTGCTGGGCTTTCTACTGCGTCCCAATTCTATATCGGAAAAACTTAACTGGCTCATAGGAGATGGTTTTTGTAAAGCATGAAATTAGTGAAAACCAACCATGCACACAAATTTTTTATGCTATGTTTGTAAGGGGTTATGCAAAGGATTCTACTATATAAGTGAAGTTATAATTGCCAGGTTCGTATTCGGATGGGTCAAATATGTTATTTTCGAGTGTAGGACTAAAACTTCCGGTTTGATCAGGAGCTCCTAATTGAGAATCGTTTATTCTATCCACTAAATTTTCTGGTTCGCCATTCTCACAAAAACTTGTTTGAGTAGTGCTTCCAGCATTTGGAGTTGAGAAAAAATCTGCAGTAACTCTTAATTGGCTACATTCGTTATCACCATCTCTGTTAAAATAATCTTCTTCATCAACTAATTCAGTGTTTGGATCTAAAGGTTCTGTAGAGGTTTCATCAGCAAACCATTCTCCAGCAGGACTTAAATCCTGTACCTCAGGACCTCTAAAATTGTTTCCTTCTCCTATAGATTCACAAAATCTTTGAGTTTCTTCGGTTAAATCTGTAGGAGTAAGTTCTACCACGACTTCAGCTCTATCTGCGGTTGGAGTTTCGCAAGGAGGAGTGATGCGTTCTGCATCATTCACAACTTGTCCAACGTAGTAAACCTGTCCTGAGATTAGTTCAGTGCCAGCTGCTAAAGGAGATGTCGCATTTCTTGAACGGTACCATCTAATGGCCTGAGTGTTATTATAAGTGCCTTCCGCTTCTAAATCAGCCACAGTTGATCCTTCGCATAAAGTTTGTGAAGTTTCAGTATCGGGAGCTTCTATTTGATTTGGATCGTAACCAAAAGCTACTCTTTGTGAAGGACAATTGCCTGGTTCAATTGTAGAGATTGGAACCTGAGCAATATAATAACTATTACCAGCAACAAGTTCACCGGTGAATTCGTCACTTCCTTCTTCCGTAGTATATACCGCTATTCTATAGTTATTTTCATCATCTACAACAAACAAATCACTTAGATCGCCCTCATCAAAATTAGTAGGTGTACAATTAGAAAAAGTGAATCCGCTAGATCGATCGTTGGTTATTGTGTTTTGCGGTAACAACTCGCTTTCTACAACTACCGTGATAGTTATACGCTCGCACTGACCAGACTCTCCACCTACATAATAGGTTTCTCCATCCACAAGATATTCATCTTCGGGAATTGGTTGAGTGTCATTTTCGTTATCGTCAGTTTGGTAAACTGGATAACCATCTGTGTCAAGTTCTGCAACCGTTTGTGTGAAACAAAAGGTTTGAGTTTGTGAGAAACTTAAATTGCCCGGATCTGGACAATCATTCTGCCCAAATGAGGGCAGAGTTCCAATTAACAATACAAAGGCGAAAAGGAACCAATTTGTTCCCTTCCTCCCAAAAGTAAAATTTTGCATAGGCTAGGTGTTAAAATTCAATTATTAGTATTAGGTTTAAATAATTTTAGCAGCACAAATATTAAAATAATTTTTAACATTGTGAGTTAAACTAAGAAGTACTTTAACAAATTTTACCATTTATTTTAGGTTCTATATATTTTTGTTAAACGATACTTGAAGCTTTGGGTCGATATTCGCGATAAATTTATGAAAAAATTAATAGGATGACTAACAAATTCTTAATATTCAATATAATTCTCTTCTCAATTTTGACGCCGGGTTGGGCACAGTCTTCAGTCGAAAATGGAGAAAAATATCTTAAAGAAAACCAAATTAAACAGGCCAAGAAGGTCTTTGAGGAACATAAGGATAACATACAGGCTATAGAATACCTTGGGGATATTGCCAGCTTTGAAAAAAAATGGGATGAAGCCATACATTATTATGAAAAACTGGTGGAAAACCAGCCTAACTCTTCGGGCTATAACTTCAAACTTGGTGGTGCGATGGGAATGAAAGCCATGGATGTTTCCAAATTTAAAGCCGCCTTAATGCTGGGCGATATTAAAACGCATTTAAATAAAGCTGCCGAATTAGACAAAAACCATGCAGAAGTCCGCCGGGCCTTAGTAGAACTTTATATTCAATTACCTGTGTTTATAGGTGGAAGCAAGGACCTTGCTCAGCAATATGTGAAAGAACTTCAATCAATTAATAAGGTAGATGCTTATCTGGCTCAGGCTTATATTCATAAAACGGAAGAAGATCAGGAAGCAGTAAAGATTGCAGTAAACAAAGCCCTGGAAGAGGCAAAGAACAATAAAAACCTGGTAGAGCGTAATTACATGAATTATGAATTAGGCGAAAGAGCAGCTTCCTTAGGTCTTAAACCAGATATGGCTGTAGATTTCCTGGAAAATTATATAAAAAATTATAATTACAAAGATCTAAAATCGCCGGCCTGGGCACATTTTCATATCGCTAAAATTCAGGCTTCAAAGAATAATCAGGATAAAGCTTTATCGCATATCAATAAAGCCCTGGCCAATAAATTTAACTTTCCTGAAGCTGAAAAACTCAAACAACAAATATTAGAGATGTAGGCTAAAGGCTTTTCCTAAAGTCTTAACTATATTTGCAGCCAGTTAATAGAGTTTGAAATTGCCAGAATTATTGGCGCGAAATAGAATCTAATGAAACTTCATTTTATAGCAATTGGCGGTAGCGCTATGCATAGTCTTGCCCTTGCCCTACAAAAGAAAGGAAATAATATTACCGGTAGCGACGATGCCATTTACGAACCTTCGAAATCGGCTTTGGAAAAACAGGGCTTGCTTCCTGAAAAATTGGGTTGGTTTTCAGAAAAAATAACCCAGGATTTGGATGCGGTTGTATTGGGAATGCACGCCAAAAAAGATAATCCTGAGTTGAAGAAAACCGAAGAATTAGGCTTGAATATTTATTCTTATCCTGAGTTCCTTTTTGAACTTTCTAAAGAGAAAACACGAGTTGTAATTGGAGGATCTCACGGAAAAACTACGATTACGGCTATGATATTGCACGTAATGCATTACCACGGAAAAGAAATTGACTATATGCTTGGTGCCCCAGTTCCCGGGATTGAGAACACTATTAATTTGAGCGATGAAAATGATTTTATGCTCATTGAAGGCGATGAATATCCTGCTTCAGCAATAGATCTTAGACCTAAATTTCATCTCTATCAACCAAATATAGCATTACTCAGCGGGATTGCGTGGGATCATATGAATGTTTTTCCCACTTTTGAAAACTATGTGGAGCAATTTCAGATTTTTATAAAATCTATAGTAAAGGGCGGTATCCTCGTTTATAACGAAGAAGACGAAACCTTAAAAAATTTGGCTGAAAACACCGAAAATCAAATAAGAAAGCATCCTTATTTTACTGCCGAATATCATGTAGAAGACGGGGAGACCATTTTAGAAACTTCAGAAGGTGATATGCCATTAGGAATTTTTGGAAAGCATAATATGAATAATCTTGCGGGCGCCAAATGGATTTGCCAGCATATGGGAATTGATGAAGACGATTTCTATGAAGCGATGATGGAATTTGAAGGTGCCAGCCGCAGGTTAGAAAAGATTTATGAAAATGAGAGCGGAATTATTTTTAAAGATTTTGCGCATAGCCCATCTAAAGTAAAAGCAAGCACCCAGGCCGTAAAGGAACAATACCCCAATAAAAAACTTATTGCCTGTTTAGAATTACACACTTTTAGCAGTCTTAATTCAGAATTTATTCAGCAGTATAAAGATACTTTAGGTAAAGCCGATGAAGCTGTGGTTTTCTATTCTCCAGAGGCAATTTCGCAAAAACAATTGCAACCTATATCTGCGGAAGAGATAAAACTAGCCTTTAACAGCCCGAACCTGGAAGTGGTTTCTGAAACAGGAGCATTAAAAAAATTAGTAGCATCTAAAGATTTAAAAGATTCGGTTTTACTTTTAATGAGTAGCGGCACTTTTGGAAATTTAGACCTTGAAGAAGTAAAAGTTTTATTTTAAGTTAAATGCCTCATTTTTAATTGTCCTGGTGTAGATAAGAAATCATTTTTTATCTTTATAAAACTATGGGGCAGGAAAATCAAATTGGTTTTGGAATTAAATCCTGGGCAGAAGACGATCGGCCCAGGGAAAAACTGCTTCAAAAAGGGAAAATTAGTCTTAGCGACGCCGAGCTTATCGCAATATTAATAGGGTCGGGTAGTCGCAACGAATCAGCGGTTCAATTAAGCAAACGCATTCTAGCTTCCACGGGAAATCAACTTAGCGATCTCGGAAAACTTTCAGTTAAAAAACTTTGTGAATTTAAAGGCATAGGCCCTGCAAAAGCTGTAAGTATTTTGGCTGCGATGGAACTTGGCCGTCGCCGAAGAACAGAAGAAGCCTTAGAGAAGAAGAAAATCACTTCCAGCGCTTCGGTTTTTGAGCTTATGCAGCCTATAATTGGCGAACTTTATCACGAAGAATTCTGGATTATTTATCTTAATAATTCCAACAAAGTTATTGAGCAGTTACAACTCAGTAAAGGAGGAATTACCGGCACCCTGGTAGATGTGCGAATCACTCTTAGAAAAGCGCTTGAAGTTGGTGCCACGTCTATAATTTTGGCGCATAACCATCCTTCAGGAACTTTAAAGCCCAGTGAAGCCGATAAACAACTTACCCAAAAGCTTAAAACAGCGGCGCAAAGTTTAGATATTAAGGTGCTGGATCATCTTATTGTAACCGAAAAATCATACTTTAGCTTTGCAGACGAAGGCGTACTTTAAATTGATTAGATGCTACTAATTTATACCCAGAAAATCTCCCCGCGAATAGTTTACATTTTTAAACATATTTGCACCAATGTTCTGGGGATTTCCATAAAATTTACTACAAAAATTGAAGAATTTATTGCTCACGAAGGGATGAAACTTTCTTACGGAAAACAAGCCCTGGGAAACGAATTATTTGTGCAAAAAGTAGATCTTTTACTTGAGCAGGGTTTAAACGAAGTAGAAATAAAAGTTCAGCCCTGGGGTGATAATTATTGCTTCTTCCCGGTTTCAGAAAATAGTGCTTTGCCTTTTGATATTTTTGCTGCTTCTTTCTTTTTACTGAGTAGGTATGAGGAATATTTACCGCACGTAAAAGATGATTTAGGACGTTTTCCCGCTTCAGAAAGTGTGGGGTTTCAGGAAGGATTTTTAAATACTCCTGTTGTAGATATTTGGGCTTATAAATTTAAAGAAATTCTGCAGGAAAGATTTCCTGAAATCTCCCTAACCAACCGGGAATTTCATACCAGGGCAGTAATTGCGGTAGAACACGTTTTTAATTTTCAGAATAAAGGATTTTTGCGCAGTTTGGCGGGAATGCATTTAGATATTATAAAACTCCAGTTTAATAAAGTTTTAGATCGTATTCAGGTAGTTATGCGCGTAAAAAAAGATCCTATAAATATTTTTGAGGATCTAATTGCTTTTATAAAAGAGTACAAAGTTCCTTTACTATTTATGTTCCAGTTAAGCGATTTTTCTATTTACGATCGCAATATTAATTACAACCGAAATCCCTATCGCTCTATTATAAAATATGTGGGAGATTATGCTAAAGTGGGTTTAATGCCTGGATATTTTGCGCTCGAAAATTTTAAAATCCTGCGGAAAGAAAAGCTGAGAATGGAAAATACAGTGCATACACCGCTAGATAGTGTAATAAACGTAAAATATAATTTGAATATCCCTGAATTTTATAATTTCCTGTCAGAGCTGGAAATTCCGCAGGATTATTCTATGGGATATCCTGAAACTGCTGGTTTTAGAGCTGGAACCTGCAGCCCATTTTTGTTTTACGATATTAATACCGAATCTACCCTGGCTTTAAAAATTCATCCGTATGTATTTAATTCAAATATCGTTGAACATACAGATTTTGAACAATTAACCAGCGATATTGGAAAAATGCTTAGCGAAGTAAAAAAAGTAGGAGGAAGTTTTAAAGCTATTTTTAAAAATCAGGATTTTTCTGAATATTCTAATTATCAGGCTTATTACGCAGTGTTAAAACAGATTTATGAAATTAAGTAATATAAGTCATATTTTCTTCGATTTAGACCATACTTTATGGGATTTTGACAGGAATTCTGCCCTGGCTTTTGAACGTGTTTTTAAATTCAGAAAAATTCCCCTGGAAATAAACGATTTTCTCAAAATCTATATGCCGGTAAACTTTAAATACTGGGAACGCTATAGAAATGATGAAGTCACAAAAGAAGCTCTGCGCTACGGCCGTCTAAAAGATAGTTTTGATCTTTTAAAATTTGAAGCCGATAAGGATTTAATAGATAATATTGCCATAGATTATATAGAATATCTGCCCGATCATAATTTTCTTTTAGATGGCAGTAAAGAAGTGCTGGATTATCTTCATAAAACTTATGAGTTACATATTATCACAAACGGTTTTGAAGAAGTACAGCATAAAAAACTTACTAATTCCGGCATAAGTAAGTATTTTACTACAATCACTACTTCTGAGGAAGCAGGGGTGAAAAAACCTAATAAATTAATCTTTGAAGCAGCACTCCAAAAATCTTCAGCTTTAGCCGAAAACAGTATTATGATTGGGGATAATTATGAAGCCGATTGTACCGGCGCTAAAAATTGTGGCATAAAACCTATCTTCTTTGACTACTACGGGAATAAAGAAAACATCGGTGTAATACATATTAAAACGTTAAATGAACTAAAGACCTATTTGTAATAATAATCTTTTGTTAATTTCGTTAGTGCAACCTGATGCCACGCCTAATGAAATTAATGAAAAACTTTCTTGCTAAAAGTATAAGCTTAATGCTTATAGGTGGTGTGTTGAGCAGTTGCGTGAAAGATGTAGATCTGGAGCAAAAAGAGGAGATTAGTTTAAGTCCCGATGTCCAAATAGATCTTCTTATTTACGATATAGATCAGTCTCAATTTGTAGATCCTTCTACCGGAAATAGTAAAACCCACATAAGCGATACGGTTCGCTTAGAATTCCTGGACGATGATTATATTCAGGAAGATCTTTCTTCAGTTGAGTTTTATTTTAGACATATTAATACATTCCCCCGGGAGATTGAAAGTAAGATAAGATTTTTATCTGATGCCAACCAGGAACAATTTGCGGTAAATTATACTATTAAACCGGGTGTTGATGGTAATCCCGTAACTACGGAGCAATTTGAATTTTTTGAAGAAGATCGTATACATTTAGTACGTTGAAATATAAAAATGGTTGTTGAATTAGAGGTGCAGCCGGGATCAGCGAAATTTGAAGGAGAATTAGATTTCGCTTCCAAAGGCCTCTTTTCCTTTGAATTTTAATGATGTGGAGACTTATAGTATTGTTTTTAATTATTTCTGGAACGATTGTGGCCCAAAACAAACCCTTGCTGTTTAATGTAGACGATTTACCACAAACTTTAATGAGCAATCCCGGGGCTCAAATAAATTTTACCGGCCATATTGGAATCCCGTTTTTTTCCCAAATTCATCTTTCAGCCGGTTCTACGGGAGCTGATCTTTATGATATTTTTGCCGATGATGGTACAAATATTAATATCCGAATTCAGGAAACCATGCGCAATATGGATTCGAGAGATTATTTTTCGGTAAATCAGCAATTAGAAATATTCTCTATGGGCTGGAAAATAGATAGCAAGAATTACCTGTCTACCGGTATTTACCAGGAGATGGATGTATTTTCTTATTTCCCAAAAGATCCTGCGATACTCGCCAACGAAGGAAATAACGATTATTTAAATGAACCTTTCTACTTTGACGATGTCTCTTTTACCGGAGAAATAATGACTGTTTATCATCTTGGTATCAACCATAAATTTGATAACCGACTTACAGTAGGCGCAAGAGCGAAATTATATTCCAGTATTTTTAATGCCGAAAGCACAGGCAATACGGGGAGATTTACTACCTCTACCACTCCCGATGGGAGGAATGTCTATAATCACGAAGTTGTAGATATGAATGTTTTAATTAATACATCGGGCTTCGCTCCTTTAAAGGAAGAGGAAGGAATGACGGTTGAACAAGCTACAGCCGAATTGTTAAGTCGGTCTTTCTTTGGTGGTAATGTGGGTTTCGGGCTGGATTTGGGGGCTTCTTATATTCTTCACGACCAGTTTATACTTTCGGGTTCTGTACAGGATCTGGGGGCTGTTTTTCAGCGTAAGGAAGTTGAAAATTACAGGTATTTTGGAGCTTATGAAACCAGTGGTTTGGAGCCGCTATTTCCCGATTTGGACGAAAACGATGAAGCATTACCTTATTGGGATGATTTTGAAGACGAAGTAGATAGAAACCTTAGAGACCAAACTACCAACGAATCTTACACCACCTGGCGGCCAATAAAGGCCAACTTTGCAATGGAATACGGTTTTGGTCCGGCATTTTTGCCCTGTCATTATCTAAGTGTAAAAAAAGTAAGGTATATGAATTTGCTGGGAATGCAGCTTAGTGGCGTAAAAAGACCCAAAGGATTCGTGTACTCCTTCACTACATATTGGGATAGAAAAATCAATGATAATCAGCGTTTTAAAGTGTCTTATTCTTTAGATGATTATTCTTTAACTAATATTGGCTTGATGTATACAAGAACTTTTAATAAATTTAATGTATATCTGGCAGCCAATAATTTGCTGGCTTTCCCTAATTTGGCAAAAGCTCACAGTGCCTCCCTCCAACTGGGAATGCAACTTATTTTTAATGATTAATAAAATTTAAATGAAAAGAATAATTTTTATACTCACTTTTTTTATTGGTACAATTCCAATGCTCGCGCAAGATCTCAATCAATATAAATACGTGATAGTTCCTGAAGAGTTTGAGTTTTCAAAAGAAAAGAATCAATTTCAGTTAAACGCGCTTACTAAATTTCTCTTTGAAAAATATGGATTTGAGACATTAATGAGGAGTGAAGAAAAACCTTCAGATCTTCAGGAGGATTATTGCTTAGGCCTTAACGCTAAAGTGAAAGATAATTCGGGCTTATTTGTTACCAAACTGGTAGTTCAGTTAGAAGATTGCCGGGGCAAAGTTGTTTTTGAATCTAAAGAGGGGAGAAGTAGGGAAAAAGAATTTAAAGCTGCCCATCACGAGGCTTTGAGAGATGCATTTAGTAATGTTGAAGAATTGAATTACAGTTTTAAGCCCGGCGAAGTTTCGGCTGCTACTCCTGCAAGTGATAAAGAACCACAAGCTGCCGAAAATGCCGAAGTGGCACAAACTAAACCAGAAACCAGGGCTCCTGAAGCTTCTGAAGACGTGGAAACTTCGGCAACAGCTCCCGCCGAACAAGCTGAACCTGCTGAAGTAGTGGTAGAAAACCCTATGCTAGATACTGATTCAGCAAAAGAATTGAATTTTAAAAAGGACGGTATTGCTTATTTTCTCGAAAAATCTGATTCTGGATATTCATTTTTTCAGGAAAATTCCCAGGAACCTTTTGCGGTTTTAGCTAAATCTGGAGATGCAGATAGCTATATCTATAAATCTCTTACCCGCCAGGGCGTAGCCTATTTTAATCCAAATGGTGATTTGGTGGTAGAGTATTTAAACCAGGAAAATAAATCTGTAAAGCTTGTTTATAAAGCTTCGGCCAATCAATAATTATACTTGGTTTTCCAGCGTTTTTTAAGAAATTCCCGCTGCGCATTTTCCCGAGGATTATTTCCGGGATCATAAAACTTTGTGCTCTTTAATTCATCGGGTAGAAATTCAGCCTCAACAAAATTGTTTTCGTGGTTATGGGCATATTTATAATCTTTTCCGTAGCCAATATCTTTCATTAGTTTAGTTGGGGCATTCCGAATGGAAAGCGGCACCGATAAATTTCCGGTTTGCTTTACAGCGCTTTGTGCCTGGTTAATCGCCATATAGGCAGCGTTGCTTTTTGGGGAAGTTGCCAGGTAAGTAACACATTGACTTAATACTATTCGAGCTTCGGGAAAACCGATTGTTGTTACCGCCTGGAACGTATTATTTGCGATAACCAATGCAGTTGGATTCGCGTTTCCGATATCTTCACTAGCTAAAATTAATAATCTGCGGGCAATAAATTTTACATCTTCGCCACCTTCAATCATTCTTGCGAGCCAGTAAACTGAAGCGTTGGGATCACTCCCACGAATAGATTTAATAAATGCTGAAATGATGTCGTAATGCTGTTCGCCGGCTTTATCATAAAGTACCGTATTTTGCTGAACGCTGTTAAAGACCAATTCATTAGTAATTTCAACGTTACCCTGGGAAGAAGTAACTAAAAGTTCAAAAATATTAAGTAATTTTCGGGCATCGCCGCCGCTTAAACGCAATAATGCTTCGGTTTCCTTTAGTTTTATATTTTTTGAGGCGATAATTTTATCTTCCCGCATCGCTCTTTCCAAAAGTGCTACCAGATCTTCCTTACTAAAAGGTTTTAAAATATAAACCTGGCAACGAGAAAGTAGGGCAGAGATCACTTCAAAACTCGGATTTTCTGTCGTAGCGCCAATTAAAGTGACCCATCCTTTTTCTACGGCGCCTAAAAGAGAATCCTGCTGTGATTTGCTGAAACGATGAATTTCATCAATAAACAAGATGGGATTTTTAGTAGTAAACAAACCATCACTTTTTTTTGCCTTTTCTATTACTTCACGCACATCTTTTACGCCACTGCTAATAGCACTCAGCGTAAAGAATGGCCGATCTGAAGTAGAAGCGATGATATTGGCTAAAGTGGTTTTTCCTACTCCAGGAGGTCCCCAGAATATAATTGATGGGATAATCCCTTGCTTAATCTGCTGCCGTAATGCTCCTTTTGGGCCAATAAGATGCTGCTGACTTAAATAATCGTCTAATGTTTGTGGTCGTAATCGTTCTGCTAATGGTTTGCTCATCTGACAAAATTAGTAATTTGAATAACACTTTGTCATCTATTAACAAATGGATTCTTTTTTGTAATATTAAATTAAAACTTATTCTTTTGAAACAGTCTAATCCATTTGTTTTTACTACCGGCGTCCTGGGATATCCCATCCTCTTTGTGCTGCTTATTTGGATAGTTTTTTGGTTTGAAATTCGCTTTGGGATTAGTTTTAACAATTTTGGCGTACGCCCGGGAGAAGTAAAAGGTTTGCGAGGTATTTTATTTTCGCCATTTATTCACGGTGATATAAAACATTTGTTCAATAATACCATCCCACTTTTTGTGCTTTCCATGTCGCTTTTTTATTTCTACAGAAAGATTAGCTGGCCGGTTCTAATTATTGGTTTACTTCTTACAGGCATTCTAACCTGGAGCATTGGGCGGCCTGCGAACCATATTGGGGCAAGTGGTATAATTTACATGCTTGCTACTTTCTTATTTTTTAAAGGAATTTTTTCGAAATATTATAGGTTGGTTGCGCTTTCTTTAATCGTGGTTTTTCTTTACGGCGGAATGTTATGGTATGTTACTCCAATTAATCCTGAAATTTCCTGGGAAGGGCATCTTTCGGGATTAATTTCGGGTTTCGCATTATCTGTTATTTATAGAAAGAATTCTATTAAAAGTCCTAAATACGAATGGGAAAAACCTGAATACAGCGAAAAGGAAGATTTATTTATGCAGCATTTTGATGAAAATGGAAATTTTATTGAAAGACGCTTTGAAACAAATGAAGAAGAAGAAGAGCCTGAAGATGAATCAGGAATAACTTATCGCTATTTCTATAAGAAATCAGAATCTAAGAGTAAGGAATAAGAATCTTTTGGAGTTCCTAAGAAGTTTGCCGCTGCCTTATCGCTTCATATAAAAATACACCACAGGCCACGGAAACATTTAAGGATTCAATTTTCCCAAACATAGGAAGTTTGGCCTTCTTATCTACACTTTTTAAAATTGAATTGGAAACTCCTTTGGCTTCGTTTCCCATCACAATAGCTGAAGCCTGGTTGAAATCTACATCGTAAACAGTATCATCGGTTTTCTCGGTAGCAGCCACAATTTGCACTCCCGAAGATTGGAGGTAGAAAACGGCATCTTTTATATGATTCACTTTTACAATAGGGAGGTTAAAAACTCCGCCAGCCGAAGTTTTAACGGTATCGGCATTTAAAGGAGCACCACCTTTTTCAGGAATAATTATGGCGTCAACTCCGGTGCATTCTGCGGTTCTAATAATAGCTCCAAAATTACGGACATCGGTAATTTGATCTAAAAGAAGGAAAAGGGGAGTGGTTTTTTCTGTAAGAATTTTTTCAATTGTTTCTTCAAGGTTTCCAAATTTAATTGGAGAAATTGTTGCTACCACACCCTGGTGATTTCCTTTGGAAAGTTTATAAAGTTTTTCTTCTGGCACAAAGGAAATATTATAACTGCCTTTTTGGATAAGATGATTCAATTCCTGAAATAAAGGGCCTGAGAGGCCTTTTTGAATATAAACCTTATCTATACTCTTTCCTCCCTGAATTGCTTCAATAACCGCTCTAATTCCAAAAATACGTGTAGTTTCTTCCATAGCGCAAAGGTAGGTTTTGTTTTTAAAATTATGGAATTACTGGAAATAAAAAAACCACCCGGTTAAGGGTGGTTTTATAAGTATTAATTGAACTCTTGATTACTGAACATCCCAGAAAATAGGAGTTTGAGCAGAGTCACCTCCAATTGCCTCGGCAGCTGCCTCGTAATTGGTTTCATTAAGGTTAGTCTCATCTACTGGATAAGTATATCTTAATGGTACTTCAGTTTCAAATTCCGAAGGAATGTTTAATTCTGGAGCATCATATTTTCTCCATACTGACCATCCCTGGAAAGGATTGTCAAACATAGCGATCCAGTACTGAGTAGCAAATTGCTCTTCAGAACCATCATATGCTACATCACCCTGAGAAAGGTAAGATGAAATTGCAGCTTCATCAGTTATTCCCCAGTATTCCATAGAAGCAGTGATTGCAGCGTTGTAATGAGTTTCAGCATCACCAGGTACGTTATAACCAAGTTCGGCAGCTCTAGACTGGTTGAAGCGAACTTCAGCATAGTCTAATAAGATACCTTCACGAGTTGGCTGTAAAAATGGATCACCAATTTGGGTAAATGAGCTAAAATTGTTAAGTCCTCCGTAGATACCTCCATTATATCCTTCAATGTTTTCATCAAAATAGACCATTCTTCTTGGATCATTAAGATCATTCATATAATCTACGATGGTATTAGCAGCCAGGAAGTCAGAACGTCCACTAAGTACAAGATCTTCCCAAAGTGGGTTACCATAAGGATCGTTACCCTGGTATTCAACAGTAGCATTATCGGCATTAGCCATAAATACACCATCTGTAACTGCGGATTCTACAGTTGATTGCGAAAGACCTGGATTAGCATCTGAAATTCTCATACCTAATCTCAATTTAAGAGAGTTAGCGAACATCATCCATTTGCTCATATCTCCACCGTAAACAACATCGGCGCCAACGTATCCCTGTCCTGCAGATAACATTGTGCCTACGTTGTCTAATCTAGAGATTAGATCTTCGTAAATCACCATATCATCATCATAAGCGGGTAATGGAAATTCGTCAGCCTTCCCTGCTTGAGAGTAAGGAATATCTCCAAAACTATCTACAAGTACGTGCCACGCATAAACTTCAATTACTTCTAATTGCCCCATGCGAGCATCTTTTTCCGCTTGTTCAAGTTCGCCATTTGCTTCAACAATTGCTTTTGCATCCTGAATGTCAAGAATTACATCTCTATAGATTTCTGACCATACATTATCTGGATTTGTTCTTGCAGTAAAGTTATAATTTGTCTCATCTACATACGTGGTTGTAGTAAAGTACTGCGCAAGAAACCTGTACAATCCATCATTTACGTTAGGCGATGCCATATTATCTGATAAACTTACCGTTGCTGCGGTAAATAAGAAATCAGAAGCAACCTGCGTAGGGTTTTTGGGATCTCTGTTAAGATCCTCATATTGCTCGTCACTCTGGCAAGACCATAGTGTTACGAGTGCTGTTAGCGCTACAATATATTTCTTCATAATTATTTTTATTAAAAGTTAAATTTAAGGCTAGCACCAATTTCCCTCATTGATGGGTAAGCACCAGACTGATAACCTTGAATGTTTCCTGAACTAAGTCCAGCTTCTGGATCAGAATATGGAATATTCTTGTGAATTATCCAAAGGTTTCTACCTATTAAAGATATAGAAGCATTGGTGAATGGCGTAGCATCTATAAATTGAGATCCAAAGTTATAGGTTAAACTAGCTTCTCTTAGCTTTACGAAAGAAGCGTCATAAATATGACCTTCGTTAGCATCTCTACCGTAACCAAAAGGGTTACCAAAGTAATCGGTTCTTGCTCTTGTAGTGTTTTCAGAAGTGTTGGTCACTGTGTAATCACCATTAGAGTCATACTCGATATCTCCCTGAACACCGTTAAGTATAACTCCACCTTGTTCAGCTTCAGGAATATAACCTGGATCTCCAGGTTCTAAATCTGGATTAAATAATGGATTTCGTTTTGGGTTACCAAGCTCATTAAGGCCTACACTGCTTTCATACACTCCAGTTGCACGTCCATACCAGGTGTCTAAAGAGAAAATATCTCCACCTTGTTGAACGTCTACAAGGAAGTTTAAGGTAAGGTTTTTGTAAGAGATAGAATTAGATACACCACCTGTCCAATCTGGTTGGATATTACCGATTGTATAGTTAGCATTTGGTGTTCTAGCGTAATAACCTCCAGAGGTAATTACCTGGTTCCCATTATCATCATAAACATAAGCTGAACCTCTAATGGCGCCATAAGGCTCTCCAGGAACGGCATTAATTGAAATCCCACCTTGAGGATTAGCTAGCTGTAATACATCAATACCGTCTTCAAGTTCAAGAACCTCACTTCTGTTTCTTGCCCAGTTAATGTTCATGTTCCAGTTAAAGTCTTCAGTTCTAATTGGGTTTAAGTTTAAAGAGACTTCAAACCCTTTATTTTCAATTGTACCAGCATTTAAAAGCTTAGTAGCGAAACCAGTTGCGGTAGATACCGGTACCGGAGTAATTTGGTTCTCTGTTTGAGAGTTGTAGTAAGATACATCAAAACCTACTCTTCTATCAAAGAAGTTCGCTTCAATACCTACTTCGTAAGATTTCATACGCTCAGGATCAAGAGCCAGGTTAGCCAATTGAGAGTTGTTACTTGCCCATCCAGCAGATCCAAAAGGAGCTGAGATTTGGTAAGTATTAAAAACTCTATAAGGGTCTGTATCATTACCTACCTCTGCGTAGTTAGCTCTTAACTTAGCAAAACTTAACCAGTTAGCATCTATCACATTAGAAAGAAGTACACTGGTAGAAATTGATGGGTAGTAAAAAGTATTGTTTTCTTTTGGAAGGGTAGAAGAACGGTCTCTTCTTATAGTACCTTCTAAGAAATAAGTGTCTAAATAACCTACACCAACACTTCCTTTATTTTTTCTTTCCTCTTGCAACTCGTCAAAAGTATCAAAAGAGAATCTACCTAAAACACTAAATACATCATTGATCTCGTAATTAAGGTTAATGTTACCAAAATATCTGTTACGAGTATCTGTTGAATAGTTTTCGTAAAGTGTCCAATATGGGTTATCTGTATAAATAGGAGTAAGGTTATCTGGGCCATTAGCGTTCCAGGTAATGTTTTCTCCTGTAGCAAAATAAGCTGCTCTTTGATCGTAAATATCCACGTTAGCCTGATTCCACTGTCTAAAAGATTGCATAATGTTTAGCTCACTGTAACCAGTACCATATCTACCTTTACCGTCTGTTTTAGTGTAGGTAATGTTGGCTTGTGCAGAAAATTTATCAGTAAATTCATGTTCACCGCTAAACTTTAAAGTATTTCTTTTTATCTGGCTGTTTGGTAAGTTACCTTGTTGATTAAAGTTCGTGCCACTTATCCTAAACGAACTTTTATCGGTTCCGCCATCTAAAGCAACAGAGTTAATCATCGTGTAACCTGTCTCCCAAATAGCGTTAGGATTATTTTCTCCGGCTTCCCAGGGAGTTGCTTGTTGGTAGAAATCATAATCTGTTCCTTCTAACTGTGGGTAAATTGAATTCCACTGGTAAATTGGTTGTCCTTCAAATCTCGCACCAAAAGAAGCATCTTCTGTAAAAGGAGTTACTTGATCAAGATTTCCATCGCCGTCTACATCATACAGATTAAAGTATTCATCACCATCGGGTCCATAACCTCTTAGGTAACCAGCGCCGTATTCGTCTTGATATTCTGGAAGGGTGTTCATGTCTGCGTGAGAAGTCATAAGGGTAGAGCTAACAGAAACTCCAATTCCTTTTCCTTTGCTACCTTTTTTAGTTTCGATAATAATTGCCCCGTTTGCAGCCCTGGCACCGTAAAGTGCGGTTGCAGCAGCACCTTTAAGTACGTTAATAGAAGCAATGTCATTTGGGTTAATGTCAGAAGCAGCGTTACCATAATCGTAACCACCTCTACCTGCGTCCTGGCCTGTTCTGTTGGTATTCGCGTTACTTACCGGAGTACCATCAATAACGAATAATGCCTGGTTGTTTCCTGTTAATGAGGAACTACCACGAATTACTACGTTAGACGAACCTCCCATAGTACCAGAAGATGATACCTTAAGACCCGCAACTTTACCAGAAAGAGAGTTTACGAAGTTCTGTGTCGGAACATCAGATACTTCACTACCATCTACTTCCTGTGTAGCGTAACCAAGAGATTTTTTTTCTCTTTTAATACCAAGGGCAGTTACTACTACTGCATCTAATTGAGCTGAATCTGTAGTTAATGTCACATCTATCGTGTCATTGTTTGCTACCGTATACTCTGCAGTTTGCATTCCAACGAAAGAGTAAACCAATACATCGCCTTGTGTAGCTGGTATTGAGTAATTTCCGTCAAAATCTGTTTGGGTACCAGTGTTGGTTCCCTGAATTAAAACGGTTACACCTGGAAGGGGTAACCCGTCTTCATCGACTACCGTACCGGTAATCGTTCGTTCTTGTGCAAAAGTAATTTGCACAACTAACACTAATAAAAGTGTTAGAATACTACTAAACTTTGTTCTCATTTTTAAATTTGTTTGAATTAGCCAAGGCCAAAAGTGCTAATAAATGGTTAATAAAACAAACTTTTGATTTTAAAAATAGCGTTCTATTTTAAGTAAATGTTAATATTTGTGCATAGAACGGTTAGAGTCAGGCGCTAAAGAGAAATAGGCTAAATGTTAAAAAATTAGAAAATTATTGAGATTTAGTCTCAAACTATCATTAAAATCTAAAAAACCCATTTGTAAGAAGAGCCTCCCCGGTTTTAGTTGGATGCATTTTCTTAGATAAATACCTATTTATTATATGGGATTTCTGTCTCTCAGATTATCCTTCTGAAAATTAATTCATTATAGTTTGATAAATTTGTTTTTATTTCTACATTTGCAAACCCTAAAAAACAGGGGATTAAATTTATTAATAATTAGGTAAAAGAAATTATGCCAACAATTTCACAATTAGTACGAAAAGGAAGAGCCCAGATAACCAAGAAGAGTAAATCGGCTGCTTTAGATTCGTGCCCTCAAAGAAGAGGAGTGTGCACACGTGTGTATACTACTACACCTAAGAAACCAAACTCGGCGATGCGTAAAGTTGCTAGGGTGAGGTTAACTAACGGAAAAGAAGTTAACGCTTATATTCCAGGTGAGGGTCACAATCTACAAGAGCACTCGATAGTATTGGTTAGAGGTGGAAGGGTAAAAGATTTACCAGGTGTAAGATACCACATTGTTCGCGGTGCATTAGATACTGCGGGTGTTGAAGGTAGAAGCCAGCGTAGGTCTAAATACGGAGCCAAACGCCCTAAAAAGTAATTAAAAACTTTTAATGTAAAGAAATGAGAAGAAGACAGGCCAAAAAAAGACCGCTTTTACCAGATCCAAAATTTAACGATCAACTTGTTACACGTTTCGTGAACATGATGATGTGGGATGGAAAAAAATCGGTAGCCTTTAAAATTTTCTATGATACAATCGCGATTATAGAAGAGAAGAAACAAGACGAAGAAAAAACAGGTTTGGAAATTTGGAAAGATGCTCTTTCTAATGTTATGCCTCACGTTGAAGTTAGAAGTAGACGAGTTGGAGGTGCAACCTTTCAAATCCCAATGCAAATAAGACCAGATAGAAAAGTAGCAACTGCTATGAAGTGGTTAATTTCATTTGCGCGTAAGAGAAACGAAAAATCTATGGCGCAGAAATTAGCTTCTGAAGTTCTTGCTGCTGCCAAAGAAGAAGGCGCTGCAGTTAAGAGAAGGGTTGATACTCATAAAATGGCTGAAGCTAATAAAGCATTCTCTCACTTTAGATTCTAAGAAAAATGGCACAAAGAGATTTAAAATTTACCAGAAATATAGGAATTGCAGCTCATATTGATGCGGGTAAAACCACTACAACAGAGCGTATTCTATATTATACAGGGATAAGCCACAAAATAGGTGAGGTGCACGATGGTGCGGCTACTATGGACTGGATGGAGCAGGAGCAGGAAAGAGGTATTACAATTACTTCTGCTGCAACACATTGTAAGTGGATGTATAGAGATCAGGAATTTACGGTAAATATTATCGATACTCCTGGTCACGTAGACTTTACTGTAGAGGTAGAGCGTTCTTTACGTGTTCTTGATGGTGTGGTTGCATTGTTTAGTGCTGTAGATGGTGTTGAGCCACAATCTGAAACTGTTTGGAGACAGGCAGATAAATATAAAGTACCACGTTTAGGATTTGTAAATAAAATGGACCGTCAGGGAGCTGACTTCTTTAATGTGTGTAAGCAGGTTAGAGAAATGCTAGGTGGAAACCCAGTGCCATTACAAGTTCCTATTGGTGACGAAATAGACTTTAAAGGAGTTGTTGATCTTATTTCCAAAAAAGCAGTTATTTGGAATGATGAAGATCACGGGATGACCTATGAAACCATAGATATTCCTGAAGAACTTATGGAGGATGTGAATAAATACCGAACTGAGCTTGTAGAAGCTGTAGCCGAGTATGATGAGGCATTGATGGAAAAGTTCTTTGAAGATGAAAATTCAATTACTGAAGATGAGATTATTGCTGCGCTTAGAGCTGCAACTATAGATATGTCTATCATACCTATGATGTGTGGTTCTGCCTTTAAAAACAAAGGTGTACAGGCAATGCTTGATGCAGTTATGAGATATATGCCTTCTCCAGTAGATGTAGAAGCTATTGTAGGAACAAATCCTGATACTGGTGAAGACGAAAGCAGAAAGCCACACGTTGACTCTCCTTTCTCTGCATTAGCATTTAAAATTGCTACTGATCCTTTTGTGGGTCGTTTGGCATTCTTCCGTGTTTACTCGGGAGCTTTAGATGCAGGATCTTATGTATTGAACAATAGATCAGGTAAAAAAGAACGTATTTCTCGTATTTACCAGATGCATTCTAATAAGCAGGAGCCTATAAATAGAATTGAAGCTGGTGATATTGGTGCCGCTGTTGGTTTTAAAGATATTAAAACCGGAGATACGCTTACCGATGAAAAACACCCAATCGTTCTTGAATCTATGACTTTCCCTGAGCCTGTAATTGGAATCGCGGTAGAGCCTAAGACAAAAGCCGATGTTGATAAAATGGGTATGGCTTTAGCTAAATTAGCTGAAGAAGATCCAACTTTCCAGGTGAAGACTGATGAAATTTCAGGACAAACCATTATCTCTGGTATGGGAGAGCTTCATATTGAAATTCTTGTAGATCGTTTAAAGAGAGAATTTAAAGTTGAAGTAAACGAAGGTCAGCCTCAGGTTGAGTACAAAGAAACAGTAACTAAAAACGCTGAACACAGAGAGGTTTATAAAAAGCAATCTGGTGGTCGTGGTAAATTTGCTGATATTGTATTCGAAATGGGACCTGTAGACAAAGACTTTGAAGGAAAAGGACTTCAGTTTGTAGATACTATTAAAGGTGGACGTATTCCTAAAGAGTTTGTTCCTTCGGTAGAAAAAGGATTTAAAGAGGCTATGAAAAACGGGCCAATGGCCGGTTTCCAAATGGATACTTTAAAAGTAACCCTTAAGGATGGATCTTTCCACCCTGTAGATTCCGATCAACTTTCTTTCGAATTGGCTGCAAAAATGGGTTACAAAGCCGCTGCTAAAAAAGCCGGTGCTGTAGTTCTTGAGCCAATTATGAAAATTGAAGTAGTAACTCCAGAAGAAAACATGGGAGATATTGTTGGTGACTTGAACCGTAGAAGAGGTCAGGTAAACAGCATGTCCGATAGATCTGGAGCTAAGATTATTAAGGCGGAAGTGCCTTTGTCTGAAATGTTTGGATATGTAACCACATTAAGAACATTGTCTTCTGGTAGAGCAACTTCAACTATGGAATTTTCTCACTATGCTGAAACTCCTTCTAATATTTCAGAAGAAGTTATTAAAGCAGCAAAAGGTACAAACGAATAATATTAGGAAAATGAGTCAAAAAATAAGAATAAAACTAAAATCCTACGATCATAACCTGGTAGATAAATCTGCAGAGAAGATCGTGAAAACTGTAAAAACTACAGGTGCGGTGGTAACAGGACCAATTCCATTACCTACACACAAAAAACTTTTTACTGTTTTACGTTCTCCGCACGTGAACAAGAAAGCCAGAGAGCAATTTCAATTAAGCTCTTATAAAAGGCTTTTGGATATCTACAGTTCTTCTTCAAAAACTATTGATGCGTTAATGAAGTTAGAATTACCAAGTGGGGTTGAAGTAGAGATCAAGGTATAAGTCATCTCCGCGAAGGCGGAGATCTCAAGATTCTCACCGTTGTGAGAAATACATGTCCCGAGCAGTTGGCGAGGGAAAAACGGAAGAAAGATACATTCAGGGCGAAAGTATTTTTCTGCCCTGAATTTTTTTAAATAAATAAGTAATAATCAATAATTAATTATGTCTGGGTTAATAGGAAAAAAAATAGGCATGACCAGTATTTTTGACGAGAACGGGAAAAACATTCCCTGTACCGTAATAGAAGCAGGTCCATGCGTAGTTACCCAAGTCAGAACCAAAGAGGTTGACGGGTATGAGGCACTTCAAGTTGGTTTCGATGACAAAAAGACTGCAAACAAAGCTGCCGAAGGGCACGCAAAAAAAGCAGGAAGCGTTGCAAAACGTAAAGTCGTTGAATTCCAGGGCTATGAAGCAGATTATAAATTAGGTGATGCTATCACGGTAGAGCACTTTAACGAGGGGGAATTTGTAGATATTGCAGGTACTTCTAAAGGTAAAGGCTTTCAGGG
The DNA here is from genome assembly GCF_900142975.1 of Salegentibacter salegens. Taxonomy (NCBI): domain Bacteria; kingdom Pseudomonadati; phylum Bacteroidota; class Flavobacteriia; order Flavobacteriales; family Flavobacteriaceae; genus Salegentibacter; species Salegentibacter salegens. Next base: position 357,668 of record NZ_LT670848.1, read on the forward strand.
TGTTGTAAAAAGACACAACTTTGGTGGTGTGGGTCAGGCGACTCACGGTCAGCATAACCGATTAAGAGCTCCGGGTTCTATTGGTGCAGCGTCTTACCCTGCACGGGTTTTCAAAGGAATGAAAATGGCCGGTAGAATGGGTGGAGAGAGAGTTAAAGTAGAAAACCTGAGAGTTTTAAAAGTGGTGGCAGATAAAAACCTTTTAGTAGTAAAAGGATGTGTGCCAGGTCACAAAAACTCATACGTAATCATTAGCAAGTAATGGAAGTAGCAGTTTTAGATGTAAAAGGAAAAGAAACAGGCAGAAAAGCAAAGCTTTCTGACGCTGTTTTCGCTATAGAGCCAAACGATCACGCGGTTTATCTAGATGTTAAACAATATTTAGCTAATCAGCGACAGGGAACCCACAAAGCTAAAGAAAGAGCTGAGATTGTTGGAAGTACTCGTAAGATCAAGAAACAAAAAGGTACCGGTACTGCACGTGCAGGTAGCATTAAGTCGCCAATTTTTAAAGGTGGTGGACGTGTTTTTGGACCAAGACCAAGAAACTATGGTTTTAAATTGAATAAAAATTTAAAACGTTTGGCTAGAAAATCGGCATTATCAATAAAAGCAAAAGGAGAATCAATTTTTGTAGTTGAAGACTTTTCTTTTGATGCGCCGAAGACAAAAAGTATGATAGATGTTTTGAAAGCCCTTGGTATTCAGGACAAAAAATCACTTATAGTGTTGGGTGACTCAAATAAAAATGTATATTTGTCGTCACGTAATTTAAAAGGACTTGAGGTTGTAAATTCCTCAGAATTAAGTACTTACGGAATTCTTAATGCTAAGAATATTGTGCTACTTGAAGGTTCTTTAGAAGGAATTGTGTCGAATTTAAGTAAATAAGCCTTATGAGTATCTTGATAAAACCAATTATTACAGAAAAAGCCACCGGAGATAGCGAGTTGAATAACCGTTTTTCTTTTGTGGTAGACAATAAGGCGAATAAGATTGAAATTAAGAATGCAGTAGAAGCTGCTTATGGAGTTTCAGTTGAAAAAGTTCGTACTATAAATGTCCGTCCAGATCGCAAAACCAGATATACAAAATCTGGTATGATTACTGGTAAAACCAAAGCTTTCAAAAAAGCATTGGTACAGGTGACGGAAGGTGAAACTATTGATTTATACAGTAATCTTTAAGATTAAAAAATGTCAGTTAGAAAATTAAAACCAATCACCCCTGGCCAGCGATTTAGAGTAGTAAACGGGTATGACGCCGTAACTACTGATAAGCCGGAAAAAAGCCTTTTGGCTCCGATAAAAAAGTCAGGTGGGAGAAACAGTCAGGGAAAAATGACGATCCGCTACAAAGGTGGAGGTCATAAAAGACGTTACAGAATTGTAGACTTTAAACGCGACAAGCATGGGATTCCTGCTACAGTTGCGAGTATAGAATATGATCCTAACCGAACTGCCTTTATCGCATTGTTGAATTACCAGGATGGTGAGAAACGATATGTTATTGCTCAAAATGGGTTGCAGGTAGGTCAAAATATTGTATCAAGCACAGATTCGGCTGCTCCAGAAATTGGAAATGCAATGCCGTTGTCTAGCATCCCGCTTGGTACGGTAGTTTCTTGTATAGAGTTAAGAGCCGGGCAAGGTGCTGTTATGGCAAGAAGTGCTGGAGCTTTTGCTCAATTATTGGCAAGAGAAGGAAAATATGCAACCGTAAAACTACCTTCAGGAGAAATTAGAAGGGTGTTATCTACTTGTATGGCAACAATTGGAGCTGTATCAAATAGTGATCATCAACTTCAGGTTTCTGGTAAAGCTGGTAGAAAACGTTGGTTGGGTATAAGACCAAGAACAAGACCAGTTGCGATGAACCCTGTAGATCACCCAATGGGTGGTGGTGAAGGAAGAGCTTCCGGTGGTCACCCACGTTCAAGAAAAGGTTTACCTGCTAAAGGTTTCAAAACCCGTTCAAGAACAAAAGCGAGTAATAAATATATTGTAGAACGTAGAAAGAAATAATTAAGATATGGCACGTTCATTAAAAAAAGGACCTTACGTTCACTATAAGTTAGATAAGAAGGTTGCTCAAAATGTTGAGTCTGGAAAAAAAGCCGTGATCAAAACCTGGTCTAGAGCTTCAATGATTACTCCAGATTTTGTTGGGCAAACTATCGCTGTTCACAACGGGAAACAATTTGTACCTGTATATGTAACAGAGAACATGGTAGGGCATAAATTAGGAGAATTTTCACCAACACGTTCCTTTAGAGGGCATTCTGGTGCAAAAAATAAAGGTAAAAGATAATTGAAGCTATGGGAGTTCGTAAAAGAGAAAGAGCAGAGCAAATAAAAGAAGCCAAAAAACAGGTAGCTTTTGCAAAGTTGAATAACTGCCCTACTTCACCTAGAAAAATGCGCTTAGTTGCGGATTTAGTAAGAGGTGAGAAAGTAGAAAAGGCGCTTCAAATATTAAAATTCAGTTCAAAAGAAGCTTCTGGACGTTTAGAGAAATTATTGCTTTCAGCAATAGCCAACTGGCAATCTAAAAACGAAGATGCAAGTATTGAAGATGCTGAATTGTTTGTAAAAGAAATCCGTGTAGATGGAGGAGCGATGCTTAAGAGGCTACGTCCTGCACCACAGGGTCGCGCACATAGAATTAGAAAGAGATCCAACCACGTTACTTTGGTGCTTGGAGAAAACAATAATACACAAAGCTAAGTAGAGTATGGGACAAAAAACAAATCCAATCGGGAATCGCCTTGGTATCGTAAGAGGATGGGAATCCAACTGGTACGGAGGAAATGACTACGGCGATAAATTAGCCGAAGACGATAAGATTAGAAAGTACATCCATGCTCGTCTTTCAAAAGCGAGTGTATCTAGGGTAATTATTGAGCGTACGCTTAAGCTTGTAACCGTTACTATCACCACTGCCAGACCAGGTATTATTATTGGTAAAGGCGGCCAGGAGGTAGACAAGCTTAAAGAAGAACTTAAGAAAATTACCGACAAGGAAGTTCAAATTAACATCTTTGAGATTAAGAGGCCAGAACTTGATGCGCATTTAGTTGCATCTAGTGTTGCAAGACAAGTTGAGAATCGTATCTCTTACCGTCGTGCAATTAAAATGGCTATCGCGGCTGCTATGAGAATGAATGCTGAAGGAATCAAAATACAGATTTCCGGACGTTTAAATGGTGCTGAAATGGCACGTTCAGAAGCATACAAAGATGGTAGAATTCCTCTGTCTACTTTTAGGGCCGATATTGACTATGCTTTAGTTGAAGCTCACACTACTTATGGTAGGTTGGGTATTAAAGTATGGATCATGAAAGGCGAAGTTTATGGTAAAAGAGATCTTTCTCCGCTTGTTGGAATGTCCAAGAAGCAAGGAGGAAAACCTGGAGCCGGGCGAGGTGGTAACAAATCACGTCGTAGAAAGTAATTTTTTAAAGTAAAGAAAAATGTTACAACCTAAAAGAACAAAATACCGTAAACAGCAGAAGGGCCGTATGAAAGGCAATGCCGGAAGAGGGCATAGACTCTCTAACGGAACCTTTGGAATAAAATCTATGGATTCTAGTTTCATTACTGCCCGCCAAATTGAAGCTGCACGTATTGCTGCTACCCGATATATGAAAAGGGAAGGTTCTATCTGGATTAAAATATTTCCAGACAAGCCTATCACTAAGAAACCTCTAGAGGTTCGTATGGGTAAAGGTAAAGGTGCTGTAGAATATTGGGCTGCTGTTGTAAAACCAGGAAGAATTATGTTTGAAATTGGTGGAGTACCAATGGATATTGCTAAAGAAGCTTTAAGGCTTGCAGCACAAAAACTTCCGGTAAGAACCAAATTTATTGTAGCTAGAGATTATCAAGCTTAATATTATAAAATTATGAAACAATCAGAAGTAAAAGAACTGTCTGTGGCAGAATTACAAGAAGAGCTTGGGAAATCTAGAAAAGCATATTCAGATTTGAAAATGGCTCACGCAGTTTCGCCATTAGAGAACCCAATACAGCTTAGAGCTGTACGAAGAACTATAGCGAGACTTGCTACAGAGTTAACTAAAAGAGAACAACAATAAGTGTTATTCTGCTGAAAGATGGAAAAAAGAAATTTAAGAAAAGAGCGTATAGGCGTTGTTACAAGTAATAAAATGCAGAAATCAATCGTGGTTTCTGAAGTTAAGAAAGTAAAACACCCTATGTATGGAAAATTCGTTTTAAAAACGAAAAAATACGTAGCGCACGACGAAACAAACGACTGCAACGAAGGAGATACTGTAAGGATCATGGAGACAAGACCTTTAAGTAAATCTAAATGTTGGAGATTAGTAGAAATAATTGAAAGAGCGAAGTAATGGTACAACAAGAGTCTAGACTAAGAGTAGCAGACAATACCGGGGCAAAAGAAGTTTTGACCATACGTGTATTGGGCGGTACAAAGAAAAGATACGCTTCTGTTGGGGACAAAATAGTTGTCAGCGTTAAAGAAGCTACACCTAACGGAAATATCAAAAAAGGTGCAGTTTCAACAGCAGTTGTTGTTCGTACCAAGAAAGAAGTACGCAGAGCAGACGGGTCTTATATCCGTTTTGATGATAATGCCTGTGTATTGCTGAACCCTACCGGAGAAATGCGCGGAACTCGTGTATTTGGCCCGGTTGCGAGAGAACTTCGTGATAAGCAATTCATGAAAATTGTATCATTGGCACCAGAGGTGCTTTAATACATTAACAAGATGAGAAAGCTTAAAATAAAAACTGGAGATACTGTAAGAGTTGTTGCCGGTGACCATAAAGGTCAGGAAGGTAAAGTTCAAAAAGTTCTCATAGAAAAGAATAAAGCCATCGTAGAAGGTGTGAACACTATCTCAAAACATGAGAAACCTAGTGCATCCAACCCTCAAGGTGGTATTGTAAAGAAAGAAGCTCCTATTCATATTTCTAACCTTTCTTTGTTAGACAAAGATGGTAACACTACCAGAGTTGGATATAAAGAAGAGGATGGAAAGAAAGTAAGATTTTCCAAAAAATCTAATGAAGTAATTTAGTTATGGCATACGTACCAAGACTTAGAGCAGAATATGCAGAGCGAGTAAAGCCTGCATTAAGAGAAGAATTTAGCTATGCTAACGTAATGGAGATCCCAAAACTAGAGAAAATAGTTTTGAGCCGTGGCGTTGGTGCAGCTGTAGCAGATAAAAAGCTAATTGACCACGCTGTAGATGAATTATCTACAATAACAGGTCAAAAAGCGGTGCAAACCATTTCTAAAAAGGATGTTGCTTCATTCAAACTTCGTAAAGGAATGCTAATTGGGGCAAAAGTTACTTTGCGAGGATATAGAATGTACGAATTCTTAGATCGTTTAATAACATCAGCACTTCCACGTGTTCGTGACTTTAGCGGGATTAAGGCAAATGGTTTTGATGGTAGAGGAAACTATAATTTAGGTGTTACTGAACAAATCATCTTTCCGGAGATTGATATTGATAAAGTAAACCGAATTAATGGTATGGATATCACCTTCGTAACCACTGCAAAGACCGATAAGGAAGCGAAATCATTGTTAACCGAACTAGGATTACCTTTTAAAAAGAATTAATTATGGCTAAAGAATCAATGAAAGCCCGTGAGGTGAAGAGACAAAAAATGGTGAAAAAGTATGCTGAAAAACGCGCTGCTCTTAAAGAGGCTGGCGATTTTGAAGGTTTGCAAAAATTACCAAAAAATGCTTCTCCTGTACGTTTGCATAACCGTTGTAAACTAACTGGTAGGCCAAAAGGTTATATGAGACAATTTGGTCTTTCTCGTGTAATGTTTAGAGAAATGGCTAACCAGGGTTTAATTCCTGGAGTTAGAAAAGCTAGTTGGTAAAATTATAAATTGGTTGCAGGTTCTCCTGAGTGTCGGGACGAAAACCACATCCGCAAATTGAAATAGATGAATACAGATCCTATTGCAGATTATTTGACAAGAGTTAGGAACGCTGTGGCTGCAAACCACAGGGTGGTAGAAATACCGGCTTCTAACCTTAAAAAGGAGATTACAAAAATATTATTCGATCAGGGATATATTCTTAGTTACAAGTTTGATGATGCTACTGCTCAGGGAACAATTAAAATTGCCCTTAAGTATGACAAAATCACGAAAGAACCTGTAATTAAAGATATCCAGAGAATAAGTAAACCTGGTTTACGTAAGTATTCCGGCGCTGATGGATTACCACGTATCTTAAACGGTCTTGGTATCGCTATAGTTTCTACTTCTCACGGTGTAATGACCGGGAAGCAGGCTAAAGCCGAGAAAGTTGGTGGTGAAGTATTGTGTTACGTTTACTAATACTTAAAAGACTAAAGAAATGTCAAGAATAGGTAAAAGCCCAATTACAATTCCAGAAGGTGTAAATGTAGACCTTAAAGATGGCGTTGTAACGGTAAAAGGAAAATTAGGAGAACTTAATCAGGAAGTTAGCGACATTGATGTGAAAATTGAAGATGGCGTAATTACTTTTGAACGTTCTTCAGAGAAAAGTGATCAAAAAGCAAAACACGGTCTTTATCGTGCTTTGATTAACAATATGATTGAAGGGGTTACAAACGGATATACAAAATCTTTAGAATTGGTAGGAGTTGGATATAGAGCTTCTAACCAGGGACAAAAATTAGATTTAGCCGTTGGGTTTTCCCATAATATTGTAATAGATTTGGCGCCAGAAGTTAAAGTGGAAGCAATTTCAGAGAAAGGGAAAAATCCAATCGTGAAATTAACTTCTTACGATAAACAACTTGTGGGCCAGGTAGCTGCTAAGATACGCTCCTTTAGAGCACCAGAACCTTATAAAGGTAAAGGTATCAAGTACGTTGGAGAACAATTACGTAGAAAAGCAGGTAAATCAGCTTAATAAAGTTTAGATATGGCAGTTTCAAAACAAGATAGACGAAATAAGATAAGAAAGCGTGTTCGTAAGTCAATTACGGGTACCGCTAGCCGTCCAAGATTATCTGTATTTAGAAGTAATAAAGAAATTTATGCTCAAATTATAGATGATGTAGAAGGAAAAACACTAGCTGCAGCCTCTTCGAGAGATAAAGGCGTGTCAGGAGAAGGTGATAAATCCAAACAAGCAGAATTGGTTGGTAAAACCCTTGCTGAAAAAGCTTTGAAAGCCGGTGTAGAAACCATTTCTTTTGACAGAGGTGGTTACCTGTATCACGGAAGAGTTAAATCATTAGCAGAAGGTGCTCGAGAAGGAGGACTAAAATTCTAGAAAATTATGTATCAAGATTATAAAAACGTAGAACATGTAAAACCGGGCGGGCTTGAATTAAAAGACCGTTTGGTAGGAGTACAACGTGTGACCAAAGTAACCAAAGGTGGTAGAGCTTTTGGATTTTCTGCTATTGTTGTAGTAGGAGATGAGAATGGTGTTGTAGGGCAAGGTTTAGGTAAATCTAAAGAAGTTGCTGACGCTATCTCTAAAGCTGTGGAAGATGCAAAGAAGAATTTAGTGCGTATTCCTTTACATAAAGGAAGCCTTCCTCACGAGCAAAAAGGTAAGTATGGTGGCGCAAGAGTTCTTTTGCTACCTGCTGCAACTGGTACCGGGATTATTGCCGGTGGTGCAATTCGTGCCGTACTGGAAGCTGTTGGAGTACACGACGTACTTTCTAAAAACCAGGGGTCTTCAAACCCACACAACGTAGTAAAAGCTACTTTTGATGCGCTACTTCAATTAAGAAGTGCAGATACTGTTGCTAAACAACGTGGTATTTCATTAGAAAAGGTTTTTAAAGGATAAATCAAGGAGAAAGATGGGAAAGATAAAAGTTACAAAAGTAAAGAGTGCAATTAACCGATCTAAAAATCAAAAACTGGTTTTGGAGTCTCTTGGTCTTAAGAAAATTGGCCAAACGGTAGAGCACAACGATACGCCAAACATCCTTGGTATGGTAAATAAAGTTAAACATTTAGTTTCCATTGAGGAAACAAAATAATAGATTCACATGGAATTAAATAACTTAAAACCTGCAAAAGGTTCAGTTAAGAGTAACAACAAGCGTGTTGGCCGTGGAGAAGGATCAGGTAAAGGTGGTACTGCCACCCGTGGTCACAAAGGGGCTAAATCTCGTTCTGGTTACTCCAAGAAGATTGGTTTTGAAGGTGGGCAAATGCCACTTCAACGTCGTGTTCCAAAATTTGGTTTCACTAACAGAAATCGTGTAGCTTACCAGGGTGTAAATCTTGATACTTTACAGCGTTTAGTTGATGAAGGTAAAATTAAAGATACTGTAGATGTTGATGCTTTGATCGAAAACGGTCTTGTGAGTAAAAACAAACCAGTAAAGATATTAGGTAGAGGTGAATTAAAGGCAAAGTTGAAAATATCTGTTCATAAATATACGGCCACAGCAAAAGAAGCTATAGAAGCTGCTGGAGGTGAAGTTGTTACTTTATAATAGATAGCCAAATGAAATTCATCAATACTATTAAAAATATTTGGAAGATCGAGGAACTAAAAAATAGAATTTTAGTAACCCTCGGTCTATTATTAGTTTATCGTTTTGGGGCACAAGTTGTGCTTCCCGGGATAGATGCTTCACAGCTATCTAACCTGGCATCCCAAACAGATGGGGGTCTTCTTGGCCTCTTAAACGCATTTACAGGTGGTGCTTTTTCTAACGCCTCTGTTTTTGCATTGGGAATTATGCCATATATCTCGGCCTCTATTGTAGTGCAGTTAATGGGTATTGCGATACCTTATTTGCAAAAACTACAAAAAGAAGGAGAGAGCGGTAGACGTAAGATCAATCAGATCACCCGTTGGTTAACTATTGCAATTACATTGGTACAGGGACCCGGTTATATCTATAACCTTTTTGCTACATTACCACAGCAAGCCTTTTTATTAGGCGATACCGTGACGTTTGTAGCCTCTGCGGTAGTAATTCTTACTACCGGAACCATTTTCGCAATGTGGCTGGGTGAAAAGATAACCGACAAAGGTATTGGTAATGGTATTTCGCTATTAATTATGGTAGGTATTATTGCTACCTTACCACAAGCATTTATTCAGGAATTCGCTTCCAGGGTATTTGAATCTAATGGTGGACTTATTATGATTCTTATTGAATTAGTAATTTGGTTCGCTATTATTCTTGCTTCGGTAATGTTGGTAATGGCCGTACGCCAAATCCCGGTACAATATGCCAGAAGAACCGCCTCTGGAGGTTACGAGAAAAACGTATTTGGATCTAGACAGTACATTCCACTTAAGCTTAATGCTTCAGGTGTAATGCCAATTATATTTGCGCAGGCTATTATGTTTATCCCGGCTGCTGTAGCAGGATTATCAGATTCTGATGCTGCACAAGGGGTTACCGCGGCCTTTAGCGATATATTTGGATTTTGGTATAATGTAGTATTTGCGCTATTAATTATCGTATTTACCTACTTCTATACCGCGATTACTGTACCTACCAATAAAATGGCTGATGATCTAAAACGAAGTGGAGGATTTATTCCCGGCATTCGTCCAGGAACTGAAACCGCCGAGTTTTTAGATAGAATTATGTCTCAAATTACCTTGCCAGGATCTATTTTCCTTGCGCTTATTGCTGTGTTCCCTGCAATTGTAGTGCAACTCTTAGGTGTGCAACAAGGATGGGCATTGTTTTTTGGAGGAACCTCGCTTTTAATTATGGTTGGAGTTGCAATAGATACTATGCAACAAGTAAACTCTTACTTGCTGAATAGACATTACGACGGATTAATGAAAACAGGTAAAAACAGAAAAGCAGTAGCTTAATTATGGCAAAACAACCGGCAATAGAACAAGACGGAACAATTATAGAAGCATTATCTAATGCAATGTTTCGTGTAGAATTGGAAAATGGTCACGTTGTGACAGCTCATATCTCTGGGAAGATGCGTATGCACTACATTAAATTGTTACCTGGAGATAAAGTAAAACTGGAAATGAGCCCTTACGATTTAAGTAAGGCTCGTATAACATACAGATACTAAAAGTAATTTGAGCTATTTATAAAATTTTCAGTACTTTTGCAACCTGAAAAAATTATGAATGCTGAAATCCTGATTTTGAGCCTATTTCGAAATCAGTGAATTGAAAAAAACTAAAGAGATGAAAGTTAGAGCATCAGTAAAAAAAAGAAGTGCCGACTGCAAAATTGTACGCAGAAAAGGGCGCCTTTACGTAATTAACAAAAAGAATCCTAGATTTAAACAAAGACAAGGCTAATTATGGCAAGAATTGCAGGGGTAGATATACCTAAACAAAAGCGAGGAGTTATAGCATTGACCTATATCTTCGGAATTGGTAGAAGCAGGGCTCAAAAGATCCTTAGCCAGGCCAAAGTAGATGAAAGCAAAAAAGTTTCAGATTGGGACGATGAAGAAATTGGTCGTATTCGTGAAGCTGTTGGTGAATTTACAATCGAAGGAGAATTACGTACAGAAGTTCAAATGAGTATTAAGCGTCTAATGGATATTGGATGCTATAGGGGTATTCGCCACAGAAGTGGTTTGCCACTTAGAGGTCAAAGAACCAAGAATAACTCAAGAACCAGAAAAGGTAGAAGAAAAACAGTTGCTAACAAGAAGAAAGCGACTAAATAGTAAGTAATATGGCAAAGAAGACAGTTCAAAAAAAGCGTAAAGTAATCGTGGAGTCCGTAGGGCAAGCACACGTTACGGCTTCTTTCAATAACATTATTGTTTCCCTTACCAATAAAAAGGGAGACGTTATTGCTTGGTCATCTGCAGGAAAAATGGGTTTTAGAGGTTCTAAAAAGAATACTCCTTATGCTGCCCAGTTAGCTGCAGAAGACGCGTCTAAAGTAGCTCACGAAGCTGGTTTGCGCAAAGTTAAAGTTTACGTTAAAGGGCCGGGGAATGGTAGAGAATCTGCTATTCGTTCGCTTCATAACAACGGGATTGAAGTAACTGAAATTATTGATGTTACTCCATTACCACACAACGGATGTCGTCCTCCTAAGAGACGTAGAGTTTAATAAAAAGTATAATAATAAGAGAGGAGTTAAGATTATCGAAGGACAGAGACCTTAATTCATAATCCCTTTCTTCTAAATTTAAAGTTAATGGCAAGATATACTGGTCCAAAGACTAAAATAGCCCGTAAATTCGGTGAAGCTATTTTTGGAGACGATAAATCTTTTGAAAAAAGAAATTATCCTCCGGGACAACACGGTAACAACCGTCGTCGCGGTAAGAAATCTGAATATGCAATCCAGTTAATGGAGAAGCAAAAAGCAAAGTATACTTACGGTATCCTTGAGCGTCAGTTTAGTAATATGTTTAAAAAAGCTACTAGAGCGCAAGGAATTACTGGTGAAGTGCTACTTCAACTTTGTGAATCACGTCTTGATAACGTAGTTTATAGAATGGGTATTGCTCCAACTAGAAGCGCTGCAAGACAATTTGTATCTCACAGGCACATTACAGTAAATGGCGAGTTGGTTAACATACCTTCTTACCAAATGAAAGCTGGTGATGTAGTAAGTGTTCGTGAAAAATCAAAATCTTTACAGGCTATCCAGGATTCACTAGCTAACTCTAGCAGTGTTTACGAATGGATTACCTGGAATAACGAGACAAAACAAGGAACTTTTGTTTCAGTACCCGGACGTATTCAGATTCCGGAAAACATAAATGAACAATTCATCGTCGAATTATATTCGAAATAATAATTCACAGAAGTCGTAATATGGCAATACTAAATTTTCAGAAGCCCGATAAAGTTATAATGATTGATTCAACCGATTTCGAAGGGAAATTTGAATTTCGCCCTTTGGAACCTGGCTATGGATTAACCGTTGGTAACGCTTTAAGGAGAGTGCTTTTATCTTCGTTAGAAGGTTATGCAATCACTTCAATTCGTATAGAAGGCGTAGATCACGAATTCTCCGCTATTCCTGGAGTTGTGGAAGACGTAACAGAAATTATCCTGAATCTTAAACAAGTAAGGTTCAAAAGGCAAATTGATGAAATAGATAACGAAGCCGTTACCATTTCTATATCTGGAGAAGAACAAATTACTGCCGGTCACTTTCAAAAATTCATTTCAGGCTTTCAGGTGCTAAACCCAGATCAAGTGGTTTGTACTGCAGATAAGAAAGTAAACCTGAATATGGAAATGACCATAGAAAAAGGTAGAGGTTATGTTCCAGCCGAAGAAAACAAAAAAGCCAACGCACCTCTTGGAACTATATTTACCGATTCTATTTATACACCAATAAAGAACGTTAAGTATAGCATTGAAAACTATCGTGTAGAGCAAAAGACCGATTATGAAAAATTGGTTTTTGAAATCGTAAGCGATGGTTCTATTCACCCAAAAGATGCACTTACTGAAGCTGCAAAAACACTTATTCACCACTTTATGTTATTCTCAGACGAGCGTATCACGCTTGAAGCTGATGAAATAGCACAAACTGAAACTTATGATGAAGAATCCCTTCATATGAGACAGTTGCTAAAAACCAAGTTGGTAGATATGGATCTTTCAGTAAGAGCTTTAAATTGCTTAAAAGCGGCTGAAGTTGATACCCTGGGAGACCTTGTTTCTTACAATAAAAATGACTTGATGAAGTTTAGAAACTTCGGAAAGAAATCTTTGACAGAGCTTGAAGAATTGGTAAGTAACAAAGGACTTAACTTTGGTATGGACCTTTCAAAATACAAATTAGATAAGGACTAAAAATAGTCTTGAGATATTAGTATAGAGAATTCAGTTTTTCACCTTACTATATACTCATTACCAAATACTGAATACTAATTGATAAGTAGTTTTCCATAAAAGCCGGCAAAAGATCGCGCTTTGGGAAAATGAATTAAGAACAAAACAATGAGACACGGAAAGAAAACAAACCATTTAGGTAGAAAGACCGCTCACAGGAAGTCTATGCTAGCCAATATGGCCTGCTCTCTTATAGAGCACAAGAGAATCAATACCACCGTAGCTAAAGCAAAAGCTTTAAAAGTTTTTGTAGAGCCTTTGGTAACTAAGTCTAAAGAAGATACTACTCACAATCGTAGGTTAGTATTTAGTAAACTTCGCCAAAAGGAAGCTGTAGCCGAATTGTTTCGTGAGGTAGCTCCTAAAGTTGGTGACCGCCCGGGTGGATACACAAGGGTAATTAAATTAGGTAACCGTCTTGGAGATAATGCCGATATGGCCCTTATCGAGTTAGTTGATTACAACGAAACTTACAATTTAAGTAAAACAGAGAAGAAGAAATCTACACGTAGAGCGGGTAGAAAGAAATCTACTGAAGCTACTCCAGATGCTCCAAACGCAGAAGGAAAAACAGAAGATAAATCTTCAGAAAATAAAGAAGACAAAAAAGAGGAATAGAAATGAATCTTTTAAAGTTCTAATTTTTAAAAAGGATAAACTCTCAGGGTTTATCCTTTTTTTATATATTAAATTGAAATTGTCATTTCCGCGTAGGCGGAAATCCAAATAGTAAAGTCCATTTCCGTGAAGACGGAAATCCCAGCAACACAACAAATTAATAAGAATGAAATATCAAACCCGAAAAAAAGCGATTATCTTACTGGAAGATGGCACTATCTTTCACGGTAAGGCTGTAGGAGACAAAGACGGTAAAGCCGTTGGTGAAGTTTGTTTTAATACCGGAATGACCGGTTACCAGGAGATCTTTACAGATCCTTCTTATTACGGCCAGCTTATGGTTACCACTAATGCCCATATTGGTAATTACGGAACTTTAGCCGAAGAAAGTGAAGCCGATAAAGCTAAGATCTCTGGGCTTATCTGTAAGAACTTCAGTTACACCTATTCCCGCCCGGCTGCCGATTCTTCACTGCAGGAGTTTTTAGATGATAGTAACTTATTTGCTATTTCTGATGTAGATACTCGTGCGCTGGTAACTTACATTAGAGAAAATGGAGCAATGAACGCTATTATCTCAACAGATGTAGATAATATAGAAGGTCTTAAAAAAGAACTTGCCGAAGTACCAGATATGAATGGGTTGGAACTTGCTTCTAAAGTTTCTACCAAAGAGCCATATTATTTCGGTAACGAAAATGCCACTTATAAAATAGCTGCACTGGACGTTGGAATTAAAAAGAACATTCTTCGCAATTTTGAAAAACGTGATGTGTACGTAAAGGTTTTTCCTTACAATGCCACTTACGAAGAGATGAAGGAATGGAATCCAGATGGCTATTTTCTTTCAAATGGGCCTGGAGATCCACAGCCTTTGGAAAGTGCTATCAATCTTACTAAAGCTATTTTAGAAAAGGATCATCCGTTATTTGGTATTTGTTTGGGGCACCAGATCATCGCCATTGCTAACGGGATTAAAACCTATAAAATGCACCACGGTCACCGCGGAATAAATCACCCGGTAAAAAATCTTAAGACCGGAAAAGGTGAAATTACTTCTCAAAATCACGGTTTCTCGGTAGATAAAGCAGAAACTGAGGCAAACAGCGAAGTGGAAATCACTCATATTTGCTTAAATGACGATACTGTTGGTGGAATCTCGATGAAAAATAAAAACTGTTTTTCAGTTCAATATCACCCAGAGGCAAGTCCGGGGCCTCACGATGCCAGTTACTTGTTTGATGAATTTATGGATAGAATAAAAGGAGCGAAAGCTTAAAATTTTTTATTAAAACTAATGAAAAAGCCCAAAAAATAAACATTTTGGGCTTTTCTTTTGTCAAAACCGAAATTATTCTAAATTGCAGCCTCAAATTCATCAAAACTCATCAATGAAAAAATTACTACTACTCAGCTTTTGTCTTTTTACATTTTCATCTATCAACGCCCAGGATCAAGCTTCGGTTGAAGACGGTCTTTTGTCAATAAACATCTTAACACCTGGTTTAGAATACGAATACGGCCTTACAAATTCTACTACCTTAGATTTACGGGCAGGATCGGCTTTCGGTTATAGAGATAACAGCTACTTTGGAGAAGATTTTGGTATTTATCCAACATTTAATGTTCAATATCGCTATTATTATAATCTAGAAAAACGCCTGAATAAAGGAAAAAATATAAAGAATAATAGTGCTAATTATATCGCTTTAAGCGGGAGTGTCCAATCTGGCAAGCCTATAATTGGAGACCTAGAATATAGTGAAGGTTATTTTGGAACTGTTGGACCGGTTTGGGGTTTACAGCGTTATTATGGTAGCGGCTTTAAATTAGACCTTAATTTAGGAGCGGGTTACGGTTTTAATGAGTCTGGTGATTCTTTTTTGTCGTTACTTATTGGGATTAGATTAGGATGGCGTTTATCAAACTAATTCTTTTCAGTCTTTTGTTGCTTGGGATTTCTAAAATTCAGGCACAAAAGCATCCTGTTTTCTATGCAGGTTTTGAAGGCTACAGGCATACCGATTTTGAAAATAATAGCTTCGGTAAATTTTCGGTAGGATCTCAAATCTATCAAATTAAGTTTTTTGCCCCCGAAATTGGTTTTGATTATGGGGGAGGCTCGCTTTCAGAAAGAACTGTTTTTGGTGACAATTTTAATATTCAAGACCCAAGAAAAGGACTTTTAAGGCAACGCTTTACTTATTCTGTCTTGACTTTTAATCCAAAATTAAAATTTGGGGAAGAAGATGCTTATATCACCTTTTCTCCAAAATATCATATAGGAAGATTAAAAGGAGAAGCAGCTTATCTTGAGTACCGTGGTGATAATAATAGATACATAGGTGTGAAAGAAAGTGAGGAAGCTAAATTCAACACCTCCTTCTGGAGTTTCGCTATTGGTTTTGAAGGTTTACAGATTACTGCAAAGTACTGGTTTGCTCTTTCTCTGCATTATACATTGGTTGATGCCAACGAAGTTTGGAATACCATGGAGTTTTCAGCAGAAGATGCGTTTATGCAGTCAGCTTCAACTTCTACCATAGGGCTAGGTTTTCGTTTTTATTATAATCCATTTGCTTCAAAAAATGACTAAAATTATGTTTTCTAATAATTTCAGCATTTAAAAATCTTCCGAATTTCATAAAATGCCATTCTGTTTTGGTTTTCGGTAAATCCGTAAAAAATCATACTATTTCATGAGATTCTTTTAGATACTTTCTTTTAGAAAACCATTTCGTGTTTCCATAATGTTATAAATGCTTTAAAACTACCTGTTTCCCTCGATTTTTTAGGCTTCAATTTGTATCTTGCATTCAAATCAATTAACTAATTAAAAAAGATTATGAGTGTAATAATAAATATTCACGCCCGTCAGATTTTCGACTCAAGAGGAAATCCAACCGTAGAAGTAGATGTTTTAACCGAAAATGGAATTCTGGGAAGAGCAGCAGTGCCTTCTGGAGCTTCTACCGGTGAGCACGAAGCTGTAGAACTTCGTGATGGTGGCGATGATTATATGGGGAAAGGCGTTACTAAAGCTGTTGAGAATGTAAATGATATAATTGCTGAAGAATTATTGGGTTATTCTGTTTTTGAACAAAACCTGATAGATAAAGCAATGATAGAGATAGATGGTACTCCAAATAAAGCAAAACTGGGTGCCAATGCAATTTTGGGTGTTTCTCTTGCTGTGGCCAAAGCTGCGGCTAACGAACTTGGTTTGCCATTATACCGTTATATAGGTGGGGTAAGTGCTAATACACTTCCGGTTCCTATGATGAATATCATTAATGGTGGTTCGCATAGTGATGCTCCTATCGCATTTCAGGAATTTATGGTGATGCCGGTAAAAGCCGAAAGTTTTTCTCACGCCTTAAAAATGGGAACTGAAATTTTTCATCATCTAAAAAAAGTACTTCACGATCGTGGCTTAAGTACAGCTGTTGGAGATGAAGGTGGTTTCGCGCCAAAGTTAGACGGAACTGAAGATGCTTTAGAAACAATTCTTAAAGCTATTAAAAACGCCGGTTATAAGGGTGGTGACGATGTAATGATCGCATTAGATTGTGCTGCCGCTGAATTCTATGAAAATGGAAAATACGATTATAAGAAATTTGAAGGTGAAGGCGGGAAAATAAGATCTAGCGAAGAACAAGCTGAGTATCTTGCCGAACTTTCTTCTAAATATCCAATCATTTCTATTGAAGATGGTATGGATGAAAACGACTGGGATGGTTGGAAAGCCTTAACCGATAAAATTGGAGACAAAGTTCAATTGGTTGGAGACGACCTTTTCGTGACTAATGTTGAAAGACTTTCAAGAGGAATTGAAGAAGGAATTGCAAATTCAATCCTTATTAAAGTAAATCAAATTGGTACGCTAACTGAAACTATTGCAGCAGTAAATATGGCACATAATGCCGGCTTTACTTCGGTAATGTCTCACCGTTCTGGAGAGACCGAAGATAATACTATTGCCGATCTTGCTGTAGCTCTAAATACCGGGCAGATTAAAACCGGTTCAGCTTCAAGAAGTGACCGTATGGCAAAATACAATCAGCTAATTAGAATTGAAGAGGAACTAGGCGAAGTGGCTTATTTTCCAAAGCGTAAAGCTTTTAAAATCTAATTAGAGAATTCTAATAAAAATCAAATCCCTTTTGAAGAAATTTCAAAAGGGATTTTTTTTTGAGATAATTCAGCAAAAAACCTTTTAAAATCCCTTGTTTCAGTGAAAATCTTATCGCTGCTTAACGCAAAATTAACAGTAGATTTCTTAAATTAGCAACTCTCGAAAATAAGTTGAATCAAGTATATAAAATTAAGATATGTCAAAAGTTGCGACGATTGAAATAGATGGGAAAAAATACGAATTTCCTGTTGTAGAAGGAACTGAAAACGAACTGGGGATAAATATTAAAAAACTGCGAGCTGAAGCAGGTGTTATTACCCTGGATCGTGGTTATAAAAATACTGGAAGCTGTGAGAGTGCCATTACTTTTCTTAACGGGGAAGAGGGAATTCTAAGATATCGTGGTTATTCAATAGAAGCTCTGGCAGAAAAAGCTGACTTTCTTGAAGTAGCTTACCTGCTTATATTTGGAGAATTACCAACAAAAACTCAGTTAGATAAATTCTATGCCGATATTAAAGAAGAGTCTACGGTAGATGAAGAAATGAAGAAAATCCTTGATGGTTTTCCAAAATCGGCTCACCCAATGGGCGTGCTTTCTTCTTTAACCAGTGCACTTATTGCATTTAACCCTTCTTCTGTAAATGTAGATTCTGAAGAGGAAATGTATAAGGCTATTGTGAAGATTCTTGGGAAATTCCCGGTTCTTGCGGCCTGGACACTTAGAAAGAAAAACAGCCTTCCGCTAAACTATGGCGACGATTCCCTTGGTTATGTAGAGAACCTTCATAAAATGATGTTCGAAAAACCGGGCAAAAGCTATAAGGTAGATAAAGAAGTTATTGAAGCTTTAGATAAATTATTAATACTTCACGCAGATCATGAGCAGAACTGTTCTACTTCTACGGTAAGAATGGTAGGTTCTTCTCACGCGGGGCTTTTTGCCTCAATTTCTGCAGGAATTTCTGCACTTTGGGGGCCACTTCACGGTGGTGCAAACCAGGCAGTGATAGAAATGCTGGAAAGAATTAAAGAAGATGGTGGCGATACCAAGAAATTTATGGCAAAAGCTAAAGACAAGGAAGATCCTTTCCGTCTGATGGGCTTTGGTCACCGTGTGTATAAAAACTTCGATCCACGTGCTAAGATCATCAAAAAATCTGCAGATGACGTGCTTGGGCAACTTGGTGTAGACGATCCAGTATTGGACATTGCTAAAGGACTTGAAAAAGAAGCTTTAGAAGATCAATATTTCGTAGATAGAAAATTATATCCAAACGTAGATTTCTATTCAGGAATTATTTACCGTGCATTGGGTATTCCGGTAGAAATGTTTACCGTAATGTTCGCACTTGGTAGGCTTCCGGGTTGGATTGCTCAATGGAGAGAAATGAGGTTGATGAAAGAACCAATTGGGCGACCACGTCAAATTTACACCGGTGCAAACCTGCGTGACTTTAAAGAAGTTGAGAAAAGATAAGAATATCTCTTACATATTAATAAATTCGGAAAAAGCTTCATCATCGTATGAAGCTTTTTCTATATTTGATGAAAATTTTACTTGTGAAATTGAATATCAATAATGAGACTTCCCGCCTAAAAGCGGTGGTTTTAGGTACAGCAGAAAGTAACGGTCCCGTTCCATCTCTTGAAGAGGCATACGATCCCAAGTCGGCCGAATTCATCAGGATGGGGTCTTATCCCAAAGAGGAAGATATGATAGAGGAAATGGAAGCCGTTGCCAAAATACTGGAGAAATATAAAGTGCAGGTTTTTAGACCAAAAGTTATAAAAGATTACAACCAGATTTTTACTCGTGATATCGCTTTCGTGATAGAGGATAAGTTTATAAGATCTAACATTTTACCAGATCGGGAACAGGAAATTGAAGCTATTAGCCACGTTATAGAGCAGATAGACCCTTCAAAAATACTTCAGTTGCCCGAAGAAGCCCATATAGAAGGAGGCGATGTTATGCCTTTAGGTGATTATATTCTGGTGGGAACATACCGCGGTGCAGATTACAAAGATTATATCACGGCGCGTACAAATTTGGAAGCGGTAGAGGCTTTGCAGGAATTATTTCCGCATAAAAAAGTGATTTCTTTCAATTTAAGAAAATCAAATACAGAACCTCGGGATAATGCTTTACACCTGGATTGTTGTTTTCAACCTGTGGGGAATGGCAAGGCAATTATTCATAGAAATGGTTTTTTGGAAGAGGAAGAATATAATTGGTTGGTAAATCTTTTCGGGAGAGAAAATGTTTTTGAAATTTCCCGTGATGAGATGTATTATATGAATTCCAATATCTTTTCTATTGATGAAGATGTGGTGATTTCAGAGAAGAATTTTACGAGATTAAACACCTGGTTAAGGGAACATGGCATTACCGTAGAAGAAGTGCCTTATGCTGAAATTTCCAAGCAGGAAGGGCTTTTGCGTTGTTCAACCTTGCCGTTAATTAGAGAATAGAATTATGAGACAAATCACAGATACAATTTTAATGGTACGCCCGGTGGCGTTTAGAATGAACGAGCAAACGGCGGTAAACAACTATTTTCAAAAAGATCTTACGGCCGATAATGTTAATGAACGCGCCCAGGCAGAATTTGATGAATTTGCTTCAAAACTTAAAAAAGTTGGGGTAAATGTAATTGTGGTAGACGATAAACAGGAAGACGATACGCCAGATTCTATTTTTCCTAATAACTGGGTTTCTTTTCACGAAAATGGGCACATCGCTTTATACCCTATGTTTGCTGAAAACAGGAGGAAAGAGCGCCGAATGGAATATTTCGCAAAATTAGAAGAAAACGGTTTCAAGATTACTCAAATAATAGATTATACCTCGGCTGAAGAACACGATTTATTTCTGGAAGGCACTGGGAGTCTTTTATTAGACCGACAAAACCAAAAAGCTTATTGCGCTTTATCACCCAGGGCAGACGAAGATCTTCTAATAGAATTTTGCGAAGATTTTGAATTCACTCCGGTTATTTTTAATGCTAATCAAAGTGTAGGCGGAAAAAGAAAAGCCATTTATCATACCAACGTAATGATGTGCCTGGCTGAAAATTTTACAGTGATCTGTTTAGATACTATAGACGACAGCAAGGAACGTAAAAATGTACTGAAACATTTAAAAAATGACGGTAAGGAAGTAATTACAATTACTGAAGCACAAATGCATGAATTTGCAGGAAATATGCTCCAGGTTCAGGGTGCATTTGATAAAAAATACTTGGTAATGAGTGCTCGAGCTCATGGCAGTTTAAACCAAGAGCAAATTAGTAAAATTGAAAAACATTGCGAGATTTTAAGCAGTGACCTGGATGTGATAGAAACCTGTGGCGGCGGAAGCGCCCGCTGCATGATGGCTGAAGTTTTCTTACCAAAAGCTTAGTTATCAATCGTCATCCTGAACTTGGTTCAGGATCTAAGATGTTGAAAATACAAAAAAAGGTTAGAAGCTGAACCAAGTTCAGCTTGACGAAGCTAAGAACCTAATGCTTCTTAAACAACTCCTTTAAAAACAAGACCATTATCCCGGCGGTAAAAAATGCAAAAGGGAGAGAGCTAATAATGAGAAACTTTTGCATGGCAGTAAGTACATCGCTTTGAGGTTTTATATTTCCTAGCAGAATAATTGCTTCTGAAAATATCAAAATCAAGATTGCCCAGATAAATCGGAATTTCTTACGTGGATGTTCCTTACCTTTATCGCTAAACATACTCAATACATAAATAGCTGAATCTACCGAGGTGACTAAAAAACTAACTAGTAGAACTATCGTCACGATATTAGTGAAGTCTGAAATCGGAAAAGCTTCAAAAAAGCGAAATAATGAAGTGAAAACATTATCAAATTCGCCATTATAAGTTTCCATACTTCCAATAAGATCAAAAGAAGCAGAGCCAAAAACGCTAAACCAAAAGAAACTTCCCAGCGAGGGGATTAGTAAAACTCCCAAGATCATTTCTCGAATACTTCTTCCTTTAGAAATTCTGGCGATAAAAATTCCGGTGAATGGCGCCCATGCTAACCAGAACGCCCAGTAATAATACGTCCAGTCGGTTAGAAATTCTTTTCCGGGGTTGTATTTGCCCAGTGCTAAACTAAGCGGAACAAAATCTATAATGTAGCTGTATATAGATTCAGAAAACCGGGAAAAAACATTCAGGACATCTACTTGAAAAAAGACAAAAAACATTAGAATTAACGTGATATAAATATTCCAGTTAGAGATGCGTTTTATTCCTTTTTTTATTCCGGCGAAGGCCGAAATAAAAGCTACCAAACAAATTATAAAAACCAATAAAATTGTAAGCCAAAGTGTTCCTGGAGTTGTAGAAGTCAGGTGGCTAATGCCTCCTTCAATTTGCGTAGTGCCCAACCCAATTGCTGCAACCAATCCAAAAACAGTAGTGAGAATAGTAAGTAAATTTACTCCTTCTGGCAGGTATTTTATTCTTTTAAGTTGAGGTAAGCTGGTTCCTAAAAAAATATCAGACTTTCTTACAAAAAGTGCGTAAGCGATAAGCAGTGCGAAAATTCCATAGAAAGCCCAGGCGGTAAAGCCCCATTGATAAAAAGTGTATTCCAGTGCGACTACTTCAGGAGTAGAACTTGTTTTAATGGGTGAATTTAAAAACATAAAAACCGGTTCCTGTACCGCTCTTAGCAAAATACCGGCGCCCATCCCAGCACTGTATAACATCGCGATCCAGGAGGGTCGGTCAAATTCTGGCGGAGAATTTCCCAGTCTTATTTTTCCAAACCTGGAAAATGCGATAAAAATGAGAAAGAAAACGCATAACAAACCTAGCCATAAATAGAATCCACCAAAAAACTCCCTTACCCAAATGGATCCGTTTTCGATTAATTCATAGAAAAATTCAGTAAAGAAAAAGATAAAAAGCGCGAGAAAAAATAAAACCCCCGAAGCGATATATAGCAAGGGATTTCTAAGAAAAGCTTGAAAAAGTTGTGTCAAAATTTATTGCTTTTCAGGTTGTATTTTGTTTGTCAAAAGAAGTATTTCAAATTTAAACAAATCTCGAAAGAATCAGGCAATTTGCTTTTTTGGTTCGCCTTTGGCAATTTTATTCAGCATACCTTCAAAAATAAAATAATGAAAGGGATACATAGCATACCAATATAATCGTCCCCAAATACCTTTAGGTCTAAACGTGGCGGTTTGGTGCAGCACATTTTCTTTATCGATACAAAACTCTAACCAGGCCTCGCCGGGAACTTTCATTTCAGCAAATAGCAGTAATCTTTTTTCTTCTTTATCGGCTAAAAGTACACGCCAGAAATCTAAAGAATCTCCCGAGGCAATTTTATTAGGATGTGTTCTTCCGCGGCGTAAACCAACCCCGCCAAAAAACTTATCGATATACCCACGAAATTTCCATAACCAATTTCCATAATACCAGCCGTTTAATCCGCCAATAGCCCAGATGCGTTCCAGAACTTCTTCGGGATTTTCCACTTTAGCCGATTGCTTGTCCTGCAGGCATCCATATTTTGGTACCTGTATATATTTATTTAGTTCTTTACGGAAACGGCCACTGCTCAAAGAATCTTTCCAGCTGGAAATTACCTGGTTTTGTTCAATTTTATAGAACGCAAGTTCAATAGCTTCGGTATAGGATATTGGTTCGATATTTAGAATTTCCTGTAAACGGGTGTCATTGGTAATTACTTCAACCCGCATACTATCTACCAGGTTTTGGGCAAGTTTATATGATGTTGAGGTTACAAAATAAAGCCAGTAAGAAGAAAGCTTGGGAGACATAATCGGGACGCTCAAGATCCATAGTTTTAGATTTCGAACTTCGGCATATTTCAGCATCATTTGCTTATAAGTAAGTACATCTGGCCCGCCAACATCAAAAGATTGATTATAGCATTCTTCTTTTCCAATAACGCCTGTTAGAAATTTAATGATGTCACGAATAGAAATTGGCTGGCATTTGGTTTCTACCCAGCTAGGGGTGATCATCACCGGCAATTTTTCGCATAAATCCCTTATAATTTCAAAAGAAGAACTTCCTGAACCTACAATAATGGCCGCACGTAAAACGGTAAGATTAAATTGTCCTTTATAAAGTATTTTTTCTACTTTTTTTCTTGATTTTAAATGTTTGGAAAGCTCTTCTTCGTTAATGATTCCGCTTAAATAGATTACCTGCTTTACCGAGGTGCCGGCCATAATTTTATTAAAGTTCTCTGCGGCCTCAGATTCCTGGGTGTCAAAATTATCGGTAGAGCCACTCATAGAATGAATAAGATAGTAGGCTACATCAATATTCTTTATTTTTTCAGGAGCTTCATCATCTTTTAAAAAATCGAGTTCTACGACCTCTACTTTTTCCAGTAATTCTTCGTTAGAGGTAAAACGGTTTTTGTTTCGAACCGCACATATTACTTCGTGCCCCTTTTGAAGAAGTTCGGGAAGCATACGCATTCCTATATAACCATTGGCACCCGTTAAGAGAATTCTCATAGAAAGATTTTAAGCTTAAAGTACCAATTAAATTAGTACTTTTCATCTCGATTAGTAAAACTTTATAAAATGAATAACGTCCTGAAAATAGTGCTTTTATTAATTGGAATAGGAATGATTGCTTACGGATTATACCGGCTAATTACACCCGAATTCGTCCTTGATGCCGGGCCTCTGCAAATTGAAGCTCACGGCGATAACACGCAATCTTATGCCATGATAGGTTTTGGCATTTTAGCCCTTATTGGCGGACTTGCATTTGGGAAGCGCTAAACAAGTCTAAAGATCTCCTATTTGGGTAAGTGCGTTATCTGCTTTATAGTCCAGAATCTTTTTAAAATATTTATGTATCGCAGGCGTATCGGCTCTTACCTTAATTTTAGAATGATCCCTGTATATAGAATATTCTTCAGCTTTGCCCTTATAAAGATGGAGTTTGTAATAGGGGATAACCAGCGCGTAAGTTTCCAGTAAAGACCTAAACATCACGATAATTCCGTTGGGCCGCATTTCAACATTACAGGTGTTGGCATTATTATCTAGAACCAGGAGATTGTGAATATCAATACTGGTATCGGTAATATGTAGTTTTGGCGATCCTGTTCCGTTTAATTTCATTCGCGCAAGTAGCGTAAAAGGCTTGCCAACTTCCTTGTCAATTTTCTCTTTGGTTTTGCTGCGGTTATAGGAGATATTCAATAACATAGCTTTTTGTTTAAAGATAAGTAAATTACATCGGGACATGCTCATGAAGTATTAAGAAAAAATAATTTACAATTTCGAGACAAGTCTCGGTGCATTTAATCTCGATTATCGAGTAAATTATAGGCAAAAGCCTATTTTCTGTTATCTTTGCAGGGCTTAAAACAATAAATAGAAGTAAGAAATGAAACTCCAAAGTACCCTCGCTACCCACGTAAAAGATGCTGTTAAAAAGACCTATGGTGTTGAAATTGATAACTTAGAATTTCAGCCTACGCGTAAGGATTTTGAAGGCGATATTACTTTGGTGACTTTCCCAATGCTGAAGGCTCTTAAAACAAATCCCGTAAAACTTGGAGAAGAGATTGGAACTTATTTAACTGAAAATGTTGCTGAAGTTTCCGGATTTAATGTGGTGAAAGGCTTTTTGAACATTGTTTTAAGCGATGCCTATTTTCTCGATTTTTTCAGTGAAATGAAAGACAGAGAAAATTTTGGGATACTTCCCGCTGCGGAAGATGCTAAAGGGATTATGGTTGAATATTCTTCGCCAAATACCAATAAACCTTTGCACTTAGGGCATATTAGAAATATTCTTTTAGGCTTTTCCGTTGCAGAAATTTTAAATGCTGCCGGAAATAAAGCCTATAAAACCCAGATTATTAACGATCGGGGAATTCATATTTGTAAATCTATGCTCGCCTGGGAGCGCTTCGGAAACGGAGAAACTCCAGAGTCTACCGGGTTGAAAGGCGATAAACTGGTGGGGAATTACTACGTAAAATTTGACCAGGAATACAAAAAGGAAATTTCCGAATTAATGGAAACCAAAGGAATTTCTGAACAAGCCGCGAAAGCTGAAGCTCCAATTTTAGTTGAAGCCAAGCAAATGTTGCTAAAATGGGAAGCCGGCGATCCAGAAGTGGTTGCGCTTTGGGAGAAAATGAATCAATGGGTTTATGATGGTTTTGAGAAAACCTACGATGCTTTAGGCGTAGATTTCGATAAAAATTATTACGAAAGTGATACTTATCTTTTAGGAAAAGATGTAGTGAACCAGGGACTTGAAAAAGGCGTTTTTTATAAAAAAGAAGATGGTAGTGTTTGGATAGATCTTACCGATGAAGGTCTGGATGAAAAAATCGTTTTACGAAGCGATGGTACCGCGGTATATATGACCCAGGATATTGGTACCGCCATCCAACGGGTAAAGGATTTCGATATTAACGGGATGGTTTACACCGTAGGGAACGAACAGGATTACCACTTTAAAGTTCTATTTTTAATTCTGAAAAAACTCGGATTTGACTGGGCAGATTACCTGTATCATTTAAGTTACGGAATGGTAGATTTGCCTAGCGGAAAAATGAAAAGTAGGGAAGGAACCGTTGTAGATGCCGATGATCTTATCGCTGAAATGACCGAAACTGCCCGAAATATTTCTGAAGAATTAGGGAAATTAGACGGTTATACCGAAGTTGAAAAAGAAGAGCTCTACCGGATGATCGGGTTGGGAGCTTTGAAATATTATATTTTAAAAGTAGATCCTAAAAAACGAATCTTATTTAATCCGGAAGAATCGGTAGATTTCCAGGGGAACACCGGTCCGTTTATTCAATATACTTACGCGAGAATTCAATCTATAATTAGGAAAGCCGATTTCGATTTTAAGAAACCGGTTGAAGATGGTTATGAATTTCACGAAAAAGAACGTTCGTTAATCAAGCAGCTTCAGCTATATCCTGAAACAATTCAGTTGGCGGCCGAAAATCATAGTCCGGCGCTTATTGCTAATTACACTTACGAGCTGGTAAAAGAATTCAATTCATTTTATCAAAATGTAACAATCCTGGGAACCGAAGATATTACCGAAAAAACATTAAGAGTGCAATTGGCCAATAGTGTGGGGAATGTTATAAAATCTTCCTTCGGCTTATTGGGAATCCAGGTGCCTGAAAGAATGTAGAAAGCCCCCTAGTGGGGAATAAAGGCTGATGATTTTAATTTTAGATTTGAACAAAACGGAAAACAGAGAACCGACAACTGAGAACTGAAATAAAAGTTTTCACTTCAGGCTCAAATCATTAAATTTGCAATTCGTTGAAAAAGCGAAATGTATAAAGCTTATTGAAATATAAGGAGTTTTATATCTCCTGCAGGGTTTATAAATCCTTGGAGGTATTGCTGATTTTTAGACCTACGAGTTGTAAAAAAATCTCGCAGGAAGTTGAATTTTAAGTTTAAAATATCGAGGCTTGCCTCAACAAAATTATACTCTTTCCCGATAGCTTTGGGAAGGATTAAACCATAGGAAAAATTATGTTTGATAGTTTAAGTGATAAGTTAGATAATGCCTTACACGTTTTAAAAGGGCACGGCCAGATTACCGAGGTAAACGTTGCCGAAACTTTAAAGGAAGTGAGACGTGCTTTGGTGGATGCCGATGTGAACTATAAAATAGCCAAAGACTTTACCAATATTGTAAAGGAAAAGGCATTGGGACAGGACGTTTTGACCGCCCTGAAACCAGGCCAGATGATGGTGAAATTGGTGAAAGATGAACTTACCCAGTTAATGGGTGGAGAAGCCGAAGGAATTAACCTTTCCGGCGACCCTTCTATTATTCTTATGTCTGGATTGCAGGGTAGTGGTAAAACTACTTTTTCCGGAAAACTTGCTAATTTTCTAAAAACAAAGAAGTCTAAAAAACCACTTTTGGTTGCTTGTGATGTTTATCGTCCTGCGGCGATCAACCAGTTGCACGTAGTTGGTGACCAGGTTGGTGTTGAGGTGTTTTCAGATGAAGGCAACCAGGATCCGGTGGCTATTTCCAAAGCTGCCATTGCCCACGCCAAACAAAACGGACATAATGTAGTGATTATAGATACCGCCGGTCGTTTAGCTGTAGATGAGGCGATGATGGCCGAAATTTCAAATATCCACGAAGCTATCCAACCGCACGAGACTTTATTCGTGGTAGATTCTATGACGGGTCAGGATGCGGTGAATACAGCAAAGACCTTTAATGAAAGATTGAATTTTGACGGAGTAATCCTTACAAAATTAGATGG
This sequence comes from Salegentibacter salegens, assembly GCF_900142975.1. NCBI lineage: Bacteria > Pseudomonadati > Bacteroidota > Flavobacteriia > Flavobacteriales > Flavobacteriaceae > Salegentibacter > Salegentibacter salegens. The sequence goes on from NZ_LT670848.1 coordinate 385,500, forward strand.
TGATACTCGTGGTGGTGCGGCTATTTCTATTAAATCTGTAGTTAACAAGCCTATTAAATTTATTGGTACCGGGGAGAAAATGGACGCGTTAGATGTGTTCTATCCAGACCGTATGGCCGATAGGATTCTTGGGATGGGAGATGTTGTTTCACTTGTAGAACGTGCCCAGGAACAATATGATGAAGAAGAAGCAAGAAAACTTCAGAAGAAAATTGCCAAGAACCAGTTTGGTTTTGACGATTTCCTCAAGCAATTACAGCAGATAAAAAAGATGGGGTCTATGAAAGACCTTATGGGAATGATTCCGGGAGCGGGGAAAATGCTGAAAGATGTAGATATTGATGATGATGCCTTTAAAGGAATTGAAGCAATAATCCACTCGATGACTCCCGAAGAACGAAGCAATCCAAAAGTTATAAATTCAAGCCGTAAGAAACGAATTAGTAAAGGTTCAGGAACTACAGTTCAGGAAGTGAACCAATTGTTAAAGCAATTCAACCAGATGGGTAAAATGATGAAGATGATGCAAGGTGGCGGTGGCCAGAAGATGATGCAGATGATGAAGGGAATGAAGTAGAACTCAGTAGGCAGTTATTGCAGTCTCAGTTGGCAGTTAAAATTAACGTTTTAAATATGGATTTTAAGTCGCTACGCGCTTATGAGATTGGCTTTGAACTTGCTATGGGGATATTCGAAGTTTCCAGGGGATTTCCCAAAGAGGAAACTTATTCACTTACCGATCAAATAAGAAGAAGTTCAAGATCGGTTTGTGTAAATGTTGCTGAAGCTTATAGAAAGAGAAGATACGAGAAGCATTTTATAAGTAAATTAACTGATAGTGATGCTGAGAACGCCGAAACTCAAAGCTGGTTAGAGTTTGCTTTTGCTTGTAAGTACATAGATTTAGATACAAAAGATAAATTGATTAAGAAAAGTCACGAAGTAGGAAAGCTTCTGAACTTTATGATTAATAATCCCGGGAGATTTGGAGTGGGTGTAAATTAAAAACTGCCAACTGCAACTGCCAACTGAAAACTGACCATGAATATTTTAGACGGAAAAAAAACCAGCAACGATATTAAAGATGAGATTGCTGCTGAAGTTGAAAAAATTAAAAATAGAGGTGAGAAAGTACCTCATTTGGCTGCGATAATTGTTGGTAACGACGGCGCTAGCTTAACCTACGTAAATGCAAAAGTAAAATCCTGTAAACGTGTAGGTTTCGAATCTTCTTTGTATAGATTGCCCAATACGGTAAGTGAACTGGAACTTCTGGACAAGATTGAAGAACTAAACCAGAATAACGATATAGACGGATTTATTGTTCAGTTGCCTTTACCACCACAAATTGATACTCAAAAAGTTTTAAATGCTGTAGATCCAGATAAAGATGTAGATGGATTTCATCCTACTAATTTTGGAAAAATGGCGTTGGATATGACGTCTTTTATTCCGGCGACGCCGTTTGGGATTCTAGAATTATTGGAGCGTTATGATATTCCTACTAAAGGAAAACATACCGTGGTAATTGGGAGAAGTTATATCGTAGGAAGGCCAATGAGTATTTTGATGGGAAGAAGTGGTTTCCCGGGGAACTCAACCGTAACCCTGACTCACGAATTCACTAAAAACATTACACAAATAACCTCCCAGGCCGATATCATCATTATCGCGGTTGGAATTCCAGATTTTCTTAAAGCAGAGATGATTAAAGATGATGCAGTAATTATCGACGTTGGAATTACCAGGGTGCCTAATGATGAAGCCGAAAAAGGCTATGTGATTAAAGGTGATGTTGATTTTGAAAATGTAAGCAAACGAGCATCATACATTACGCCTGTTCCGGGTGGAGTAGGGCCAATGACGGTTTCTATGTTGCTCAAAAATACATTGCTAGCAACGGAACGCCATAAAAAAAGAGTAAAAGAAAATAGCAAAACCAGAACTGCTTAAAGTTTTCAGTAAAAAAAAAGTCCTTCCAAATCTTACAATTAGAAGGATTTGACAGGACTTTTTTATTTATTATAATTCAGGGAAAAATAGAGGTTTAATCTTCTTCTAATTTCCAGTCTAAATATTTATGTAGATCAGTTTCAATAAACCTTAAAGTTACTGTGAGCAGGGCAAAATCATCTACATAACCAATTCCGGGAAGAAAATCGGGAACAATATCTAATGGGTTCAATACATATAGCAATACAAATGCAACTGCTGCTATAGAAAACCAGGGTACATTGGTATAAACGCCCTTTCGGTAGTCTTTTAACATACCAAACATCACTTTACCCAGTTCAGTATATTTTCTTAAGGCACCTGAATTATTAATCTTGTCATCAATTTCTTTTTGATTATTCATGGCAATATCAATATCACCATCTTTAACCTGAGTAGCTCCTTTTTTAAGGTATTTCTCATCAATTTCTTCTTTCTTTTTACTAAACATATTCATAATTCTTCATTTTTTGATTAGTATTTATTTTTAAAGTCGGTCGTGGGCATTACCGTATTCCTTTTTATAAATTTTCAGTATTAATAAAAACAGCGAAATAAGCAAAGGCCCAAAAATTAATCCTATAAACCCGAAAAGCTGAACCCCTACAATTACACCAAAAAGGGTGATAAGTGGGTGAACTGCTGCAAGTCTATCTAAAATATAAAGTCTAATAATATTATCTGTAGAGCCAACAACCACAAACCCGTAGATTAACATGGCAATGGCCTGCCAGTTATCGCCCTGGGCAATTAGGAGTATCACTACTGGGAGAATCCCTATGGCTGTTCCAATAAAAGGTATCATAGATCCTATAGCGGTTATTACAAACCAAAAGAAAGGATCTGGCACACCAAAAATTAAATACCCAATAAGTGCTATTATTCCCTGAAAAATTGCGACCAGCGGAATACCCAATGCATTAGATTTTACAAGTTGATCACTCTCTTTTGCTATTATCTCCAGGTTGTCATTTCCCAGCGGGATATAGGAGATAAGAGACGATTTCATAGAATCTCTTTTTACCAGCATATAGTAAAGCATAAAATACATAATACCAATAGCTATAAAAGCGTCAAACGTGCCGCCTGCCAGGCTTTGCAGGTTTCCAGACATCCAGTTTGCAACCGAAGAAGTGTCTATAGATTCACTCACGCTATAGCCTATATACGTTTCGGCTTCATTGAGCTGCTCTTTTACGGCTCTAATTACACGTTCAGAATTTGCAACTGCTTTACTTATTTTTGAAGTAAGCATAATTACAATTAGAATAATGGGCACCAGGATGCCTACAAAAGATCCTGCCATTAAAAGCGCTGCTGCTACCGGAGGTTTCCAGCCCCTGGCCAGTAATTTTTTCATCCAATTACGCAAAAGAACATATAAAGTAATTGCCCCTAAAACCCCCGAGAGGTATGGGATAATTTCTTTAAAAATTAAAACCGTTAAAAAGAGAATGAGCATTAGTACGAAAATCTGCCGTACCAGTGCCGGTTTTAATCTATCCATATTTTTGCGCTTGGTTGGTTATTTTGCAAATAGCTGTTCTTTATTTTTAAAAGCTTTAAATTCTAATGCGTTTCCGCTGGGGTCTTTAAAAAACATGGTGGCCTGCTCGCCTACCTGACCCTCAAAACGGATGTAAGGTTCTATTTCAAACTCAATATTTTTTGATCTTAATAAATTAGCAAATTCCTGGAATACTTCCCATTCTAGAACTACTCCAAAATGAGGTACGGGCACATCTTTGCCATCTACAGGGTTGCTGTGCGCTTTTTCGGTTTCGTTAGCCGGTTTATAATGAATTACCAATTGGTGACCAAAAAAATTAAAATCTACCCAGTGATCGCTGCTGCGGCCTTCGCCACAACCCAGGATTTCTTTATAAAATTTTCTGGCTTTTTGTAAATCTGAAACCGGTATGGCTAAATGAAATGGCTGTACCTTCATAAATCTTAACTTAGTTAATCTAAAATTCTACGCAATTAAAATTAACATGTAATCTTAACATGCCGGCAAGGCATTGCGCTAATAATGTGTTAAGATTTATTTCCACGGGATCCCGTGGCTTTTTTTTCTGAATTTTTTAATCTGGAAGCTTCTTCTGTTTTGCTAGATTCATCTAGCATCCTGTTAATGGTTGCGAGCTCTTCTTGAGTAAGGTCGCGGTATGTGCCTACGGGAACATCCAGGCTCACATTCATGATTCTAATCCGTTTTAGCGCGGCAACTTCAAAACCTAAAAATTCGCACATTCTACGAATTTGACGGTTTAGTCCCTGGGTTAGCACAATTCTAAAATCGTTTCTTCCCAATTTCTCCACTTCGCATTTTTTAGTGGTAGTCCCTAGAATAGGAACGCCATTACCCATTCTGCGAATAAAATCTGGAGTGATGGGTTTATTAACGGAAACTATATATTCCTTCTCGTGGTTGTTCCTGGCGCGTAAGATCTTATTAACAATATCGCCATCGTTGGTAAGAAAAATAAGTCCTTCGCTGGGTTTGTCGAGCCGGCCAATAGGAAAAATCCGTTTTGGATAATTTATGTAATCAATAATGTTATCCTTTTCCACGCGGGTATCAGTAGTACAAACAATGCCTACCGGTTTGTTGAAAGCGAGATAAACATTAGGTTCTTTTTTTTCTGCTTCAGAAACTGCTTTTCCGTCAACTTTTACCACATCATCGGGGCCAATTTTAGTGCCCATCTCAGGTACGACTCCGTTAATGGTCACCCGGCCCTGATCTATGAGTTTGTCGGCGGCACGGCGGGAACAATAACCAATTTCACTTAGGTATTTGTTTATTCGGGTAAGCTTCTGTTCAGACATAAAAAAGATTGTGCTGCAAAGATACAAGAATTCAGCGCGAAACTAATTTTTTAAAAAATAATCAAGGTACAGGCAACCTTTTGTAACTTTCCTGCGTCTATGTAAATAGAAGGCCTTTTAATTAGAAAACCGGGTGAAAGTAATTCAACTTTTTAAAAATGAAACTCAATTAATAAAGCGTGCGGCTAAAAAAGACCGTAAGGCGCAACGGGAATTATATGAGTTACATTCAGGAAAAATGCTTAGCGTTTGCCGGCAGTATATAAAAGATATGCACCACGCTGAAGAAGTTATGCTAAACGGATTTCTAAAAGTGTTTACCCACCTTAAGGATTTTGAATCTAAAGGAAGTTTTGAAGGCTGGATAAGAAAAATTATGGTACGGGAATCAATTTCTTTTTTAAGATCACAAAAGAAAATTGTTTTTAGTGAGGAAGAAATTGCGGACCCTGGTTTTTCGGCTGAAATGAAAACGGAACTCAATGTTGCGCATATTCAAAAGATCATAGACAATTTGCCAGAAGGCTACAGGATGGTTTTTGTTATGTATGCGATAGAAGGATATAAGCACGCCGAGATTGCGAAAATGCTGAAAATCTCTGAAGGGACTTCAAAATCGCAATTGTCTAAAGCGAGAAAAATGTTGCAGGAGCAGTTAAAAACACAAAATACATCGGATTATGGAATCGAATCAAGAATATAGGAAGAAGTCCGGGAAAGCGAAGTCACGAAATACTTCTGAAAATAAGGGTAAGTCTAAAGATATTAAACCCACTGGTGGGAATAAATTCGAAAAAGAGGCAAGGGAAAAACTGGAAGAAAGGCGAATTAAGCCTTCTGCCGGAAGTTGGGAAAAATTAGACGAAAAGTTAAATGCTGAAGAAAACAAAACTTCTCAAAAACCCTGGAAATACATCGCGGCGGCAGTCGCAGTGTTACTAATTGCAGGAACTTTTATGTGGAATGATAATTTTTCAGAAAACCCGCAGGTTGTTGAAGAACCGGTAAACGAGATTATAGAAAAACCGGAAAGAAAACAAGAATTTATGCAGGAAAATATGACACAAATAGCTTCTGAAGAAAATAAAAATGAGGATGAAGTTTCAGTTGAAAAGAATGCGAAAAATGAAATTGCAGCAAAGCCTGAAACGTTTGTAAAAGAAGAAATTGCTGAAACACCAATTTCCGAAGAAAATAAGTATGAAGAAGCCATTGCTTTAGAAACAATTAGCCTGGAACCGCCAGTTTCCGAAGAAAAATTAATACAATCTAAACTTGAAGAAGTAATTGCGGCAACTGCTAAAAACAAAGAAATTTCTGAAGACGAAGTAGACGCATTATTAGCCCAGGCTGCATCAGAAATTAGTAGAGGAAGAAAATCACAGTTTTATAGTTCAAATTACGAGATTAGTGCCAATGCACTTTTGGCTGAAGTGGAAGACGAGATTTACCAATCTTTTAAAGCAAAGGTTTTTGAGGTTTTAAAAGAAGGATATCTAAAAGCTAAAACTGCGGTTGCCAATAGAAATTATTAATAGATAATAAAAATCCCACCCACGGGTCATTCATCAAACATCAAAATCAATTATTATGAAAACACTTACTTTTTACGTCACACTTTTAATATTCAGTTTTGCGCATCAACAGGTTTCGGCGCAGGAAGTTGCTTCTGTAGAAACAGAAATATCTTCTGAAGATAAGGCTAAAGAATTTTTTGAAAAGCAAAAAGCTGAAATTATTGAAAAAGAAAAGGAAAAACTAAAATACCAGATCGAGCGGATAAACGAGGAATTGGAAAGAGGTGAAATCACCAAAGAAGAAGCCGCGAAACAAAAAAAGGAATACGCCGAAAAGCACGCTAAAAATATTGAAAATAAAATAAGCATTTTAGAAAATGAAATGGAACTCAGGGATAGAAATAATGATGTTCAGGGATACATAGGCATTGGTGAAGATGGAAAATTATTAACTTTTAGGGTAAACGAAGAGCGTGAGCGCAAATACGATAAACGCACTACGAGCGATTTGGTAATCGCCGCCGGTTTTAATAATGCCCTGGAAGAAGGCCAGTCTTTAAACGATTCAGATTTTAAATTAGGAGGTAGCCGATTTTTTGAACTTGGCTGGGCGTGGAAAACACGAGTTTTTAAAGAGACAAACTGGTTGCGTTTGCGATATGGGGTTTCATTTCAGTTTAATGGCTTAAAACCTACCGATAATCGCATTTTTGTAGAAGATGGAGACGAAACTTACCTGCAGGAATTCACATTAGATCTTGATAAATCTAAATTTAGAATGGATAACCTGGTGGTTCCTGTTCATTTTGAAATTGGTCCTTCTACAAAAACCGAAACCGAAGATCGTTTGCATTTTTCTACCTATAAAATGCTAAAAATTGGATTTGGTGGTTATGCCGGTTTTAATATTGGAGAACGTCAAAAACTGAAGTACAAAGAGGATGGCGATAAAGTAAAAGAGAAATTAAAGAATAATTATAACACCAATGATTTGGTGTACGGGGTGAGTGCCTACCTGGGTTGGGGCGGTGCCACGCTCTATGGTAAATACGATTTAAACCCAATATTTCAGGATCCCAACAGGGAATTACACAACTTTTCTTTAGGACTTCGGTTTGATGTAGATTAGCCAATTTTAAATTGTAATTTTGTTCTCCCAGCAAAGAGGTGGTCTGAAAAGTTGTTAAAATCGTCATCCTGAATTTATTTTAGGATCTAAAATGTTGATAATCAAATCATGTTAGAAGCTGAAACAAGTTCAGCTTGACGGAACTAGACTTTTCAGACTTCCTCTTTAAAGGCTTAAACAAGACCAATTTGATCTCAAAAACCACCATAGATAATGTATTTGAAACCGCCCGGGTAGAGGAGGTTATTGGTGATTTTGTGAACCTGAAAAAATCAGGATCGAATTTTAAAGGTTTGAGTCCGTTTAGCGATGAACGAACACCGAGTTTTATGGTTTCTCCTGTAAAGCAAATTTGGAAGGATTTTTCAAGCGGAAAAGGAGGGAACGTCGTGGCTTTTCTTATGGAACACGAACATTTTACCTATCCGGAAGCTATAAAATACCTCGCCAAAAAATACGGAATTGAGATTGAAGAAACTCAGCAAAGCGACGAGCAAAAGCAGCAAGCCGATGAGCGGGAAAGTATGTACCTGGTTTCTGAATTTGCAAATAAACATTTTCAGAAAAATCTTCATAAAACCGATTTTGGAAAAGCTATTGGTCTAAGCTATTTTAAAGAGCGGGGCTTTACGCTGGAAACCATCAAAAAATTCGAACTTGGCTATTCTTTAGACGAGTGGGATGATTTTACAAAAGAAGCTTTAGCTGAAGCTTATAAACTCGAGTACCTGGAAAAAACTGGGCTCACGATTGTAAAAGGCGAAAAGCAGTTTGACAGGTTTAAAGGAAGGGTAATGTTTCCCATTCACTCTATGTCTGGCAGGGTTTTAGGGTTTGGTGGAAGGATTCTTACCAACGAAAAAAAGGCGGCCAAATACCTTAATTCACCCGAAAGTGATATTTACCACAAGAGCAAAGTTTTATACGGAATCAATTTTGCAAAGCAGGCCATTGCGAAAGAAGATAATTGTTTTCTGGTAGAAGGCTATACCGATGTTATCCAGTTTCATCAAAGTGGGGTTGAAAATGTAGTTTCTTCTTCAGGAACGGCACTGACACCCGATCAGATTCGGTTAATCAACCGACTAACAAAAAATATTACTGTACTTTTTGATGGTGATGCAGCGGGAATTAGAGCATCGCTTCGCGGAATAGACTTAATCCTGGAGCAGGGAATGAACGTGCGGGTTTGCACGTTTCCAGCAGGAGAAGATCCCGATAGTTTTGCCAAAAATAATTCGGATGAAGCTTTAGCCGAATATTTACAGGAAAACACACAGGATTTTATCAGTTTCAAGGCTTCGCTTTTAATGGAAGACGCGAAGAAAGATCCGGTAAAAAAGGCTGAATTGATTAGGGATATTGTAAATAGTATTTCAAAGATTCCCGATACTATTCAGCAGGAAGTTTATTTACAGGAATGTTCACGAATTATGGATATTTCTGAAAATGTGCTGTTTTCCAGCCTGGCACAACTTAATGCTAAAAGTGGAAGAACTTCTCCCCAACAACAGCAGCAAAAAAAATCTTTTGATGTTGTTAAGGAAGAGTCGCAACCAAAAACTGCGAAGGTTGACGAGCAATACGAGTTGGAGAAAAAAATTATTAGTTTGCTTCTTCAATATGGAACCGTAGAAGAAGAATTTGAAGATTTGGTGCTAAAAGAAAAGGAAGACGGGGAGCTGGGTTTAGAAAAGGAAATACAAAAGACAAGAGTTTTTGAAAAGATATTTTTAGACCTTCAGGAAGATGAAATTGCTTTTACCAATCCTAAATTCAGAGATATTTACGCCGAATTGATTTCCCGCTTAAACAGTGAAGAAAAATTTGAAGTTAAGAACTTTATTAACGATATAGACCCTGAACAGGCTTCTGAAATTACTTCGATTTTAATGGAAGAGGAGCAGTATAAACTACACGAGTGGGACCGGCAAAATATTTTTGTTAAAGCAAAAACCGAAACCATTTCCCGGCACGTTAGCGAAACCATTCTTTCTTTACGTAGGTTTTTAATAAATGAGAAGATCAACGAACTTTCCGAAAAAGTAAAAACCCCCGATGAAGAGCAAAACACCCAACATGTGTTGGAGGATGTAAAGGATTACCTCAGTTTGAAAAAAGTACTTTCAGAGAAGCTTAATCGTGTTATGTAGTGTTTATTTGTAATAATCGAGATCTGGTAATAAGATCGGCAATATTGTCTACCTGTAGTTTTTTAAGCAGCCTTGTTTTATAAGTGCTTACTGTTTTCTCGTTTATAGCGAGGGCTTCAGCAATATCCTTATTGCGTTTTCCAGATGCGATGAGGTTTAATACTTCAGATTCGCGGGTAGAAAGTTTCTTAAATTTTGCGATTAAATTTCTTCCGGGAGACATTCCCGCATTGAGTTTTTCGGTAATTTTTTTATTGAGATAAATTCCACCTCTTGCTACCTGGTAAATTGCTTTTTCTAATTCATCTGGTTTTGCAAGTTTAGAGATATATCCTGCAGCACCTGCCTTTATTGCACTTAATGCATAAACTTCTTCAGGATGACCTGTACAAACAAGAATTTTTACTTTTGAATAATCGGTTTTAATAGTACGAAGCGCATTAATCCCGTTAATTTCAGGCAAGTCTATTTCTATAATCAACACATCTGGTAGGCTTTCGCTTAAAAACCCGTACAGCTCTATCCCGCTATGCACGCTACCTACTACTTCAAGCGCCGGGTTGTTTCTAAGGATACATCTAATACCCTCATGCACCACAGGGTGGTGATCTGCAATTAATACTGTACTCATAATAAAAGGTTGGTTAAAAAACACGCCGGGGTAGGACAAGCGCGTCTATACTATTAAAAATAACCGATTTTCCCTCTACTTCAGTTTTTTGAGCACAATAATCGATAAAAGGATTAATTTTTAAGACTAACGGGAATATTGCACACAGGTATAGGTTTCATTTTGTGTAAATTAGCGGCGTGCTTACTTTTATATATTTTGAAGACTTCTTGTTTTCTTCCCTCAAAATCTTCAGCGGTTTTTCCGTTTTCAGCTTCTTTCATCGCCCATTCCAGTTCTGGATAAGAGGCGCCAATTTGATCTTCATCGGTACGGCTGTCTCCAAAAAGTCCGTCGGTTGGTGCAGCACTTACAATTTCGGGAACAATTCCCAGGAACTTGGCGATCTCTGTAACTTCAGTTTTCATAAGATCGGCGATAGGGCTTAGATCTACACCTCCGTCGCCATATTTTGTATAAAATCCAACTCCAAAATCTTCCACTTTATTTCCGGTTCCTGCTACCAGGTAGTTATGTAAGCCGGCAAAATAATATAAAGTAGACATTCTTAATCTTGCCCGGGTATTTGCCAAAGTGAGATCTAAAGTGCCAGAGGCTTCAACCTGTGGAGCGGTTTTTTTAAACTCATCAAAAACAGGTGTCAGGTTAACTTCCAGGTTGGTTACATTGGCATAATGCTGCTTTAACCAATCTATATGCTTTTGTGCCCTCGTTACCTGGTCTGTATGCTGGTGAATTGGCATTTCAATACAAAGTGTACGCAAACCGGTTTTTGCACAGAGTGCAGAGGTTACTGCAGAGTCAATTCCGCCGCTTACTCCCAGCACAAATCCATTCATTTGGGCGTTTGTAGCGTATTCTTTTAACCAGTTAACTATGTGATCTACCACTTTTTCAGTTTGCATAATTTTGGGTGATTAAGTTTGTAAATAATACCTTTGCACACAAATCTACTATTTAAACATAATTATTAAAAGGGCAGGGCGTTAAAGCCTTCATAAAGAATGCCTATGTATAAGAAAATAATTTTCCTGCTTTGTACAATTGCTTTTGCTTCCTGTAACGAAGATGCTAAAATTGAAAAGGAGATCGCAGCAGTGCCGGTAGATTTTGAAGTGGTGCGCTTTGACCGGGAATTTGCCGAAGCCATGCCGCAAAAACTTATGGATTTAAAGCAGGAATATCCGTTTTTGTTTCCGCAGCAATTTCCAGATAGCGTTTGGATTGAAAAACTTAACGACACGATTCAGCAGGAAATTAATACTGAAGTTGGCAAAGCCTTTCCTTCTTTTGAAAATAAGGAAACACAACTTCACAGTCTTTTTCAACATATAAAATATTATTTTCCGCAGTTTAAAGCACCAAAAGTATTTACCGTAACTTCTGAAGTTGACTATAAAAACAAGGTGATTCTGCAGGATGATTATCTTTTTATTTCCCTGGATACTTATTTAGGGGAAGGGCATCATTTTTATGTTGGGATCCAGGAATTTCTAAAGAAGAATTTTAGAAAAGATCAAATAATCCCTGATGTTGCAAACGCTTATGCCGAAAAATATGTAGACAGGCCAGAGTCAAGGACTTTTCTTGCGCATATGATTTACTACGGAAAGTTGCTGTACTTAAAAGACAGGTTTATTCCTGAAACTGCCGATGCTGAAAAAATGGGTTATACTAAAGGCGAATTTAACTGGGCCCAAAACAACGAAGCACAAATGTGGCGGTATTTTGTAGAAAATGAATTGTTTTTTGATACCAACACCGAACTTTATTCCCGGTTTCTATATCCTGCACCTTTTTCTAAATTTTACCTGGAACTTGATGCCGAATCTCCTGCAAGACTTGGCCAGTATATTGGTTGGCAAATAGTGCGCAGCTATATGGAAAAAACCGATGCATCTCTAAAGGAAATGATAAAAACAGATGCCGAAACAATATTTAATAAAGCGAATTTTAAACCAAGAAAGTAATGTCAGAATTTAAAAAATCAGAAATAAATATAGAAGTGGTAACCGATGAAAATCGTGTTCCCGAAGGAATAACCTGGAGTGCCGAAGACGGGAATATTTATAAAGAAGATGCCAAAGCTTTAATGCTTTCGGTTTGGGATAGCAAATCGCAGGAAACGCTGCGTATAGACCTTTGGACCAAAGATATGCCGGTAGATGAGATGAAGAAATTCTTTCATCAAACCCTGGTTTCTATGAGCGATACTTTTAACCGCGCCACTCAAGATGAAAAAATGACCGCCACCATGAAAGATTTTTGCGATTATTTTGCTGAGAAATTAGAAATTACTCAAAAATAATTACCTTGAGTGAGTTCACGGGACATACATAGGAAAAAAATTAATTTAGAAACAGAATATTAAATCTCGATCGAGTGGAGAAACTCATTTTTGTATATAACGCGTATTCCGGGACTCGCCACGTGGTGCTGGATGCGCTGCATAAATTAATTAGGCCCAATTCTTATGCCTGTAGTATTTGTAAAGTAACTCACGGAGTCTTTTCTGAAAATTCGCAGTGGAAAAAATACAGGCAGACTGCAGAAGCAGAAATGGAGTTTTTGCATATAGACGAATTTCAGAAGCGATATGCTTCAAAATTCGGTTATAAATATACTTTCCCAATAGTTTTATGGGAAGATGAAGGCGAAATGGGGATTTTTATTGCTACTGATGAATTAGAACGAATTCAAAACGAAGAAGATCTTATAAAACTTGTTGAAGAAAGGCTTTAATTGTTTAACGGGGCGAATTAGAAGAATTTAATTCAATATTTATTGCTTCAATATAATCTAAAATCTCTTCCTGTCCCAATTTTGAAGTTGCCGAGCTAATAAAGAATTCAGGCATTTCTTCCCAGCTTTCCAGCATTTTTTCCTGGTAAAAATTGATATTTCTTTCCAGAGCCTTTGGTTTCATTTTATCGGCTTTGGTGAAGATGATACAAAAAGGAACATTATTCTCCCCAAGCCACTGCATAAATTCCATATCTATAGGTTGTGGCTCGTGCCTGCTATCTATAAGTACAAAAGCACATATCATTTGCGCTCGCTGCTCAAAATATTTAGTGATGAATTTCTGAAATGTTCTTTTAGTGGTTTTTGAAACTTTCGCATAGCCATAACCGGGTAAATCTACGAGGTGCCAGTTCTTGTTGATCAAAAAATGATTTATAAGTTGAGTCTTCCCGGGTTTTGCTGAAGTTTTTGCAAGTGTTTTTCTCCCGGTAAGCATATTAATTAAAGAAGATTTCCCAACATTACTGCGGCCAATAAAAGCGTATTCTGGCAGTTTGCTCTCGGGGCAAAGATCTACCCGTGTATTGCTCACCACAAATTCAGCCGTCTTGATTTTCATCTTAAAATGTTTAAAAAGTGATATTTGAAATAGACCTAAATGAAGTTCTTTTAAGTCTATAGAACTTTATTTAAAATCCCGTTTTTTTAGCCAGGCGTGAAGTAACTCGTTAAAAATAATGGGATGTTCCATCATCGCAGCATGACCGCATTTATCTACCCAATAAAGATCGGCATCGGGAAGTAAACGCTGAAAATCTTCAGCTACTTCTGGCGGAGTAACATTATCGTCTTTTCCCCAAATTATACAAGTTGGGGTTTTCATTTTTGGTAAATCTTTAGCCATATTATGTCTAATGGCACTTTTTGCAATTGCAAGTGTTTTTACCAGTTTGTTACGGTCGCTTACCGTTTGGTAAACTTCGTCTACCACTTCTTTAGTTGCCACTTCAGGATCGTAAAAAACATCCTGGGCTTTTTTCTTTATAAATTCATAGTCGCCACGACGCGGATAACTCTCGCCCATGGAATTTTCATAAAGTCCCGAGCTTCCGGTAATTATAAGACCCTGTACAATTTCAGGATATAACTTAGTGGCCAGTAAAGCAATATGCCCGCCAAGTGAATTACCTAGCAGGATTACTTTATCGTAACCTTTATAATCTACAAATTCTTTTAAATATTTAGCAAAAGTCTGTACGCTGGTTTTAAGTAGCGACATGGAATATAGGGGCAGTTCTGGAATTACCACTTTATAACCATGTTTCGGAAAATACTCTGTAACCCCATCAAAGTTACTTAAACCGCCCATGAGTCCGTGTAAAATAACTATCGGGGTTCCTTCTCCTTGCTCCAGGTACGTAAACTTTCCCTCTTGCCTTAAATTATTCTTCATTGATTGGCTTTGCGGTTAGCAATCGCAAATATAGCGATTTCATTACAAGTATAATCATTTTTGAGAAATAGCAAAGGCATTTAAGAAATGCATTTCTTCCTTCAATTTTAAAATTTTTAACACCAAAAGCACAATAAAAACCAAGCCTCTGAAACATAAACAAATAGCGCTATTTGATAGTCTTTCAGCGAAATACAGTGGAGAAACTTATCAACAAAGTGGTAGAATGTGGTAAAATGTGGTAAAATTTTCAATATATTTGACTCTATAAAGTATACAAGTGGTAAACCTCATTGGAACATACGAATGTAAAGCAGATGCCAAGGGCCGGTTAATGGTTCCTTCGGCATTAAAAAAGCAGCTTGCACCTATGTTGCAGGATGGTTTTGTGCTAAAACGTTCGGTTTTTCAGCCTTGCTTGGAGTTATATCCAATGCAGGAATGGAATGTTTTAATGCGGAAAATTAACGGGCTAAACCGCTTTAAAAAGAAGAACAACGATTTTATTAGAAGGTTTACGGCAGGGGTGAAGATGGTAGAAGTAGATTCTAATGGAAGGCTTTTAATTCCTAAAGATCTTGTGGGATTTGCCGGGATCAACAAAGAGATCGTGCTTTCTTCTGCAGTAAATATTATAGAGATCTGGGATAAAGATAAATACGAAAACACCATTGATGAAACTTCAGATGATTTTGCTGAATTGGCTGAAGAAGTAATGGGAAACGATGATTTAGATGCAATATCATAATCCGGTTTTATTAAAAGAATCTGTAGACGGTCTTAATATTAAGGAAGATGGCGTGTATGTGGATGTTACGTTTGGTGGTGGTGGTCATTCCCGGGAGATTTTAAGCAGGCTTGGACCTGAAGGGAAGCTTTTTGGCTTTGATCAGGATCAGGATGCTTTGCAAAACACTATTGAGGATTCCCGCTTTACGCTAATTCACGAGAATTTTAGATTTCTGAAAAGATTCTTAAGGTTTTACGGTATTAAACGGGTTGACGGAATTCTTGGTGATTTTGGGGTTTCCTCTCATCAGTTTAATGAAGCTGAAAGAGGATTTTCTACACGTTTTGATGCGCGCCTTGATATGCGAATGAATCAGGGGAGCAAGCTGAGTGCTTATGAAGTGATTAATGAATATGGTGAAGAACAGCTTAAAATGTTGTTCTACGATTACGCCGATTTAAAGAATGCGCCGAAGCTGGCGAATTTAATTGTTGAAGCCCGAAAAGAAAAACCTGTAGAAAGCAGTGAACAATTAAACGATTTGTTGAAACCGCACCTTTTTAAAGGAAAAGAAAATAAGATCCTGGCTCAGATTTACCAGGCAATTAGAATTGAAGTGAACCAGGAAATTGAAGCTTTAAAGGAATTTTTAAAGCAAACCGAAGAGCTGGTGGTAAAAAATGGGAGAATTAGTCTTATTTCTTATCACTCTCTGGAAGATAGATTGGTGAAAAGATATATAAGAAGCGGTTTGTTTGAGGGCGAGCCTGAAAAAGATTTCTACGGAAATATTTCGGTTCCCTTTAAAAAAGTTGGCGGACTAATAGTGCCTTCGGCTGAAGAGATTAAAGAAAATAACAGGGCGAGAAGTGCTAAGTTGAGAGTGGCTAAGAAATTATAGTTTCCAGGTCTTATGAAAAAAGGTTTTTACAACATACTACGGGCTAATTTTCTTATTAGCAGGGATGCGGTAAATAACTGGCGCTTTATAGTTTTTTGCACGCTGCTCGCTATTATTATGATTGCCAGTTCGCATAGTGCAGAAAGCAAGGTGCATAAAATAGCAAAACTTCATACCGAAGTAAGGGAACTAAAAAGTGAGTTTGTAGATCGTCGTTCAGCGCTTATGCGAATTAAAATGGAATCTACAATTACGCAAAAAATGAAAAACAGGGGAATTCTCCCTTCCGAGAATCCACCTTATAAAATTAAAGTGAATATAAAAGAGTAAATGGCTACATCTGAAAAAGGCATATTGAATAGATTGTACGTGGTTGCGGCCTGTATGTTCATTTTCGCCATTGGGGTAGGCGTGAAGTTGCTAGATATTCAGTTTGTTGAAGGAGATCATTATCGTGAGCTGGCTGAAGAGCGCACGGTACGAAGTTTTAAAATTCCTGCGAGCCGTGGAAATTTATACGATACCAAGGGCAATCTTTTAGCGACTTCAGTTCCTAAGTATGATATTAGGTTTGATGCGGTTACCGTTTCAGATAAAAATTTTCAGGAAAATATAGTGCCGCTTTCCAATAACCTTACTGAAATGTTTGGAAAATCTGCTGCTTACTGGTCTCAATACTTAAGACAGGCAAGAGCTAACGGCCAGCGTTATTTGCCAATTGCAAAAAATCTTGGCTATTCAGAATATATGAAAGTAAAAAGCTTTCCTATGTTCAGTTTAGGAACGTATAGAGGCGGGATGATTGTTGAACAAAGAACAGTTCGTGAACATCCGCTTGGGAAAATGGGAGAACGTACGGTTGGTTACGAGCGCCAGGATGAAAACGGCTATTTTACCCGTGTTGGCCTGGAAGGTGCTTTTAGTTCATATTTAAGAGGAACCGATGGCCGTAGATTAAAACAAAAAATAGCCAAAGGCCAGTGGAAACCAATTAGTGATAATAACGAAGTAGAGCCTAAAGATGGTTACGATGTTATATCTACCATAGATGTGAATATTCAGGATATTGCGCATCACGCTCTATTGAAGCAACTTGAATATTTTGAAGCCGATCACGGCACGGTGGTGGTTATGGAAACCAAAACCGGTGAAATAAAGGCGATGTCCAACCTTGGGCGCACGGAGACCGGAACTTATTTTGAAAAAAGAAATTACGCGGTTTATGAATCGCACGAGCCTGGCTCAACTTTCAAGCTAATGGCAATGACCGCCGCGCTTGAGGATAATGTGATAGACACCAGCTCGGTAATAGATACCGAGAATGGCGTGGTACGATATTACGGTAGAGCTGTTAGGGATTCCCGTCGTGGAGGTTATGGGAAGATCTCTGCTGCCAAAGCGTTTGAAGTTTCTTCTAATACCGCTTTTACAAAAATTATAACTGAAGGTTACAAAGATAATCCGGCCAAATTCGTAGACCGTTTATACGATATGGGTCTAAACAGTAAAATAGGTCTGGATATAAAAGGTGAGGGCTCTCCAAGAATTCCACATCCAAACGATAAAAACTGGAACGGTTTGAGCCTGCCATGGATGGCTTTTGGATACGGAGTTTCCATTACACCTTTACAAACTTTGAACTTTTACAATGCTATAGCCAATAATGGTGAAATGGTAAAGCCACGGTTTATAAAAGAAGTAAAAGAATGGGATAAAAGTATTTTAAAGGTGGATAAAGAAGTGATGAATCCAAGAATTTGTTCTCCTGAAACCGCTAAAAAACTTCAAAAAATGATGCAGCAAACTGTAGAAAAAGGCACTGCTGCAAATATTTATACGCCCAACTTTTCTATGGCGGGTAAAACAGGTACCTGCCAGGTGGAATACTGGATAGAGCCGGGAAGATATATTTCTTCTTTCGCAGGGTATTTTCCTGCCGAAGATCCAAAATATTCCTGCATTGTGATTATTCACAAACCTAAGAAAAGCAAAGGATATTACGGAAATATCGTTGCCGCACCGGTTTTTAAACAAATCGCCCAAAAAATTTATACCGATACTCCGGTGATGGATACTTTACCCTCGCTCGATATCCAAAATGATAAAGTGACAGACGACTTTGAAGCTTATTTCGCGAAAATTAATAACGAGAAAATCGTAATGCCCGATGTAACCGGAATGCCGGCTATGGATGCTGTTTCGCTTTTAGAAAATCTAGGTTTAAAAGTAGTTTTTAAGGGAACAGGAAAAGTTAACGGACAGTCCATTTCGGCAGGACAGAAAATAAAAACTAATCAGCAAGTAAATTTAAATATAGGTTGAGAGTCTTAAAAGACATAT
Organism: Salegentibacter salegens; assembly: GCF_900142975.1. NCBI lineage: Bacteria > Pseudomonadati > Bacteroidota > Flavobacteriia > Flavobacteriales > Flavobacteriaceae > Salegentibacter > Salegentibacter salegens. Next base: position 403,923 of record NZ_LT670848.1, read on the forward strand.
TATATAAAGTGCAAATCGACGCCGTGGTTGGAAATACTTCGGTAACTATAAACAAGCTTCAGTTTGATTCGAGAAAAGTTGAATTAAACGATGCTTTTGTAGCTATTCGCGGAAGTATTTCAGATGGGCATAAATTCATAGATCAGGCGATAAATCAGGGCGCACTAGCGGTTATTTGCGAAGAATTTCCGAAGGAAATAATAAATGGGATTACCTATATAAAAGTAGGAAATGCCCAGCAGGCATTAGCTTTTATGGCTGCCAATTATTACGATAATCCTTCAGAAAAATTAAAACTGATAGGCGTTACCGGAACCAACGGGAAAACTACCATTGCCACACTTTTATACAACTTGTTTACAAAAGCAGGTTTTAAAGTCGGTTTACTCTCTACGGTAAAAGTAATGGTTGCTGAAAATTCTTTTGATGCGGTTAGAACTACTCCAGATTCTATTACGATCAACGATTATTTAAAGCAAATGAACGATGAAGGCGTGGAGTTTTGCTTTATGGAAGTGAGTTCGCACGGAATAGATCAGCATAGAACCACGGGCCTTGAATTTGCCGGTGGAATTTTCACAAATTTAAGCCACGATCATTTAGATTACCACAATAGTTTCGCTGAATACCGCGATGTAAAAAAGCGGTTTTTTGATGAATTACCAGCTTCGGCATTTGCCTTAACAAATTCAGATGATAAGAACGGGCAGGTAATGCTTCAGAATACTAAGGCGCAAAAATATACTTACGCTTTAAAATCTTACGCCGATTATAAAGCGCAGATCCTTGAAAATTCTTTCACAGGTTTACTATTAAAAGTAAACGACCAGGAATTATGGACCCGCCTAATTGGGAGTTTTAACGCTTACAATGTCTTGGCGATTTACGCTACTGCAGAACTTTTAGGACTGGAAACCCTGGAGAGTTTAAAGATTATAAGTGAACTCAGTTCGGTGAGCGGGCGGTTTCAATATATTATTTCAGAAAAAGAAAAGGTAACCGCAATTGTAGATTATGCCCACACGCCCGATGCTTTAAAAAATGTACTGGAAACTATAAACAGTATTCGTACAAAAAATGAAGAGCTCATAACTGTTGTGGGGTGTGGCGGAGATCGTGATACCACCAAAAGACCAAAAATGGGGCATATCGCTTCGGCTTTAAGCACGAAGGTAATTTTTACCAGCGATAACCCAAGAACCGAAGATCCCGAGAAGATTATTGAAGATGTTGAAGCCGGTGTTGAACCGCAGAATTACAAGAAAATTATGTCGGTAACCAATAGAAAACAGGCTATAAAAACCGCCTGCCAAATTGCCGGGGAGAACGATATAATTCTTATAGCCGGAAAAGGCCACGAGACCTATCAGGAGGTAAATGGGGAACGTAAAGATTTTGACGATCTAAAGATAGTGACCGAGTTTTTGAAACAGTTAAATAAGTAAGCCCACTTTTTCCATTTGGAAGAGTAACCAGAAGATATGTTATACTATTTATTTCAATATTTAGATGCAGAATACCAGGTGCCCGGGGCGCGCTTGTTTGAGTATATCTCCTTTAGATCGGCGATGGCTATTATTCTTTCTTTGGCAATATCTACCATTTATGGGAAGAGAATAATTAATTATTTGCAGGCTAAACAGGTTGGCGAAAGTGTTCGCGACCTTGGTTTAAGGGGGCAAAGTGAAAAAGCGGGAACACCAACAATGGGTGGGGTGATCATCATTTTTGCTACGCTTATTCCGGTTTTGCTATTTGCTAAGCTTGAAAATATTTATGTAATCCTGCTAATAGTAACCACCCTTTGGATGGGCGCTATAGGTTTTATAGACGATTACATTAAAACTTTTAAAAAGGATAAAGAAGGCCTGCAGGGTAAATTTAAAATTTTAGGCCAGGTTGGCCTGGGAATAATTGTAGGAGGAACTTTGTTTTTTCATCCGGGAGTGACGGTAAAAGAGGAAACCAATCAACCTGCTCCAGAGCAGCAGGAGTTGGTAGATAGCTTTCAAAATATGCGGGAAATGGGCCCTGAGCTTAAAACGACCACCACTACAATTCCTTTTGTTAAAAATAATGAATTCGATTATTCGAGTTTAATTAGTTGGATAAATCCTGCTTTGGCAAATTATGCCTGGTTGATCTTTATTCCCATTGTGATTTTTATTGTGACCGCGGTATCTAACGGGGCCAATTTAACCGATGGAATAGACGGCCTCGCGGCAGGTTCTTCAGCGATAATTGTACTCACGCTAGGTATTTTCGCCTGGGTTTCGGGTAACATAATTTTCTCAGATTACCTGAACATTATGTACATCCCGCGATCTGGTGAGATGACGATTTTTATAAGTGCTTTTGCAGGAGCTTTGGTTGGATTTTTATGGTATAACACCTATCCGGCGCAGGTTTTTATGGGAGATACGGGAAGCTTGACAATTGGCGGAATTATAGCCGTTATCGCAATCGCCACCAGGAAAGAATTATTGATCCCTATTTTATGCGGAATTTTTTTAATGGAAAACCTTTCGGTGGTGCTGCAGGTTGCCTGGTTTAAAATTACTAAGAAAAAGTATGGTGAAGGTAGAAGGATTTTCCTGATGTCTCCTTTACATCATCATTATCAAAAAAGAGGATATCACGAAAGTAAAATAGTTGTTCGCTTTTGGATTATTGGAATTTTCCTGGCCATTGTAACTATAATCACACTAAAAGTAAGATAAGAAATAGTGAAAACTGAAACTCAAAATACTAACAACTCTGGTAAAAAACTGGTGATTCTCGGCGGCGGCGAAAGCGGTGCAGGGACTGCCATTTTGGGAGTTAAAGAAGGTTTTGAGGTTTTTGTTTCAGATAAAGGAAAAATTAAAGAAAAATATAAGTCGGTTTTTGAAGAATTGAAGATCGATTGGGAAGAAGAAAAACATACCGAAGCTAAAATTTTAAATGCTGAGGTAGTAATGAAAAGCCCGGGAATACCAGATTCAGTAGCTATTGTAAAACAGCTGGAAGAAAAAGGCATTCCGGTGATTTCAGAAATTGAATTTGCCGCGGCTTTTACTTCAGCAAAAATTATTGGGATTACGGGAAGTAACGGGAAAACCACCACCACAAAATTTGTACATCATATTTTAAAAAATGCAGGCATAAAAGTGGGAATGGCAGGCAATGTAGGTGACAGCTTCGCAAAGCAAGTGGCTGAAACAAAACCCGACTGGTTTGTATTGGAATTAAGCAGTTTTCAGTTAGACGGAATTAAAGATTTTAGGCCGGATATTGCAGTTTTAACCAATATCACACCCGATCATTTAGACCGCTACGAGCATAAACTCGAGAATTATGTTTTTTCAAAATTCAGAATTGCCGAAAACCAGACTGAAGAAGATTTTTTCATCTACGATTTAGACGATGAAATTATTAAAAACTGGTTAGATAAGAATCCGGTTAGGGCACAACAATTACCATTTTCTCTTCAGCAAAAAGTAGAAAATGGTTCATATATAGAGAACGAAAATATTATAGTTAATATAAAAAACAACCAATTTAATATGCCAACAACAAAATTAGGTTTACAGGGTAAACACAATACTAAAAATGCTATGGCTGCGGCCACTGTTTCCCAGTTACTACGAATTAGAAAAGAAACTATTCGTGAGAGTATGGAGAGTTTTCAGGGGGTAGAACATCGTCTGGAAAAAGTACTGAAAATAAATAATGTTCAGTATATAAACGATTCTAAAGCAACCAATGTAAACGCAACTTTTTATGCTTTGGAGAGTATGGAAAGCGAAACCGTTTGGATTGTTGGAGGTGTAGATAAAGGAAACGTTTACGACGATCTTTTACCATTGGTAAACGAAAAAGTAAAGGCAATTATTTGCCTGGGAGTAGACAATCAAAAACTGATGCAGAATTTCGGGAATTGTGTAGATACCATTGTAGAAACAGAATCTATGAAAGAAGCTGTAAGAATGGCCTACAGTCTTGCCGAAAGAGGAGATTCGGTATTGCTTTCTCCTGCCTGTGCGAGTTTTGACCTTTTTGAAAATTACGAGGATAGAGGTCGCCAGTTTAAAGATGCGGTTAGAGATCTATAATGCTTTATTTCGTCAAGCTGAACTTGTTTCAGCTTCTAACATTTATTACTAAGAACTTAGATCCTGAAACAAGTTCAGGATGACGATAGCTAAGAGAATATTATTAAAAATTAAATGAGCAACATTTTTTCAAATCTTAAAGGCGATAAGGTTATCTGGGCTACGGCCGGGCTGTTGGCTATATTTTCATTTCTGCCGGTTTACAGTGCCAGTAGTAACCTTGCGTATCTATATGGAGATGGTAGCACCTTCCAGTATGTGGTGGTGCATTTCTTCCATTTGCTTTTAGGCTTCTGTTTGCTCTTTGCCGTGCATAAAATTCCCTATCATTATTTTAGAGGACTTTCCATTTTATTCTTACCGGTGGTAATTGTATTGTTAATTTATACAGTTGCCCAGGGAACAATGATAGATGGGGCTTATGCAAGTAGATGGATCCAAATTCCGGGCTTAGGGGTTTCGTTTCAGTCATCTACCCTGGCATCGGTAGTTTTAATGATTTATGTGGCACGTTACCTTTCAAAAAAAACTAATGAAAATCTCACTTTTAAAGAGTCAATTTTACCGCTTTGGCTGCCTGTAGGAGTAGTATTATCCTTAATTTTGCCGGCCAATTTCTCCACTACTGCCATTGTTTTTGCTATGGTACTGGTATTGATGTTCTTAGGCGGATATCCTATGAAATACCTTGGAATTATCGTAGCGGCAGGTTTGATTTTGCTCACCATGTTCATTTTAACAGCTAAAGCTTTCCCCGGACTTTTACCAAATAGGGTAGATACCTGGGCAAGCCGAATTGAAAGCTTTTCTAACGATGAAGATACCGAAGCAGATTATCAAATTGAAAAAGCAAAAATTGCGATAGCCACCGGTGGCGTTGCCGGAACCGGGATTGGAAAAAGTGTACAAAGAAATTTTTTACCGCAATCTTCTTCAGATTTTATCTACGCGATAATTGTAGAAGAAATGGGGTTAATAGGTGCCTTTGGAGTGATGCTCGCGTATTTGTTATTGCTTTTCAGGATTGTGATCGTAGCGACAAAGGCCAATACGGTTTTTGGAAAATTACTGGTTATGGGCGTTGGTTTGCCAATAATCTTTCAGGCTTTAATTAATATGGGCGTTGCGGTAGAGTTGTTCCCGGTTACGGGACAAACTTTGCCTTTAATAAGTAGTGGGGGAACTTCTATTTGGATGACCTGCATGGCGCTGGGAATTATATTAAGCGTAAGCGCCAAACGTGAGGAAATGAAAGAAAGGGAAGAAGCTGAAAAAGAATTGGATGATGAAAATCCGTTAGATATTTTAAGCGAAGCCATCTAACCAGCATGATGCTGGACACAATAATTTGTGAAAGAGATGAATGTGATTAAAAGTATATGATTAAGTTTTAAAATAGGGATTAAAATTTAAAATGATGAAAAAGGATTTACGTGTAATATTATCTGGAGGCGGCACCGGCGGGCATATTTACCCGGCCATTGCTATTGCCAACGAGATAAAAGTACGTTATCCTGAAGCAAAAATATTGTTTGTTGGTGCCAGTGACAGGATGGAAATGGAAAAGGTGCCACAGGCAGGTTACAAGATAGAAGGTCTTTGGATTAGTGGAATTCAGCGAAAGTTAACTTTTAGCAATTTTATGTTTCCTTTCAAATTATTGAGTAGTCTGGCAAAATCCAGAAGAATAATCAGGGAATTCAAACCAGATATTGTAATTGGAACCGGCGGATTTGCTAGCGGACCATTACTAAAAGTGGCAAGCTCTAAAGGAATTCCGAGCTTAATACAGGAGCAGAATTCGTTTCCGGGAATTACCAATAAGCTTTTAGCAAAACAAGCTGATAAAATTTGTGCCGCTTATGAGGAAGTAAAAAGATTTTTTCCTGCCGAAAAAACTATAATTACCGGCAACCCGGTAAGACAGGATTTGCTGAAGATTGACGAAAACAGGGAAAAAGCCCTTGCACATTTTAATCTTGAAAAAGATAAAAAAGTGGTTCTGGTTTTAGGAGGAAGTCTTGGTGCAAGAAGAATTAATCAATTGGTGGAAGCCAATTTAGAAAGATTTAAAGAAGAAAATATTCAGCTTATCTGGCAAACGGGCAAGCTGTATTTCGAAGAATATAAAAAGTATAATTCAGGTTTGGTGCAAACGCATTTATTTCTGAATGAAATGAACCTGGCGTACGGTGCTGCAGATGCGATTATTTCCAGGGCTGGAGCCGGCACGGTTTCAGAATTAAGCATTGTGGGAAAACCCGTGCTTTTTGTTCCGTCACCAAATGTAGCTGAAGACCACCAGGCAAAAAACGCAATGGCGGTAGTAAAGAAAAATGCCGCGATGATGTTGAAGGAAAATGAACTGGATGAAAAATTTGAAACCCAGTTTTTTGGTTTAATGTCTTCAGAAGAGAAGCAAAAAGAACTGGGAGAAAATATAAAGAAACTGGCTTTGCCAAATGCAACCGCCAGGATTGTAGACGAAGTAGAAAAATTGATTAAATAAAGATATCAAGACCTCACAGGTTTCTTAAACCTGTGAGGTCTCAAGAAAATAGAATGCAGGATTTAAATCACATACAAAACATTTATTTTATCGGCATTGGCGGTATTGGGATGAGTGCGTTGGCGCGTTACTTTAAATTCCAGGGAAAAAATGTGGCCGGTTATGATAAAACTTCAACTTCGCTTACCAGAACGCTGGAGGCCGAAGATATTGTTGTGGTTTATGATGAAATAATGAATGCTGTTCCTGCTGAATTTATGCAGAAAGAAAATACGCTTGTGGTTTACACGCCCGCAGTTCCTGCAGCACACGACCAACTGGTTTATTTTCAGGAAAATGAATTTACGCTAAAGAAAAGAGCTGCTGTGCTTGGGTTGATCTCTAAAGGAAAAACCACGCTGGCCGTAGCGGGAACTCACGGTAAAACTACAACCACGGCAATTTTAGGTCATCTGCTTAAAGAAACAGGAGCAAAAGTCACCGGGTTTTTAGGCGGAATTAGCGAAGATATTCAAAGTAATTTAATCCTAAAAGGCGACGAAGTTATTGTAGTTGAAGCCGATGAATTTGACCGTTCATTTCTTCATCTTTCGCCAAATATCGCGGCTATCACTTCTATGGATGCCGATCATTTAGATATTTATGGCAAAAAAGAGGAGCTGGAAAATACCTTTAGGCAATTTGCCACTCTTGTGCCAGAATACGGAACGCTCTTTGTGAAAAATGGCTTGCCGCTGGACGGAATTACTTTTGGAATAGAAGACAATGCCGATTATTCGGCGCAAAATATAAAGATTGAAAATGGTAGCTACCATTTTGATCTAAAAACTCCTAGCGGAGTTATTGAAGATTTTATGTTTAATCTACCCGGCAAACACAATTTGCTAAATGCTATAACCGCCCTGGCGATGGCTATCCAGTATGGATCCCCAATCCCCAAGCTAGCCAGGGCGTTATATAGTTTTAAAGGTGTTAAACGTAGATTTTCTTATAAAATTAAGTCAGATAAGCTGGTGCTTATAGACGATTATGCACATCACCCCGCAGAGATTGCTGCGGTGAATCAGGCTATAAGGGAAATGCATCCAGGGAAGAAGGTTTTAGCAGTTTTTCAGCCACATTTATTCAGCAGAACTAAAGATTTTGCCGATGATTTTGCTGAAACCCTTGCTTTGTTTGATGAGTTGCTGTTGCTGGATATTTATCCGGCGCGGGAATTGCCAATTGAAGGAGTTACTTCAAGCTGGCTTTTGGAGAAAGTTCAGAATTCAAATAAAAAATTAATTCAGGTAGAAAATATTATTGAAGAAATAAAAAGTTCAAATCCCGAAGTTGTGGTGCTTATGGGCGCCGGTAGTATTGGAGAAGAAGTGGAATCTATAAAAAACGCCTTGCAAGATGAAGCTTAAACTTAAGTACATAAAACTACCTGTTTTACTCATTTTGGTGGGTTTTCTGTTCGGTTTTGCTGAAAAACGGAATAATGCACGTAAAATAAGCGAAGTAAAAGTGCAATTTGTAACGGGTGAAAACCTGTATGTTACTGAGGAAGCGGTTAATAAGTTGTTGATACAAAATGATGTGGCCGCGGCGGGCATAGACAAAGAAATTTTAGATTTGAATAGGGTAGAAAGCCTTTTGAACAATCACGATATGATAGAAAATGCTGAAGCTTTTTTAAGTCTGGACGGCAAGCTCCAAACTAAAATAAGTCAGCGTAAACCCATTGGCAGAATAGTGGGATATTCTTCTTTTTATTTAGACAGAAATGGTCGTGTAATGCCGCTTTCGCCATATTATGCTGCACGAGTACCATTGGTTATGGGAGTAGATTCCAGTAATGTAAACAAAGCATATCCTGTGGTAGATTATATTCAGAAAGACGAATTTTTAACGAGGCATATTACCGCCGTAAAACGTTTGCACGGAGATAAATTTGAATTAGAAATGAGAAAACTTGACTTTAAGGTATATTTCGGTAAGGCCGATAATATAGCCTTAAAGTTCAACAATTTTAAAGCATTTTATAAAAAAGCTTTACAAGACGGGAAATTAGAGACCTACAAAAAAGTGAATTTACAATTTGGAGATCAGGTTGTTTGCACTAAAAAGTAAATTATGGAACACAACGAGATAGCCGTAGGATTAGATATTGGTACCACAAAAATAGTGGCCATGATTGGACGTAAGAACGAGTATGGAAAGGTAGAGATCGTAGGTATTGGGAAATCCAAAAGCCTTGGTGTGCACCGTGGAGTGGTAAATAATATTACCCAAACCATTCAGTCTATACAGCAGGCTATTCAGGAAGCTGAAGCAGATTCAGGATTAAAAATTAGCGATGTAGTGGTTGGTATTGCCGGCCAGCATATAAGAAGCCTTCAACACAGCGATTACATTACCAGGCCAAACCCAGACGAGGTAATTGACGCCGATGATATTCACAGCCTTTGCAACCAGGTTCACAAGCTTGTGATGTTGCCGGGCGAAGAAATTATTCACGTTTTACCACAGGAATTCAAGGTAGATGGGCAAGCAGAAATTAAGGAACCTATCGGGATGTATGGCGGAAGATTGGAAGCCAATTTCCACGTGGTAGTGGGCCAGGTTTCTTCCATTAGAAATATTGGAAGATGTGTGAAAAGTGCCGGTTTAGAACTTTCGGCAGTGACTCTAGAGCCATTGGCTTCAGCTAACGCAGTATTGAGCCAGGAAGAAAAGGAGGCCGGGGTTGCGCTTATCGATATAGGTGGCGGGACTACCGATTTAGCCATTTTTAAAGACGGAATAATCAGGCATACCGCGGTAATTCCTTTCGGTGGAAATGTAATTACTGAAGACATCAAAGAAGGATGTTCAATTATAGAAAAACAGGCTGAATTGTTGAAAATTAAATTCGGTTCTGCCTGGCCTGGGGAAAATAAAGACAATGAGATTGTTTCTATTCCCGGTTTACGCGGAAGAGAGCCTAAGGAAATTACCTTAAAGAATCTTTCAAAAATTATCCACGCTCGTGTAGTTGAGATTATTGAGCAGGTTTACCTGGAAATTAAAAACTATGGGCACGAAGAACAAAAGAAAAAATTAATTGCCGGAATGGTCTTAACAGGTGGTGGCGCACAGTTGAAGCATATTAAACAACTTGCTGAATACATTACCGGGATGGATACCAGAATTGGATATCCTAACGAGCACCTGGCAGGAAATAACGATACCGAAACCACCAGCCCGGTTTATGCCACCGCGGTAGGTTTGGTAATGAATAGCCTGGAACACGGTGAAAAGAAGTTTCAGGAAGAAGTAGTGCTGAAAAGCAAAGAAGAAAGAGAAAGGGAAGAAGAGGAGTTGCAGAAAGATTTTGAACAAAATATGCCAGAGGGTGATGATTTAAAACAAGATCCCGAAGCTCCCAAAAGACCGCCCAAAAAGAGCATTTTCGATAAATGGGCCGAGAAGTTTAAAGATTTTTTGGATAACGCAGAGTAAATACCTCGAGGTAATCCCACGAGGAATAGAATTAAAAAGTAAAAACATTTCGGCGTAAGCGTCGAAGCATATAAAATCTCACTTAGTGAGTAAAAGAGAGAACCAGTAAAACAGAATTTATGAGCAGTACAGAATTCGACAACATTGCATTCGATTTGCCAAAGAATCAATCGAACGTCATTAAAGTTATTGGTGTAGGTGGCGGAGGCAGCAATGCCATAAACCACATGTTCCAGTTAGGGATAAAAGGAGTAGATTTCGTGGTTTGCAATACCGATGCACAAGCCCTTGATAATAGCCCCGTTCCTAATAAAATACAGTTAGGTGTAAGCCTAACCGAAGGATTAGGAGCCGGTGCTAACCCGTTAATTGGGGAGCAGGCAGCCGTAGAAAGTTTTGATGAAATTAAACAAATGCTTGATGTAAATACCAAAATGGTATTTATCACTGCAGGTATGGGAGGTGGTACCGGTACAGGTGCGGCTCCTGTAATTGCGAAACAGGCAAAAGATATGGATATCCTTACCGTTGGGATCGTGACCATTCCTTTTCAGTTTGAAGGGAAAATGAGGAATGAGCAAGCGCAACTTGGGGTAGAAAAATTAAGAAGTCACGTAGATTCCTTAATTGTAATCAATAATAATAAACTTCGGGAAGTATACGGGAATCTTGGGTTTAAAGCCGGTTTCTCTAAAGCTGATGAAGTTTTAGCAACCGCCTCAAGGGGTATTGCTGAAGTTATTACACATCACTACACGCAAAACATTGACCTTAGGGATGCGAAAACCGTATTAAGTAACAGCGGAACTGCAATTATGGGATCGGCCCAGGCCACTGGTGCAACCAGGGCTCAGGATGCTATAAGTAAAGCATTGGATTCTCCTTTATTGAACGATAATAAGATTACCGGTGCCCAAAACGTATTACTGCTAATCGTTTCGGGTGGCGAGGAAATTACTATCGATGAAATTGGAGAAATCAACGACCATATCCAGGCAGAAGCCGGGCACAGCGCCAATATTATTATGGGTGTAGGTGAAGATGAAGCTTTAGATGATGCAATTTCGGTAACAATTATCGCTACGGGGTTTAACGTAGAGCAACAAAACGAAATTGTAAATACTGAAACCAAAAAGATTATCCACACCCTGGAGGATGATCAAAAAGCGGAACAGAAATTAGATCCGAAGAAAAGAGGTTTTTACCCAAAATACAATCAACAGATTGAAGAACCGAAACAGGAACAAGAATCTAATACTCCCGAACCAGACAGTACTATTGTGCATACCCTGGACGATAGTGTAGAGGAAGTAGACGAGATTGGGAATATTCAGGTGAAAGAAGACGAATTATACAAAACGCCAAAATCGGCGCGGGATATGGAAGTTTCTTATGAAGAAATAAATCCAGATGATTTTATCATTAACGATACTTCAGAAGAAATAAAATCTATGGAAGTGAATGAGCCAGAAGAGGTTCAGAATGATAATGACGATCAGATAATGTTTACTTTCGATTTTCCTATAAATCAGGAGAAAAAAGAAGAGCCAAAACAGGAGGAACCTAAGCAGGAACAGCCCAAGGCTCAGCAACCAAAAACAGAGCAAAAGCAGGAGGTTAGACATCAGCTTGAAGAAGATGAGTCTAAAAATATTGAAGTAAATGAGCCTGTGGAGGTCGTACCGGTAACCGAGAGTTCTACTCGCGGGGTGAAACGTTACAGCCTGGACGATTATATGGAATTTGAGCAATCTTTAGACAAATCAAAGCCCCAGCCTAAGAAGAAAGAAGAGCCAAAAGACGAAACTATCGCTTTCGAAAAGAAAACAGTAAAACCGGAACCTCAAAATCCTGAGAAAAAACAGGAAGAAAATGAAGGGGGAGAAGACCCGTTTAACAATCCTATTTCTGAAGTTTTAATAGAGCGTGCAGCCGAGCGTAGGGCAAAAATGAAAGAATTTAATTATAAGTTTAGAAGTAATGCCGCCCAAATTGATGAAATTGAAAAGCAACCTGCTTATAAAAGACAGGGCGTAGACCTGGAAAAAAATCAACCAGGAGAAGGAAAATTATCGCGAACTTCTTTAGGAAAAGACGATAATGATGATCTTCATTTTAGAAGAAACAATTCCTTTTTACACGATAATGTAGACTAACACCAATCTTTTTTATATTACTGTTCATAAAAAAAGGTGCCTCGCAATGGGCACCTTTTTTGATTTTATAAAACCACTTATTTAAGTTTTTTTCTCGGCTTCAATATCTTCGGTATCCTTTCTTCTTTTAATGAGAGAAATCCCTGAAATAAAGAAAATAAAGCCAATAATGGCCAGTGCCCAGGGGCTTAACATAAGAGCAATACTTCCAAAAATTCCCAGAATTCCCATTACCAATGCAATAGCACCGCCAACGGTTAAGATAATTCCTAAGATTTTAATCATAACTAAAATGTTTTGGTTAGGAGATTAAAGGTAACCAAATGTTTGAAAATCAAAGTGCGATTAACATTTCTTAAAGAAACAAGCCTATGGTTTTGGAGTCCATTTTTCTATTTCTGAAATTGCTTCAGTTTCATCACCCCAACCTTTAATTTCTAAAACCTGAGATTTATCATAATAAGTAAACCAGCTTTCCAGGATTTTAATTACTTCAGGATAATTTGAAGTGAAAGTTTTATAATTTTCAACGCTAATAATTTGATTCTTTAATTCCGCAGGAATAGCAATTATCTTATAATCAAGTTCATTCTCGTCTATTAATTTAACCACTGCAATAGGGATAATTTCTATGATGCTGCCAGTTTTTTGACTTTCACCCAGCACTAACACATCTACCGCATCACTATCACCGCCTTGTTTGGGATCAGAAAATGTTGAAGGAATAAATCCATAATTCCCGGGATAAGGGAGAAAGTTTATAATACGATCTTTACCATCTCTTTGGTCTATTAAAAACTTCTTTTTGGTTTTATGATATTCAATTTTTTTATTGGTTCCTGCCGGAATTTCAATTACTGCCCGGTAATTTCCATCAATGGTTTTGGTTGGTAATTTTCCTAAATCTTTTGAGGTTTTACAGGCAGAAAAAATGAGAAGTAATCCCAAACAAATCCTAAAGCGGAAAATTTTCATCTTTTAAATTTTAGTCCCAGTAGATCATAAAATATTTAATTTTAGCCTCATCGGGTATTTGTGAAGCTCTAATTTTAGAATCGGTATCATACCTAAGATCTGATGGTAGTTCCTTTTTATCTATGGTGATGTAAGCGTTTATCTCATCGAGAAAAACCACCGCCGCATTAAGTGTATTTTCAATTCTGGAAATATTATAATCTTCCATAATTTCTTTAAAAGTACTGGCTGTACTCAAACCTGTTTTAGTTTCATATCTAGGATCAAGAACTCTTATGTAGCCGACAGTGCTGGTAGAATCAAATTCCTGCAGTGGCTCTAAAATCATTAAGGGTTTACCGCCTTTTTCAAAAACTTTTATTTCGCTGGTAGCCCGAAACTCATCAGCGCCACTTTTTTGTTTTACTAGAGAATCTTCAGAAAATAGGGAGTCTAACTGGTTAATTTTAATATCCCGGTTAACAGGGCCAACCTGGTTAGCAGTAATTAAAAAAGGATTGTCTTCATCTTTTTGACAGGAGGTTAAACTTAAAGTTAAACCTAGAATAAGTAGCAAGAATTTTTTCATTTTTTAGATTGAATATTGATGGTGTTTATTTTAATAATTTGTTGAGCACGCCCATTACGCCTCTTATAAAAGTAGCACTGGTAAGCACTTTAATTACTGCTCCCTGGGTTTTGCTGGTCGTCTTTCTGGCTGTTTTACTACTGGCCTTTTCACGTTCTAAAGCTTCAGCAGTTGACTTTTCCCTGGCTTCTTTTGCTTCGGCTTCCTCTATTTTTTTATTCAGAAGTTCATAAGCGCTCTCACGATCAATTTCTTCGTTATATTTTGGCCGTAGTTTAGATTGTAAAATAAGTTCTTCAAGTTCGGTATTGGTTAAAACATCCATCCTGCTCATTGGTGCTCTTAGCATTGTAGCAGCCAGGGCAGAAGGTCGTCCTTTCTCGTCTAATGCCGAAACGAGCGCTTCACCAATACCTAACGAGGTAAGCTGGTTTTTGGTATCGTAATATTCGGAAATCGGATAATTTTCAGCCGATAATTTTATGGCTTTTCGGTCTTTGGCAGTAAATGCTCTTAAAGCATGCTGAATTTTTAAACCAAGCTGGCCTAATACTTCTGCAGGAACATCGGTGGGATTTTGGGTCACAAAATAAATTCCCACGCCTTTAGATCTAATTAACTTTACAATACTTTCAATTTGATCCCTCAATGCACCTGAAGCTTCCTTAAAAATAAGGTGAGCTTCATCTATAAATAAAACGAGCTTAGGTTTGTCGCTATCGCCTTCTTCGGGAAAAGTGGTGTAAATTTCTGCGAGTAAACTCAGCATAAAAGTTGAAAATAACTTCGGTTTACCCTGAATATCGGTAAGCCGCATTATATTTACATAACCGTGGCCATTTTCATCTTTTCTTGTAAGATCGGTTACTTCAAAAGAGCGTTCACCAAAGAAGCGTTCTGCCCCTTGCTGCTCCAGTGCTACAATTTTTCTTAAAATAGCTCCTGTTGATGCGCTGGAAATTCTTCCGTATTCATTTTCTATAGTTTCCCTACCTTCATTTGTAACATACTGAAGCATTTTTTTAAGATCTTTAAGATCCAATAACGGCAATTGATGATCGTCGCAGTATTTAAAGATGATGGCGAGAATCCCTTCCTGGGTTGGGGTAACATCTAAAATTCGTGATAAAAGAATAGGGCCAAATTCACTTACTGTGGCCCTTAAACGAACGCCATCCTGCTCTGAAATTGTAAGAAATTCAACCGGTGATTTTGAAACTTCAAATGGGAAACCAATTTTTTTATGTCTTTCGTGAAGAAATTCTTCTCCAGACGAGGGTTTTGCGATCCCACTAAGATCTCCTTTTACATCCATTAATAAAACCGGGACACCTTTTTGCGAAAGGTTTTCAGCAAGAATTTGCAGTGTTTTCGATTTTCCTGTTCCTGTTGCTCCGGCGATCAAGCCGTGGCGGTTCATGGTTTTTAGCGGAATTTTAACCGCCGCATCAGCAAAAGTTTCACCGTTTAGCATTGCCGCACCCAAATGAATATAATCTCCTTTGGGTTGGTAGGCATTGCGAATATGATTTACAAATTCTTGTGTCTTATCCACGTTTCAAATTTCCTTAAAAATAAGAATTGTTGGGAATAATTGCTGGTTTTAAGCCAATTTACTTTAAATGAAAAAATTATTTCACTGGATTTTCTAAAAGTTCTATGTTTCCCTTTGTAGCGTTTATCTTCGCTTTCAATCCATTAGGAACGGTAATGTTATCGTCTATATGGCCAATCATCGCTCCAGAAAAAGCAGGAATATGTAAAGGTTTTATATAATGATCCATTACTTCTTCCATGGTTAGGGATCCATAACCAGAGCCACCGGGATTGCAGCTGGTGCATTTGCCGAAAACAAATCCGCTAATTTTATTCAAAACTCCACCCAATTGCAACTGACTCATCATACGGTCTACGGCATAAATTTGTTCGCCTACATCTTCTAAATACAGGATATTATTTTCCCAGTTTGTAGGAAAATATTCTGATCCCATAATGCCCGTAAGTACCGAAAGATTTCCGCCTATAAGTCGGCCGGTAGCCTCGCCGGGTTGAATAGTTCTAATTCGATTTTTAGTTTGCACAAGATTGTCACCTTTATCCTCAGGATTGGTAAAAGTGATTTTCTCTTTATCGAATAACAAACGCTTAAAATGATCAAAACTGAAAGAATTCCAGGTAGAAACCGCCAATGGTCCGTGGTAAGTTACCAGGCCTGTTTTTTCGTAAATAGCCAGGTGTAGTGCAGTAATATCGCTATAGCCTATAAAAATTTTTGGATTGTTTTTTATAGCTTCGTAATCTAATTTGTCCAGGATTCTCGCCGCACCAGATCCACCACGAAGCGCCATTATCGCTTTTATAGAATGGTCGCGAAACATATTGTTGAGTTCCCCGGCACGCTCTTTATCGGTTCCTGCGAGGTGCCCGTAGCTACTTTTTACGAACTTGCCGAATTTCACTTTTAAGCCCATAGCCTCCAGGCTTTCTTTAGCAATTTCGTAAGGTTCGGTTTCAAAAATCGCGCTGGAAGGGCTCACCACACCAACCGTATCGCCTTCTTTTAATCCCTGCGGAATTATAACCGAATTATTTGCTGGGGCGATTTTATCAATTTCAGTAAAATTTGCCAGCGGAAAAGCTAAACTTCCAATTCCTATATTTTGAATGAATTTTCTACGTTGCATTTGTGATGATTTATAAAAATTAAAGTTAGTAATTATCACGAATGTTGAGCAGTACTTTTTCCATTTCGGCTTTTAAAACCGTGGTCGGGACGGTGTAATTACTATTCATAAAACTGAAAATGAGAATTTTTCCGCTTTTGGTTTTTAGGTATCCGCTAAGGCTGTGATTGTTTTTTAAAGTCCCCGTTTTGGCAAAAACATACGGCTCATCTGCTTTGTAATAATTTTTTATTGTTCCTGAATGTCCACCGGTAGGCAGCATATCCAGTAGTTCTTTTTCAGGTACTTCAGCTCTAATTTTCTTGAGCAATTTAACGATGCTTCGGGGCGTAAAAAGATTATAGCGTGAAAGCCCGGAGCCGTCGTACCACATAGGTTCATCGGGCAGGTCTTTCAAATGATTTTCCTTCATATAATCTATTGCAATATTAGATTTTAAAGTGTCTGAAATTTTCCCGGCCGCCATTATTAGAATCTGTTCAGCAATAAAATTATCGCTTACTTTCAGCATTTCTTTATATACACTATCACTGGGAATACTGTAGCGTGTATTGTCCAGATTTTTATTTATTTCTGAATTTTGAACCAGGCTAATAGGTTTTTGTAGGGTATCATTTAGAAGTTTCAGGAGAATTTCCGAAGAATATTTAAAGGGTACAGATTGTGAAAACTCCGATTGCTTTTTTTGATTATTAAATTGAAAACTATTCTTACCTAAATCACGCCTAAGCCGGGTTGAAACGAAGCTTTCTTTAGAACTTATCAGTGAATCTTTAAAAATTGAAGGAGAAACCACGGGGAACTCCTCATTTTTTTTAAACTTAAATCCTACCATATTGCCATAAATAGGAAAGGCAGTCCGCTCAGCTGAATAATAGGCGTTATAATCGTCCCAGGCCCAACCCGGTCCCTGGTGTTTCTCTATATAGGATGGTTCTACATAAACTAAATGATGTGAGTTGTTTTTTAAAAATTCAAAAATTGATGATTTTGGTAAATTTTCATTTAGAAATGATGGGTCTCCTGTGGCTTTAAAATAAAGCGTATCGTTTTTAATAGAATATTTAAGCGCAGGAATAGAATCACCTAATATTTTTAGGCCTGCATAGAATGTAAATAGTTTGGTATTGGAGGCCGGGGTGAAATATTTATCGGCATTATGGCTATAAATAGTTTTGTCTTTTTCGGGATCTACAAGCATAAATCCTGCAAATCCCTGTTCAAAAACCGGGGATTGAGTAAAAATTTTATCTAAGGGCTTGCTGATTTTGCGTGTAGTTGAACACGAAGCAAGCGCAATTATAATTAAGAAAAAAACGGAGTTTTTCAGTAATAATTTAAAAGTCGGGTAGATTTTCACGATTATAAAATTTTAAACAGGTTTGATAATTTTTAAAAAATTAGCACAAAGTTAATTTAATTAGTAAGAAGTTAATAAAAGTTTAATTTTTAAGTCAACAAATTTGTCTGCTTCTGGCGCTTTTCGGTATATTTAATTTATAATTCAGAAAACTTTAACACAAAAGGAATGAGAAACAAATTAACAATTATGGCCTTGCTGGCATTTTTCCAGGTTAGCCTGGTTTTTGCCCAGCAACAAGAAGTAACCGGGACGGTTACTGTGGCCAGTGACGGAATGACACTGCCAGGCGTAAATGTCATGGAAAAAGGAACCAGCAACGGTACCGTAACCGATATGGACGGGAATTATGCTATTGAGGTTGCAGAAGATGCAGTTTTAGTATTTTCATCCCTGGGTTTTGAGCGCCAGGAGCAACCGGTGAATGGACGGAATATAATTGATGTAATTATGACTGAAGATCTTGAAGGTTTGGATGAAGTAGTAGTTACAGCACTTGGAATTTCCAGGGATAGAAAATCTTTGGGTTATGCAACTCAGGAAGTTGACGGGGAAAACTTTACCCTTACCAATGAGCAAAACGTTTTGGGATCACTGTCGGGTAGAGTTGCCGGCGTGCAGGTTACAGGGGCTTCCGGATCAAGTATGGGTGGAACCCAAAAGATAAAAATTCGTGGAATAAATTCCTTGAGCGGAGGAGGTGAACCTTTGCTTGTTGTAGATGGAACACCAATTTCTAATGCGAATTTTGCTGGAAGTGCTGGTGCAGATTATGGAAACCTGGGGCAGGATATAAATCCTAATGATATAGAATCTGTAAATGTACTAAAAGGTCCTACGGCTTCCGCATTGTATGGTATTAGAGGACAGTATGGGGTGATTATGATAACCACTAAGGATGGTGCGAAAGGCGTAAAAGATACCCGGGTACAATTAAGTTCTAATGTATCAATAGAACGTGCCGGTAATTTTATGCCAGTACAAAATATGTATGGGGCTGGTTCTTCCCAAAGTTTTAGCACATTACCAAACGGTGATCCATATGTAGCACTTGGGGTAGATGAAAGTTGGGGCCCTAGAATGGATGGTACTCCTGTAAGACATGCCTGGAGTTTTTATCCACAGGATCCTGGTTATGGTGAATTAGCGCCTTTTAGTCCGCAACCAGATAATATTGAAAATTTTTACGAAACGGGTCACAATATCAATAATAATATTAGTATAAGTGGAGGTAATGAAAATACTTCTTATCGTTTAAGTGTAAATGATACTCGTATTGAAGGTGTTGAGCCTAATACTTATCTAAAGAGAAATAATATTGGATTAAACACCAGTCTTGATGTAAATGATAAAATCACGGTTAATTCAAATGTGAATTATGCGCGTAATGATGCGCAAAGGCCTCAACAGGGTTCTGAATATGGGACTGGTTACTTTGTACAATGGTTTCAGCGTAATATAGATATGAATAAGCTTGAAAACTATCAGTATGCTGATGGAACATTTCAACACTGGAATTTACGCTCACCAAGTTCAACTACTGGTGAAATCACTAATTTTAGTCCGCTATACTGGAATAATCCATACTTTGAGGCTTATGAAAACACCAATAATGATAGAAGGGATCGTTTCGAGGGTGTAATCTCAAGTCTGTCTAGACTTTGAAAATTAAATTAAAATTTTTAGACTAGATTATGACACAAGAAGAGATTAAGGAATTAAAGGAAAAAGCATTAAAACAATTTTTATCAGGAGAATCCCTAACCGGCAAAAACGGCGCTTTTGCTCCAATGCTTAGGGAGTTTATGGAAGAGGCCCTGGAAGCAGAAATGTCTTCGCACCTTTCCGATGAAGAAAAAGGCTCAAAAGCAGGTAATAAGCGTAATGGCAAAGGCAAAAAGACCCTAAAGAGCAGCCAAGGGGACGTCACCATTAACACGCCCCAGGATCGTAACAGTACCTTTGAGCCGGAGATCGTAGCGAAACGCCAGCGTATCCTGGCCGATAATTTAGAAAAGCAGATTATAGGCATGTACGGGATGGGCAATAGCCTGCGGGATATCTCAGCTCATATAGAGGAAATGTATGATTCCAAGATATCCACACACGTTCTAAGTGATATTACGGACCGGGTGATTCCCAAGGTTAAGGAATGGCAGGATCGCCCCTTGGAGCCGGTATATTGCATCCTATGGCTCGACGCGATGCACTTCAAGGTACGCGAAGAAGGCAAAGTAAAGCACAAGGCCTTGTATAATATTTTAGGAATAAATAAAGCTGGAAGAAAGGAAGTGCTGGGTATGTATATCTCGGAAAGTGAAGGGGCCAATTTTTGGCTTCAGGTGCTGACCCAATTAAACAACCGTGGCTTAAAAGATATTCTGATTGCCTGTACGGATAATCTTACGGGCTTTAGTGAAGCCATTCATTCTGTTTATCCCAAGACTGATATTCAGCTATGTATTGTCCACCAGATCCGCAATAGTATGAAGTATGTGGCCAGTAAGGATCAAAAAGATTTTATGAAAGACCTTAAACTGGTGTACAAGGCTGACACCAAAGACCAGGCTGAATCGGCTTTACTGGATCTGGAAGAAAAATGGGGCAAAAGATATCCCATAGTGATCCGTTCCTGGAATGATAACTGGGACCGATTGAGTGCTTATTTTGAATATACCGCACCCATTAGAAAACTCATATACACCACAAATGCCGTAGAGGCTTTTCACCGGCAGGTAAGAAAAGTAACCAAGACCAAAGGCGCTTTTACCAATGATATGGCACTATTGAAGCTGGTTTACCTAGCTACCAGAAGAATTGAAAAGAAATGGAACGCCCCACTGCAGAACTGGGGTTTGGTAGTTCAACAATTAGCTATTAAATTTGAAGGTCGGCTAGAGTTGGACTTAGCCACCAATGAAACGAAAAACTAAAATTTTCTTCTCCCGGGGGTACCCCCGGGAGAAGAAGCAGACAGAGTTGAGCTAACACTCCCATCGTTTCTTTGGAAATATTGGTGTGACTTACCAGGTTTTACCTGAATTAGAGCTTAGTGCCAACGTGCGTTCAGATATGTATACTCAGAATATTGAAACCCGTAGAGGTTTTGGAGGAACAGGAGTGCCTGGTTACACCGTAGGGAAGTATCAAAATACTGAAATGAATTACGAGTTATTAGCTCAATATAATAAAGAATTTGGAGATTTTTCTCTTAATGGTACAATAGGTGGGAACATCTTCGATAGAAGGTATTCTTATGTTTACCAAGCAACAGAAGGAGGGTTAACTACTCCAGGTTTTTACAATATTGATGCATCCATAGATAGGCCAACAACAACTTCTTATCTATTACGAAAGCAAATTAGATCTGGGTTTGCAATGGCTTCTGTAGGATACCAGGACACATACTTTGTAGAGGCAAGTATAAGAAATGATAATTCTTCGACTTTACCGGAAGAAAATAATTCTTACTGGTATCCTTCAGTTTCAGGAAGTATGGTTTTTAGCGAACTCACCGATTGGAAACCACTTACTTTTGGTAAGCTTAGAGCTAGTTATGCGCAAGCAGGATCAGACTTAGCTCCTTACCAAACCAGTAATTTTTATACTGTAGGGACGGTCTATAATAATATAAATACTCTATCAGTACCAAATTCTCTGCCTAACCCAAACATTCTTCCTTCATTTGCTCATTCTTATGAAATAGGGGTAGATCTTAGGTTTTTAAATAACCGTTTAGGACTTGATGTTACTTATTACGAACAAAGAAATAAAGATCAAATAATAGATTTGGATATTTCAGGTGCAACGGGATATAGTTCCCGGATTTTAAATGCAGGTGAAATTACAAACAATGGTATAGAATTATCCCTTACTGGTACTCCAGTGAAGACGAATAACTTTAGGTGGGATGCAACTTTAAATTTAAACAGAAACAGAAGTGAAGTTGTAGAACTTCATCCAGGTATAGATGTGTACCAGTATGGTTCCACAACCTATTCTTCGGTAAATAGTTATTTAAATTCTTATGAAGGTGAACCTTTTGGGAGTTTGGTAGGTCAGGCCTATCAACGAGATGAAGCCTCAGGAGAAATTTTGTTAGACGCCAATAATATGCCTTTGTATACTGATGCAACGCATAACTTCGGGAGCGTATTGCCAGACCTAACCGGAGGGTTTCAGAATAATATCCAGTTTGGAAATTTTAATCTTGCAGCTATGATAGATTTCCAAAAAGGCGGACAATTTTTTAGCAGATCTAAAATGCTGGCAGTAAGAACAGGACAGGACCCAATAACTGTAGCTACCAATTCTAACGGAGCAAATGTAAGAGATCCGCTTGAAGAAGGCGGGGGCGTTGAAGTTAATGGGATTTCCGCAGAAACAGGAGAAGAGGTTAATGCCTTTGTCGATGCCAGGTCTTATTATCGTAATGTATTAGGAAGAAGAATTTACGAAGAATGGTTATATGATGCTTCTTATATTAAATTAAGAGAAGTTAGGTTAGGCTATACATTTGGTCCTGGATTAATGGAGAAACTTCCTTTTGAAGCTGTAAACCTTGCATTTATAGCAAGAAACCCGGCGATGCTCTGGCAAAATGCCCCGGAAGGTATAGATCCTTCAGAAATATCTACTGGTAGTCAGGATATTAGCTGGTATGAATCTGGCCAATTAATTTCGGTTAGGTCTTACGGCTTAAACCTAAATATTACATTTTAAATAGAAAACGATGAAAAAAATATATATAGTATTATTCAGTAGTTTATTTATTTGGAGTTGCAACAAGTTCGACGACGAGATAAATACGAACCCAAACCGGCCAAGTGAAGCTTCCGGAACCCAATTAATTGCAAGCGCCCAATTATCTCTTCCGGGATTAAGTTCATCCCCAAAAGGAGCTTTTATGGCACAATATCTTGCAGAGACCCAGTATGTTGGTCAGTCGCTTTATCCGCAGGAAAGTACAAGTTTTTATAGCTGGTATCAAAGCCCCTTAATTAATTTACAAACTGTTATAGATTCAGAAGAATTGAATGGAAATGATGGACCTGTGGCCAATCAAAAAGCAGTAGCTAAAATTCTAAAAGCATATTATTTTTGGAATATTACAGATAGATGGGGTGATGTACCTTATTTTGACGCCCTCCAGGGAGGCGATAATTATACCCCAGTTTATGATCCTCAAGAAGAAATTTATTATGACCTTTTTGAGGAACTAAAAGAAGCAAGGGGGATGATTGTTTCAGGAAGTATCAATAATGATATAGTCTATAATGGTGATATGGAAAAATGGCAAAAGTTTGCCAATACCGTAAGAATGTTAATGGCTTTGAGATTGTCTGAAGTTGACCCTGAAAAAGGAAGCACTGAATTTAACGAAGCTGTAAATGATGGGGTCTTTGAATCTAATAGTGATAACCTTGTATATCGTCATTTGGCAGATGCCGATAATCAAAATTATTGGTTTGGACAGGTGGTAAATCAAAATCGCGAATGGTGGGCGCTTTCTGAAACCTTAGTTGAAGAAATGAAACCTGTAGATGATCCACGTTTAGTTGTTTATGGAGATCCAGCGAGAAGTTCTGGGGAGTATGTAGGACTTGAGTTTGGAAAAGAGGAAGTAACCGGTACTGAAACCGAAGAATTCTCTTTACTAGGTTCTGATATTTATGCCCAAGATGCCCCCGTTTATTTAGTAACCTATGGGCAGGTTTTATTTGCTATGGCTGAAGCTGTTGAGCGAGATTGGATTACAGGAGATGCCGAAGATTATTACAATATGGCTATTGAAGCATCTATGGAACAATGGACTGGCAGTAGTGAAGGTGTGGAAGATTTTTTAAGCAATCCTGAAGTGGCTTTTGATGCTAATAATGCTATTGAAAGTATAGCAAATCAGCGTTGGGTACACCTTTATATGTTTGGTTATGAAGCCTGGTCCGAATGGAGAAGAACTGGGTATCCAAATGACCTGGTAGAGCCAAATGGAATGGCCGTGCCAACCCGCTTAAGCTACCCAGATAATGAGGCCTTTAATAACGAAGAAAATTACAATGATGCTATTGAGCGACAGTTTGGTGGTGATGATAGTATTTATGGTAATGTTTGGTGGGACGAATAAATCTTTATAAAAAACAATAACTTCAAATCTCCCGGCCTGCCCGGGAGATTTTAGTTTTAAATACTTTTAAAATGAGATATGTACTTATAATTTTCACTATTTTTCTATTCAGTTGTAAAAGTGCTGATATTTCTGAAGAAATTATTGATCGCCCAATTATTTTTAATGAAGAACGAAAGCAACTTAGCCTGGATTATTTAAAGGCACGTTACGATTTAGAACAATCGGCTCCCGAAATAATTCCAAAAATGATTGTGTTACACTGGACGGCTATACCAGATTTGGAAAGCTCTTTTCGTGCATTTAATCCTGTTAAATTACCCGGCGCAAGAGAAGATATTCAAGAGGGCGGGGCTTTAAATGTTTCAGCACATTTTCTTGTAGATAGGGATGGAATAATTTACCGCTTAATGCCTGAAACAACGATGGCAAGACACGTTATTGGATTAAACCATGCCGCGATTGGAGTAGAAAATGTTGGTGGTACTAAAACGACTCCGCTTACTAAAGCTCAACTTAAAGCTAATATTGATTTAGTGAAATATTTAAGTGAAAAATATAATATAGAATATTTGCTGGGGCATTACGAATATCCGCAGTTTGAAGGCCACGAATTATGGTTAGAAAAAGATAAGTCTTACCGAACCCAAAAGACCGATCCCGGAAAAGATTTTATGCAAAAAGTGCGGGAAAAAACTAAAAACCTTAATTTTAAACCGGTACCAAAAAATCAATAAAAAATGAATTTCAAAAATATAAGTTTCCTCTTCTTTTTATGCGGGTTTTTTACTGTTTCAGTTAGCTCAGCACAGGAAAAAGCACTTTATAAAGCGTTGTATAATTCCTATGAAGATTTTAAAGAAAATTCTATTGAAAAACGCCGATTTACACAAGCTAAAATTCAGCCTTTAATAGAAAAATTTCAGGAAAAAGAGAATTTTGAGGTAGCAAAAGTTGGAGCGTCCATAGAGGGCAGGCCGCTTCAGTTAATTTCAGTTGGTTCAGGGGATGTAGACGTTTTTCTCTGGTCGCAAATGCACGGTGACGAATCTACGGCTACCCTGGCGATTTTCGATATTCTCAATTTTATTGATTCTGAAGCATTTTCAGAAGAAAAAGAGCAACTATTGAAAAATGTAAAACTTCACTTTTTACCAATGTTGAATCCTGATGGCGCTCAGCGTTTTCAGCGTAGAAACTTGTTGGGAGTAGATATTAATCGCGATGCTTTACGTTTACAATCGCCAGAAAGTAAGACTTTAAAAAGAGTGCGGGATAGTTTGGATGCCGATTTTGGATTTAACCTTCACGATCAAAGCACTTATTATAATGCCGAAAGAACCCCCAAACCAGCAACTATTTCATATCTGGCGCCAGCCTATAATTATGAAAAATCTATAAATGATGTTCGTGCCGCCGCAATGCAGGTAATTGTTCAAATGAATAATATTCTGCAGGAATACGCCCCGGGCCAGGTTGGGCGATATAACGACGATTTTGAACCCAGAGCTTTTGGAGATAATATTCAAAAATGGGGAACCAGCACTATTTTAATTGAATCGGGTGGCTACCCAAATGATCCCGAAAAGCAGGAGATTAGAAAGTTAAATTTCGTTTCAATTCTTGCTGCAGTTTTTTCTATTGCTGAAGAAGATTATAAAAATGCTGAGATATCTGAATACGAGAAAATACCGAATAATGACCGTAAACTTTTTGATCTTAAGCTCACCGGACTTACCTATGAGCTGTTGGGAGAAGAATATATATTAGATTTAGGAATTAATCAGCGAGAAGTTCAGGACGAAAACCTGGATTATTTTTACGATGGCTATATAGCAGACAGGGGCGATCTTTCTACATTTTACGGCTATGAAGCGTTGGATGCTTCTGGTTATAAATTAGTGGCAGGAAAACTTTATCCTGAAAGTTTTCAGAATTTAGCTGAGCTTCAGCAGGAAAATATTTCAGAAATACTTCGCGATGGGTATGCTTATGTTGCTTTAAATGAACTTCCCGAAGAAGATTTTACAGAAATTCCCATTAATATTGTTTCTGAAGAGTTTAAAATTTCAGAAAGTCTGCAGCCTCATTTCTTTCTCGAAAAAGATGGGGAATTAGAATACGCGGTTATTAACGGATTTCTGATAGATCTTTCCGATGAAAAATTCCAGGTAGAAAATGCGCTTATTTTAGATTAGAAAGTAATTCAGCCGGAAGCACAGCTTAAAAATAAGAGATTACGTATCTTTGCAGGCTATGATTACAGAAGAGACTAAGGCACTGGTAGACGATGGGATTATGCTTCCGCTAATGGAAGAATTTTACACCATCCAGGGAGAGGGATTTCATAAAGGAACGGCCGCTTATTTTATTAGAATTGGAGGCTGTGATGTAGGATGCCACTGGTGTGATGTGAAAGAGAGCTGGGACCCGAATATTCACCCGCCAACGCATATTGGGGAGATTGTTGAAAAAGCGGTTGCAAGTAGTAAAACTATTGTAATTACGGGGGGAGAGCCGTTAACCTGGGATATGACGAGGCTTACCGGTGCGCTAAAAGATAAAGGTTGTGATATTCATATTGAAACTTCGGGGGCATATAAATTAACCGGACAATGGGATTGGATTTGTTTATCGCCAAAGAAAATAAAATTACCTACCGAAGAAATTTATCCGCTGGCCCACGAGCTTAAAGTGATAATTTTTAATAAGCACGATTTTAAGTTTGCTGAGGAACAGGCCGAAAAAGTTAGTGAGAATTGCATTCTATATTTGCAGCCAGAATGGAGCAACCGGGATAAAATGATGCCACTAATTGTAGATTTTGTAATGAAAAACCCGAAGTGGAAAGTTTCGCTTCAAACGCATAAATATCTTAATATTCCATAAAAAAATAAATTGACTCAAAAGTGGAGGCCGTCAAGCTGAACTGGTTTCAGCTTCTAAGTTGTTACTGATATATCTTATTAGATCCTGAAATAAATTCAGGATGACGATTTGTCTAATAATTTTTGCATCAGCTACATCCTAAATATCTCAACATTCCATAAAAAAACGGCTGTTTGTAACTCAAACAGCCGTTTTTAGTAATAATTAATTTATTCCTATCCCGCGGGCGAGAAAGGGACTTTAATATATTTATCGGCCCAACCCATTAATAGATTTGCGCCAGCTTCATTTTCTTTCTGCTCTATAGCCATTGAGAAATTCTCAATTTTCTGGCTAGAATTTCTAACAGGAACTTTAATTCTTACATAATCCTGTTTGTCGGTATATTCATAAGCTCCCCAGATATGAGTAGATTGGTTTAGAATAACAGTCCACTCTTTTTCATCTGGAATTGTATATAATGTATAAGTACCTGCATTTACAGTTTTACCACCTATTTCCATGTCTTTATAAAAAGTGATTTCAGTGGCTTCGTTAGCGCCGGTTCTCCAAACTTCTCCGTAAGGCACCAGTTTACCAAATATTTCACGATCTCGTGTTTGAGGACGGCTGTAAATTACCCGCATAATTACCTCATCTTTTTGGTCTCGGTGTATAATCATATCCATCGGGCTGGTATCTAACTTTGGAAAATTAGGTCCGTTGGTATTTTCTGTTTCCTGGGCGTTTAAATTCTGGAATCCCAGAAATCCAATTAAACATAGTGTAGTTAAAAGTATTTTCTTCATTGTATTTGATTTTTAAGGTTAAAGATAGTTTACTGTTATTTCTTAAGGTGTTAAAGATTTATTTAGTTGCTGTTAAATTATTGAATTTTTACAGATGTAAAGTTTGTAAGCTTTTTCAATACAATTTGCTTACTTCTGAATTCTAATTTCGTGAATAATATTTTCACATTATACCAATATACTAATTTGTGTTTATATAATGTAATCTCTGACGCATATTTGTATGGAATTATTAATGCAAATGTTATGTGTGGAATTTTAGCAGTAATCGGAAAACGATTATCAGAAGAAAAGATCGGCGGTCTATCCAAAAGAATGTCGCACCGCGGTCCAGATGAAAGTGATGTACATGTAACCGAAGAAGGTTATGTATTAAGTCACGAAAGATTGTCTATTGTAGATCTTGAAACCGGAAAACAACCTATCCAGGGAACTTCAACAGCCTGGATGATTCATAACGGCGAGATTTATAACCACCAGGCACTGCGAAATAATGAATTAAAAGATCATTCTTTTAGAACAACAGGAGACTCAGAAGTAATTGTTCATTTATATGAAGAATTTGGAGTAGATTTTCTTGATAAATTAGACGGAGTATTTTCTTTTGTTGTGGTAGATGGTAAAGATTTTATCGCTGCAAGGGATCCAATTGGAGTAAAACCGCTTTACTACGGAACAGATGATGAAGGTTCTATTTGGTTTGCCAGTGAAATGAAAACCTTGGTAGATCAATGTAGTAGTTTTGCAGCTTTTCCTCCCGGGCATTATTATACGCCACAAACCGGTTTTGTAGAATATTATACTCCAGATTGGTTTGATTATAAAAAAGCTACGAAAGAATTAGATCTTTCAAAAATAAGAGAAAGCTTAATTGAGGCAACTCGTAAAAGATTAATGGCCGATGTTCCTCTGGGAGTTTTATTAAGTGGAGGTTTAGATTCATCTTTAACTTCTTCTATCGCTGCCAGATTAATGAAAGATAGCGGTCAAAAATTACACTCGTTCTCTATTGGTTTAGATGAAACTGCACCAGATCTTGTTGCTGCGAGAAAAGTTGCTGAATTCCTGGGAACCGAGCATTCTGAAATCCATTTTACCGTTGAAGAAGGAATTGATATCCTAAAAAAACTGGTATGGCATTTAGAAACTTACGATGTAACTTCAATAAGAGCCAGCACACCAATGTATTTCCTTTCTAAAGGAATTAAAGAAAAAGGCGTAAAAGTGGTTTTAAGCGGGGAAGGAGCCGATGAGATCTTTGGAGGCTACCTTTACTTTAAAAACGCACCAACTCCTGATGATTTCCAAAAAGAAACCATTAGACGGGTACAAAGACTTGCTACTGCAGATTGCCTGCGAGCAGATAAATCTACAATGGCCCACGGCCTGGAAGCAAGGGTGCCATTCTTAGATAAAGCCTTCTTAAAAACAGCAATGGAAACTGAAGCTGTTCATAAACTGCCAAAAACCTATGATGGAGTTGAGAAATATATTCTTAGAAAAGCTTTTGATACTCCAGAACAGCCATTTTTACCAGATGAGGTTTTATGGAGACAAAAAGAACAATTTAGCGATGGTGTTGGTTATAGCTGGATAGACGAGCTTATTGCCCACGCTTCAGCAAGAGTTAGTGATGAACAAATGGCAACGGCTGCAGAGAAGTATCCTTACAACACACCGGCTACTAAAGAAGCTTATTTCTACAGAGAAATATTCCATAGTCATTACCCACAGGAAAACGCCGCAAAAACAGTAAAAAGATGGATTCCGAAATGGCAGGAAGACCTGGATCCAAGTGGAAGAGCAAACACATCTCACGTGGCGACAAATGCTAAAAAACAACTTGAAGAATTAGCCCAAATATAAAGTAAACAATCGTGTGGTTTGTTATGCCCGAAATGCAGCATCAATTTCGCTGTATTTTGGGCTTTTTTTTGCACAAATTGTTAATAACTTAAAACCCTTGTCAAGCTTCTTAGCCTATTAAAAATGTGCGTTTTGTTATATTTGTTCGTTATTCAAAATAGACGAATTTAATTAGCAAAATATATGAGCGAAGAACCCAAAAAACAAAGTTATTCGGCCGATAGTATTCAGGCTTTAGAAGGAATGGAGCACGTGCGCCTTAGGCCTTCAATGTATATTGGGGATACCGGTGTAAGAGGTTTGCACCATTTGGTGTACGAGGTGGTAGATAACTCTATAGATGAGGCTATGGCCGGCCATTGTGATACGATTAAAGTAACCATAAATGAAGATGGCTCGGTAACTACCGAAGATAACGGACGGGGAATTCCTGTAGACCTTCACAAAAAAGAAGGTGTTTCTGCCCTTGAGGTTGTAATGACCAAAATTGGTGCCGGTGGTAAATTCGATAAAGATTCTTATAAAGTTTCCGGCGGACTGCACGGGGTTGGGGTAAGTTGTGTAAATGCACTTTCTTCTACACTTAAAGCCACGGTTTACAGGGATAACCAGATTTGGGAACAGGAATATGAAAAAGGAAAACCGATGTACCCGGTTAAACCTGCTGGTGAAACAGAACTAAACGGTACAGTGATTACGTTTAAGCCAGATTCCAGTATTTTTCAGCAAAGTGTAGATTATAACTACGACACTTTGGCTAGCAGGATGCGTGAGTTGGCTTTTTTAAACAAAGGAATTCAAATTACACTTACCGATAAGCGTGAAGTTAATGATAAAGGAGAATATCTTTCTGAAAGGTTTTATTCTGAAGAAGGATTAAAAGAATTTATTAAATTTCTTGATGGAAATCGCGAGCCAATTATAAGTCATGTGATCGCGATGGAAAGCGAAAAGAACGATATTCCTGTTGAGGTTGCGATGATTTACAATACCTCGTTTAGCGAAAACCTTCATTCTTACGTAAATAATATTAATACCCACGAGGGTGGTACCCATTTATCTGGGTTTAGACGTGGTTTAACAACTACACTTAAAAAATATGCCGACGCCTCTGGGATGTTGGATAAACTGAAGTTTGAGATTGTTGGAGATGATTTCCGTGAGGGATTAACCGCAATAATTTCAGTAAAAGTTGCCGAACCTCAGTTTGAAGGGCAAACGAAAACAAAACTTGGAAACAGGGAAGTGACTTCGGCGGTTTCACAATCTGTTTCCGAAATGCTTGAAAATTACCTTGAAGAAAACCCGAATGATGCCAAAACCATTATTCAGAAAGTGATTCTTGCCGCCCAGGCCAGGAACGCGGCTAAAAAAGCCCGTGATATGGTGCAGCGTAAAACCGCAATGAGTATTGGCGGTTTACCTGGGAAATTATCTGACTGTTCTGAGCAGGATCCGGTTCAAAGTGAAGTATTTCTTGTAGAGGGTGACTCTGCAGGTGGTACTGCCAAGCAAGGTAGAGACCGTAGATTCCAGGCTATTCTTCCGTTAAGAGGTAAAATTTTGAATGTTGAAAAAGCGATGACACATCGTGTATTTGATAATGAAGAGATAAAAAATATTTACACTGCGCTGGGGGTGACTATTGGTACTGAAGAAGATAGTAAAGCTTTGAATACCGATAAATTAAGATATCATAAAGTAGTGATAATGTGTGATGCCGATGTAGATGGTAGTCACATTGAAACACTAATCCTGACGTTCTTTTATAGATATATGAAAGAATTAATAGAAGGAGGCCATATTTTTATCGCAACTCCGCCTTTATATTTAGTTAAAAAAGGAAGCAGGAAGCGCTATGCCTGGAGCGAAGAAGAACGTGATGAAATTGCTGAAAGTTACAGTGGTGGAGTTCAGATTCAACGTTATAAAGGTCTTGGTGAGATGAATGCTGAGCAACTTTGGGATACCACTATGGATCCTGAAAGACGTAAACTAAGACAGGTGAATATTGATAATAGTGGGGAAGCCGATAGAATTTTCTCTATGTTAATGGGAGATGAAGTGCCGCCAAGACGTGAATTTATTGAGAAAAATGCTAAGTATGCTAATATTGATGCTTAAGCAATTTTAATTCCCACAAAATTTGAAACCCGTAAGCGCGCTTACGGGTTTTTTAATACCTTGAATTAACATTATTTTTGAAAAATATTTTTTGCTATTTTTACCCCCATAACTTAACACCTACTTATTTTGAAATTTCAAGCTAAATACCTCATTCTATTTTTATTATTTTCAGTTAATTCCTACGCTCAGGAGGGCGATGTTACAAAATTCGCAAATGAGATGCTGTATATTGCAGATGAATTTGCAGGACCTGCAGCCGAAGGGGTTGCTTATCAGGCCGGGGCCGGTTGGTTTACTTCAGCAACTGCTTTAAAACCGTGGAAAGTAGAGATTTCCTTTCAGGGAAATGCTTTATTTGTTCCTTCTAACAGGCAATCTTTTACAATATCAAATGGTGATCTTGCGGGTGTTCACGAGAGTGGTGGTCCAATTTTGAGTCTTAAAGGAGATGAAAGTAATGCTGTAGTGCCTACAGCTTTTGGTGAAGAAACTGATGTTTATTTTGAAGGAACTTTATTAGGAGAATCTTTTGAATTTCAGGCTCTCGAAGGCGTGAATAAAAGTGTGGTAGCATATCCTTTTGTTCAGGCTAATGTAGGTTTACCTTATGAAACAGAATTTTCGGCAAGATTTTTACCTCAGTTAACTGTAGATGGAGTGGCTATCACAACTTATGGCGCCGGAGTAAAACATAATTTCTCGCAATATTTTAAATTTAATAATGAAGAAGACTTTCAAGCCGCTGCTATAATCGCTTACAGTAAATTTGATGTAGAGTATGAATTTAGTCCTGTAAATATAGATAACGTTGTAAACTTGAATTTGGTAAACGTAAACTCTAACCTGTGGATGGCATCTGTTATGGGATCTAAATTGTACGGCGATAGTTTTGAAGTTTTTGGAGCTTTAGGAGCAACAAACTCAAACTTTAATTATGCAATGGGCGGTTCGGGTGTTGCTTTAGGGCCAATTAATTCGGCATTACGCGGTTTAGATCAAAGTCAGGCACAATTTAAAGCCGATTTAGGTTTTAATATTTACTTCAATAAATTTAAAATTAGTACCATGGCCACTGCAGGTAAGTTTTTTCACCTTAACGCCGGCTTGCATTTTAGAATATAAAACCCATAGTTTTAACCATATCTTATAGTAATACTATAGCAATATTTGTATTTTTGGAATCAAATATTAATCGATTTAAATAAAATATAAGATGAAAGTTACTATAGTAGGAGCAGGTGCCGTAGGCGCCAGTTGTGCAGAATATGTTGCTATTAAAGATTTTGCTTCAGAAGTGGTTTTACTCGATATTAAAGAAGGAGTAGCCGAAGGGAAAGCAATGGATTTAATGCAAACCGCAACGCTAAACGGTTTTGATACTAAAATTACAGGAACTACAAACGATTATTCTAAAACTGCCGGCAGTGATGTAGCAGTAATTACCAGTGGTATTCCGCGTAAACCGGGAATGACACGTGAGGAATTAATAGGAATAAACGCCGGGATTGTAAAAGAAGTTTCTTCAAACCTTATTAAGCATTCTCCAAATGTAACCTTAATCGTGGTAAGTAATCCTATGGATACCATGACTTACCTTGTGCATAAAACCACCGGCCTTCCAAAGAATAAAATTATTGGAATGGGTGGAGCTTTAGATAGCGCACGTTTTAAATTTAGATTGAGTGAAGCTTTAGAATGCCCACCATCAGATGTTGATGGGATGGTAATTGGAGGTCACAGTGATACCGGGATGGTGCCGCTAACTAGATTGGCTACAAGAAATTCTGTACCTGTATCAGCATTTTTATCTGAAGATCGCTTAAACCAGGTTTCAGAAGATACTAAAGTAGGTGGAGCAACCCTTACTAAATTATTAGGAACCAGTGCCTGGTATGCACCGGGAGCTGCAGTTTCAGCTTTGGTTCAGGCAATTGCTTGTGACCAAAAGAAAATGTTCCCTTGCTCGGCAATGTTAGAAGGTGAGTACGGATTAAATGATATTTGTATTGGAGTACCTGCGATTTTAGGTAAAGACGGACTTGAAAAAATTGTTGAGATCGAGCTTGATGATGCAGAGTCTAATAAGATTAAAGAAAGTGCAGAGGGCGTGAATAAAACCAATGCCCTATTAGAACTATAAGTAGTTTTAAACTTGAATATATGTTAAAAAAGGCCGCAAAACTTGCGGCCTTTTTTATGTTTAAAAGTTAAATTATTCAAAAAAAAATTGTTGGCATTTCATTTTTGAAACCCTATATTTGTCCGTTTTTAAAATCGACCTAATTAATTATAACTTAAGGAATAATGCAGAACAAAGGACTGATTAAGGTTTTTGCAATTTTATTTGGGCTGGTATGTATATATCAGTTGTCTTTTACTTTTATTACGAATAGTGTAGAAAGTGAAGCTGAAGATTTTGCCACGCAAAGAATTAGCGAAAATGTAGAAGATTATTCGGCGTTGCGAGATGCTGAAGAAGAAAGGTATCTAGATTCGGTAGCGAATAATGAGGTAATTGCCGGCATCACATACAGTGACGCGAAAGACAAGGAGCTAAATAAAGGGCTTGACCTTAAAGGAGGGATTAACGTAATTCTTCAAATTTCGGTTAAAGATATTCTTGCCGGATTAGCTAATAATACCGACGATCCTGCTTTTAACCAGGCCATTGCTGAAGCTGATGAAGCTTCTAAAGATAGCCAGGATGATTATATTGATCTTTTCTTTGAAGCTTTTAATGATATTCCCGATGCTGAACTTGCATCTCCAGATATCTTTGCTAATAAAACCTTAAGCGACGACATCAATTTTGATATGTCTAATGACGAGGTCGAAACCGTTATTCGAAGAAAGGTTGATGAATCTATTACTTCGGCTTTTGAAGTATTAAGAAAGCGTATTGATAAGTTTGGGGTAACCCAACCCAATATTCAGCGTTTAGGAAATTCAGGAAGAATTCTTGTTGAATTACCGGGCGCAAAAGATATTAACAGGGTAAAAGGTTTGCTGCAGAGTACTGCACAACTTGAATTCTGGCACGTTTACAAAAACACCGAATTAGGTAATTTCCTTGCTCAGGCTAATAATGTTCTTAAGGATGTTGTAAATAAAGATGAAGCAGAAACTGAAACTGATACTACAGCAACAGAAAGCGATAGTGATATAGACGAACTTCTTGCTGAAAGTGAAGATGATACTACCGAAGTAGCTACAGGAAACAATCCTTTATTTGAATTGGTGCAAGGTCCAGGCTTCCAGGGAGGTCCGGTAATAGCATATTTTTCTGTACAGGATACCGCAAAAGTTAATAATTATCTTGAAATGTCCCAGGTTAGGTCTATTCTAACTGGAGAACAACGTTACGCTAAATTTGCCTGGGGAATCCCGGAAGACGAAGAAGGTGTAGTTGGTCTTTATGCATTAAAGGGTAATCGTAACATGGAGCCACCACTTAGTGGAGACGTGATTACAGATGCGCAACAAACTTACGACCAAATGGGCCGTGTTGCAGTTTCTATGCAAATGGATGGAAGAGGAGCTAAGCTATGGGAAGAAATGACCGGCCAGGCTTCAACGCAACAGAGTAACATAGCTATCGTTTTAGATAATACAGTATATTCAGCTCCCGGAGTTTCAACCGGGCCTATTTCAGGTGGAAGAAGCGAAATTAGTGGAGATTTTAGTATTACTGAAGGTCAGGATTTGGCCAATGTGCTTAGAGCAGGTAAACTTCCTGCTTCCGCAGATATTATTCAGAGTGAAATTGTAGGACCAAGTTTAGGTCAGGAAGCTATAGACAGCGGGATTTGGTCTTTCGGAATCGCGCTTATTTTTGTATTGATATGGATGATTTTCTACTACGGTAAGGCCGGTATTTTTGCCGATGTAGCCCTTGCAGTAAACATCTTATTTATCTTCGGAATTCTTGCCGGTTTAGGAGCTGTGTTAACATTGCCTGGTATTGCCGGTATTGTATTAACCATTGGTATTTCGGTAGATGCAAACGTACTTATCTTTGAAAGAATCCGTGAGGAACTTGCTAAAGGTAAAATGCAGAAAGATGCTATTAAAGACGGATTTAATAATGCGCTTTCTTCAATTTTAGATGCGAATATTACTACCGGTTTAACTGGTTTTATCTTATTGATCTTAGGTACAGGCCCAATAAAAGGTTTTGCCACTACCTTATTAATAGGTATCGCAACTTCTTTATTTACTGCAATTTTCATCACCAGGTTATTTATAGATGGATATGGTAAAAACGGGAAATCACTTGAATTCTCTACCGGTGCAACCAAAAATCTTTTCAGAAATGTAAAAGTTGATTGGCTTGGGAAACGTAAGGTAGCTTATGTAATCTCCGGAATTTTAATTATTCTAAGTGTTGGTTCATTGTTAGTTCAGGGATTAAATCAGGGAGTTGATTTTCTTGGAGGTAGAACTTATACTGTGCGTTTTGATAAAGATGTTAATCCAACCGATGTTGAACAGGATCTTATTGCTGAATTTGGAAGTGCCGAAGCAAAAACTTTCGGACCAAATAATCAGTTAAAAATCACTACAAAATATAAAGTAGATGAAGAGAGCACTGAAGTAGATAACGAGATCCAGGAATCTATGTTCTCTGCTTTACAATCTTATCTTCCTGCCGATCTTACTTTCGATGAGTTTACTACTGGCGGTGCCGAAAAGGAAATCGGTATTATGCAGTCTATGAAAGTAGGCCCAACTATTGCCGATGATATTAAAAATGATTCACTCTGGGCAATTTTAGGATCGCTCGTGGTTATTTTCCTATACATCTTACTGCGATTTAGAAAATGGCAGTTTAGTATTGGTGCCGTTGCCGCAGTAGCACACGATGTTATTATAGTGCTTGGTATTTTCTCACTTCTTTATAAAGTGATGCCATTTAGTATGGAAATTAACCAGGCATTTATCGCTGCAATACTTACGGTAATTGGTTACTCATTAAACGATACCGTGGTTGTATTTGATAGGATTAGGGAATTTGTAAACGAGCATACCAGCTGGCCCTTAGGTAGAACTGTGAATAGCGCTTTAGATAGTACTATTAGCCGTACATTGAACACCTCGCTTACCACCTTAATCGTGCTGCTTGCTATCTTTATCTTTGGAGGGGAAAGCATCAGAGGCTTTATGTTCGCCTTGATCATTGGTGTAATTGTAGGTACTTATTCCTCTTTATTTATCGCAACACCTGTTATGTTTGACAGTGTGACCGATAAATCTAAGATCGAAAAGAAGAAAAAAATTGAAGAAGATTCTGAAGCAACTACTGCTTAAGATTTCTTCGGAAATATATAAAGTAAAAAGCGCTCCTATTCGGGGCGCTTTTTTTATGGCTTGGTTTTGTTGAAACCAGGTTTTTGATTGCGTAAACCTTGTTACCGTGAAATTGGGAAGCCCCAGTGCAATTTTTTTTCTTCTGAAAAGTTCTAAAATAGAGAACTTTAATTATCTTTGTTTTAGATTTTTTATAATGAAGAGAATAGTTTCAAAAAAGACATTGAGAGAATTCTGGGAAAAGCATTCTGATTCAGAACAATATTTAAAGACCTGGCACGAAACAACTAAAAGTTCCAATTGGAGTTCTCCAAATGATGTGAAGAAAACTTATATAAATGCTAGCATTTTAAAAGATAGTAGAGTTGTTTTTAATACTAAAGGAAACTCATATAGATTAATTGTGAAATTCAATTATGAAAGACAGTGGGCCTTTATAAGATTTGTTGGTACACATGCAGAATATGATAAAATAGATGCTAACACAATTTAAAAATTAGAGCTATGAAAATTAAACCTTTAAAAAACGAAGAGGATTACGAGAGAGCTTTAGAAAGGCTAGAAGTAATATTTGATGCTCCAACTGATTCTGAGGAGGGGGATGAAGCGGAGATCCTTTCTATGATGATTGACAATTACGAAAATGAACATTATCCAATTGATGCTCCTGACCCTATTGAAGCAATAAAAATCAGAATGAAAGAAATGAATCTAAAACAAAAAGATTTAGTTGGAGTAATTGGAGGAAAGAGTAGAGTTTCAGAAATCCTGAATAAAAAGAAAAGATTGTCAGTAGATATGATTAGAGAACTTGAAAAAATCCTACATATTTCCGCTTCTGTTTTAGTAACTAATTACCAGTTAACGAAATAAAAAACCTGCATAGAACAACGGTTCACTGCATATAGGTGGTAGCGCTAGGAAGAAAATAGTTAACTTGATCAACAAACTAATATTAAGCCGACAAATCCGCGTTCCCTTACTCCCAACTGGCCAATAACCGGGATCATTCAGTAATGGTTCAAAACTACAAAAGACTATAAAAAATCCCTGTGCTGAGCTAATTTAGTAAATAAACAAGCTAGATTAAAAACCTAATCTATCCTTTGAAAATCTATTTTATCACCTACTTCTATATTCCAGTCGTCAGCAAGTCCGGCGTTTAATTCAAGAACAAACTGAGCCGGTTCTCGAGATGGTAAAGAAGTTTCATCCTGGGGCTGAGCATTCTTCTGAAAACTCACCGCAGTACTATCTGAAGCGAAATAAATAATATCTAAGGCTATATAAGTGTTTTTCATATAAAAAGACCTGGGCGCTTCATTATTGTAAATAAAAAGCATTCCCTGTTCGTCTTCCATACTCTCGCGGTACATTAAACCCGTTTCCCTTTCATAGGCGTTATCGGCAATTTCAATATCAATTTGCTGAATAGTATCTCCATTAGGCTTAAGCAAAGTTGCTTCCCCTTCTTTGGTGAACGTGATTTCTTCCGTTTCTATGGGTGCTTCAGTAGTGTTATCGTCTTTGCAAGCAGATAAGAAAGAAGCCGCTAAAACAGCCGATAAAATTATGGATTTACGTATCATACAGTTCTTGGTTTGGTGGGACGATACATAAAGTATAATCCTGCAATTATAAACGGAATACTAAGCCATTGCCCGGTATTTAATAACCAGGTGGTACGCTCTTCTACCTGGGCTTCCTTTACAAATTCAACAAAGAATCTTACCGTCCAAAGTAAAACAAGGAAAAGACCAAATAGATAACCTACTTTATGGCGTTTTTCGGTTTTCCAGTATAAAAACCATAGCAATATAAAGATAAGTAAATAGCAAAAAGATTCATATAACTGGGCTGGATGCCTCGGAAAAGTTTCTCCTAAATTTGCGAAAACCACTCCGTAATCTGAGTTCGTTGGTTTTCCTATAATTTCAGAATTCATAAAATTCCCTATTCTTACAAAAATGGCACCACTGGCTACTGGAATAACAATTCGGTCTAAAACCCAAAGCACGGGTTTGTCTAAAACACGTTTACGGTAAAGGTACATAGCGATAATAATCCCAATAGCTGCACCGTGACTGGCAAGGCCTCTAAAGCCGGTAAATTCAAATTCGGGCTCAAAGCGAACCGGTAAGAATATTTCTAATAAATGATTTTGAAAATAATCCCAATCATAAAAAATCACGTGCCCTAATCTTGCGCCTATTAATGTTGCTAAAACCGTGTAAATAAAAAGGGAGTCCAATTTCTCTATCGAGACTTTTTCCCTCACAAAAATGCTTTTCATAATGTACCAGCCAAGTCCGAAGGCTATCAAAAACATTAAACTGTAATAGTGAAGGGTAAAAAAACCTAAGTCTAAACCTTCTGAAGGGCTCCAGGTGATTGCGTTAAAAAGCATAAATTAAAATTGATTAGTAGGGTAAAGATACATATTTGCAAGTAGTTGCCCTATATTTTGGTTTCTGTTTTTTCGGGAACCGGGTCGTAGCCTTTTCCGCCCCACGGGTTGCAGCTAAAAATACGTTTTAAGCTAAGCCAGCCACCTTTAAAAATGCCAAAGCGTTGTAGTGCCGTTAAACTGTATTGCGAACATGTTGGGGTGTAGCGACAAGTTGCCGGTGTAAGTGGGGAAATAAAATTCTGGTAAAATTTTACCAACAGGATAAACGGATATGCCAACCATTTTTTAAGCATTGTTTTTCCTGTTTTTAGATGTTTATAATTTTGGCATAAACCTTGGAATTCAGCATAGATTTTTAATCATTCCTCTAATTTTTGCCACTTTTGCGTCCAGCATCATGCTGGCTTAATAGTGAAAGTGGTGCCTTCTTTCCCGTCTTTAAGCTGAATTCCCATTTCCTGTAACTGATCTCTAATTTGATCACTTAAAGCAAAATCTTTATTGTTTCTGGCTTCAGCTCTTAGTTTAATAAGTAGGTCTATTGTTGAAGAAAGCTTATCTGAAGTATCGTTGTTTTCTGAAACCTTATCCAGAAGTCCCAAAACATCAAACATAAAAGCCGACATTGTTTTTTGTAGTTCCTCTTTATCTTCCGTAATAATTGTGACCGCTTCTTCTTTGATGTTGTTAATCATTTTAACCGCATCAAAAAGTTTAGCGATTAAAATCGGACTGTTAAAATCATCGTTCATCGCGTCGTAGCAAGACTGTTTCCAGCTCTTAATATCTACGCTAGATTTATCTGAAACGGGAAGCTCATCTATCGCGTGATAGGCATCCATTAATCGGTTAAAACCTTTTTCGCTTGCTTTTAATGCTTCATCTGAAAAATCCAGAATGCTGCGGTAATTCGCCTGAAGCATAAAAAATCGTGTCACATTTGGTGAAAATGGTTTGTCTAAAATGTCATTATTTCCGGAGAAAATTTCTTCCGGAAGAATATTGTTTCCGGTACTTTTTGCCATTTTCTTACCGTTTAAAGTAAGCATATTGGCGTGCAGCCAGTAATGCACCGGATTTTTCCCGGTAGCAGCTTCTCCCTGGGCAATTTCACATTCGTGGTGCGGAAATTTTAGATCCATTCCGCCGCCGTGAATATCAAATTCTTCACCCAAATATTTTGTACTCATTACGGTACACTCTAAATGCCAGCCGGGAAAACCATCGCTCCAGGGCGAAGGCCAGCGCATAATATGCTGTGGTTCGGCTTTTTTCCAAAGCGCAAAATCCTGCGGATTCTTCTTATCGCTCTGTGCGGCAAGTTCGCGGGTGTTAGCGACCATATTCTCAATATCCCTTCCGCTTAACTTACCGTAGTGGTTGGTTTCATTAAATTTCTTTACATCAAAATAAACCGATCCATTTACCTCGTAAGCAAAACCTTTTTCAATGATGGTTTTAACGATCTCGATTTGTTCAACAATATGGCCTGTAGCCGTAGGCTCTATACTTGGCGGTAAATTGTTGAATTTCTGTAGAATATTATGAAAATCTATGGTGTAGCGTTGCACTACTTCCATAGGTTCTATTTGTTCTAAACGGGCTTTTTTGGCAATTCTATCTTCTCCGCTATCAGCGTCGTTTTCCAGGTGACCGGCATCGGTGATATTTCTAACATATCTTACCTTATATCCCAGGTGCTTCAGGTAACGAAAAACCAGGTCAAAAGAGATAAAAGTTCGGCAATTACCTAAATGAACATTACTGTAAACAGTGGGGCCGCAAACATACATTCCAACGTTTCCTTCGTTTATGGGTTCAAAGACTTCCTTTTCCCCGCTCATAGAATTGTACATTTTCAAGCTTTGTTCCTGGTAAAGCGCCATAGATAGTTAGTTGTTGGTTATTAAGAAATAGAAATTTTTAAAAAGAAGTGTCAAGTTTTATATAGTCAAGAAATTCTCTTTTTACAGATTTATCCTTGAAAGCTCCGCCAAATTCACTGGTTACCGTGCTGCTGTCTATATCTCTAATTCCGCGGCTGTTCACACAAAGGTGCTTGGCATCTACCACACAGGCAACATCTGGCGTACCCAGGGCTTTTTGTAATTCCTGAACAATTTGCATCGTCATTCGTTCCTGCACCTGTGGTCTTTTCGCGAAATAATCTACAATTCGGTTCATTTTAGAAAGTCCGATAACGCGACCTTTAGAAATATAGGCCACGTGGGCTTTTCCAACTATGGGAAGTAAATGGTGTTCGCACGTAGAATAAACGGTAATGTTCTTTTCTACCAGCATTTCACCATATTTATACTTGTTTTCAAAAGTAGATGCAATGGGTTTTTTTTCAGGATCCAGGCCTGCAAAAATTTCATTTACAAACATTTTTGCTACCCGTTGTGGAGTTCCTTTTAGGCTATCATCAGTAAGATCAAGGCCTAAAGTTTCCATGATTTTTTTTACATCTTTATTGATGAGCGCTACTTTTTCAATATCGCTCAATTCAAAAGCATCTTCACGAAGAGGGGTTTCTGCACTGGTGCCTACGTGGGCATCTCCCTGCTCATCAATTTCATTCAAAATTTTGTCTATTTTCATACCGTTTTTACAATAATAGTCGTAAACCGATTGTTTGGCTTGCAAAGATACATATTTAATAGGTTTTTATGTAATCATAAAAGCCGGGGTTTAAATAGATATTTGTTATTTTGTAACTTCTTAAACCTATTATGAAACAAGAATCCCTACTTCTTTTTTGTATTTTCTTTCTTTACGGGAGTTTTAGTGTTTTTGGCCAGGGTAGTTCTTGTGAGAGTTTAGATCCATTTTGCGCCGGGGACGAGGAGCTCGTTTTTCCTAATTCAAACTCAACAAATAGTAGTATCGTAAACGGTGAGCCGGGGCCAGATTACGGTTGTTTGCTATCACAGCCTTATCCCGCCTGGTTTTATTTACAGGTAGAAGAAACTGGAAATCTTCGGTTTAATATTTCTCAATTTCAAAATGAAAATGGTGGCGGTTCTCAGTACGATGTAGATTTTATTGTATGGGGGCCTTTTGAACGAACCGAGGATTATTGTACCGACGATTCTTTAAGCGAATTAAATATTGTAGACTGTAGCTACGAACCCGATACGGTAGAACAAATGTATATTCCTAATGCAGAAGCAGGCCAGGTTTATGTGGTTTTGATTACAAATTACGAAGAGTTGCCGGGTTTTATAAGTTTGCGCCAAACAAACTCCGATCAGGCTACTTCTGGTTCTACAGATTGTGGAATTTTAGACGAAGTGCTGGGTCCCGACAGGTTTCTTTGTGGTGAGGATGAAACAACTTTAGATGCAACCACAGAAGGGGTGGAGCGTTATGAGTGGTTTCAATTTAACGAAACTACAGATGATTTTGAAATAATTGCTAATGAAGAAAATCCTACTTTAACGCTAACCGATTCGGGCCGTTATAAAGTAATAGTATATGAAAATATAACAGGCCAGGCCGATGAAGATGAAATTGAAATAAAATTCTATAATGAGCCCGTAGCTAATGTTCCAGATGATCTTTATATCTGTGATCCAAATCAAACCACTATAGATTTAACTTCAGCTTCAGCCCAAATTCTTAACGGAAATACTTCCGAAGAAGATTATCGGGTTAATTTTTATGAAACGGCACAAGATATTGAAGATGAAAACTCTATTTCTAATCCCTCGGCTTTTCCGGTTGAAGAATCCAGGGAGATTTTTGCGCAGGTAGAAGGTGTGGAAAGTGGCTGTGTTTCACAGGAAGTTTTTTTTAGTGTAGAACTAACTTTTGTACCCGAAAATTTTCTACCTGAAGAAAGTGTGGTTTGTGTAGATTTGGATAGAACTGTGCTTGCCCAACAAGGGATTGGCGAAGATTTAGGAGCCGATTATGAATACGAATGGATAGCTGAAGGAAATACAATTAGTACCGAAGCAGTGTTGAATTTTACTGAAACTCCAAATTTTAATAATGTAACTCTCATTGTTACCGATAACCGCTCTGGCTGTAACATAGAGTTCACCACCGCTTTATTAGTTTATTCCCGGCCTGAAAATGTTTTGGTTGAGATTGAAGGCAGCGATTTTACCGGCGGTTATATAATTAACGCTGAAGCTACTAAGGGAATAGGAGGTGAAACCACCTATGAATATCGCGCCGATAATGGTGCCTGGCAGGAAAGTGCGGTGTTTAGGAATTTAGATCCTGGTTACCACACTATTAGTGCTCGTGAAATTAATGGCTGCGGAATT
Organism: Salegentibacter salegens; assembly: GCF_900142975.1. Classification (NCBI taxonomy): domain Bacteria; kingdom Pseudomonadati; phylum Bacteroidota; class Flavobacteriia; order Flavobacteriales; family Flavobacteriaceae; genus Salegentibacter; species Salegentibacter salegens. The sequence goes on from NZ_LT670848.1 coordinate 447,543, forward strand.
ACTACTTCTGAAGAATTTTACCTGGTGGGTTATCCACGATTTTTTACTCCAAATTCTGATGGTTATAACGATACCTGGAATATTGAAAATACTGCTGAAATTCAGATTAAAAAACTCTATGTTTTTGATCGTTACGGAAAATTAATTAAAGAATTAACTCCCAACGGTGAAGGCTGGGATGGTACCTATAATGGTAGAACTTTACCCGCAGACGATTACTGGTTTAGAGTGGAGTTTGAAATGCAAAACGGCACCAGCGATCACTATGGAACTAATTTTACTTTGAAAAGATAATAAGTTGATAGAAAAATAAAAGAGCTCCTCACCTTTTTTCAAGGGGAGGTGGCCGCAGGCCGGAGGGGTAATTTTTAAAAATTCTATTTTAATTATTAAATCTTTAAGCACCCCTTTCTTCAGCTAAAGCTGAATTCATTCCCCTCCTTTAAAAGGAGGGGAGCTGTTTATTTTTGTATTACAAATAATTCATCTCCAATAACTCCTCCACATAACTTCTGGAGTTAGAAAGCCTTGGGATTTTATGCTGCCCGCCTAGTTTATCGTTTTTCTTTAACCAATCGTAAAATAATTTTTGGCGTGCCTGGTGAATTTTCGGCATATTCAGCGTCATATTGTTATAGCGTTTTGCTTCATAATCGCTGTTTACCTGTTGCAAGGCTAAATCGAGTTCATACTTAAATTTATCAAAATCTCGCGGCGGATTTTTGAATTCTATAATCCACTCATGGGCGCCTTTTTCCTTTCCCTCCATAAAAATAGGCGCTGCGGTATAATCTACAATTTCGCAATTGGTAACCAGGGAAGTCTTTTTTAAGGCGGCTTCAGCATTTTCAATAATTAATTCTTCCCCAAAAACATTAATGTGGTGCTTGGTCCTGCCGGTTACTTTTATTCGGTAAGGACTTATAGAAGTAAACTTAACGGTGTCGCCTATTTTATAGCGCCATAAACCGGCGTTGGTAGTAATTACCACGGCATAATTTTTACCGGTTTCAACTTCCGCAAGGGGAATTGCCTTTTCAGCTTCACTTCCATAGATATTCATAGGAATAAACTCGTAGTAAATTCCGTAATCCAGCATCAGTAAAAGTTCTTTGGAATCATTTTGATCCTGGCAGGCAAAAAATCCTTCTGAAGCATTATAAATCTCGTAAAATCTAAAATCTTCTTTGGGTAATATCTTTTGGTATTGTGGTGCGTAAGGATCAAAACTTACTCCGCCGTGAAAATAAACTTCAAGGTTTGGCCAAACCTCAAACAGGTTTTCTTTTCCGCTGGTTTCTAAAATATTATTGAGTAAAACGAGCATCCAACTGGGTACACCCGCCAGGCTGGTCACATTCTCTTTAATGGTTTCATCAACAATAGCCTGCATTTTTACTTCCCAATCGTTCATTAGGGAAACTTCGTTGCTGGGCGTGCTGCTAAATTCAGCCCAAAACGGCATATTCGCAATTAGAATTGCCGAAAGATCGCCGTAAGCCGTGCCATTATTTTTGTAAATCTCCTTGCTGCCGCCCAGTCTTAAACTTTTCCCTGTAAATAACTGGGATTGCGGATTGTTATTTAAATACATACAAAGCAAGTCTTTGCCTGCGTTGTAATGACAATGTTCAAGAGAATCTTCGCTAACCGGAATAAATTTACTTTTTGCGCTGGTGGTACCACTAGACTTGGCGAACCATTTTATAGGCGTGGGCCAAAAAATATTGGTTTCGCCCTTCCGGCTACGTTCTATACAAGCCTGATAATCTTCATATTGTTGAATAGGAACGCGCCTCGCGAATTCACTATGGGTTTTAATTTCTGAAAAGCCATACTTATTACCAATTTCGGTGTTTTTTGCTTTGGAAAGCAGGTGTCTAAGCAGTTCGTGCTGAACTTCGTGAGGGTATTTTATAAACAACTCCATTTGATGAATTCGCTTCTTGAGGAACCACGAAGCAATGGAGTTTACTAATGGAATTGGCATTATTCTTTATATCTTTACGCGCTGACATGCTTCAGCTGGTTGGCTGGCTAAAATTAATTTAAACTTCGAAGCTTACAAATCAACTTCGGTTAAAAATAGGGAAAAAAAGATGAGATACGAAGGGGTGTTTAGAAAAATGAGAACTGAGATTACCGATAAGGTACAATATTACCTCATTTTTGAAGACGATTTTATTAATATGAACCAGATTCTCGGGAAGAAAATAAGTCTTAATTTTCTTCGTTTTCAATGTTTAAATTGTGGACTGCAAAAGAAGATTTTCCGCCAGGGCTATTGTTACGATTGTTTTACTTCTATCCCGCAAGCCGGTGACTGGATTATGAACCCGGAATTGAGTAAAGCGCATTTAGATGAAGAAGACCGCGACCTGGATTTTGAGAAACAGGCGCAATTACAGCCGCACGTGGTTTATTTGGCCAATTCCAGTAATGTAAAAGTTGGAGTAACTAAAAAGACACAAATTCCCACCCGTTGGATAGATCAGGGGGCACATGAAGCTATTGAAATTGTTGAAGTTCCCAATAGGTATCTCGCCGGAATCACCGAAGTAGCCTTAAAAAGTCACGTTTCTGATAAAACCAATTGGCGAAAAATGTTGACCAACGAAGTTTTAGATTTAAACCTTGCTGACGAACGCGATAAGCTCAAAGATTTTATTCCTCAAGAAGCCAAAGAATATTACCTGGGTGATAGAAAAGAACTGGAAATTGAATTCCCCGTTCTGGAATTTCCAAAGAAAATAAAAACCCTGAATTTGGGTAAAAATCCCTTTTACGAAGGCGTTTTAAAAGGAATTAAAGGGCAATACTTAATTTTTGAAGACGGCACCGTTTTCAACGTCCGAGCCCACGAAGGTTTTGTAGTGGAGTTAGGTGTACTTTAATTGAATAAATCTGATAGAAGCACGTCATGCTGAATTTATTTCAGCATCTAACATGAGGATAATTAAAACACGTTAGAATCCTATGAAAACGGGATAAGTAATCATTGGATTTACAGATAGCTTCAGTCGTTCCTTCTTCACAATGACGATTTTTTAAAAATTTTCACTGAAAGAGGAATCTTAATATTTTTTCATGATTATAGTCGTCATTACTTCTCCCGATTTTTATCGGGAGAAGTAATCTCTAGATTTTAACTATTAATTGAAAGATTGCCGCGGCGACTATAGTCTCCTCGCGATGACGAGGAATTATAAACCCTCACAATTTCCAAAAAAAATACTGGAAACTGTGAGGGTTTTATTTTAGTTACTTGTAGTATCTTTTTTCTTCTTACTTTTTCTCAGGATGCCTCCTAAAATATCTTTGGCCGCATCTTTAACTTCCTCTTCCTGGCTTCTAGGTTTTTCTTCGGTTTTTGGAGCCTGGGTTTGTGTAGAATCCTGTACAGCAGTAGTATCGGGTTTTTGTTGCTGTTGGTTTCGATTTCCTGTTTGTTTATTAATGATATCCCTAATCGCATCCTGACCTCTTTCCTGAAGATTTTCTTTCTGCTTTGCAACAATCCTTTGGGTAAGGTTAGTAACTGCTTGTTGCATATTCACATTAATTTGTGGATTTTGAAAAGTTCCTTTTAAGCCTATTGGCAGTGCAACCATCATATTTCGTATTTCATCCCCACTTAACTTGCTAAGCGCGTTTCCAACCTGGCTGCCTAACATTCTGGCTGGCACATCGAGGTTAAGATTGTAATTCATATTCATATCAAATCCGTGGCTCCCAGAAACTTCAACATTCACGCCTTCTACATTAAAATTGAAAGGTTCAATTTGAACCATACCGTCGCTAAATGTTAGGCGTGTTTTAAGTTTATCCAGGTCTATATCTTTAAAATTGATAAAATCAAGTTGCTGATCTAAGCGTGAAAGCAAAGCGAGTTTCTCAGGATTTATCTCTGCTGTAAGAATTTCTGCAAGTGCATTTCCGGCAAGAGTTGATAATTGCGGAGTAAGATCTTCATTTAAATTTCCGTTTAATTTAAGATTGGTTTGCAGTTTACCCTGCAATGCCTGGGCTACCGGTGCAAGTCCCTGTAACATCTCCAAACCGTTAAAAGATTCAGCGATATTTAGCGCGTTTAGCGCCAGGTCCATATCAAAAGTTGGCGTTGCTCCTTTAGTAGAAACATTTCCTGCCAGGGTGATATTTCCGCCGAAAATATTGGTAGTTATATTTTGCAACGTAGCAGTTTCATCACGTAAAATAATAGTTCCCGTGGCGTTTTTAAGTTCCAGGTTGTCATAGATCACGGTGTTTACATTAAATGCAATTTCAGTATCTAAAAAGGAAGGGATTTTTACCGCTTCGTTGGAACTCGGAGTAGAAATTTCTCCTGGAGTTTCTTTTGTATCGGTTTCAGCTTCAGCAATCATAAAATCGTTGATGGCAAAAACATTAGAATTTACATTGAAGTTTCCTTTTAAATTCTGTTCGGTAAACAGGAAGCCCATCAGGTTTTCAATATTTCCCGAAGCATTGATGTCGGTTTGGCCGGTGGTGAGTTTTAATTCGGGTACGCGCACGTTGCCCTGGTTAAAATTCATAGTGGCGTTGGCGATCTTCACCTCGTTAGGAATCTCAGGCGATTTATAACTGAAATTTCTAAGACTGGCCGTACCACTACTTTTCACATTTTGATATTGTTCTTTTTCTATAGAATTCATATCAAATTGCGTGGTAAGATCTGCGGTTAGCACCCCGTTAAGATCCTGCTCAAGTTCCAGCGGATACGCCTGTTCAAGATTGGCTAAATTAAGCGTGCCTTTAAGCGCCATATCTACAAGCATATTTCCCATCAAGTTTTTTACGCTTCCGTTGGTGGCAAACCTGTCCTGGTCTATTCTGAAGGTTACATTATCAAAAGTAAGGTAGGTGTCTTCTAAAATTCCGGTTTCATTTAAAATTTGAAGATCAATATTAATATCTTCTACACTTTTAGGAAGATCGGGATATTTAAAAGAAGCGTTATTAGAACTCACTTTAATATCCATTTTTGGAATATAAGTATCATCTACAATTCCCTGTATTTTTCCATTTACAATGAAATCTCCATTGGTTTCTACATTTTCTATGTTTTTTGCGTAGGTCGCCGGAATTACGGCTAGAAAGTTTTTAAAGTCTGAAGAAGGCGTTTGGAAGCTTAGATCTATCTCGTTATTATCTTCATTTACCTGCACAAATCCTTCAAAAGTTAACGGCAACTGATTGATCATTGCTTCGTTCTCAAGGAATGTATAACGCATATTTTTCAGGTCCATCTGAATCACGGCATCAAGGGAAACCTTATTTCGGTTCAGGTAATTTACGCCATCGTAATCTAAAGAAACCAATGCGGTAGATTCGGTATCCAGCTCACTTTCAGCTAAAGAAAAATCTCCGGTTCCCTGGTGGTTTAATTCTTCTACATCCAGTAAAAGTTTTTGGCCTACATCTAAATATTTCACCCGGGAATTATTGATCTCGTAATGCTTTAAATCAAAACTAAATCCGGTTGAAGCTGAATCTGTAGCTGCAGCGGTTGTATCTTGTATAGCGATATCGTAATTGGCATTCCCTAAAGAATCTACCTTAATATTTAGAAAAGTATTATTCAGCTTAATATCATCCAGAACCTTTGGCTCGTCGGCACCTTTAAATAATTCTTTAATAGACATTTCCAATTGAGCTTCTTCCCCAATGGCAAGTGTATCGCCTTTAAAAGGTTCATTATTGATCACGCTAAAATTCTCAATTACTACGGTAGCTTGAGGGAAACTCCTAAAAAAGCTGAGACTTATGTCGCTAAATTCAACCTGCGCATCCACACTTTCGTTGGCGGTTTTTCGCACATAATCCTTTATTTGTGATTCAAATAAAAATGGTGCGACAACCAGTATAACTACAATCACGAGTAATACGATACCGATTATTTTAAATACTTTCTTCATTTCTATATTATTTAATTCAAACCAATTAAGCTGGTTTATTTAAATTAATTATATTTTAATTCTTCGCCTTGCTTCAGCTTAAAGCGTTTTCTAAACGCGTAAACCGCGGCATAGAGCAGGGGAGTATCCAGCGCGGCAACAATTACTTTAAATAAAAATCCGCTAAATAAAAGTGCGCCAAATAAGTCCCATTCAATTTTATTAAAACTACAGAGCAAAAACAAGACCGAAAACGTATCTACAAACTGCGAGAGAAAGGTAGAAAAGTTATTCCGAAGCCATAAATGTTTTCCTTTGGTCAATCTTTTCCAAAAATGAAATAAGTGAATATCTATATATTGCGCTAATAAATAGGCGACCATAGAAGCGAAAACGGCAATAGTGGTGGCTCCAAAAACCTTTGTGAACAAGTCGTTATCTATGGGCGACCATTCTGTAGCGGGTACTGCATCTGCGGTGTAGATAATTAACAAAGAAAAGAACGAAGCAAAAATTCCCGTAGTTACTACCTGGTTGGCTTTTTTCTTTCCATAGATCTCGCTAATAATATCGGTGATCAAAAAAGTAACCGGATAAGGCAAAATGCCTACAGATATTTCAAAAGTGTAAATTCCGAAGAAATCCCACGAAAAGAATTTTTGAAAAATAAGATTTGAAACAACCAGTGAGGCGATAAAAAGCCCTGCCAGTATTAAATATACACGTTGCGCTGCGAGTTTGTCTTTCAGTAAAAGTTTAGCCAAATTTATTTTTTAAGTCTTCCTGCAAAATTAGGGGTATGTGATTTTGTTTTACTTAATTTGCTGTGAAATTTACAGGATAAGCTTTAATAATTTTCTTCAGTTAGTTTGAATTCCCCAAAAATAGTACATATCGCCCTGGGAAGCAATGTGGGTAACCGCTTTGAGCTTCTGCAAAATGCATTGCATAAAATATATTTAGAAATTGGCGAAGTGCAACTGGTTTCGCAGGTTTATGAAACACCTGCCTGGGGTTTTGAGGGAAATGCTTTTTTAAACGCCTGTATTGCTGTTTCTACCAGATTTTCTGCGGAAGAAATTCTTCGGAAATTATTAAAGATTGAAGCTGATGCCGGCCGGGTGCGCTCTGATGCGAAAAATTACCAAAACCGAAGCCTGGATCTGGATATATTACTTTTCGAAAATGAAATTTTAGAAACTACAGATTTGGTAGTGCCGCATCCTGCAATGCAAAACCGAAAATTTGTGTTGCTTCCTTTGGCAGATATCGCTACAAAAGAAATTCATCCCGTTTTTAAAGTTTCTATTGAAAAATTACTTAAGCGGGTGGAGGACAATTCAGAAATAAAAGCGATTTCTGAAAGGCTTGAAGTTCCTAAGAAAGCTTTCAATTTAAATAAACTGAATTATATCGCGGTTGAAGGAAACATCGGTGCCGGGAAAACCAGTTTTTCTACCATGGTTTCCGAAGATTTTAATGCAAAACTCATTTTAGAAAGGTTTAAAGACAATCCGTTTTTGCCAAAATTCTATGAGAACAAAGAGCGGTATGCTTTTCCCTTAGAAATGTCTTTTCTAGCCGATCGCTACCAGCAACTTTCAGACGATTTGGCGCAGTATGATCTTTTTAAGGATTTTGTAATTTCAGATTACGATGTTTTTAAATCGTTGATTTTTGCTAAAATCACGCTGCACGAAGATGAATATGCGCTGTATCACAAGCTTTTTCACTTAATGTATAAGGAACTGGTAAAGCCAGACCTCTACATTTATCTCTACCAAAATACAGATCGATTGCTGGAAAATATCAAGACTCGCGGTCGAGATTACGAGCAAAATATTCAGCCCGATTATTTAGTGGAAATTAATAAAAGCTACCTGAATTTTATAAAGACCCAAACCAATATGAAGGTGCAGATTATAGATATTTCGGGAAAAGATTTTGTGAATAATAGAGCCGATTATCTGGCGATTTTAGATGAAATAAAAAAAGCCCCCTAGCCCCCGAAGGGGGAACTTTTCTCATTGTATGCCCTGCAAGGTATAGCAAACCTTGGAGGTCTGTTTAAAGTTATTCGAAATTTTAATGATTCATATAGGATTGTTCGCGATTGCCGGAAGATATTTTATTGAATAGATCCCATAGAACAACACCGGCACTTACCGCAATATTCAATGAATGTTTACTGCCCAACTGCGGGATTTCAATTATGCCATCGCTCGCCGAAACCACTTTTTGCTGTACGCCTTTTACCTCATTTCCAAAAACCACTGCGATTTTTTCACCGGGTTGAGCTTTAAAATCGTTTAGCATTACAGCGCCTTCAGCCTGTTCGATTGAAAAAACTTTTATTTTCTCTTGTTGAAGTTTCTCAACTATATCCAGCACGTTTTCGGCATATTCCCAGGCTACAGTTTCGGTCGCGCCCAAAGCGGTTTTTTGGATGTCTTTATGAGGTGGTTGTGCGGTAATTCCGCAGAGATAAATTTTTTCGATTAAAAAAGCATCGGCGCTACGAAAAACCGAACCCACATTATTCAGGCTTCTAATATTGTCCAAAATCACAATTATAGGCGTTTTTTCAGCTTCCTTGAATTCTTCAACTGATTTACGGTCCAGTTCGCTGTTTTTTAATTTTCGGTTTTCCATAGCGGCAAAAATAGTATTTCTAAGTTTTCTTCGGAAGTGTTCCGTTCGTGTTTTATGCCAATTCCCTAAAGTCTTTTAAGATTTGGTTTATCTTAGGCTTTTCAGTCAAAAATACAATTAAAATGAATAAAATTATCTGTTTCTTTTTAGTACTAATAATACTGTCTTCCTGTAATAATAAAGAAACCAAAGCTTACGACCTGGTGATTTATAATGCTCAAATTCTGGATTTGGAAAATGAAAAAATGAGCGAAAATCAATCAATTTTTATTTCTGAAGGAGAAATTGTTGAGGTTCGAAAAAGCATTGATAAGGAGCAATTTGTAGCCGATAGACTAATTGATGCCGACGGAAAATTTGTGATGCCTGGACTTTGGGATAATCACGTACATTTTAGAGGCGGCGATACCTTAATAGATGAAAATAAAGATCTATTACCACTTTTTTTAGCCTACGGAATTACCACGGTAAGAGACGCTGGTGGCGATATCACTCCGAGTGTAATGGAATGGAAAGATCAAATTGCTAATGGTGAATTAGATGGACCCACAATTTTTAGTTCCGGTCCCAAACTAGATGGCGATAAGCCAGCCTGGCCTGGTTCTATTGAAGTTACTAGCGAAGCTGATATTGTTGCAGCCCTCGATTCGCTGGAAAACCTTGAGGTAGATTACGTAAAGACCTATGATGGAAATCTTCCCGCAGAAAATTATTACAAGATCATCGAAGAAGCCGAAAAACGTGGCCTAAAAGTCACCGGGCATATGCCAATGAGTGCCGATTTTATGAAAGCGGTATCCCTTGGCCTTGATGGTGTCGAGCATATGTATTATCCGCTAAAAGCCTGTTCTCCCGCCGCCGATAGTCTTACTGAACTCGATCTTGGCTACGGAATGATGGAGCCGCTTATCGATACTTACGATCCAGAATTGGCCGACGATGTTTTTGCTAAAATGAGTGAAGAAAATGTATATGTTACCCCTACACTTTATATCGGGAAAACCCTGGCGGAAATTTTAGATGTAGATCATCAACAAGATTCGCTGTTAAATTATATTGGCCCCGGAATTCAAAAAACTTACCAGGGAAGAATTGAAGGTGCTAAACGGGCAAAAGCATCAGGCAGTAAGATGCGGGAAAAAATGGAAGAAATTAGCACAAGAATGATAAGGCCAATGCAAAATGCCGGAGTTAGCCTTTTAGCAGGGTCAGATTGTGGAGCCTTTAATTCTTATGTCTATCCCGGGGAATCTTTGCGCGGCGAATTAAATGCCCTGGCAGAGGCGGGTTTAAGCAATGCAGAAGCCATAAAAAGTTCTATAATTAACGGTCCCAAGTTTATGGATATGAGTGAAAAATACGGCAGTATAAAAGAAGGAAAAGTTGCTGATCTTTTACTGCTGGAAAAGAATCCTATGGAAAATCTTCAGCATTTAAAGGGTATTATAGCCGTGATAAAAAATGGGAAGGTGATTAACCGGGAGGATATACAGAATATGCTTCAGGAAATTAAACAATAGAATGAAGTGGAAATACATTAGAGGTAATTAGTTCTCGCTTACTATTTTGAAATTCAACTTTAGAATATAATAAGAGAAAACCCCCAGTTCGTAAATCATAGAATCACTTATCTTTAATTGGGTAAAAACATAATGATATGATGCAGCACGGACTTATGGGATTGGTATTTTTACTTTTTAGTACTAGCTTGATTGGAGAACTAAGAGTGGTAGATATGGTTGTGAATAGCTACACCGAAGAATGTGTGGGAGAAATGGAGGGAAACTGCCTGCTGGTACAGGAAGGAGACCAGATAGGAACTGACGATTGGAGCCTTTTCTATTATGAAGACAGCATAGAAGGTTTTGATTATGAACCCGGTTATATTTATCACCTAAAGGTGAAAAAGAAAAAAATTAAAAATCCCCCTATGGATGGCTCCTCGATTTCTTATCGGCTGGTAAGAGTAATGTCAGGGAGTGTTAGCTCAACTCTGTCTGCTTCTTCTCCCGGGGGTACCCCCGGGAGAAGAAAATTTTAGTTTTTCGTTTCATTGGTGGCTAAGTCCAACTCTAGCCGACCTTCAAATTTAATAGCTAATTGTTGAACTACCAAACCCCAGTTCTGCAGTGGGGCGTTCCATTTCTTTTCAATTCTTCTGGTAGCTAGGTAAACCAGCTTCAATAGTGCCATATCATTGGTAAAAGCGCCTTTGGTCTTGGTTACTTTTCTTACCTGCCGGTGAAAAGCCTCTACGGCATTTGTGGTGTATATGAGTTTTCTAATGGGTGCGGTATATTCAAAATAAGCACTCAATCGGTCCCAGTTATCATTCCAGGAACGGATCACTATGGGATATCTTTTGCCCCATTTTTCTTCCAGATCCAGTAAAGCCGATTCAGCCTGGTCTTTGGTGTCAGCCTTGTACACCAGTTTAAGGTCTTTCATAAAATCTTTTTGATCCTTACTGGCCACATACTTCATACTATTGCGGATCTGGTGGACAATACATAGCTGAATATCAGTCTTGGGATAAACAGAATGAATGGCTTCACTAAAGCCCGTAAGATTATCCGTACAGGCAATCAGAATATCTTTTAAGCCACGGTTGTTTAATTGGGTCAGCACCTGAAGCCAAAAATTGGCCCCTTCACTTTCCGAGATATACATACCCAGCACTTCCTTTCTTCCAGCTTTATTTATTCCTAAAATATTATACAAGGCCTTGTGCTTTACTTTGCCTTCTTCGCGTACCTTGAAGTGCATCGCGTCGAGCCATAGGATGCAATATACCGGCTCCAAGGGGCGATCCTGCCATTCCTTAACCTTGGGAATCACCCGGTCCGTAATATCACTTAGAACGTGTGTGGATATCTTGGAATCATACATTTCCTCTATATGAGCTGAGATATCCCGCAGGCTATTGCCCATCCCGTACATGCCTATAATCTGCTTTTCTAAATTATCGGCCAGGATACGCTGGCGTTTCGCTACGATCTCCGGCTCAAAGGTACTGTTACGATCCTGGGGCGTGTTAATGGTGACGTCCCCTTGGCTGCTCTTTAGGGTCTTTTTGCCTTTGCCATTACGCTTATTACCTGCTTTTGAGCCTTTTTCTTCATCGGAAAGGTGCGAAGACATTTCTGCTTCCAGGGCCTCTTCCATAAACTCCCTAAGCATTGGAGCAAAAGCGCCGTTTTTGCCGGTTAGGGATTCTCCTGATAAAAATTGTTTTAATGCTTTTTCCTTTAATTCCTTAATCTCTTCTTGTGTCATAATCTAGTCTAAAAATTTTAATTTAATTTTCAAAGTCTAGACAGACTTGAGATTACACCCTCTAATGTCAAAAGAGAAAGTATAGGTTGACAACCTTTAATCTATATTTTTGTTTTTTCCAGCCCTTACTTTACTCGGCTGGGTGTTTATCTTTAACCAATTATTACAAACTTTTTCAAATCTTGCCTAACTTGCAAAGAAAAAATCATTCTTGCCAAGGTCTAGAAAGTCATTAGAAGCCAATAAAGTCAGTTTTAAAGGAAGTTTTGCTTCCCTAAAATTTGTACCGCGGTTTTTTAGGGAAATCAGGAAAGTAAATCCTTTGCTTTTTTATGCTAATGTTTTGGCAAGGACTATTAACGCTGTTTTACCGGTAATTATCCTTATTGTGGGGAAATTAATTATTGATGAAGTGGTTTTACAGATAGCTGCAGAAGAAAAAGACCTTGATAGATTATGGTTGCTGGTAGCAGCAGAATTCGGTCTGGCTATTTTGTCAGATCTAATGAGTAGGGCGATTAGTTTGACTGATGGTTTGTTGGGAGATCAATACAGTATAGATACTTCGGTTCGTATCATTAAAAAGACTTCAGAATTAAACCTGGATCAGCTGGAAGATTCCGAGTTTTACGATAAACTGGAACGTGCCCGCCAGCAAACCACGGGCCGCGTAGGTCTAATGTCTAACATTCTCACCCAGGCCGAAGATTTAGTAGTGATCTTTACTTTGCTTGCCGGGGTAGTAGCCTTTGAGCCCTGGTTGATTATATTATTAGTAGTTTCAGTAGTTCCAACAATTATTAATGAAATTAAATTCAGCGGCACCAGTTATTCCCTGGCCAGAAGCTGGACGCAAGAACGACGCGAACTGGATTATTTACGCTATGTAGGTGCCAGTGATGTAACGGCAAAAGAGGTAAAACTTTTCGGACTTTCAAATTACCTGGCAGACCGATTTAAAAATCTTTCTGATACTTATTATTTAATGAGTAAAAAGTTGGCAAAACAGCGCGCCGGCTGGGGTTCTTTGTTTAATGTGATAGGAACAGGAGCCTATTATGGCGCTTATCTTTTAATTGTTTTTAGAACTGTGGCGGGAATTTTTACACTTGGTGATCTTACCTTCCTTTCAGGCTCTTTTAATAGACTTAGATCTAAATTGCAGGGCTTTTTTACCCGCTTTACTGCTATTACCGAAAGTGCATTGTATTTACAGGATTATTTTGAATTCCTGGACCTTAAATATGCCGAAGAAACTTCGAAAGAAAAATTACCACTTCCGAAGAAAATTAAAAAAGGATTTGAATTTAAAAACGTAGGCTTTAAATATCCTAAATCTGAAGCCTGGGTAGTACGGAACATTAATTTTGAATTAAAAGCTGGCGAAAAACTGGCTTTTGTAGGAGAAAATGGCGCTGGGAAAACCACGCTTATCAAATTATTACTTCGATTTTATGAACCTACGGAAGGCGAAATTTTACTCGATAATATTCCAGTAAAAGAATACAACCAAACCCTATATCAGCAGTATTTCGGAGTGATTTTTCAGGATTTTGTGAAGTTTGAATTAACCCTTCGGGAAAATATCGCCATGGGTGAAATTGAAGAAATCAAAAATCAGAACCGAATAGACAATGCTGCACAAAAAAGTCTGGCGAACGAGGTAATTTCTGAAATGCCACGCGGCTACGATCAGCAATTAGGGAAACGCTTTAAACAAGGGAAAGACCTTTCAGGCGGGCAGTGGCAAAAGATCGCGATTGCCCGTGCCTATATGAAAGACGCTGAGGTTTTAATTTTAGATGAACCTACTTCGGCCTTAGATGCCCGCGCCGAAACCGAAGCTTTTGACCGGTTTATTAAATTAACAGAAGGTAAAACTGCGGTAATTATTTCGCATCGCTTTAGCACGGTAAGAATAGCCGATAGGATAATGGTCTTAAAAAATGGTAGCGTACTGGAAATTGGAACACACCGGGAACTGATGCAAAACGATAAACTCTATGCCGAATTATTCAATTTACAGGCGCAGGGTTATCAATAAAGTTAATTTCAGCATGAATTTAAAACATTACGCCATTTTTGGAACTGACTTTTCAGTAAAGGGAAAATTAATAAAGCAACTTTTAGCAGGTAATGCGCCAGCTGAATTCCAGGGATTACAAGGAAAAAATGGCTTACTTTTTTCTGAAACCGTTTTAAATGATTTTATAGAAGAAGATTATAAACACGGGAATTCTGCCTTAATTCCGAATGAAAATCGTGCTTTACGAACTTTTTCCAGTGGAGAAAAAAGAAAAGCTTTTTTACAATATTTACTTAGCCAAAAGCCTGATTTTCTTGTTTTAGACAATCCGTTTGATAGTCTCGATAAAGCTTCGGTAGCTCAATTAGAAGAAGAGTTGGAGTATATTTCCAAAACTACTGTTATCATTCAGGTTTTTAACCGCAAAGAAGATTTATTGCCTTTTGTAGATACAGTTTTTAAGGTTAAAGGGGAAAAGATAGTAGAAAGTTCAAATGCTTTAGGGTTTTTGAAAAATCAAAAAGTGAGCAATTTTTCAGAAATAAAAACTATTCCGCCGGCGCCGGGAACTTTTCAGGAAATTCCGGAGATTTTGGTGAAAATGAATAATGTTTCTGTTAGTTATGAAGGAAAATCAATTTTAGAAAATATTAGCTGGGAAATTAAAAAAGGTGATTTCTGGCAACTTATCGGGCCCAACGGTTCCGGGAAAACCACCTTGCTTTCTATGATTTATGGCGATAATCCAAAAGCTTATGGTGTAGACTTATATTTGTTTGGAAACAAAAAGGGCAGCGGCGAAAGCGTGTGGGAAATTAAAAAGAAAATCGGTTATTTCTCTCCAGCGCTTATCGAACTTTTTAACCGAAGAAATACGGTGTTAGAAATGATTATTTCGGGTTTGGTAGATAGCGTGGGATTGTATCAAAAACCGAGCGATAAAGATGTAAGATTAGCTAGAGAATGGCTGAAAATCCTGAATTTGGAGAATAAATCGGGAAAAATTTTTACAGAATTATCTGAGTTGCATAAAAGAATGGTTTTAATTGGCAGGGCGATGATCAAGCACCCACCATTACTTATTTTAGACGAACCCACCACCTCACTAGACGATAAAAGCGCCCTGGAAATTACTTCGCTAATTAATCTTATCGCAAAAGAAAGTGAAACAGCAATCGTTTTTGTATCGCATAGAACAGAGAAAGGCCTGCAGCCAAAAGCAGTTTACCGGCTAATTCCTTCAAAAAATGGATCGAAAGGGGAAATTCTTGTAGAATAATTGTGGAAAAAATTGAATAACTTCCAGAGATAATTTTCCTTTAAAATATGGGATTCTGTACTTTAGCGGGAAATAAAAATTAAAATTTTGACAGCCAAGAAATCCCCTAAAGTTACCCCGTTAATGAAGCAATACAATGCCATCAAGGTGAAATATCCTGATGCTTTGCTGTTGTTTCGCGTGGGCGATTTCTATGAGACCTTTGGGGAAGATGCAGTAAAAACGGCCAGAATTCTTAATATTATTTGCACCAATAGAAATAATGGAAGCGAGCGCACCGAGCTGGCAGGATTTCCACATCATTCTTTAAATACCTATTTGCCAAAATTAGTAAAGGCAGGGGAGCGGGTGGCTATTTGCGATCAGCTGGAAGACCCTAAAATGACCAAAACCATCGTAAAACGCGGCGTTACCGAACTGGTGACTCCGGGTGTGGCTTTAAGCGATGAGGTGCTTCATAGCAAATCGAATAATTTTTTGTGTGCTATTCACTTTGGGAAGAAAATCTTTGGCGTTTCGTTTTTAGATGTTTCTACCGGGGAGTTTCTTACGGCGCAGGGAAATTCAGAATATATAGATAAGTTACTTCAGAATTTTAGTCCGAGTGAGGTCTTAATTCCGAAGAAAAATAAGAAGGATTTTAAGCAAATTTTTGGCGAAGATTTCCATACGTTCTACCAGGAAGACTGGGTGTTTAAACAAGATTTCGCTTACGAAACCTTAAACGAACATTTTCAAACAAAATCTTTAAAAGGTTTTGGCATAGAGCATTTGGAAGAAGGGATTATTGCTTCGGGTGCGATTTTACATTATCTGGCCGAAACCCAGCATCGAAAACTTCAGCATATAACCGCAATAAATCGCATTGCGGAAGAGGAATATGTGTGGATGGACAGGTTTACGATCAGGAATTTGGAATTATATCACTCTAACGCAGCAAATGCGGTGACCTTGTTGGATGTGATTGATAAAACCATTTCCCCAATGGGTGGAAGGCTTTTAAAACGATGGCTTGCGCTGCCTTTAAAGAATGCCGATAAAGTTAGGAAGCGTCACGAAGTGGTAGGTTTTTTATTGGAAAATCCTTCAGTTTTAGCTGAAATTCAGCAAAATATTAAAAAAATAAGCGACCTGGAACGGCTTATTTCTAAAGTCGCTACAGGAAAAGTAACGCCACGGGAGGTACTTCAGCTTAATCATTCGTTACAGGCTATAATTCCTATAAAAGAACTCGCGCTAAAAAGTAAAAATGAAGCCATTAAAATTATTGGCGATAATTTGCATTCCTGCGAAGTGCTACGGGGCAAAATAACCGAAAGTTTGCACGAAGACGCACCGGTAAATATTTTAAAAGGAAATTGTATTGCTGAAGGTTTTTCGGAAGAACTGGATGATCTTAGAAAAATAGCATTTTCCGGTAAAGATTACCTGGATAATATGCTGAAGCGCGAAACTCAAATTACCGGAATTTCGTCGCTTAAAATTGGCAGTAACAATGTTTATGGTTATTATATAGAAGTACGTAACACGCATAAAGATAAAGTCCCCGATACCTGGATTAGAAAGCAAACCCTGGTAAATGCCGAGCGTTATATTACCGAAGAATTAAAGGAATATGAAGCAAAGATTTTAGGGGCCGAGGAAAAGATTTTGCACCTGGAGCAACAACTTTTTGTCAAGTTGGTAATTTGGATGAACGATTATATTCAACCGGTACAGCAAAACGCGCAACTTATCGCGCAATTAGATTGTTTGTGTTCTTTTGCACAGCAAGCAAAATCCGAAAATTACTGCAAGCCTGATATTGAAGAACACCACGACCTAAATATAGAAGAGGGGAGGCACCCGGTTATTGAAAAGCAACTTCCAATAGGGGAATCTTACGTTACCAACAATGTCACATTAGATCGGGAAAACCAACAGGTAATTATGATTACCGGGCCAAATATGAGTGGTAAGTCGGCTATTTTAAGGCAAACCGCGCTTATTGTTTTAATGGCTCAAATGGGAAGTTTTGTGCCGGCAAAAGCCGCAAATATAGGTTTGGTAGATAAGATTTTTACTCGCGTTGGCGCCAGCGATAATATTTCTATGGGCGAGTCTACTTTTATGGTAGAGATGAACGAAACCGCGAGTATTCTTAATAATATTTCTGACCGGAGTTTGGTGCTTCTAGACGAAATTGGGCGTGGAACCAGCACCTATGATGGGATTTCCATTGCCTGGGCCATAAGCGAGTATTTGCATGAACATCCCGCTAAACCTAAAACCCTTTTCGCTACCCATTACCACGAACTCAATGAGATGTGTGATACTTTTGAGCGGATCAAGAACTTTAATGTTTCAGTAAAAGAATTAAAAGATAATGTCCTTTTTCTTCGGAAACTGGTGCCGGGAGGCAGCGAGCATAGCTTTGGGATTCACGTGGCCAAAATGGCTGGAATGCCACAACAGGTATTGCATCGCGCTAATAAGATCCTTAAAAAACTTGAAAAATCACACAAAATGCAAGATTCCGGGGAGCTTTTAAAGAGATCGGCGGAAGAAGAAATGCAGCTTAGTTTCTTTAACCTTGATGACCCTATTCTGCAGGAATTGAAAGAAGAGTTGTTACTTATAGATATTGATACCCTAACGCCCGTAGAAGCATTAATGAAATTGAATGAGATTAAAAGAACCTTAGTTGGTAAGGAAAAGGCTAAAGCGAAAGCTTAGGCTGTTTTCTGTTATGGGTTGTCGGTTCTCAGTTTTGACTTTATGAAAGTAGTGAAGCTAATAATTTTTACTAGCAATTTGTTATACTAGTTGGTAAACAGGTAGTTATCTAGTACGGGTTTTATAAAGGATTTACTGGAATAATTTTTTATTTAAGATTTCTTTTATTTTTTGAAAAAAGGCTTTGACATTATAAGATTTATATTAAATTTGCATCCGCAATACGCTATTGCAGCCACGTTAAACGTGGAAGTTCTTTTAAACACGCGAAAATAGCTCAGTTGGTAGAGCGCCACCTTGCCAAGGTGGAGGTCGCGGGTTCGAATCCCGTTTTTCGCTCAGAATGATCGAAAAACTCTTTCGAGTCGCAGGTTCTCCAGAAGAAATGGGGCTGTTTTTCGTTTATGTATAATATTACCACGCTCGGGTGGTGGAATTGGTAGACACGTTGGACTTAAAATCCAATGGACAATGTGTCCGTACGGGTTCAAGTCCCGTCCCGAGTACTTAAAGCCTTGTTAATCATCTGATTTTCAAGGCTTTTTTGTTTTTGAGATTTAATTTGTACGCTAAATTGTACGCAGAATGTTAAAAAATATCAGATTCACTATTTTAACTTTATCCTGTAAGATTTTTCCGATCTTGTTAATGAATCAGTCTAACATAAATTGCTTTAATATTTCTACTAACAAAAACTCACAAATAACATTAAATAACATCATATAACAACAAATATTGCAAAATAGCATCAAATATTATGATTTCTTGTTCAGCTATTTTATAAATGCTAAATTTTAAAATACTTATTATTTTTTCGAGTATAGCGATCGATAAAAGCAATTTTAAAATGATGATATTATTAGTTTTTAATCTTTATATTGCATATCGCGATATGCAATATACGTTACGAAAGGATTGAATACACATATGAAACCTCAGGATATACTATTGCTGCTAAAGATTATTAGTATTGATGATGTTACTTGGAAACAAAAAAATGTAGCCGAGGCTTTAGGAATGAGTCAATCTGAAGTGAGTGAATCGGTAGCCCGTTCTAAATATTCAGGTCTATTAGATCCTAAAGGAAAAAAAGTAATGAAACTGGCTTTCATTGATTTTTTGCAATTCGGATTAAAATATGTTTTTCCACAAAAACCGGGACCGGTAGTACGTGGTATTCCAACTTCGCACTCAGCCGCTCCTTTAAGGGATCAAATAAAAAGTAGTGAAAATTATGTTTGGCCATCTGGTACAGGAACGTTGAGAGGACAAAGTATAATACCTTTATATTCTTCAGCTCCCGAAGCTGTTTTAAAAGATAATGATCTTCATGAATTATTAGCCTTGGTAGACGCACTTCGAGTAGGAAGAGCTCGAGAACGCGAAATAGCTATAACTGAGCTTAAAAAACGTATATAAATGGAACTATAAATATCGCTATGGAATTTATTTTTATTCTGATTCACATGATGGTAAATAATCCTTTGTAGTATTTTTAGTTGTGAATTGCTTTCAGAATTGTATTTTTAATCAGGATTCACAGGGCTAATTGACCTAAACGATAATGCCAACGGTTGTGAATTGCTTTCAGAATTGTATTTTTAATCAGGATTCACAGGAACTCGGTTTCTTTGCCCTTCATCGAGTTGGTTGTGAATTGCTTTCAGAATTGTATTTTTAATCAGGATTCACAGGGATCCCCAGGCGTTCTTCAATAGCCGTGCTGTTGTGAATTGCTTTCAGAATTGTATTTTTAATCAGGATTCACAGGCAACCAAAGATAAAGACGAAGGATCCATCCGTTGTGAATTGCTTTCAGAATTGTATTTTTAATCAGGATTCACAGGTGGGTTTAATACATCGACAAGCAGCGACAGGTTGTGAATTGCTTTCAGAATTGTATTTTTAATCAGGATTCACAGGCCTGGGTGATGAGGATATGAAACCCATCCTGTTGTGAATTGCTTTCAGAATTGTATTTTTAATCAGGATTCACAGGTCTGTACGGGTGAACAGGTTGTAAAATCACGTTGTGAATTGCTTTCAGAATTGTATTTTTAATCAGGATTCACAGGATATCTTCTATAATGTATTTTGCGCCTTCCGTTGTGAATTGCTTTCAGAATTGTATTTTTAATCAGGATTCACAGGCATTCTGACCAAAAACATATACGTCATTGCGTTGTGAATTGCTTTCAGAATTGTATTTTTAATCAGGATTCACAGGAATCAATGGCGTAGTCTATTGTCAATACAGGTTGTGAATTGCTTTCAGAATTGTATTTTTAATCAGGATTCACAGGATCGTGACCCTCGCCATTGAATAACCAAGCGTTGTGAATTGCTTTCAGAATTGTATTTTTAATCAGGATTCACAGGAAGTTGTTGTATTTACGCCTTTCCGATATTGTTGTGAATTGCTTTCAGAATTGTATTTTTAATCAGGATTCACAGGAGAACCTTAGGAAATTCTCATTAAAAGAACGTTGTGAATTGCTTTCAGAATTGTATTTTTAATCAGGATTCACAGGAATCAAATAACGGTTTGCCCTCGTAATGATGTTGTGAATTGCTTTCAGAATTGTATTTTTAATCAGGATTCACAGGTATGCGTTTTTTGTTCTCTACAAATATACAGTTGTGAATTGCTTTCAGAATTGTATTTTTAATCAGGATTCACAGGAGTTTTCGGTTATTATCGGGGTCTTTACCGTTGTGAATTGCTTTCAGAATTGTATTTTTAATCAGGATTCACAGGATTCCTATGTATTTCAGAGTGGCAGGTTTCGTTGTGAATTGCTTTCAGAATTGTATTTTTAATCAGGATTCACAGGATGATAAAAAACAGTAATAAGGGTAATATCGTTGTGAATTGCTTTCAGAATTGTATTTTTAATCAGGATTCACAGGAGATTGGTCCAAAACCATAACGACCTCATCGTTGTGAATTGCTTTCAGAATTGTATTTTTAATCAGGATTCACAGGTCTTCGGGCAGTTCCAGATCACCAATGTGGTTGTGAATTGCTTTCAGAATTGTATTTTTAATCAGGATTCACAGGCTTGAGGAATTGAAGTGATTTGATTACCAGTTGTGAATTGCTTTCAGAATTGTATTTTTAATCAGGATTCACAGGCGTTATACTTATTCCTTTAAAGGATATTGAGTTGTGAATTGCTTTCAGAATTGTATTTTTAATCAGGATTCACAGGTATTCACGCTGAAACTCCTGAGGGAGACGGGTTGTGAATTGCTTTCAGAATTGTATTTTTAATCAGGATTCACAGGGCCTGGGTTTTACTAAACCAGGCGACCAGGTTGTGAATTGCTTTCAGAATTGTATTTTTAATCAGGATTCACAGGTGAACGTGGTTTTATCCATAAACTCCCAGAGTTGTGAATTGCTTTCAGAATTGTATTTTTAATCAGGATTCACAGGGCCGCGTAATGATAAAAGCCAGGTCAAAGGGTTGTGAATTGCTTTCAGAATTGTATTTTTAATCAGGATTCACAGGCAAAGACAAAGACCAGCTTTAAACCTGGTAGTTGTGAATTGCTTTCAGAATTGTATTTTTAATCAGGATTCACAGGGTGCGGCTACTATATCATTGTTAGCAGCTAGTTGTGAATTGCTTTCAGAATTGTATTTTTAATCAGGATTCACAGGCTTACTCAAGATCAGGTTGATGAACTCACCGTTGTGAATTGCTTTCAGAATTGTATTTTTAATCAGGATTCACAGGTAAAGCAAATATTGAAGCAAAATCAAAGCAGTTGTGAATTGCTTTCAGAATTGTATTTTTAATCAGGATTCACAGGTTTAATGAGATCTTAAAAGCGAAGGCCCCGGTTGTGAATTGCTTTCAGAATTGTATTTTTAATCAGGATTCACAGGTGTTGTTTTATAGGCTTTTAGCATAGCGCAGTTGTGAATTGCTTTCAGAATTGTATTTTTAATCAGGATTCACAGGAGCTGTGGCTTTGGGGCGTGTGTTAAATTGGTTGTGAATTGCTTTCAGAATTGTATTTTTAATCAGGATTCACAGGATAATGTTTTATAGGAACTTAAAAGACCTGGTTGTGAATTGCTTTCAGAATTGTATTTTTAATCAGGATTCACAGGTGTACCGGGATATCTATAGAAGCCGGCGCAGTTGTGAATTGCTTTCAGAATTGTATTTTTAATCAGGATTCACAGGTTTCATTTGCTTAACCAACTCGGTAAGCAAGTTGTGAATTGCTTTCAGAATTGTATTTTTAATCAGGATTCACAGGTCTTTTGATTTTGCGATCGTGGTTCCTTAGTTGTGAATTGCTTTCAGAATTGTATTTTTAATCAGGATTCACAGGTTGGAATCGCCGCGTCAACATATATTGCTTGTTGTGAATTGCTTTCAGAATTGTATTTTTAATCAGGATTCACAGGAACGGGAACCGTCAACAAACCGCGTTAAGAGTTGTGAATTGCTTTCAGAATTGTATTTTTAATCAGGATTCACAGGATCATTGTCCACGGATCAACAAGTGATTTGTTGTGAATTGCTTTCAGAATTGTATTTTTAATCAGGATTCACAGGAAAATTAGAAATTATGACAGTTACAGCCTAGTTGTGAATTGCTTTCAGAATTGTATTTTTAATCAGGATTCACAGGAACGGATATATTGATCCATTATTAGACTTAGTTGTGAATTGCTTTCAGAATTGTATTTTTAATCAGGATTCACAGGAAAGTAATACAGTTATAATATGCCAACCTAGTTGTGAATTGCTTTCAGAATTGTATTTTTAATCAGGATTCACAGGTTTTTTAATTTCGATGAGTTCATTTTCAAAGTTGTGAATTGCTTTCAGAATTGTATTTTTAATCAGGATTCACAGGATTACGGATTTGAGAGCGTTTGGAATGCTGGTTGTGAATTGCTTTCAGAATTGTATTTTTAATCAGGATTCACAGGATGAGTAGCGCGGTTAATGTTGCTACTTTAGTTGTGAATTGCTTTCAGAATTGTATTTTTAATCAGGATTCACAGGATATCGGCAAAATGCTCTTCCAGGATATCAGTTGTGAATTGCTTTCAGAATTGTATTTTTAATCAGGATTCACAGGGCAATAAAATCATAGAATTCTGGAGTACCGGTTGTGAATTGCTTTCAGAATTGTATTTTTAATCAGGATTCACAGGAGCGTTGGCGTTTCTTATTGGCTTCATTAGTTGTGAATTGCTTTCAGAATTGTATTTTTAATCAGGATTCACAGGGAATAAAATATATATAACCGTTTTTAGCTAGTTGTGAATTGCTTTCAGAATTGTATTTTTAATCAGGATTCACAGGTCGTACTTTAAAAACCTGTGAGCCTTCGCGGTTGTGAATTGCTTTCAGAATTGTATTTTTAATCAGGATTCACAGGCGTACTTTAAAAACCTGTGAGCCTTCGCGGTTGTGAATTGCTTTCAGAATTGTATTTTTAATCAGGATTCACAGGCCTTGCCTTCCAGTTAGCTTCCACACTCTAGTTGTGAATTGCTTTCAGAATTGTATTTTTAATCAGGATTCACAGGAGCAGCGATATTTTAGCCTGGCCGGCCATGTTGTGAATTGCTTTCAGAATTGTATTTTTAATCAGGATTCACAGGATTTAACATTAAGTGCGTTTCCTTCACTAGGTTGTGAATTGCTTTCAGAATTGTATTTTTAATCAGGATTCACAGGAACCATTCGCAACACCTTGTAAGATTCCCAGTTGTGAATTGCTTTCAGAATTGTATTTTTAATCAGGATTCACAGGGTTACAGGCGACGAAGCCCAGGAATAAAAAGTTGTGAATTGCTTTCAGAATTGTATTTTTAATCAGGATTCACAGGAATTGTTTTTATAACTGAAGGCGAAAGGGGTTGTGAATTGCTTTCAGAATTGTATTTTTAATCAGGATTCACAGGTTTTTAAACTGGTATGTTTATACACGCTGGGTTGTGAATTGCTTTCAGAATTGTATTTTTAATCAGGATTCACAGGTTCAAGGGTTCCTGCATCTTTTAACAGTTGGTTGTGAATTGCTTTCAGAATTGTATTTTTAATCAGGATTCACAGGATACCCGCTATAAAAGGCTGGTATCCTGTTTTTTAAGGTGTCTCTTAGGATTAAAAAATAAGAAGGTTTTGAGATGTCTTGATTGCATTCACTAGGAGATTTAAAATCCTAGAAAAGTTCAAGTTGTTGGGTAGGTGCCTCTGGGGCGGTTTCTTTTCTTCCGTGAAAAAGTTCAATCATGCCAAACTGCTTATCTGTTATTTGCATAATACATACTTTCCCTTTTTTTGGAAGATTTCTCTTGGTTCGTTTGGTGTGAACATCAGCATTTTCTCGGCTGGCGCAAAACCTGGTATAAATAGAAAACTGAAACATTCCAAAACCATCATCAAGGAGGTCTTTTCTAAAACGGGTCGCTGCTTTTCGTTCTACCCTGGTTTCCGTTGGAAGATCAAAAAATACTAATACCCACATACTTCGATACTGATTTAAGCGTGAAAATTTTTCATCCATATAGTTACTATTGAATTTCCAACTTTATCCAAACCGAATATCATTATTGATAAACTGGATAAAGAATCCTTCGGCTTAGATTAGCAAAACACTCGTAAAGTGAATTAGTCGTCCTACTAAGGGCTACCATTAGCGGACTCCATTTTCCATCAATAAAAACATCTAAGGCAGGAATTTTTAGAAGTTGGGATTTCAGGTCAGTAGTCAACTCGTCTATATTCTCTTCCGCAACCACCATTTCATAAACCAGATCATCTACATAAATACGATAAGGTTCCATAATATCATCGGCCAGGGCAAAGGCATTGTATTTATTATGATGAAAGATTCCCACACCTGGCAGTAAGCCGGAACTAATTAGCGCTCTTGCAGTAATTGCTCTAAGAATTGCATAGCCGTAGTTAAGAAGGTTGTTGGGAGGATCCCCGTGCCGATATCTGGTAAATCCTTCTATGCTAAAAAGGTTCTGCCAATAATGGGCGGCTGCAATGGCTTCGTGATTTTCAGTATCGCCGCTTTTTACCTCTCCCGCCCAACGCGCCAGTTTTTTATGGTTTTTATTCCTGCGAAAAAGGTGCTGCGCCTGGTTGCTGATTTTAGCACTAATGGTTTGCTGCCATAAATTTTTCTTTAAAGGCAAACTAGCGCTGAGTTGAACCGAAAAACGTTCGGTTTGTTCCGTATGCCCAACAAGGGGTTGTAAAATAGAGCAGGGTAGGTGTTGTTTATCGCAATTTACTACCGCCGCTTTATTTTGAATGAGTTTAGTAATTAGTCCGTTGGTTAGGGTGATTTGTGAGTTTTCTAAAACTAACATCCCGATATCTTCTATGGGTACAGTCTTACTCTCTAGTTCTTCTAGCGGATAAGAAACCACTAACTGCTCATTCTTTGTACTGAGATAGGCTGGATTGCCGAAAAAGAGGGTGCGTTTTATCATTTGACGATCTTTTTAATATTCCCTAAACGATCAACCTGAAGTTTCCAACACAAGTTTTTTTCCTGAATAAATTCTAATTTATTTAACTGGCTAAATTCTAATTTATTAGTAATGGATTTCGCAACTGAAAAAGGAATTCCATATAATCTTTTGTTTGTAAAACTCACTATTTTGTAAATATTTTCTTTTTTGAAGTTTTCAGGAACTACCCCTGAGACCATATCTTCCTCGGTGGGAACATATATTAAATCATTCGGTGAAAGATAAAACAGAAACTCTCCTTTGGTATGATCAATAGGAATAGGCTGTTTATCCTTAATTGGAATATGAGCCAATTGTTTTTGGTGTTCTACCACTTCATTTAAGGGAATTGTTTCAAAGTTTCGCTTTTTCTTCTTATCGTCCCAATATATCGCAAAGAAAAGATTTGTTCCTTTTGCAGCTTCTACATACTTATCCGTTTTATTACTTCGTTCTCCTACACTAAATTTACTGCCTACTTCATATTGTCTTACCTTATAAATGGGTTGGTGATTTTTACCCTTGTTTAATTCTTTTATATTTTGATTCAAATCAGTAATTCCTTTAGGACTGAATGCTTCTGCAAAATCTTCCTTCCCATTTTGATCTAGATGGTTTTTGACATGGTTCCTTAGAATTTTTTGTATGCTCTTATCAGTAATTTTATCGATATGTTTGTGGTTTTTTATATCTGAAATATTCGTCCGTGTGGCAGTAGCCACTTTTCCTTTGGGAGTGGGAATATCAATTAATCCGGAAACAGTTTCTTTGTGAAGTGGTTTTCTAACAGCAAAATTATTTCCCTTTTGTATTTGTAAAGCTTTTTTCCATTGCCCATCTTTCTTTTCCCAATGCCAGGTTTTATTGTTGGTTCGATTTATTACACGGATATTCTTCTTAAAACTAATCACAATTTCTTCCAAAGCATTTTTGGCATCTATAGTAAAACCTTCCCAGGGCTGTTTGTAAGATTTTGCAACAGTGCGTTTTTTACCACCTAATTCTATGTCTTTAGTTTTGCGTAATTTTTTGACTAAACTGTGATTCTTACGTTCGGTGTTAATTGAGGTGATATAATTAATATGATCTTTAGTTGTACAGGCAATTACTAAGGCATCTAAGGCGTGGTGACGGTGATCTATGCGTTTTTTGCTGAAGCCTGTTTCAATATCCTTAGGAACTTGTGTTCTAAAAGCATTAATTTTATTATCCCAATAGCCGTAGTCATTAGATTTTGTAATTTCGTTCATACGTTTGAAACGCGGAGCGATAATTTCATTCCATTTATCGTTTAGCCCCCAATCTTGTTTAAGTTGACTGGTTATAGCTCCATTTACCGGTACTAGGTTTTTTACTGTAGCTTCTCTTTCATTGGGTTCTCTTAAAATATTGCTTAGTAGACCTTTTATGAATTTGCTTATATATCGGCTATCATTTAATTGCCTGGTAATAAAACCTTCTGGAATATCCTCGCTCAACAGATATTTTAATTTTGTTCGATTCTTGCTGTAGTAGTTTTTGCAATGGGCTTCATATTCTTCCACCGTAAAAATTGTACATTCTTTGCCGTTTATTCCTAATTCCGGCACAACACATCCTCGGCTGTTATTTATAAACTCATATGCGGTCTGGTTATCCTTATAGGGGTAGGGGTTAATAGCACTTTCGCAAATAACTTTATTATTAAAAGAGTCATCAAAGAAGCGTGATTGTGGAATAATGTGTTCAATTTGATAATCTGTAGTGAATAGTTTACTCATTGGAATTATATTTCCGGTATATGGTGAACGATACCCTTGTTCTAACCATAATTTATAGCGTAAAATATCTTTCTTGGTTGGCGAGTTCTTTTTCCTTATCGCTTCAATTTCATCTTCACCTACCTGATCGTATTTGGCGTTAAAATAAACACCTTCCTCATATAATTTTAGAATTTCTTGTTGATTTGGGGAATAAGGTTTTACTTCTTCAACACCTTCATCTTGTAGTTCTTCTAGAATCGCTTTTATACGCAGGTTTGTATTCTCCCGTTCGTTATTTTGATTGCTTAATCGTTGCCTTTTTTCAGCTGAATTTTTCATTTCTCGACCTAATTCGACATGGATTTCAGAGAAAAAATTCGGTTTACTATTACCATAATATTTCCAAATATCCCGGACAACCCTTAAAGTCTCAGGAACCACTTGCTCAACAATCGGATTTTTAAGTTGATGTTGCTTAAAGGTTTCGTTTAAATAGAATTCGATGTCTGAGGGTGACTGCCAATTGATTATTTCAGAAACCTCCGAATGCCGCTCGTAAACTGCATAGCAGGCTTGATAAGTATTTAAACCTTCAAAAATATTTTCTTTCTTTTCAAACTTGACAAAGCTTTTTAATACTTGTTTTTTATAGGCATCATCGGCAACCGTCTCAATTTTATCTTTATTAAAATTAATAGCCCTTAATCGTTCCTGAATATCCTTTATCCGGTTCTTAATTTCAGGTTTTAAAGATTCCTCATTCCAATATTTTCCCATCCGCATTAGCGGTAAAAGTTTTTTAATAGCTTTTTCTGAATAAGATCCGTAATCATTTGAATAAGGAGCTATTTTCTTAAAATTTTCGACAAATTCTGATTCTGAAACTTGTTTTTTTCTAGCAAAAGTATCTAAAGCTTTTTCGAAATCTTTTTTGTCTTTTACCGAGTAAACAATATGCCATAATTCTTTTTCAGTCTTTTTATCAAGAAAGTTTTCTTGTATGCCTTTAATTTTTTTTAATCTTGACAAAAACTCGGCTCGCGTTGTATTGCAGGGATATTTTTTGTCCTCTACATAATTCCATCGATAGGAGAGGGCATCTTTCTTTTGTTTTGGAATTAACCTTAAATCTGAAAAATATTTTAGTAGTTGGTTTTGATCTATTTCTTTTCTATTATTCAAAAAATCAAATAACTCGACTATAGACTCGGCGTCAGGCAATAAAAGGCTTGTAATGTCTTCATCAATCTTTGCCTTTTTCTTATCTAAAGCAATTTTCTTATAAATTCTAAGGTTTTGAATAAACTGCCATAATCGAAATTCCTGATAAAATGGATTAGATTTGGGAATTCCCTTTAATGGTTGTTCTTGAATTTCTCCGTCCTTTTTGAAATACCTTTTCTCATACGCGCAATTTGAAATAGTAGATTTTTTGGTTTTTAATGGGCGTTGATAGAAAATAATATCTTCAACAAATAAATAGGTAAAATTCTTTTCCTTAATATTTGATTGATGAGCTTCATTTCGCGGATATAACTCATTCAGGCATTTCTTATATAAATCTTTATTTTCTAATTCAGGATGAAATTTCTTTTGAACTTCTAAGATTTTTATAAGTTCATTTTTATAGTATTTTCGGTCAATGGTTTTCACCAAATTACCTCGTATTTTCTGACTGGGTTTTTTGAGCAGAGTCTCATAAATGAATTCACCTACGGTTTTGTTAGTTTCATCTATGTTTTGTTCTGTTTTCTTTTTGATGGCAATCCAGTCTTGTTCAGAATCTACTTTTTTAAATGTACGCTTAAGACTGCCATCTTTATTAGTTTTAGTAGTAACAATAAATTCCCGCTCCTGCTTCTCCCAGTCTTCTGTTTTGGTAATTTCGCGATCATACTCCCACCCGTTTTCAAAAATAACTTTGTAAAGTGACTTTCCTTTTACAGCTTCACCAGTATTAACTAATTCTTTTACCGTTAGAGAAACATATTCCTGGTTTTTATTAATTTCTTCTTCCTCGCCACGCAACTGATAATAGCCACGTTTTTGATTAAAATTTAAAATTAACCAAGCAAGCTCCTCTTTTGATATTTTATCTTTCAATGCTTTTTTGCGCAAATAATATAGAGTCCAATCATAAGGGATTTTCAGGTCAGGATGTTTTATTTTAAATTCCTTTGCCATCTCATCAAAAGAATTCTGAAATATAAAATGATGTTTCGGACCACCATTTAATATATAATTAAGCTTCACTTCTTTCCCAGGAAGAAACTGACCTAATTTGTTATGAAAATCAATGGATGCTGCATAGTGATCTGGAAGGAAGCCCAGAATATTTAGAACACGATGTAAGCGTTGGCGACGTAATAAATATCGTTCATTTAGTCTTCGCATTCCACGGTAACTAGTTCTTTCAGCTGTCTGTGAAATAGAGTTACCACTGTCAAACTTACCAAGAATATCTTGACTCATAGGAATTATTCGAGCACCCATGCCCAGAATTTGCCCTTCTTTTTTATTAAAATCTTGCTCAATAAGTGACCATCCAATCGAATTTGTACCCAAATCCAGTCCTAAAATACGTTTCATATACTATGATTTTCGGTAAGTTAATTAATACAAGTTTTATCCCTTTACGGAAATCCACATTGTACAATTCAAATATTTGTTTTATACTTGTTATACAATTTTGAAGCAATTCACAATAAGGATTATTCCGTTGTGAAAACATTTAAAGCGGCCTTAACGGGTCGCTTTCATTTTTTGGAATAGTAGGGTAGGCCAAATAAGATTAACATAATTACTGAAAATAATTATGATTTCCTATAAAAAATAAGGGAAAACCCGTAGTTAAATAAAGGTTTTGAAGTCTTTGGAGATTTTTTCTACTACGTATTCTGGGATATTAAGTTCCTTTGTGAATACCGGCCAATTAGAAATCTGTTCCTGGACTTTCTCGATTATCCCTTTTGGATTTTTTATCGAAAATTCTTCTGCTAACGCAAGCAAATCCTGTAACTGGATGTTATCACGTTTATTATTAATAGACAACGCACGGCTGATTTTATGATAATTGAAGTCTACGTTTAATGGGTAGGTGAGATCATAAGCAGGAGCCAGGTTCCATTTGTCTGTTTTTTTATCATATATAAAAGAATGATTTTTTAAGTGGTCATCAATATTGG
Organism: Salegentibacter salegens; assembly: GCF_900142975.1. Taxonomy (NCBI): domain Bacteria; kingdom Pseudomonadati; phylum Bacteroidota; class Flavobacteriia; order Flavobacteriales; family Flavobacteriaceae; genus Salegentibacter; species Salegentibacter salegens. Next base: position 477,843 of record NZ_LT670848.1, read on the forward strand.
CAAAAACCAGATTAAAAACCATTCGCTTAAAAAGTTCCTGAATCTCATTGTATGGTACTTTTAAATCCAGAGCTAATTTGAAAAGATTTTCATAGGATGAGTTCTCTGGTTTTTGAAAGTCCCATCCGGTCATACCGCTTGCAGTTAAAACGTGTTGTTTTGCTCCGTTTTGCCTATCATATCTCAGCGTAATAAAATGTTTGGTATTAATTAATTTAGAAGGCATCATTGTTATTCCTGCAGCGCTAGCCATCTTAAAGTAAGCATATTCTATTACTTCTTTATTATAACTATCTTCATTTAAAGAAAGCTTTACCAGGTAATGCTTGTAATCTTTAGAGGAAACAATATCTCCCGGAATAATCTCTCCTGTTTCAATGTTTTCGGAAATTAAAAGTTTAGGCCTGGCTCCACCGGCAGAGGTTCCCATTTTAAAAATATTTAATAAAGCGAGATTATCAAACTTCTTTTCTGAAGTTTGCTCTTTTTGATCTATAACTTGCTTTAATACACTAATAATTTCTTCAAGGTCAATTGCTGAAGTTTTGGGAATATTTTGTGCCGGTTCATATTCCAGAGCACCCATACCACGATTAGCTACATAGGTTAACTGCTCCAGTGGGGTGAGTTTAGTTTTATCTTTATTATTAGCTTCAAACCATTCCTTAAAAATGATATTTCCAAACATATCTGGAAGGGAATCTGCTATGGCTGGAGGTAGTCCTTTAAAAGTATTTCCTTCATATTCGGAGAATACCTGAACTGGTTTTATTCGTTTAATGATATATGGGAAAATGTTTTGTAATTGATTTGTTTCTAAAAATTCCGGATTATACTGAAAGAAACTTTTACGTTGATCCAAATCGTAACCTAACTTTCCAATCTCTTTTTTAAAAAGCTTTACATTAAGAATTGTGTTTTTAGCCATAATTTTTTAATATAAGGAGCGATTGGTATTTTGATCGTTGTAGGCTTTCACACCATTATAAAACTTCTCCAGATCATCGAAATGATGGGCAATTTTTAAAACAGTATCGATTGTTGAATTTCTCCCGCTTTCAAATTTCTGAATAGTATACCTAGATATTCCCAGTTGATCAGCCAATTCTTGCTGGCTTAATTCAAAACGATCTCTTTGAAGTTTACACCATTTACCGAGTTCTTCTTTGGTTTGCTTTATAGTTACGAGGTTGAGCATAATGTATGTTATAGTAAACAAATATAGCTAAAAATAGGGTTATTGTGGATTAAAATAAACCTAAACTGTAATTAAAATTTATTTCGAGCCCCCATATCTACCATAACTTCCGCCGGATCCTATGCTGTTTTTATAGCATACGGGAAGTTAAGCGTAAAGTAAAAACAGCATTGGGGCGTTATTCGAATTAGTTAATGAGTTTCCTAATTTTCCCCTTCCGGCTCCCATTCTTCTCTGGTCTATCTTCTAATGCTATTCTACCAGAGGTCTTGTTTTAGTCTTCATTCTTTGAAGTTAGGATCTAGTTACTTACGGTGTGATAGTTCGAGTTTATCCTCTGGCACAAGGGATAAGCCGACTTGAAAGAGCCAGTTTTTTGTTAAGGTTTCACAGAGGTAGCACACATTTAAGTAAAAGTTCAATATTCGAATATTTAAACTAAAGTTGATATAACATTAAAATTTGAAAAATCAGAATCATAATAAAACAAATTATCTAAAAAGAATTATTTTTTAAAATCTCATCCGCTGTATTCTTATCGCATTAAGAATTGCAAGGCATGCCACTCCTACATCTGCGAATACTGCCTCCCACAATGAAGCCACTCCAAATGCTCCGAAGGCAAGTACAAGAGCTTTTACTCCAAAGGCTAAGATTATATTCTGCCATACAACTTGCTTTGTTTTCTTTCCAATTTTTATGGCAGTTGCAATTTTGGAAGGTTGATCTGTCTGAATTACTACATCTGCAGTTTCAATAGCTGCATCCGATCCTAAAGCTCCCATAGCAAAACCAACATCAGCTAAGGTTATGACAGGTGCATCATTAATTCCGTCACCAACAAATGCCACTTTTTTCCCCTGGGCTTTGAGATCTTTTACACGGGTAACTTTATCCTGAGGTAACAACCCACCGAAAGCCATATCAATTTTCAATTCCTTAGCTACTTTTTGAACAATCGTGTCTTTATCACCAGATAACATAACTATAGTTTTTATTCCATATTCACGAAGTTTTGCAATGGCTGAAGGTCCATCTTCCTTAATTTTATCAGCGATGGTAATATATCCGGCGTATTTGCCGTCTATGGCAACTACCACAATACTTTCTACTATTTCTGTTATGCGGGTAGGGAATGTGACATCGTATTTCTGAAGTAGCTTAGTATTACCTACAAGAACTTCTTTATTCTCCCATTTTCCTCTTAAACCGTGACCGGCAATCTCTTCCACTTCAGAAACAGTTTCTCTTATATGCGAATCCCCGAAAAATTCAACAATTGCTTTAGCGATGGGGTGGGTAGATTTAGCTTCAAGCGCTGCGGTAAGAGCAATAAACTTATTTTCATCCATTTCCTGCACCTCCACTTCCTGCACTTTAAAAACACCTTCGGTAAGGGTGCCGGTTTTATCCATTACCACAGTATTTACTTCTGTAATAAGATCCAAAAAATTCGCACCCTTAAAAAGCATACCATTTTTTGAGGCTGCACCAATTCCTCCAAAATACCCAAGCGGGATAGAGATGACCAGAGCGCAAGGACACGAAATCACTAGGAAGACAAGAGCGCGATAGAGCCAATCATTAAAAATGTAATTCTCTACAAAGAAGAAAGGTAATAAGGTAAGTGCAATCGCCATAAAGACTACAATAGGAGTATAAATCTTGGCAAACTTTGTAATAAATTTCTGGGTTTTTGCTTTTTGTCCACTTGCTTCTTCTACCAGATGAAGTATTTTAGATAAAGCACTGTCCTCATAAGCAGAAGTAACCTTAATTTCCACCACCTTCTCAAGGTTAATCATTCCGGCGAGCACCATTTCGCCTTTAGTCTTACTGGCTGGTTTGGACTCCCCGGTCAGGGCAGCGGTATTGAATGAAGATCCATTGCCCTGGATTTCCCCGTCCAGTGCAACTTTTTCACCTACCTTAATTTGAATAATTTCACCGATTCCTACCGTCTGAGGATTGGCTGTCACCACCTGTCCATCTTTCACCAAACCTACTTCTTCTGGTCTGTTATCAATGAGTGCTTTTATAGATCTTCTCGATCGTGCAACTGCAGCTTCCTGGAAATGTTCCCCGATTACGTAAAATAACATTACCGCAACTCCTTCAGCATATTCCCCAATGTAAAAAGCGCCTAAAGTTGCAATGCTCATTAGGAAGAATTCATTAAAAACATCTCCCTTAGCGATATTGGTCAGAGCATACTTTATTACTCTGGCTCCTACGAGAAGGTAAGATATTCCAAAAATCAGCAACCGAATGTACCCGCTAAACCATTCAGTCCCAAAATAATCAAGAGCAATACCGGCAAGAAGAAGAATTAAACTAATAATGGTAGGGATATAGGAATCTTTCTTCTCCTTACCGTCATCTATTTTAGCATTTGGAGGCAACAACCATCCTGTTCTTTTGACATTCTGGGTCTTGGTTTCTCCGCTGTCCTGGGAGAGGAAATCTCCATTGAATCGGGAGCTTTTGTCTCTTTGTCTTCTTTAGCCATTTCTACTTGTGTATTATTTGATGTTAAAGCTAAAATAAATAGGTATGCAACAGTAGTGCATTATTTCACATTACATCTCTTGCATACTCCCTTAACGACTAAGTTAGCATCTGTTGCCGTATATCCTTTAGGAAGATTAACTACAGGTATCTTCCTTTCTGTCAGGCATTGTGTCTCACCACAAGAGGTGCAATGAAAATGCAAATGAAGATCTGTCCCTATTTCACAGTTACACCCAACCTCACATAATGCATATTTTGTTATCCCTGTTCCATCATCTACCTGGTGAACAATTCCCTTTTCTTCAAATGTTTTCAGGGTACGATAAAGCGTAGTCCTTTCAGATTTTTCAAATGCTAATTCAATGTCAGCCAGAGAAACAGCAAAATCCTTGGTTGCTAAAAATTTATAGATAAGGATCCTCATGGCCGTTGGCCTTATTTGGTTTTCAGTAAGGAAATTCTCGATTTCGTTCATCTCATTTATTTTATAATTCTAATGACTGTGCCCACCTTCACCTTTGTTCATCTCTGCCATTAAATAATATGCATTATTGAAGGCGAATCTGGTATCTGCAGGAAGATCTTCTAAAAGCTTGATTTCAATCCATCCATTTTCTGCGGTGCCGGGAATTACTTTCACGGGTTTAAAGCTCCAGGCATCTCCTTCTTCTTCAGCGGTGAACACAAAGAATTTATCTCCATCTTTTGCAAGTGCAGATTCTGGAAGAGCGATACTTCGTTTATCGTCAACTGCAATTTTTCCACGGACATACATCCCCGGCACTAAATTGTCTGGACGATTTTTAATTTCAGCATGGACGTGCAAAGCTTTTGGATCCTGTTCAAAATTCTGGCTGATGGATATGATTTCGGCAGTTAATTCTGTACCCGGTAAAGACTCGACGGAAAATTTAACCGTCTGGCCCTTCTCTACCTTAGCCACATCTTTTTCGAACACCAAAAGGTCAACGTGAACGTGTTCTGTATTGATGATCTCAAACATATTAGTTTGTGCCTGGACGAATTGTCCTGTTTTTATATTGACTGCTTGTACAGCCCCATCAATAGGACTTAAAATTGGTATTTGCCGTTGAATGTTTCCGTTCTTAATGGTAGCAGGATTAATATTCAACTGCCTTAGCTGGGCCTCTAAGCCGTAAACCTGCCCTTTGACGCTTTGAAATTCTGCTTCTGCTCTTTGAAAAGTTTCCCCGGAACCAACTCCGGCATCATACAATTTTTGCTGTCTCTGGAATTCCTTCTCTTGAAAGTTCCGTTGGTTTACAGCATTAATAAAATCGGTCTGGATCTTTATAATATCCGGGTGTTCAATGGAAGCCAGTACACTTCCCTTTTTCACCTTTTCTCCTTCAATTACCCTAATGTTTGCTACGTTTCCACCAATTACAGGGGTGACAGTGGCCTCGTTTTGTGGCGGTACTTCCAGCTCCCCATTAGCCTCTACAAAGCCTGTCATCAAGCGGGTGCCAAGAGTGTCGATCTTCATACCCAGGGCGTCGTACTGCTGCTGTGAAAGCATAGCTTCTTTGACCGGTGCCGCTGTATTAGATGGGGGAGTTTCTTCCTGAGGACTTTCGGCAGGTTTCTTTTCCTCACCACAGGAAGCAAAAAAGAGTAGGGTGAAAAGCAATGATATATTTACAAATTTCATATTGAATTTATTAGTTGTTAAGGTAAAATTGTAATTCGGCAAGGGCGATCTGGAAATTTTTATAAGCCTCAAGCGCTTTTAGTTCTGATTGAACGGCATTGTCAAGATTCTGGATAAAAGCTACATATTCAATAGCACCTTCATTAAAAGCAAGAAGAGATCCCTGTCGCTGTTCTTCGAGCAATGGAAGTACTTCGTCCCTGTAAAATTCCCAGGAAGCCTTCCATTTTTTATAATTCTGAAGCTTAACTAAATATTCCGACTGCACCTGCTCTTTTGCAAATGCTGCTGACTCTTCTGCCATTTTTTTCTCGATTCTTGCTGCCTTGACGTCCGCATAATCAGAGCCGGAGAGAATAGGAATACTTATTCCTGCCTGGTAGCTGTAAAATCCGCTGGCACCGTTGACTTTCTGAAGCCCGTACTGCAAATTGAATTTCGGAAGGAAATCAGCTTTTTCTACAGAAACCAGTGCCTGGGCGACGGCGACTTCCTGCTCAGCCATTTGGAGCAAAGGATGTTCAGCCTGAACCTGGAGTTCTTCTCCTGGGAAAAATCCTGCTTCAAACTCATCAGGAACTCCGTAAACAGCATCATCGCCAAGCCATAAATTAAGTTTTTGAAGGGCGGTCATATAATCATTTTGAGCCTGTTGTTTTTCAATCTCTATCTCACTTATCCTATTTTGCGCGGTAAGCATTTCCAGGCGCGAAATAGCTTCCACTTCATATCGAAGATCTACCGATCTTTTCAACCTAGTATAAAGAGAATCGAGCCGTTCATACAAAAGATACTGCTGTTTTCCTAAGAAAGCTTTGCTCCAGGCTTTTTTCACCTCCCGGCTTACCTGCAGTTGAGAAAGATCGTACGATTCTTCAGCAAGATCAATTCGTTCTCCGGCTAATCTTTTCTTTGGAAGTATACCTAAAATATCAATGTTTTGTTGCTGGAACCCTATAGTTGTATAGATTCCTCTACTATCCCCAATTTCTTCACCTCCCGTAAATATTTGGGTTTGTCCCAGGTTCCAGGCCGAACTTTTAAAAGCCCGTTCTCGCGCAATTTCCCGGTTTTTATTTTTCAAAAGCGGATACTCCTGCAGTGCTAATTCCACAGCTTTTTTACGAGAAATTTCAGGATTTATCTGACTAATCTCCTGAGCCTGAAAAGTGGAGGGAACCGATAACAGTAGTACTGTAACAGCTACTCCTAATACTAATTTTTTATTGACGTTTACGTTTGTCTTTCTACTTTCTACCCACTGGTATAGGATTGGCAGAATGAACAAAGTCAATAAAGTTGAAGTGATCAAACCTCCAATAACTACTGTAGCCAGGGGTCTTTGAACTTCAGCTCCCGCCGAATTGGAAATCGCCATAGGCAGGAAGCCTAAAATATCTGTTAGTGCAGTTAATAGAATAGGTCTTATTCTGCGTTTCGAGCCTTTCATAATCCTTTCGTTGATGTTTTTTATTCCATCCTCCTTCAATTCGTTGAAGGCACTAATAAGTACCAGTCCATTAAGAACGGCCACTCCAAACAAAACGATAAATCCTACACCTGCTGAGATACTAAAAGGCATATCCCGAAGCCAGAGCGAAAACACTCCTCCAATAGCCGCAAGCGGGATGGCTATATAGATCATTGTCGTTTGTTTAAAAGATTTTAAAGCGAAGTAGATAAGGATAAAAATAAGTAGCAGCGCTATTGGCACAACTACCTGCAACCTCTTACTGGCTCTTTCAAAATTTTCAAAGGCTCCGCCGTATCTTATATAATAACCGGGCGGCAATTCGAACTGAGCATCCAGTTTTTTCTGTATATCTTCAACGACAGATTTAACATCCCGGTTCCTTATATTCACTCCAACATAAGTTCTCCTGTTTGTGTTATCCCGGCTAATCTGCATCGGTCCCGGTTGATAGCTAATGTCCGCAACTTCTTTTAATGGAACCTGAGCTCCAGAGGGTAATGTAACATAGAGATTTCGGATATTTTCTATGCTGGTACGATCTTCCTCCTGAAGTCTTACCACTAGGTCAAATCGCTTTTCCCCCTGAAATATTACGCCTGCTTGTCCGCCTGCAAAAGCAGACTGAACAAGGGTGTTTAGATCCTTGATCTGCAACCCGTATTGGGCGGTCTTGTTCCTGTTATAATTTATGGTAATTTGCGGCAGACCTGCTGTTGCCTCGACTTTCATATCTGCAACTCCTTCGACAGTACCAATTATTACACCCATTTCCTGAGCTTTACTGGCCAAAAGATCGAGATCTTCTCCGTATAATTTGACAGCTATATCTTCCCTAACTCCGGTGAGCAGCTCGTTAAACCGCATTTCCACTGGCTGGGTGAATTCATAGCTCACTCCAGGAATAATTTCAATGGTTTCCTTAATTTTTGCAATAAGCTCATCTTTTGTTGTTGCAGAAGTCCATTCAGATTTATCTTTGAGAATAATAAAACTATCTCCAATGTCCATCGGCATAGGATCTGTAGGTACATCTGAAACTCCAAAGCGCGTTACTACCTGCTCGATTTCGGGATATTCTGCCAGTAATAATTTTTCGATTTTCGTAGAAGTTTCTATTCCTTCATCAAGAGAACTTCCGGGTTGTAAAATGATATGAAAGGCGATATCCCCTTCATCCAGCTGGGGGATAAATTCTCCTCCCATCCTGGCAAACATAAAAACAGCCAGGGCAAAAAATCCAACTGCAAGACCGAGGATCATTTTTCCCCTTTTAAGGGACTTGTTCAATAGCGGCTCATATTTATTCTGAAGCCAGATGATCACTTTATCTCCAAAAGATCTTTTTGTGTTTTTGGGTTCTTTCAAAAAAAGAGCTGAGATCATTGGCACGTAGGTGAGACACAGGATCATTGCTCCCAACATTGCAAAAATAAAAGTAAGTGCCATTGGTTTGAACATCTTGCCTTCCACACCTTCCAGAAATAAAATGGGCAGAAATACGATAAGAATAATTAGCTGCCCAAAAAAGGCAGAATTCATCATCTTTTTTGATGATGATGCTGCGATCTCATTCTTTTCAGATTTAGTGAGTTCGTTTCTTTTCTTCATTCGTTGGGAGATCATAAAGACAGTGCTTTCCACGATAATTACCGCACCATCTACTATAATTCCAAAGTCAATTGCGCCCAGGCTCATAAGGTTTGCCCATACACCAAAAGCATTCATAAGAATAAAAGCAAAAAGGAGGGAAAGTGGAATAGTAGAAGCCACTATAAGTCCACCACGCCAGTTTCCAAGTAGGATGACCAGTACGAAAATCACAATCAATCCTCCTTCGAGCAGATTAGTGGTAACCGTGGAAGTGGTATCACTTATAAGTTCACTCCTATCCAGAAAAGGTTCAATGGAGACCCCTTCGGGAAGAGATTTTTGGATCTGGACGATCCGTTCCTTTACATTTTCAATGACTTTATTGGAGTTAGCACCTTTCAGCATCATCACCATTCCACCAACAGTCTCGCCCTGTCCATTTTTGGTAAGTGCACCGTATCTTACAGCACTGCCTATTTTTACATCGGCAACATTTTCTACGGTTATGGGAACTCCGCCGCGATTCGCAACTACGATCTTTTTAAGGTCGTCTACACTGCGGGCCAAACCTTCCCCACGAATGAAATTGGCCTGGTGATTTTTTTCAATGTAGGCACCTCCTGTATTTTGATTATTATTTTCCAGGGCAGTGAATACATCTGAAATCGTAAGACCTATGGCATTTAATTCTTCGGGATCTACAGCGACCTCAAATTGTTTAATTTTTCCTCCCACGCCGTTCACTTCTACAACGCCAGGCACCATCGCCATCTGTCTTCGAACGATCCAGTCCTGGATAGTGCGGAGTTCTGTAGGGGTATAATCATCTTTAAACTCGTCTTCGACCTCAAGGGTGTACTGGTAAATCTCTCCCAAACCTGTAGAAATAGGACCCATAGAGGGCTGGCCGAAACCTTCGGGTATTTCCTCTTTTACGGCATCTAACTTTTCAGCCACAAGCTGCCGCGGGAGGTAAGTACCCATATCATCCTCAAAAACAATAGTGACAACAGAAAGGCCGAATCTGGAAACAGACCTGATTTCATTTACTCCCGGCAAATTACTCATAGCAATTTCCACAGGATAAGTTACGAACTGTTCAATATCTTCGGTTCCCAGGTTAGGAGCCTGGGTAATCACCTGTACCTGGTTATTGGTAATATCGGGCTGGGCATCTACGGGAACCTGTAACATGCTCCAAATTCCAGCCCCGATGAGGACTACGGTAAGCAGCCCAATAATAAATTTATTATTGATCGAAAAATCAATGATCTTGTTAATCATAAAAAAGGATTTAATTCAATTAAAAATGTGATTGATCAAAGAATGATCAATATCAAAAGGACATAAGTATCCTGTGAATTGAATTAAACCCGGGGAGGCTGAAAGTGGGTATTGGGAATTTCTTCGCCAAATTTTTCTCCTTTTTGAACAATTAAGGTAGAAATGGCAGGTTCTAAGACTTCAAATGTAATGGTGCTGAATTGAATCACGTGGACATGGCAGCAATGGCACTGGCAGAAAGGTGGACATTCATCCTGTCTATCACTTTCCCGGTGATCTTGATCAGCATCAAATACTACTGAAAATTCTTCCTGACCATCATAAACTACGGCATCATCACAGGGGATGAAGTTAAGCCCCAGGAAATAAGCAGATAATATGATCGCCAGAATTTTCATATTATACAAAAGTATGAAAAGATTACTGCAATGGTTGTGCAAAACAAGGAGATCTAATCTATTGCAATTTTTTCTCTGACTGGTCCACCTATAATAGCTTCGGAAGATGCGCAGAGCTGGCGGATAATTTAATCTTCAACTACCACCGATTTCCTTATTTTTAAGAACACTCCCTTTTTCTAATTATCGAAACACTAAATTGGAATTTAAGTTTCTGATTCTTTTTAATATCATTGTCAGTTCAGTATCCTCTTTAGAAAATTAGTGTTGTAATATTAGTTTAGAGCAGAACCTCATAATTTACTTGTAATACTCTAGATAATATTTTAGATACATTTGCTGATATGATTTCTTAGCCAAATTTAAGATGATTAAGCCCCATATCTACCATAACTTTCGCCGGATCCTATGCTGTTTTTATAGTGTACGGGAAATTAAGCGTAAAGTAAAAAAAGCATAGGGGCGTTGTTCTATTTAGATAATGGGTTTCCTATTCTTCATATTTTCTTTTAAGAATATCTAGTTCGGTAAAATTAATATCTATTTTATAGTACGGCTTTCCAAAGGTAGGTTCTACTTTAGTTATCCCTTTGATAATCTTAGAGATCATTTCTGAAAATTCCCTTCGATCTTTTTGCCGTGCATTTTTAAGCAAATCGTATTCCTCCTGCGAAACTTTCCCATCTTCTAGCTCCCATTCCTCCTTGGTCAATCTTCTAATATTTGTTTCCTCCAGTGGTCTTGTTTTAGCCTCCATTTTTTCAGCTTTATCAAAAAGTCCTGCAAGCATATTATAAGTAGGCTTATGATATTTTTCTTCGTGCTCCCTGAGCAGGGCAATAATAAAATCCAATCGGCCAATTATATAATTATAAAGCCCGACATAGTGCCTAAAAATTGGACTCCTGGGATGAATCTTTGTGACTTCAAAAAAGTCCATCATATCATCCAGGCTTTCCGAATGAGAGGGAGCTACATTTTTTGAAAACTTACGAAATCGTGCTGCCGTGATACGATTAATACTAATTGCAGAAAACAGGCTTTTTCTATCTTTATTTGTTTCCATTACAGTAATTTTTTTCTTTGCTACTGGGCTTGTTCAGACAAAAGAACTGGTTTTTGCTCCATCGATCATTTTATTACATATTTTTAATAATTTATAAAGCACTGAATAACAGTGTTTTAAATTAAAGTATGGCTCCTAAGTATCCACTATGTACAGTAGATTATTCCCCTGTTTTCAGTAGCTAACGAATAATCCTTATTGTTTATACACCAGGGTTTTAAGTATTAAAAATCATAAATAATTGAATATCAGGAATTTGAAAATTGTAACCTTGCTTTAGCAGGTTACCCTCTTGCTATTCAAATTCCATCCGCTTCGCTTCTAAAATTTAAATAGCTTTTTCACATCACTAAATCACTAAAATCATGTGCTTAATGATCAGCCTTGGAACTCCTTTAAAATTTTCTAAAATCCATCTTTGACTACTTTCTCCCTTGATTCTTTTAGGGCTAAAATCTCTTGAGGAGGTAAGTCAAAAAAGTTAATAGCTGTAATCTTATTTCCCTGATTCATTTTCTAGTTTTGAGCTTCTAAAATTAGGCTATCAAACTCTTTTTTTGGCTTACTTCCGAATCCTCTTTTTTGGACGAACCTCTTTTTCCTAAGCTGTAGCTTTTGCGAAGGCGTGGAAAATGTGGTGAGGACTTTGTAAGTACTAATCATTCTCGCCAACTTCTACCTTCCCATTTAATGATATTGAACATTTCCGGCAACCGGTCTCCAATATGATGTCCATACCGGGCCGATATTGCTGAGGGGTTTTCATTGGTAGTCACAAAAGTTTTTAATCTTCGCTGGTGTCTTTCATAAAGCAATTTTCCGATGATCTCTTCCCGGTTATAGGCTTTATCTTCTTTACCCACATCATCCAGATAAAGTTTTCCGCGGTAATAATCTTCTAGTTTAAAAATGCTGTTTTTATTTTTTTGTGATTCGTAATACCTGGTAAGTAGGTGAACAGTTGAGATCCGAGGAAACCAAAGTTGTGTACTTCGGGTTCGATCCAGAATTATTCTTCCAATGTTATGAATGGCATCAAAAAGCGTGGATTTTCCTACGCCGTAACCTCCATACACCAACAATCCTTTGTCAAGTCCTGGTTTATTTTTTATTATACCAAACTCATTAAAATTAGGCTGTTGGAGGAAATACCGGAAAATGCTGAAAACTATATGTTGATTTTCCTCCGTTATTTGGAATTCGGGATACTGAGTGCGAAATAAATTCCAGAACACTTGTTTGCTAACCAGTGTTCGTTTAAAGTCAGGTTGCCTATTTTTTACAACAGGCTTTGATATAATATCTGGAAACTGGGTGCTAGTCATAACTCTGGATTTTATGCTGAACCTGTAAGTCCATTGTTTTAAGTCTCATCGGCTTATTACCCTGGGCGATCAACTGCCCGATTTTCTCTCTGAGTTTGTGGGTGCTTAGGATTATTCCTTTCCAAAATTCTTCAGAACCATTTAGCAACTCATAGGCAAGCTGAAGTTGTTCTTCTGAAACACCATCTTTTTCCAGCATCAATCGAATTGGCATCAAACAATCATCGAATCCCGCCTGGTCTACTTTTTTTGTTGGTGCGCCTTTATTTTTTAAATTTTTTAAAAAGAGTTGCTGAAATTTAACCGCCCAGTTGAAATAGACCAGGTAGTTTTCAGGAATTTCAGATTTATCAACTTTTAGAAATTCTTTTTTATTTAAAGTTTTAAGGTTTTTTAGTTTAAGGTTTAATTGTTTATCTATACTCGCAATGCTTCGGACTTGCTGAGTACAGTGCCCGGACACTGCTTTATGCAATGCTCTGTCCAATGCTTTAGGCGGTGCATTGGTATTTTTTACCAAAGCAATAATGTTGGAGGTGTATTGGTTTTTGCTTTTCTGTTTCCATTGAATAAAATTCCAATCCACTAGATCTTCAAGGGCGCGGATATAAGTTTTATAGTTCTTGATTCCCAAAGCTTCCATAGCCAGATCGGTAGGAAAGCCAAATGTTTCTTTCCAGCCTAATCTATTGCAGCGTTCTATGGCAAAAAAGTAAATAGCGGTATGTACGGGTTTAACTTTGTTAGGATGATTAAAACTGAAATCAAACCACGCCCTTGAAAATTCGTATCCGTTCATAGGAATAAAATTTATAAGTGGATTGAGAAACCGGTTCTAATGGATTGGGCTTAAATCAATAAGTGCCTGTTCAATTTCGCTTCGCTTATAATACACACGTCGTCCCAATCCATATGGTTTCAGTTTGCCCCGCTTGGTCCAGTGGTGTACAGTTGAAAGGTCAATTTTAAGCATTTTAGAAACTTCAGTTCTTGTGAGGTATTCTTCCGGTTCCTTTGGACGAAATTCTTGTTTAAGGATTTCAATTTCTTTTTTCACTCCAAGTAGAATAACGTTTACTAATTCTTCAGGAGTTGTCTGGTGTAGTTGGATAACTTTTTTCATTACATTGTGTTTTTTGGTTTACAATGCAAATCAATAAAATCTAATGGCATACCATTGGCATACTATGTCGTTAGTACGTCATAACTTTAACTTTTTCTTAAGTTAAGATCGGTTTATCCATTGTTTCAAATGGAATTCCAGCTCGTGAATTAAGGGTGTTAAGTCTGTGGAACGTTTTCTTATAGATTGAAGTTTTTCACGCTTGTCAAAAGGTAAATCTAATAGTTGCTGAAAAAAATCAAATACTTCTTTTTCGGATCCGCCATTAATTTTTTTAGCCTGGATAAGTGCTTTAATTAACTCGGCCAGTTCGAGAGGAGTACCCAGCCATTTAATACGATTTTCCTCGCGGAATTCTTTCAATTCCCGCTCTTGTAAAATACTATTTACTTTATAATGTTTATCAAGGCTGAGAATAGATTTTTTGAAATCTAGAGTGTCCTGTTGGGAATATTGTGGTAGCGGATTATGGAAGGTGAAAAATTCGGTGATAATATTATCCTTCTCTGGAAGATGAAATTCCTCCAGTTTATTATGAAAAGCTTGAATAAAATCATATTCAGTAAGTAGATGGGGTTGACTTTGTATGGGTAAGCTCGGTAAATTTTTATCGACAGCTAAGACTCCTGTTATTTGCTGAACAATAGCTTCAAATAATAGAAAGTGGTATTTTTCTTTTGTTTGTAACGGTACTCCTTTATAGAGTAGAGGTCTTTTATAAGTAGTATTGAAATAGGCCTTGACCTGGTAAGGCATGACTTTATAATTATTGATGAAGATTAGAATATCGTTATACAGGTCCCTCATAAAGATTTCCATATCAACCTTAAAATACCTTCCGTGGGCTTTCTTAAAATAAAAATCGTAAAATGCGGAATTGATATCGATTTCCTGGAATTGCTTTAAGGAACATAGCTTTAAAACTGGTAGCTGTAACTGGTTATATTCAATATTTTTCGGCTTCATCTTTTAGATCGATATGATTGGATTCACAATAATTCCCATTTAACTAAAATCAACTTTTAGCCGCCAGTTTTTCGTATAAATCTGCTATTTGCTGGGCACTATCCATAGCAGATTTTCCTATATATCCTAAGAACATTTTTTCCGTACTATGTGCGGTGATTCTCATTAATAATGGTGTTGGAAATATACCATATTGGTTAGTTGCAAAAGTCCTGCGGCATACGTGAGAAGTAATCAATTCGTGTTTGGGAAAAGTGCCGGTTATTTTTCTTTTAGTACCTTTCTCTTTATACCTGCCTTTTTCATCTTTTTCAAGTATTTCTCCGTTTTCACCAAGCATAACAATTTTTGCTCCTTCTGTAAGTGAATTTATTCCAACAGTTTTACATAGAATTTTTAAATCGTTATTAAAATTTTGAAGGGCTATTGGGTAGGGTAGTCCTTCCTTTAAAATTTCTTTTGTGGTGGGAAGTACAGGTATACTAACATTTTTGCCTGTCTTCTGTTGTTTCAGTTCAATTAGTTCCAAGCCATTTCTTGTGATAAAATTATCCTCTGATAGACGTAGAAGATCACCTCCCCTTTGACCAATATTGCAACCCAATAATAGCCATTTTCTGACATTCTTAAGACTATCAGATTCTAATTGGGCCTTTTCAATTTTAAGAAGTTCTTCAGGAGTTAAATAAATGATGAAGTCATTTTTTGTTTTTCCTCCTTTTACCTTCTTAAGTTGATGACTAACTTCTAAACCATTTATTTCAGCATCTGCACAGACTGACTTGAGATCATCAATTTTTTTTCTGGCATAACCTTCAGAATAATTTTGTGAACTGAGTAGCCAATCTAAAAATTTTCTACCAAATTTGATATCTACATCTTTCACTCGATACTTTTTAGCCCCTTGGTACTTTTTGAAAACGTTCAAAAGGTTTTTATAGGATTTAACCCTACTTAAAGAGATTCCCAAGCCTCCTCGAGCATTTTCTCGGGTATGAGAATGATCTATTAATTCTTGAATACAATCTGTTATTAAATCACTTTTAATTTCATCATCCACATGTTCATCTTCCTCTGGATTGTAAAAATTGTAAAGAATTTCTTTAAGCCAATTTTTCTGTTCAGGTTTGGGTTTTTGCTTCTTATACTTAGAAAGAAGAAAGTCTTCTAATTCGGACAGTTTTGAATTAACTTCGGCTATTTTTCTTTTGTCAACTGCATCTAAACCCCGCCTTTTATGCCTTGTAGTATTCCAATACTCTTTTGGAACCTCCAACTCTGTTTTAGCTTCAAATTGAAACTTTTTGTTATTATTATCCTTATCTTGTAGGCGCACTGTAAGTGGAGCATGTTGCCTTTTGGAACGGTAAAGAAAATATATTGTAGCCATAAGGATTTATTGAGTAATTATAAAGATAAGACATATTCATTTTTGTTGTACGCAAAATGTACGCACGAGGAAGAATATAAAAGAATTTTGCGCAATCCATAACAATTTAACCTGGGACAACATAGTGCCGTGAGCTGTTGATTTTACTAAGCTTATGCTGGTTTTTGTTGATATCGGAAACGAACTTAAAATTTTAAGGAAACACTACCGTCCCGAGTACTTAAAGCCTTGTTAATCATCTGATTTTCAAGGCTTTTTTGTTTATGTCAATTTCTAAATCTCTTTAGAATATTCTGTAATAAGTTTTTTAATTTATATTTAATCTGGAAAAGCTCAGAAGCTCACCATAAAGAATGTGCTTACTTATATTTTCTTTACAAAAGAAGTTGTTTTTATATTTGGCGCTTTTAAACCACATTTTAATGAAAAGAATTTTATTATTAGTACCGTTTGTTCTATTTGCGTGTTCTAACGGAGATGATCATTTAGGAGATTCTGATAACCCTATTGTAGGAAAATGGAGGTATAATGGTATTATAGAATATCCTGAAGAGGAAGAAACTATGGAGTCTGAAGCTTCTGAATGCTCTGAAAAAAGCACGCTTTATTTTAAAGTAAATGGCAATTTAGAAGCTGTTCATTATCATTCACCATTAGGAGATTGTGTTTTAAATGAAATGGCTACTACAAATTTAAACTGGGAGCAACTTTCCGAAGGAAAATATAGAATTAGTGGTGAGAATGGTAGCAATGTTCGAGATGAAATTGCTTTCCCTGATAGCAATACCATGCACATGATTTCAAATACAAACTATAATAAATTAGATGTTGTTATAGATAGAAAAGCTGAGGTTTATAAAAGAATAGAATAGTTGTTTGTCTTTTCAAATTAACTTTTTTTTAATCGCTTTACTTAATCTTCAGATAATATTTGAATTTATTGGAAGACGTGCATTTATTCGACAAATTTCGAAATACATTTACCGGGCTTTTCCATTCTTCCATCTTAGCTAATTTTTCTTCATCTCGAATGCGATTTATAATTATTTCAGCCAATCAACAATTTTCTTCCGGGTCTTCTACAGCGCAATGGTCGGCGTGGTAGGCATTTCTTTCTCCCATGGGTTTTTCTAATCCCACTGTGGTGTCGTAGCGAGTTTGATGTTCCATTTCTGAATTTATTTCGGCGCCCATAAGTACAATAAAGGCGGTTAGAAATAGCCATAACAATAAAATAGCTACTGCGGCAAAACTTCCGTAGAGATCTGCATAGCTACCAAAATTAGCTACATACCAGGAGAATAACATAGAACCGGCAAGCCAAAATATTGCACCAATTATGGCTCCCCAGCTCACCCAGATAAACTTGGGGTTAGTTCTATAAGGAGCAATTTTATAAATCATAGTTAAATTAAGAATTAAAATAAATCCGAGAAACACCCAGCGAAACCATTGCAAGATGGCTTCGAGACTGGGGTTTAATCCCAGGTTTTTTACCAATAACGGAAAGAAAATAACAATTAATAAACTAATAAGTCCAACAAATAAACCGCCCGTGGTAAAAAGTAGGCTAAGAAGGTTTTTTTTGATAATGCCCCTTCCATCAATTTCGTCGTAAGCAATATTTACACCTTCAAAAAGAGCATTTGTACCCTTGTTGGCACTCCAAATACTTACTGAAATACTTATTAACAAACCCCAGCCAATTTCCTTTCTGGATCGCTTGAGAATAGGTTCCAGGAATTCGGTGATCATTCCAAAAGCCTGTTTGGGTAAAATTGAACTTAAATGTGCAATCTGACTTTCAATTTCGGAAGGCTCTAAAACCAGGCTATAGATAGAGATTGCTGCAATAAAAGTTGGAAAAATAGCGAGAAAGAAATAAAAAGCTACGCCGGCTGAAATTATTTGAACATGATCTAACTTCATCTCCTTAAAAACCCGTTTCCCAATATCTATCCAGCCAGATATTGGAATTTGATGAGGCCATTTTGCCTCTTCTCCACGATATTTTCTTTTTCTCTTGGTTTCACTCATTATTTATAATTATGCTGGAATGTAAATTTATACCCCTAGCATAGGTTTTCCAAAATCTATAGGGATTTTACTCGATAATCGAAATTTAAATGCTCCGTCCCGAAGCACCGGGATGTCTCGAATCAAAACGTTTTTCTTATAAAATGCCTCGTGGGCTTGCCCCGAGGTAGTTTACTTATTAGTTCTAAGAATAAGTAGAAATACTATCGTTATAAGGGACTACAATAGGGAGACCCTGGTCTCTCATTAGATTCAGAGGAATTTTCACAAGCGATAAACAAAAGAAGAATTGCTATTAGTCCTGAAATTTGGAGTTTCATTTTTACAACATTTGTTAGGGGCTAATATATAAATTTAAGATAATATTAACTATCTGTAGCTGGTATTTGTTAAGAATGTGTGTTTTAAGTGATCACTAGGTTTTATAATTTTGTAATAAGAAAAAAGCTTGAAATTTTGTAGAAACTGAAATTAAACCCCATTTTTCTAAATAGATGTGCTGGAACCCTCGGGCGGATAACTGGATTTGTTTCTAAGGGCATCAATTTGTTCCCTGGTAAATTGTGGAAGCGGCATTTCGCGTTCCTTTTTTAGGTTTTCTACTGCAGCTTCAGCTTCAGCTGTTTTTTCTTTAGAAAGTCCCTGGTCTTTTCCGAAGTAAATAGTTTGTGAAGGGAAGGCGAAATCGGTACCGCTACGCTCTACAACATCCATCATTCTTAGCATAAGATCTTCCCTAATTTCCATAAATCCACTAAAGTCTAAAGCATCCAGATAGGCAAAAATTTCAACATCTAAAGAATGTGCCCCAAAACCAATAAAACGAATTCTTGCAGGTTCTTCATAAACTTTGGGATGAGCATAAAGTACTTTTCTTAACTCGGTAAGTAAATAACGTAGCTGGTCAGGTGAAGTTTCGTATCTAAAATTTAGGACACTTACAAATCTAAACCTATCCCGATGCGCATAATTTTCAATAGTATCTGAAGAAAATGCTCCGTTGGGAATGGTTACCACGGTGCGGTCTAATGTGCGAATTCGGGTAGATCTAATACCTATTTTTTCAATATTTCCAGTTACTTCTCCTACCCGACAAAAATCACCTACCCGAATTGGCCTATCGGCAATTAAGGTTATACTTCCCACAAAATTTTCTATGGTTTTTTGGGCACCCAGGGCCAGTGCGATACCACCAATTCCCAGGGCGGCCAAACCAGTCGTAACGTCAATGCCAATTGCGCCTAAGCTAAATATAATACCAAAAATTACAATGGCTATTTTAGCAGCCCGTTGAAGAAATAATACTATTGAAACTCCCGCCGGATTACCGCGTAATAGCATTTTTTCCTGACTAAACTTTCCAATAAAATCAGATAATCGCCAGAGAAGAATAAGGATGGCCACAATGCCTACTATTATGGTGATCGCACTAAATTTTTGGCGTAAAATAATAGATAGTTCAAGGTTTCTGGTGAGGGCCACAAATATCCAAACGGCAACATATAATTTTAAAGGAAGTTTAACGGCTGTAATTATTCCTGAAATTGGTTCTTCTCTAATTCTTTTCCATAGTTTTTTTAGAAGAAAGATTAGTGCAGAAATAACCAAAAAAGATATTAAGTAACTTAAACCAATAAGTAACAAGGCAACTATCCATTGACCTGCGGGGACACCGCCCCAAAGATACTTATTAAGAACCCCGGGAATTATTTGATCTACAAGTGCAGAATTTTGAAGGCTAACCGAGCTTATAGCTCCAACAGTTTCAGCAGAAAAAAGCCAGATTGGATTTCCTGTTTCATCCTTGTGCTGTTTCAAGAAAATCTCAATTAACTCATCGTCAGGATTTATACTTCCTACTTTCTCCAGGTTTGGTTCAAAATCATCATCGGTTTTTCCTTTAGGATCATCACTAATTAAATAATAGGGTAAAATACTTCCTTTTTGATCGAATAAGCGTTGTAAAACCAGGACTAACCGTTCCTTTTCTTCTTCCGAGTTAATAGTCTCGGGAAAATTGAGATATCTCGCGGCGCGATTATAATTTTGCCCGGCCATAGCATTTATAAATCCGTTTACCGTACCTCGTGGCGTTCTTCTGCCTAAAATATCCTCAGGAATCTCCTGGGAGGCAGCTTCATTGTTTTGAGTGTTTCCTAACGGAAACTGGGCTTTAACAGGTAAACTGCTAATTAGTAGGAAACCGATTAGAAATATGAATTTCAGATAAAAAAGATCAATTTTTTTCTTCATAACTGGCATTTTGGCTAAGTTATCCCGAAGATAGTAAATTGAAGAGATTATAAGGTTTTGCAAACCCCAAAGCCAATTGAATTCTACTAAGTTTTAAGAATATTTTCTGAAAACTTGATTTTCAAATAACCGTCTTATTCGCTACATTCGGTTTGTATGATATTCTTCGAAATTAATAACCCGGGACTTTTTTTAGTTTGTGTGGGCATTTTCTTTGCCGCGGTTTTTCTAAGATATTTAATTTCCGCAGGGATATTTTACTGGTATTATTATAGCTTAAGAAGTGATAAATTCAGGAGTAAAAGATTAAGTAGGCGCGGTTTTAGAAAAGGACAGTTAAAAAAGGAAATTTACTGGAGTATGTGGTCTTCGGTTGTTTTTGGGTTTTTTGGAGCGCTAACTTATTTTCTATGGCAAAAAGGTTTTACCGCGATTTATCTGGATATTGAAAAATTTGGAATCTGGTATTTGCCGTCAAGTTTTATTTTACTTTCTCTACTTCACGAAACTTATTATTACTGGGTGCACCGTTGGATGCATAACCCCAAAGTTTTTAAAAAAATTCACAAAGTACATCACGATAGTTTAGTGCCCAGTCCCTGGACTGCATTTTCGTTCCATCCCTGGGAATCTTTGCTGGAAGCGCTTATCATTCCCGCAATTTTACTGGTCTTACCGGTTCATCCAATTGTAATTGGGGTTTATTTAATTTTTATGACGCTTAGTAGTGTGATAAATCATTTAGATATTGAAATTTATCCCGAAGCTTTTATAAAAAGCCGCCTGGGAAAATTATTTATTGGTGCCACGCATCATCATTTTCATCACGCCGAATTTAAGACCAATTTCGGGCTTTATTTTACCTTCTGGGACCGCTGGATGAATACCGAAAGTAGTTCTAAAATTTCTTCGGAATAAAAAGGCATTTAAATTTATAGAAGTTTTAATACGTCATCCTGAATTTATTTCAGGATATAATTTGTGAATATTAATATTTTTTAATCTCTGAAACCAGTTCAGGATGCCGTTCAAATATCTAAATTCTTCCCTGCTTATACTTTAAAAATTTTAGCAGGTTTCCTTATCTTGAGGCCAAAATGAAAATCTATGATTAAAAAATTACCAATTCTGGGGCTGGCGGCGTTACTTGCAGCCGGCTGCGGAAGTGAAAAATCGGTTTTTGGCGGTAAAGATATGTCGGCTGAGAACACTTCAAAAAAATCCACAAACGGATTAAAATCTTATAAAGAGGTCATTACTTCAGAAGCAGCGTCTGATGAAGGGCTTTTTACCACACATTTTGTAGACGATAAGCTTTACTTTGAAATCCCAATGGAGATGCTGGATAAAGATATGCTACTGGTAAGCCGTATTGCCGGAGTTCCAGACGGTTATGGCGGCGGTTATGTGAATGCCGGTTCTAAAGTGAACGAGCAGGTGGTTCGCTGGACCAAACGTAAAGGAAATATAGATGTAAAAGTGATTAGTTTTGAAAATATGAGCGACGAAGAATCGCCTATTTATAAATCGGTGCAGGCCAATAATTATTTTCCAATTCTTTTCAGCTCAAAAATTGAAGCTTATAACAACGATTCTACAAGTGTGGTAATAGAAGTTGGAGATTTGTTTGAAAACGAAGTACGGGCTATTAACGGACTTTCATCTTCGCTTAGAAAGCGTTATAAAGTAAAAAAGTTAGACCAGAGCAGGTCTTATATAGAATCTGCCAATGCTTACCCAAAAAATGTAGAGATAAAGCACGTAATGACTTACGAGGCCGAAGAGCCACCAACCAGAGACCAGGCCGGGACCATTTCTATGATGATGAATCAATCTATGATCTTACTGCCCGATGCGAAAATGCAGCCAAGAATTGCAGACCATCGTGTGGGCTGGTTTACCATAGATAAATACGATTATAATTCGGAAGAATTAAAAGCCGATGATTATGAACTAATTCGCCGCTGGAAATTGGTGCCAAAAGATATTGAAGCCTATAAGCGTGGAGAACTCGTAGAGCCTGAAGAACCTATAGTTTATTATTTGGATCCTGCCACTCCAGAAAAATGGAGGCCATATTTTAAGCAGGGAATTGAAGACTGGAATGTAGCTTTTGAAGAAGCAGGTTTTAAAAACGCGATAATCGCTAAAGATCCGCCTACCAAAGAAGAAGATCCTGAATTTAGCCCGGAAGATGTGAGATATTCGGTGGTTCGTTATGTGGCGAGTACTACCAGAAATGCGGTGGGACCTTCAGTAACCGATCCTAGAACCGGGGAAATTATTGAAAGTGATATTATCTGGTACCACAATCATTTGCGGTCTTACCGAAATCGGTATATGATTGAGGCTGGAGCGCAAACCGAAGATGCGAGAACCTTAAACACTCCCGAGTCTGAAATTGGGGAAATGATGCGTATGGTGATTGCGCACGAAGTTGGCCACGCGCTGGGACTTCCGCATAATATGAAAGCCAGCTCGGCTTATCCAACCGATTCTTTAAGATCGGCTGAATTCACGCAGAAATATGGTTTAACTCCTTCTATAATGGATTACGCCCGGGTAAATTATGTAGCACAACCCGAAGATGAAGGGGTGCGGTATATTAGAATGATGGGGCCGTACGATAAATATGCCATTAATTGGGGTTATAGATATATTCCAGAAGCCGATTCTCCTGAAGCAGAAAAAGAAAAGTTGGATAAATGGATTTTGGAAAAAGCAGGAGATCCCTGGTATGAATTCGGAAATGGTTATGCCGGGGTAGACCCGCAATCACAACGAGAAAGTTTGGGAGACGACCAGGTAAAAACCAGCGAATATGGATTGGCAAATCTTAAAAAAGTAGTTCCAAATTTAATAACCTGGACTTCCAAAGATGGTTACGCTTATGACGATCTTGAAGAAGTGTATCGTGAATTAACTTATATGTGGCGGGGCTATACTTCTCACGTGGTTGCGAATGTTGGCGGCGTTTACGAAACCCGAAAAACCTCAAATCAGGATGGAGTGGTTTACGAAAATGTGCCAAAGCAAAAACAAAAAGAAGCTGTTGACTTCCTGGTAGAAGAAGCGTTTACCAAGCCCGATTGGTTGCTTAACCAGGAAATTTTAAACCGAATTGGAGCTTCGGGAGCGATAGAACGGGTGCAGGGTTTACAAACCCGTGCCCTGAATAATTTGCTGGATGAAGATCGCTTAAACCGAATGATAGCCAACGAAGAAGTAAATGGTGACGAAGCCTATACCGCTGTGAATTTAATGAAAGAACTGCGAGATGGTATTTTTAGCGAACTTTATAATCGAAATAAAGTTGATGCTTACCGGCGAAATCTGCAACGTTCTTATGTAGATATTGCTTCAGAATATCTTAAGAAATTAAATGCTGAAGATAACCAGGCATTGCTGAAGTCTGATATTTTGCCTTTGATGCGAGGCGAAATGCAAACTTTAAAGCGTGAAATTAATCGAAGAAAATCTGGAACAAATCATTCGTTAACCCAATATCACTGGGAAGATCTAATCGCCAGGATAGATGCTGCGTTAGATGTAGAGGCTTAATTTTTAGGTCAGAATTAATTAAAATCCCCGGAAACTTTATGTTTTCGGGGATTTGTTTTACTCGTCATTCTGTCCCGACGCTTCGGGATCATTTCAGAATCTAACTTGTTACTTTCTGTTGCGAGTTTATAAAATTCTGGATTTCCTGGATCTCTTTCTGGGCTTTAGCTGGAAGATGTCTTGTTTTTCCGTTTCTGAGTTTCAGGCTTAAACGTTTTCTTCCGAAGAAATTTTTATAAACGCTGCTTGTTTTCTTGATCTAATTTCACTTCCGTTAAAAGCTTAAATAATAGAGCTAAAATAAGAAATATCTACTTTTTATTATTTCTTCTTCTAAAATGGAAAAGAAACAGGTAAAATAATAAAAGAGCGGTCATTATATTGTATCCGCTCTCCAGTTCTACACTACCATCCCAGGAAATAAACTCTAAAATTAAATGATAGAAAATTAGAAAAACACCAAACATTAGTGCCTGCGAAGCATACCTGTGTCTAATTAATTTTAATTCTTCACTTTCATTTTTTTCCTTTGAAAGGCTTAGTAAAACTAAAGCCAGGAAGAAAAAGGTTTTAGAAATCCAGCTTAGTAGTTCATTCTCGACTTTAAAATAGGTAGCAAGATTTTCTGAGAAAATTATAAGCGCCAGAGTCACCGGAATCAGGACTAAACTAATTATTTTAATAGCGTAGGGGAATTGTAAAGTTTTCTGCATAAAATTTCAAGAATTACTGAACGGGAAAATCAAAGTAAGTTTCAGGATATGGTTCATTTCGCAAAGTATAATGCCACCATTCTTCAGGATAAGGTCTAAACCCGTTTTTAATCATTATTCGCTTTAGCAAAGAACGATTGGCTTTTTGTTCTTTAGTGATCTTATTTGTGCCGTGGTGTGAAATATCACCAAAGAAATCGTAGCCGCTACCCATATCTACTTCTTCCCCTGTCTGGGCATCAATAATGCTAAGATCTACGGTACTGCCACGGGAGTGCCCAGACTTAGTAGCTATATATCCTAACTGAAAAAGATCTTTTTTAGCCACATCGGGATAGAATTTTTGTTTGGTAAGTGTGTCTTCGGGTTTTTTAGCCCATGCTATAAAATGGTTTACTGCGGTTTGGGGACGGTAAGCATCAAAAATCTTTAAACAATAACCTTCAGCCATTAAATCTTTTTGAGCTTTTTCAAGCGATGTGGCAGCTTCCTCCGTTAAAATGGCAACAGGTTTATGGTAGGCGTTTACCGGTTTTCCTATGAAATTATTACTCCGGGCATATCGAATATCTAATTTAATATCAGGAATTTTTTCATTAACATATACAAAACCTTTTTGAAGTTTGTGCTCCTGTGCCAGGCTTGGTGTAATGTTAATTATAAAAATTAAAAGGTAGGTTAAGCTTTTCATTTTTACTGAATTTTAAGCCAAGTTACTTAAAATATTATTTCCTGATCTTCATCATATTATTTAGAGTTTTAAAACGCTAATTTTAAGCTGTTTAATTAAAATAAATCAGGTCATGGAATTAAAAGGTAAAGTAGCGCTCATAACTGGAGCGGCATCGGGAATAGGAGAAAGTACAGCTTTGCTTTTTGCAAAGGAAGGTGCCCGGGTTTTTTTAACTGATATCGATGTTGAAAAAGGAGAAAAACTGGTGAAGAAAATAACTGAAGATGGAGGAGAAGCGGTATTTTTTAAGGCAGATATTTCAAAAGCCAAAGATTCTGAAAACAGTGTTGCCGAAGTGGTAAAGAAATTTGGTAAACTCGATATTGCCGTAAATAATGCCGGGGTTGGGGGGCCGCAGCATCCGGTTGGTGAATATCCTGTGGAGGGTTGGGATAAGGTGATCGCGATAAATCTTTCAGGGGTTTTCTACGGAATGCGGTATCAAATTCCAGCAATGCTCAAAAATGGAAACGGTTCAATTATTAATGTGGCCTCTATTTTAGGAAGCGTGGGTTTTGCGAATTCGGCAGCTTATGTAGCGGCAAAACATGGGGTGGTAGGTTTAACAAAATCTGCTGCATTGGAATATTCAGCTAAAGGAATAAGGGTGAATTCTGTTGGGCCTGCGTTTATAAATACGCCAATGTTAAAAGATTTAGATAAAGATTTATTATCGCAATTGGTAAATGTACATCCAATTGGCAGATTAGGAGAAGCCGATGAGGTGGCTCAGCTATTTTTGTGGCTGGCTGGTGAGAAGTCGTCTTTCGCTACTGGAGCTTATTATCCTATAGATGGCGGATATTTAGCACAATAATTTTTTTTCAATTTAACATCTTCAAAACCGGTAGAAAGTCATTTTTATCGGTTTTTCTATTGCCATTTTTTCTCCCTTCTTTGATCTATAACTTTATGATTTTCATAAGAAATAGAAAAGGAAATTACTGTTTAAAAATAGTATTTTAGTGCCTTTAATTTAGCACATTTAAACCGAAGATTTAGTTAACATTTTATGGTAGAATCTGGCACCTCTAAACTTCCTAAAGAGGAATTAGACAATCTTAAAAATTATGCTGACGGATTTATTAAAACCGTTAGAGAGCCCTTATTGGTACTGGATACAGGCCAAAATGTTGTGGCATACAATGCTAATTTTGAGAAAAAATTTAGAATTAGTAATATTGAAGAAGGGGGTTCAGTTTTTACTTTTAATAAAAAGCAATTTGATACTGCTGGATTCAGAGAAATTCTGGAAGAACTTCAAAGCGGGGAAAAAACGATTTCCGATAGCACTGTTGAGGTGAAGTTTTCAGAAAATGAAAGAAAAAAATTCTCGGTAAACGCTTCTTTACTTTCCCTGCCAAAGAAAAACTCTTTAATTCTCTTGAGTTTTAAAAGACTTAAATCAAGTGTGGGGTTGTCCCGCCAGGAGAAAGTTTTTAATAAAATTGTAGATAATATACTTTCTAATGCGCCTGCTGCGATTTGCATTCTTAGAGGACCCGAGCATATTTTTGAAGTAGCTAATGAGAATTACCTAAAATTAATTGGCAATAGAAATATTATAGGAAAAACCGTAAAAAAGGCTCTTCCAGAAGTGGGAAATCAAGGTTTTATAGATCTTTTAGATACAGTTTATTCTACCGGTGAACCATATATTGGAAATGAAACCCCAATTAAGCTTCAGGACGAAAATGAAGAGATTAAAAATTCTTTCCTCAATTTTGTTTATGAACCTACCCGGAACAAAAAAGGTAAAATAGATGGAGTTTTTGTCCACGCTATTAATGTGACCGAGCAGGTGCTGGCTCGTAAAAAAATTGAAGAAAGTGAAGACCGGTTAAACCAGGTGATTGATGCGGTACCGGCTATTATATGGATAACCGATGAAAATGGAAAAAGTACCTTTTTAAATAAAAATTGGTATAGTTATACCGGCCAGGAAGTAGAAGATGCCAAAGTCTTTGGTTGGTTAAAAACAACGCATCCTGAAGATTATAAAGGTGCTAAAGAGACTTTTCTTGAAGCCCAAAAGGAAAGAAAACATTACAGCTCCACCTTTCGTCTTCAAAGTGCAAAGGGAGATTACCGGTGGGTTATAGATAAAGGAAGCCCCCGGTTTAACTCCAACGGCGAGTACGAGGGAATGATTGGTACTGTTATAGATGTACACGACGAAAGGATAAAAGAAAACCTGGTGCGGGAAAAAGAACACCGTTTACAGGGCATAGTGAAAGAAGCCACGGTAGCGACCGCTATTTATACCGGGATTGATATGAATATTGAGTTGGCAAACGACGCTATGCTTAAGCTATGGGGAAAAAATAAATCGGTTGTAGGAACGCCCTTAGAAAAGGCTCTCCCCGAATTAGATGGGCAGCCCTTCCTGGAACTGTTGAGAAATGTGTTTACCACAGGGGAAATCTATTGGGGTAAAGAAGATAAAGTAGATTTACTTATAGACGGTGAAATGCATACCGGCTTTTATAACTTTACTTACAAACCACTACGGGATAAAAACGGGGAAATCTACGGAATTTTAAATATGGCAATAGATGTAACCGAATCGGTTAAATCTAAAATGCTGTTGAAGGAAAGCGAATTTCATTTCAGGCAAATGGCCGATTTAATGCCGGGAATGGTTTCAAAAACCGACGGACATGGAAATGATATTTATTTCAATAAAAACTGGTTAGATTTTACAGGTCGGGCTAGTGAAAACCTTAAAGAAATTGGCTGGGTAGCATTTATTCACCCTGATGAAAAACAATCTTATTTAGATGCCTGGGAAAAGTGTCTGGGCACTGGCTGCGATCTAGAAATGCAACTGCGATTAAAGAATAAAGAAGGGAAATATATCTGGCATTTAAGCCGGTGTGAAGCGGTTAAGGAAGACGATGGCTCAGTGAAAATGTGGATTGCCGCTAATACTGAAATCGATAAAATTAAGGAAGAGGAAAAGCGTAAAGAAGAATTCCTTAAAATGGTAAGCCACGAATTAAAAACCCCGGTTACCTCTATAAAAGGTTATGTGCAACTATTGCTAAGTTTAATTAAAAAACAGCAGGAAGCAGAAGTTTCAAAATTGCCGTTACAACCTTCTTTAGAAAGAATAAATCACCAGGTTTCAAGGTTAACACGATTAATTTCAGAAATACTTGATCTTTCCAGGATTCGGGAAAATCAATTGGAATTGAAGAGGGAAGAATTCAATTTAAATGAATTAGTTTCCGAAACTATTCAGGATATAAATTATACCAATACACAGCATAAAATAGACTTAGAGAGTGAAGTAAACGGAGTTGTGATGGCAGATAGAGACCGTATTGGGCAGGTAATTATTAATTTAATTATTAATGCTATAAAATATTCCCCCGGCAGCCTTAATATTAGTGTAAGCGTTGTAAAGGAAGCTAAAGACAAGGTAAAAGTAATTGTAAAAGATTATGGGATTGGAATAAGTACCGAAAACCATAAAAAAATCTTTAAACGATTTTACAGGATTGGGGTTAAAAGTGAAGAAACTTATTCTGGTTTCGGTATTGGATTATATTTGGCGAACGAGATTATGGAAAGACATAACGGAGAAATAAAAGTGAAAAGTAAATTAGGCGAAGGTTCAGAATTTTCATTTATTCTGGATGCCAAGCAAATTACTTCTTAAATAATTAATATGGAGAAAAATACAAAGATTCTAGTGGTAGATGATGATTCGGGAATTGGGGAAATGTTAAAAACATTACTGGAATTTTACGGTTATGAGGTAATTGTCACCGAAAAGCCACTTATAGCAGAAGAATTAATTCAGAAGGAAAATATAGATATTGTACTTTTAGATATGTTAATTTCTGGCGTTGATGGTACCGATGTTTGTGCGGGAATAAGAAAAAACCCGGAGATTGCCGAAACCCCTGTACTTATGATGTCGGCATTGCACGATGCCGGGCCTAAATGTAGAGATGCAGGAGCAAACGATTTTATCGCAAAACCATTTGAGGTGGAAGAACTTACCGAAAAAATAGAAATAATACTTGCTGCCAACAAGGAATAGGAAACATTTTCTTTTGCGATTATGGAATTTATCCAATAAATTTGATTATTATTGGATAAATTCCTAAACATTAGAAATTATGGGGCAGCCACCATCTATTGACATTAAACATTTTAAAGAAGTAAGGGAGGAAAATAACTTTACGCAATCTGAATTTGCCGAACTTTTAGGGATAAAAAACTCTACGGCCGATATTGAACGCGGCCGTACTAAACTATCAGGAAAAGTGGTAGCCGAGCTTTTAAGTCAGTTTGGGATAAATCCGTTGTGGCTTTTTGGACAGAGTGGGCAAAAATATTTGCAATTAAGCAAGGGCGATGTAAGCCCAAAAGTTGTTACCGTAGATTCTTCAGATAATGAAAATATGGTAATGGTGAATCAAAAAGCTGCTGCCGGATATCCACATAACGTTCAGGATGTAGAATGGTACCAGCAATTACCCGCTTTTGATATTCCGTTACCTGAATTTAGAAATGCAACCTATCGCGGTTTTCAAATTGAAGGAGATAGTATGCTGCCCAATTATTATCCTAATGAATGGGTTTTGGCTAAAGCCGTTCCCGATTTAGATCAGGCCAGTAATAATAAAATCTATGTAGTGGTGTTGCAGGATTCAGTGCTGGTTAAAAAACTTCAAAAACTCCCCGATGCTTCTAAGGTTCTTTTAATTTCATTAAATGAAGAATATCTACCAATTGAAGTGAATATTAACGAAATTCAGGAACTCTGGCAGGTAAACTCCAAGCTTACTTTTAACTTAGATAATCCTTCAGAAAGCGGACTTTTTAGAGAATTAAAACAATCTATGGAAGATCTTAAACGAGAATTAAAATCGTTTAAGAAACAGGCTTAAATAAAAAAATCCTTTTTGAACTTAATCAAAAAGGATTTTTTCTTTGGTTGGTTAAAATTTCAGCTACTACATGTCGTCTGTAGCATCTTCTACTTCGTCTCCTACATCATCTGCAGCATCTTCAATATCGTCTGCAGCTTTTTCCACACCAGATTTTTCTTCTCTACAAGAAGTAAAAACCGCAGCGGTACTAAAGGTAATAGCGAGCATTAAAATTAATTTTTTCATAGTTCTAAGTTTAGTTAATTATTAATAGAATTAATAGTCGTCGTTACCTTCAACTTCATCCTCAACTTCGTTGGCAGCATCTTCCACTGCGTCACCGGTTTCGTTAGCCGCATTTTCTACAGCGTCCCCGGCATCGTTGGCGGCGTCTTCAATGTCGTCTCCAGCATGATCCATATCCTCGTGCATTTCGCCTTCCATTTCTTCACCCTCCATTTCCATTTCGTTCTCTTCTTCATTAACCTCACGGCAAGAAGTAAAAGCTGTACTAAGGGTAAAAAACATAGCGAGCATTAAAATTGATCTTTTCATAAATTTGGTTGTTTCTAGTTTGTTAAAGCAAAATTAGAAATGTAAAAGTGGATTTTAACAGAAACAATATTAAAATTTTCTTAAAAAACCACGAAAACAGTTTGTTTTCAGCTGTTTTATTGCTTTTGCTTAATTGTCGTCAATTTTATCTATCTCCTCGTCTATTTCTTTATTTACCTTTCCGTCTACTTTTTCACCGGCACGTTCCAGGATCCCTTTGCGCTCTTCTTCGGGCTCAACAGTTTCCTCTTTTTCCACTTCAACTTCCCTAACCACGGTTTCTTTTTCTGTAGTTTCCCGGCATGAAGTAAAGCTCATTGCGGTAAACAGTAAAATTACTCCAGTAATAAGTACTCGTCTCATAATGTTTAATTTATTGGTTTATACACCGAAATTACAATATAAATGTTAGGTGCATTTATTTTTTAGGAAATTTTAGCTAAACCCGGGTAAGCTCCTTAGGTATTTAATTACAGTTTTGGTAGCACCGGTATTACTGTTGATAAAGTGACCGGAAATCATCCCGGTTTTCTCTCTGTATTTTTTATTGGCAATAAGTTTTTCTGTCACCTCACTAAATTCTAAAGAGTTTTCTACCGAAAATAAACCAGCAAGTTGTCTTAGCCGAATAGCTTCTGGAAAGTTCTTATAATTTTCACCAATAATAATCGGAATTCCAAAAGTAGCAGGTTCCAGAATGTTATGAAGTCCGGTATTACCGGCGGCACCGCCTACATAGGCAATATTGGCATAACTGTAAACTTTGCCCAGCAAACCTATGGTGTCTAAGATTAATACATCGAAATTAGCCAGATCTTGGTTTTCTATATTTGAATATCGAATAGATCTCTTTTTGATTTTTTGTTCCAGCGCCTTTATTTTCTCTTCTTTAATCTCATGAGGAGCAATTATTATCTTGATTTCTGCGGAAGTTTTATTAATAAATGGAAACAAAATTTCTTCATCTTCGGGCCAGGTACTTCCAGCTACCAGACAGGTTTTGTTATTTATAAACTCTTCAGCAAAATTAAGTGTATTGTTATACTGAATTTGTCTTGAAACACGATCAAAGCGCGTATCGCCACTTAGGGTGATGTTATTCAAACCAATAGATTGAAGTAAATTCATTGAAGCTTCATTTTGAACAAAAAAGTGATCAAAATTTGAAAGCGCTTTCCGCATAAAACCTCCGTAAGCTTTAAAATAGACCTGGTTTTCTCTAAAGGCACCAGAGACCAATATACTTTTAATGTTTCGTTTATTTAATTCGGTTAAGAAATTGGGCCAGATTTCATATTTAATAAAGAAAGCAATTTTCGGATTCACAAGCTCAAGGAATCGTTTTGCATTATTTGGGGTATCTAACGGAAGATAGGTAATCACATCAGCCAGCGGGTGATTTTTCTTGTTTTCATATCCCGAAGGTGAAAAAAAAGTGATGAGAATCTTATACTTCGAAAATTCATTTTTTACCTCTTCAATAATGGGTAAAGCTTGTTCAAACTCCCCTAAAGAAGCAGCGTGAAACCAAAGATAATCTGAAGCAGGATCTATTTCTGCCTCCAGTTTAGCGAAAACCGATTTACGGCCTTCGATGAATAGTTTGAGTTTAGGATTAAACCTGCCGGCCAACGGTAATGCTTTTTCGGCAATTTTTGTGACTAAGTTGTAAAGTGGTTTCAAAATACTTGTTTCTTATGCGAAAATAGGCCTTTAATTAAAATTGATTGGCAATAGAAAGCTTATTTCGTATTTTCGTGCTACTCAAAAAAAACAGATGAAAAAGATACAAATGGTTGATCTTAAGGGTCAATATGAGGGCATAAAAGATCAGGTGAATACTTCTTTTCAGGAAGTTATAGAAAATGCAGCATTTATTAACGGTCCTGAAGTTCAGCAATTTCAGAAAGATTTAGAAGATTATCTTCAGGTTAAACACGTAATACCCTGTGCGAACGGTACCGATGCGCTGCAAATAGCAATGATGGGTCTTGGTTTAAAACCGGGAGACGAAGTAATTACTGCCGATTTCACTTTTGCGGCTACGGTTGAGGTTATAGCGCTTCTTCAGCTTACTCCAGTGTTGGTAGATGTAGAACCCGATACCTTTAATATAGATCCCGAAGCCATAAAAAAAGCGATTACCCCAAAAACAAAAGCCATTGTTCCTGTTCATCTTTTTGGCCAGCCGGCAAATATGGATGCGATTATGGAAATTGCCGAAGAACATAATCTCTATGTGATTGAAGATAATGCGCAAGCTATTGGTGGAAACTACCATTCTAAAAATGGCAAAACTCAAAAAACGGGAGCTATTGGCCATATTGGTGCTACTTCGTTTTTTCCTTCTAAAAACTTAGGGTGCTACGGCGATGGTGGTGCGATTTTCACCAATGATGATGAAATGGCGCATACTATTCGTGGCATTGTGAACCACGGAATGTACGAGCGTTATCATCACGATGTGGTGGGTGTGAATTCCCGATTGGATAGTTTGCAAGCGGCAGTTTTACGAGCAAAACTTCCAAAATTAGATTCTTATAATGAAGCCAGAAAGAAATCGGCGGTTAAGTATTCTGAAGCTTTGAAAGGGCAGGAAGATGTAATTACACCGGTGCTTCTTGGCAAGGAAGATACACACGTTTATCACCAATATACACTGAAAATTATAAACGGAAAACGTGACGCCCTGGCCAAACATCTTCAGGAAAAAGGAATTCCTTTCGGGATTTATTATCCTATTCCACTACACAAGCAAAAAGCTTATGTAGATTCAAGATATAACGAAGCCGATTTCCCGGTGACCAATCATTTGGTTCAGGAAGTACTTTCCTTACCAATGCATACCGAATTGGATGATGAGCAAATTGAGTATATTTCAAAAACTATTTTAGATTTTTGAATAGCTAGAATTTGATGAGGCTGAAATTTTAAGGAGTTTCTAAATTAATTTCTTCGGAAATCAATGCTCCATTTTCCGTCATACCTTCAACGAAGATTTTTATTTTGGGAGTTTGTGTGTCAAGTATTTTGAAACTGGTGTTTCCTTCTTGATTCAAAAATGTATCACCTATCCAGTGAATAACACCATAATCTTCAAATAAATTGTTGGAATATGATCGGTATTTTGGAGCATAGAATTCTTTATCTGAAGCAAAACCATTTTCAGTAATGAATTTAAACGTAGAATCGTTGTAAGTTGCGTCTGAATCTTTGCTTTTATAGTTTTGGCCGGTTTTTATTTTTATTACTCCACCAACTCCAGTGGGGCCCATAATACCGCCGCCACTTTTATTAATATATATTGCCTCTACTTCTGATGTGCGTAATTGGGTAAGAAAATCATAATTCTGCATCCTTACGCCATCCATAAATATAATTGGCGGATAGGCTTTTCCCATTCTTTGTGATAGAATTAGTAATTCCCCACTACCTACATTTCGTTTTACCTGGAAGCCTCGCATCTTTAAATAATTGGTGAAGAAAGTGAAGGCTTGTCCTGTTTCTTTACCAATTATTTCTGTTTGGCCCATAGAACCCATCTTTTGAGCTATTTCTTTAGAGGTTTTTGAACTAGCTTTTACAACCACTGTATCTAAAGCTTCAGAATTTTTAATAAAGTTGCCAATACTTCCGGGTGATATTCCCGGATTTGGATTTGAATTTTTAAGCTCTTTTCTTAAGAAAATTTCATCGAGTTCTGATTCATTTTTTTGAGGTAGAACAGTGGCGTACATAGCTGGTTTCTTAATTCGGTTATTTTTCTTGGCAAGGCCAATATTTACAGCGGCACTATCTAAAAGGTATAAATTTTTAGCCTTAAAACTTTTGCTATCATCCAATTGTAATATCTCGAAAAGGCTTGAATTGTCTGATTGTAAGAACACAAGCTGGTCTTCAGAAACTTTTTTATCGTTTACCGTACCATTTATGGTAAAGCCTTTTTCAGCAGTATAAAGCTCTTTTGGAGTCTCATTAAAAATATTATTCCACGAATATTTGCTCCAGCCCTGGGTTAATAACAGTAGGTCCAGATCATAATTCCTTCTTCTTTTATCAGTTTTTTTCCTGAAATAATAGGCCGAATTTTCAACCTCACCTTTAACGTAAGGCTCTAATAGAAATTCTGAAAGTATTGTTTGCTGAGTTGCATAGGCGCTGGTGTTTCCGGGAAGTACAGATATGCTAAGCGTATTACTTCTAATATTATCCAGTTTAGAATTTAGCTGAATTTCGAGGCTGTCTCTTGCTTTAGTTACTTGTTTGGCATTTACATTAACTCTTTTAATTTTTGAATAATTGAAAATAAGTCGTTCTAGCAATGGCTGAAAGTCTTCATTGAAGACCGTGATGGTGTTGACTCCAGAAAAAAGTGAATCAGTTGATATGTCAATAGGCGCAATTGTTTTCCCTTTTGGAAATTGAAACTTATACTGTCTCATTTCTCCATTCTTATGTATAGCAACTAAAAAGTCTTTCTTTTCAATTTGAGAAAGCGTTTTCTCATTGGTTTTTAGAGAAATTATAAGTTTATCTTTTAAAAAATTATTCGTTAAAGTAAGCCCGGTTTCTTCGGCCTTTTCAATATTTCTATTTATAACATCACCATTGGAGGTGGTTAATTGAAGCTTATAACTTTTACCCGATTCCGGGGTGAAACTTGCTTTTCCCATTCCAAATCGGTTAGATTTAAATGTGGTAATTACTTGATTAGTATCGTCTATAATCTTTGCGTCTTTAAACTTTACTCCATCTCCGGCGCTATTTATGAGTTTTATACCAAGAGTATTTTGAACATCAGCCAGTAAATGACCGCCTTCGGGTAAAATATAAAGTTCATAATTGGGTTTGATCTCCTTATTCTCATTTTCTCCTGCTATCTTAAAATTGACAACAAAACTTAGGTCTTCTTTAAAGTTGTTCATATAGCTCGTTGAAGCCTTTATAAAATAATCTCCTGGTCTGTATTCACCCGGCTCCAATTCAAAAAAACCTGTTCCTTTACCGCCATTTATGAAAAGAGTTTTTGTTTTTAAATGCTCCCCCTGTGAGTCGTATAACTCAACATTTAAATTGGTTGTTGCTAAGGATGGAAGTCCTTGCTGCTGATCAACTACATAGGCAGCAAACCAAATGTTTTCCTTTGGTAAAAAGGTAGATTTATTAAGATGTAGGTAAACTGCCTCTCTGTTTAATTTAAAATATTCTGCATATTTTTCCTTCAATTCTTTTTCATTGGTGATTTCATTTTGGGCTAGGCTACTTAGTGTAATAAAAAATAAAGGGAGTAATAATAGGTTTCTATATGAAGCGCAAATCATAGTAAAATATTAGAATATAGTTTAATAGGAGTTTATAAATTGAAGAATTAACCGAATAATTAAAGTTAATTAAATTTGAGAATAATGTAATGAAAAATATTAATATATAAAATCTCAGTATTAATTGGGCCTGTTTTGCGAAAACTTTATAACCATCATTTCGGCTAAAGCCTTTTCCAATTTTAGATCTAACTTTTTAGCTAATTCCTGTAATAGTTCATCTTCAAATGATGCTGATTTAAATAAAAAACAAATTGACTATATTACCGAAACAATCAAAGAATTTTTAAACTCATAAATTTTAAAAATGAAAAAACTTTTAATTTTTTGCTTCGGAATATTTTTATCTGCAGGGCTTCAGGCGCAGGATTTCTACATACAGGCCGGGAAATTGGTAGATACAAAATCAGGAAAAGTACTAACTAAAAAAACAATTATTGTTTCTGAAAAAAGGATTAAAAGTGTAGAAAACGGATTTGTAAATCCGGAAAATGAAAATGATTCAGTAATAGATCTACGTGATAAAACCGTGCTTCCGGGACTAACCGATATGCATGTGCATCTGGAAAGTGAAACAAATCCGCAAAAATATATGGAGCGTTTTATAAACGATCCAGAAGATGCGGCGTTTAACTCGGTTGGTTTTGCTAAAACCACGTTATTGGCCGGTTTTACTACAGTTAGGGAATTAGGCGGAAGCGGGGTAAATATTGCCCTTCGCGATGCTATAAATAAAGGAAAAATTGACGGTCCTAGAATTTTTACCGCCGGAAAATCTTTAGCAACTACAGGAGGTCACGCCGATCCCAGTAACGGAATGAATAAAGAATTAACCGGAGATCCGGGACCAAAAGAAGGGGTGGTTAACGGGCCTGATGAGGCAGCCAAAGCAGTACGCCAACGCTATAAAAATGGCGCCGATTTAATCAAAATTACTGCTACGGGCGGGGTTTTAAGTGTAGCTAAAAGCAGTTCAAATCCGCAGTTTACCGAAGAGGAAATAAGAGCTATTGTAAAAACGGCAAATGATTATGATTTTCATGTGGCCGCGCACGCGCACGGTGATGAAGGAATGCAACGCGCCATTAGAGCCGGTGTAAAAACCATTGAACATGGTACAAAAATGAGTGATGAAACGATGGATTTAATGAAGGAGCATGACGCTTATCTTGTACCAACAATCACAGCCGGGAAAGAGGTAACTCAAAATGCTGAAATTGAAAATTATTATCCTGAGCTCGTAGTGCCAAAAGCCAGGGAAATTGGTCCCCAAATTCAGGATATGTTTGGCCGGGCATACAAAAGGGGCGTGGGTATTGCCTTTGGTACCGATGCCGGTGTATTTAAACACGGTGAAAATGCACGGGAGTTTGTTTATATGACTGAAGCGGGAATGCCGGCAATGGAAGCAATTCAAAGTGCTACAATTACTGCGGCTAAAATTTTAAAAATGGAAGATGAGATCGGCCAGATCGCTGAAGGTTTTTATGCCGACATTATTGCGGTAGACGAAGATCCTACCAAGAATATTGAGACTTTAAAAGAAGTGAAATTTGTAATGAAAGAAGGAAAGATCTATAAAAATTAAATTCCTTTGTCACTTCGAGCGGAGTGGAGAAGTTTTGTCTGTAAACACATAAAAATAAAAAATCCTGAAGTTATGAACTTCAGGATTTTTTATTTTTTGGAATTTCTTTGGTCTATTGAAATCCAGGATGTTTTGAAGGTCATCCTGAATTTATTTCAGGATCTAACATATTAGAAGCTGAAACGCGTTCAGCTTGACGAAAGCTGGTTATTCAAAAAGCCTTTTAATTATGATTTTTTTTCAGTCTCAAACAGTAGCTGAAGCGGTTTCCATTTTTCGGTCTATCTTTTTTACTAATCCCTGTAAAACTTTTCCGGGACCTACTTCGGTAAAATTTGTAGCGCCATCTTTAATCATATTTTGAACACTTTGCGTCCATTTTACCGGGGAGGTTAATTGAAAAACCAGGTTTTTCTTAATCTCTTCCGGGTCGGTTACCGCAAAAGTACTTACGTTTTGATAAATTGGGCAAGTCGGGATATTGAAGGTTGTATTTTCTATTGCAGCTGCAAGTTCTTTTCGGGCTGGTTCCATTAAAGGTGAGTGGAAAGCACCGCCCACAGGTAAGATCATTGCTCTTTTGGCACCGCGTTCTTTTAAAGTTTCACAGGCAGCTTCCACAGCTTTTACATCACCAGAAATTACTAATTGTCCCGGGCAGTTATAATTGGCAGCTACTACGATTCCTTCTGTTTCGGCACAAACAGCTTCAACAACTTCATCTTCAAGACCTAAAACAGCGGCCATTGTAGAAGGTTCTAATTCGCAGGCCTCCTGCATCGCCATAGCGCGTTTATAAACCAACTTTAAACCGTCTTCAAAAGAAAGGGTGTTATTGGCGACTAGGGCAGAAAGTTCTCCAAGAGAGTGGCCGGCAACCATATCGGGCTTAAAATCTTCGCCTAAAACTTTGCTTAGAATAACCGAGTGTAAAAATACTGCCGGTTGGGTAACTTTAGTTTGCTTAAGGTCTTCAGCAGAACCTTCAAACATAATATCAGTGATAGAAAAGCCTAAAATTGAATTGGCTTTTTTAAATAGATCCTGTGCTTTGGTAGATTTTTCAAACAGGTCTAAACCCATTCCTGAAAACTGAGCTCCCTGGCCGGGAAAAATATATGCGTTCATAATATTCAATTTAGATTCGGCTAAAATAGAAATAATAAAAAAGACCTCATAACAAATGCGCTGTTACAAGGTCTTTCCTTAAAAATTTCTAAGTTTAAAGATTCAATTTTCCTTTTTCTCCAATATCTCCTTTTTTATCACCGCTTACTGCTGCAGCTCCTATTTTTAAGAAAGTCACAAATTTATTTTGCTTGTTATCCCAAAAGTAGGCTTCTTTGGGAACCACTTTTATAGCGGTTAAATTAGGATCATCTACTCCGTCAAACCAGGCATCGTCCATTTTTCCATAAAATTCTTTTAAAACACCCTCATTGGTTTCAATACTTGCTTTACCATAGATACTTATAAATTCCATATCTGAAGTGTCGCTAAATAACAACTGTACATCATTATCTTTTGCGATATCACCGTTGTGGTCGCTATCTAACCTGCTAAAAAACCAGATATTTCCTTCCTTATCTACTTCTTTGGTCGTCATTGGCACCGCGCTTAGGGGTTTATTGCCAAAATCGGTTACCAGCATACAGGTTTTGATATCCTTTACCATAGACTTCATTTTGTCTAAAGCCTCGTCTCTATTTAAATTTTCAGTACTCATTGTTTTTAAGTTTAAGTTGGAAATTGAATTTAATGAGTATCTCTGCCTATCTGCGCTAATAAACTCCTAAAAGAATAAAGCGGGCTGTTAAGAATTGTGAAATTAACTGAATTGTTTAAGTATACCGGTAACTTGAGATTTATAACCCATCCCAAAAAGATTGAGATGAACCAGTAAGTAGTAAAGTTGCCATAGCGGAATTCGGTCTTCAAAACCGGATTCTAAAGGAAATTCCTGCTCATAAACTTCAAAAAGCTGTTTGTCAAAACCACCAAAGAGTTGCATCATGGCAAGATCCATTTCGCGTGGAGCAAAAGCTGTGGCTGGATCTATAAGACAAGGGTTTCCCTCTTCATTGACCAAATAATTACCACCCCAAAGATCACCGTGTATTAATGATGGCTTTTCATCAGGAATTATTGCTGAAATATTTTTGAAAAAAGATTTAGTGACGCCAAGATCATAGCCTCTGTCTTTTGCCATTTTTAATTGAGGATCTAAGCGCTCAGAAATATAAAAGTCGGCTGCTGATGCTGACGCATTATTTTGTTGTGGAAGGCTACCAATATAATTATCCTGATGAAACCCGAATTCCTCTGAAGTTGTTTTATGCAAAGCGGCCATTTGCTTTCCAAAATCTGTCCAGAAAGTGGAGGATTTGGCGGTACTTTCCTTGTATTCCAAAAGTAAATATGAAGTGTTTTCAATTTTACCAACTCCTAAAACTCTGGGAATATCTATTACTTTTGGCTGCTCAAGTGCTTCCAGTCCGGCTTTTTCGGCCTCAAACATTCCTGGAAACTTTTCAGCATTATTTATTTTTACAACCTGCTTTTTATCTTCAGAATTAATAAGAAAAACATCATTAATATCTCCGCCTGTAAGTCGGCTGAATTTTGGACTTTTAAGATTATTTTCCTCTGCTATTTTATGCAGCGCTTCATTTTCTAACATAGGTAAGATAAGTGAATGCGTAATCGTGATTTTCGTCTTTTGGGTGAAATTCTTCGGCTACTAATTCCCATTTTTCTTCATCAATTTCAGGGAAAAAAGTATCTGCTTCAAAAGTTCCGTGTACGCGGGTAAGTTCTATTTTATCGGCCACGTCCATTCCCAATTTATAAATTTCACCACCGCCAATTATAAATGGCTGTTCATCGTTTTTAGCAAATTCGAGTGCTTTCTCTAAAGATGATACCACTGTTGCATCTTTTTTTAAATAATTATCTTTTCGAGTTATTACAATATGAGTGCGGTTAGGAAGTGGTTTTGGGAAAGTTTCAAAGGTTTTTCGTCCCATAATTATGTGATGCCCGGTAGTTAACTTTTTAAAACGCTTAAAATCATCTGGCAGGTGCCACACCAAATCCTGATCTTTTCCCAGGGCATTATTTTCCGCGGCAGCGGCAATCATTGTAATCATATTTTAAGTATTGTAAGGTTGGTCGGGCTTATCGGGATTGTCGGTTTTTGGTTTAAAACGCTCGTTCCCGCTTTTTAATTCCCGGTTATCTTCAGGTTTTAGAGTGGTTTCTCTTTGAGACCGATTTGCAGGAAAATCTTTTTCTACCTGTGTTTGCATTTTTGCGATTTTTTCCTTCTGTTTCTGCACTAATTTCGCCATTTGCTTATCCTGCCATTCTTTACCCATGAATTTATTGGTGATAAAAACATTAAAAACGTGCACTAAAAAAATAAACGCCCAAATTAAAATAGCCCATACAAACCAATTATAGCCCAACGGCATAAAATTCTCCTGGTAGCCAATCACCACATTTAAAACGATAAGGAAAACCGCACCGATAAGGAATATAATAAAATGCTGAAATAACCTCTTTTTTTGTAGGGTACGTTTACGCGCGTGTTCATAGAGTTCACGCTGTTCGGCATCGAGTTTAGAAGTGTTTTTCTTTTTAGAAAACATAATTAGAAGTACTTTAGTGTCTATTCCAAATTTACAGTTTTTGTTAACAATTCGCAGAGGAAAATGGAGAATTTAAGAAAAGGATTTCCGGTTTTAGAGCAATATACCTATTTAAATACCGCGGCTTCGGGATTATTACCGGAATCGGTATGGGAGTTCAGGCAAAATCACGACCTGGATTTTCTTCTTGGTGCAAGCGTTTTTAAAGAAAAGCAAAGCGAAATTTTAACCGAAACCCGGGAACTTGTTGGCGAATCTTTTGGTTGCCCGCCTTCGCAGATTGCTTTAGTTCCAAATTTCAGTTACGGATTTAATACTTTACTTGAAGGGCTTGAAAAACCTCAAAAAGCATTATTGCTAAAAAACGACTATCCGTCGCTAAACTGGGCGGTAGAATCCAGAGATTTTGAAATTGAATATGCTGAAATTGATGAAAGTTTAGAGAATAAAATTGCTGAAGCTTTTAAAAAGCAACAACCCGATTTTTTTGCGTTTAGTATTGTGCAGTATATAAACGGAATTAAATTAGATCTTGAATTTCTTCAAAATCTAAAAAAAGAATATCCGGAAACCTTATTTATTGCTGACGGCACACAATTTTGTGGGACTGAAGCTTTTGATTTTAATGCGAGTGCAATTGATATTCTAATTTGCAGCACTTATAAATGGTTAAACGGCGGGTATGGAAATGCGTTTATGCTCTTTAAAAAAGAAGTGGAGGGGAAAATTATTCCAAAAGCTTTAGGATTTGGATCGCTCCAGGGAAAATACAAAGCCCACGAAGGGAACTTTATTGGAAAATTTGAACCCGGTCACCAGGATACGTTGAATTATGGGAGTTTAGCCGAAGCCTTGAAACTTATAAAAAAGACAGGAATAGCTGATATTTCTTCCCAAATTAAGGCATTAAGTGCTAAAGCCAAATCTGAATTTACCAAAATGCATCTCCTGGAAGAAAGCGTGGTAAATCGCGCTGAACATTCTTCGATTTTTAATATAAAAGGAAACGATAAATTATTTGAGTACCTAAGAAGTAAACAAATTATTGTATCGCAACGGGGAGAAGGAATACGTGTGAGTTTTCATTATTTTAATACAGAAAAAGAATTGGATTTTCTTTTAAAGGAATTAAGGAAATTTGGGGTCTGAATTTTTTATATTTTCTTCCTGAAAATATAATTTTTATAGTACTCATTATTATCCTGAAAACTGGTTTGAATTTCTAATCCGGCTTCTTTTGCCAGCCACTCTACCACCGCATCATCATATTTTTGTGAGATTTCGGTATGAATACTTTCCCAGGCATCAAAACTCACTTCTAAATCCATTTTATTGATAGCCACTTTTTGATTTTCCTTACTTACAAGAAAGCTTTTTGCAGTTCCGCTTTCGGGATCGTAGGTTTCCCAGTGAGTAAAATTATCGGGATTAAAATTTGCATCTAATTCTCTATTGATTCGGGTCAATAAATTTTTATTGAAGGCTTCAGTAATTCCGGCTGCGTCGTTATAAGCATCTAAAATCTTCTGGGGATCTTTTTTCTGATCAAAGCCCATAAAAAGCATATCTTCCGCAGACATTGCTTCCTGAATATTCCGAAGAAATTCAATAGCATTTTCGTGTAAAAGGTTTCCAATATTAGATCCCAACACTAAAATAACTTTCCTGCGATTGCTATAATCGGCCAGGTTTTCCAGGGTTTTAAAATAGGTGCCCTGTTGGATTTTAACATTCACTTCGGGTATTTCGTTTTTTAAAGAATTCTCCAATTCTTCCAAAACATTCTGACTAATGTCTATTGGCAAATAATTAAAATTGTATTCTTTCTCTACAAGTTCTTTAAGGAGCACTTTGGTTTTCTTGCCGTCTCCTGCACCCAGTTCAATAAGATCAAATCCACCTTTTTTATTGATAATTTCTGCAATAGCCGACTTATGTTTATCTAAAATATTTAGCTCGCAATTTGTGAGATAATATTCGGGCATTGCCATAATTTGCTGAAAAAGTTTATCTCCTTTTTCATCGTAAATATATTTTGAAAGCAAATATTTTGGAAAGCTGGTAAGGCCTTTATATACGTCTTCTTCAAAAGCCGACTGAAATGTGGTTGGTGTGGTTTTCATTTAATTTTTTTGGTTATTGGGCGAGTCTTAGTCCGGTAAATTGCCAGCGTAAATGTGGATGAAAAAAATTGCGATAAGTTGGGCGGGAATGATTTGGTGAGGTAGTTACAGAAGCTCCTCGCAACACTTTTTGACTTACCATAAATTTGCCATTGTATTCGCCAAGTGCGCCTTTGGGTTTAGTGTAATTAGGGTAGGGGGAATAAGCGCTTTCTGTCCAT
The DNA here is from genome assembly GCF_900142975.1 of Salegentibacter salegens. Classification (NCBI taxonomy): domain Bacteria; kingdom Pseudomonadati; phylum Bacteroidota; class Flavobacteriia; order Flavobacteriales; family Flavobacteriaceae; genus Salegentibacter; species Salegentibacter salegens. The sequence goes on from NZ_LT670848.1 coordinate 521,481, forward strand.
TCCCAGCGGTCACCCCATTTAAAATATGGATGTGCGGTTTCCCATTCAAATTCGGTTGGTAATCTTAAGCCTTTCCATTGTGCGAAGGCAAAGGCTTCAAAATAGGAAATATGATTCAGCGGGGCTTCGGGAATTAATTTTATAAGTCCGTTTAAAGTGTATTGATGCCAATCTCCATCTATTTTATGCCAGTAAAAAGGCGCTTCAATATTGTTATTATTCACCCAATCCCAGCCTTCAGCGTGCCAAAGAAGAACATCTTTGTAACCGCCGGCTTCAATAAATTCTATAAACTCGGCATTGGTAACCAGTTTATTCGAAATTTGATAATCGTTGAGATAAACTTTGTGCACACCCTGTTCGTTATCATAACAAAAATCATCAGATTTATGGCCTACTTCGTAAACGCCTTCAGCAATTGAAATCCATTCCTGTTTAAAATCCTGAATAGGATTCTCTTTAAATTGGTCGTTATATTCAGGCAATAAAGGATTATTCCCAAGGATATACTTAATATCTGTTAATAAAAGTTCCTGGTGCTGTTTCTCGTGATGACAACCAATTTCTACAACGCCGCAGAGTTCTTCTGAAATTTTTTCATCTTTCAGAAATTGCTGCATTGCTTTAGAAACATAATTTCTATACTCATACACCCACGCAACAGTTGGGCGCGATAAATTACCGCGGTTGGTGCGAATTACTTTATCTCCAACGCTTTCGTAATAACTGTTGAACACGTAAGCCGAATTTTTATCGAAAAGTTTATAGTTTTTTACATTTGGTTTTAGAACGAATTCTTCAAAAAACCAGGTAGTATGGCCAAGGTGCCATTTTGGTGGGGAAACATCTACTATGGGTTGTACTACATAATCTTCGGTTTCCAAAAAAGAGCATATAAGTTCAGAATGTGCCCTGGTTTTCTTAAAAAAATCGAGTAATTGTTCTTGTGATTGCATAAAAAAAGAGTGGTACTTTTTTGGGTACCACTCAAATTTACAATTTTTTCGTTCGGTCTGAAACCTCTGCTAGTTAAGGCCAAGTTAAAGTATAGCCTGCTCTTAAAGATTTAGCGGAAGGGTGTAACTTATTTTAGTAGGTTTACCTCCACGGGTTCCCGGTTTCATTTCGGGAATCTTTTTCAGCATATTTTCTACAGCTGCAATTACTTGTTTTTGATCTCCTTTTACTGAATTCACAAAAGTTTTACCTTCTTCGTCTACATGCATTTTCACTACCACTTTCCCTCTTATAAATTCCCCTTTATCATTTCTTGGGTATTTATAATTGTTCTTTACGTGTTCCATCAATTTTTGATTGAAACAGGTTTTTTGGTCTTCACTGCCTTCGCATCCCGGCCATACCGGTGCTTTTTCTCTTACAGTAATCGTGTTTCCTTTAACATCTACATCATCTTGTGCAAATACAAAGGTGCCGGTTAAAAGAAAAAAGCAAAACATCAATTTTTTCATAGCTTGGGGATTTGGGTTTTCCAGACTGTTTTTCTAGAAATTAAAAGGAACGGTAAAATTACGATCGTCTGGTTCGCCTTCTAAAGTTCCGGGCTGCATATCAGGAATTTTCTGTATCATTTCCTTAGCTGCCGCATTTACTTTTGGCTCAGGCCCTTCAACCGAATTTACAACTGCTTTTCCTTCTTCAGTAATTGTAAAAGAGATTTTTACTTTTCCGCGCACATAATCACCGTCTTCGGTTTGCGGATATTCGTAATTCTCTCTTACGTGTTGTGATAGTTGTTGATTAAAACAGGCTTTTACGTCTTCGGCGTCTTCGCAACCAGGCCAAACCGGCGAAGTTTGCTGTGCCTGGGCACTGGTTAAACCTACAATTACAAAACATGCGATAAGCATTAACTTTTTCATAAACTTTAAAATTTTAATTAAATTATTTTGGATTAGACCGCCACCTTTGCTTTTATGCCCGGATGCGGATTATAATCTTCTAATGTAAAATCTTTATAGTCGAAATCAAAAATATTTTTAATATCCGGGTTTATTTTCATTTTTGGTAAAGCTCTGGGTTCCCTGGAAAGCTGCAATTTCACCTGCTCCATATGGTTACTATAAATATGAACATCACCAAAGGTGTGAATGAAATCACCCGCTTCGTAACCGCAAACCTGTGCCATCATCATAGTTAACAAAGCATAAGAAGCGATATTGAAAGGCACGCCAAGAAAAACATCGGCGCTTCTTTGATAAAGTTGAAGGGAGAGTTTGCCATTGGCAACGTAGAACTGGAAAAAAGCATGACAGGGCGGCAGCGCCGCTTTACCATTAGCTACATTTTCTGAAAATGATTTTGAAGAATCTGGCATTACTGAAGGATTCCAGGCTGAAACCAGCATTCTTCTACTATTCGGATTTTTTTTAAGGGTTTCAATAATTTCTTTAATCTGGTCTATATCTTCGTTATTCCAATTGCGCCATTGCTTACCGTAAACGGGACCAAGATCACCATTTTCGTCGGCCCATTCGTTCCATATTCTAACTCCGTTTTCCTGTAAATACTCAACATTAGTATCCCCTTTTAAAAACCATAACAATTCGTAAATAATAGATTTTAAGTGTAGTTTTTTTGTAGTAACCATTGGGAATCCTTCGCTTAAATCAAAGCGTAACTGGTGGCCAAAAATGCTCCTGGTTCCTGTACCGGTTCTATCGCCTTTGTCGATTCCGTTATCTAAAATATGCTTTAAAAGTTCGTGGTATTGTTTCATAAGTCTAGGATACAGAAAATTAGTTTTGCTAAAATAGCAAAAGCTTCTTAAATAGAATTCTGAAAGGGATTTTTATAAAATTATCCGATAATCATTCCGGCGATCGTTGCCGAAAGCAGGGAAGCAATAGTCCCGCCAATTAAGGCTTTCATCCCAAATTCAGATAAAGTTTTTCTTTGCCCCGGTGCCAGGGAACCAATTCCTCCAATTTGAATTCCAATAGAAGCAAAATTAGCAAATCCGCAAAGCATATAAGTGGCCATAATCACCGATTTTTCGTAAGTAAGGCTAAGCGCATTTGCAGTATTTTTAAGATCGGCCAGCTGGACGTAGCCTACAAATTCACTTGCGGCAAGTTTAATTCCCAGTAACTGGCCCATAAGCATCATATCTTCTTTGGCAACGCCAATTAGCCACATTAAAGGAGCGAAAATGGTCCCCAAAATCGCCTCCAGGGAAAAACCGGTATACGGTGTGTTTTCGGCTAAAATAGCATTTATACCTGTCCAGGACCCTGTCCAGTTTAGTACGTAATTGATCATTGCGATGAAAGCGATAAATACCAAAAGCATCGCCGCAACATTGGCTGCAAGTTTTAAACCTTCGGTAGTCCCGTTGGCTATTGCGTCAAGGATATTCGAGCCAATTTTATCTGAAGAAACATCTACGTTAGTATTAATTTTATTCTGCTGCGGGTATAATATTTTTGAAACTACAATCGCGCCAGGTGCAGCCATTACCGATGCCGCAAGCAAGTGTTTTGCGAATTGAAGTCTAAGTTCTGGATCATCGCCGCCTAAAAAGCCAATATATGCGGCCAGTACACCACCGGCAACGGTAGCCATACCACCAATCATTACCAGTAAAATTTCAGAACGGTTCATCCGTTCCAGGTAGGCTTTAATCATAAGCGGAGCCTCGGTTTGACCAAGAAAAATATTACCGGCAACGCTCAAACTTTCCGCACCTGAAATACCGAGTAATCTGGTAAGTACCATTGCCAATCCTTTTACCACAATTTGAATCACGCCCAGGTAAAACAACACCGAGGTTAATGCTGAAAAGAAAATAATAGTAGGTAAAACCTGGAAAAGGAAAATAAAACCAAAACTATCTACATCCATCATTCCCCCGAGAAGAAATTCACTTCCCGCTGCAGTAAAATCAAGGATTAACACGAAGATATTTCCTACGAATTCAAATATATTCTGAATAAAAGTGATCTTTAAAACTCCAATTGCCAGCAATAATTGAGCACCAATTCCAATACCAATGGTCTTCCAGTTTATGGCTTTACGATTATTGCTGAATAAAAAAGCGATAACAAGTAAAGTGAGCATCCCCAAAGCGCCACGTCCAATACTGCTTGCAGAAAGTCCCGCACTTGGGATCATTTCTTTTACCATAGGGGCAGGAATTACCTCTTTAGGGTTATTAAATTCAGTATTCTTGAAATGAAATTCTTTATTTGCCTGGTTTATTACCAGGCTTGAGTCTGTTAGGCTAGATACCCTATAATTAACTATACTGTCTTGAGGAGTATTGTAAAATAGTACTAGCAGTTTATTTTGAAAAATATAATCTCCCTGGGCAAGCGTATCCTCAGTTTTACTAATACTGAAAAATCCCTCGTTTAAGTTCAAGGTATTGCCGTTAATAAAATTTTCCTGGCCAGAATCTTGCTCTAAAGTCCAGGTTTTTGAAATGTCTTGAGAAAAAGTGCTGGTCACACTAAATAGAACTAAAATCAGGCAAAACCAGGTTTTATTCATAAAGTCGGGCATTATTTGCGTTTGGAGATTTCGTCCCGTATGCGTGCCGCTTTCTCGTAATCTTCATTATTTACGGCCTGGGAGAGCAAAGTTTTTAGTTCGTCTAAAGATAATTTTTTGTAATTGGTATCGTCAGATTTGATGTCGATATCATCAGGAAGTAATTCTTCTGAAATGATTTCTTCTTCCTGTTTTTCTGAAGCTTCCTGTTCTGCTTCGTCTCCTTTCAGGAAAATTCCAGCTTTATCAAGAATGTTTTTATAAGTGAAAATAGGAGCATCAAATCTTAGCGCTAAAGCAATAGCATCGCTGGTGCGAGCATCTATAATTTCTTCAATTTTATCGCGTTCGCAAATAAGACTGGAATAAAAAACACCGTCTACCAGTTTGTGTATAATCACCTGTTTTACGGTAATCTCAAACCTGTCGGCGAAATTTTTAAAAAGGTCGTGGGTTAACGGGCGTGGGGGTTTAATCTCTTTTTCTAGGGCAATCGCGATAGATTGCGCTTCAAAAGCACCAATAACTATGGGAAGTTTACGTTCTCCATCTACTTCGCTTAAGATTAAAGCGTAAGCTCCGTTTTGGGTTTGACTATAAGAAATTCCTTTTATATTAAGGCGCACTAAACTCATATATCATCAATTAAAAAGGGCTGTCTAAAGCAGGACTTTCACCGTATTTAGACAGCCCTTTTAAGGGGTGCAAGTTATAAAAATTATGCGTTTTTCGCTTTAAATTCCTTTAGTTTTTCGTTTAACTTAGGTACGATCTCAAAAGCATCACCAACAACACCGTAATCTGCGGCTTTAAAGAAAGGCGCTTCGGGATCGTTGTTAATCACTACTTTGGTCTTCGCAGCGTTAATTCCGGCTAAATGCTGAATAGCGCCAGAAATTCCCACGGCAATATAAAGGTTAGAAGCTACAGGTTTTCCTGTTTGCCCAACGTGTTCACTGTGCGGTCTCCAGCCCATATCACTAACGGGTTTGGAACAAGCGGTTGCAGCGCCAAGAATATCGGCCATTTCTTCGATCATGCCCCAGTTTTCCGGACCTTTAAGTCCGCGACCACCAGAAACTACGATCTCTGCATCGGCAATAGTTACTTTGTCTTTTGCTTTGTCTACCGATTCTACATTCACGGTAAAATCTCCATCTTTTAATTCTGGTGAAAAATCTTCAACTGTAGCGTCACCCTGATTTTCTTTTAAACCGAAAGCATTTTGAGACAGTCCCACGATTTTCACATCGGTAGTGATTTTGGTGAAATTGAACGCTTTATTGGTAAAAGCACTTCTTTTAACTGTAAACGGATCGGTATTTTCAGGAGTAGCCATTACATTTGAAGCGTAGCCGGCATTTAAATGTACCGCTAAAAGAGGCGCTAAATATTTGCTGTTGGCACTCTGGCTCACCACAACTATCTTGCTTCCTTCTTTTTCTGCAGCTTGTGTCAATGCATCTGCGTAAGCTTCAGCGTTAAATTTGCTCAATTTATCATTTTGGATGTTCAGCACTTTGCTCACACCATAATTTCCAAGTTCAGAAACATCTGTAGCGTTAAAACTAACGGCTACTACTTCATCGCCGCCGGCTACTTCTTTTGCATAAGAAGCAACTTCAAAAGCAGCTTTTTTAAACTTGCCGTCTTCGGTTTCTGTATATACTAAAACTGACATATCTATATATTTTTTGTCATTTCCGCGAAGGCGGAAATCTATTTTTTATTCATTCCCACATTTATTTGAATAAAGGCGGAAATCTTATTTTATTCTTTTCAGACCTCACAGGTTTTCAAAACCTGTGAGGTCTATTTATAATTTATATCGCTTTTGCTTCGTTGTGAAGTAAATCTATCAATTCATCAAGATTTTCAGGATCTACCAGTTTAACGTCTCCTTTTGGAGCCGGTTTTTCAAACTTCACAGCTTCGGTTAACGTTGAAACTTCTTCCGCAGGAACTACATTTAACGGTTTTTTACGCGCTTGCATAATTCCTCGCATATTTGGGATTTTAAGATCGCTTTCTTCAACCAAACCTTTTTGTCCACCAATTACAAGTGGAAGGGAAGCGGTTAAAGTTTCTTTACCACCGTCTATTTCACGAATAGCTGTGGCTTTGTCGCCTTCTACCTCTAAACTAATACAGGTATTAATAAAATTAGCATCAAGAATTGCAGCAAGCATTCCCGGTACCATTCCACCATTATAATCAATAGATTCACGGCCGGCAATAATAAGATCGTATTCGCCTTCTTTAGCAACTTTTGCAAGTTGTTTGGCTACCTGGAAACCATCGGTTGCAGGAGTGTCTACTCTTATAGCATTATCGGCTCCAATAGCCAGGGCTTTTCTTAAAGTTGGTTCGGTTTCAGCACCACCTACATTTACCACATCTACACTTGCGCCTTGTTTTTCTTTAAACCACATGGCACGGGTAAGTCCAAATTCATCATTCGGGTTAATTACAAAATTCACTCCGTTGGTATCGAATTTCGAATCGCCGTCGGTAAAATTGATTTTTGAGGTAGTATCAGGAACGTGACTAATACATACTAATATTTTCATTATAGCGAGTTTTTTAAATTTATAACGATTTCGTTTACGAAGTTACATAATTTAATTCAGAAAATGCTATGCACGCATAATAAAATTTGTGTTTTTAAATTCCTTAAATTTTATTGAATTCGTAGATTAATGGTAAATAATGCAATTTAAAAATAGAAATATGGGGTGAAACTTCTTATTTATTAATTGAGATCGTAGTTTCTATTAGTGATATGAGCAACTTGCAAATTTTTGTGGATTATTAGTGGTGAAAACTTTATTGAATTACTATTTTTGTTCCTTTAAGATGAATAAAAATATTTAGCATTATAAATAATGAAGACAATTCAATTTAGGGAAGCCGTTCAGCAAGCGATGAGCGAAGAGATGCGAAAGGACGATACCATTTATCTAATGGGCGAGGAAGTAGCAGAATATAATGGTGCTTATAAAGCTTCTAAAGGTATGTTGGACGAATTTGGCCCAGATCGTGTGATAGATACCCCAATTGCCGAGCTTGGTTTTTCTGGAATTGGTGTAGGTTCAGCAATGAATGGTAACAGGCCAATCATTGAATTTATGACCTTTAATTTCTCTTTAGTTGGAATTGACCAGATAATAAACAATGCGGCCAAAATGCGCCAAATGAGTGGTGGGCAATTTAATATTCCTATCGTTTTTAGAGGGCCAACCGCATCTGCAGGTCAATTAGGTGCAACGCACTCGCAAGCTTTTGAAAGCTGGTTTGCTAACTGCCCCGGTTTAAAAGTTATTGTTCCTTCCAATCCTTACGACGCTAAAGGTTTGCTAAAAGCTGCCATTAGAGATAACGATCCTGTAATCTTTATGGAAAGTGAGCAAATGTATGGTGATAAGGGTGAAGTTCCTGAAGAAGAATATGTAATTGAAATTGGTAAAGCTGATATTAAGAGAGAAGGTAGTGATGTAACAATTGTTTCCTTCGGAAAAATTATTAAAGAAGCTTACAAAGCAGCCGATAAATTAGCTGAAGACGATATTTCTTGTGAAATTATAGATCTTAGAACAATTCGACCAATGGATCACGAAACCATTCTTGAATCTGTAAAGAAAACCAATCGTTTGGTGATCTTGGAAGAAGCCTGGCCTTTTGGAAATATTGCTACTGAAATTACTTACCAGGTACAATCTAAAGCTTTTGATTATTTAGATGCGCCAATTGTAAAAATAAACACTGCCGATACTCCGGCACCTTATTCACCTGTATTGCTTAAAGAATGGTTGCCAAACAGCGACGATGTTATTAAAGCAGTGAAGCAGGTTATGTATATTGACTAAACCAGCATGATGCTGGACGCAAAAATTAGTAATAAACAGTCAGTTAATTATAAGTCTGTGAGTAATTCCATTATTGGGTTAAACTTACAAATAGATAGAAAATCCTTATAAATTTGAAACTTCATCGGATGCTGATTCGGTGAAGTTTTTTTTTGCCTTGAAGAATGATGATGACGAAAGTAAATTTTCTTCCCCTATTCTTATTAATGTGTTGTACCATGCTTATGGCACAAACCAAAGTTGGCGGCGTGGTTAAAGACCAAAACGGCGAAGCGCTTCCATTTGTAAATGTGATCTTTAATAATTCTTCGGTAGGAACAACTTCCGGGGAAAACGGGAAATTCTATTTGCAAAGTGAAAATAACCATACCGAACTCAAAATTTCTTTTATTGGTTATAAAACTGAAATAATCCAACTTCAGCAAAAAACCAATCTCGATATGGAGATTGTGCTAGATGAGGAAACTTCTAATTTAGACGAGGTTCGAATTCTTAGGGGAAAAACCTCAAAAAAGAATAATCCCGCTATAGATATTCTAAAGAAGATCTGGGAAAATAAACGTGACAATGGCGTTTCGGCTTTTAAACAATATCAGTATAAGAAATACGAAAAGCTGGAATTCGATTTAGATGGGATTGATAGCTCTGTAGTGAAAAATCCGGTTTTTAATGGTATGGAATTCATTTTTGATTATGCTGATACCAATAGAATTTCCGGGAAAACTATTCTGCCTGTTTTTATTAACGAATCGGTTTCTAAAGTTTATGGCGATAATGTAGAAAACCAAAAAAGAGAAGATCTTATAGGAAACAAGAACTCCGGTTTTGAACAGAACCAAAACCTAATCGCCGCGGTAAAAGATGTGTATGATGAATATAACGTCTACAATAATTATATCAAGGTTTTTGACAAGAGTTTTGTAAGTCCGCTTTCTACAACCGGCATTAACAATTACAATTATATTTTAAGCGATAGCGCTTATATAGATAACAAATGGTGTTATAATATAATTTATTATCCACGGCGGGAAAACGAACTAACTTTTAAAGGAGATTTTTGGGTGAATGATACCACCTGGGCGGTGAAGAAAATTAACCTTGATGCTTCGCGTGATGCTAATATAAATTGGGTGAAAGAATTGTATATAGAGCAAGAATTTGAAGTGCTTAACGATTCGGTTTTTATAATTTTCAAAGATTATTTTCAGGCGAATTTCTCGTTAACCAAAAAAGAAAGTTCAAAAGGGGTTTACGCGAAACGCACCCGGGTTTTTGAAGAATATCAGTTCGACATAAAGAAAGAAGAAGACTTTTACGACAAGCGAGCTTATAAATTCAACGAAGAGGTCTATAAACGCGATACAGATTTTTGGGAAGAAAACCGCCTGGAAAAACTTAATAGGGAAGAGGAAGATATTTATGTAATGTTGGATAGTTTAACCAAAGTTCCGGCATTTAAAAGGATTTATGATATCGCCACTATTGCAGAATCGGGTTATGTAGAATTCAACGGTTGGGATTTTGGCCCGGTATATTCTTTGTTCGACTATAACCAGGTTGAAGGATTTAGAACGCGTGTAGGCGGTAGAACGTATTTTGGGCAACACGATCCCTGGCGAGTAGAAGGTTATTTAGCCTACGGATTTAAAGATAATAAATTTAAATATGGAATTTCTGGAAAATGGCTTTTGGATGCGCGTTCGCGTTTAATAGTTTCTGCAGGTAAAAGAAGGGATATAGATCAACTGGGAGCAAGTTTAACCAATAATACAACCGATGTTTTGGGCCGTAGTTTGGCTTCATCTGGTTTGGTAAGCGTTGGCGATAACGATAAATTGAGTAATATAGATTTAAGTACTTTTAATCTTGAAATTGAGCCCTGGTATAATTTTAATGTTCGGGTTGGTGCTTCTTACCGCGAGCTAAGTTCGGCATCTCCCGCGTTTAGTTTAGATTATTATACAGATGAAAATTTTACAGAAACGGCTTCAGAAATAAAGCAAACCGAAATATCTACAACTTTCACCTATACCCCAAAGAGACAAACTTCAGGATTTGGAGTGGAAAGAAATGTGGTGAACGAAGAAGAATTCCCCACCTTCTTTCTTAATTATTCGCTTGGCCTTAAAGATGTTTTTAATAGCGATTTTGACTATAAAAGACTACAGTTTTTTTACGATCAGCCGCTTAGAATTGGCGGATTTGGCAGGGCAAATGCCAGTTTGGAAGCAGGAAAAACTTTTGGCGCAGTTCCGCTGGGGCTTTTAAACGTGGTGCCGGGAAATCAAACATATTTTGCGATGTATAATTCATTTCCCGTGCTTAACTTCTATGAATTTGTAACCGATACATATGTTTCAGCGCATTTTAATCATAATTTCAACGGAAGGTTATTTGCCAGGATTCCGCTGTTGCGAGAATTAAATTTAAGAGAGCTTGTTGGTGTTAGGGCAGTTTGGGGAGAAATTTCAGAAGAAAATAAAGCATTGAACGCTTCAGGAATTCCTTTACGAGCTCCTAATAAAGAACCTTATTACGAATATAGTTTTGGAGTTGGAAATATTTTAAAATTTTTAAGCCTGGAAGCTCATTTTAGAGGAAATTATCTTGAAATTCCAGAATCCCGGGATTTTGCAATAACTGCTTCCTTCGGTTTTCACTTTTAATAGAATGATTTGAGATTGATTTTCACTATATTTGCCGCCCTTAATTGAGAAAAAAGATAGAAAAATGTCAGAAAGTTTTGATGTATTAATAGAAATCCCAAAAGGGAGTAGAAACAAATATGAATACGATTTTGAATTAAAGAAAGTCCGTTACGACAGGATGATCTTTTCTTCTATGATGTATCCCGCCGATTACGGTTTTATTCCAAATACACTTGCGCTAGACAGCGACCCGCTAGATGTTTTGGTATTGGTGAGTGAGCCTACTTTTCCTGGAGTTGTAATGGAAGTAAAGCCAATTGGCGTTTTCCATATGGCCGATGAAAAAGGACCTGATGAAAAAATTATTTGTGTACCGGTATCAGATCCTATTTGGAATAGATTAAATGATCTAAATGAACTTAATGGTCATATGATCAAAGAAATTGAACATTTCTTTAAAGTTTACAAAGATCTTGAGAAGAAAAAAGTAGATGTTGGTGGTTGGGGTGATGCTAAGGAGGCTCGCAAAATCATTAAAGATTGTGTGGAGCGTTATGAGAATTATGATGGCGACAAAGATCGTTTTGGGATACTACCATAATTTAAACAAAATATTTTATAATTTAAAAGCAATAACCTTAAAAAGTTATTGCTTTTTTAATTATCGCTGATTTACTACATTAGCCATATTAACTAAAACTTAACAATTAATATGGAATCAATGATGATTTATATGCCTGCAATACTGGCTATAATAGGGCTCATTTTTATGTGGGTTAAAAGATCCTGGGTAATGAAACAGGATGCCGGAGACGGAAAAATGAAAGATATTGCTTCTCATATCTACGAAGGAGCACTTGCCTTTCTTAATGCAGAATATAAATTACTTAGCTTTTTTGTAATTGGTGCCAGTATAGCCCTTGCGGGTATTGCTTATGTTGTGCCAACTACTCATTATCTGATTATTGTTGCTTTTATTTTTGGAGCCTTTTTTTCTGCCCTGGCAGGAAATATGGGCATGAAGATAGCTACCCAAACTAATGTTCGTACTACCCAGGCAGCCCGAACCAGCCTGCCACAGGCATTAAAAGTTTCTTTTGGCGGTGGTACCGTTATGGGACTTGGTGTTGCGGGATTGGCCGTACTTGGGTTAACCGCTTTTTTTATCTTTTTCTTTCATTATTTTATGGGCGGGGAATGGACAAATACTACACAAATGACAGTGGTTTTGGAAACCCTTGCCGGGTTTTCACTGGGCGCTGAATCTATAGCCTTATTCGCCCGTGTGGGTGGAGGAATTTATACTAAAGCCGCCGATGTTGGTGCAGATTTAGTGGGAAAAGTTGAAGCCGGAATCCCGGAAGACGATCCTCGAAATCCTGCCACTATTGCCGATAACGTGGGAGATAACGTTGGCGATGTAGCAGGAATGGGAGCCGATCTCTTTGGTAGTTATGTGGCCACCGTTCTTGCAGCGATGGTTTTAGGAAACTACATTATTGAAGATATGGGCGGAAATATCGTTGATGCCGGTTTTGGTGGAATTGGACCCATTTTACTACCAATGGCCATAGCCGGTGCCGGAATTATTATTTCCATTGTCGGAACACTATTAGTAAAAATTAGCAGCAACTCGGCTAAAGAAGCTGAGGTTCAAAAAGCATTAAATATTGGAAACTGGACGGCTATAGCACTTGTTGCCGTGGCTAGTTATTTTCTGGTAACCTGGATGCTGCCAAAAGAAACCCTAACTATGGGCTTTTTTGTTGGTGGAGCAGAAGGTTTTGAGTATATGGATATCTCTTCAATTAGAGTATTTTATGCCTGTTTGGTAGGTATTGTGGTTGGTGGTGTAATTTCAGCAGTAACCGAATATTATACCGGGTTGGGTAAAAAACCGGTACTTTCTATTGTTCAAAATTCCAGTACCGGAGCAGGAACAAATATTATTGCCGGTCTCGCTACCGGAATGATTTCAACATTTTTTTCGGTTTTATTATTTGCGTTTGCTATTTGGGCTTCTTACGCTTTCGCCGGATTCTACGGCGTTGCGCTTGCAGCTTCAGCAATGATGGCAACTACCGCTATGCAGTTAGCTATTGATGCCTTTGGGCCAATTGCCGATAATGCAGGGGGAATTGCTGAAATGAGCGAACTTCCCGCTGAAGTTAGAGAGCGTACCGATATCCTGGATTCTGTAGGAAATACAACTGCGGCTACAGGAAAAGGTTTTGCAATTGCTTCAGCAGCCCTGACTTCCTTAGCTCTTTTTGCGGCTTACGTGACTTTTACGGGAATTGATGGAATTAATATTTTTAAAGCCCCGGTATTGGCAATGTTATTTATTGGCGGAATGGTGCCGGTTGTTTTTTCGGCTTTAGCGATGAAATCTGTTGGTAAAGCAGCGATGAAAATGGTGGAAGAAGTTAGACGACAGTTTAAAAGTATTCCCGGGATTATGGAAGGAACCGCAAAACCTGAATACGATAAATGTGTAGCTATTTCTACTGAAGCAGCTTTAAAAGAAATGTTGCTGCCAGGAGTATTAACCATTGGTTTTCCTATTGCAATTGCACTAATCCCGATGCTTTTTGGTTACGAAAATGTGTTGATTGCTGAAATGCTTGGTGGTTATATGGCCGGGGTTACGGTAAGCGGAGTGCTTTGGGCGATATTTCAGAATAACGCAGGTGGCGCCTGGGATAATGCTAAAAAATCTTTTGAAGCAGGAGTAATGATTAATGGGGAAATGACTTACAAAGGTTCTGAAGCGCATAAAGCGGCGGTGACCGGTGATACGGTTGGAGATCCTTTTAAAGATACTTCAGGCCCGTCTATGAATATTTTAATAAAATTAACCTGTCTAATTGGTTTGGTAATCGCGCCAATTCTAGGTGGCCATACTGAAAGTGATATTCCTAACGAAGGGGCTTCTATTGAGATGGAAGAAGGCATAAATGCTGAAGACATTTCAGAAGAAATTCAGGTAAATATGACTTCCGAAGGAAATAAAACCATTGCAAAAGTGAGAATTACCACCACGAGAAAAGGTGAAACCAAAGTTCAGCAGAAAACCTTTACCGGTACAAAAGCTGAGGTTGAAAAACAAGTACAGGATTTAAAAGATAAAGCCTGATAAATTTATCAGTTTATAGAATAAAAAGAGGCTGTTTGAAGATTCCTGTTAGAACCGTCATCCTGAATTCATTTCAGGATCTAAGTTGTTAATCATTTTAGAAGCTGAAACAAGTTCAGCTTGACGAAAACAGAAAAAATCAAACAGCGTCTTTTCTTTAAAATATAGACCTATTTAGCCTTTTTATTCACGCGTTTTTCTGCGAGTTTATTCAAGTCTTCATCGGCGGTATATTCTTCATCAAGCGTTTTCTGTAACTTGTTTGCTACAGCTTTATGGCCTAATTCTTTGGCGTATCGCACCAAAGTACCGTAACCGGAAATTTCATAATGTTCAACCCGCTGGGCATCTGCGATAATTCCTGCATCTCTTACATCATCTTCGGCATCTTCTTTTAGAAAAGCTTCGGCCTCTTCTATAAGACCTTTCATCGCTTTGCATTCTTCGCCGGTAGGCTTAAAGCCCAGTTCTTTGCTAACTTCTTCCAAACGCTTTTTGTGCTCTTTGGTTTCCTCGAGGTGGTCTTCAAAAGCCTTTTTCAATTTTTCATCGGTTGCAGCTTTCGCCATTTTCGGTAAAGCTTTGACTAACTGGCTTTCGGCACTGTAAAGGTCTTTTAATTGGTGTTCAAATAGATCTTCTAACTTTTTCATGATTAAATATTTAATGGTTAAAATTGTTAGATAAATTTATAAGCAAAGTGTTCTGAGCCAAGTTAAATGAGTGATAAAGCTTTGTTGTTTATTCCTTAAAATTTTTAAGCTGAAGGCTTCATTTTAATTTTAACAAAGCTACAACTAAGCTTCAGCGGTAATTCCTTTAATTTTAAATAGAAATTTTTTACTAACTAAAATGGAATGTTATGGCTAAAGATCATGGACCATCAATTAAGAATGATGAACAGTACGAGGAACTTCGGGATGAAGGAATGAGCAAATCTAAAGCTGCGAGAATTGCCAACGATTCCAACTCGGGAGAAAAAGGCGGAAAAGCCGATAAATATGAAGAACGCTCTAAGGAAGAACTCTATGAGAAGGCTCAGGAGATCGGGATTGAAGGCCGAAGCGATATGACCAAAGATGAGTTAATTAAAGCGCTTAGAAACCACTAAAATGAGATCTATCTGGAATGGCTCTATTAGCTTCGGACTGGTTTCTATACCGGTGAAATTATATTCTGCTTCAGAAAGTAGAAAACTCGATTTGGATATGCTGGATAAGCACGATAATGCCCGCATAAGGTATAAGCGTGTGAACGAGGATACCGGGAAAGAAGTGGAATGGAAAGATATCGTAAAAGGTTTTAAAAAAGACGAAGATTATATCGTCCTGGAAAAAGAAGATTTTGAAAACGCCAATCTTAAAAAGAGCAAAACTATAGATATTGAAGAGTTTGTTGCCGAAGATGATGTGGCCGAGGTGCTTTATAAAAAACCATACTTTCTCGAACCGCAAAAAGAAGGTGGGAAATCTTATAATTTACTCCGCGATGCTTTGAAAAAAACCGGGAAACTTGGCGTGGCTACTTTTGTAATGCGACAAAAAGAGCATTTAAGCCTGGTGGGGGTTTACGATAAAGCCCTCGTACTTCATGTTATAAGATTTTCAGATGAAATTAGGGAAACCAAAGACCTTAAGTTGCCAAAAACCAAAGTCGCCAAAAAGGAGGTAGATATGGCTATTTCTCTTATAGAACAGTACACTACAGCATTTGATCCAGATAAATTTAAAGATGTTTATAACGATCAATTAATGAAGATCATTGAATCTAAGAGCACCGGTAAAAAGCCTAAACCTCAAAAATTTAAAGATGAGCCTACCCAGGCAAAAGATCTTATGGCAAAATTAAAGGCCAGTTTAGATAAAAAGAAAAAATCTAAAGCATCCTAAGCGATGGGTTTAGAAGATTATAAAAAAAAGCGAAACTTTAATAACACCCCAGAACCCGGTGCAGATTTTTCTACAGAAAATCGGGGTAGGTTTGTTATTCAGCGGCACGAGGCTACGCGCTTGCATTATGATCTACGCCTGGAAATGGAAGGCGTTTTAAAAAGTTGGGCCGTTCCCAAAGGCCCGTCAATGAATCCTAAAGACAAACGTCTTGCCATAGAAACCGAAGATCACCCGGTAAAATATCTCCATTTTGAAGGTACAATCCCCAAAGGAAATTATGGTGCAGGCGAAATGCAAATTTGGGATAAAGGAACTTTTAAAGCTGCCGCAAAAACAAAAGATAATCTTGAGGAACAATGGGAAGATGGTAACCTGAAAATTGTTTTTACCGGCAGCAAGATTAAAGGAGAATTTGCACTGGTAAAAACCAATCGTGGCGATAAAAAGAATCAGTGGTTACTGATTAAAAAGAAAGACGATTTCTCTACCGATTTAGATTATGATGCTGAAATTTTTTCTGAAAAGTCTATAGAAAGTACAAAGGCCGGTAAATCTAATGGTAAAGTAAGGAAAATTAAACCTTCAGAATTTATAAAGCCGATGCTGGCCACTACCGGCAAGAAAATTTTTAACGATCCAGATTGGATTTACGAATTAAAATGGGATGGTTATCGCGCGCTGGCTAATATTGAAGATGGTAAAGTTGATCTTTATTCCCGAAACGGAATTTCGTTTAATTCTAAGTTTTCAAAACTGGTTAAAGACCTGGAGCAAATTGAAAACGATGTGATTTTAGACGGTGAAATCGTGGTGTTGAATAAAGAGGGAATTCCACAGTTTCAGGCTTTGCAAAACTATGATGAAAACACGCCGGGAGCCTTGCGTTTCTATGTTTTTGATATGCTTTTTCTTAACGGCCATGCTATGCTGGATTTGCCACTTTTAGAGCGCAAAAGTTTAATTCCAGAGGTTTTGGAAGACCTGGAATTGGTGCAGTATTGCGATCATATTGAAGGCATGGGCACCGCGTTTTATAATAAAGCGATAGACCTGGGCCTGGAAGGTGTGATCGCCAAAAAGGCCGATGCAACCTATTCTCCCGGTTATAGAACTGAAAAGTGGCTCAAATTAAAAGGCGAAAACACCCGGGAGGTGCTCATTTGCGGGTACACAACTTCAGAAGGATCAGTTTTTGGTTCTTTGATTATGGGCGCTTACGAAGGTGAAGATTTAAAATATATTGGAAATTGCGGGACCGGATTTTCTAATGATGAGCAAAAAGAATTACTTAAAAAGTTCAAAAGGCGAGAACGAAAAACCTCTCCTTTTCCTGAAAAAATTAATTTAAAAGGTCGTGAACCGGTTTGGATACGCCCCGATTTAATTGCCGAAGTAAAGTTTTCAGAAATTACAAAAACCGGCAAATTGCGACATCCGGTTTTTAAGGCTTTGCGAAAAGATAAGGATCCTGAAGAAATTTCAGCTGAAGAAATTGTTGAAAATAAAGCTTCCGAAGAAAAGAAAACTAAAAAATCAACCTCTAAAAAGAAATCTGGGGAAAGCCTGGAAATTGATGGGATAGATGTGCCATTTACCAACCTGGATAAAATGTACTGGCCAGATTCCGGATTTAGGAAATACGATTTAATTGATTATTACATCCAGGTTTCAGAAGTGATGTTGCCTTATTTAAAAGACCGTCCGCAGAATTTACACCGGCATCCCAATGGCATTAAAAAACAGGGGTTTTATCAAAAAGATAACGAAGGAAATTTACCCGATTGGGTAGCGACCACCGAAATTTATTCGGAATCTTCAGAAAAAGATATTGAATATTTACTTTGCCAGAATGAAGCTACGATTTTATATATGGCGAATTTGGGGTGTATTGAAATTAATCCGTGGAATTCCAGAGTAAAGAATCTTGATTATCCAGATTATACGGTGATAGATTTAGATCCTTCAGATAAAAATACGTTTGAAGAGGTTATTGAAGTCGCGCAAGCTGCAAAAGAGGTGATAGATTTGGCTAAAATTGAAGGCTATTGTAAGACTTCGGGCTCTAGCGGACTTCATATTTATATTCCGTTAGGTGGAAATTACTCTTATGATGAAGCTCGAGATTTCACTAAATTATTGTGCTATTATATTGCCGATAAAGTGCCAAAACTAACCAGTATGGATAGGGCAAAGAAGAAAAGAAAGGATAAAATCTACCTGGATTATTTGCAAAATCGAAGAGGCCAAACTCTGGCTTCAGCCTATTGCGCACGTCCAAAACCCGGCGCGCCGGTTTCAGCTCCCCTGGAATGGAAAGAAGTAAAAAGCGGACTTAAAATTCTTGATTTTACCATTAAAGATATACCGCAAAGAACTCAGAAAAAAGGAGATTTGTTTACCAAAGTACTGGAAGAGGGGATTGATATGGAAAAGGCCATGCAAAACCTTGAATCTTCCTAAAATTTATTTAAAAGCAGGGCAGGGCTTCTGTAAAATTTTTAACTTGACTCGATAATCGAGTCTTGAAAGCTCCCAGGCTTACCTCGAAATTAAAATATATTTTCTATAAATACTCCTTGAGCTTGCTCGGGGGCTAATTTATTTAAAGTGCAAATTAATGAAGAAAAGATTACGCAAACTTGCTGGCCGGTATAAGCTTATAGATCAGGTTTTAATAACGCCATACAGAAGTTATGGAACGCATTCCCACCTTTATATTAAAGGGCGCGTGCTGGATAACGAACCTCTTAAGATTACCCAGGATGCCAATATTTTTAAAACGATAAAAACCACTTATAAACAGTTTGACACGTTTGAAATTCCTGATGCGCAAATAGATTTAAGTCTTCCCGGAAAGGTGCAGGCCACAACAAAAAGTGATGATGAAGGTTTCTTTTTATTTGATGATATTATAGAGGCAAACCTCGCAGAACACGCCGATGAAGAAGGTTGGCTGGATTATGCTGTGTATTACAAAGGTCCCTTAGGTAAAAAGACAGAGCTGTTGGAAGATCCTTTTAAAGGTGATTTTCTAATTCCAGATCCAAAGGCAGAATATGGGGTGATCAGTGATATAGACGACACTATTTTGCATACCGGTGTAACTTCATTTTTAAAACTTAGATTGCTAAAAAACTCACTGCTTACCAATGCTTATAATAGAATTCCACTAAAAGGAGCAGCTGAATTTTACCAGAAACTACATACCGGTAGAGACGGTACGCCCAATAATCCTATTTTTTATTTAAGTAATAGCCCGTGGAATTTATATGAATATCTTAAACTATTTTTAGACCATAATGCATTTCCAAAAGGACCAATTTTATTACGGAAATTCAGAACGCCGTTTGATGGCAGTATAAAACCTGAAAAACCTCATAAACAAAAGGAGATCGCAAATATTCTAAAGACTTATCCTGAGATGAACTTTATTCTTATTGGTGATAGTGGCGAACACGATGCGTCTATTTATACCGAAATCGCTGCCCAATATCCAGATAGAATCCTGGCAATCTACCTGCGAAGCGTAAAGCACAAAAAACAAATGAACCGGGTGCGTAGTATTATAGACAATTTTGAAACCACGCCGGTTTTAATGGTTGAAACATCTCAAGAAGCTGTAGAACACGCAAGGGAGCACGGGTTTATTTAGAAATCTGTAGTTTAATCATCAATACTCTGCCCCACGGCAGTTCTTCTACTCGCAGGAGCTTTTCTTGGCATCGTTCTAAGAATATGATCCCAGAGAGGAGATGAAACCCCAAACGCCCTGTCGGCTTCGCGGTAGTGGTGAATACTATGGTGATGCCATAGAGTTTTCAGGAAATTATTGGGCACTTTAAAGGCATGAACCGAATAATGCACCGCCAGGTAACCGGCATATCCTATTAAAAATCCGGCTAAAAATCCAAAAACATAATCGCCTAAAACCGCCCGATAAATTATAAAAAGAACAGTGACAATTATTAGGCTTAAAACCGGTGGCATCGCTAACCGCGATTTATCTTTTGGGTAATCGTGGTGCACCCCGTGCATAGTGTAAGAAATCTTCTTTTTACGTTCGCTGGTTGCGGGAATATGGTATAAGTACCGGTGCATAATATATTCCACGAAAGTGAAAAAGAAAAGTCCGGCAAGAAAAAGTCCCACCATAACCGGGGTTTCAAAACCTTTTTCAATAATTCCGTAGTAAATTAAAGCAACTGAAATTACTCCAAAAATAATTAACGGAAACGAAATATGGGTATGCGTAAGTTTTTCTAAAATTGGGTTGTCAAATAACTTTGGAGAACCCTTGTGCTTTGGTCTTTTAAGTTTTGTTGATTCCATTTTTATTAATATTAAAATAAACCGTGAATTTCAGCGTCAATACGGTTGATAATATCTCCCAGATCTTCGGGATTATCTACAAAGTTAATATTATCTACGTCTATTATTAACAAATTTCCTTTGCTATAATTGTGTACCCAGGCTTCATATCTTTCATTTAACCGACTTAAATAATCTATAGAAATCGAGTTTTCATAGTCGCGTCCGCGTTTATGAATTTGCGATACCAAATTAGGGATACTGCTTCTTAAATAAATAAGGAGATCGGGTCCCTGCACCACGCTTTCCATAAGGTCAAAAAGCGAACTGTAATTTTTAAAATCCCTATTGGTCATTAAACCCATGGCATGCAGGTTTGGTGCGAAAATATGAGCATCTTCATAAATGGTCCTATCTTGAATAATATCCTTTCCGCTTTCTCGAATTTGGAGAATTTGCCTAAAACGGCTATTTAGAAAATAAATTTGAAGATTGAAGGACCAACGCTCCATTTTATTGTAAAAATCTTCCAAATAAGGGTTCTCCAGGACGTCTTCATATTGAGCTTCCCATTTATAATGTTTTGCCAATAATTTGGTAAGTGTGGTTTTTCCTGCTCCTATATTTCCCGCAATGGCTACGTGCATATCTATATATTAGTTTGTGTAGTTAGTTGCGCTAAATGCAGCGCAGATGCAAAGATACAAGAATAACCAAACCTCTATATTTTGCACCCTATCAAAATACTCATAATTTTTTAAAGTCTAATTTTTTTGATTTTATATTATTGTTGTCCGATAAAGTTTTTCTGACTTGATGGAATATGAATGATGAAGGGCAATTTGGATGTTTTTCCTTTTCCACACCTTGCTTTAGAAAAAATGAACATTTAGTTTCATAATTTAAAAACCTTACTTAAAGAACATTGATATCCAGCAGGTTGTATTTAGTCTTTTTTCTTTATTCTTGCCGCCCCGAAAGCTCGGAGATCTTTACTCCTTTACCGGACAATACTGATTCTATATCTACTTAAAATTGATTAACTTAAAGTTAGAATTGCAGCTTATGAAATCCCTGTTAAAATTTATCTTCTTCTTCTGAATTTTACCGGCTTTGCTCAAGAAAAGCAAAACGACCATCTTATGATAAGCCCAAGTAAGTATGGTTATGAAAGTACTGTTTCAAGATTAGAATCGCTGCTGGAACAAAACGAAGCGCTTTCCCTTTTTACTAAAATTAAATATTCTAAAAATGCCGAAAAAGCTAGTTTAGAACTTTCTGAAGTAAGGATTTTAATATTCGGAAATCCCAAACAAGGTGCATTATTAATGCAAAGTGATCAATTGTCCGGGGTAGACCTTCGGCATAAAATGTTGGTTTATAAGGATAAAAATAAGGCGAAAGTCATTTATAGCAGTATTAATTATCTAAAATCCAGATATCAATTTAAGGCTGTGAA
Source organism: Salegentibacter salegens (assembly GCF_900142975.1). NCBI lineage: Bacteria > Pseudomonadati > Bacteroidota > Flavobacteriia > Flavobacteriales > Flavobacteriaceae > Salegentibacter > Salegentibacter salegens. The sequence continues at coordinate 543,299 of NZ_LT670848.1, forward strand.
AAACCTTCCTGAAATGAAAAAATACCTTAAAACCATAGCTTCCAAAGTTTTAGGTAGGAAAAGTTAGAAAATCAGGGAAATTTGATATAGCTACTCACGAAGGTATTATTTCAGAAATATGTGAATTTCGTTTTGAAATTAATTACTCACGTTATGCAAGATAATATAAAATTCCTCAATTTTAACTTTTGAGTTGTTGATAACTATATTTATGTAAATATTCGATATGATCTAAGTTTGGATTCTGCTACAGCAAAAGAAATTTTCAAAAGAATCCGTGTTCCTGCTCCCGCCACTTAACCTTAATCTTAACCTGAGCGCATTAATACGACAGAGCCACAAAATATTATTGCACAAATAAACAGAAACATTAAAAATTTAAATAAAAACAGTCGTTATTTCTTTTTACCAACTTGTATTTTAAAGCAAATATGATTAACTTAGGAGTGTTTAAAAAAAATACAGTAAAATGATGAATAATATGTTTTTTAAGTTTTTTTCTCAAAATACCGGGCATTCTGAAAACCCCTATATTTTCCGAAAATTTTCACAGCTGTTTTTTTGGCTGGCTCTAAGCTTAGTATGGCTGCCGTCAAATGGGTTTGCTCAGACAGAATGCCCCTCCGTTAATGTAAAAATTCAGAACATAAGTAACAATACTGGGGTTATCGCCTGTGCGATTTTTGAATCTGGGGAAGGTTTCCCCAATAAATTCCTGAAATTCGCACCTAAAATCATGATAACACAAATAAGCGGAACAGATGCGAGTTTTGAGTTTTCAGATATTCTACCGGGAAAATATGCCATTGCCGTGATCCATGATGAAAACCGCAACGGTGAACTTGACACTAATATGTTTGGATTTCCGAAGGAAGGTTATGGTTTTTCCAGTGGTGCAGAGGTTACATTGAGCGCTCCTTCTTTTTCTGACGCTGAATTTTTATATGATGGAGGAGTTTTGGAAATGTCTATAAATTTGAACTACTAAAAATTTAAAATTATCTATTCCTGTTGTAGGGAATGATTTAAAAGCAGGAACAGAAAAATTCCAAATCATAGCCGAATCTGCTAGAATGAGCAGCGGAAATTTAACTTTTAGAATCAACTCCTAAGACCATAAAAAGAAACCTAAAGAAAGTACCGTACCGACAAAAATCTGATTATTAAATAATAGGTTTTCGCTTCTTGATTATCCTTAAAATAATACTATTTGCAATAACTAAGTGTTCGTGTGGTCGCTACGGCCTAACATGAACGCAGTGTTGACTGAACCGGTTGGTTGCCGATTGCAAGGATATTACGGTTCGAACCGTGCCAGTTAAAACGGCCTTATGATGCCCGTTAATGAAGGGATAACCGAAAAACACAAAATACTAGGCTTGAAAAAGAAAACCTTGCAACAGATATTTCTACTTTAGAAGCAGAAATCGACCAAATGGTGTATGAGCTTTATGGGTTGACTGAGGAGGAAATCGCTATAGTAGAAAATTCATAGAAGAGTGGAAATTTTTTTGGGCGATTCATGAATTCTTAAACAATAAGAGAGAATGAATAAATTGCGATTATGGAGGGTAAAGTTTATGGTACAAAATGAGAAAGAATTAAATGCGATTTGATTAACAATCCTACTGTTATCCTTGATGAGAATGGGATAAAAATTTAGGATGAATATCGTATAACGAATTGTGCACCATCTATAAAAACTGCTGTGACCGCCTATAAAATCAATTAAGAATACTATGAAAAAAAAGATCATCATTTATTACAATAGGATTCAAGAGCGTTTATGGTTTAGACCTTTGATATTTTGTTTAATCTCAGTGGCTGCTGCACTAATCGCCCATCAAGCCGATGAGACCCAACTTAATGATCTTGTTCCCATTATAAAGTCAGAATCGATTGAAGGACTTTTGGATATTTTATCTTCCAGCATGTTGGTCATCTCGATATTTGCAGTTGCATCGATGCTTTCAGCCTATTCCGCGGCAAGTACCACTGCAACTCCAAGGTCTTTTAAAATTGTAATCACAGACGATGTGTCGCAATATGCTCTTTCTACATTCATAGGCGCATTTATATTTAGTATTGTCGCTACAGTTGCTATGGATAATGGGTATTACAATCAAGCGGGTAAATTTATTCTCTTCTTAATCACTTTAGTATTCTTTGCAGTAGTCATACTCACCTTCTTAAGGTGGGTAGACAGTATTTCAAGATTAGGTAGGTTGGAGCGTACCATCATGCAGGTAGAAGCAGTAGCCGCGAAATCTTTATCCAACTACATTAAAAATCCTTTGCTCAATGCTCTTCCCATAACTGGCAAATTCCCAGATGGAAAATCAGTGCTTGCTGATTCTATTGGGTACGTTGAACACATAAATATGCATGCTTTACAGGATTTGGCTAAAGAGATGGGGCTAAAAATTCGCCTTAATTGTCTTCCGGGTAAATTTATTCATAAAAATTTTGTAATCGCATTCATTAGTTCCAATCAAGATTTAGATATGAGTAAAGTTACTCAAAAGCTTAATGATGCCATTCACGTTGGTCATACAAGATTATTTCCCGAAGATCCTCGATTTGGGTTACTTACATTAGCAGAAATTGCCAGTCGAGCATTATCTACTGGCATTAATGATCCTGGAACCGCCATCCAAATAATTACTAGCCAAGAAAGACTCCTTTTTTTATGGAATGATGAGATTGAAAACAGCACAGAAATTACTGTACTTTATGATTGTATAGAAGTTCCACAAATCTCGATGGAAGAACTTTTTGATGATGCATTTAGGTCTATTTCTAGAGATGGTGCAGGATATATAGAAGTAATGTTGCGATTGCAAAAAACATTTAATTCGTTAGAAACGATAAATGATGCTGAAATAAAAGCAGCTGCAATTCAATATTCAAAGTATGCCTTCAATAGTGCCGAATTGGCAATCAAATTGAAACATGATCTCGATATTTTAGAAAAGCAATGCTTATTTAGTTACTCACGTTACGCAAGATAATATAAAATTCCTTAGTTTTAACTTTTGAATTGTTGATAACTATATTTTTGGAAATATGGAAAATTTTGCGGATCTATACAGCGATTATTTGATAAGTTCAAGTTCTTATACCACGGCAACGGGCATGGCCTCATTATTGTCAATAAAGCATGACAAGGTCACACGTGAGTTGTCCAATGGTGATTACGACAGCAAATTTATGGCAGAAGGCAAAGGTCTATATTCAAGAAATGACCCAGTCTAAAGAGGTCGTGTATTTAAGTTTTGACGATTCCATAGAAGAGAAACGGTACACCGATGAGAGCGAACTGAATTGCTGGCATTACGACCACGTGTTCGGCCGGTCCGTCAAAGGGGTTAATTTTTTGACCGCCCTGGTAGAGGTTGCCGGTATGGGGTTGCCCTGTGCCGTTGAGTTCGTAAAGAAGGACGTTTGGGTGGCCGATCCCAAGACGGGAAAGACAAAACGCAAAAGCAGGACGACCAAAAATGAAATGTTCAGGAAAATGCTCCGGGAATGCCATGGCAAGTTCAGGTTCGATTATGTTTTGGGCGATAGCTGGTATTCATCGATCGAAAATATGATATGTGCGAAAAAAGAGTTGGGAGTCGATTTTGTCCTTGCCCTAAAAAGCAATAGAAAGGTGTCCTTGTCATTGGGGGGCAAAGAAAAAAAGGAATACATAAGTATTGAAACGCTACAGCCGGGACAGCAGACCGTGGAGGTCTGGTTCGAAGAACTGGATTTTCCGCTGTTGCTCACAAAGCAGGTTTTCAAAAACGAGAACGGTACAGTCGGCGAGTTGTACCTGGCCTGTAGTGATTTAAACCTATCGTATGACCAAATAACTACGATCTACAAAAAACGGTGGGGAGTAGAGGAATATCACAAATCCATAAAAAGCAATACGGGTTTTGGCAAAAGCCTAACGAAAACAATCAAGACCCAAACCAACCATTATGTGCTGTCCATCGTGGCGTACATAAAACTGGAATGGTTGAAACAGAGGACCAAAAAAAATCATTTTGCAATGAAAACCCAGATATACCTGGCCGCTCAACAAGCGGCTTGTGCAGAACTCAATAAGTTATCAACACCAAGGGTAGCATGACGGCCCTTTTTGATTAATTTTTGCGTAAGGTGAGTTACTTACAAAAGGCTTGTGGCCGTTATAGTGGTGAAGAATTCCTATAACGATCCCGCGTTTTTGGCCAAAAGCTTAAACTCACTAAAAATTTTCTATAGATGGAAACTATGAAAAGGCCCTTGAAAATTGGATTAAAAGTGCGGCGAAATATTAGGTGAAATTGCCTTTAACTAACTTCCTGTATTGATTTGGAGTAATTTTTTCCAAGCGTTTAAACTGCCGGTTAAAATAACTTGTGTTGTTAAAACCACTTTTATAAGCGATATCAGAAAACTTCCAGCCTGTTTTTTGAATTAGTTTTTTTGCAAATTTAATTCGCTCCCCGTTTAAATAATCTATAGGTGTTTCGCCCAGCGTGTTTTTAAAACTTCGGTAGAAATTAGAAGTGCTCATACAGGCTTTGTTAGCGAGTTTATCTACGTTAATATTTTCGGTAAGATGTTCACGCATATATTTTACGATAAAGGCCATACGGTTATTATCAAAAAGCGTTTCATTATCTATCAACATCACTTTAGCTTTGGTTTGAAGCAACCTGATAATAAGTTCTTTTACCATAAGGTCCAGCAGCGCGTCTTTAGCTTTGCCGTCTTCCAGGAAAGTGCTAAAAATACGGTCTAAAACGAACTGTACCTGGTGGTTATTGGCTAAATGAACTGCGCTGGCATCAAAACTGTGCGTGTCATTTTCAAAGTCAATCCTGGTATTTTCGTTAAAGATCTCAACGGTTTCTTTTATTTTATCGGGATCAATTCCCAGGGCGAGGCAACGGGTAGGATTTTTGGTATTCGCTTCCGGAAAATCGATGATCATTTTTTTGTCTGAAGGCAGCACTACAGATTCTCCAGGATAAAAATCAAAGGATTTCATTCCCTCCAAATGCATTATTTTTTTACCCGTAAGCATACTCGCAATTATTGGAAATCCAAACTGAAGATTCACCTTTTCTGCTACCTGCTGGGTTTCAAAAACATTTAGTTCGGCGTAATCTGCGCTGTAAATCGTTCTGTTTTCAATAGAAGTATTTAGCTTTAAATTGCGATTATAGTTTGATAAATTAGTATTCAAAGCACGTTTAATTTAAGAAGTTAATAGTAATGTAATACTTATTTGTAGAAAAGTTCAATTAATTCCTCTTAAAATTAGGGATATTAGGAATGTAAATTTAAAAAATATTTCTATGAGCTATTCAGCACCAAAATTTAAAGAGAAATACGGCAATTTCATTAACGGGAAATTCCAGGATCCTATAGACGGAAAGTATTTCGATAATCATTCCCCGGTAGATAATAAGCTTTTGGCTAAATATCCCAGGTCTAATGAGAAGGATGTGAAAAGCGCGATTGAAGCGGCAAATAATGCCAAACACCAATGGGGCAATACTTCGGCGGCAGAGCGCGCCGGGATTCTGCATAAAATTGCCGATGTAATCCAGGAAAACCTGGAAACCTTTGCCCAAATGGAAACGGCCGATAACGGGAAATCCATTCGCGAAACAATGAATGCCGATGTACCTTTAGCGGCAGATCATTTTAGATATTTTGCTTCAGCGATTAGAGCCGAAGAAGGATCGGCTACAGAATTGAATGAAAACACCCTTTCCCTAATAATTAATGAGCCACTTGGTGTAGTTGCACAAATTATTCCGTGGAATTTTCCATTACTAATGCTGGCCTGGAAAGTTGCTCCGGCTTTGGCTTCAGGAAATTGCGTGGTATTAAAACCTGCGGAACAAACCCCGGCTTCAGCAACATTCTTAGCGGAAAAAATAGCAGATCTCTTACCTCCGGGAGTGTTTAACGTAATTCACGGATTTGGTCCTGAAGCCGGGAAACCTTTGGCTTCCAGTCCTAACGTAGATAAAGTTGCCTTTACTGGAGAAACCACCACGGGGCAGTTGATTATGCAGTATGCTTCAAAAAACCTGAACCCGGTAACAATGGAATTGGGAGGGAAATCTCCGAATGTTTTCTTCAATAGTATTATGGATCACGATGATGCTTTTCTGGATAAATGTATTGAAGGCGCCGTGCTTTTCGCCTTTAACCAGGGAGAAGTTTGTACCGCGCCATCCAGGATTTTAATTCAGGAAGATATTTATGATGAATTCATTAAACGGGTAATTGAGCGAACCGAAGCTATTAAAATGGGTAACCCGTTTGAAGAATCAACGATGATGGGGGCACAGGCTTCCAGCGATCAGCATCAAAAAATTCTGGAATATATAAAAATTGGAAAAGATGAAGGTGCCGAGGTATTAACCGGTGGGGACTCTGCAAAACTTGACGGCGATTTAGGAAATGGATTTTATATTCAACCAACTATTTTAAAAGGCCATAATAAAATGCGTGTTTTCCAGGAAGAGATTTTTGGACCAGTGGTAGCGGTTTGTACTTTTAAAGATGAAGCCGAAGCCATTGAAATTGCAAACGATACGATGTACGGGCTTGGAGCCGGGGTTTGGACACGAGATGCGCATCAACTGTATCAAATTCCGCGAGCGATAAAAGCCGGTAGGGTTTGGGTGAATTGCTATCACGATTATCCTGCCCACGCACCGTTTGGAGGTTATAAAAAATCTGGCTTTGGAAGAGAAAATCACTTAATGATGCTGAATCATTATAGACAAAGCAAGAATATGCTGATTTCTTATGATAAGAATAAATTAGGATTCTTTTAGAAATGGAATTTAAAAGAGTAGTAATAACTCCTGAAGCAGATAATTTACTGCAAGAATTAAAGCAACAGCACGGTGAGGTGATCTTTCACCAAAGCGGTGGCTGCTGCGACGGGTCTTCGCCTATGTTATTGCCAAAGGAAGACTTTTATATAGACGACAACGATATTTTAATGGGTGAAGTTGGCGGCGTTAATTTTTATATGAGCCACGACCAGTTTGAATATTGGAAACACACGCATCTTACTGTAGATATTGTAAAGGGTAGGGGAGGCAGTTTTTCCCTCGATATTCCAACCGGTTACCGTTTTCTCATAAAATCAAGAATGCTTAACGATGAAGAAAACAAGAATTTAAACCCTTAAATTATTACTTAAACAGAAGAAGCCTGGAATCTGAATATCTCCCTAAATATTCAGGTTTTCGGGCTTTTTTTAAATGAAAATATGTCGCTCCGCTGGAGCTCATCAGATTGAATGCTTAATCCCTCCAGAGGGTTTAATTACCCGTAGGCTTGCCTCGAATTAAAAAATAATTTTCCGATTCATACCTCGTGGGCTTGCCCCGAGGTTCTTGATTTGTTTTCTATAAATATTACGCTCCTCCGGAGCTAAAGATTTAAAAATGTAAAGATGTTTAAGCCTCATAGAGGCGTTATATTTGTAGAAAAAATTGTTGAAAATGGAATACAGCTCCAGAGGAGGGGCATTTTACTCGATAATAGATATTTATTGCTAGATCGGCAGCTCTTAATCGATATTATCGGGATTCTTAAATTACCCCTTTATCATGGCGTAAAGAATAAATACGATTTCATCTGAGCTAATTTGTTACTGGAACTTCTGAAAACAAGGTTTTTTTGTAACTCTTAATTTATCCACTTATAAATTTCAGAAGAAGTATAGCATTCTTCACATTTAGAAAACATCCAAAGGCAATCTATAAAATCGGTCAGCATATGAAATAGTAGACCAATAAAAATGAGTCTTAGGACTTTATTTTTAGTAAAGATCATTCCTAAAAAATAGGTAAGGATAGCAAGCTGGGAATGCAGTGGATGGTAGCTAATTCCGCAGCGCATGGGGTCAAATAATGGCTCAGCAAAAACATGATCCAGGTCTACGGCCATAGTAGCGAGTAAAATTAACCAGTTCTTTTTCCAGTTCTTTTTGTCATAAAACCAGGCGATAGCACCAATTGCTATAAAATGAAGGAAGTAATGTGTGAAACTTTGCAATTGGAGTTATTAAAAATTAAAGCTTTAATTGATTTTAAAAAAATATCAAACTCTGGATTCCAATAAACTTATTAATTATTTTCTGGCTCTTCTTCCTCTTCAGCTGTAGACTCTATTTTCCCCTTTAAAAGATCTTTCATCTTATTTCTAAGTACGATGAATCGCCAAATGCCAATAGTGAGGAACAATACAGAAATAACCAGGGCCAGATAGCCAATATAATGCATCTCTTCATATTCCTTTAGCTGAATTAAAGCCAAACCTCCCAGCAGAAAATACATAGCCGCTTGAGTGTAGGATAATAACGTGCGCTCATTGGCGAGCTTAGTTCTTTCCAGCGCAAGATGTTCACGAATGATACTTTCATCTATCTTTCTGTGAGTGAAAAGCTTTCCAAATTTAACCCTTCTCATAAAATTTCATATTTCAGCATAGAAAACTGGATAGTTAATTTGCTTTAAAAGTTACCAAATTCGGTTTGTTTAAGCAAGAACTTAAATCTAACTATCCAGTTTGTGATTTTGGTTTTTTAATTGGTCAATCTATGGCAGGTGCAACCCGGTGCTGTAAAGCTTTGTGTGCTTTCGTGCCACGGAAATGCCGCATTATATTTGTTATCTTCCCAGTAAAATTCACTGCGTTCTTTTGGGTTGTTGCCAATTTCGTTCATCGTTTTAGCATCATACAACCTTCCATTAACCATAGTATAAATTACAGATTCTGAATTGCGAATATCTTTTAACGGATTTTCCTCTAAAACAATTAAATCAGCCAGCTTTCCCTCTTCCAACGAACCTATTTCGCTGCCCATTCCAATATATTGGGCACCGTTAATTGTAGCCGCCTGCAAAGCTTCCATATTGGTCATTCCGCCCATTTGCAGCAACCAAAGTTCCCAGTGAGCACCAAGTCCCTGAAGCTGTCCGTGTGCACCAAGGTTAACTTTTACGCCAATATCAGAAAGTTCTTTGGCGGTTTCTGAAACCAAAATAGGTCCGTTTTTATATTCTTCGTCGGGCAAAGTTTCTCTTCTGCGCGAACGGGAATCTACGATTTGTCTTGGTGTGAAATTCAACAAACGCTCATTTTCCCAAACTTTATCTTTGTCGTAGAAATAATATTCGCCGTTAATTCCGCCGTAATTTACAATTAAAGTCGGCGTATAACCGGCGTTGCTATTTCCCCAAAGTGTTTTTACATCTTTATAAACCGGGGCAATTGGAATATTGTGTTCGATCCCGGTGTGTCCATCCACAATCATATTCATATTGTGCAAAAAGGTACTTCCACCTTCAGGAACCACATTCATCTCTAATTCTTTTGCAGCCTGCATAATTTGCTGGCGCTGCTCCCGGCGTGGCTGATTATAACTTTTTACTGAAGTCGCCCCAAAAGCCTTAGTTCTTCTTAAAGCCGATCTGGCGTCATCTAAACTATTGATCACCGCTTTAAAGTCGCCTTCTGCGCCATAAAGAATAATTCCGGTGGAATAAATTCGCGGACCTACCATTTCGCCGGCTTTTACCATTTCGGCCATACTAAAAATGCTCTCACTCAAAGCCGAAGGATCGTGCACGGTGGTTACCCCAAAAGCCATATTTGCGTATAGCGGCCAGTGTTTTTCTGGCGTTAAGCCATATCTAAAGGCACCAATATGTGCGTGGGCATCAACAATACCCGGCATTATTGTTTTTCCTTCCAGGTCATAAACTTTCGCTTTGTTTGGAATATTTACTTCGGAAGCTTCACCTACGGAAATAATTTTATTTTCTTCAATTAAAATACTTCCATTTTCAATTACTTCATCGCCATTCATGGTAATGATCCTGGCGTTTGTAAAAGCAATTTGCCCTTCTGGAACATCGGTTTTTAGTTTAAGTCCAATTTTGGTTCCTTCCTCAGTAATATCGGGAATAGAATCGGGAGAACTTTCCAGGAAAGTAAAACGCTCTGAAACTTTATTGGTAAAATATTCGTCACCCAACGTCCAATGAACATTTTGGCTGTTGTTCGACCAATGCAGGTTCATTCCTGCATCTTTAGTAATTTGAGTTACCGGGATGGTTTTGGTATTATTATCTAAATCTAAAGTGCGCCCGGTCATAGTTAGCGGCGCCAAATAAGCCTGGTGCAAATGACTAAAAACAACCCATTTATTATCTGGACTCGGCACTAAACGATTTGCGTGTTTTGAGTTGATATGCGTACGCTCGTCATTTCCGCTTAGATCTATACTTTTTAAACTTTTCTCCAGGCTTCCCATAAGCGCGCCACCGGTTTGAAAGAAAATTCTAGAATCATCTTTACTGAATATCGGGAAATCTCCGGAATCGTGGATCTTCTTTTTATTTTCTCCGGAAGCACTAATCGTATAAATTCCCGGTTCCTTACTAAAGGTTTGTCCCTGGTCGCTATTGCCTCTTTCCTTTACAAAAACAATTTGCTTACCATCATTGGAAAAAGCAGGATTTCTATAAATACCTTTTTCTGAAGTGAGTTTTTGCGGATTCCTTCCATTTAAACTTACTTTCATTAAAGCGCCCATTTTGGAGTCACTCCAGGTTACATAAACGATCTCTTTTCCGTCAGGAGAAAAAGCAGGCTCAAATTCAAAGTCTTCGCCGTTGGTGATTCGCTGAGGTTTTCCGTTTGGTAAAGATTTTTTCCATAAATAACCTACCGCGTTAAAAACAAGGGTTTTTCCGTTAGGAGAAGTCACCGCGTGACGAATCACTTTAGGATTAAATTCCTCGGAAAAAACTTCGTGTTCGCTGCGGTGAGCTTCGGCGATTTCTATGGTATTTTCAACCTCAAAAGGAATTATTTCAGAGGAATAATCTTCAATATCTACCTTGTTTATCTTTCCTTCAGCCCAAAACACAATTTCGTCTCCCGAAGGCATCCAACTAAATCCGGGATAAACCCCAAAAATAGCCCAGGCTTCTTGCTGGTCTTTGCTCAGTTTATCGTAAACCGGCCATTCTTCTCCGGTTTCCAGGTCGTGAATATATAAAACCGATTTTGTCCTGATTCGTTTTATAAAAGCGAGTTTTTTTCCATCAGGTGACACCTGGGGTCTTGCTGCGCCGCCGGGACCACCGGTAATAGTAGTGTTTTCTCCGGTTTCAAAATCGTATCTTTTTATAACATAAATTTGCTTATTAGGATCTTTATTGTATTGGAACATTCCGCCTGGGTACATATCTTCACTGTAATAAAGGTAGCGTCCATCGGGAGAAATACTGGGTTCATTCACATCCTGCTGGTCGTTTTTACGCTCGGTAAGCTGCAATCCGCCTTCGCCGCCAATATGGTATAACCACATTTCACCGGCACCAAGAGAACGGCCGGAAGTAAAGTGTTTTCTGGCTACAATCGCGTTACCGTCAGGAGTCCAAACTGCATTGTTTAATAATCTAAAATCTTCTTTGGTGAGTTGCTTCGCATTTTCTCCATTGGCATCCATAACCCAGATGTTATCACCACCACCAGCGTCGCTGGTAAAAGAGATTTTAGAACCATCGGGGCTAAAACGCGGCTGAACTTCATAGGCCATTCCGCTTCGTAAAAGCTCCGATTTTCCGCCACTAATTGGCATTTTATAAATATCACCTAAAAGATCAAAAACAATGGTTTTACCCTCTGGAGAGACATCGAGATTTATCCAGGTGCCTTCGTCGGTTTGCAATTCAACTTCTTTGATATTCCAGTCATCGGAATATGGATCGTTTACATCCCATTTCTTTTCTTCTTCTTTTTCTTGTGAAAATAGGTTTGGAGCGGCGAGTAGTAAAATAATAGCCGGAAGGAATTTTCTAAGCATAGTGTGGTTTTTTTAACGAGGCTAAATATACTATGAAAAGCTTAAAAGCTCTAATTGCTCACTCAGATTTAAACCGCTTCTTGTTTTTGGATTTTATTTTCTTGAATTCATGGCTTTTCCATTAAGTTTGTTTTGAAGATATTTTTGAATAAAATTTCCTGAATAATGAATAGTAAGAAACCTGAAGTTTGGTTAAGGGGAGAAATTAAGGGTGTTCCCGCTCTACTGCAACCCGCTGCCCACGCTTTATTACAATCTAGCGAAGAATTGGAAAAATATCTGCAAGATTTTCCTGAAGAATTATTATGGAAAAAACCTGCCGGCAGGGCTTCCGTTGGATTCCATTTGCAACATTTAACCGGAGTGCTAGATAGAATGCTGACCTACGCTCAAGCCGAAAATTTATCGAAAAATCAATTTCATTATTTAAAAAATGAAGAGAAACCAGACGAAAAGCTTTCAGTAGGAATCCTTATTCAAAATTTTCAGAAAAAAGTAAATGAAGCCATCGCATTTCTGAAAAATACACCTGAAAATATTTTAACCAAATATAGGCCTGTGGGAAGAAAAGAATTGCCTTCAACGGTAATCGGATTGCTTTTTCACGCTGCAGAGCATAGTCAGCGGCACGTGGGACAGCTTTTGATAACGGTGAGTGTTTTGAAGGAAAGAATCACTAATAAACTGGGGGAATAGAGCTATGACTTTGTTCTTTTAGTAATTTTTCGCTCTATAGTTTTTTCATACATTTTCTGCTAAATTGCTTTTAAAATTTGAGATTTATTTCATTATTGAATTTCTCGATTAAATCAGGTAATGTTAAACACTCAATTTTTAAAATACTGCAAATTGCGGGAATTTTTTTAAAAAGCTTATGATCGTTAGCAGAACTCGTTTCTTCCGAAACTACAATAACGTCTGCAATTTCACCCTCCTTTATAAATTTTAATCCTTGCAAAATAATCTTTGAATCCGCCGATTTTAAGAATATTTCCTTTCGGTTTTCAAATTCTACATTAGTTAATCGTCTCTTTTGAGATTGAATTGAAAACTGATTATCAATTAGGTTAAAGAATTTGGGAGAAGGGTAAAGATCTGTTGTCCTCGTAATGTTCTTCTTATCATTAAAAAAGCTGAGATTTTTTAAAACAATTTTTTTTGCAACAAATGAACATTCTTGATGTACTTCATCAATTAAAATAATTGATCCGTCTTCAATTCCTTGTTTAAAAAATAGATAAATATTAGACTTTGGATCGAAGGGAATATAATATCGAACCAAAGCTATCCAGGAACTAGTATCTACAATAATTTTCATTAGATATATTGTTCCATTTTTTCAGGTTTTATTTTAAGTTTTTTACAAAATTCATACTCATTTATAATTCCATCATATAAGGCGTTTTGGAGTGTATTTATGAATAGGGGAGAATTAATTGGTTTTGGAACAGAGCCTCCTCTTTTAATTCCTTGTAATTTTTCCAATTCTTTAATTTTGTTTTCTTCTGCTACTTTTTCCTGAAAAGCTAATTTTATCTCATGTTTGATTTTGGTATAATCTTTCTGAGAGATTTTATTATCATACAGCAATCTTGTGTAAAGTGCTAGGGTGCTAAGGTGTGTCTCCCTTGAAATATCATCTATTAGGTTGTGATGATAATCGTTGTTGGCGTGAGCCTTTTCAAGATTATCTATTTCAGTATGGTATTCGCCAACTAGAAAATAATAAGCGAATTCATTACACCAGTTCTCAATTTTACTAAGGTGATTTTTAGAGATAGATTTATAATCTACTTCTTCAATTTCTTCTTCATTTAATAGAAAATGCCCTAACTCATGAACTAAAGTAAAAATTTCTCTTCTAAATGATTTTTGCTGCCTCTTTAACACGATTGTATTCGGACTCAAAAAAAATCCATTTATATTTGCTTTGTCTTTTTTATTCCAGGTTTCTATAAACTCAAAAACCATAATATTGGACTCGGCAAATGAATCTATAAGTAACTTTAAAAAATCTCTTAATTTCCTGGCAGTTATAGAAGGATAAAGAACTTTCCTTACTTCCGTCGCTACCTCTAAAGGACTATCCTGGACATTATAAATTCGGAAATTTCTTTCCAAATTAAAGTCTGTCAACTTAGATATTGCAGATAGGGAGATTTTTAGATCTTCGAATTGGTTAACTACTTTTTTTGCTCCAATATTCAAGTCAGAATTAAAGTTGTCTTTTCTGAAAAAGATACTAGCATCCTTTGAATGGTGGGGTTCACTAGGATCTAGATAATAATTCAAGCCTTTGTTGAAAACTTTATCTATCTTCTTTAAAGTGCTTACTTTAATTTCTCTTGAAAACAAGTCATCTCTAGTGATAGGATTTTTAATTCCTTCACTAATAATATTTAAAAGCTCTTCTACAGAAAGTCTGTATAATTCTAATAAATATTCTATTCTAGATATATTGTGTTCTAATTTCAAGAATTCCTTTGAATTTTTACAAAAGTACGAAATTTGTATGCTATTTATTTTATTCAGATAATTAAGCTTAGATAGGAAATCTAAAAAGGCAAATTACTTAAATCTACATTTCCACCGGAAATAATGATTCCAACTTTTTTTCCTCGGAATTTCTCTTTTTCGCGTAAAACTGCGGCGAAAGCAACTGCGCTGGAAGGTTCTATTACAATTTTCATACGTTCCCAAATAAGCTTCATAGCATTGATAATTTCATCTTCTTCAACTCGTATAATTTCAGAAACAAACTTTTGAATTATGGGAAAATTCTTGTCTCCAAGCTGGGTTTTTAATCCATCAGCAATTGTATTGGTGCTGGAATTAGTTTCAATTTTCCCCGATTTTAGAGATCGGTAAGCATCGTCAACTTCAAAAGGTTCGGCGCCAATTGTTTTGCAATTATTTCCGAAGTAATTTGCAGCAAGTGCAGTTCCGGCAATAAGTCCGCCGCCGCCAACCGGTGTGATTATAATATCTAAATCGGGTTTTTCTTCCAGTAATTCTATCGCCGCGGTTCCCTGCCCGTAAATAACTTCTAATTGATTGGAAGGATGAAGAAAACTGGCGCCGGTTTCCTGCTGAATTTCCTCTGCAGCTTTTTCCCGGGCCTTTATATTGGGTTCGCACTCTGTAATTTCTCCGCCGTAAGTTTTTACCGCGTCTTTTTTAACCTGAGGAGCAGAAGATGGCATCACAATATAGGCCAGAATTCCTAAACTTTTAGCCGAAAGCGAAACCGCCTGGGCAAAGTTGCCCGACGAGTGCGTTACCACTCCTTTTGCTCGTTCTTTATCGTTTAAAGCGAGAATAGCAGCGGTAGCGCCACGCATTTTAAAAGCACCCATTTTCTGAAAATTCTCACATTTAAAGAAGATTTCAGTTTCGGCTAATTTGTTTAATAAACCTGAAGATAAGACCGGGGTGCGGTGAATGTATGGTGATATTTCTAAATGTAGTTTGGTAAAATCTTCTTTACTGATCATTGTGACTGATTTCAATCAATAAAATTAAAAGAAATTAATTCAGTAAAAAATTATATTCCAGTTGCGTAAATTATTTTTCTTCCTCGATAGGAATAGAAAGCACGGGAATTTCAGAATTCTTAAATAATTCTACCGAAACGCTTTCCGCAAAAAGATTATAAAAGAAACTATGTGTGTGGGTGCCCACAATTAGCATATCGGCTTTTAGCTTTTTGGCTTCTTCCAGCACGGTTTCTACCGTAGAACCTTGAATTAAAAGTGCATCAGATTCTATGTTTTTGCCAATAAACATATCGCGAATTTGCTGTAATTCTTTGTGTTCATCCCTTAATTCATCGGCTCGCATATCTCTAATATATTGCGGGCCTGTATCAAAACCAACAAAATCGGGATCTGGGGCGGCTACGTGAACCACCCAGATCTTAGCCCCGAATTTTTCAGCAATACTTTCGGCGTATGACATAAGTTCTCCAACGGCCTCATTAAAATCTACCGCTACCAAAATATTTTTGAAAGTCTTCATACGCTAAAGTTTTTAATTAATATCCTCTATCTCGCTTCACCACGTTTTTAAGTTCTTCCTCATCTTGTACTCTTTCATAATTCTCAATAATTTGCGGCACTACAGAGTTTGGGTGGGTAACGCTGGCAACGTGTGGAGTTACTCTAATTTTTGGATGTTTCCAAAATGGATGTTCGTCTCTTATTGGCTCTTCCCAAAACACATCTAATGCTGCCCCAGAAAGATGGCCATCATCTACCTTAGCCAATAAATCCTGTTCCACTAAATGTTCGCCCCGTGCAACATTAATCACATAAGCACCTTTAGGTAGTTTTTCAAATAATTCTATATTCAGTATTTTTTCGGTTTCAGGAGTAAGTGGAAGCATATTCACTAAAATGTCTGACTGTTCCAAAAATTCATCAAATTCATCTTCCCCGGCGTAACTCTCTACGTTCTCAAAATCTTTTTTATTTTTTGAAAAACCTATTACCTGGAAGCCATTTTTCAATAAACATTTAGAAACACTTTGTCCTAAGTTACCTATTCCCAAGATGCCAACTTTAACGTCATTATTTCTGGTGTAAGAAACAGGTTCCCATTTTTCGTTTATTTGACTCTCACGATAATGTAACAGGTTTCGTTGATGCGCCAGAATAAGGGTTAGTACAAAAGTTCCCATATCTTCTGCCAGGCGATCGTCTACAACTTTAGTGATAATTACGTTTTCAGGGAGCTCTTCATCACTGGTAATATGGTCTACCCCGGCGCCCATAGAAGCAACAACTTTTAAGTTTGGATAATTTTGAAATATTCCTCGAGGATGGTTCCAGGTTAAGGCAAAATCTACCTCTTCTTTGTCGTGGTCTTCTGGATACACGTAAATATTTAAACCCGGATGTTGATTTTTTAAAGCTTCAACCCAAGCTTTCGGGTCTTTTCCCGGACTAACAACTAACAATGACATTCTTATCTTTTTTTTGAATGGTTAATATTTAACTCACAAAGGCACTGTACCCTGTAATGGCACGACCTACAATGAGCGAATTAATTTCTTTTGTTCCTTCATAACTATAAATGGCCTCCGCATCGGCCACAAAACGTGCGACATCATGTTCAAGTAGAATACCGTTTCCTCCCATGACTTCACGGGCACGGCTTACCACGTCCCTGGTTCGCATACTACAGAAAACTTTTGCTAAAGAAGCGTGCTCATCTGTAAGTAAGTCGGCGTCCTGCATTTCAGAAAGCCTAAAAACCAAAGTTTGCATTGCGGTAAGGTTAGAAACCATTTCTACTAAGTGATTTTGTATTAACTGGTAGGAGGCGATTGGCCTGCCAAATTGCTCTCTTTTCCTGGTATATTTAAGAGCACTTTCGTAAGCGCCGCGGGCACAACCAACCGCCTGCCAGGCTACCCCGGCGCGGGTCATTCGCAATACTTTTGCAGTATCTTTAAATGAATCTGCCTTTTGTAACCTATCGCTTTCAGGAATTTGGCAATCGGTTAAGGTAATAATGGCGTTTTGAACTATCCTCAAAGCCATTTTATCTTCCATTTTTTCGGCCTTGTAACCGGGATTTCCTTTTCTTACGAGAAAACCTTTTACCTGATTACTATCTTCGTCTCGCGCCCAAATGATGATCACATCGGCAAAAGTGGCGTTACCAATCCATTTTTTCTGTCCGTTTAAAATCCAATTTTCACCATCAAACTTACAGGTGGTTTCGAGTCCACCGGCAACGCCAGAACCAACATTAGGTTCTGTAAGTCCAAAAGCGCCAATAGCGTCTAATTTTTGCATCTTCGGAAGCCATTCCTGCTTTTGTTCTTCACTTCCGCAGAGATAAATAGAACCCATTGCCAGGCCGCTATGCACACCGAAAAAGGTGGAAATGGAAACATCTACCCGGGCAATTTCCTGGGCGATGATGCCTTCCATTAAAAACGGAAGATTTGGGCATCCATAACCTTCATAAGGAACACCCGTGATATTTAGTTTTTTGAATTTCTCTATGATCTCGTGTGGGAATTTAGCACGGTTCCAATGGTCGTTTACCAAAGGCCGAACTTCGTCTTCCATAAAATTACGCACCTCCATTTGCAGCTTGCGCTGCTCCTCGGTAAGTTTAAGATCTAAATTGTAAAAATCGCCGGTAATTGGAGGAAGGTCACTCTGGCCTTTTTTCTGTTTGGTTTTTAACATTTTCATCAAACCCTTGAGTTGACGCGCATCCAACTGGCCTAAACTTTTCATCGCTTCTGAAAGGTCTATCTGCTCATTTATTTTCGCTAATTGATCCATATCAACCGACTTTAATAGGTTGATGGTGTTTCTTACTTTTCTAAAAACGGACATAAGGTGTTTGATTGGTGTAGTCCTAAAATTAGGAATTAAAACTGCGTCCGGTTGTTAAAGCTTTCCGAAGAAAACGTCAAAAAAAATACCGCTGATTGCAGCGGTATTTAAGTAGAAATTATGAGTTGAAAATTTACAGATTAAAAGCTTCTTTAACCTTATCTACATAGTCCAGTTTTTCCCAGGTAAAGAGTTCAACCTCTTTCTTTATTTCCCCGGAATACGGACTTTTAAAGATTTTAGTTACCGTTCTTGGTTCTTTTCCCATATGCCCGTATGCAGCAGTTTCCCTATAAATAGGATTTCTAAGTTTTAAGCGGTTTTCTATTGCCCAGGGACGCATATCAAAAATTTCAGCAACTTTTTTAGCGATTTCCCCATCTTTCATATCAACTTTGGAAGTTCTATAAGTTTCTACTGAAATTGAAGTAGGTTCTACCACACCAATTGCATAAGAAACCTGTACTAAAACTTCGTCTGCAAGCCCGGCAGCAACCAAATTTTTCGCTACGTGCCTGGAAGCATAAGCGGCAGAACGGTCTACTTTACTGGGGTCTTTTCCAGAAAATGCACCACCACCGTGAGCCCCTTTTCCACCGTAGGTGTCTACGATTATTTTTCTTCCGGTAAGTCCGGCATCGCCGTGTGGCCCACCAATTACAAATTTTCCGGTTGGGTTTATATGGTAAGTTATTTCATCATTAAATAGTTTCTGAACATAATCGGGCAATTGTTTTTTTACCCGCGGAATAAGAATTTCAAGAATATCTTTCTTGATCTTTTTCAGCATTTCATCATCATTCTCATCAAAATCGTCGTGTTGCGTAGAAACTACAACAGCTACAATTTTTTGCGGAACGTTATCATCGCTATATTCAATGGTTACCTGGCTTTTAGAATCGGGACGCAGGTAAGGAATATCTTTGCCTTCGCGCCTTAGTTTTGCCAGTTCAATAAGTATTTTGTGAGAAATATCTAATGCGAGGGGCATATAATTTTCGGTCTCGTTGGTAGCGTAACCAAACATCATTCCCTGGTCTCCCGCGCCTTGTTCTTCTTTATTCTCACGGTCTACACCCTGGTAAATTTCCTGGGATTGCTCGTGAATTAAAGAAATAACGCCGCAGGAATCCCCGCTAAATTTGTAGGCACCTTTTGTGTAACCAATATCATTAATTACTTCCCGGGCAATGTTTTGCACATCTAAATAAGTGTCGCTTCTAACCTCACCGGCAAGAACAACCTGGCCGGTAGTAACCAAAGTTTCGCAGGCAACTTTAGAGTTTTCATCAAAAGCAAGGAAATTATCGAGTAAGGTATCGCTAATCTGATCGGCGATTTTATCGGGGTGTCCTTCAGATACACTTTCTGAAGTAAATAAATAAGCCATATTTTTAAATTAGTTTTTAAAAAATACGGGTTGAATTTGACGAAAAGCTAAGGGAGTAGTGATACTGCTTTAGCATTTTTCTTATACTTTTAAAAGTATAAAAGGGTTGCAATCAGTCAAATCCTTCCCTTTAATTCGATTACAAATGTATAAAAATAACCCAAACTCATACTTTCTTTAACTTTCTTTTTTAAACGGTTGAAGACTTTTAAATATTGACTTCAATTTCAGGTTTCTGAAATTTAATTTTATTCTACTGAAATTAAGCTTGTTAAGTACAAGTTTTTCATTAAAAATATATTATAAATAATTTTAACGCGATTAAATTATTGATTAATCAATTTAAACTGATAAAACTTTATTTTTCATAAAAATGAAGTTTGGGTTTGGTTTTTAAAAATTTCTGCCCTTATCTTTGTAGCCAACAAAACAACGAAATGTACCAGGTAATTTGCAATATGATGCGTATGATGATGTGGAAAACTTCCGCAGCACGCTCAATTGCTTAATTCTGAAAAGATATAAATTGCAAAAAGCCGCTGCCAATCGCAGTGGCTTTTTGCATTTAAAGAGAGTCATTTCCGCGTAGGCGGAAATCCAGAATAAGAAAATGGGTTAGTAAAAATAAGATTCCCGTCTGCACGGGAATGATATAAAAAGAAAAGATGAAAAATATTAAGGCAATAAATAAAATGATGATGCGCACTATGATGATGTGTATGTGTATGCAACACATGAAATGCTATTGCCAAAACCGAAAGTAACTTAGTTTGTTTAGAGTTCAATTTAAAGGTCCCCTTGGTAATAGCTACTTAAGGGGACTTTTTTTATTTAAAACACTGTCATTTCCGCGAAGGCGGAAATCCAAAACAAAAACAAAATTAAGCTTCAAAAACAGAAGCAAAACTTTAAAAAAAACTAGAAATTATGAGTACTCAAAAATTTTCAACAAACGCATTACACGCAGGCCACGATACTAAAATTAACGGAGGAACAAGAGCGGTACCAATTTATCAAACCACTTCTTATGTTTTTAATAATTCAGATCATGCTGCCAATTTATTTTCCCTGGCAGAACCAGGATTTATTTACACCCGCTTAAATAATCCTACTAACGATATTTTGGAACAACGCCTTGCCGCGCTGGAAGGAGGAATTGCTGCAGTGGTTACCGCTTCAGGCACGGCGGCAATTAATACTACGCTTTTAACGCTTTTAAAAACGGGCGATCATATTGTAGCTTCCAGCAGTTTATATGGCGGAACTTACAATTTACTAAGTGTTACTTTACCCAGGTTTGGAATTACTACCACTTTCGTTGACCCTGAAAATCCTGAAAATTTTAAAAAGGCAGCAAAAGAAAACACTCGCGCGATTTTTGTAGAATCGCTTGGAAATCCAAAATTAGATGTTTTAGATCTTAAAGCAATTTCTGCGGAAGCTAATGCGCTTAAAGTCCCATTTATTGTTGATAATACTGTGGCGACGCCTTCACTTTTAAAACCTATTGAGCACGGCGCCGATATTGTAATAGAATCGCTTACTAAATATATTGGTGGTAACGGTACTTCTCTTGGAGGTGCCATTATAGATGCCGGTAATTTTAACTGGGCAAATGGTAAGTTTCCTGAATTTACTGAACCTTCTCCCGGTTACCACGGGCTTGTTTACCACGAAGCTTTAAAAGAAGCTGCCTTTATCGCAAAAGTTAGGATTGAAGGTCTTCGTGATCACGGTGCGGCATTAAGCCCCTATAACGCTTTTCAAATTTTGCAAGGTTTGGAAACTCTTGAAATCAGGATAAAGCAACATAGTCAAAATGCTTTGGAACTCGCCACCTGGCTGGAGCAGCAGGAAGAAGTGAAATGGGTAAATTATCCCGGCCTTGAAAGCAGTAAATACTATAAACTTGCTAAAGAATATCTTTCAAAAGGACAAAGTGGTGTAGTCACTTTTGGGGTAGAAGGTGGTTTTGAATCGGCTAAAGTTGTGGCTGATGAGACCAAACTTTTCTCACTAGTTGCTAATATTGGAGATACAAAATCTTTAATTATTCATCCTGCCAGTACAACGCACCAGCAACTGGACGAAAAACAACAGGCTACCACTGGAGTAACGCAAGATCTTATTCGTCTTTCTGTGGGACTGGAAGATGTTGAAGATTTAAAAGCAGACCTAAAAGAGGCTTTTTCTAAAATTCAGAAAAAAGCACTGGTATAAATTATTGTTGGTGGAAAGGCAAAGGAAAAAGCAGCCAGGTTAAGTCTTTTTCCTTTTGCTCTTTCTAGATCAAAAAAAGAAAAAAATGCTTCAGGAACTCTGTTTAAAAGATTTTGAAAATTCGACGGGAACGGTTCAGGATATTTATTTGAGCTTTCAGCAATTTGGGCAAAATCCGGAAACTGCACCAGTGGTTTTAATAAACCACGCGCTCACCGGGAACTCCCAAATAACCGGACAAATCGGTTGGTGGACCAAAATTGTTGGTCCGCAAAAATGTATTGACACCAATAAGTTCAGTATCCTGGCTTTTAATATTCCGGGGAATGGTTTTAATGGAAAAAAAGAACATTTAATTGAAAATTATAAGGAATTTACGCTTCGGGATATTGCCAGAATTCAGGCTTTAGCGCTTCAAAAATTAAAAATTGATAAACTGTTTGCCATAATTGGCGGTTCTATTGGCGGGGCATTGGCCTGGGAACTGGCTGCTTTAAAACCCGAGCTAGCTGAAAATATAATTCCCATCGCTACAGATTATAAAGCGACCGATTGGGTTTTGGCTAATTGTAAAGTGCAGGAGCAAATTCTTAATAACTCTAAAGAGCCGGTAAAAGACGCAAGAATGCATGCAATGACGTTTTATCGCACTCCGCAATCTTTAAGCAAGAAATTCAATAGAACAAAAGAAGAAGTGAAGCCTTGTTACAAAGTTGAAGGCTGGTTGCAATACCACGGCGATAAGTTAGAGGAACGTTTTCAACTGGCCTCCTATAAATTTATGAATCATTTGCTAACTACCATAGACATTAGCAAAGGCAGCGGTAATTACCTGGAAGCCGCAAAACAAATTGAGGGAAATATTCATATTGTAACCGTGAATTCTGACTGGTTTTTCCTGGCCGACGAGAATTGGGATACTTATGTAAATCTTTCCCTGATAAAAAGTAATGTGAGTATTCACGAAATAAGATCGATTCACGGGCATGATGCGTTTTTAATTGAAGCATCCCAATTGTCCAGGTTTTTAAAACCCGTTTTTAAAACCCACAATAAAGAAAATGAAGCCAGCATGATGCTGGACGCTAAAAATTCCAATAAACAGGTTTTGAAAGAAAGTCCTGTTTCAGACTCCCATTTTTCGGGTTAAAATATTAATAAATGAAGAAAGTGAACATAATCTTGTTTGGAATAGGTAACGTAGGCAGTACCTTAATCCAACAATTACTCGGTGCAAAAGAGCAGTGGGAAAAGCATTCCGGGGTTTCGGTAAGTATTCCGGTGATAGCCAATTCAAAGAAAGCGCTTTTTAAAGCTGAAGGGATTTCTGAAACCTGGCAAAAGGATTTTAAAAAATCTGCTAAAAAGTACAAACTGGAAGATATTCTCGATTTTACTAAGGAGAACGACCTGGAACATCTTATCGCCATCGATGCCACGGCAAGTAAGGAATTTGTTGAGCTTTATATTCGGTTAATTCAAAACGGATTTAACCTGGTGGCTGCAAATAAAGTTGCTAACACGCTTTCTGCCGATTTTTATAAAAAGCTTCGTAAGGAATTAGATTACCACGGAAAATATTTTCATTACGAAACCAACGTGGGCGCAGGTTTACCAATTGTACAAACCGTACAGGGATTACACCAGGCAGGAGAAAAAGTCACTAAAATTCGTGGTGTTTTTTCTGGTTCGTTGAGCTTTATTTTCAATACTTTTTCTGAAAATAAAGAGAAATTCTCTGATGTATTGCGAAAAGCCGGAAGACTCGGTTATACCGAACCCGATGCGCGGGAAGATCTTTCCGGAAATGATGTAGGAAGAAAATTATTGATCCTGGCGCGCGAGCTTCAGCTGGAAAAGGAATTTCAGGAAGTGAAAATTCAATCTTTAATTCCGGAGAAATTAAACGGAAAAACTTCGGCAGAAGAATTTCAGCGTAGAATAGGTGAGCTGGATGAAATATTTTTTCAGCATAAAAAAGAACAAAACAAAGATCACGTACTGCGGTATATTGGGGAAATTGAAGTAGGAAGTGCCAACCTGGAGGCAAAACTTATTTCTGAGCCAAAAAATACTGCGCTGGGACAAATTAAAGGCGCCGATAATATTTTTGAAATTTATACCGAATCTTACGGCGATCAACCGCTGGTAATTCAGGGAGCCGGTGCTGGAGCCGCGGTAACCGCTCGTGGGGTAGCAAGCGATGTGCTTAAATTATCGCAAAGACTAAATTAAAAATTTACCAAAACCAACAAGTATGCATTTTGAAACCGAAGCCATTAGAACCCAAAACGAACGCACACAGTTCCAGGAGCATTCCACGCCACTGTACTTAACGTCCAGTTATGTTTTTGATGATGCCGAAGATATGAGAGCTTCATTTTCTGAAGAAAAAGAACGTAATATTTACAGCCGTTTTACCAATCCCAACACCTCAGAATTTACTGAGAAAATTGCTAAAATGGAAGGGGCAGAGGCAGGTTTTTCTTTTGCAACCGGTATGAGCGCTGTGTTTTCCAGCCTGGCTGCACTTTTAAACAGTGGAGATCATATAATTTCAGCAAGATCGGTTTTTGGATCTACCCATAGTTTGTTTACCAAGTTTTTCCCGAAATGGAATATTTCGCATTCTTATTTTAATGTGAACGAAGTTGATAAAATTGAAAGTTTAATAAAGCCTGAAACAAAGATTATTTTTGCCGAAACGCCTACCAATCCCGGTGTAGATATTCTGGATTTGGAAGTTTTAGGGAAGATCGCCAAAAAACATAATCTTATTTTAATAATTGATAATTGCTTTGCCACTCCCTGGCTGCAGAACCCTATAAAATTTGGAGCTCATTTGGTGATACATTCTGCTACAAAATTAATAGACGGGCAGGGCCGTGTCCTGGGCGGTGTAACAGTTGGAAATGCCGATCTCATTAGGGAAATCTACCTGTTCTCAAGGAATACGGGACCGGCTTTGTCGCCGTTTAATGCCTGGGTGCTTTCCAAAAGTTTGGAAACGCTTGCGGTACGCCTGGACAAACATTGCGAAAATGCTGAAAAAGTAGCTGAATTTTTAGAGACCGAAGCCAACGCCGAAAATGTGAAATATCCATTTTTAAAATCTCACCCGCAATATGAAATTGCCAAAAAGCAAATGAAAAAAGGGGGGAATATTGTTTCTTTTGAGATTAAGGGAGGTATTGAAGCAGGTAGGAAGTTTATAGATGCTATAAAACTCTGTTCGAGATCGGCGAATTTGGGGGATACCCGTAGCATTGTTACGCATCCAGCATCTACAACGCATAGTAAATTAAGCGAAGAAGACAGGTTAGAAGCGGGAATAAAACCTGGTTTGGTAAGAGTTTCAGTAGGATTGGAACATGTGGAAGATGTGATAGAAGATTTGAAACAGGCTCTAAACTCAATTTAGTTATGGTAATTTCAGCAGACACATGGCTTTTTGATTTTTCCGTAGAGAAAGCAATAATAAATGCTAAAAAGTCAATATTTAAGTATATTCGCAATATGCTTTCAAAAAAGACTAAATACGGTATTAAAGCCCTGGCATTTATCGCAAAAAAAGGGGATAGAAAACCGGTACAAACTTCAGAGATCTCGAAAAGTGAAAATATCTCGCAAAAATTCCTTGAAAGCATACTTCTGGAATTGCGAAAATCGGGGTTTTTAGGGTCTAAGAAAGGTAAAGGCGGTGGCTATTATTTAATTAAAGAACCGGAAGAAATTCTAATGACCTCAGTAATTAGGGTCCTGGAAGGTCCTATAGCGATGGTACCGTGTGTGAGCCTTAATTATTACGAAAAATGCGACGATTGCCCCAGTGAAGAAGCCTGTTCTGTTCATAGTTTGATGATTCAGGTTAGGGACAGTACGCTAAAAGTACTGGGCAATAATACGTTAGCTGATATTTCTGCTAAGAAATAAGAATTAAAAATTAAATGTTAAATACTGAAATTTAGGCCATTAAAAATTGGTCTGCTAAAAAAACAAAGTTACTTTTGTTTTATAACCTACTAATCCGATAGGTTAATAGAATTTAAACGAAAAGCAGTATGATACTGGATCAGGCAAAATCTAAAACCACTTATAAAAAAGACAGGACTTCAGAAAAGCCCTTACGCAGTATTTTAAAAACGGTGAGTTGGAGGATTGTAGGAACTATAGATACGATAGTTATTTCCTGGATTCTTACGGAAGAAATTGAAACCGCACTGGCAATTGGATCGGTAGAATTGGTTACTAAGATGATCCTGTATTTTGGCCACGAACGGCTTTGGAATATGATAAGTTTTGGGAAAGAGTGAACTACCTCAAGAGAAAACTCACGAGGCATTCATTGAGATCTATTGTTTAATTTTCGAGGAAACCCTCGGAACATTTAAATCTCGATTATCGAGTAAAAATATATTTCAGAAAGTATATAAAGTATAGTTAGGTTCGAAAAGAGCCAGAAAATTTGTAAAAGATGAAACGGTACAGCGAAAAAGAATTAAAGATCCTCAACCAGCAGTTTAAGGGAATTACGCCGGCTGAGATCGTACAGTGGGTAATATCCAACTCGGCCAGGCCAGTGATTACTACCAATTTTAGACCTTATGAAGCTGCAATTTTGCACGCAGTTTCAGAAATAGACCCGGTTATAAAAGTAATTTGGTGCGATACCGGTTACAATACCCCGCAAACTTATAAGCACGCGAAACAAGTGATAGACCAGTTATCGCTTAATGTTAAGCTTTACACCCCAAAGCAAACTGCTGCTTATCGCGATGCGCTTTTCGGTGGAATTCCAGATATTAATAATCCCCAACACGAGGATTTTACCAAACAGGTAAAACTGGAACCTTTTCTACGGGCTATGCGCCAGCAAAATCCAGATGTTTGGTTCACTAACCTTAGAAAGGGTCAAACCAGCTTTAGAGATAGTATAGATATTTTAAGCTACAGCAAAGATGGAATTTTAAAAGTGAGTCCGTTTTACCACTGGAGTGACGAAAAATTAGATGCTTATTTAGAGCAACACGCACTGCCAAACGAATTTAAATACTTT
Source organism: Salegentibacter salegens (assembly GCF_900142975.1). NCBI lineage: Bacteria > Pseudomonadati > Bacteroidota > Flavobacteriia > Flavobacteriales > Flavobacteriaceae > Salegentibacter > Salegentibacter salegens. Next base: position 570,217 of record NZ_LT670848.1, read on the forward strand.
GATCCCACTAAAGTTTTGGAAAACCGTGAATGCGGTCTCCATGCTTAATTAATTCAGATGGAAAAAGAGCAAAAATATACTGTGATGTACCGTTCAATAATGTGTATTCTCTGCACTTAAAAGTAGCTTTTTATAAAATTATAAAAGGTCCTTTTAAATGAATATCCAAAAAGGACTTTTTTATTTAACACCTGTTGTTCAGGTTTCAATTTAAAAATTATCGATAATGCAAAGTTTTAGAACCGAAATAGAAAACCCAATCGTAGAGCAAGATATCCTTGATTTAGAAAAGAAAATCAGGTTGTTTCGTGAAGGGAAAGCTGATGAAGAGAAATTCCGAAGCCTGCGTTTAGCACGTGGAGTTTATGGGCAACGACAGGCGGGAGTACAAATGGTTCGAATAAAATTGCCGTTTGGGAAAGTGACATCAGAACAGCTTCATAGAATTGCTGATGTTTCTGATGAATATTCCAAAGGCCGTTTGCATATCACAACGCGCCAGGATATACAAATTCACCACGTGAGTTTAGACAGAACGCCAGAGCTTTGGTCGCAACTGGAAAGAGATGATATTACTTTGCGTGAAGCCTGCGGAAATACAGTAAGGAACGTAACTGCTTCCCCAACCGCGGGAATCGATAAAAACGAACCTTTTGATGTTTCGCCTTACGCACACGGAACTTTCCAATTTTTTCTTCGAAATCCAATTTGCCAGGAAATGGGAAGAAAATTTAAGATTTCTTTTTCTTCTTCAGATGAGGATACTGCTTTAAGTTACATTCATGACCTCGGCTTTATCGCGAAGGTAAAGGATGGAAAACGCGGATTTAAAGTGATGCTTGGCGGCGGGCTCGGTTCTCAGCCAAGACATGCCGATGAACTTTATGATTTTCTTCCGGTAGAAGAAACCCTTCCTTTAATTGAAGGTGTATTGCGGGTTTTTGATCGCCACGGGGAACGTGCAAAAAGATTAAAAGCCAGGATGAAATTCCTTATAAAAGATATCGGAAAAGATGCGTTTATGGATTTGGTGGCAGAACAGAGTACGGCGCTTTCCAAAAATCATCCAAAATTTGAGGTAGAAAAATTTGAGGTAGAACCGCCGCTTCAGGGTGTTGAGGTGCCTTCAGTAACAATTGAAGATCAGAAAGATTTTGAAACCTGGAAAAGTACGAATGTAATTCCGCAGAAACAGGAAGGCTTATTTGCAGTTGGAATTCGTGTTCCGTTAGGAGATTTTTATACAGGCGGGGCCAGGAAACTTGCTGATTTAGTGAAAAAATATGCAGGAAATGAGATCAGGCTAAGTTTAAGGCAGGATATTTTAATTCGCCACGTTCGGGAAGAATTTTTACCATTTTTCTATTCAGAATTAAAGAAACTGGGCTATGCTGATACCGGTTATGATAAAACCGTAGATATAACAGCCTGCCCCGGTACCGATACCTGTAACCTGGGGATTGCCAGCAGCACTGGAATTGCCGACGTGCTGGAAGATGTTTTAAAAGAAGAGTATCCGCAGTTTTTAAACGGAAAAGATATTACCATAAAAATAAGCGGGTGTATGAATGCCTGCGGGCAGCATAATATGGCCGAGATTGGCTTCCAGGGGATGTCAGTTAAAGTTGGTAAAACCGTGGCGCCGGCACTCCAGGTTCTGCTTGGCGGCGGAACGCTGGGAGATGGAAAAGGCCGTTTTGCCGATAAAGTGATAAAAGTGCCCAGTAAACGAGGGCCACAAGCTTTACGAGTATTGCTAAACGATTTTGAAGCAAACGCAACTTCTGAAGAAAAATTCGCGGAATATTATGATCGTCAGGGTAAAACTTATTTCTACGATTTGCTAAAAATTCTGGCAGATACCTCTAACCTAACAGAAAACGAATATGTGGATTGGGGTCACGAAGAGCCTTATATTAAAGCGGTTGGAGTGGGAGAATGTGCCGGCGTAGTAATAGATCTTATCGCCACATTATTATTTGAAAGTGAAGAGAAGATTGATAACGCAAAAAGCGCACTGGAAAGAAAAGCCTGGGCCGATAGTATTTATCATTCCTATACTTCCATTGTAAATTCTGCTAAAGCATTATTGCTTGCAGAAGATGTGAAGACCAATACCCAGGCGGGAATAATTTCTCAGTTTGACGAATTGTTTGTAGACACCGGTAAAATTGAACTATCGACTTCATTTAAAGACTTTGTTTATCAAATGAACGAGCACGAACCAACTGAAGCTTTTGCAAATAAATATTTAGAAGACGCGCATTTATTCTTAAAAAGAGTAGATGCTTTTAGAACAAAGGAGGTACAAAATGTATAATTCACCAAAATTAAGCGTAGTAGGTGCAGGTCCCGGAGATCCGGAATTGATCACCCTAAAAGCTTTGAATACACTGAAAGATGCCAAAGTGGTACTTTTTGACGCGCTAATAAATCGCGATCTACTGGAATATGCACCACAAGCGGAACATATATTTGTAGGGAAACGAAAAGATAAGCACCGGTATTCTCAGGACGAAATAAACGAACTTATCGTAAAATATGCGTTAGAAAGAGGTCACGTAGTTCGCTTAAAAGGAGGAGATCCTTTTATCTTTGGAAGAGGTTCTGAGGAAATAAATTATGCTAAAAGCAAAGGTTTAGATACCGCAGTGGTTTCAGGAATCACATCTTCAATTGCAGTTCCTGCAAATGTTGGAATTCCGCTTACGCAACGTGGAACTTCCGAAAGTTTCTGGGTAATCACGGGAACTACCACTCAAAAGAAACTGTCAGAAGATGTTAGACTGGCAGCGCAATCTACCGCAACGGTAGTGATCTTAATGGGAATGGCCAAACTCGCTGAAATCGTAGACATTTTTAGTCACTACGGGAAGGAAAATATTCCGGTAGGGATTATTCAAAATGGAACTACAGAAAATGAAAAATCAGGTTTTGGAACTATAAAAAATATTGAAAAAGTTGTAGCTAAAAAACAATTAACCGCACCGGCGATTATTGTAATTGGCGAAGTGGTAAGAGAAAGCGGACAGCTTAAAGCTGTTTTTAAGGAAGTTCAAAATCAGTCAAAAACCTCACAGGTTTAAGTGCAGACTATGGAAGAGAGAAACGAATTATACCCGGTATTCTTAAAAGTTAATAAGCTAAATATCCTGGTCGTTGGCGGTGGAAATGTAGGTCACGAAAAATTGCATTTTCTGTTTAAGTCGAGTCCGAACGCCAATGTAGAAGTGGTGGCGAAATGGTTTTTACCAGAAACCGAAGAACTGGCAAAAAAACACGGTGCAAAATTGACTAAAGGCAGGTATAGAAGGAAATACCTTAAAAACAGGCATTTTGTAATTGCAGCTACCAACGATGCGAAATTGAACAAGCGTGTCTATAAACACGCCAAAAAGCGGTATTTACTGGCCAATATTGCCGATACCCCGGAGCTCTGTGATTTCTATATGGGCGGAATTGTAAATAAAGGTCACGTAAAAATAGCGATTTCGACCAACGGAAAATCACCTACCGCGGCAAAGCGTTTACGTCAATTCTTTGAGGAAGTAATTCCTGAGGATGTAAACCAAATGGTAGAAAACCTGAATGAGTACCGAAGCACTATAAAAGGCGATTTTGAGGCTAAAGTAGAGCAAATGAATTCTATAACCGAATCTTTAAAAGTTAAAAACAAGAGTGATGATTAAAACAGATATCCTGATAATTGGGGCCGGCCCAACCGGTTTGTTTACCGTTTTTGAAGCGGGATTGCTAAAATTAAAAACGCATTTAATAGACGCGTTGCCGCAACCCGGCGGGCAATGTTCTGAGATATATCCTAAAAAACCAATTTATGATATTCCGGCATTTCCTGAAATTTTAGCGGGAGATTTAGTAGGAAATTTAATGGAACAAATAAAACCTTTTGAACCAGGATTCACTTTGGGCGAACGCGCCGAAACTTTAGAAAAACTGGATGATGGTACATTTATCGTAACCACCAATAAAGGCACCCAACACCACGCCCCGGTGGTAGCAATTGCCGGTGGATTAGGTTCTTTTGAACCCAGAAAACCCCCAATCGCTAATATTACAGATTTTGAAGATAAAGGCGTTTCTTATTTTATTAAAGACCCGGAAGTTTATCGTGATAAAAAAGTAGTAATAGCAGGTGGTGGAGATTCAGCTTTAGACTGGGCGATTTACCTGGCCGATGTTGCTGCTGAAGTAGCCCTGGTACACCGTCGAGCAGAATTTCGTGGAGCACTAGACTCTGTAGAAAGAGTTTCAGAATTGGCGAAACTTGGTAAGATAGAAATGATCACCAATGCTGAGGTTGTTGGCTTAAAAGGCGAAGATAATCTTGAGCAGGTGGTAATACGGCATAAAGATGAAGCCCGCGGTGAAGAATTTAAAGATGTAGATGAATTTATTCCATTATTTGGATTGTCGCCAAAACTTGGCCCGATTGGAAGCTGGGGACTGGAAATCGAGAAAAACGCGATAAAAGTTGATAATTCTTACGACTACCAAACCAATATTCCGGGGGTTTACGCCATTGGCGATGTGAATACTTATAAAGGAAAATTGAAACTAATCCTTTCCGGATTTCACGAAGCAGCGATTATGTGTCAAAGTGCTTATCAGCGAATTTTTCCTGATAAAAAGTATGTGCTTAAATACACCACGGTAGGCGGCGTAACCGGATTTGACGGTAGTAAAAAAGAAGCTAAAAAGGAAGTGGTACAGAGTATCGGGGTGTAAGTCCCCCGAACCCCGAAGGGGGAATTAATTAGAATAAAGTAAGATGTTTTTTAAAGCTTATTAGCTCCCCTCCTTTTTAAGGAGGGGTGGCCGATAGGCCGGGGTGGTTAAATTCCATGATTATTTTGGAATGCCACCTTCCCTTGAGAAGGGAAGGAGTATAAAATCTAAATCACCAAGTTTCCGCAAGTTGCGGGAGTAAAGACACGGATTTGTCGGCTTAACCTTTTGTTTCCGGGCTTTCTAAATTACACTTTTTCGGCGAAAGCCCGCTATTTGCGATAACCGATGTTAGGCGCTATTTAATCCAGTTTGTCTTCTCTTAACTTAATCTCGTTTACGACAACTTCCCTGACGGCAATGGTCGAAATTTCTTTTGTTTGGAGACTTATATTTTTATTATCAATTTTGGTAAAAATTGGGTTCATTTCTTTATCTAGGTCAAATTTATATTTTGATCTATAAATAACTTCTTGCTGACCATCGTAATCTATTCCTTGATCGAGTCCAACCGGGCCTCGAAAGAAATTTAAAATTAATTTTGCATCTTGTGCAGAGTTCGTGTAAATCCCCTCCGAGCTAAAATAAAAAGTATAATTTACCGTAGAAAATAATATACTTGTCAATCGATGATCCTTTTTAATATGAAAATGTAGGCCAAAATTGGATTTATAATTTTCTAGTGTATCAGAGATTTGTTCAACTATTGTATTTACGGAATCCTCAAATAATTTCACCCCTTTTTCGCTTTGTATAATTCTATTTTTGTTTTTTAAAAAAGATTCCTTTTGCTGAAAATCTGAAATTGTCTTTTCGACGTCTGGAATTTTATCTTCAAAATCAGGTAGTTTGCCTAGGGGTGGTTTTATAACTGGTGGTTGATCCGCTAATATTTTTATTAGTTCAAAAAGTCTTGAGTCAAACTTTTCATTTTTTCGCATATCGTGCGATATTTTTGTTTGCATAAAAAAAGGTGAACTTTCCTTTCTTTCTCCAGCTCTTAAAACAGGAATTATCCGAGTTTGATCAGGTTTACTGTCAAATAACTCTTTTGTAATTAAAGAATATTCGTATCCGGCGCCACCATCACGGTTATCAGCTTTTTTTTTATAGGTAGGAGTCATTATTGCGACTATCTTATCAGCAGTCATTCCTTTCTCCATAAAATACGTCATTTCATTACCAACTGACAGATCATATTGATCAAGAATAATATCTATTCCATTTTCGACTAATCTGTTGGCAAGGTTAAGGACCCACTCTTTATGTTCAGGACTATCCCACGTATATGATATAAATGCTTTAATTTTTTTCATAAAATATTTTGTTTCCTCAAATGTAATTGCATTCCTATCTTTTGTCAATAGTTTTGCTTAATTAACTCAAAACAAAATTTTAAATAGCGCCCAACGTTTACGGTTATCGCAAGTTGCGGGAGTAGGGACGCGGACTTGTCTGCTTAACTATTTTCTTTCCTGGTTTCTAAAATTACACTTTTCGACTAAACCCGTTATTTGAGATTAAAGACGTTGTAGCCATTTTTATTTCTTGCTTTTGTTCGAAATAGTTGCCACCATCGTGATTGCTCCAATGAATGGAGCAGTTAAAAGTCCCATTAATATTGTTGAGTCAATTTTAAATGATAAAATATTGATTATGAGAATTGATATTGGAACGAATAAAATAATAAAGAAAATTAGCCAACTTATGAATAAGATAAATATGTTGCTACTAGAGAAAAAATCTGAGATATTAGGGGAGTGTTAGCTCAACTCTGTCTGCTTCTTCTCCCGGGGGTACCCCCGGGAGAAGAAAATTTTAGTTTTTCGTTTCATTGGTGGCTAAGTCCAACTCTAGCCGACCTTCAAATTTAATAGCTAATTGTTGAACTACCAAACCCCAGTTCTGCAGTGGGGCGTTCCATTTCTTTTCAATTCTTCTGGTAGCTAGGTAAACCAGCTTCAATAGTGCCATATCATTGGTAAAAGCGCCTTTGGTCTTGGTTACTTTTCTTACCTGCCGGTGAAAAGCCTCTACGGCATTTGTGGTGTATATGAGTTTTCTAATGGGTGCGGTATATTCAAAATAAGCACTCAATCGGTCCCAGTTATCATTCCAGGAACGGATCACTATGGGATATCTTTTGCCCCATTTTTCTTCCAGATCCAGTAAAGCCGATTCAGCCTGGTCTTTGGTGTCAGCCTTGTACACCAGTTTAAGGTCTTTCATAAAATCTTTTTGATCCTTACTGGCCACATACTTCATACTATTGCGGATCTGGTGGACAATACATAGCTGAATATCAGTCTTGGGATAAACAGAATGAATGGCTTCACTAAAGCCCGTAAGATTATCCGTACAGGCAATCAGAATATCTTTTAAGCCACGGTTGTTTAATTGGGTCAGCACCTGAAGCCAAAAATTGGCCCCTTCACTTTCCGAGATATACATACCCAGCACTTCCTTTCTTCCAGCTTTATTTATTCCTAAAATATTATACAAGGCCTTGTGCTTTACTTTGCCTTCTTCGCGTACCTTGAAGTGCATCGCGTCGAGCCATAGGATGCAATATACCGGCTCCAAGGGGCGATCCTGCCATTCCTTAACCTTGGGAATCACCCGGTCCGTAATATCACTTAGAACGTGTGTGGATATCTTGGAATCATACATTTCCTCTATATGAGCTGAGATATCCCGCAGGCTATTGCCCATCCCGTACATGCCTATAATCTGCTTTTCTAAATTATCGGCCAGGATACGCTGGCGTTTCGCTACGATCTCCGGCTCAAAGGTACTGTTACGATCCTGGGGCGTGTTAATGGTGACGTCCCCTTGGCTGCTCTTTAGGGTCTTTTTGCCTTTGCCATTACGCTTATTACCTGCTTTTGAGCCTTTTTCTTCATCGGAAAGGTGCGAAGACATTTCTGCTTCCAGGGCCTCTTCCATAAACTCCCTAAGCATTGGAGCAAAAGCGCCGTTTTTGCCGGTTAGGGATTCTCCTGATAAAAATTGTTTTAATGCTTTTTCCTTTAATTCCTTAATCTCTTCTTGTGTCATAATCTAGTCTAAAAATTTTAATTTAATTTTCAAAGTCTAGACAGACTTGAGATTACACCCTCGATATTAGAAAAGAAGGTTTTAATTTTTGATGTTTTACTATCAACATCGTTATTATTATCTAATATTTCAATTTTTGTCAGTTCTTGATAAAATTCTCTTAGAATTACATTCTTATATTCTTTTAGTTTTTCACCATTTTGATTTTTTTCTTCAGGTTTTACTTTTGCGAACTCATATAACGTGATTATTTCTATAAGTGGTAATATTTTATCAATTTCAATTCTTTTTTCTAGTCTGCTATAAATTTTTTCATCTATTGTATTTGTTGATTCGATTATCTCTTTAGAATCATCTGTAAATTTTATTAACCCATTTTGCTTTTCTAGGCTTTTCTGAATTTCTGCAAATGTAAATGAGCCAACAGGTGTTTTTTCTCCAGAAATATGCAGTGTTTGAAGGGGTTCGCTAATTTTTTCAAAATATTTTGTCCCTTTCTCTAGATGTACTTCATTTTCATTGAGTAAATAACTTTTCAATTCTTTTCTTAATATGTAAGCATAACAGAATTTTAATAGAAACGGTTTCAGAAATTTGTTTTCTCTACTTTTCCAGTATAAATAGGGTAGATATGAAATCCCTAAAATAACTAAACTAACTAATACACTGAGACCCCAACTAATCCAGAATGAAAATTTAATATTAGAATGGAGAAAAACAGCATCTAACCACAGGAATAGAGATTGGAATTGGTCATCCATAACTTTTGGGAAAACTGGTATGACACTAAATGTTACAAAAACAAAACTTAAAAAGAGTAAGAATTTAAAAAGGTTAGATTTCCATTTGTTCTTTTTCCTATAATCGAAAAGATCTTCTATTGAATTGAAAAAATCTGTAATACTTGTTTCTAATTTGGAATCTTTTAAAATCATTATTTTCTTTAAAATTGGCTATAACTCCTAATACCCGTAGCGTTTCAAACTATAGCAAAGTTCGTATTCAGGATAAAAACATTTTTAATTTTAAGCGTCCCTGTAAATCTATTAAAAATTTGCTACTATCATTTACGGAAAACCCTAACATGTTATAAGCTAAAGAACCGTAAGGTTTTTTAATAAGCTTTAGCTAAATTTGTTCAAAACAAGATTTATCATGAAGATCAGCCTAAAAAGACTTAATAAAGATTATCATTTTGAAACCGTAAATGAACGAGGAGACATTGTTCACTTAGACAATAAAACCGATGCCGAACCAAAGGGTGCCAGCCCAATGGATCTATTGCTAAGAGCTATTGCGGGTTGCAGCAGTATTGATATAGTTATGATTCTCAAAAAGCAACACCTGGAACTTGAAGATCTTCAGGTTGAGGTTGAAGGCTTTAGGGAAGATGGTGCAGTGCCAAATGTTTTTAAGAAAATTCAGCTTAATTTTCTTTTAAAAGGAGATGTGCCCGCGGCAAAAGCAAAACGTGCAGTAGATCTTTCTATGGAAAAATACTGTTCGGTTTCTAAAATGCTGGAAAAGGCAGCTGAAATTAATTATGCTATCACCTTAAATGGTGAGCTTATCAATTAATGAAATCTTTCGAAACCAGAATAGTTAGAACCTGGAAGCCTTCGGTGCTTCTAAGAATTCTTTTTATTATTCTCCTTCTTGGAGGGAGTGCGCTAACATCTATTTTTGAAGTAGAAGAAGCCTGGCTTCGAATTTCCGGTAGTATTGCTTTTATGCTGGGAATGTTCTGAGCTTTAAGTCAGTCGTTTATTAAGCCAAAGAATCTCGGTGAAATTACGATAGATGAAAATAGCGTAGAAGTGATTTTAGCCAATTCCAGGAAGGAATTTTTTATTTCTGAATTACAGGAAATCGGTTTTAAATATGGTGGTTACGCCAGTTTCTGGAAGTATACTTTGTACGGCAATAAAAACCATATTTATTTTACTACGATTTCAGGTGATAAATATAATTATGAAATTATTCTTCAGAATAAACAGAAGAAAGAAGCGCTGAAATATTTTCTAAACGAATTAAATGCAACTGATTCTATTGAAATTAAGAAGTTTGGTAATTCGGCTTTTTAAGTCAATAGAAACTTTGGAAATTAAAGCCGTATTTGGGAATAATCTTTAATTTTTATCCCTTCTTTTTTCTGTTTTCTTAAAAATATAATTCAGTAAATCATATAAAATACATTATCCATAAAAATTACTCTTAGGCCTTGCATTTAAAAGGCTGTGCCGTATATTTGCTGGTTCAAGTTCATTGTTTATAACATCGTTATCAAGAAAGGTTGAGGGAATAGACCCGTTGAAACCTTGGCAACCCTCCTGTAATGGGAGAAGGTGCTACCTTCTACTTCGCTTTTGGCGAAGATAGATAACAAGAAAGAATTCTTTCCCGCTTCTTTTTTTGATAGTGATTTTAGATAAAATTATATGTCGAAATTAGAAGAACAACTTCAAAAAAATATACTCATTTTAGACGGTGCCATGGGCACGATGCTTCAGGAATACAAATTTTCTGAAGAAGACTTCCGTGGAAAACGTTTTAGCGATTGGCCGGTTTCCGTGCAGGGAAATAACGATCTTTTGTCTCTTACGCAGCCTGAAGCAATCGCAACAATACATCGCAAATATTTTGAAGCCGGAGCCGATATTGTAGAAACTAACACCTTTTCTGCAACCACGATCGCCATGGCCGATTATAAAATGGAAGAGCTGGTAGACGAACTCAATTATGAGTCGGCCAGGATTGCCAAAGAAGTTGCCGTGAAAATGACTGAAGAAAACCCGGAAAAACCTCGTTTTGTAGCCGGCGCCATTGGCCCAACTAACAAAACTGCCAGTATGAGCCCAGATGTAAACGACCCCGGATTTCGTGCAATTTCTTTTGAAGAATTGCGGGTAGCTTATAAACAACAGGCCAGAGCTTTAATAAAAGGCGGCGCAGATATTCTTCTGGTAGAAACCGTGTTTGATACTTTAAATGCTAAAGCAGCACTTTTTGCCCTGGATGAACTTAAAGAAGAATTGCAGTTAGATATTCCAATAATGGTAAGTGGGACGATTACCGATGCTTCAGGAAGAACTCTTTCGGGGCAAACCGCTGAAGCTTTTCTAATTTCAGTATCACATATTTCATTATTGAGTGTTGGATTTAACTGCGCATTGGGCGCTAAACAACTAACTCCGCACCTGGAAGTTTTAAACCGATTTGCGAACTGTGGAGTTTCGGCTTATCCTAATGCAGGATTGCCAAATGCTTTTGGAGAATACGACCAGGATGCTGAAGAAATGGCAAGACAGATTAGGGAATATTTAGAAAAAGGTTTGGTGAATATTCTTGGTGGTTGCTGTGGTACCACACCAGAGCATATTAAAGCTATTGCTGAAATTGCCAAAGATTATAATCCAAGAAAAATAGTGAAACCTGAATTTTCCACCGCTTTATGATAGAAACAGTGAATCAAGAAAATAAACAGGAAGAAATTTCCCCGGAAAAAGAACAACAAGAGGTTAGGCCTTTAAAGTTATCAGGCCTGGAACCTTTAATAATTACCCCCGATAGCAATTTTGTAAATGTTGGGGAAAGGACTAATGTAGCGGGTTCCAAAAAATTCCTTCGGTTAATTAAAGAAGAAAACTTTGAAGAAGCCCTGGAAGTCGCCCGAGACCAGGTAGACGGTGGTGCCCAGATTATCGACATTAATATGGACGATGGCCTTATTGAAGGCAAAGAGGTTATGGTGAAGTTCCTTAATCTAATTGTGGCCGAACCCGATATTGCCCGTGTGCCTATCATGATAGATAGCTCTAAATGGGAGATCATCGAAGCCGGTTTACAGGTGGTGCAGGGAAAATGTGTGGTAAATTCTATAAGCCTAAAAGAAGGTGAAGCAGAATTTATTGAACACGCCACGAAAATAAAACGTTATGGGGCAGCGGTAATTGTAATGGCTTTTGATGAAGTGGGGCAGGCCGATAATTATGACCGCCGAATTGAAATTGCAAAGCGTTCTTATGATATCTTGGTTAATACGGTAAAACTACCACCAGAAGACATCATTTTTGACCTTAATATTTTTCCGGTAGGTACCGGGATGGACGAGCATAAACGCAATGCCATAGATTTTATTGAAGCCACGCGTTGGGTAAGAGAAAATCTTCCTCATTGTAGTATTAGTGGGGGAGTTAGCAATGTTTCGTTTTCCTTCCGTGGAAATAACCCGGTGCGGGAAGCCATGCATTCGGTGTTTTTGTATTACGCGATTAAAGCAGGAATGAATATCGGGATTGTAAATCCTGCACTTCTGGAAGTTTATGATAATATCCCGAAAGACCTTTTAGAGCATGTGGAAGATGTAATCCTGGACAGGAGAGAAGATGCTACCGAACGCTTGCTTGAATTTGCAGAAACAGTAGTAGGTTCTAAAAAAGAGAATAAAGTAGATCTTTCCTGGAGGGAAAAACCCTTGCAGGATAGGGTTACTCACGCACTTGTAAAGGGAATCGATGCTTATATTTTAGAGGATATTGAACAGGCGCGTCAGGAAGCCGAACAACCTATTGAGGTAATAGAAGGCCATTTAATGATAGGTATGAATGTAGTGGGCGATCTTTTTGGAAGCGGAAAGATGTTCCTTCCGCAGGTAGTGAAATCGGCGCGAGTAATGAAGAAAGCGGTAGCTTACCTTTTACCCTATATAGAAGCTGCAAAAAAAGCCCCGCAACCCCCAAAAGGTGAGGATTATTGGGAAAAAACCGATCCGGAATTTTTTGGTGGCATGAAGGAATTTGCCGAAAAACATCGCTATAATAATATTAGTGAAGCTGAGACCATTTTGGGGGATGCTTTAGATACTGGGGAATTGAAGTCTTACCAATTTAAAAGGCAACAAATTATAGGGGATTATATAGCCGATTTTGTATGTCTTGAAGAGAAACTTATAGTAGAAATTGATGGCCTAATACATCAATTGCCCGAGGATAAAAAGAATGATGAAGAAAGAACGGCCTGGCTAAAAAAGCACGAGTTCCGGGTTATTAGGTTTAACGATGACGATATACGCTCTAATCTGGACAGCGTTTTAAATAAAATTTCCAGAATGCTTAAAAAGGCCCTGCCATCGAGTGCGGGAGGGGCGGGAAAAGTTTTAATGGCTACAGTAAAGGGAGACGTTCACGATATTGGGAAAAATATTGTAAGTGTGGTATTAAGTTGCAATAATTATGAAATTATAGATTTAGGCGTCATGGTGCCGCCAGAAAAAATTATTGAAACTGCAAAAGCAGAAGGCGTTGATGCTATCGGGCTAAGTGGCTTAATTACACCTTCTTTAGATGAGATGGTTTTTCTGGCCAAAGAGATGGAACGGCAAAATTTTGATGTGCCTTTACTTATTGGAGGTGCCACAACCTCAAAAGCGCATACGGCAGTAAAAATAGATCCGCAGTATAAAAATGCGGTAGCTCACGTAAATGATGCTTCTCGTGCGGTGACGGTAATTGGTGATCTTTTAAAAGAAAATACGCGCGTAAAATATATGAGCGATCTAAAGGCGGAATATGATAAATTCAGGCTTAATTTTAAGAAACGAAGTAAAGTAAAATCTTTTCTTTCTATTAAAGACGCGAGAAAGAACAAGTATGCCATAGACTGGAAAACCACCCAAATAACCAAGCCTAATAAACCCGGAATTCAGCAGATAGATGATTTCGATTTAAGAGAACTTAAAGCTTTTATAGACTGGAGTCCCTTCTTTAGAAGCTGGGATTTACACGGCCGGTATCCCGATATTTTAACCGATAAAGTGGTGGGTGAACAGGCAACTTCATTATTTGCCGATGCAAAAGTTTTGCTGAAAAGAATTCTTGACGAAAAATTACTGAAAGCAAAAGCGGTGTACGGATTGTTTCCAGCGAATACGGTTAACGATGATGATATTGAAGTTGCTTATGAAGAAGATTCCGAAGAAAAAACTATTCTTTTTAGAACCCTTCGGCAGCAATTAAAAAAACACGGTGGAAAACCAAATTTTGCACTTTCCGATTTTATTGCGCCAAAGGAAACCGGAATCCAGGATTATATAGGCTGTTTTTGTGTAACTACAGGTTTTGGAACCGCAGAATTAGCTAAAAAGTTTGAGGAAGATTTCGATGATTATAACTCGATCATGATAAAAGCCTTAGCTGATAGACTTGCCGAAGCTTTTGCTGAATATTTACATAAAAAAATAAGACGTGAAGACTGGGGTTATGCGCCCGAAGAAAATTTAAGTAACCAGGAATTAATAAAGGAAACTTATAAGGGAATTCGCCCGGCACCGGGTTATCCCGCCTGTCCAGATCATTTAGAAAAAATAAGTATTTGGGAAGTTTTAAAGGTTAAAGAGCGAATTGGCGTAGAACTTACCGAAAGTTTAGCGATGTGGCCGGCTGCGAGCGTAAGCGGTTATTATTTTGCCAATCCTGAAGCTCGATATTTTGGCCTTGGAAAAATAAAAGACGATCAGGTGAGGGATTTTGCTGAAAGAAAAGGAATTCCGTTGAAAAAAGCCGAAAAATGGCTTAATCCAAATATTGCAGATTAATAGTATAATGAAATCAGCAAGATGCTGGACACAAAAACAGCAACACACAGGGCTATGTTTATAGGGCTGTAATAAATCCCCATTTTGGTGCCAAAATTATAAACAGATGAAATACCAATTTACAATATACAGTTTACAGCATACAATAAATTTTAAATGAAAGTATCAGAGCATATAAACCGGGCAAAAGGAGAAACATTGTTTTCTTTTGAAATTGTTCCGCCGCAAAAAGGAAGAAATATACAGGATCTCTATAATAATATAGATCCGTTAATGGAATTTAAACCGCCGTTTATAGATGTGACTACCTCCCGGGAGGAACACGTTTATATTAAAAAAGAAGATGGTTTACTGGAAAGAAAGATAACCCGTATGCGTCCCGGTACGGTGGGCATTTGTGCTGCAATAAAGCAAAAATATAATGTAGATACTATTCCGCACGTGCTTTGTGGTGGTTTTACTCGTGAGGAAACCGAGTATTTATTGGTAGATTGTCATTATCTGGGTATAGAAAATGTAATGGCTTTGCGTGGGGATGCCATGAAACACCAACGTTATTTTGAACCTACTCATGGCGGGAACTGTTTTGCCAGTGAGTTGGTAGCACAAATTAAAGATTTGGGAGAAGGAAAATATCTAAACGAAGTTATTGAATCTGATAATAACGCCGATTTTTGTATTGGAGTGGCCGGTTACCCAGAAAAACACCTGGAATCCCCATCATTGCAAACCGATTTAAAAAGGTTGAAAACAAAGATTGATGCCGGGGCAGATTATGTGGTTACTCAAATGTTTTTTAATAACAAAGCATACTTTGATTTTGTAGATCAGGCAAGGGAAGCAGGAATCACTGTGCCTATAATTCCAGGGATAAAACCCATAGCCGTTAAAAGGCATCTACAATTATTGCCTCAGGTTTTTAGCATAGATATGCCTGAAGAATTAATTAGAAATGTTGAATCCTGTAAAAATAATGCTGAGGTTAGAAAAGTTGGTATTGAATGGGCTATAGCACAATCTAAGGAGCTGAAAGCTGCTGGAGTTCCTGTTTTACATTACTATTCTATGGGAAGAAGTACCAATATTCAGAAAATTGCCGAGGCGGTTTTTTAAAATATTAGGCTACATTTGCCGATAATGAAGAAAATTACTGCCCTTATTTTTCTTTTCAGCATTTATAATAGTTCTGCCCAGGAACCCGGGAAGAATTATTATTCTTTTGATGCCAGCTATTTTTACGGAACAATTGCCGAACACAATCCCGATATCGCTCATTTAATTACCGGGCATCCTACGGGTTTAATTCTTGGTTTTAATAAAAAAAGCTTCGGATTGGAAGATTGGGAAAAGCGTTATAATTATCCCGATGTTGGCGCTTCTTTTACCTATCAGGATATGAAAAATCCCAACTTAGGTGAAAATTACGGACTCTATGCGCATATGAATTTCTACCTTTTCAAAAGAAATTTAATGTTTAGAATAGGGCAGGGGCTTGCATATGCTTCCAATCCATATCACCCAGATGATAATTATAAAAATAATGCCTACGGTTCGCGCTTGCTAAGTTCCACTTACCTGATGGCGAATTATAAAAAGGAAAATATTTTTGAAGGTTTGGGAGTGCAGGCCGGGCTTTCCTTGATTCATTATTCCAACGCCGATTTTAAATCGCCTAATGCCAGCACAAATACTATCACCTTTAACCTGGGCGTAAATTATGCTTTAGACCATCAAAACCAGTCTAATTATATTCCAAAAGGCTCACAAGAAAAATATACAGAACCCATTAATTTTAATTTTGCATTACGAAGCGGCGTTAATACGATGGGAATTATTGGTTCTAAACAGTATCCGTTTTTAACCTTTTCAGCTTATGCCGATAAGGTGCTTAATCATAAAAGTACGCTTCAGGCGGGAACTGAAGTTTTCTTTTCCAAAGCTATGGAAGAACGTATTTATTATCAGTCGGTAGCTTTTCCTTCCGGAAATACCACCGGGGATGAAGATTCTAAACGGGTTGGGGTTTTTGTTGGGCATCAGCTAAATTTCAATAAGTTATCGGTGATCACACATTTGGGATATTATGCGTATTATCCATACGAGCATTTTGTAGATCAGCTGTATAACAGGGTTGGTCTGCAAAGAAAAATCACCGAAAATCTTTGGGCTTCACTTACAGTACGTTCCCATTATGCGAATGCCGAGGCCGTAGAAATTTCAATTGGATATCGACTATGAGAAAGCAAATTTTCAGCATATTGATATTGATTTTTGTCTTTTTAGGATGTGATTCTGAAGAAGTACCAACCTGTGTAAAGACGTCCGGGGAAATTATTTTTGAAGAGTTTAGCGTAGATTCCTTTGAAGAAATTATAGTTTATGAACGTGTAAAACTTTTTATTGAACAGGGCGATGAATATAAAGTGAAGATCGAAACTGGAGAAAATCTTCGTGAAAATGTATTTGCTGAAGTAGAAAATAACCGACTTCAACTACGGAATGAAAATTCCTGTAACCTTTTTCGGGATTACGAGATCACCAAAATTTATGTAACTACGCCAACTTTAAACTGGTTGCAAAATAGCAGTGGTAGTGCTATTGAAAGTGTTGGCACCCTAAATTTCCCAGAGCTTTGGTTGCGATCTTTTAACCAGGAGCGCGACCCGAATATTCATACTAATGGCGATTTCATCCTTGATCTTGAGGTTGAAAATCTAAGAATTACCAACGATAATATTTCTAATTATTTTCTAACCGGAAATGCAGAAAATGTAAACCTCTTTTTTGCAAATGGTGATGGCAGGCTGGAAGCCGAAGATTTAATCGTTCAGCATTACGACATTTTACATCGAGGCACCAACAAATTAATTATCAATCCGCAGCAATCTTTGAAGGGCGATATTTTTGGTTTTGGAGATATAATTTCAAAAAACCGTCCAACAGAGGTTGATATTGAAGAACACTACACCGGCCGACTTATTTTTGAGTAAGTTCCGCAAACAAACTTTCTAAATTTTTCGTTTTTTGATTTAACTGGAGTGTTTTTAATCCGTTGTCATGGGCAAAATCGAATACTACAGGACGCATATCTTTTTTGGTGTCAAAAGTGAGTTCATAGGCAAATCCACCAACATTTTTTGCTGAAAGTAAATGTGGCATTTTTTGGAGCGCGATTTCTTCAACGCGGTAGTCGAATTCCACTAAAATCACCTGTTCATTTTCTTCGCGTAAATTTTTTAAATTTTTATCGGCAACTATCTTTCCTTTATTGATGATGATCACCCTATCGCAAACAGCTTCAACTTCCTGCATAATGTGAGTGGAAAGAAATATGGTTTTTCCCGATTTTTCCTTTCCAATATTCTTAATAAGATTCCGGATTTCCACTAATTGATTGGGATCTAATCCCGTGGTAGGTTCATCTAAGATCAAAACCTGTGGATCGTGAAGCAATGCCGTTGCCAGCCCAACACGTTGCCGATATCCTTTAGAGAGCTGCTCTATCTTTTTATTGGCTTCCGGTTTTAGGCCGGTAAGTTCTATAACTTCTTCTATGCGTGATTTATCGGTTTTATAAACTTTGGTATGGAATTCCAAATATTCTCGCACGTACATTTCAGTGTATAGTGGATTATGCTCCGGCAAATAGCCAATTTGCTGCTGAATTTTATGTAAATCGTCTTCAAGAGAAATTCCATTTATTTCAGCTTTACCTTCTGATGCAGAAAGATAACCGGTAAGGATCTTCATTAAAGTAGATTTTCCGGCACCGTTTGGGCCCAAAAAACCAACAATCTCTCCTTTGTTCAGCTTAAAAGAAACTGAATCCAGCGCTTTTTGTTCGCCATAAAATTTTGAAATTCCTTCAACATGAATAGACATAGCAAGCATTTTTTCAAAAGTAAGTATTTTTAACTCGCCAATAATAGTCCGAAATTAGATATATCAGGTTTCAGAAGCGCCATCTCATTAGAGATTTCGGAATTACTAAGTGATTATTTTAAAAGCTATTATAAATATTTCGACGATTCTTTAGAAAAAAAATCAAGTCTGTAAAAAGCATATAAAAGCCTAAAAAAATCTAAAAAATGGTTTTTCATTAAGGAATTATATTCTACTTTAGCCCCAGAACAACGAAACAATGAATCACTTAATTAGCTGGAACGCATTTTACTTTTTTTATTTCTATTTCAGAGATAGGAACGGGAATGCTATGTAATTAAGTAAGAAATTATATAAAAAAGTCCCGATAAACATCGGGACTTTTTTTTTACTCAATTATCGAGATTATTATAAAAATTAATGGAGAAAATTATTGCAATTCAGGGAGTGCAGGGGTCATTTCATCATTTGGTGGCCCAGGAATATTACCACCAGGAGGTTAAGGTTTTAGAATGCATGTCTTTTGCTGAACTAACCAAAAGCCTTTTAAAGGGTGAAGCTAATGAAGGTGTGATGGCTATAGAAAATTCTATTGCGGGCTCGATTCTACCAAATTATGCACTTATAGATGAAAATAATCTAAAAGTGGTAGGTGAGCATTATATCCCGATAGATATGAATTTTATGGCAATGCCGGGACAAAAAATAGAGAACATTAAAAAGGTCTATTCGCATCCCATGGCGCTTTTGCAGTGCAAGGAATTCTTTAAAAAGCATCCGCATATTAAATTAATTGAAGATGCCGATACCGCGGAAGTTGCCAGGAGAATTTCAGAAAAAGGAAGTACAAAAGTTGCGGCGGTGGCCAGTAAAGCTGCAGCGCGGTTATTCGGACTGGAAATTTTAGCAGAAAGCATTCATACCAAGAAAAGCAATGCGACGCGTTTTTTGATTATTAGCACCAAAAAGAAAGAGCCAAATGGCGATAAAATAGATAAAGCTTCTTTAAAGTTTGAACTGGAAAGTAAGCGTGGCAGCCTGGTTTCAGTATTAAATATCTTAAGGGATTTTGACCTGGATATGACTAAGATACAGAGTATGCCTATTATAGAATTTCCGTGGAAATATTCATTTTTTATCGATGTAACTTTTGAAGACTATGCAGAATTCCAAAAAGCAATGGATATTTTGGAAGTAATGACCGAGCGATTAACAATTTTAGGAACCTACAAAAACAGTTTGTAATGATAGAGCAGGCCAAAAGGTTGAGCAACGTAAAAGAATACTATTTTTCCACAAAATTGAAGGAAGTGCGTGCAATGGCAGCTGCCGGGAAAGATATTATAAATCTTGGTATTGGCAGCCCAGATTTGGCGCCACCAACACAGGTGATTTCGGCTTTAAACGAAGCCCTTGTAAATACCGGTGCTCACCAATATCAGCCTTATAAAGGCACACCCGATTTTAGAAATGCTATCGCCAAATTTTATCAAAATCATTACCAGGTTTCTTTGGATGCAGAGACCGAGATCCTTCCGCTTATGGGAAGTAAAGAGGGAATCACCCATATTTCTATGGCTTTTTTAAATGAAGGTGATGAGGTACTTATCCCAAATCCCGGGTATCCAACTTATTCTTCGGTTACTGAACTTGTGGGCGCAAAAGCAGTTTTTTATGATCTAAATGCTGAAGGAAATTGGTTGCCGAATTTAGAAGAATTGGCGAAGAAAGATCTGAGCAGGGTAAAACTAATGTGGGTTAATTATCCGCATATGCCTACAGGAGCCTCGGCTAATAAAACGCTTTTTGATGATTTGGTGAAGTTTGGAAAGGAAAATAACATCCTAATTGTAAACGATAATCCATACAGTTTTATCCTGAACGACAATCCCAAAAGTATTTTAAAAGCTGAAGGAGCGAAAGACGTGGTTTTAGAACTGAATTCCTTAAGTAAAAGTTTTAATATGGCCGGCTGGCGAATAGGAATGCTCTGTGGAAGCGAGAAAAACCTAAACACGGTTTTAAAAGTAAAAACCAACATGGATAGCGGAATGTTTTATCCGCTACAAGCTGGAGCGGCAGCTGCTTTACGCTTAAACGGAGATTGGTTTTCTGCCCAAAATAAAGTTTATCAAAGCAGAAAAGAAAAAGTACTGGAGCTTGCTGAAGCTTTACAATGTGAACCTGAAAAAGATCAAACAGGAATGTTTGTTTGGGCAAAGGTTCCAAAGGGCACAAACGCTGAAGCTTTTGTAGATTTTCTGCTAAATAAATATCACATTTTTACCGCGCCGGGTTTTATTTTTGGTAGTAATGGCGAAGGTTACATTCGGTTTTCACTTTGCGCTACGGAAGAAAATATAAACCGGGCAATTAAACGGATACAATAATGAAAGTTCAAATAATAGGAATAGGACTTATAGGCGGCTCTTTTGCGCTGGATATTAAATCGGCTTTTCCCGAAGCGGAAATCTATGGGAGCGATGCCAATGATAAAAACCTAAAAAAAGCGAAGGAGCTCAGGATTATAGATCATTTTTCGAAAATGGAAGATGTTCCACACGCCGATGTTGTTTTGGTGGCTGTTCCGGTAGATGTTGCCAATAAAGTGGTAACTGAAGTTTTAGATTTGGTAGGTGAAAACACCCTGGTTTTTGATGCCGGTTCTACCAAATCGGGACTTTGTAAAGAGATCGCGAATCATCAAAACAGAAGGAATTTTTTAGCGGCCCATCCTATTGCAGGAACCGAGTTTTCCGGGCCCGAAGCGGCAATTTCTAACCTGTATAGGAATAAAACAAATATAATTTGTGAAGTTGAAAAAACAGCTTTTAAACTTCAGGAGCGGGCGCTTGATATTTTTCAGAAACTGGGAATGAGAATTCGATATATGGATCCAGTTTCCCACGATAGGCATATTGCTTATGTTTCACATTTATCTCATATAAGCTCGTTTATGTTGGGGAAAACAGTTTTGGAAAAAGAGCGAAACGAGCGCGATATTTTTGATTTGGCAGGCAGTGGATTTGCTTCTACGGTAAGACTTGCAAAAAGTTCTCCGGCAATGTGGTCTCCGATATTCAAAGAAAATAAAGAGAATGTGTTAGAAACTTTAACTGAATATATTAATAATCTTACGCATTTTAAAGACTTGCTGGAAAATGATGATTTCCAGGAAGTTTATAATGAAATGCAACGCACCAATCATATCAAATCAATTTTAAACGGAATAAATTAAAAATCAGGATTAAAATTTAAAATTATGGAAAACAACAAAGAACAAAGAAAGTGGCTAGACGATTTCGGATTAGATCATCCGTTGGTAATCGCTGGCCCTTGTAGCGCTGAAACCGAAGAGCAGGTTTTAAAGATCGCTCACCAATTAAAAGATACCGATGCCACTGTTTTACGTGCCGGAATCTGGAAACCCAGAACAAGACCGGGAAATTTTGAAGGTGTTGGAGCGCTAGGTTTAAAATGGTTGAAAAAAGCCAAAGAAGAAACCGGGATGATGACGACCACCGAAGTTGCGAACGCAAACCACGTAGATCTTGCTTTAGAAAACGATGTTGATATTCTTTGGATTGGCGCCAGAACTACGGTTTCGCCGTTTATTGTTCAGGATATCGCTGATGCTCTTAAAGGCACCGATAAAACGGTTTTGGTGAAAAACCCGGTTAATCCAGACCTTTCACTTTGGTTGGGCGCGGTTGAAAGATTTCATACTGCCGATATTAAAAATTTAGGAGTAATTCACCGTGGATTTTCAGCTTACGAAAAAACGAAATACAGAAATAACCCTGAATGGCAGATCGCGATTGAGCTTCAGAATAAATTTCCAGATCTTCCGCTAATTTTAGATCCGTCGCATATTGCAGGGCGTAGAGACATTATTTTTGATCTTTGCCAGACAGCTTTAGATCTTAATTACGACGGACTTATGGTTGAGACCCACCACACTCCCGATGATGCCTGGAGTGACGCTGCACAGCAAATCACCCCCGCAACACTTGTTCAGATTATGAAAGATTTGAAGATTAGAAAAGAGGTTTCAGAAAGTGAAGAATTTCAGAATAAACTGAGCACTTTAAGAGCTAAAATTGATGTAGCCGATAATCAATTGATCGAGCTACTTTCAAAAAGAATGAAAATTTCAGACGAAATTGGACAGGTGAAAAAATCACAGAATGTTTCTGTTTTACAAACGAAAAGATGGAACGAAATTCTTGGGAATATGGTATTAGAAGGAGAACAGCACGGATTAAGCGAAGAATTTATTCTGCGTTTGTTTAAAGCGGTTCACCAGGAATCCATTAACCACCAGGAAAAAATTATGAAAGCTTAAGAATCTTGTTTTCCATGATTTTTGGTTTAAAAGCAACTAGTGAAAACTGCTTTTGCTATTTTAGCAAAGTGGCTGTTTGGAGGTTAACTTATGGACGTCATCCTGTCCCGAGGCTTCGAGATTGTTTCCGTCAAGTTGAACTTGTTTCAGCTTCTAATATGTTAACAACCGTCATCCTGAAACGAGTTCAGGATGACGGTTTTAAAAAACTTCAAACAGCCACTTAAAAACCACAATGTGAATGAAAGGAACCGTTTATAAATCTACCGGAAGCTGGTACCAGGTGAAAAGTGAGGCGGGAACGTTTTATGATTGCCGAATCAAAGGAAAATTCAGAATTAAAGGTATTAAAAGTACCAATCCTGTTGCTGTGGGTGACCGCGTAGAATTTGATATTGAAGATAAGGAAGGAGCAGAGCAGGGAGTGATTAAAAAGATTGATGAACGAGAGAATTATATTATTCGGAAATCGGTTAACCTTTCTAAGCAAACCCATATTATCGCGGCCAATATAGACCAGGTTTTTTTACTGGTTACCCTTAATAATCCGCCCACGCTTACCACTTTTATAGACCGATTTCTGGTTACTGCTGAAGCTTACCATGTAAAGGCGGTGTTGCTTTTCAATAAAGTTGATAGCTATAACGAAGACGAGTTGGTAGAGATCAAATATCTCGCCGCAATTTATAGAAATGCGGGTTACGATTGTATAGGGATTTCAGCAACTACCGGTAAAAATGTAGATAAAGTTAAGGATATGATGCTGGGCAAAACCAGTATGTTTGCCGGCCATAGTGGAACGGGAAAATCTACTTTGATCAATGCGATTGAACCGGGTTTAAATTTAAAAACTTCCCAGATTTCTGAACAGCATAAGCAGGGACAACATACCACTACTTTTGCAGAAATGTTTGATCTTACTTTTGATGCAAGAATTATTGACACCCCGGGAATTAAAGGTTTTGGTGTGGTAGAAATTGAACGTGAAGAATTGGGTAATTATTTTCCTGAATTCTTTAAAGTTAAACAAGACTGTAAATTTCATAATTGTTTACACCTGGAAGAGCCAAAATGCGCTGTAAAGGACGCCCTGGAAGAAGGTTCTATTGCCTGGAGCCGTTATAAAAGTTATCTCCAGATTTTAGAAGGGGAGGAAGACAATTATAGAACAGATATTTATCCAAAAAAATGAGAGTAGTTTTACAAAGGGTTTCAAAAGCTTCGGTACAAATAAACCACGAGATCAACGCCGTGATGCGTAAAGGCCTTTTAATTTTACTGGGAATAGAGGCAGAAGATACCCAGGAAGATATAGACTGGCTTTGTAACAAAATTGTAAAAATGCGCATTTTTAATGATGAAAATGATGCGATGAATCTTTCTTTATTAGACGTAGATGGCGATGCCATTGTTGTAAGTCAGTTTACTTTACACGCTTCTACAAAAAAGGGAAACCGCCCAGGTTTTATAAAAGCAGCAAAGCCAGATATTGCTATTCCGCTTTATGAAAAATTCATTAAAAAACTGGAAGAATCTTTAGGGAAACCGGTAGGAACGGGAAAATTTGGCGCCGATATGAAAGTGGAATTAATTAACGACGGGCCGGTAACAATAAGTATAGATTCAAAACAAAGGGAATAAAATGGACATAGAAAACGCTCAAAAAGCTGTAGACGATTGGATAAATGAACACGGAGTTCGGTATTTTAACGAACTTACCAATATGGCGCAACTTACCGAAGAAGTAGGCGAAGTTGCCCGAATTATCGCGCGCCGTTATGGAGAGCAAAGCGAAAAAGAATCAGATAAAGATAAAGATTTAGGAGAAGAGCTTGCAGATGTGATGTTTGTAGTGCTTTGTCTTGCCAATCAAACGGGAGTTAATCTCCAGGAAGCTTTTGATAAAAAACTAGATATTAAAACAAAAAGAGATCACGACAGGCATCATAATAACGAAAAGTTAAAATAATGAAATTCAAAGAAATGATTTCGAAAAGAGCCTTCTGGAAATCAGTTTTATTTCTAGGGCTGGGCTTTTTAATTGTATATGATATTGTAAGTATGCTGTTTGAATACGGCGGATTTCATTTTGAAGCCTATTTTACTGACCGTACAGAAGATGGTAAATTATTTCGCTTTATAGTAGGCCAATTGCTTGCAGCTTTTGCGTATGGATTTATCATTTCGTTTGGGCAGTTTAGAGCAAAACAAAAGAAAGATGTTGAAAATTAATATTAGCAATTAATGAACTTAAAGATTTCAAATACCAAAAAACATCTTACGGGAACTATAAAAGTTACCGGCTCTAAAAGTGAATCTAACCGTTTACTTATTTTGCAGGCTTTATATCCCAGTTTAAAGATCAGCAACCTTTCCAATAGTGACGACACCCATTATTTACAAAAAGCTCTGAAGAATGAAGATGAATTAATTGATATTCATCACGCTGGTACCGCAATGCGTTTTTTAACCGCCTATTTCTCTACTTTAGAAGGAAGAGAAGTAGTTTTAACCGGAAGTAAAAGAATGACGGAGCGTCCGGTGAAATTATTGGTAGATGCTCTTAAAAAAATGGGAGCCGATATTTCTTATGAAAAGAATGAAGGCTATCCTCCAATTAGAATTAAAGGGAAGAAGTTAGAAGCTAAAACGGTAAGCCTGGAAGCAAATATTAGCAGCCAGTATATTTCAGCCTTAATGCTTATCGCGCCTTCTTTACCCAATGGACTCGAAATTAATTTAGAAGGTAAGATTACTTCTACACCCTACATTAAAATGACCTTAGAAATCTTGCAGCGAGCTGGCGTTACAGGAACTTTTGAAGGAAATACTATTACAATCGAACCGACTAATAAATTAGAAGAGCAAACCCTGGCGGTAGAATCAGATTGGAGTTCGGCTTCTTATTATTATAGTTTGGCGGCAATAAGTGAATCTGCTGAACTTAAATTGAGTACTTATAGAAAAACAAGTCTCCAGGGAGATTCCTGTTTGGCTGAAATCTATAAACAATTTGGGGTTACTACAAAATTTGAAGGCGATCATGTTATTTTAGAAAAACGTCCCGGCAGCAAACCAAAACATATAGAAGAAAACCTTCAAAATTCACCCGATATCGCACAAACCATAGCAGTAACCTGTTTAGCTTTAAATGTGCCTTGTTATTTAACCGGTTTGCATACCTTGAAAATTAAGGAAACCGACAGGCTGGAAGCTTTAAAAACGGAAATTGAAAAGTTTGGCAGTAAAGTGAAAGCAACCCATAACAGCCTCGAGCTTCTTCCGCAGAAAGATTTTTCAGAAAATGTTTCGGTAGCAACTTATAACGACCACCGAATGGCGATGGCTTTTGCGCCGTTGGGGCTCAAAGTTCAATTTAAAATTGAAGATGCCGAAGTGGTTTCAAAATCGTATCCCGGGTTTTGGGAAGATCTTGAAAAACTCAATTTTGAGATTGAAAAAACCTCAATTTAAAAGCTTTTTTTAAATAAACCTTTAATTACTTGACAACCCCTACCTTGAGATTGTATATTTGCCGCTTCTAAAAATGCAATTATGGGAATGAAACTTTCACACTTCAATTTTGAACTTCCGGATGAACTTTTGGCAGAGTACCCTTCAGAGAATAGGGACGAAGCACGGCTAATGGTTCTAAACAGGAAAGAACAAACAATTGAACATAAACAATTTAAAGATATTCTGGATTATTTTAAGCCTGAAGATGTTATGGTATTGAACAATACCAAGGTATTTCCGGCGCGATTATATGGTAATAAAGAAAAAACCGGTGCCAGAATTGAGGTTTTTCTTTTAAGGGAATTAAATCCTGAAACCAAACTTTGGGATGTACTTGTAGATCCTGCGAGAAAAATTAGAATCGGGAATAAACTTTATTTTGGTGACGATGAAAGTTTAGTGGCAGAAGTGATAGATAACACTACTTCCCGCGGAAGAACGCTTCGTTTTCTTTACGATGGTTCTTATGAAGATTTCAGAAAAAAATTGAAGGATCTTGGGGAAACTCCGCTTCCAAAATATATAAAACGTGATGTTGAGCCTGAAGATCAGGAACGTTATCAAACAATTTACGCGAAAGAAGAAGGAGCTGTAGCGGCACCAACTGCGGGCCTTCACTTTTCTAAACACCTGTTAAAGCGTTTGGAAATTAAAGGAGTAGATTTTGCTGAAGTTACTTTACACGTAGGTTTGGGAACTTTTAGCCCGGTTGAGGTAGAAGACCTTAGCAAGCATAAAATGGATAGCGAAGAAGCTTTTATTGAAAAGAAAGCTACGCAAACCATCAACAAAGCAAAACTGGAAAACCGCCGCGTTTGTGCTGTAGGTACAACCGTAATGCGCGTGTTAGAAAGTGCGGTTTCTTCAAACCATACTTTAAACGAATTTGGAGGTTGGACTAATAAATTTATTTTTCCTCCTTACGATTTTAGTATTGCGAATTGCATGATTACCAACTTCCATACTCCAAAATCTACACTGCTTATGATGATCTCGGCTTTTGCCGGTCACGATTTTATGAAGCGTGCTTATGAGGAAGCGGTAAAAGAAAAATACCGTTTCTATACTTATGGAGATGCGATGTTGATCATCTAATTTTTAATTTGATATAATCTTAGGCCATGAATTCACTAATAATATTGGTGAATTCGTGGCTTTTTTCTTTTCAGAAAGAACAATAATATTCCTAAAAGGTTTCAAGAATCCTGTACATTTAGGAGTTTTTCAACTTCAAATTTCTCTTATCACCACAATCTAAAACACTTAGCTTCAGCTTAACTTAAAAATCCTTTAATTCTTCATACTTTTGCAGCGTGAAAAATAAGAAAAAAGACATACGGGCACTTACAAAAGCACAACTGCAGGAATTTTTTGTGGCTAATGGCGATAAATCTTTCCGCGGAAGTCAGGTATACGAATGGCTTTGGAATAAAGGCGCGCACAGTTTTGAGGCGATGACCAATATCTCTAAAGAAACCCGTGAAATGCTGGACGAGAATTTTGTGATAAACCATATTCGGGTAGACCGGATGCAGCGTAGCAGCGACGGTACCATTAAAAATGCTGTGAAACTTCACGACCAACTCACGGTTGAATCGGTTTTAATTCCAACAGCCAGCAGGACTACAGCCTGTGTTTCTTCACAAGTGGGATGTAGCTTAGATTGCCAGTTTTGCGCTACCGCAAGATTAAAAAGAATGAGAAACCTGAATCCCGATGAAATTTATGATCAGGTAGTTGCTATAGACAATGAAAGCCGCTTGTATTTTGACAGGCCGCTTAGCAATATTGTTTTTATGGGAATGGGAGAACCGCTTATGAATTACAAGAATGTAATGAAAGCGGTAGAAAAAATTACTTCACCCGAAGGCCTGGGAATGTCCCCAAAACGAATTACGATTTCTACTTCAGGAGTTCCAAAAATGATAAAAAAACTGGCCGATGATGAAGCGAAGATAAAACTTGCAGTTTCCCTTCACTCTGCAATAGATGAAGTACGAACACAAATAATGCCTTTTAATGCTACTTTTCCTTTAGACGATCTTCGGGAAGCTTTGGAATATTGGTATTCTAAAACCAAAAGCCGAATTACTTACGAGTACATTGTTTGGAAAGATATTAACGATACCCGTAAAGATGCTGAAGCCCTGGTGCGCTTTTGCAACTATGTGCCGTGCAAAGTAAATTTAATTGAGTACAACCCTATAGACGATGGGAACTTTCAGCAGGCATCTTCTAATGCTACAGATATGTATCAACAAATTTTGGAGCGCAATGGGATTACAGTAACCGTAAGACGTTCGCGCGGAAAAGATATCGATGCTGCCTGTGGTCAGTTAGCAAATAAATCGGCTTAATTGATCTTTAAAATTACTTTCTTTTCAAAAGAAAAACCACTGATGAATATTCTCTATAAATAATTATCTTTGGTGGCTTAATGAAAGTAATTTCCCAAATAAAACTTCCGGTTGAGAAAGAGATGGAACTTTTCGAAAAGAAGTTCCTGGAATCTATGTCGTCCAAAGTTGCACTGCTCAACAGGATAACACATTATATTGTTAACCGCAAAGGAAAGCAGATGCGGCCTATGTTTGTTTTCCTGGTTGCCAAAATGGTTTCAGACGGGAGCGTGAACGAACGTACTTATCGAGGCGCCTCGGTTATAGAGCTTATTCACACTGCTACCTTGGTTCACGACGATGTGGTAGACGATTCTAACCGCCGCCGGGGATTCTTTAGTATAAATGCTTTATGGAAAAATAAAATTGCCGTTTTGGTGGGCGATTATTTACTTTCTAAAGGTTTACTGCTTTCTATAGATAATAATGATTTTGACTTACTGAAAATTATTTCAGTTGCTGTTCGCGAAATGAGTGAAGGTGAACTGCTTCAAATAGAAAAAGCCAGGCGTTTAGATATTACTGAAGCCGTTTACTACGATATTATTAGGCAAAAAACAGCTACACTTATTGCCGCTTGCTGCAGTTTAGGCGCTGCTTCGGTTAAACCCGATTCTGATGCGATTGCTAAAATGAGACGATTTGGTGAATTAATTGGGATGGCTTTCCAGATTAAAGATGATCTTTTTGACTATGGCGATGAACAGATAGGTAAACCAACCGGAATAGATATTAAGGAACAAAAAATGACTTTGCCCTTAATTTACGCTTTAAATAATTCAACGAAAAAAGAGAAGGACTGGGTGATTAATTCGGTTAAAAATCACAATAAAGATAAGAAACGGGTAAAAGAGGTGATTCAGTTTGTGAAAGACAAAAATGGCCTTGATTATGCAGTAAAACGTATGGAAGAATTTCAGCGGGAAGCTTTGCTGATCCTGGAAGACTACCCTTCATCACCTTATCGTGAATCGCTGGAACTTATGGTAAATTACGTAATAGAACGTAAAAAATAAGGCTGTTTAGTAGGTTTAACGAAGTAATGAAACAGCCTTATTAGTTTTTAGAAAAATTATAGATTAGTTATCGTCTTCGTGAATTTCTTCATCTATTTCTCTTTCTACTTTTTCTGCGCCTTCCTCTACTTTTTTGGCACCTTCTTTTACTTTATCCCCGGCTTTATTTACATTGTCTTCAATGTCTTCACCTATGGCTTCTACTGCATCTTCTGTTTTTTCCTGGGTAGTTTCGCGACAGGAATATAAACTAAGTGCAAAAATGCTAACTAATAATAAAACTAACTTTTTCATTGTAATTTGATTTTGGTTTAAACTAAAAAAAGCCACTTTCGGTTAAGAAAGCAGCTTTAGATTTTCTTTGAAAGAAACGATTACATATCGTCGTTTTCGTTTTCCATTTCTTGCTCAGCTTCTTCAGCTTCAGCTTCTATTTCGTTACCAGCTTCTTCCATCTCATTTCCTGCCTCGTCAGCAGCGTTTTCGATATCTTCACCAGCAGACTCCATAGCGTCTTCTGTTTTTTCTTCGGTAGTTTCTCTACAAGAGTAGATAGAAAGTGACATTGTTGCAACAGCAAAAAGTAAAAATAATTTTTTCATTTTAGAATATGTTAATTAGTTGAAAGAACAAATTTAAACTATTTTTTAATTATGCAAGGGATTCTTTTCAATCAAATATTTCCAGTAACGTTTGGGTACATGTTGTTGATGAAGCCTTGTGTTTATACGGGATTTAATGGTGGTGGCCTTAAAATAATTTTTCCATAATTTCTGAAAATCCTGTTCGTGGGAATCAAAAAAATAATCATTTTCTTCTGAAGAACCCGAATTTTTAGCAAAATCAATATTGATAATATTGGTGGTAGTTAGATTATAATAGAGACCGAATTTGCGCTTCAAATCATATATTATCCATTCCTGATCGCTATAGCGGGTGGAAAAATGTTTCTTTATAAGAGGAAGCACATTAAAATCGGGTTCAATCGTCGCAAAATAGATAGTGTCTTTTGTAAGTTGAAACCTCACAAAAGCTTCCATACGGTGTTTTTCCCGACTTACCTTTTTAGCGGTTTGAGCAATTTTTAGAACGTGCGGATTTGCAAAATCACCATCTATACTTTTTTTATGCTGAAAAGTATGCTGAAAGTATTTTAATATTTCTAATTCAATTCCCGGTTCTTCACTTAAATAAGCATAGTAAACTGCGTTTTGACCACGAGCACTGGCTAAATTTTTAAAGCCTTTCCAAACGCGATTGGCTTTCATTCTATCGGTAATAATCTGAATATTTTCACTAAATAAATCTATATTAATCGCATCTGGCGGATTAATTGAAATTACACTTAGTTTTTCTTCAAAGCTTATAAAAATGCAGGTGAGTAAACCATTAAAAGTGCCGTCGTAATTTAGTGAAGTTGCAGGGTGCATTTAAAACAAGCTTAACTGACTGCTATATTCTTTTCTGAATTTTCCTACGGAATTTCGAAGAATAAGCGATTTAATTTTTGCAGAATCTAAATCTCGTGTTTCCCAACCCCGGGAATTGCAAATTATAAAATACCTTGCGCGGTTTAGGGCCACTCCAATTGCTTTTAAATGATCGTAATTTAATTTTTGGTACTTACGGGCATTTAAGATTTTACTTACCGATTTTAAACCAACCCCGGGAATTCTTAGTAAAGTCTCTTTTTCAGCACGATTAATATCTACCGGAAAATGCTGCGGATTTCTCAACGCCCAACTTAATTTTGGGTCTACTTCCACATCTAAATTTGGAAATTGCTGGTTTAATAATTCATTTACATTAAAACCGTAAAAGCGCATTAACCAATCGGTTTGGTAAAGTCGGTTTTCCCTAAGCATGGGCACTTGCGAACTAAGCGAAGGTAAACGCGGATCATTCCGAATAGGCACATATCCCGAATAATACACCCGTTTCATATTATAATTCTTATAATAATGATTTGCCGAAAGCATAATTTCCCGGTCACTTTCTCCTGTTGCTCCCACAATCATTTGCGTGCTTTGGCCTGCGGGTGCATATTTTGGAGTGCTTTTAATTAATTTTTTCTCTGAGTTATATTGAATAATTTCATTTTTCACCTTTTCCATAGGTTTTATAAAATCAGCGTGATCTTTTTCTGGAGCCAATTTCTTTAATCCTGAAACTGTAGGAATTTCAATATTTACACTTAATCTATCAGCGTATAGTCCGGCTTCGTACATCAACTCATCGTTGGCGCCGGGAATTGATTTTAAATGAATATAGCCGTTAAAATTTTCTTCCAGGCGTAATTTTTTTGCTACCTGGATTAATCGTTCCATCGTAAAATCGGCATCTTTAAAAATCCCAGAACTTAGAAATAAGCCTTCAATATAGTTGCGCCGGTAAAAATTAATGGTGAGATCTACAACTTCCTGCACCTTAAAAGCAGCACGTTTTATGTCGTTGCTTCTCCTGGTTACACAATAAGCGCAATCAAAAATACAATGGTTGGTTAGCAGGATTTTAAGCAGGGAAACACAGCGCCCATCTTCGGTATAGGAATGGCAAATTCCCATCCCGTCAGAGTTTCCAAGACCTTTATTTTTGTTGGAGCGTTTGCTGCCACTGCTGGAACAGGAAACATCATATTTTGCCGCATCGGCCAGAATTTCCAGCTTTTCCTTAATTCTATCAAACATCATATTATTTGAAGTTTGATTCAAAAATAGGAAAAAATCCGATAATATGGATTAAATACTAATTTTTAAAATCTGGATAGGTGTCGGGATCTTCACCGGCTAGTTTTGCAAAGTTGCGATAGGCTCTTTCTACCTGTTTTTCCGGGGTGGTTTTAAATTCGGTTTCGGTAACCTTGTATTCTTGTTGCAAGGAATCTAAACTCTTATGCATTTCTTCTCTTATTGAAGCATAATCAGGATGATTATAGATGTTGGTCATTTCTTTCGGATCTTCTTTGAGATCGTATAGTTCCCATTCATCAATATCATCATAAAAGTGTATTAATTTAAAACGATTGGTCCTGATGCCGTAATGTCGTTTTACCATATGGAAGGCCGGAAAATCGTAATAATGATAATAAATGGCATTCCTAAAATCTGCATCTGAAACCGAATTATTCAATAAAGTTCGTAAAGATTTTCCCTGCATATCTTCTGGAATTGCAGCATTGGCAAAATCGAGAAAAGTTGGAGCAAAATCCAGGTTTTGTGTTAGTGCATTTATTTCGCTTCCTGCTTCAATCTCGCCGGGAAATTGCATTAACATGGGCATAGCCAAAGATTCTTCGTACATAAAGCGTTTGTCAAAAAAACCTTTTTCACCGAGATAAAATCCTTGATCTGTGGTATAAACAAGTAAAGTATTTTCAGCTAAACCAGATTCTTCCAGATAATCCAAAATTTCCCCAACCCCTTCATCTACCGAAGCCACGGTGGCAAGATAATCTCTTAGGTAACGTTGGCCTTTCCATTTAGCCAGTTCTTTTCCGCTTAAATTAGCTTCGTGAAAAGCATCATTTTTAGGTCGGTAGGAGTCGTTCCAGGTATCGCGCTGTTCTTTCGTCATTCTTTCAAAATCTGTTTTCCAGGGATTATGCCTTAAAGAATCGCTGCCTTTCGCTACACTCATCTTTAAATCGTGTCCTTCGTACATATCTTCATAAATGGTTTGCAATTGTTGCTGTGCTGCTACCTGCCCTTCGTGATCTGAAAAATAACTTTCAGGTAATGGGAATTCAATAGAATCATATTTATTTATATGTCTTAATGCCGGCATCCAGTTTCTATGTGGTGCTTTATGCTGAACCATAAGCATAAAGGGTTTCTCTTTAGATCGGTTATTTCTTAACCAGTCTAAGCCCATTTCGGTAATAATATCGGTGGCGTAGCCTTCAATCCTGGTAGTATCTTTTCCTTTTATGAAATCTGGATTATAATAATTCCCCTGATCTACAAGTATATTCCAGTGATCAAAACCTTCAGGTAAACCGTGGAGATGCCATTTTCCTACCAGTGCAGTTTGGTAACCAACTTCTTTAAGAAACTTTGGGAGGGTAGGTTGGGAACCATCAAATACTTCTCCGTTCATTCTAAAGCCGTTTTCGTGGCTATGCTTTCCGGTTAGGATTACCGCCCTGCTGGGACCACAAATAGAATTTGTGCAAAAATTATTATTGAATTTCACCCCATTTTGTGCAATGCGATCAATATTTGGAGTAGGGGCCAATTTACTCACCGGATGACCATATGCACTAATCGCCTGGGCAGCGTGATCGTCGGTCATTATGAAGACAATATTTGGACGCTGTGTTTCCTGATCTCTATTTTCTTCTTTTTCGGGAGTATTATTTTTACAGGAAATAAAAGAAACAGATATTATAAATAGGCTGAAAAATAAAAGGAAAATTTTCTTAGAAATCATAAAGGAAGATTTTGATGAGTAAGGACTAATGTACAAAAAGTATGTAATTTTGTCTTAAATTAGACCTATACACAAACTGCTCAATTCCGTTTTATGAAGTATTTTAAACTGAAAATATTAGTTGTACTATTAATTGGTTTTCAGTCTTATAGTCTGTTTTCACAGCAGCTTACCCCGCCTATACATAACTATTCTTCTACAGATTATAAAGCCGCCAGCCAGAACTGGGATATTGATGTAGATGAAGAAGGGGTGATTTACGCTGCAAATAATCAGGGCTTACTAAGTTTTGATGGACAGACCTGGGAATTATCTCCTTTGCCAAACGGCAGTATTATTCGTTCAGTTTTTGTTTATGGGGACAAAATCTTCACAGGATCTTATAAGGAATTTGGATATTGGAAGAAGGATAATACTGGAGAATTGTATTATACCTCTCTTATTCCAAAACTGGGAAAATATGCAATGCAAAGCGAAGAGTTTTGGGAAATTCTCGAATTCAACGGAGATATTTATTTTAGATCTTTTGGTGCCATTTACAAGTACGATAATAAAGCCATCAAACCCGTTCAAAATATTGTAAGTAATAAAATGTTGATTTATAAAAACAAACTTTTGTTGGCCGTGCGAAAGAAAGGTATCTATTTTTTGGATGATAATAATGAATTACAAAAACTTCCAAATCAGGATATTTTAAATGATGAAGTTATTGTAGATATGGCCATACAGGGAGAAAACCTCATTATTGGTACCCGGGAGAAGCTTTTTAAGTATAACTGGGAAGGCTGTACACTGCTTAAGGATCCTCAGTTATTAGAGGAATTAGAACGTTCTGAACTTAACCATGTAATGACTTCAGGTGACTATAGAATACTTCTGGGTACAGTTAAGAATGGAATTATAAACTACGATGAAACCAGCAAAACTTATTCTATTTTTAATCGAAATAGCGGACTTCAGAATAATACTATCCTGGGTTTTGTTGAGAAACACGGTAATATCTGGTTAGGACTGGATAACGGAATAGACCGTATTGAAATTGATTCACCTGTAGAGTTTTACACCGATGATACCGGCGAATTAGGAGCTGTTTATGATCTGGTTTTTTATAATGATAAAATGTTCCTGGCCAGTAATACCGGGGTTTATACTTTTAATAATAATCAGCTAGAAATTATTGAAGGGGCCGAAGGGCATACCTGGAACCTTGAAATCTTAAACGATACCTTATACGTAAATCACAACACAGGAACTTACTACCTGCTTGAGGATAAGTTAGAACCAGTGGAAACCTCTACCGGAAGTTTTAAAATTAGTGATTTACCCTACAGCAGGAATGAATATCTAATTAGCAGCTATACCGGAATTCGCAATTTTAGTAGAAAGGAAGATAGTATTTATAGCCTTGACAGTTTAAATTTTCCAGTTAAAAACATCGTTTTTGAAAATGAAAGCACCCTTTGGGCAGCTCACCCGTATGAAGGGCTCTACAGGGTAGGTTTAAAAAATAATTTTAAGGATACTCAGTTTATTGATAAAATCAATATTCCAGATGGCGGAAACAGTATTAATACAAATGTTTTTATAATTAACAATCAGGTAGCTGTTTTTAATGGAGACCAATGGTTTAAATACAACTCGTTCAAAGACTCATTATTTGTTTTTGAAGAGTTGCAGGCTTTTAGAAAGCATAAAATGTTACTCAAAGATTTAGATTCCTATTGGTTTAGCCATACCGAAAACAATTCCCTTAAGTTTACCAATTTTGACGATAATAATATCGTAGTTGCGCCCGGTAATTTGAATAACCGACTGGTAAAGAATTACGAAAAGATTTTAAAAAATGGCGATTCGCTCTACTATATTGCTTTAAACGATGGTTTTGCGAGGTTAGACCTGGCAAAATTTATAAAGAATTTGAACAATGTTCACATTAGTACGCCCACGGTAAAAGGTTTTTTAGATATTGATGGGCGTCATTCTCTTGAAAATTATCCAGAGGTTCCTTATAAAAGTTCAAGAGATTTAAATATTTACACTTCTTTTCCGGTTTCTGAAGCTATGGGTTTACGGTATCGCTTAAGAGGTGAAGATACTTTAAGCGGTGAGGTTAAGAATGGAATTATAAATCTTCAGAATCTTAACCATGGAGATTATCAGCTACAACTCCTGGCTGTAGGGCCACAAGCTAAAATTGCAAAAAAGAACAGTTTTAATTTTAGTATTAATCCTCCCTGGTACTTGTCTAACATAATGAAACTGGTTTATATGCTTATCATTTTGTCGCTGGTGGTCTTAGTTTATTGGTATAATCAACTAAAACTAAGGAAACACCAACGTGTGTTGGAGGAGAAGTTTGAAAAGGAACACCAGGAACGACTTAATAATCTTGAAAAGGAACGATTAAAAAACCAAATTACTTTAAAAAGAAAAGAGTTGGCTAATACCACCATGGTAGCTGCAAAGAAGAATGAAATGCTAATGGAAATTCAAAATGAATTGAATAAGGATAAAAGTAGTTTCCCCAATCAATTTAAAATGAAACATATTTTAAATAAAATAAACCGGGCTATTAAAAACAAGGATGAATGGCAGGTTTTTGAAACCAACTTTAATGAATTGCACCAGGATTTCTTTAAAGATATCCTAGATAGTTACCCTCACCTTACCAGCAAAGATTTAAAGCTGTGCTCTTATCTAAAAATGAATCTTACCTCAAAAGAAATTGCTCCATTAATGGGTATTTCGGTACGTGGGGTAGAAGTACATCGTTATCGCCTTCGGAAGAAAATGGATTTGGATAAAAAGGAGAATCTAACAAATTTTCTTATAAAAAATTTCTAAGTTCTTAATTTAAACCTCCAAAATTAACATACAAGGAATACATCATTACTACATCATTGATTTAATGCAATGTTAAAATTTTACTTCAAAAACCTTTTAAAATACTGTAAACCAACATTATAAAACCTTAATTTTTTTGATGTAGCAGTAGTGTACTACATCGTTTGCGTTAAAACTAAGCTTGGTTGTATCTTTCTGTTAAAATTCAGTAAAAATTCAACCGTATGAAATTAAAATTATTTGCCATTTGTATGGTCTTATTATCCAGTTTTGGGTTCGCTCAGGAAACCAAATCTATTTCAGGGATAATAACAGACCAAAACGATATGCCTTTACCGGGAGCCGAAGTAAAGGTTATTGACAAAGAGATTTTTGATGTAACCGACTTTGATGGAAATTTCAGTCTTGATAATGTTGAAGTTGGTGATGCCGTGAGAGTAACTTTCCTCGGGTTTCTTCCGCAGGAATTTACGGTGGGTGCGAATATTGCATATACCATTTCACTGGAAGAAGATGCCGATCAGCTTGAAGAAGTTGTTGTGATTGGTTACGGTACCCAGGAGAAAAGAGATTTAACGGGTTCCATTAGTACTGTGTCTGCTGAAGAAATTGAAAAAACACCTACCGCTAATGTAATGCAATCTTTACAGGGAAAAGTTTCCGGAGTGCAAATTGTTAACTCCGGTTCTCCTGGTGATTCTCCTACCGTGCGAATTAGAGGACTGGGCACCTTTGGAGACGGGACCAATGTGCTATATGTAGTAGATGACGTTTTATATGATAATATTGACTTTCTAAATACAAAAGACATAAAATCTATAAACATTCTAAAAGATGCTTCTTCTTCGGCTATTTATGGAGTTAGGGCAGCGAATGGAGTTGTGATTATTGAAACAAAATCTGGTAGAAAAAACCAGAAACCTCAATTTGAGTACGATGGTTACACCGGTTTTCAACGAGCACAGAATGTTGTGAAACTTGCCAATACAGAGCAATTTGCTACTATGGCAAGAGAATCTGGGTCTGCACCGGATGCTCAATTTATTGAGAATGCAATTCAACGTTATGGCCGTAGCCGTATTAATCCTAATGTTCCTGCAGTAAATACCGATTGGTACAAGGAAATTCTTAGAGAAGGTTTGATCCAAAATCATAGTATTTCTGCTTCAGGTGGAGGCGAAAGCGTGGTTTACGCTGTTGGAGCCAACTATACTGGTCAGGAAGGTATTCTTGATATGAAAAATGACTACGAGCGTTTTAATATTCGTTCTAAAGTAGATATAGATCTAACCGATCGTTTAAAAATTGGTATGAACTCTATTTTTAGTAACGCTACTAAACATGCTCCAGAGAATGGAGCCTGGTTTAGGGCTTATTTC
The DNA here is from genome assembly GCF_900142975.1 of Salegentibacter salegens. Taxonomy (NCBI): domain Bacteria; kingdom Pseudomonadati; phylum Bacteroidota; class Flavobacteriia; order Flavobacteriales; family Flavobacteriaceae; genus Salegentibacter; species Salegentibacter salegens. The sequence continues at coordinate 608,421 of NZ_LT670848.1, forward strand.
GCAGTGCCAACAATGCCGGTTATAGACGAGACAAATACAGAAGCCGGTCCTACGCGCTATTCTAATGCTCAACTTTTAGGATATAGAAGTACGCAAAACCCATTTCAGGATCTTGCGTATAATGAGAACAGGTTAAAGATAAGAAAGCAACTTACCTCTGCATTTTTACAATATGAACTAATAGAAGATAAATTAGACATTAAAACTACTTACAGTCATGATTACTCTAGTTTAGAAGTACGCGAAGTGAATCTTCCTTATACACTTGGGAATAATTTTGAAAGACGTTCTAGTATTAAAAGAGAAAACAACAATTTTTCTAACCAATACTGGGATAACGTGCTGACTTATGAAGATACTTTTGGTGATCACGATCTAACCTTAATGGCTGGTACCTCATTTAGAGATGAAGCCAGCAACGAATTTGAAGCTACCGGGTTTGATATATCGGGAATCGGCCTCGAAACTAGTTGGTACCTGGATTTTGCCGATCCTGATTCTTTTGCTAATAATGTAGAGGAAGTAGGTAGAAGATTTTACGGGCTTTCATACTTTGGTAGGGTAGCCTATACATTTAAAGATAAATACATTTTTTATGGTACGTTTAGAGCTGACGGATCTTCAAAATTCACCTTAGATCCCTGGGGTTACTTCCCTTCCGTTGGTCTGGGTTGGGTGGTGTCTGAAGAAGAGTTTCTCGTAGATAACGACCTTATAGATTTCTTTAAATTAAGAGCCGGTTGGGGTAAATTGGGTAATGATAATGTAGAGGCAAGTGCCGGATCTAACACTATTGAAGTCGTAACTGCACCAATAGCCGATCAGCCCCGTACAGGTTTAACTTCTACCAGTGTGTTTTCTAACAATACCTGGGAGGTAATTGAAGAGTATAACTTCGGGTTAAATCTTGAAGCATTTGATAGAAGGCTTTCTATAGATGCCGACTATTATATACGTGATACCCACGATGCAATTCTTCCTGTTTTTATTCCTATTGTAAATAGAAGTATAGATAGGAACTCGGGAGTAATAAGAAACGAAGGGCTAGAGCTTGTGGCAAACTGGAGTCAACAGGTTTCCGAAGATTTTAGTTTTAGAATAGGTGCAAACTTCACGACTCTTAAAAATGAAGCTCTTGAAATAGAAGATGAAAGAGGATATATCGATTCCGGTACACCTGAATTTAGGCAAAGAACTACTGTTGGTGGTCCATTACTTGGCTTTTATGGATATGAAAGAGTTGGTGTTTACCAGAATCAGCAGGAAATTGATGCCGATCCTGTAGCTGTAGAAAACGACCTTGTTCCTGGTGATTTAATTTATAGGGATCAAAATGGCGATGGAGTAATAGATGATTCCGACAGGGTGATCCTTGGATCTTTCTTACCTAAATATACTTTTGGTGGTAATATTGGGGTTAGTTATAAAGCCTTTGATTTTTCAATGGACTTTTATGGCCAGACCGGTAATAAGATTTTAAATAGAAAACGAGGGGAAATTATTTATACCCAGGATACAAATATTGATGCCGATCTTGCAATTAACAGGTGGCACGGGGAAGGAACGAGTAATACCTATCCTTCATCAGCAGGATTACGTAAAGCCTGGAACCAGCGTTTAAGTGATTTCTGGGTAGAAGATGGAGATTTCTTCCGCATTCAGAATATTCAGGTAGCTTATAATATTGAAGCAAAAGGTTTACCGGAAACAAGAATCTATTTCACTGCTGAAAAACCATTTTCATTCTTTAGCTACAATGGTTTTAATCCAGAAGTATCAGACGGGGTAGATAGACAAACATACCCGGTTCCTGCAATTTACACGATGGGTGTTAATTTAAAATTCTAAAAAAATGATTATGAAAAGATATAGTTTCACAAAAATTTTCCTCCTGTGTCTCATTATAGGCTTTGGAGTTAGTTCCTGTACCGAAAAACTTGATGAACGCCAGGGACAATTAGATACCGGTGATCTTGATGTTACCGATGCCAGCAATATGGTACAGCCCCTAATTGGTGCTTATTACGAATTTGCAACCCGTGGCTGGGAAGAACCGCTCTTATTAGGTGTAAGAGGTGATGACGTAAATGCAGGTGGTTTGGGAGACCAGCAACCCTTTGCAGATACCGATAGGTATGAGTACAATAAAGATTACTGGATGTACAATTCGCTGTGGAATGTTCATTACAACGATATTGTTAATATGAATAGCGCTATCCTGCAAATTGAAAGCTTTAAGGAGTTTGCTGATGCTGATGATATCGCAAGAGCCGATCAATATATTGCTGAAATAAAAGTATTGAGAGCCTATCTTCATTTTAACCTGGCCAGAACCTGGGAAGATGTTTTTATTATTACGTCCAATCAGCCGGAAGAAGAACTGGAACAAGGTGTATCTTCAAAAGCAGATGTAATGCAGTTTATTTCTGATGAAATGGATATGGCCATAGAAAATCTTCCAGACGCACGTCCAAATGAGCGTACCGATATCCAGGGAGGAGTTACTCAATACACAGCTTATGCCCTTAAAGCATTAGCACATCAGGAATTAGAGAATTACCAGGAAGTAGCTGATGCTGCCGGAGCTATTATAAGCTCAGGAAAATTTTCTCTACATCCAGATTTCTATCAGCTCTTTAAGAAACCTGGCGAATTAAGTAATGAGAGTTTACTTGAAATACAATATTCAGATTATGGAACTGAAGCGGGAGGTGAACTGTATCAGCTTTTAGCTCCTTTTGGTCCACAAAACTGGTCTCCTGCTCGTGCTAATGCCGAGAGTGGATGGGGATTCTACGAACCAAGTGATAAATGGATAGAATTCATGATAGATAGGGATGAGGAAACCAGGCTGCAAACAAGTGTCTTGTTTACCGATAGAGGAATAGCAGAACTTGAAGCCGATGGTGTTGAAGTACCGGGATTCGTCTCCAATATAACTCCTTCAGGAGATGTTATTAACGACTATGCCCGTGCTAAATTTGCCAGTGGAAAACATTACCTGCCTTCTACTCAACTTACCGATGGAAGAAATCAATATAGTGCAGGAAAAAATATGATTGTAATTCGTTATGCCGAAGTTTTGCTAATGTATGCTGAAGCTATAACATTAGGAGCAAACGGTTCCAGTATTTCTGCCGATGAGGCTGTGAACATAGTGCGCGATCGTGCTGGTATGTCGCCTTTAAGCGGTGTTACGCACCAAGATGTTCTGGATGAGAAATTTGCTGAATTAGCGATGGAATGGGGAATTAGATATTATGATATGATTCGCCATGATAAATATGGAGAGTTAAGCTACGACGGAAGAAATTTTTCTGCCGATAAGGAATATTTACCATATCCGCAGGAACAATTAGACGCCTTACCTATTGAGGCCACAGCAGTAGACAGAAATACTGTGATGAACGATATTTTGTCTGAATTAAACTAAAAAACAATGAAAAAAATCAATAAATATTATTTCGGAATATTTTCATTCATCCTGCTGCTCACTTCCTGTGAGTATGATGGAATAGATCCGCTAACCCAGGTAGATCCGGGTGAGGATGCCGGTGCCCCCGAGGTTTCAATTAACTATCCTAACGAAGGCACTACAATCCAGGTACCTGAAGCGGTAGCCTCAATAAATATTAGGTTTGAGGTAGTTGATGATATCGAGGTAGATATGATTGAAGTGCTGGTAAACGGAGATCAAATTGCAACTTTTAATGAGTTTCTTGACTATCGTATCGTAAACGAAGAAGTGAGTTTTGATAACGTTACCAATGGGGAACACACCTTAACCATTAATGCTACAGATATTGCCGGAAATACGACAAGCAAAACAGTGAATTTTAGTAAAGAACCTCCTTATACTCCAAAATATGCGGGAGAGTTTTTTTATATGCCTTTTGATGCAGATTTTACCGAATTGGTAAACATTTATATGGCCGATGAAACAGGAGATCCGGCTATTTCCGGTGAAGCTTATCTGGGAACAGGTGCCTATGAAGGGGTAGCTGAATCTTATATAGATGTGCCATTGGACCATGAGAATCTTGGTAGTGAATTTAGTGGTGCTTTTTGGTATAAAGTAAATACAGATGAAGCTGACCGGGCAGGAATACTTGTAGCCGGCGCCGAAGGTTCTGGGGATAGTGAAAGCCGTCAGCAGGGTTTCCGTCTATTTAGAGAAGGTTCAGCTGAAGAGCAAACCATAAAGATGAACGTTGGAACCGGTACCGGTGAAAGCTGGAATGACGGTGGAATAATAGATGTTACTAATAACGAATGGGTTCATATCGCGTTCAGCGTAACTCCTACAGAAACTGTGCTTTATATTAATGGAATGCCAGTAAATACAGGAACCATGACCGCAGCTATAGACTGGACCGGGGTAGAACAACTTACCATAGGTGCAGGTGGAGATACCTTTAGCTATTGGGATCACAGATCTGATATTAACAGTAACATTGATGAACTTAGACTTTTCAATACTACCTTAACTCAGGAAGATATTCAGGCCTTGATTAATGCCTCATCAATTACCCTCGATATGCCTTTTAATGGAGATTATAGAGATATGGTTTCCAATCGGGAAGTTACAGAAGTAGGTTCTCCAGGGTTTGCAGGAGAAAGTGTAGAAGGTAATAATGCTTACGCAGGTGCCGAAGGTGCATATCTTCAATTACCTTCTGATGGACTTTTAAGCGAAGAATTCAGTACTACTTTCTGGTATAAAGTTAATGCCGATCCAGATCGTGCAGGAATTATAACTATTAGTCCGGAAGATGAAAATAATCCTGATGCACAAAATAATAGAACCAGTGGTTTCCGTCTCTTTAGAGAAGGAAGTGCCGACGAACAACGTATTAAGGCCAATATTGGAAATGGCTCTGCTGATAGTTGGAATGATGGTGGAGTGATAGATGTAGCTGCAGGAGAATGGGTGCACGTTGCCCTTGTGATCACAGATTCTGAAAGCCGAATTTATTTAGATGGTGAATTAGTGAATACCGGTGCTATTTCAGGAGGAATAGACTGGACGGGAACCGATATTGTTTCCATTATGTCTGGCGCTCCAAGGTTTACAGAATGGGGCCACCTTGCTGACCAAAGTTATATGGATAACCTGCGTTTCTACAATAAAGCGCTTACTGAGGATGAGATCCAGACTGCAATGGCAGAATAGACATAAAAATAGCGAAGTTGTCTGAAAAAATTTAAAAATCGTCATTCTGTCCCAGAACTTTGGGACAGCTTGACGAAAATCAATCTTTTCAGACAGCTTCATCTTTTTGTCTTGCTAATATAGTTTTAGTGAGCTAAGCGATATTGGCTAAAAAATAATTAGAAATCATAATTTATATTCTTCCATAATCAAAACTTCGTGATGTTTAGAACCTTATATTTTATAGGATTAGTACTTATTTTTTCTTCCTGCTCGGGTGATGATGGTCCCGGCTACCAGGAACCTTTTGATCCTGATTCAGAAAATGAAGAAGAAGAAAAATTGACAGATGAAGAATTACTGGAAAAAGTTCAGGAACAAACCTTTAAATATTTCTGGGATTTTGCCGGCACTAATTCCGGGTTAGCCCGAGAACGCTCCCAGGACGATGCTTATGGAGGTGAAGGAAGAAATATTGTTACCACCGGAGGCTCCGGTTTTGGCCTGGCGGCTTTTCCCGTTGCTGTAGAGCGCGGCTGGATAAACAGAGCTGAAGCAGTTGAAAGACTGGAAAAAATTTTAGACTTTTTGGAAGAAGTTCCCACCTATCACGGCGCGTTTTCTCACTGGTATTTAGACGATGTTGCTCAAACCCGGCAATTCGGGGATATGGATGATGGTGGTGATCTTGTAGAAACTGCTTTTCTTATGCAGGGCTTACTAATTAACCGACAGTATTTTTCCGAAGAAACAAGTATTTCAGAACGAATCACTGAACTGTGGGAAGCTGTAGAATGGGATTGGTACACCCAGGGAGAAAATGTGCTTTACTGGCACTGGTCCCCAACTTATAATTTTCAGAAAGATTTAAAAATTCAGGGTTGGAATGAATCTCTTATGGTTTATGTGCTTGCTGCATCATCACCTACTCATTCCATTGAACCTGAAGTTTATCACCAGGGCTGGGCATCAAATGGCGCTATGGTAAATGATCGTCAGCATTACGGACTTGATCTACCGCTTGGGCCATCATATGGCGGTCCTTTATTCTTTGCACACTATTCTTTTATTGGCCTTGATCCTCGAAATCTAAGCGATGAATACGCTAATTATTGGGAACAAAATGTTGCGCATAGTCTTATTCATTATAATTATGCGATAGATAATCCTAAAAACTTTGAAGGATATGGCGAAAACAGCTGGGGTTTTACCGCCAGTGATAATTATGAAGGTTATTCGGCACACAGCCCGGCAAACGATTTGGGGGTAATTACGCCTACGGCAGCTTTATCTTCTTTCCCATATGCCCCGGAAGAATCTATGAAAGCTCTACGCTATTTTTATGAAGAAATGGGTGATGAACTATGGGGACCTTATGGGTTCTACGATGCGTTTTCTGAGGAAGAAAACTGGGTGGCCGATGGTTACCTCGCTATAGACCAGGGGCCAATAATTTCAATGATAGAAAATCATAGAACTGGTTTACTTTGGGATCTTTTTATGCAAGATGAAGAAATACAGGCCGGTTTAGAAAAACTGGGGTTTAATTATTAATTCCGAAAATTAAAAATTATACAAAATGACTAACTATAAATCAATTCTAAGTTTTTTTATATTCACTTTATTACTTTCTAGTTGTAAAAATGAAGCCGATAAAAAAGAGAGAGAGCTAGAAAAGGCAGAAACTGGAACCCTTTCAGAAGAAGCATTATTAGATACGGTTCAGAAGCAAACCCTTAAATACTTCTGGGATTATGCAGAACCAAATTCCGGAATGGCCCGCGAACGCTATCATCCAGATGGGGATTACCCAAAAAACGATTCGCACGTAGTCACAACAGGTGGGTCTGGGTTTGGGTTAATGGCAATTGTTGCAGGTATAGAACGAGAATTTATTCCAAGAGATTCAGCGGTTTCCCGCTTAGATAAAATTGCCGATTTTTTAGATAATGCTCCAAGATTTCACGGGGTTTGGCCACACTGGTTAAACGGTGAAACTGGGGAAACTCAAGCTTTTAGTGATAAAGATAATGGTGGAGACCTTGTGGAAACTTCATTTTTAGCCCAGGGATTTATCGTAGTTCGTGAATATTTAAAAAATGGAAATGAAGAAGAAAAAGCAGTTGCTGCAAAATATGATGAGCTTTGGAAAGGCATAGAATGGGAATGGTACACCAATAATAAAAACGGACTCTACTGGCACTGGTCACCAGATTATCAATGGGAAATGGACTTTATGATCGAAGGCTATAATGAGTGTTTGATCACTTACGTAATGGCTGCTTCTTCTCCAGATCACGCGATTGATGCTAAAGCTTATCACGATGGTTGGGCTCGTAGCGGTAATATTGTAAGCGATAAAGAAGCCTACGGAATTCCGTTAATACTGAAGCATAACACCCGTGGTGATAAAGCCGGTCCGCTTTTTTGGGCACATTATTCTTATTTAGGATTGAATCCGAAGGGACTTGAAGATAAATACGCTAATTATTGGGATTTGAATGTAAACCACACAAAAATCAATTATGAGTACGCGCAGGAAAATCCGAATAATTCTGCAACCTATAACGAAAATTCCTGGGGCTTAACGGCCAGTTATACCCGTAATGAAGATGATGGAATAGGTTACACTGCTCATTCCCCAGACACCGATCGCGGTGTGGTTTCTCCAACTGCAGCCATTAGTTCTATTCCCTATACGCCAGAGCTCTCTTTAAATGCAATGCGTTACTTCTTTGAGGACCAAAACGAATTGCTTTGGGGCCCAGCTGGATTTTATGATGCCTATAGCCTGGAAGGTGAAGATTGGGTAGCACCAAAATATTTGGCGATAGATCAGGGACCGCAAGTAGTAATGATAGAGAATTATAGATCAAGATTAATCTGGGATCTATTTATGGGTGCCCCTGAAGTTCAAAATGGATTAGATAAACTTGGTTTTTCTTATTAAAAACAAACCTCACAGGTTTTCAATACCTGTGAGGTTTAAATAATAAAAAATGAAAAAAAGATTTTTATACGTATTGGTTGTTTTTCTGGTGATTCTACTCGTAGTTCCATTTTCAGTAAATGCACAGGAGAAGGAATCCTTTAAAAAAGAACATTTTATTAAAAATGCTGATACTTTGAATTACCGTATTCTTTTTCCGAAGGATTTTTCTGAAGATAAAGAATATCCTGTGGTATTGTTTCTGCACGGTGCAGGAGAAAGGGGCGACGATAACCAATCACAATTAACACACGGCAGTGAATTGTTTCTGAAGCATCAGGAAGAATTTCCAGCGATAGTTATTTTTCCGCAGGCACCAAAAGAAGATTACTGGGCAAAAGTTGAGGTGAATCGGGATACCGTGCCTTTCCAATTCGATTTTATGAATAAAAAACCTGCAACAAAATCTTTACAATTAGTAATGGATTTAATGGATGAAATGCAGGCTGAAGCCTTTGTGAATTCTGATAGAATTTATGTGGGTGGACTTTCAATGGGAGGAATGGGAACCTTTGAACTCATTTACAAAAAACCTGAAATGTTTGCCGCAGCTTTTGCTATTTGTGGTGGTGCCAATCCTGAAATCGCTAAAGAATATCCTGAAGGTTTCAATATTTGGCTTTTCCATGGAAAAAAGGATGATGTAGTACTCCCGGAATATTCAGAAGCAATGGCCCGCGCCATTAATCATTACGGAGGAAATGCTAAACTTTCGCTTTATCCAAATGATAACCATAACAGCTGGGATTCAGCCTTTGCAGAACCTAATTTATTGCCCTGGTTATTCTCTCATAATAAGGAAGAATAGGGAAGTAATATAAAAAAGAAATGATGAAAAATTTCAAAAAGGTATTTACAATTACAGCTATACTTTTTGGTGCAATTTTAAATGCACAAGAAGTAGTCCCGGAAACCTATATCAATCCGCTGGATATTGATTATACCTATATGGTTTATAATTCCAGTAAGAATATTTCCTATCGTTCGGGTGCCGATCCCGCGGTAATTGAATTTCAAGGCGAATACTATATGTTCGTTACCCGTTCTTTTGGGTACTGGCATTCTAAAGATTTGATTAATTGGGAATTTATAAAGCCAGATCAATGGTTTTTCGAAGGCTCCAATGCACCAACCGCTTTTAATTATAATGATTCGCTGGTATATTTTGCGGGAGATCCGGCAGGCTATGGAAGTATTCTGTACACCGATGATCCCAAAAGTGGTGAGTGGACACCAACGGCATCAATTTCCAATAATATCCAGGATTCCGAATTATTTATTGACGATGACGGGAAAACCTATCTGTATTGGGGCTCGTCAAATGTACATCCGCTGCGTGTGAAAATGCTGGATAAAGATGATCGTTTTATAGAAACCGGAGTTGAAAAAGAACTTTTCAACCTGGTTGAAGAAGAACACGGTTGGGAACGTTTTGGCGAAAATAATTACCATCCAACTTTAAAGGAAGGTTATATGGAAGGTGCTTCAATGACCAAACACGATGGTAAATACTATTTACAGTATGCGGCGCCCGGGACACAGTTTAATGTGTATGCCGATGCCGCTTATGTTGGAAAAAGTCCGCTTGGTCCGTTTAAATACATGAAAAATAATCCCATGAGTTTTAAGCCGGGCGGTTTCGCGAATGGAGCAGGCCACGGGATTACTATGAAACAAACAAATGGGCAATACTGGCATTTTGCGACCATGGCATTGGCTTCCAATTCTCATTGGGAACGTCGGTTAAGTATGTTTCCAACTTATTTTGATGATGAAGGTTTAATGTACACCATTACAAGCTATGGTGATTATCCCTTATACGGTCCAGATCACCCTACAAAAGCAGGACTGCATAATGGCTGGATGTTGCTTTCTTATCAAGGAAAAACAAGAGTCTCCTCTTCGCAAATGCAGGTGAGGAAAAGTACTTCTACTTATGATGATTTTGATATTACCGAAATGCCGCTGGAAAGAAATAATGAAGGTGAAATTATTTCGAAGTTGTTAACCGATGAAAGTCCGAAATCTTATTGGGTTGCTGAAGCCAATGATGATAAGCAATGGGTAGAGATCGAAATGCTTTCCCCAGGAAATATTTATGCTTTTCAACTGAATTTTCACGATGAAGAATCGGGCATTTATACCCGTACCGAAGGTTTGCGACACCGATTCACCCTGGAAGTTTCAGAAGATAGTGAAAACTGGGAAACAGTTGTAGACCGAAGCAAAAGTTTTAAAGATACACCGAATGCCTATATCCCCCTTAATCAACCTGTAAAAGGAAAATATGTGCGTTATAATAATATTGAAGTTCCGGGTAATAACCTGGCTTTATCTGAGATAAGGGTTTTTGGGAAAGGTTTAGGTAAGAAGCCTGCTAAGGTTAAAGACTTTGAAATTTCTCGGCAGGAAGACCGGAGGGATGCTGCTTTTTCTTGGAATCCGGTTAAAGGAGCCCAGGGCTATAACATTCGCTGGGGGATTGCGCCAGATAAATTGTACCACGCCTGGTTAATTTATGATGAAAATGAACATTTTATGCGCAACCTGGACCGTGATACAAAGTATTACTTCCAAATTGAAGCCTTTAACGAAAATGGAATTTCAGAAAAAACTGAAGTTCAGGAAGTGAAATAAAGAAAATTATCAATTTTAAAGAATAACCAATATGAAAAATTTTAATCTGTCAGTCGCTTTGCTGTTTTTTATAGGACTTTCAAGTTTGTACGCACAGGAAAAGATCCAGCAGGTAGAGGATATACTGGAAAAAATGACACTGGAAGAAAAGATTGGTCAGCTTAATTTGCTTACTCCGGGTGGTGGCGTTGCTACGGGATCAGTAGTAAGTGAAGATGTGGAAGCGAAGATCAAAGCCGGAAATGTAGGTGGAGTTTTTGGTGTTTCCAGCCCCGAAAAAGTTAGACAGGCCCAGAAGCTTGCTGTAGAGAATTCACGTTTGGGAATTCCATTGCTTATCGGGTCTGATGTTATTCACGGGTATAAAACTACGTTTCCTATTCCATTGGGACTTTCTTCCAGCTGGGATATGGAGTTAATAAAGGAAACCGCGCAAATTGCGGCTAAAGAAGCCACGGCTGATGGAATCAACTGGAACTTCTCGCCAATGGTAGATATCGCTCGCGATCCGCGTTGGGGACGAATTGCTGAAGGTGCCGGGGAAGATCCTTATTTGGGTTCCCAGGTTGCAAAAGCGATGGTAGAAGGTTACCAGGGCGACGATTTTACTGCGCCACATACGATGATCGCCACGGTGAAACATTTGGCACTTTACGGAGCTTCTGAAGCCGGGCGAGATTACAACTCGGTAGATATGAGTAAGATTAAAATGTTCAATGAATACTTGCCACCATATAAAGCAGCTGTAGATGCAGGTGTTGCCAGCGCAATGACTTCTTTTAACGATATTCACGGCGTTCCTGCTTCAGGAAATAAATGGTTGATTACCGATTTGTTCCGGGAGCGTTGGGGTTTTGAAGGTTTTGTGGTTTCAGATTATACTTCGGTAAATGAAATGATCGCCCACGGAATGGGAGATTTGCAGGATGTTTCGGCATTGGCTATAAACGCCGGTCTCGATATGGATATGGTTGGTGAAGGTTTTTTAACCACCCTGAAGAAATCTGTTGAAGAAGGCAGGGTTTCCGAAGAACAGATCACCAAAGCGGCTCGCAGAATTCTGGAAGCAAAACATAAACTGGGACTTTTAGACGATCCATATTTATATTCAGATGAAAGCAGGCCCGAAAAAGATATTCTTTCCGAAGAAAATAGGGCGGTAGCAAGAAAAGCTGCAAGACGTTCTTTTGTGCTGTTGAAAAAGCACGAAAATACACTGCCTTTAGCTAAAGATGCTAAAATTACATTGGTTGGACCTTTGGCTGATAATAAGAATAATATGTTGGGAACCTGGGCGCCAACAGGTGATCCACAACTTTCAATTCCGGTTTTAGAAGGAATAAAAAATGTTGCTCCAGATGCTCAAATCACTTATGCAAAAGGCGCCAATATTAGTAATGACACAACTTTTGCCAAAAACGTAAATGTATTTGGACCGCGTATCGAGATTTCAGAAGAAACTCCTGAAACAATGATTGAGGAAGCTTTAGAGGTTTCAAAAGATGCCGATGTAATTGTTGCTGTGGTGGGAGAGGCTACCGAAATGAGCGGGGAAGCTGCCAGCCGTACCGATCTAAATATTCCTGATAGTCAGAAAAAATTGGTCAGGGAACTTGTGAAAACCGGGAAGCCGGTAGTTTTAGTATTAATGAGTGGTCGTCCATTAGTGATTTCGGAAGAGATGGAAATGCCGGTGAGTATCCTACAGGTTTGGCATCCAGGCATAGAAGCAGGTAATGCAATTGCCGATGTGCTTTTTGGTGATTATAATCCTTCAGGAAAGTTAACCGCTACCTGGCCTAGGAATGTTGGACAAATTCCAATTTATTACCGAATGAAAACTACCGGGAGACCGGCGGCATCACCATCGGAATTCGAGAAATTCAAATCTAATTATTTAGATGTTGAAAATACCCCGCAATTGCCATTTGGCTATGGGTTGTCTTATACCGATTTTGAATATGGTGAAGCTGAAACGAGCGCTGATAAATTAAGCGAAAACGGAAGTATCACCATTACCACTACAGTTGCCAATACCGGTGATTTTGATGGGGAAGAAGTGGTGCAGCTATATATTCACGACAAAGTTCGCAGTATTACACCGCCAATGAAGGAATTAAAAGCCTTTAAAAAAGTGGAAATAAAGAAAGGAGAATCTAAAGAAGTGAGTTTTGAGATCACTACTGAAGATCTGAAATTTTATAATGCAGATCTGGATTTTGTAGTAGAACCCGGCGAATTCGAATTTTTCGTTGCCGGAAGTTCAGACCACGAATTTACGAATGAATTTACGGTAGAGGAGTAGTTTTTTATTGATGCACAAACCCTAAGATACCCTACTGTCTTGGAGGTTATTAATCCCGCCTCGGCGGGATTTTTTGTTTCCAGAGTGATTTGAGAAATATAGGCTTTGAGTTGTGCCGCTCCGCTGGAGCTTTTTTAAAAAAATCTAACTGTCATTTTTCTATAAATATGCCACTCCTATGGAGTTCTGATAGACTTTTTTCGGTTTAAAAAATTGTTTGGGGAATCTGCAAACAAGCCTCAGCGAGGCGGTATATTTATAACCAACATATTCATTAGAAAGAAAGAGCTCCATCGGAGCGGCATAATTCCCTTACAATTTTTCTAATTTAATTCCGGATAATAATGCTTTTCCTGAATTCTCTTTAAATTCTACTGAAATCCCATCCTCGGTTATTACCTCATAAGAAATTTCAACTGCCCGAAGTCTGCCAAAATCCCGAGCCAGGTTGAAGTCTCTGGAAAGTGTTTTTCCATTAATTTTTACATCAAAACTTCTTAAGCCGGAAATTTCCTTTTTCTCAGCTTCACTCAGGTTATAAATATTTTCTTCGGAAGCATTATATTCAGGTTCGGCGAAGAGTAGTGTCACACGGTAATTTCCTTCTTTTACATCAAATTTATAGGCTTCAATTCCTTCCCGCATCGTTTGAAAAAGCGGATCGTCTTCGGTGCCTTGGATATCTGAAGCTGTTCCCTGGAATTTGCTGCTGTTTTTCTGGTAAACCTCTCCGCCAGCATAACCAAAGCTACCATCACTATATTCCTGGTCACTAATCCAGGTTTCGCCGGTAATTTCATCGGTGAAATTCACGTGGGTTCCCACGTTTATCATTATCGCGTTTTGATCAATTTCAGGAACAAGGTTTTTTCGGTATTTCACCTCAATTTCCCGGGAATGTGAAACTGTTCCGTCTGTAGCGGTTAATTGATGTTTTCCTTCCGAAAGGGAAAGTTCAAAAACTGCAATACCATCATCAACTTCCGAGGTGAATTCAGAATCATCTACTTTCAATTTTACCTCTTCAGCATTTGAAAAAACCGTAATTGTTATACTATCATTTTGGTCTTTCGGATAGCGTTTTTCATAATTTTTCCCGGCAATATATATAAAAGCTTCTTCCAGTAATCTCGCCTGGTAATAATGGTAAATGTCTTTTTTGCTCCTGTCTATATTAACCAAACCTTTCTGATTGATATAAGGGCGAGAATCCTGCCGAAATGAAGAACCAAAATCGGCGAAATTCCAGGCGGTCATTCCAAATACGAAATCCCGCTCCTGCACCTGGTTTAAATAACTTCTATGGAGTTTTAATTGATAGCTTTCAGAATAATCCCAGGGTTTGGGATCATCGGTCTGAATCCTGGAATCGGCACCCGGACCATATTCCGAAATGAAGAGGGGTCTGTCGGGATAACGTTTGTGCTGATCATCTAAAAACTCGCCGAAACTATCCAAACCGGGAGAATACCAGCCAAAATAAAGGTTCCAGCCAATTACATCGGGAATGTCAGCAATTCCAGATTCGTTGTATAATTCGTTTTCGTGCAAAGCCATCACGGTCAATCGATCGGGGTCCAGGCGTTTGGTTTCTTTTTCCAGCTTTTCGGCCAGTTCCACCGAGGTTTTGATCTTGGCAGTTTTTTCTTCCTCAGTGATCTGATTATTGAAAACTAACCTGATAAAGATCTCATTCATTAGGCCCCACATTACTATGGAAGGATGATTGTAAAACTGCAGAATTTGCTCGCGTTGCATTTTAAGTGAAACATCGTGGTAAGCATCGGTATCGGTGACATCGTTGATTACAGGAACCTCAGTCCACACCAATAAACCAAGTTCGTCGCATATTTTGTAAACTTCTGGATCCTGCGGATAATGCGCCGTACGAATCACATTAGCGCCCATTTCTTTTATGGTTTTATAATCTGATTTATGGATCTTGTTGGGCAATGCATTGCCTAAACCTTTAAAATCCTGGTGACGGTTGGCGCCAATGAGTTTTATGGGTTTTCCGTTTAAAACAAAGCCTTTTTCGGTGCTCACTTCAAACCAACGCAATCCGAATTTGGAATCTATTTCATCTAAAATTTCTTCGGAATTCTCTTCGGAAATCTTCGCTACGGCATAATATAAACTGGGCGCATCTGGCGACCATAATTCCGGATGATTGATTTCTTTGCTGAAACTAACCGATTTATTTTCAGCAGGCGAAAGCTGAACTTGTTTGGATAAAGTTTCGATTTTCTGTTTTTCTGGACTGAAAATATCTACACTCACCTGTAGGTTTTTTGTAGTTTCAGAATGATTTACGATTTGGCTTTCAAAAGTAACCTGGGCATTTTCCGCAGAAACATCAGGAGTTTTAATAATCATATTCCCGGTAGCTTCATTTTCGAGTTCAAAGTGGATTTTGTTAGTGAGAATGAGTTGTAGATCGCGATAAATTCCGCCGTAGAAATTGAAATCGGCATCCAGCGGGGGAATATCGGTGTTGTGCGCATTATCAACCTCAATTCTTAGCTGGTTAGCTTCGCCATAATTTAGTGCTTCAGAAATATCAAAAACGAAACCTGTGTAACCGCCGCGATGTTCACCAATCTTTTTATCATTTACAAAAACAGTGGTGATTTGATTACTGCCCTCAAACTTTAAAAATGCCTGTTGTTGCTGCCATTCCTGCGGTACAAATAGCGTTTTTTGATAAATCCCTTTTCCGCGGAAATATTCTTTCCCATCGCGGAAAGCATCTTCATCATTCCAGGTGTGGGGAATATTTACAATTTCGGTTTTCTCATTTTTTTCCGAAGAAAATTCCCAGGCTGAGTTTATGGTTTGAATATTTCTTTGGGCAAAAAGATTCAAACTCAAAAAGAAGGAGAGAACGAAAAGGTGATATGCGGTTTTCATAAATTATGCTTTCATTAAAAGAATATTATTTCCAGACTTCAATTTGACGGTTTTCTTCATTTAGGAACACCGAATAAAAGAATTCGAAGACTTCAGGTAAATAGTCAAAAGGCATTCCTGAGTGTTCGTGTTTTCCGTCTTTAAAACTATAAAGCATATAAGCAGTATTCAAATTTTCCAGTTTTTCAGTAATTGTTTTGGAGCCGTCTAGCATAATATAACCCGGTTGGTCAGGAGTACACCAATGGTGTGGGGCGGTAGCGTATGGGACTAGGTTATCTTCGGTTCCGTGGAAAAATACCCCGGGAACTGCATTTTCTTCAGTAATATAGCGTGCATCTACAATGGCGCCGGCCAGGGAGAAAACACCTGCAAAATTGATGTTCTCATATTTTGAGAAATCATCAAACATCAGATTTTCGTTATAAACAGCGTTTAGAACCGCTTCAGCCCCTGCACTACTTCCGCCAACGATTATTTTGTCTAGATCAATTTGATATTCCTCTTTATTTTTTACCATAAAATGAACGGCATCCATAAAGTCTTCTGCAGCCAGTCTAAAGGTTTCCATTTTTCCGGAGGCTTTATAATCGCAACCAAAAGATTGTCCTTTTCGGGTTAACCGATATGAAATCTGAACAGCGACATAGCCTTTTTTTGCCGCAGTCTCAGCAAATTTTACTTCGGCCGAATTTGTGCGGGTTCCACCTGCAAAGCCACCACCGTGCATAAAAATAATGACCGGCCGTTGTTGCAAGGTATCTTTTTCAGGTTGATAAATATCCAGCTTTAAAGCTTCGCCGTTTTTGGTGGCGTAGGTTTTAGTTTCAGTGTTTTTTAACTGAAAAGAACTGTCTATAAATCGCTGTTGCGCTGAAATTGAAAAACTTAGCAATAAGAGGATAATTGAAATTAGGTTTTTCATAAGTGAATTATAGTTTAGCGTCTCAAGATACTTAATTTTGCAGGGAGAATAAGTGGGGATTTTAATTTTAATATTTTATCTTCGCTGCTTAGATTACCGCCTTCGCGGAAATGACAATGATGTATTTATGAGTTTACAGGATAAAGTAATGGCAGAGATGAAAGCTGCTATGAAAGCTAAAGACAGTGAAAAACTGGAAGCTTTACGATCGGTAAAAAGTGCTATTTTATTAGCCAATACGGAGAGCGCTGCAAAAGACGGTTTGAGTGAAGATGAAGAACTTAAGATTTTACAGAAACTTGTAAAGCAACGTAAGGAAAGCGCTGCGATTTACAGGGAACAGAATAGGGCTGATTTAGCTGAACCTGAGGAAAAACAGGCCGCAGTAATTGAATCTTTTTTACCGGAGCAGTTAAGCGAAGCTGAAATTGAAGCTAAAGTAGACGAGATTATCGCTAAAACCGGAGCCAGCGGAATGCAGGATATGGGAAAAGTAATGGGAATGGCCAGCAACGAACTAGCCGGTAGAGCTGACGGTAGAACGATTTCTACAATTGTAAAAAGAAAATTAATCTAGAAGTTTAAGTTTAGCAGTTTTAATTTTTGCTAACAGCTAACAATAATGGCCTCGTGGCGCAACTGAATAGCGCATCAGATTTCGGCTCTGAGGGTTGCAGGTTTGAATCCTGCCGGGGTCACTTAAATAAACCGCAATTTGCTGTAAAACAGTAAGTTGAGTTTTTGATTTTGATATTTTAGTCCATATCTAGTCCATATTTTTAAAATTAATACCAGTTTATTGTATAGATAAGTATATAATACAGGTGCCTTGAATACGGGATATTTCAAATTATAATCAAGTAAATTTTATGAGTTTTGCTGTTATGATATAAATTTGGATTTAGAAAACCTACAGAAAGCTGTATATGGTATGAAAGTTTATCCTACCGCTGGATTTTGTAACAAATACTGATAAAACACGATTTATTACTATTTATAAAACTAAATATCTATAAATTGAATGGTTTAGAGATAATCCAAATTCTTTTCAAGATAGCTGTTTTACGCCAAACGCTAGCTTAGAACCTTAGGTATATTTTATTTCCGAAATAGGATTTTCAGATTGAATCCGAATGGGGTTTACTTCCGTTTCACGGAAATCTTTGAAATTTATTTAATGAAACTTACACCTTATTTTTAAGTATATTTCAATTATTCAAGAACGGATTCTTTTTAGACACTTTGCTTTGAAATCGACTGGTTTATAGATCGTTTTTCGTTTTTTTTAGAAATAGACGTCTTGTTTAGCTTTGAAGTATTGTCAATCATAGTTTTGCCATTTTTTGATTGAAAGGTTTCTAGCTTGTTATAAAACGAACGGATTAACACATTTATTAAATTCTTTATATTCCTGCATAATGTTAATCTTAAAACTCGGTAAAAGTAGTAATACTCATTGTGGTATAGATCATTAAAAAATGGATGAAGATTTCTCGAATAGTTAAAACAAGAATGTTATTATATTTATTAGCCTGCTTGAGCGTCTGTATCGTTCCTTACAGGTGCAAGAGCATTAATAACCAGCCTAGAAATCTTTGGATTCCAGACCTGTCTCAGATTGGTTTCAAGATATCAAATTCGGAATTTTTATTCACTGCGGCCTTATTCGGTACCGGTCTGTTGGTCTAAGCGTGCTTATTCGGAATGGCACCAATAATGGTTGCAGGAAAAACTAGTTTTGGGAACGGAGATTTTACAATAAAAAGAGGTGTTCGACTGCCATATTAAAGCGTATGGCAAAGATTTTACCTATTACGATATTGGAAAAAAGTTCAATATTTGAAGCTGATGAGTGAACCCCTTATTCAAAATAGCGGGAGCTCGTTACGTAGTTTTACCTTTCAAACATCAAGATGGTTTTATGTTATAGCCAAGCAAAGAGACTAGCGATAGAGTGGGCTTGGCACACCATAATTACCACTAACCAAAATTGAGCTTTAATAAGACCATGGAAATCTACAGCACCCGGTGGGTGATAGAAGGCTTCTTTTATGTGAAGAATATCTTTATGCAAAGTATATGCTAAAACATTTTCTTAAAAACAACGGTGTGACTGGCTATTGGTCAGCCTTCACTTTCTATAATCACAGCGCATAAAATTATTGCCTATTTGCATAGGTGGCAACATTGCCACAAAAACTAATAAGCAATAAAATGAAACAAAATCAAACAATTACGACAATGATTGAAGATTGTACCCGCTATTTAGAGCAAAACTGCTATACTAAGCACAGGGTAGAATGGTACAAGTCTATGTGGAGAAATGGGATATGCCGCTATATGAAGGATAGGGGCATCAAAAACTACAATTGTTCTATTGGGGAGGAGTTCATCAATGATACCATTTCTTCAAAGGTAACTCCCGCTGAACGCGATGTGAATCCGCAGCATAAGTGTCCTTACCGAAATACGGGAAACAGGCAAGCTTTCCAAAAAGACGGTCCACGCGGTAGACCAAATGATATCGTTATGCAAATTGGTGCTGTAAAGTAAGCTTCGGAAACACCTGAGTCCGTAATACCTTCTTCTACCACTTTGAAAAATGTTATTCTTTGTATCACACTCATCCGAAAGTTTTTGACTTTAAACCTAAAACCTTCGGCCACCCCTATTTTCAGGCTTCAATTAGGGCTAATGGGAGAAAATAAGTCTGGATCTACCCTATAGTGGAGTTTGGTCTGACCCCTTATTCTTTTCGCCCCTTCTCCTACGGTATTGCAGGCATAATCGAGGGTAAGATAAAAACATAGACAGATCCTGATCTTTTCCACGAAATTGGAAAATGCATGTTCTTTTTTGGCTATTGTCCTCACAATTATCTGGAGCAGCAAATAGGTTATGAGCGCGATGTATATTTGTGATTTTACGGCGTTCTCACTGGTTCCAAGGAAGGTCTTTATTTGGAGGTTCTGTTTTATCGCCTTAAAAAAAAGTTCAATATCCCATCGTTTTTTATAAAGGTCCGCGATGGTCCTGGCGCTCCAATCCAAGTTGTTGGTGATTATTTCTATCACTTTGTTCTCGTCCTGCTTATAAACGTGCACCAACCGGAGAGGGTGTTCCGCAATGCCTGTTTCCACGGCCTTCTTGCTTGGTAAAACGATGATCTCGTCTTTTAGGATATCCTGATCGCTACCTTCGGGGAGCTCCAGTTCTTCCAAGGTTTGATAGACCGTATTGATCTTGATGCGAGTGACAAAAACATTTTCTGCCGCGATCCTCTGGCGCATCAACAGAAAATCGAAGTACGCCCTGTCCTCCACGATGACCGTTCCCTTTCGGAAAACGGATTGGGCCAGTCCTTTGCTGTCATGGAGCTTTGCCTCTGTTATATTGACCATATCGGGGATCATCATGGCATCGTCCCAGCAGGTATGTATTTTTATACCTCCTTTAGCTGTCCGAAACTTTGCCCAATCGAACATGGACAGACATAGACTGATCGTGGTGCTGTCGATCAATTTTATGTCACGGTCTTTGATTTCCTTGATTATATGAGACTGTCCGTGCTTCGACAATAGTCGGCCATAGTGCCCTAACAACCGGTAATATAAGCTCTCGAAGACTTTATAACTCCTCTTTTTGTTGCCATCGCTCATGGTAGAACGCGCTGGGCTCTGCTCAAGACCCAAATCCGAAATAAATGTTTCGCTGACCCCGATACCAGTGGAAATGTCACTAAGAGTGTAGCATTTATTCAGCTGTCCGAAAGTTTGGGCAACGAATTGATCGTAGGTCTTATATCTGCTGCACCCCTTGTCGCCATTGTGCTCATCGGCACAACGCGTGAGCATCCAGCGAGGACATAGGTCAATTATTTGTCGAAGAAGAGGTTTGTTTGTATTTTTAGTGCGCCTGAAGAGTCCCATAAAAATTATTTTTTTTGTCCAAAACAAAAATAAGGGATTCTCAGGCTATTTTATTTTTCAACTTTCGGATGGTTGTGAAAAAATATGTTTCATTTTCTGAGTGTCAGAATTAAGAAATTAAATAATATAAACACATAATTATGAACAATAATTTTTCAATTAAAAATAAAGTCATCGCTATAACGGGTGGGGGTGGAGTACTGGGAGGTTCCATGGCCAAATATTTGGTTCAAAACGAAGCCAAAGTAATTATTTTGGCACATAACCCTAAAAATACTGAGAAACGTGTAAAGGAACTTAATGCCATAATGCCGAATTCGGCTTCAGGTTATACGGCCGATGTCCTAGATGAAGAACTACTTGCTGAAATAGCAACTAAAATTATAGAAAAAGAAGGACGATTGGATGGTTTAATTAATGCAGCAGGAGGAAACATGCCAGGTGCAACGGTAAATCCAGACCAAACTATTTTTGATATTTCCACAGGAGATTTAAAGAAGGTGTTAGATTTAAATTTAATGGGATCTGTAATGCCTTCACTTGCTTTGGGTAAGATTATGGCAGAACAAGGTTCTGGAGTGATCATTAATATTTCGTCAATGGCCTCTACTCAGGCTATAACCAGGGTTTTAGGTTACTCTATGGCAAAATCTGGGATTGAGATATTTACCAAGTGGATGGCTATGGAAATGGCAATGAAGTTTAATGATAAAATTAGGATTAATGCTTTAGCCCCTGGCTTTTTTATTGGAAACCAAAACAGAAAGCTACTTATCAATGAGGATGGATCTTATACAGAACGTGGGAAGACCGTGATTAGAAAAACTCCCATGAAAAGATTTGGGGATGCTTCAGAATTAAATGGTACTGTTCATTACCTATTAAGCGATGCAGCGTCTTTCGTGACTGGAACAATTGTGCCAGTAGATGGAGGCTTTAGTTCATTTTCAGGAGTTTAATTGTTAAAATAAAAAATTAGTATGGAATATTTGGAAAAAACTTTTAGATGGGTCGGTCCATATTTTGGGATTGGACCATGTTTTTGTGACTGATGACTTTAAGGTTTTAAAGCACGGTATTTTAACTGATAACCTGAGTTCGACCTAAGCAATTAGCAGAATAATGCGAGTTGACCACTTGCGTTAGGCTGTCCTTCAAATTTTATTGCTGGTTTTTTCTCTTGAAAAGAGTAGGCAATTAGACTGGCCACCAGATTGGTTATAAAATTTCCAAAGCTTCTGTGTCTCGAATGCTCGGCGTGGCAAATATTCTTGAGCTGATCATTTATCGTCTCAATTATTGAACGTTTCCTTAGCAATATCTTGTCCCTCATTGTCATCAGTACGTTTTTCATATTATTGCGTATCCTGGTGACCAGATGCAGCCCATCATCAAATAACATCGCTGCGAGATCCTTTGATATATATCCTTTATCTGCATATAGGCTTCCAAAAATCTTGTTCAATATATTCCCTTCTTTAAGAGGTTCCCTATCGTCCACATTTCCCTGGGTAATCACGAAATTTAAAATTTCCCCCTTATCGTTCACTATGATATGGAGTTTAAAACCGTGGGACTAGCCCATTGTGGACTTCCCAGTGGTTGCTATTCCCTCAAAGACCTTGTTGGATTTTATGCGCTTGTTCTTGGAGACCCTCACGGGAGTGGAATCGATAAAGGAGATCCCCGTGCACTCTCCCAGGCAACGGGTCTTCATAAATAGTACAAGTGGCAGCATATTGGCTTGCATCAACCGCCACCTGCTCGTTGCTCACGTCCCTCTTCTTTGATTTGCCACCCCGTTCCCTGGGCCTGCGACCTTTACCTCCATGCCCTTTTCAGACCGAAGGAAAAAAACTCACCGCTCTCGGTGATCCCAGTGAACTCCCCACCGTCGCCCACCAACGAGGCAAGTATCTTGTGCCTCCAGTCGAAAGCGGTCTTCTTGTTGATTCCGAGGGCGGCACTTATTTTGTCCAGGCTATTCTCGTTTATCATTAACTTCAGATATTCGCCCACCTTATCGCGCCTCTGAAAGCCGGCTATCCAAGTGCCCGTGTATTCCGTAAAACCCCTATTGCAGGACTTGCATTTATAGCGTTGCACCCCGTTGTCAGTGCCTTGGCGTATATACTTCTTGTGCGAACAGTGTGGACAGGATCCCATCTTGTTGTCCAGCTCGTGACGGCGGGAAGCGTGCACGGTCAAATCTGCCGTGCGGATGGTGTCACGATTTTTTTTCAATAGCCGATCCCGCTCTGTGGTGGGCAGCGAGAGGATTTTCTCCTTAAGTTTCTCTGTTTCCATATCAGTAACTCACCTTACGCAAAAATTAATCAAAAAGGGCCGTTATGCTGCCCTTGGTGTTGATAACTTATTGAGTTCTGCATAAGCCGCTTGTTGAGCGGCCAGGTATATCTGGGTTTTCATTGCAAAATGATTTTTTTTGGTCCTCTGTTTCAACCATTCCAGTTTTATGTAGGCCACGATGGACAGCACATAATGGTTGGTTTGGGTCTTGATTGTTTTCGTTGGGCTTTTGCCAAAACCCGTATTGCTTTTTATGGATTTGTGATAAGCCTCTACTCCCCACCGTTTTTTGTAGATCGTAGTTATTTGGTCATGAGAGCTTTGTATTCGCATTGCTGTTCTTTATGCTCTTAATTTAACAGTAGATAAATAGTACGATTTTCCATCATTCATTCGTATCTATTTTCGCATTATAATACATCAAATTTTCTCGGGTAATTATATCAAGCGGTAAATATTTTTCGGATTCTACAGCTTGCCTATTTACAAGATGTTTATAAAAAACATCCAATGCAGCATAACCTTGGCTTTCAGGTCGCTGACCGATGACATAGCTTATGACACCACTTTCTAAATGTGAAACGGTATTTTTTATTAAATCATAACCTACAAGTTTGATTTTCTTCATTTCCGCAAAATTTTCCACAATACAATCGGCCGCATAGTATACTTTTGAGCTTGGAACAAAGATACCAACGGTATCCCCATTAGGGCTGCAGGCATTTTTTAGAGTGTTCTTCCAATCTAAACTACCTTGATGGATATCAAATTCAACCAAAGAAATATTATCGATAAAATCGCTGTTATAAATATATTCTTTAAAACCCTCAGTACGCAGTTGTAGCTTCTTATTATGATTTTCGTTGCTTTTAATGGATATTATTGATATTACGCCTTGCCCATTTATTTCTGAACATAGTAGTTTAGCGGCTAATTTACCACTTTGAAAAGCATCTTGACCTATAAAACCTAAAGCCCCGCTATTGGAGATTTTGGAATCGATTACGGAAAAAGGAATTTGCAGCCTTTTTAATTGCAAGCTCCATTTTACAGCTTCAAAATTAATTACCGGTGCAAGTATAACTCCATCAGGCTTTAGACTAATAATCTTATTAGAATGTTTTATAAATGATTGAACCGAATTTTGATCAAAATAGAAAATTTCCAAGTTAATGCCGAATTGCTTCAAATTTTCCTCTGCTTTTTTCAGACCCCTTGCTGGCATCTCCCAATATTCACCTTCATTATAAGAAGGAATTAAGGCACATATGGAATACGTCTTGTTCAACACCAAGCCCCTGGCAAACATATTGGGTTGGTAATTTACCCGTTCCAAGATTTCTAGTACTTTTTCTTTGGTTTTCTTTGAAACTTTTCCGCGATTATGAATTACCCTATCTACAGTACCCAGCGAAACATTAGCTAATTTTGCTATTTCTTTGATAGTCATTTTAATGAATTAAAGATAAAGAATGCGAAAATAACAGAAAATTAAATAGTATACGTACACA
The DNA here is from genome assembly GCF_900142975.1 of Salegentibacter salegens. NCBI lineage: Bacteria > Pseudomonadati > Bacteroidota > Flavobacteriia > Flavobacteriales > Flavobacteriaceae > Salegentibacter > Salegentibacter salegens. Next base: position 633,089 of record NZ_LT670848.1, read on the forward strand.
ATTTAAAATAAATTATAGAGGTCAAAAGTTTAAACGCCTATCGCGATTGCCAGTAAATAATGAATTACGGAATATATTCAACGGTCAAAATCTTCGAGAGTTCTATAGTCGGTTCAATACCGACTTGGATTGCAAAAAAATATCTAGCAGGTTTGAAGAACTAAACCGATTACAAATACTTAAAGTGCAACCATAGTGCCTGTCAGGTCAAAAAAGGAGTTTAGCCCGGCAGTGCAATCTCTGTGGGCATAAAAAGTCTGCTACTGCCAATACACTATTTCACAAAATAAAATTTGGATTTAGGAATGCCTTTTTCATCTGCTCTGAGAACGACCATCAAGAGTTTTTCGGCAAGCTATGTGGATCCCCTATGGCGTGACAAAAAAGGACTTTGCAACACCGAACGGGGTATTAAGCTGCCGAAATAGTTCAGAAACCCTAACACTCACAGAGTTGATTTCTACGTTTTTTTTGATATTCTTTTGATAAGTCCAAAAGTGTCTAACTCCTGAATATGTTTTTAGGGTTATAATCTATTTATTAAATCACTATTGTCCGGTAAAGTTTTTTTGACTTGCTGGAATATGAGTGAGTAAAGACAATTCGGATGTTTTACATTATACACACCTTGCTTTGGGAAAATGAACGAATAGTTTCATAATTTAAAATTGTCACTTAAAAAACGCTGATATTCAGTAGGTTGGTTTTAGTCTTTTTTCTTTATTCTTGCAGCGAAGCGATCTTTACTCTTTAACCGGACACCAATGTTATTAAATCCACCTTTAATAAGGTACGTACCTGATTTTATTTTTATTTTATTTTGAAAATCTAAAAAATTTCTTAACTTAGTCCCAAATAAAGATATTATAGTTATTTAAGTGTTAAAAATATGTGTGGTTATCCTTATATTATAGCTTATTTCACCCAATAATGTTAACGTACACTTTTTGTTTTCTATTGGTTACAAAAGGTTTTATTCTTAAATCTAAAATTTAATATCCTATTAATAATCCTAAAATTTAAAATATGAAATTAGAGCTAAAAAATGTTTTTAATTTAAAAGTCTTTATTGTTAAGGGGTTTTTGATGTTTGCTGTTATTTTGGTCTTTTGTTTTCCTCTCAATTCCTTATATGCTTCTGGGTCTATGGCAAATTTAAATGAATTTATTATTTCGAAAAACTTCCAAGAAGTAACGGTGAGTGGCGTGGTGGTTGATAAAGATGGTGTGCCTTTACCAGGTGCCAATGTTTCGGAAAAAGGCACTTCAAACGGTACACAAACTGATTTTGATGGAAAATTTTCGTTAATAGTTTCAGGTGAAAATGCTATTCTTTCAATATCTTTTATGGGCTTCGTTACAACGGATGTGCCAGTCGAAGGGCGGGAGACTTTGAGTATAACTTTGGAAGATAGTGCTGCTGCTTTGGATGAAGTTGTGGTAGTAGGTTACGGTACGCAAAGCCGCCGCGATGTCACAGCTGCAATAGCTTCGGTTCCAATGGACGAAATTAAAGATATGCCAGTGTCTAATGTGGCTATCGGTATCCAGGGAAAAGTTCCTGGTGTGCAAATTCAACAAACTAGTGGTGCTCCTGGCAGTACACCCTCAATAAAAGTACGGGGATTCGGTTCTATAAGTGCAGGGAGCGATCCTTTAATTGTGGTTGATGGTAATATGGTAAGTGCTCAGGTTTTTAATTTAATAAACCCGAATGAAATAGAAAGCATTGATATTCTAAAAGATGCTTCATCTACGGCTATTTACGGATCTCGTGGGTCAAATGGTGTTGTAATGGTCACAACTTCACGTGGTAAGGCAGGGCGTCATGTTGTAACTCTTGATATGTATACGGGGTTTCAGGAGATCTCTAATCAGGTGGATATGTTAAACTCAGAGCAGTTCGCCGAATTTTCAAGAGAAGCTGCTAACAATGCTTACTTAGATAATGTTCCAGGGGCTACCCCTTCTGATCCAAATGATGTTCGTCCTGGTGATTACCTGCGTTATCGATATCCTAGGGGTGAAAATTTTGAATGGCTTAATTTTGATGATCCTTCTAACCTGCCTTATCATGATTATCAAGATTTGATATTTCAAAGAGCTTCAATGAATAATTACCAATTATCGGCTTCCGGTGGAACTGATAAAGTTCAGTATGCAGTAAGTGGTGGATATTTAGGTCAAAATGGTATCATCAAAAGATCAAATCTTGATAGGTATACTTTGCGTGCCAACGTTGATATAAATATTACACCTAGACTAAGGATGGGAATAAACATAAACCCTTCACATAGTATAAGGCAGGATGTAAATGCCAGCGGCCATTGGGCTAGTAACGGCATTATCAATTCTGCTTTAGCTGCTGTACCAATGGCACCTATTTATTCTGAGGATGGGGCAGCCTATTCTTCTCAGGCCGCCATATCAGCTCCTTATGGATGGCCTGGTGTGCCTAATCCTATAGCCAATATTACTGAAGTTGACAACCAGTATTCATATACTAATTTATTGACTAACGCTTATGCAGAATATCAAATTTTTGATGATCTAGAATACAGAGTTTCTGGTAATGTTAATTTGAACAACACCAGACGAGACATCTATCAGACTTCAAAGTTACCACTTAACCAGCTTTTGCCTCCTAATCAAGCCACAGCTTCAACATCATCAGAGCAAGGAATAAACTGGGTATTTAATCAAACGTTAAATTACAACAAGAACATCAATGAAATGCATGATTTGGATGTCTTAATCGGTATGGAAACATACAAACTTCAGTATAAGAATAGTTTAGCTTCCGGTACTACCTTTGCGAGTGATATTGTCCCGACCTTGAATGCTGCAGGTCAACCTACTTCTGTTTCTTCTTCAGAAGCAGAGACTTCTACTCTTTCTTATTTTGGAAGGGTGAGTTATGATTATGATGACAGGTATTTATTGAATGCTTCTATACGTTTGGATGGTTCGTCAGTTTTTGGTCCGGAAAATCGGTGGGGAACATTCCCTGCAGGTTCAGTAGGATGGAGATTGTCAGAAGAACCTTTTATGGAAAGCTTTACCTTTTTATCGGAAACGAAATTACGGGCAAGTTATGGTCTATCTGGTAACAATGCTTTTGATACCTACTATCCCTATATTGCTTCTATTGGTGAAGATAATTATAGTTTTAATGGTAATTTAGTGACTGGGCTTGGTCCGAGTTCTTTGGGGAATGCCGAATTAGGTTGGGAGAAAAGTCGCCAATTAGATGTAGGAATTGATTTGGGATTGTTTGATCAGCGTATATATTTCAGTGTCGATTATTATAATCGTACTACTACAGATCTTTTGTTAGCTGTAAACGTTCCGACAATTACGGGTTTTAGTACCGCATTTACGAACATTGGAGAAATGGAGAACAAAGGATGGGAATTTGCTTTAAATACTGACAATCTTACTGGCCAATTGTTGTGGGAAACAAATTTGAATTTATCTTTCAACCGAAACGAAGTTTTGGAATTAGGACCTAACGGTGACCCTATAAGAAGTGGTAGTGGTATCGGTCAAACAAATATCACACAGATTGGTTCTCCCATCGGTAACTTTTATGGTTTTAAACAACTAGGTGTTTTTCAGGATGAAGCAGATCTGCAAAGCTATCCTCATTACGCCACAGCTAGACCAGGTGATGTGAAATACGAAGATGTAAATGGAGATGGGGAAATTACAGCCGATGATCGAACTATCATCGGTAATAATCAACCCGATTTTGTTTATGGTGTAACAAATACCTTCGCATATAGTGGATTTGATTTAAGTGTTTCTTTGTATGGGCAGCAAGGAGGTGAAGTTCTTAATTTAAGCAGACGTTTCATTGAGCAACTGGAGGGAAATCAGAATCAGCTTACCACTGTTTTGAACAGATGGCGTTCACCAGAAGATTTAGGAGATGGCGTTACTCCACGTGCGAATTCAAGGACAACTGGTAATAACAATGCAGTATCCAGTCGATGGGTAGAGGATGCTTCTTTCTTACGTGTTCAGAACATTACTCTTGGTTACCAACTGCCACAAAATTTTATAGAAAGAATACGCTTACAACAAGCCAGGATCTATTTGTCTGGCCAAAACTTATATACATGGACAGAATATCTGGGTTATAATCCTGAAGTAAGTGGCTATGAAGGAGCGTTAACCGGAGGAGTGGATTATGGAGCCTATCCGTTACCGAGGACAGTTACTCTTGGAGTTAATATAGGGTTCTAGATTTTTTAAAGGAGATGTTCAATTAAACTAAAATAGTAAGTAATGAAAACGAAAGTAATGAGATTAAAGAATATAAAAGGTCTCTGCGTGGGTCTAATATGTAGTATTCTCTTGAATTCTTGTAGTGAAAACTTTGTGGATCTACAACCGATTTCTGAAACTACAACGGTTAATTTTTATCAAACCGCTGATGATATTAGGAATGCTGTGAACGGGGCCTATGCAGCACTGCAGGCGGACGGGATATCAATAGATAGTTATGTTTTTGGAGAAATTCGTTCTGATAACGCCATGCCGGTTCCATCAGGCTCAGTTACGAGCCAGGATGAATTTGATAGGTTCTATATACAATCAACAAATCCTTATATAGAGGAACGTTGGAATGATAGTTACCGTGCAATCTCTCGATGCAATATCATCTTGGAGAGGATTGAAAACATAGAGATGGAGGAAGATATGAGAAATATGTATATAGGAGAAGTGAAATTTATTCGAGCATATGTTTATTTTGAGTTAGTCCGCACGTATGGAGATGTCCCGTTGGTTTTGAAGGAAATCCAAAATCCAAATGAAGCATATGAGTATGGCCGAAATTTAACAGCAGAAGTTTATTCTCAAATTGAAAGTGATCTTCAGGAGGCAGAAGCAGCTTTGTCACCATATAATGAAGATTTAGGACGTGCGACGGGAGTGTTAGCTCAACTCTGTCTGCTTCTTCTCCCGGGGGTACCCCCGGGAGAAGAAAATTTTAGTTTTTCGTTTCATTGGTGGCTAAGTCCAACTCTAGCCGACCTTCAAATTTAATAGCTAATTGTTGAACTACCAAACCCCAGTTCTGCAGTGGGGCGTTCCATTTCTTTTCAATTCTTCTGGTAGCTAGGTAAACCAGCTTCAATAGTGCCATATCATTGGTAAAAGCGCCTTTGGTCTTGGTTACTTTTCTTACCTGCCGGTGAAAAGCCTCTACGGCATTTGTGGTGTATATGAGTTTTCTAATGGGTGCGGTATATTCAAAATAAGCACTCAATCGGTCCCAGTTATCATTCCAGGAACGGATCACTATGGGATATCTTTTGCCCCATTTTTCTTCCAGATCCAGTAAAGCCGATTCAGCCTGGTCTTTGGTGTCAGCCTTGTACACCAGTTTAAGGTCTTTCATAAAATCTTTTTGATCCTTACTGGCCACATACTTCATACTATTGCGGATCTGGTGGACAATACATAGCTGAATATCAGTCTTGGGATAAACAGAATGAATGGCTTCACTAAAGCCCGTAAGATTATCCGTACAGGCAATCAGAATATCTTTTAAGCCACGGTTGTTTAATTGGGTCAGCACCTGAAGCCAAAAATTGGCCCCTTCACTTTCCGAGATATACATACCCAGCACTTCCTTTCTTCCAGCTTTATTTATTCCTAAAATATTATACAAGGCCTTGTGCTTTACTTTGCCTTCTTCGCGTACCTTGAAGTGCATCGCGTCGAGCCATAGGATGCAATATACCGGCTCCAAGGGGCGATCCTGCCATTCCTTAACCTTGGGAATCACCCGGTCCGTAATATCACTTAGAACGTGTGTGGATATCTTGGAATCATACATTTCCTCTATATGAGCTGAGATATCCCGCAGGCTATTGCCCATCCCGTACATGCCTATAATCTGCTTTTCTAAATTATCGGCCAGGATACGCTGGCGTTTCGCTACGATCTCCGGCTCAAAGGTACTGTTACGATCCTGGGGCGTGTTAATGGTGACGTCCCCTTGGCTGCTCTTTAGGGTCTTTTTGCCTTTGCCATTACGCTTATTACCTGCTTTTGAGCCTTTTTCTTCATCGGAAAGGTGCGAAGACATTTCTGCTTCCAGGGCCTCTTCCATAAACTCCCTAAGCATTGGAGCAAAAGCGCCGTTTTTGCCGGTTAGGGATTCTCCTGATAAAAATTGTTTTAATGCTTTTTCCTTTAATTCCTTAATCTCTTCTTGTGTCATAATCTAGTCTAAAAATTTTAATTTAATTTTCAAAGTCTAGACAGACTTGAGATTACACCCTCCGTGCGACACAAGGAGCTGCCAAAGCTTTGCTTGGAAAAGTTTATCTAACTCAAAAAATGTATAGCGCAGCTGCTGAAAAGTTGAAAGAAGTTATAGATTCAGGTGTCTATAATCTATTACCTAATTATGCTGCAGTTTTCGATCCCGACAATGATAATAATGATGAAATCATTTTCTCTATTCAGTTCTTGGCGGGAGGAATTGGCGAGGGAAATCCTTGGCCTAACTCTTTTGCTCCTATAAATTCGGGTAATGCAGTTATTCCATTTGGAGGTGGGGGAAATAATCAACCTACAACAGATATGATCAACAGCTATGAACCAGGTGATCAACGAAAAGATTTTTCTATAGCAACTTCTTATGAATCTGAAAGTGGAGAAATAATCCCTACCAATTTTGTGACAAAATATCAGGATGAACCTGCTACCTCCGGTGATAATGATAATGATATACCCATCATCAGATACGCTGATATTCTTTTAATGTATGCTGAAGCACTTAATGAATTGGGTTATGAATCTCCAGGAGAAGCTTTTATTTACCTGAATGAGGTTCGGGAAAGGGCCGGCTTGATGAGTTTGTCATCAGCAGAGGTGAGTAGTCAGGAGGAATTTAGGTTGGCAATTGAAAAGGAACGTCGTGTTGAATTAGCTTTTGAAGGACATCGCTGGTTTGACCTGGTACGTACTGATAGGGCCATTCCAGTAATGAATGCTAAAAAAGATGAAATGGAGCTAGTGAAAACTCTAACGGAAAATGAAAAAGTGTTTCCTATTCCCCAAAGTGTGATTGATGTTAATCCAGATCAAATTCAGCAAAATCCGGGATATTAAAATATTGCGAATAAAAGAGGTAGAAGTAATATTTTCCTTGTTTGTTTTATCCCAACGTTTTTATTAGAAGATTGTGTTAATAAAACTAAAAGTCGATTTGGATGAGTTAATATTCTTTTTTAGTTATCTATTGACTTTGGTTTTATTAGCTTTTCTATTCATAAAATTTAATAAAGTGATATCGTAGTAAATTACTGGTGTCATTATATGGGAAGGAATGGCCTGCCATATTGAGAGAAAGTTAATCCCGTAAACTCATATCCATTATGAAGACTCTATGGTTCAGTATTTTGATGTATTTCCTTTTTTTTGACAATCCTATTTTTAGCCAGAACGGGATAGAGACATGTGAAGCATTTTTGGAAGGTAACATGCTTGTGTTAAGCAATAATCATATTGAAAGAAAATGGATGTGGAACAAAGGAGATATCATTCCTTTTTCATTGACTAATATAAAAAAAGATAAGACATTACTATTTAAAGATTCTCCGCCTGCTGTTCACCATGGAGGAATGGCTTTCTTGAAAAACGAGGATTTTCAAATCATAAAAATAGAAGATGATATTATTGGTGGTCTGCCGGGTCATCTGCAGGTAATAATCATTAATCGATATCGCGCCGGAGTAGATGTGAAGAAAGTATTTACAATTTTTCCAGATACTCCGGCGATATCGATTGATCATTATCTGAAATATTCTGTACTTCCTAACGCTGTTAAGGCGGACAAAAAAGGTGCAACAGGTATAGAAGAAAGAAATGATAGAAAAATCGAAGGATCTTTTTTGGATTATTATGCACTCGATCAAAAACACTGGAGCATGAAATTTGTAGAATTTCGCGATAGGACCGACGAAAACAATAATCTTGTTGACGAAAATGAAATTATTCCTTATTTTGAGGAAAAAAACTATAAAGGAAATCTTCTTTTGGCGCATAATCTGGTCAACGACTTCAATTTTTTTATTCTCAAAGAGGCTCCCAACTACATAAGCCAAGTCAATTATCCTGGATATGATTTCACAGTTAGCAATTCAAAAATATCAATACCTTTTTCAGGTTTCATGTCTGTAAATGCTGATCATGAGTGGGTTAAGGGATATACGATCACTATCGGAGTGGGAGGTAATGAGGAGGACAATTTATTTGCTTTACGGAAGTACTTGAATAATTCCATAATCTATGAGCCTGATACATATGAAATGATTATGATGAATACTTGGGGTGACCGGGGTCAGGATAGTAAGATTAATGAATCATTTATTTTGAAGGAACTTGAACATGCTAAGCGTTTGGGAATAACACATTTTCAAATTGATGATGGTTGGCAGGAGGGCCTGTCGAAGAATTCCTCCATTCAATCGGATGGATTATGGGGTGAATGGTCTCCGGAACATTGGAAACCAAACAAAGAGCGTTTTCCTAATGGCTTTAAAAAAATTCTCATTTCAGCAGAAGAAAAAGATATTCGCTTAGGTCTGTGGTTTCACCCTTCTAACGTTAATGATTATAAAACCTGGAAGACAGATGCTAATATTCTCGTCAAGATTTATGAATCAACGGGAATAAATTATTTTAAAATTGATGGAATAAAAATTCCAAATAAAAAAGCTGAGATTAATTTGACCAACTTTTTTAAAGAAGTAAAGAAAGCTACCAATGGAAAGGTTTTTTTTAATCTCGACCTTACAGCAGATACCCGCGGTGGGTATTTCATGTTCAGAGATGCAGGGAATCTTTTTCTAGAGAATCGCTATACTGATTTTGGAAACTATTTTCCATTCCAGACGTTACGAAATCTTTGGATGCTATCGAAATATTTTCCTCCTCAATTATTGCAGGTCGAATTTTTGAACAAGTGGCGTAACATGAAAAGGTATGATCCCAATGATCCTTTTGCGCCGGGTAATTATGACTTCGATTATTTATTTGCGACAACGATTATGGGACAACCCTTGGCATGGATGGAAGCCTCAAATCTTCCGGAGGAAGCTTTTGAAAGTGCTCCTTTCATAAAGAAATATAAGTCTTTAATGGTGGATATACACCAAGGATTGATAATGCCTTTGGGGAAAATGCCCGATGGTAGATCATGGACTGGTTTCCAGGCCATCCAAGATGAAACCGGTTATCTGTTGGTGTTTCGGGAAAATTCAAATAAAGAAAGGGAGGAGCTTGAAATGTTTATTCCAGATGGTTCAAAAGTAGAATTTGATATTATATATAGCAATGCTCAAGAGTACGATATTGAAATGAGTGAAAGTGGAGAAGCCGATGTCTTTCTGTCAAAAATAAATTCTTTTATGTTATGCAAATATCAAATAAAAAAATGAACCGGCGGTGATAAACAGATTCCACTGACATAACTAGTAAACTTTGTATAAATTAGATACAATAGATGAATTACATCAACTTATGTCTCAGTGCCCTGGTTAGTGAATTTATGGTATATGAAGGGAAATTTTTTAATGATAAAATAATAATAATTCACAATGAAACAAAAACAAAATATCGTGTCGAAAATGGCAGTATCAGCTATACTTATTTTTCTTGTTGGCTGCTCAGCAACAGCTCCAGATGCTCCTTGGTTTTCTTTATTTGACGGAGAGTCTTTGGATGGCTGGAGCCAAAAGAATGGAAATGCAAAATATGAATTGGAGGATGGAGTGATCGTGGGAACTACGGTTTCGGGAACACCTAATTCATTTCTCACGACTGATAAAAAATATGGTGACTTTATCCTGGAGCTTGACTTTAAAGCAGATCCCAGTATGAATTCTGGGATCCAGATAAGAAGCGAGAGCAAACCTCAATATCAAGATAATCGTGTACATGGTTATCAGGTAGAAATAGATCCTTCAGATCGTGCATGGAGCGGAGGCATATATGATGAAGCCAGAAGAGGGTGGCTCTATCCTATGAGTCTGAATACATCCGCGCAAAATGCATACAAAAAGGATGACTGGAACCATTACAGAATCGAAGCCATAGGTGATACTATTCAAACGTGGGTGAACGGAATAGCAGCTGCAAACCTGGTTGATGATAAGACGCAAGAGGGTTTTATCGCACTGCAGGTACATGCAATTGGCGATGATGAAGCTCCCGGCAAACAAATCAGGTGGAAAAATGTAAGGATTATGACTGACAGCTTGGAGCAATATAACACGAAAAGTGATGCACCCGTTTTTAATACTAATAATCAATTAACTTCCTCGGAGATAGAAAAGGAATGGAAATTGCTTTGGGATGGTAAATCTACTAATGGATGGCGTGGAGCCAGAATGGATAAGTTTCCAGAACAGGGCTGGGAAATTGAGGATGGAATTCTAACCGTTTTAGCAAGTGGTGGGGCCGAGTCTGCTGCAGGCGGTGATATTGTAACGGAAGATCTTTATGGTGATTTTGAATTAAAAGTAGATTTCAAATTAACAAAAGGAGCTAATAGTGGGGTTAAATACTATGTTGATACAGATATAAATAAAGGGCCGGGATCCTCCATTGGTTTGGAATACCAAATTTTAGATGATGAGAATCATCCGGATGCAAAATTAGGTAACCATAAAGGCAGTAGAACCGTTGCTTCACTCTACGACCTTATTAAAGCTGATCCAAACAAACCAATCAATCCCGTGGGAGAGTGGAATACTGCACATATCGTTTCAAAGGATAATCATGTAGAACATTGGCTAAATGGGACTAAAGTTTTAGAATATGAACGCGGAAGTGAAAATTTCAGAAAATTAGTCTCCGAAAGCAAATATGATAAATGGCCCAATTTCGGACAATCTGAAAATGGACATATCCTATTACAGGATCATGGGGACAGGGTAAGCTTTAAGAATATTAAAATCAAATCCTTAAATTGAAAATATGAGCACAAGAAGAAATTTTATTAAAAAAACAGCTTTGGGAAGTGCTGGGATAGCAGTAGCCAGTTCAGCGATGGGAATGCCGGCCAGTAGCTACCGACGAATCATAGGCTCCAATGATCGGCTGAATGTGGCAATTGCAGGCCTGGGCAGAAGATTGGGTGCGTTTTACGAGCCTATTGCAAATTTCATGAAAAACTCGGTCCATTTACTATCATCCAAAGTGAATTTGCAAATAATTGTGTTGTTGGTTATCCTAGCATTTTTTAATGGTACTATAACGGCTCAACAAAAACCAGTAGATTTAGTTAACCCATTTGTAGATACGGTGAATTCCAGATGGTTTTATTTTAGCTCGGCAAGTCGACCATTTGGGATGGTAAATCTAAGCCCTGATACAGATACTGATGGCTCGTGGAGTTCTGGTTATCTGTATGATAGTAAATATATCCGTTGTTTTAGCCATGTGCATGCATGGCAATTGGCAGGAGTGGCTGTTATGCCAACAACAGGAGAGTTTAAAGGGCATTTAGGAATGGATGCTTATCAATCGGCTTTTAGTCATGATGGCGAAATTGCAAAGCCTGGTTATCATAAAGTATTTTTAAAAGATTATGAAATTGGAGTCGAATTAACGTCTACCACACGTGTTGGTTTTCATCGATATAACTTTCCAAAAAGCAAAGACAATTCCATCATTTTTGATACTGGAGCTAGATTAGCACATGGACCAACTACGTTTTCTAAAGTATGGAAAGTAAGTGATACAGAAATCGCAGGCGTTCAGGTTCTTAAAAAAACAGGACGTCGCCCAAAAGACACGCCTGTATATTTTGCGGCAAAGCTAAACAAACCATTCGATACTTTTAAAGGATGGGTAAACAATGAAATGGTTGAAAAACAAATGGATACCATTCAAGGCGTAAATGCTGGAGTTGGTTTGTTTTTTAATGATGAAGAAGCTAGTGAAGTGTTAATGAAAGTCGGGATTTCCTACGTGAGTGTAGAACAGGCTCGAAAAAATCTTAATACTGAAATTGACCATTGGGATTTTGATAAAGTGCATAATGAATCTTTACAAACTTGGAATGATTGGCTTAGTAAAATTGAAATTAAAGGCGGAACCCATAAACAACAAGTTAAATTTTATACCGATTTGTGGCATGCCTTACAGGGAAGAAGAATTATAAGTGATGTAGATGGAAAATACACGGATATGACGGGTGAAAGTCCCGTTACTAGAACCGTAAGATTAGATGAAAATGGTAAGCCTTTATTTCCGCATTATAATTTTGATGCTTGGTGGGGAAGCCATTGGTCGTTGAATATACTATGGTCTATGGCATATCCTGAACTTATGGATGGGTTCTCTAACACGATGATAGATATGTATAAAAATGGCGGACTCATTCCTCGTGGGCCATCAGGTGGTAATTATACCTTCGTCATGATTGGAGATCCCTCTGTGCCATTCTTTGCTGCAGCATATAATAAAGGCATTAGAAATTACGACATTGAAAAAGCCTATGAAGGCTTACGTAAAAATGCTTTTGTAGGAGGTTCTAGAGACCATGCAGGTTATGAACATAACACACCAGCTTACGGTGGTGGTATGCAATATTATATAGAAAATGGATGGGTGCCTGAAGGTATAGAAGCTAAAGGTGGGCATAAAGATGGTGCCTCTATGACTTTGGAGTATGCCTACCAAGATTGGTGTTTAGCTCAATTATCAAAAGCATTAAATAAAGAAGAAGATCATAAACTCTTTATGAAACGCTCGTTAAACTATAAGAATCTATGGAATCCTGAAACAAAAATGATTCATCCTCGTGAGATAGATGGTAGTTGGATAAAAGATTTTAAACCTGTGGTTGAAAGTTTTAACGCCCGTGGTTTTTGTGAAAGTAATTCAGCTATATATACTCATTTTGTACCTCAAGATTTAGAAGGCTTAATTGAATTGTTTGGAGGAAAAGACGTTTATAATGACTTCTTAAATGAATCTTTTATAAAAGGAGAGAAACTGGATTTTGTAGGCGCTAATAAAAATCATGCTGCTAGTTGGGTCGATTATGGAAACCAACCAGGAACCGGAATGGCACATTTGTTTAATTACTCTGGTGCGCCTTGGTTAACACAAAAATGGGTACGGAAAGTGAAAGAGGTTTATGGAGATATTACACCATATGGAGGTTATAAAGGTGATGAAGACCAAGGACAAATGGGTGCTTTGGGAACTTTGATGGCTATGGGGCTTTTTGAGCTTGATGGAGGAGCTTCAGTAAAACCGTATTACGAAATTACAAGTCCGATTTTTGATGAGGTAACCATTCATCTTAATAATGATTATTACCCAGGTGAAAAATTTGTTATAAAGACCTCTAATAATAAACCAGAAAATATCTATATCCAATCAGCAAAATTAAATAACAGCAATTTGGATAATAGCTGGTTTTATCATGATGATTTTGCAAAAGGAGGCATTTTAGAATTGAAATTAGGAGAACAACCAAATAAAGAATGGGGTGTAAAAGTACCACCTCCTTCTTTCAGTCAAAGTAAAAATTAACTTTTGATGGGAATTGACTAAGACGAAAATCAATGCAGCTAAAGATATAAATGTGTTAAGGGAAAGAGCTAATGCAACTTCCGTAAATCCCGCAGATGTAGATTATTTACTAGACGAGCGAGCCAGAGAATTGGTTGCAGAAGAGCCTCGAAGACTTACTTTGGCGAGAATGCACGAATTGGTTGAACGGGTAAAACGTTATAATAAAGTATCCGCTCCCTCCATTCAAGAATTTCATAATTTATGGCCTATACCTCAGAGCGAGATTGACGCCAATATTAATAGTGAACTTACCCAGAATCCAGGATATTGAGTATTAATAAACCAAAGTGTACTATGTAAGACTAGAGAACAGATATGGCGCACTAAGCTAGGATTGCTAGGACATGATTCGAAAATGAGCGGGCAAAAATCTCGGGGGATAGCCTAAAGATATATTCTATTTTATCTGGAAAGTGCAGTGTGATCTCGATAAATATTGTTATCGTTTCATTGTATGTTGATTGTTTGTATAATATAGAGCATAATGAGGCTCTGTCCTGACGTACTAAAAATTAACATTTGATGGTCTAATTAAGAAATCTGTATTAAAGTCATAACTAAATCTAACTACAAACTATGAATTTCTTCAAACTTATTTTATACCTTTTTTTGCTCCAAACTTTTTCGGTCATTGGCCAGACAAAAAAGCCACCAAATGTCCTATTCCTTTTTGTGGACGATTTGCGGCCAGATTTGGGCTGTTATGGAAATGAGATTATTAAATCGCCAAATATCGATCAGTTGGCCTCAGAAGGAAGTGTTTTTCTAAAGCATTACGTACAAGTTCCTACGTGCGGAGCTTCCAGATATAGTATTTTAACAGGTCAACTGCCAAGCGCCAAAGGCGAGTTGAGCAATCAAGCGATTCGCGAACTGATTTCGGGGCAACCGGAACAGGCCAAGCCGGAAACGTTCATCCATCAATTGAGGAGGAAAGGGTATTATACCGTGGGCATGGGGAAAATAGGGCATTATATAGATGGGCTTTACGGTTATAACGAAAGTTCTGAAGGAGCAAAACGGGAACTTCCCTATAGTTGGGATGAGAAGGTGTTCAATGCGGGAAAATGGGGGAATGGGTGGAATGCTTTTTTTGGGTATGCTGATGGCTCAAATAGACAAAGCAGGAACAAACAGGTAAAACCTTATGAAAAGGGGGATGTGGGCGACGAGGGTTATCCCGATGGCCTTACGGCAAATTTAGCTGTCGAAAAATTAGGAGAACTGGCCAAAAAGGAACAGCCATTTTTTTTAGGCGTGGGTTTTTTTAAACCGCACTTACCCTTCACTTCCCCAAAAAAGTATTGGGACCTATACGATGAATCAGATATCGAAACGACCAAATCCCCCAATATACCCGAAAATATCAACGTGGCAAGCTTGCATAATAATGGCGAGCTCAATCAGTATCTTTTAGGGGAGGAAAAACCGACATTAGATAATCCTGCGTCAGAGGAATATGCGCAAAAACTCAGACGTGCCTATTATGCAGCGGTGAGCTATACAGATGCGCAAGTGGGTAAGATTTTGAACGAACTGAAGAAACAGGGGTTGGCGGAGAATACCATTGTCATCCTGTGGGGCGATCATGGCTGGCAACTGGGCGACCACCGGGAATGGGGGAAACATACCATTTTTGAAAAAGCCGTTAGAAGTCCGCTGATTATTAAAGCCCCAAACCTGCCTGATCAAACTCCAAGAGTGGATAAGATCGTAAGCTCAATAGATATCTACCCCACGCTGATGGAGCTGTGTGACTTAGAAATGCCGTACAAGACCGCAGGACGAAGTATGGTGAGGCTTTTGGATAAAAATAGGAACAAGGATTGGCAGCAAAACGCATACAGTTATTATAAGGATGGGATTTCAGTAAGGGTTCCCAGGTATCGCTACACGAAATATTTCAGAACGGATAAACCGCGTATTGAATTATACGATCATAAAAACGATCCTTACGAAAATGACAATGTTGCCGAAGAGCATCCACAAATTGTCAAAAAACTGGACAAGATTTTGGAGATGGGCAATACCGGGCTTTATGAAAAATGAAATCCCAAATTTTATATGGAAAAGCGGAAGAAGTCAAAATTAAACACAAATAACTATAACCTAACTTGTAAAATTTTAAATACACATTGATGAAAACAAAAACGATTTCTGGTGTAACATTCACCTTATTATTAATGACGGCGTTCTTTCTTTCACTGAGCAGTTGCGACACTAAACCAAAGGACAGCGCCCCTTGGACCGATATTTTTAACGGAAAAAATCTCGACGGCTGGACGCAGAAGGGCGGCGTTGCCAAATACGAGGTCAAGGATAGCCTGATCGTGGGGACAACGGTGCCCAACACGCCCAACTCTTTCCTGACCACCGATAAACAATATAGTGACTTTATTATGGAAGTGGAGTACAAGGTGGACAGCACCATGAATTCTGGTATTCAGATAAGGAGCAATAGCCTTGATCATTATAGGAACGGCCACGTTCATGGATATCAGATTGAGATAGACCCTTCAGAAAGAGCTTGGAGTGGTGGTATTTATGATGAAGGCAGAAGAGGTTGGTTGTTTTCATTGACGGGGAGTAAAGACGCGCAACAGGCGTTTAAACAAAATGAATGGAATAAATATAGAATTGAGGCCATAGGTGATACCATACAAACTTGGGTCAATGGAGTGCCAGCTGCTCATTTGATAGACGATAAAACAGATAGTGGTTTTATTGCCCTTCAGGTCCACAGTATTGGGGAGGATGATTCGGAAGGTAAAGAAATTATGTGGAGGAATATAAGAATTCTTACTGAAGATCTTGATCAATATAGTAGAGAGACCCCTGTGGATCCCGTGAAAACCATGAACAACTTGACTTCTGCAGAGAAAGAAACTGGATGGAAAATGCTTTGGGACGGAGAATCTACAGAAGCCTGGCGTGGTGCAAAATTGGAAGAATTCCCAGAGAAAGGATGGGTTGTTGAGGATGGCGTTTTAACGGTACTTGCTACGGGAGGTGAAGAATCTACTGCTGGTGGGGATATCGTGACCAAAAAATTATACGGCGATTTCGAATTAAAAGTAGATTTTAAAATTACTGAAGGTGCCAATAGCGGAATCAAGTATTATGTAGATACCGATCTTAATAAGGGGCCGGGTTCTTCCATTGGTTTGGAGTATCAAATCTTGGACGATAAAAGGCACCCTGATGCCAAAAAGGGCAATCACGAAGGCAGCCGTACTCTTGCTTCACTATACGACCTTGTTAAGGCAGACCAAAAAAAACCGGTAAACCCCATAGGGGAGTGGAACACTGCGCATATTATTTCTAAAGATGGCCATGTGGAACATTGGCTTAATGGGATGAAGGTGTTGGAGTTTGACAGGAATAGTGAAGATTTCTTAAAACTTGTTTCTGAAAGTAAATATGAGAAATGGCCTGATTTCGGCCAATTAGAGAAGGGTCAAATTCTATTACAAGATCATGGAAATAGGGTAAGCTTTAAAAATATTAAACTCAAATCTTTATAAACTAAAAATATGAATACGAGAAGAAATTTTATAAAAAAAACGGCCTTGGGAAGTGCCGGGATAGCGATGGCCGGTTCAGCCATGGCGATGCCTGCCAGTAGCTACCGTCGCATTATAGGGGCCAACGACCGATTAAATGTCGCTATTGCCGGTCTTGGCAGAAGGCTGGGCGCGTTCTATGAGCCCATTGCATTAAAAGAGAGCAATGTGCAGTTAATGTACTTGTTTATGATTGATGTAAATCCAAGGTTATAGGGGAATATAGTTTACTAATAATACAGATATCCTGGACAGAGAGAGAGCCTAAATATTAAATAGTCATTAAAAATAAAGAAATGCAGTACTCGTATTCATTAATATGCACCTTGTTATTCACCTGCTTTTGTTCAGCTCAGACGAACTATGATTTCAAAAAAGATCATGATGCTTTATTGGTGCACGATTTAGAGATTTCAGCGAATTTTTATCAAGATGTTTTAGGCCTGAAAGAGGTTTCTAGCAAGGCAATCCCATCTGGCAAACGTTGGTTCGAGCTAGGTAATGGCGTGCAACTTCATTTAAGCGAAAGCAAGGAGGAGGTACCTAAAAGTAAATCAATACATATGGCTATTACCACACAAAAGATAGATGCGTTTGTCGATTTTTTAAAATCTAAAGATATCTATTTTGAAAATTGGGCTGGGAAAGCGAAAACTGTCAGAGTTAGAGCTGATGGAGTAAAACAATTTTATATTAGGGATCCGGATGGTTATTGGATAGAAGTAAATAATGCAAAAATGTAAAAAAATATAAGCTGTATTAGCAAAGTAATTTGAGTTCTCTTCAATAAGTTTGTGAGATTTGTAAATGAGTTGTCTTCCAGTTTCTTATATTATGTGGCATTCTATGAAAGAGGTTGAATAGAATTTTATAGAAATATTAAAAAATGTTCATTGTCAAAAAAGTCTTACAGCTATATTAAAAACGGAACTATGGTTCAAATTTCTAATGATACAAAAAAATATCTGAGAAAAGAAAAGCGTAGTGTCGAATGAATTAATCATAGAAATAGTTCTTAGAAAGACCAAGCATCGCGATTTAAAAACAATCAAATATTTGAATATCAATACAAAAATATATTAAAGAGGATTATATGAAAATTTTAATTTTAAGGATGCTTGTTATTGCGATTAGCGTACCACTATTAATAAACTGCACCGATAAGTCAGATAAAGAAGCTTTTGGTAAACCAATGTTTAGTGGAGAAAACTTCTCCGGCTGGAGCCAGAAGAATGGAAATGCAAAATATGGATTGGAGGATGGGGTGATCGTGGGAACTACGGTTCCGGGAACACCTAATTCATTTCTCGCAACTGATAAAAAATATGGTGACTTTATCCTGGAGCTTGACTTTAAGGCAGATCCCAGTATGAATTCTGGGATCCAGATAAGAAGCAAGAGCAAACCTCAATATCAAAATAATCGTGTACATGGCTATCAGGTAGAAATTGATCCTTCAGATCGTGCGTGGAGTGGGGGGATATATGATGAAGCCAGAAGGGGATGGCTCTATCCTATGAGTCTGAATACTTCCGCGAAAAATTCATACAAAAAGGATGATTGGAACCATTACAGAATTGAAGCCATAGGTGATACCATTCAAACGTGGGTGAACGGAGTAGCAGCTGCAAACCTGGTTGATGATAAGACGCATGAAGGTTTTATCGCTCTGCAGGTACATTCAATTGGCAATGATGAAGCGCCCGGCAAACAAATCAGGTGGAAAAATGTAAGAATTATGACTGACAGCTTGGAGCATTATAACACGAAAAGTGATGCACCCGTTTTTAATACTAAAAACCAAATAACTTCTGCAGAGAAAGAGGATGGATGGAAATTGCTTTGGGATGGCAAATCTACAGAAGCCTGGCGTGGTGCAAAATTGGAAGAATTCCCAGAGAAAGGATGGGTTGTTGAGGATGGCGTTTTAACGGTAATTGCTACGGGAGGTGAAGAATCTACTGCTGGTGGGGATATCGTGACCAAAAAATTATACGGCGATTTCGAACTAAAAGTAGATTTTAAAATTACTGAAGGTGCCAATAGCGGAATCAAGTACTATGTAGATACCGACCTTAATAAGGGGCCGGGTTCTTCCATTGGTTTGGAGTATCAAATCTTGGACGATAAAAGGCATCCTGATGCCAAAAAAGGCAATCACGAAGGCAGCCGTAGCCTTGCTTCATTATACGACCTTATTAAGGCAGACCCCAATAAACCGGTTAATCCAATAGGGGAGTGGAACACTGCGCATATTATTTCTAAAGATGGCCATGTGGAACATTGGCTTAATGGGATGAAGGTGTTGGAGTTTGACAGGAATAGTGAAGATTTCTTAAAACTTGTTTCTGAAAGTAAATATGAGAAATGGCCTGATTTCGGCCAATTAGAGAAGGGTCAAATTCTATTACAAGATCATGGAAATAGGGTAAGCTTTAAAAATATTAAAATCAAATCTTTATAAACTAAAAATATGAACACGAGAAGAAATTTTATAAAAAAAACAGCCTTGGGAAGTGCCGGGATAGCGATGGCCGGTTCAGCCATGGGGATGCCTGCCAGTAGCTATCGTCGCATTATAGGGGCCAACGATCGATTAAATGTCGCTATTGCCGGTCTTGGCAGAAGGCTGGGCGCGTTCTATGAGCCCATTGCATTAAAAGAGAGCAATGTGCAGTTGATGTACTTGTGCGATGTGATGAAAAGCCAACGTGAAAAGGCATTGGAAAAATTCCAAGAGCATATAGATTACAAGCCTAAGTTAGAAAATGATATTCGAAAAATAATTGATGACCCCAAGGTAGATGTTTTGATTAACGCCACGCCCGATCATTGGCATACCCCGGGATCCATTATCGCCATGCAAGGGGGGAAACATGTATATGTAGAAAAACCATGTAGCCATGATATGAATGAAAATGAGCTGATTGTTAAAGCTGCAAAAAAATATAATCGTGTGGTACAGATGGGGAATCAGCAGCGTTCTGCTGGCCCTTCTATAGAAATTATCAACGAAATTCACAATGGAGTTATCGGCACCCCATACAAGGCCGTGGCATTCTATAATAATGCCCGCGGACCGGTTCCCACGCAAGAAAAAGCTGCTGTCCCTGAAGGTTTAGATTGGGAGCTTTGGCAGGGTCCGGCCACCCGAAGGGAATATACCAGTGAAACCTGGAACTATAATTGGCACTGGTATGGTTGGAACTATGGTACAGCAGAAGCCGGGAATAATGGAACCCATGAATTGGATATAGCAAGATGGGCTTTAAATGTTGGTTTTCCCACGCATGCGCAGGTAGAGGCACACAAACGCCATTTTGTTCAAGATGGCTGGGAGATGTATGATACTATGGAAGCAACCTTTAAATTCCCTGAAGATAAAATCATTCAATGGGATGGAAAAAGCAGAAATGGATATGACACCTATGGTTTAGGGGGCAGAGGTACCATAATTTATGGTAGTGAAGGCACCGTGTTTTTAAATAGGGGAAAATATATTTTGACCGATCGCAGCGGAAAAGTAATTAAAAACAGTAAATCAGAATCTAGTGAGTCTGGGACAGCACTTGGAGGCGGTGGAGATATGTCAACTACCCACGTCCAAAATTTCTTCGATAGCGTTAGGGGAAATGCCAAATTGAATGCACCCATTGATGATGCAAGTATCAGTATGGCGATGGTGCACTATGCTAATATCGCCTATAGAACCGGCAAGGGCTTAGAAATAGATGAAAATACCGGTGCGATGTATGACCGTGAAGCAATGAAATTATGGAGCCGCGAGTATGCAAAAGGTTGGGAACCAAAATTATAAAATTCTTATTTGATGATAATTTTATATATCGATATGAGTAATGAAATAAAGAAAGAATGAAAAGAAGAGATTTTGTTATTAAAAGTGGCTTGGCTTCGGCAGCAATGGTCACTTCTTCGGCAATGATGCCAAATATTTTGAATTTTGGAAATAGTAATGAGACGGTAAATATTGGGATAGTTGGAACCGGTGCCAGGGGTAGCGGACTTATCCCTTTTATTAACCAGATTAAGAATTTAAATGTTGCCGGATGTTGCGATATTTTACCATTTCGGTTAGAAGAAGGTCTTGAGAAAACCAATGGTAAAGCAAAAGGGTATGAAGATTATCGTAAAATGCTTGATAATAAGGATATCGATGCATTACTGGTGGCTGTGCCTTTTAGCATGCACGCAAAGATTGCTGTAAATGCCCTTGATGCTGGGAAACATGTGTATTGTGAGAAGACAATGGCCAAAGGCTATAAAGGAATCCAAGAGTTGGTAAATAAAGTTAATTATTCCAAGAAAATATTTCAAGTGGGCCATCAATATCACAGCTCAAGGCTTTATACCCATGTGGTGGATTTAATAAAGAGTGGTAAAATTGGCAATATTACTGCGTTTGACTGTCAATGGAACCGGCATGGGGATTGGCGAAGGCCGGTGCCAAGACCGGAGTTGGAAAAGATTATAAACTGGAGGATGTATAGGAAATATTCCGGTGGTCTGGTTGCAGAACTCTCTTCCCATCAAATAGATTTTGTTAATTGGGTCTTGGACGCTACTCCGCAAAAAGTAATGGGTATGGGCGGTATTGATTATTGGAAAGATGGCCGGGAGACATACGATAATATCCATTTAATATATGAATACCCCGATGGCATAAAAGCAAAATTCACCTGTCTTACCAGTAATGCCAAGGATGATTACCAAATAAAAGTGATGGGGGATAAGGGTACCATTGTATTGGATTATGATCAAGCCTGGTTCTATCCAGAGGGGAATAATTATAAAAAAGAGCTTGGGGAGGTGGATGGAGTTTCAGGTGCAACCGTGCAATGGGACAAGGGTAAAGGGATTCCTATTGAAGTAAACCATGCCGACCCTAGTAAACAAGCATTAATGGATTTTAGGGACAGCATTGTGAACAACAAAAATCCGGAATCCGATATAATGTCTGGGGGTAAAACGGCTACTTGTGTTCAAATGGGATTGGACGCGATGTACAATAATGAAATTGTGAAATGGAAAAATGAATTTTCTGATTTTTATAGCTAAGATCGGAATGTGAAAATTGCTATTTATGAGTAAAAATAAGTACCTACATGACAACTTTATGTTAGAAAACAAATATGCGGAAGAGTTATACCATTCTTACGCTAAAGATCAACCTATTATTGATTATCATAACCATTTGTCTCCGGCAGATATCGCAACCGATCGTCAATTTGATAATATTACCCAGCTCTGGTTAAATAATGATCATTATAAATGGAGGGCAATGCGTTCCAATGGGATTGAGGAAAAGTATATTACTGGTAGCGCTAATAACCAGGAAAAATTTGAAGCTTGGGGGAAAACCGTACCACATACACTTCGTAACCCTTTGTATCATTGGACACATTTAGAGCTTGAACGTTATTTTGGGATTGATGAGTTGCTAAACGAAAGTACCGCAGCTCATATTTACAAAGATGTGAATGAGCAACTTCAACAAAAAGAAAATTCTTGCCGAGGCTTGCTTACACAAATGAATGTTAAAGCACTTTGCACTACAGAGGATCCAACGGACGATTTGAAATACCACCAAGAATTGCGCCAGAGCAATTTTGGAATAAAAGTAAGTACTGCCTTTCGTCCTGATAAATCAATTTTAATTGAGGCAAATGGATATACTGAATATTTAAAAAAATTAGGAGAGGTATCAGGGATGGAGATTAGAAGTTTTCAGGATTTAAAGAATGCACTGTCAAAACGCATCGAATATTTTCATGAAAATGGTTGCAGGCTTTGTGACCACAGCTTCAGTTCCATGCCGTTTACCAATTTTACTGAATCTGAAGTCAATACTGTTTTTCAACATAAATTAGCGGGAAAACCAATTTCTTCGGAAGACATCGAAAAATTCAAAATATCGTTATTGTTGTTCTTAGGGGAAACTTATCATCGATTTGGTTGGGTACAACAATTCCATTTAGGCGCGCTAAGAAATAACAACGAACGAATGCTAGCAAAACTTGGTCCCGATACTGGTTGGGATTCGATCGGAGATTACAGGCAGGCCGAAAAACTTTCACATTTTCTGAATAGCTTGGATGGAAAAGACAAACTCACAAAAACTATTTTGTATAATATCAACCCTGCGGATAATGAGGTTTTTGCGACTATGATTGGGAACTTTAATGACGGCAACGTAAGAGGAAAGATACAATGGGGGTCCGGCTGGTGGTTTTTAGATCAGAAAGACGGAATGGAAAGGCAAATGAACACCCTTTCCAATATGGGACTTATTAGTTGCTTTATAGGAATGCTAACTGATTCCAGAAGTTACCTGTCATTCCCAAGACATGAATATTTCCGAAGAATTTTATGTAATCTCTTCGGGAAAGATATTGCTTCAGGAGAATTGCCTAAAGATATGGAGTTGATTGGTAATACCATTGCCAATATCTGCTATGGAAACGCTAATGAATACTTTGATTTTTAATGAGCATTTCGACAAAACATAGAAAGATTGTCACCTTTGGTGAAGTACTAATGCGGCTAAGTCCTGCTGAAAAACGTAAACTTACCCAAACTAATAGGATTGATTTCTATTTTGGTGGTACTGAGATGAACGTTGCTGCTTCGCTTTCATATTTCGGGGAACAAACCCAACAAATCACCAATGTTTCTGATGATTTGGTTGGTGATGCGGCTATTACACAGATGCGACAGTTTGGGATCGATGTTTCTGCAGTGAACAAAGTGAACCATCCACTTGGCTTATATTTTCTGGAAGTAGGTGCGGGGATGCGGGCCAGTAAAATTGCTTATAATCGTTTCCACGGTAGTTTCTCCAAAATCACGCCCGAAAGTGTAAATTGGGAAGCCATTTTGGATGAAGCTAGCAATTTGCATTGGACGGGGATTTCCCCTGCAATTTCGGAAAATGCATATGAAACCCTGAAAATCGGTTTGTTAAAAGCCAAAGCAAAGGGAATTACCATCACTGCCGATCCGGCGTATCGTAGTAATCTTTGGAAATACGGTAAAGAAGGTTGCGAAGTACTGAAAGAACTGGTAAGTCTATCCACAATTTTTATTGGTGGGGTCAAGGAAATCAACGAAATCTTGAAAACGGATTTTGATTTTTCTGAAAATGGATTTATTGAAGCAAGTAAAGCTTTAATTGAAACTTGTCCTTCCATCGAAAAAGTATTTGATAAAGTTCGTACAGGATTAAGCGCCGGCTGGCAAAAAGTCTAAGCTTTGTTCTAAGATGAATATGTCTTATATTTGTGTAAAACTATATAGATATGATACCTTCAGATTTCAGGGATTTTTTCGTTAATAGTCCAGCGACTGTTCAACAAGAGATAGTGGCTTCGTTGCTATCATTGTCTTTGCAAGAAAGTGAAGTAAAGGACAGCAACGAGGCAAAAGCAGTTACCTGTCCTCATTGCTCAGAAAAGCGTGTTCGTGCCAATGGCAAGCTCAAAGGCGTTCAACGCTATGTTTGCAATGGCTGTAAGAAGAATTTCAGTGAGACCACAGGTAAGTTTTGGTATAATATAAAAAAGAAAGAGAAGTTAAATCGGTATTTATACTGTTTGTTGTCGGGCTACAGTATCAGGAAAAGTGCAGAAGAGACGGAGATATCAATTCAAACGTCCTTTGATTGGAGACATAAATTGCTCACGTCATTTTCCAGTGTTTCGGTAGAAGAGTTTCAGGGCATAGTCGAAAGCGATGACCTGTTCTTTGCCTACTCAGAAAAAGGAGGACGTCATTTAGGTAGAAAACCGAAAATGCGAGGAGAAAAAGCAAGCAAAGCAGGCATAAGTGATGAAAAAGTAGCTGTAGTGGCAACTTGTGATAGATCTGGAAACAAAGACTTTAAAGTGGCCACAAGAGGTCGTATCAGTAAAGAGGATCTGAATAGAATACTTAAAGGGAAACTTGATAAAGCTGACGTACTCTGCAGCGACAGCCATAGAAGTTATGGTGCTTTTGCAAAAGCCAACACAATTGCCCATAAAAAGTTCAACACCTCAAAGGGACAGCGAACCGTAGATAAGGTGTACCATGTCCAGAATGTAAACAATATGGATATGAGATTGAGAAAGTTCATGGATTCTTTCAATGGGGTAGCTACAAAATACTTACAGAATTACTTGAATTGGTTCTTGGTACTTGAAAAAATCAAGAACTCAACCAGTAAAATGGCAACAGTTACAGCCATTGCCTTTGCTTCAAATAGCGCATGGTACGAGTACAAACAACAACTATTCAATATGCTAATTAGAACTTAGCCAAAGTCTATGGTCGCGCTTGGACAGGTTTGGAATATATTGAAACCGATGAGTTAGAAGTTACTGATGTGGTCGACCGCATTGGAACTGGTGATGCTTATGCTGCGGGACTAATTTATGGGCTGATTCATTTTGATAATGAAAAGGCCTTGCGTTTTGCCAATGCGGCCTGCGCATTAAAGCATACTATTTTAGGAGACGTTAATCTTGTAAGTCCTCAAGAAATAGAAGAAGTGATGGCGGGAAACACCGGAGGACGTATAAAAAGATAAAAACAACATAAGCATTTATAACAGATGGCAACATATACAAGAATAGAAGTTGTACAACAAATGAAGAAAACAGGAATTGTTCCTGTATTTTATCATCAGGATATACCTACTTGCAAAGCAATTTTAAAAGCCTGCTTTGAGGGTGGTGCCCGTGTATTTGAATTTACCAACCGCGGAGATTTTGCTCATGAAGTTTTTGTGGAACTGGAGAAATTCACTAGAGAAAAACTACCAGGGATGATGCTGGGGGTTGGTTCAGTAATTGATTCGGGAACAACAGCACTTTATCTTCAGCTAGGAGCCAACTTTGTGGTTTCCCCACTAATCAATGCTGAAATGGCCAAAATTTGCAACCGTCGGAAAGTATCGTGGCTGCCAGGCTGCGGATCGGTAACCGAAATTAATTATGCGGAGGAACTGGGAGCTGAAGTTGTTAAGATTTTTCCTGGATCTCAGGTGGGAGGGCCTTCGTTTATAAAAGCGGTTAGGGGACCACTACCATGGTCGAGTATCATGCCTACGGGAGGGGTTTCTCCAACAAAAGAAAACCTAAAGGAATGGTTTACTGCCGGGGTCCACTGTGTTGGGGTCGGTTCAAAATTGTTTTATAAAAAAGAAGATGGAAGTTTTGATTACGAAAAAGTAGAAGAGCAGGTAAAAGAATCAATTAAAATTATAGAATCATTACGAAAATGATAAACTTTAAAAAAAAATATCTGTTTTTCAGTTGTTCGTTGCTTTGCATATTGTTTTTAGCCTGCGAATCTGAAGATGAAAAAAAAGTGATCCGTTTGGGGCATGGACTGGATACATCACATTCTGTTCATAAAGCTATGCTTTATATGTCTCAGCGTTTAGAAGAGAAATCTAAAGGAACAATGACTATCGATATATATCCTAATCAGCAGTTAGGATCGGAGCGTGAAAGCCTGGAACTATTACAGATTGGAAGTTTGGGAATGACGAAGGTTTCAGCAGCAACTATGGAAAATTTTTCGGACGAATTTAAAGTTTTAAATCTTCCGTATCTCTTCAGGAATGATGAACATCGTTTTAAGGTTTTAGAAGGAAATATTGGAGAGAATTTATTGAAAAGTAGTCAGAGTAAGCGATTGTTAGGTTTAACATTTTATGACTCAGGAACAAGGAATTTTTATGCAAATAGGCCCATAAAATCACCAGCAGATTTAAAAGGTTTAAAATTAAGGGTGATGCCCAGCCAAACAGCGATCAATACTGTAGAACATTTAGGTGGTTCCCCTACACCAATAAGCTGGGGAGAATTATATACGGCTCTTCAACAGGGAATTGTTGATGGTGCAGAGAATAACCTGCCAAGCTATTACCTAAATAATCATTATGATGTATGTCCTTACTACACTATGGACGAACATACTGCTGTTCCAGACGAACTGATAATTAGTACTATTGTTTGGAATAAATTAAATCTTGAACAACAAAAATGGTTAAAGGAAGCTGCGGAAGAATCTTCTGTCTATCAAAAGAAATTATGGCAGGATTCTGAACAGGAAGCATTGGACGGAATGAAGGAGGCGGGTGTGACCATAATCCATCCTGATAAGGAAAAATTCAGAGAATTAGTGAAACCTATGTATGATGAATTTAAAAAGGATCCTGTAATGAAGAAAACCATAGAAGCAATACAAGCTGTACAATAACAATATGAAGAAAATATTAGATAAAATTTTAGGCGGTGTATTAGTCATTTTGATGGCGATAAATGTGATGGCTGTGTTATGGCAGGTATTCTCGAGATATATATTGCAAAATCCCAGCTCGGGGACTGAAGAAATTGCAAGATTTCTACTTATTTGGATCGGATTACTTGGCGCAGCTTATGCTTCCGGGCAACAAGAACATTTGTCGATAAATATTTTACCTCCAAAACTTGAACCCGAAAACCGTATTAAACTGATGATATTCATCAATATATTGATTGTTGCTTTTTGTGTGACTGTTCTAGTTATCGGGGGTGGCAATCTGGTTTTAATGAATATCGAATTAGGTCAAAATTCGGCAGCTTTACATTTGCCAATATCGGTTGTTTATATGGTAATTCCACTAAGTGGAATTTTAATTATCATCTATAAACTAAATGAAATTTTCAACGCAAAAAAATATTTATTATGATTATAGAGATACTCATTCTGGTCATATCCTTTATAATTTTATTGAGTATTGGGGTTCCTGTTGCCTGGTCGATTGGTATTTCCTGTCTTGCTGCTCTTCTCGTTTCTGTCGATTCTCTGGCAACATTTACCACTGTGGCTCAGCGTATGGCTACTGGTCTTGATAGTTTTTCGTTGCTTGCCATTCCATTTTTTATTCTGGCGGGTCAAATTATGAATCAGGGGGGGATTGCCAAACGACTCATCAGCTTTGCTAAAGCTTTAATAGGCTCGCTTCCTGGAGGTCTTATATATGTAAATGTAATTGCGTCTATGCTTTTTGGAGCTATTTCAGGCTCTGCTGTGGCTGCGGCTTCTGCAATTGGTGGAATTTTAGGACCACATATGGAACGTGAGAATTATTCCAAAGAGTTTGGAGCAGCCATCAACGTGACTAGCTCTACAACAGGGTTAATCATTCCACCATCTAATGTGCTTATTGTATATTCTATGGCCAGTGGTGGCGTATCTATTGCTAGTTTATTCTTAGCTGGATATATTCCGGGAATTCTAATGGGATTAGCTTTAATGCTTATGGGTACAGTCTGGATAAGAAAAAAGAAATATCCAGCAGGAGAGCGCAGTACTCTTAAATTAATATCCACTACATTCCTAGTAGCTCTGCCAAGTTTATTATTGTTGATTATTGTAATAGGGGGAATAGTTTTAGGAGTTTTTACGGCTACAGAAGCTTCAGGAATTGCAGTGCTGTATACTCTTATTCTGGCTTCAATCTATAAAGAAATTAATCTAAAAAAGTTATATAATATCTTTTTAAATTCAATTGGTACAACAGCGATTGTATTATTACTTATTGCAACTTCCATGAGTATGAGCTGGGTGATGTCTTTCGAAAATATTCCGCAGACGGTAAGTGAACTATTATTGGGATTAAGTGAAAATAAATATGTGATTCTGCTAATAATCAATTTGCTTTTACTCTTTGTAGGAACTTTCATGGACATAACTCCAGCAGTGTTAATTTTCACACCAATATTCCTACCTGTAGTCGAAAATTTGGGTGTTGATCCTGTGCACTTCGGGATGATCATGGTAATGAATCTTTGTGTGGGATTATGTACACCACCTGTAGGATCAGTATTGTTTATTGGAGTGGGAGTAGCCAAGACTTCTATTCAGAAAGTAATTAAGCCTCTATTACCTCTTTATGTAGTTATGTTTATTGTATTACTAATGATCACTTTTATACCAGGAATTAGCCTATGGCTACCAAAATTGTTTGAATAATTAACTAAAATATTAATAAAATGAAAACTATAGTTATTACAGGTGCGGGTGGAGTATTATGTAGCACCTTAGCTATCGCCCTAGCAAAGAAGGGAAACAAAATAGCATTATTGGATTTGAATTTGGAAAAGGCAGAAGAAATTGCCGAAACTATAATAAAGAATGGGGGCGAAGCTTTAGCTATAAAGGTAAATGTACTTGAAAAAGAGACCTTATTAACAGCTCGTAAAAGAGTAAAGGATATCTTTGGTCCTTGTGAGGTTCTTATTAATGGTGCAGGAGGAAATCATCCCAAAGCAACAACGGGGCATCAGTTTTTTGACCCTTCGAAAGAACAGAATGATAGTGTAAAGACATTTTTCGATTTAGATACTGAAGGTATAAAATTTGTTTTTGAACTGAATTTCTTGGGAACTTTGTTACCAACTCAGGTTTTTGCTGAAGATATGCTTACCATTGAAGGTGGAAATATCATCAATATTTCTTCTATGAATTCTTTTCAACCCCTAACCAAAATTCCGGCTTATAGCGGAGCAAAAGCTGCAATTTCAAATTTTACCCAGTGGCTTTCTGTTTATTTTTCAAAAGTTGGTATTCGAGTAAATGCCCTTGCACCAGGTTTTTTCTTAACAGAACAAAACAGGACTCTGCTTACTAACGAAGATGGTAGTCTTACCGAAAGAGGGGAAACTATTATTAAAAGAACACCCCTTAGCAAATTCGGTGAACCTGAGGATTTAATTTCTACTACATTTTGGTTATGTGATGAAGGTTCTAAGTTTATTACTGGGATCGTAGTGCCAATAGATGGCGGATTTAGCGCGTATAGCGGAATTTAAAATAAATAAATTATGAAATTAGGATTAGAACAAACATGGCGTTGGTACGGGCCTAAAGATTACGTAAGTCTAGCTGATGTGAAACAAGCTGGAGCAACTGGCGTTGTAACAGCCTTGCATCATATTCCGAATGGAGAGATCTGGCCCGAAGAAGATATTTTAAAAAGAAAACAGGAAATCGAAGATAATGGACTAACATGGTCTGTAGTAGAGAGTGTTCCTATCCACGAGGATATAAAAACACAAACGGGGGATTTTGAAAAATATATTCAAAACTATAGAGAAACAATTCGAAACCTGGGGGCATGTGGTATTGATATTGTTTGCTACAATTTTATGCCGGTTTTAGACTGGACCAGGACAGATCTTGACTTTGAGATGAAGGATACTTCTACCGGTTTGCGCTTTGAAAAGAAAGCTTTTGTGGCATTTGAATTATTTCTATTAAAAAGAAAAGCAGCAGGGAATCGCTATTCTCAGCAGGAAATTCATGAAGCTAAGGAATATTTTGAAAATATTTCAGAAGAAAAAAAAGAAGAACTTGTAAATAACATTATCGCCGGTTTGCCCGGGGCCGAAGAAAATTATTCGCTTCAGGATTTCAATTCAATTTTGGATCGTTATAACGAAATTGATGAAAAGAAGCTAAGGAAACACTTAATCTATTTTTTAAAGCAAATTATTCCGGTCGCAGAAAAGGTGGAGATTAACATGTGCATTCATCCGGATGATCCACCGTTTTCGCTGTTGGGCTTGCCACGAGTGGTAAGTACGGCGAAAGATGTTCAGTATTTATTCGAGGCGGTACCTGTACGAAATAACGGCTTAACATTTTGTACCGGATCTTTTGGCGTTCGGGAGGATAATAATTTGCCCGAAATGGTTAAACAATTTGCAGAGCGTATTCATTTTATTCATTTACGTAGTACGTTAAGAGATGCTGAAGGTAATTTTCATGAAGCAGATCATTTAGATGGTGATGTCGATATGTATGGAGTTATGAAAGCTCTGTTGGAAGAACAAAAACGAAGGATGGAAGAAGGCAGAAAAGATATTAGATTGCCAATGAGACCTGACCACGGCCATAAAATGCTTGATGATTTAAAGAAAAAGAGTAATCCAGGTTATTCTGCTATCGGTCGTTTAAGAGGTCTTGCCGAGTTACGAGGCGTGGAATATGCCATAGTCAGAGCATTTAAAAAGGTATGACAGAATTATAAAAATCAATCTTTTTCTCTAGGCTCCCTATTTTTTCACCTTATTAAGCTCTATCAAACTTTTTTCAATAGAAATAGCATCTTGCATTTTATTCAGGACTATAAGCTGATAACTGTAGTGAAAGTAGGATACTTATAAGTAAGGCTGCTTTTGTTGATAATAAAAAGGTTTTGTAATGAACAAAATAAAGAACAAACAAAAATTTGAAGCCATAGTAATCGGCACCGGGATAACCGGGGGCTGGACTTCAAGTGTAAGCTTCCCTTAAAAGAGAAACTAATATAAGCGATGTTCCATACTCACTTTCAAATGAATCTCAATGATGAATAATAGAATAAAAAAAACCTTTTTACTCTTCTAATAATTATTTTATGCTTTAGTTCAGTTGATGCCCAAATCTTAAGAGCAGCGAGTTACAACTTGAGGTATGACAATCCTGACGATTCATTGAATAACTGGAAGTACCGGAGAAATACGGTTGCTAAATTAATTCAGTTTCATGATTTTGATATTTTTGGTAGTCAGGAAGGTTTGCGCCATATGTTGGATCAATTATCGAATAGACTTCCTGATTATTCTTATATCGGAGTCGGGCGGGATGACGGAAAACAAAAAGGGGAGCATTCAGCTATATTTTATAAAACTAAAATGTTTCAGCTTTTGGACAAAGGTGATTTTTGGCTTTCGGAAGATCCTTCGAAACCCAATGTGGGTTGGGATGCCGTTTTACCGAGAATTGTTTCTTGGGGAAAATTTAAAGAGAAAGAGACAGGTCTTGTATTCTTCTTTTTTAATGTTCACTTCGATCATGTCGGTATTATTGCCAGGAAAGAAAGCTCTAAGCTTATCTTAAGAAAAATAAAAGATATAGCTAAAAATAAACCAACTTTATTAACCGGGGATTTTAATGTAGATCAAAATAGTGCCAGCTTTAAGGTTTTAAATGGCTCTGAATTACTAACTGATGCTTATGATCTCGCCGATCTGAAATATGGTCCGGAAGGTAGTTTTAACGGTTTTAAGATAAACACACGTAGTGAAAGTCGGATAGACCATGTTTTTGTGACTGATGACTTTAAGGTTTTAAAGCACGGTATTTTAACTGATACCTATCATACCGATATGAAAAAACTTAAAAAAGAGAAAAATTCAGGAGCTCACCCCAAAGAGATTTTACTTTATGAAAATCAAGCGCGTCTAACTTCAGATCATTATCCAGTTTTAACTGTTTTAAAGATTAGAAATAAAGAAAAATAAAATGAAAGAAATAGGTTTATTAGTGCTTTTTTTCTAGGGCAAGTACCTTATTCGGCGAGTCTCTATGGAAGACCTATCAAGGAAAACCGTAATTATTGCAATAATAGAATAATAAATAATCTTACTGCTTAATATTACAAATGAATATATTTCAAGACGAAAGAATAGTTTTAACATTAGATGCTGGAGGAACAAATTTTGTTTTTTCAGCTTTAAAAGGGGGAGAACCTATAACTCCTTTAATAACATCCCCTTCCAATTCTACTGATTTAAAGAAATGTTTGGAAACGATTATTAATGGTTTTAAAGAAGTAGAAGAGTTATTACTTCCAGAGAAGGCAATTGCTATTAGTTTTGCTTTTCCCGGCCCTGCAGAATACAAAAGGGGAATCATCATAAATCCTCCTAATTTTCCTTCTTTTAATGGGGGTGTTGCTTTGGGACCAATGTTGGAGGATTATTTTAATTTGCCTACTTACATTAACAACGATGGGGATCTTTTTACTTATGGTGAGGCTATTGGAGGTTTTCTTCCTGAGGTCAATAAAGGTTTCAAAGATTTCGAAATAGGTAAAGAGTTTAAAAATCTCATCGGTGTCACAATAGGGACTGGTTTTGGTGCTGGAATTGTTATAAACAATCAAATTTGCGGTGGAGATAATTCGGCAGGAGGTGAAATTTGGTTAATGCGAAATTTATTGGAGCCAGAAATTATAGTTGAAGAAAGTGTCAGTGTTAGGGGAATTCAATATTATTATAAGGAGATATCTACAGAAAGTGCAGCATTAAGTCCAAGAGATATTTTTGAAATCGCTATTGGGGAAAAAGAGGGAAACCGTGATGCAGCCGTGAAGGCCTATAATGAAGTAGCACAGGTGGCTGCGGAAGCATTGGCTAATGCAATTACCATGATCGATGGTGCAGTGGTAATTGGGGGTGGTATAGCAGGTTCTTCAAGTTTATTGCTTCCACAAATTCTAAAGCACTTAAATAGTAATATTGAAAATAGAAAAAGGAAGAAATTTAGTCGAATAGTTTCCAAAGCCTTTTCCTTTGAAGAAGAAAAATCTAAACAAGAGTTTTATAACAGGGCTACTAAAAAAATTGAAATTCCATTTTCTTCCCGGAAAATAGAATTTTTAGAGGATAAGAGAATACCTGTGGGTATTTCTCGTTTAGGAACGAATAATGCCACAATGTTGGGAGCTTATGCTGTAGCCTTAGCAAAAGCAGAGAAAGGTGTGCGCAAAAAAGAAAAAGTATAATCTTATAAATTTAGTTGAATGGCAGTGCAAATAAGAAAACAACCTAAGAAGTATGACGTATGCATAGTAGGCTCTGGTGCCGGCGGGGGCATGGCTGCCAAATTATTGGCTGATGCAGGTTTTAAAATTGCCCTTTTGGAAGCAGGACCGGATTTTGATCCTGCCAATAGTGAACAGCGTACACAGCTTCGATGGCCTTGGGAATCTCCAAGAAGAGGAGCTTCTACAACCAGACCATTTGGCGATTTCGATATGGCTTATGGTGGCTGGGAATTAGAAGGAGAGCCTTATACCCAAAACCGGAATACTGAATTTGATTGGTTTAGATCAAGAATGTTAGGTGGAAGAACTAACCATTGGGGGCGTATTTCTCTTCGTTTCGGCCCCTTAGATTTCAAAAGAAAAGATTTTGATGGGAAAGGCGATAATTGGCCAATAGGTTACGAAGATGTGAAACCTTATTATGATAAGATTGATAAGTTAATTGGGGTTTTTGGTTCAAAGGAAAATATACCGAATGAACCTGATGGCTATTTTCTACCTCCGCCAAAACCAAGACTTCACGAATTATATATTAAAAAAGGAGCTAACAAAGCAGGTGTTCCCATGATTCCTTCACGATTATCCATTCTTACAAAACCTGTAAACAAGAAAAGAGGCGCTTGTTTTTTTTGCAGCCAATGTTCCCGATCCTGTATGGCCTACGCTGACTTTTCATCATCATCAGTATTGGTGAAACCGGCAATGGAAACCGGTAACGTAGACCTCTACGTTAATGCGATGGTTAGAGAGGTATTAACTAATGGTGAAGGAGAAGTTACTGGTGTTTCTTATATCAATAAAGAAGATTTAAAAGATTACGAATTAAAAGCAAAGGTGGTCATCCTTGCAGCCAGCGCTTGTAGTTCGGCAAGACTTCTACTCAATTCCAAATCTGCTCAGCATCCTAATGGGCTGGCAAATTCAAGCGGAGTAGTAGGTAAATACCTACACGATTCTACGGGGTCTTCCCGCGGCGGCTTTATTCCAGATCTGGTAGATAGGGAGCGCTATAACGAAGATGGAGTAGGAGGAATGCATCTTTATACACCATGTTGAACGAATCCTCCCTATCGGTCGGAAGCCCGCCTGACCAGCCCAGATAGGATGTTCATTTTGTGAAAGTAATAGATTTATTAATTTGTAGCTAAATTTTAAATCTATTATCATGTTTAAAAAAAAGTAAAACCATTGCTGAACTCGCCTTCGCAGAAGTACAGGGCTTCAGTACACTTCAAAACAAATTGGAGCAAAGCTTTTCCATTAACGGCAAGGCAAAAAGCACCTTAAACAATTACCTTAGATGTCTGGCTCACATTGCCCTGCATTATAAACGAAGCCCAGAAAAACTCTCGGTGGAAAACATTGAGGACTACCTTTATTATTGCCAAAAACTTCACAAAACCCCTTCTGAAAGTTTTTTTAAGCACACCATTTTTGGCCTCAGGGCTGCTTATAAAGTAATGGGCATGGAGGCCAAACGAGTGGCGCTGCCCCAGATCAAACGGGATCTTAAACTGCCAACCGTCTTGAGCCAAGGGGAAGTTAAACGTCTTTTAAAAGCGCCAAAGTACCTTAAACACCGCTTGATCATAGGAATGCTATATGGCTGTGGACTTCGCAGCTACGAGCTGTGCAATCTAAAATTGGCTGACATCGATTTTGATCGCAAAACAGTTTTTATTCCCAAGAAAAAAGGTAAGATCGACCGCTACGTCCCCTTGAGCAAACATTTGACCAGAGGACTAAAAAAGTATATTAAAACGGAAAACCCCCAAGTATATCTTTTTAACAGCCAGGTATCCAAAGATGGAGAAGCGCGGGGACTGACTACCAACGGAGTGCGTTGGGTAATCAAAGAGAACCGAAGTAAGATAGGCAGTTCTAAAAAAATAACCGCCCACACGTTGCGGCACAGCTTTGCTACGCATTTGTTGGAATATGGCGTTGACATTGTCAGCCTAAAAGAACTTTTGGGCCATGCCCACATCGAAATGACTTTGACTTATTTGCATGTTGCCAATTTACCTAGTTGTTCGAAGTTTTCCCCTCTAGACAAGCTCTACGATTAATGCGGCCCCAACATAAGGTAGCTGACATTTTAGAGATGGAACAGCTACAGCTCAAAAGCTTGAGCCTAACCTCATGGCATTACCGTGCATTGCAGGCCATAAGAAGGTGCCGAACAGAAGCTATGGGCGGCCATATTGATAAATGCGATTGTTGCCACGGGCTGCACATCAGTTATAACAGTTGCAGGAACAGACATTGCCCCACATGTCAGGGGCACAAACGCGAAGAATGGATTAGGGCAAGAGAGGATGAACTCTTGAACGTTCCTTATTTTCATTTGGTCTTTACCCTCCCAAGCGAGTTTAACAGCTATGCCCTGAGCCACGGCAAAATAGTGTACGGCAGTTTGTTTAGGGCTGCCTGGCATACCCTGCAGCAATTTGGGGCCAACCCCGAACACCTGGGCGGTAGGATGGGGATGATTGCGGTGCTCCATACCTGGGGCCAGAATATGAGTTTGCACCCGCACTTGCACTGCATTGTGCCGGGAGGTGGATTGAGCAAATCGGGCAAATGGAAAAAGGCAAAGAACGATAGCAAATACCTATTCAATGTAAAATCCATGAGCCAAGTGTTTAGGGCAAAATATATAGCTGAGCTTAGAAAAAGTGAGTTAAAAATTCCTCAAAAAGTTTACGATAAGGTATTCAGTAAAAAGTGGGTGGTATATGCCAAACAACCTTTTAGAAGTCCAAAATTTGTCATTGAATACCTGGGCAGATATACCCATAAAATAGCCATTAGCAATCATCGGATTACGGATGTAGATCGCAAAAACAGAAAGGTGACTTTTACTGCAAAAGATTATCGTCGTGCAGGAAAGAAAGTCAACTTAACCTTATTGGGCCAAGAGTTTATCAGGCGGTTTGCTTTACATATTTTACCTAAGGGATTTACTCGAATACGGCATTATGGTATTTTAAGCAGCAGTTGGAAGAAGGAGAAGTTGCCAAAACTGCAAGCTGAACTGGCCACAGAAAAGATAGAACCTGTCAAAACAGAGCAGCCACTTTTGCACCGCAGATGTCCTGTTTGTAAAAAAGGAAGATTGCATACGATTCTGCTGTTCAATGACCGCGGGCCACCCGAAAATTGGAAAGTCTTACTGAAAGATAAGAAATTGAATATGAGCAATTAAAAATTAATCTGCAAAGGCGGGCAGCCTCTGCTATGCCTTAACTTTAAAATTAAACGATAAAAACCAACTATTGTAAATTGAAACCACTAAAAAAGTCCAGATGACGTTATAAAATAAGTAGATTCTATATATTTTAGCCACGTAAAGACCGTTCAACCTCCAATTATCCTTCCCTCAATTCATCGTTTTACCCATAGACGGCAAATCAACCGGATTCGTCAACAAAATATTCAGCTCTTGCCTATCGGCGAGCCGAATACTTAGTTAGTGGCTTAACGATAATAAAAATCTCGGCTTTACCCGGGGGTATCATATTGAATATTGGGGAGGGATGAGTATGCCCGCCTATGGCTTTGGTTTTAATACTCAGGCTTTAAAGGAAATTACGGGTGATACATCCCGGAATGCCTATGGTACAGGTCTCAAAAAAGATGTGAAAAAATTCTATGGTGCTACCTTTGGTATGGCGGGTCGTGGGGAAAGTATTCCACGTAAAGAAAATTATTGTGAAATAGATCCTAATACGATTGACAAATTCGGGATCCCGGTGTTGAAATTTAATTACAGCTGGTCTGATGAAGAAGTTAAGCAGGCAAAGCATATGCAGGATACTTTTGAGGAGGTAATACATAATATGGGAGCAGTTCCGTTAGGCGACAAACCCGGAAAAGAAACAAATTACGGACTCGAAAATCCAGGAAGGATTATTCATGAAGTCGGTACGACAAGAATGGGAGAAGATTCTCGATATTCCGTGATCAATGAGTTTAATCAGGCCCACGATGTTCCAAATTTATTTGTAATGGATGGTGGTCCTTTTGTATCTCAGGCCGATAAAAATCCAACCTGGACCATTTTGGCGCTGGCTTGGCGCGCGACCGATTATTTGATAGAGGAACTAAAGAAAGGAAATATATAAAACTATAAGTTATGGATAGAAGGGAATCGTTAAAAACTCTTGTAATGGGCGGTATGGCTTCCAGCCTTTTCTTGAGTAGTTGCGTAACAGACAAGGAATCGCCGGTTGAAGAAGGTGATGTAATAGAGGAGAATGAAAGCTACGGAAGAACACCAGCAGAAGAAGAACGCGACGAGGAATTGCATTCAAAAACCTTTTTTTCGGAAGGAGAAATGGCTACCATAGCTATACTTTCTGATATTATTATTCCTGAAGATGATGATTCGGTTACCGCTACTGAAACGGGAGTACCGGAATTTATTGAATTTATCGTAAAAGATATGCCAGAGCACCAAATCCCAATACGTGGAGGCTTAATGTGGCTAAAACGAGAAAGTAATAAGCGTTTTGATAAATCTTTTACTGAAATTTCAGAAGAAAATCAGCTGGAAATTATAGATCATATTGCCTATCCTAAAGATTTTGAGAAAGATTCTCCCGGGC
The DNA here is from genome assembly GCF_900142975.1 of Salegentibacter salegens. Lineage (NCBI taxonomy): Bacteria > Pseudomonadati > Bacteroidota > Flavobacteriia > Flavobacteriales > Flavobacteriaceae > Salegentibacter > Salegentibacter salegens. The sequence continues at coordinate 671,518 of NZ_LT670848.1, forward strand.
CAATTTTTTTTACAAATGTTAAAGAACTAGTCGTTACCGGATATTTTACAAGTGAACCGGGATTTAAATATCTCGATTATCGGGGGAATACCCCAAATGTTTGGGATGGGGTGCCAGCTCATATCCTAGAAAAACACGGAATGGAATACGATCAAGATTTTTTAAAAATAGCTATGGATCCGACTAACAGAAATGAAGTGATGAATTGGGACAATTATGAAGTTTAAAAAATATGTATCAAATAAGCATCTTTATAGAATACTAATTCTTGGGGTAAGAAGCTTTTAGTTCTCTTACTCTGGGTATGGATCTAATCGAAAGATCTTAAATATTCTACCATTTCAAATGATTCTTTTCTCCTGCACCTCCTTTTTCCAATTGCTTTCTTTCTAATATCAAAGGTTTTTCTTCTTTTGCTTTGACTTCGAATAGCGAGGACATCATTGCCGCGGTAGGTTTGGTCTGAAATTTTTCGATATTTTTTATAATCGCAATAAGTCCATTGAATCTTTTCTTGATAAGATTGGCTAACATCATTTTATGGGGACCCAAATCTTCATAAGGTGAAATATCGTTTTGTTCAAAAAAATCCAACATAATCATTAAATACATGGACTGGGACTGGCTCATTTTTTTGCAATGACGCCTAAATTTTTTAGCCACCGACGACTTGATCTTCAAAGTCTCAAACTTCTCTTTTTTATAATTCTTGACCATTTTTTAGTAATAAATTTGCCTGTTTTCAGGGGTTGTGAAAGGTTTTTAGTAAAAAAGGAGCTTTTATTCTCCTGAATGTTAAAATTAAATATTTTTAAAATACTGATTATCAACATATTGAGAGGGAATTAAAATATGTAACCTGGCTCTGCCGGTTACCCTCTTGCTATTCCCTCCTTCATTTTAAATTTGTGTTTAGGAACAAAAAGTTGCATTGAATTCCATTACATTTTATCATTATTATTTTACGGGAATACTCTTCATTCTTACAGACTAAAAATCGCATTTTTAGCAGTCCTTATTTAAAATAGTTCCCTACTTTAATAGCCCTTTCTAAAACCATTTACTTATTATATCTGGAGCGTTTTCCTTTTGTTTTTGTGGAACAGCGCTAAACGAGTATGCTTTGAATAATGCGTTTCCTTTTTATTTTCCTTTACTTCCTATAGCGCCTTCGCCGTTACCTTTTGATGAATTTTTTATAAAGGAGTTTGGAAATGTTAGGCTTATAAAAAAGGGCAGCGCAGCAACCGGTTTATGCAGCCGTTCAGTTCCAAAGCCTTATCTTTTTCATCAAGAGTTAAGGGCGCGTAGGATGTTAAATGCATAATATTGAAATGCAGCCCGATCAAAATTAATTTCTCCATACGAATTAGGTTAACCTGCCAGCGGACGTAAACCAAAAAGAAATTTCCATTGTATTCTTGTAAAACCCCATCTCTAAATTTATTTTCAAATGCCTGTAATCACACCGAGTTTTTTGGCTTGGGTTCAAGAATTTTCGACGAACCTCTTTTTCTTAAGATGTAGCTTTTGTGAAATCGTGGAAAATGGGGTGAGGACTTTTGTTCATAGCCAACATATTCTTCATTCCCTCCAGCTTCCCCCTTCCCATTTAATAATATTGAACATTTCTGGCAGTCGGTCACCAATATGTGCGCCATAGCGTTTTGCAATTGCCGATGGGGTATCATTGGTAGTGACAAATGTTTTACGTTTTCGCCGGTGTCTTTCGAAAAGTACCTTCTCGATTAATTCTTCCCGATTAAATGCTTTTTCTTCTTTCCCCAGATCATCGATGAATAATTTCGCCTTATAATTATCTTGTAAAACAAAGGTACTGCTGGGATCTTTATGTGACTGATGATATTGAGTCACCATAGAAATAGCCGATATACGGGGAAACCAAAGCTGTGCAATATGAAATGTTTTAATGATTTCCTTTCCAACTTCATGAATCAGGTCAAAAAGTGTAGATTTTCCAACTCCGTAATCGCCATAAACCAGTAATCCCTTACTTAGACTTGCCTTATTTTTAATGATTCCGTACTCATTAAAATTTTCCATTTGCAGGAAATAACGAAAAACACAGTAAACGATTTTTTCATTATGTTTTTCAATTTTAAAATCTATTTTTTGCAGTGCTACCTGTTTCAAAAACAAGTGCCAAAATAGTTGCTTATTAATCAGGGGCGCGGGTTTACTAAGCCTGATGACAGGTGGAGGGATTTTTATTGCCTTTTTTTCCTTTACCGTATTAATCATAGTTTCTTATTTTATCGTGGACCCGGAGATCCATTTGTTTTGTTTCTTTAATCTTCTTTCCCTGGGCGATAAGTTGATCTATTTTTTCCCGCAGTTTTTTAGTATCCAGAATAACACCTTTCCAGAATTCATCTTCGCCGTCTAAAATGTCGTAGGCAAGTTGTAATTGCACTTCGTTTACCCCGTCTGTTGTCAACATTTTCTGGATGGGTTCCACGCAATCTTTAAACCGGACTTCTTTTGTTTTTTTCGATGGCGCGTCTTTTCGCTTTAAATTTTTTAAAAACAGCTTTTGAAATTTAAGGGCCCATTCGAAATAAACTTCTTGGTCTTTTTTAATCTTAATTTTTTCAACTTCGAATAATGGCTTTTTGTTTAAAGTTTTATGGTTTATTGGTTTAAGGTTTACTTGTTTATCTATACTAGCAATGCCTCGATAGGTGCTTTGGATCTGCCGGGGAACGTGCTTTGTATGATGCCCAGACAGTGCCTTGTTCAATGCCTGGGAAGGTGCTTTGGTAATTTTTACCAAAGCAATGATATTGGCAGTGTACTGATTTTTGCTTTTCTGGATCCATTGTATAAATCCCCACGCCTCTAAATCCTGCAGAGCGCGGTAATAGGTTTTATAATTTTTGATGCCCAAAGCTTCCATGGCCAGATCGGTAGGGAAACCAAATTCTTTTTTCCACCCCAACCGATTACAACGTTCTATGGCAAAAAAGAAAATAGCACTGTGTACCGGCTTTACCTTAGAAGTATTGGCAAAGCTGAAATCAAACCAGGCCCTGGAAAGTTCATATCCATTCATAACAACGTAATTTTAGAAATTGGTTTAATGGATCAGGGGTGTAATTTCTATGAGTGACTGTTCAATTTCACTTCTTTTGTAATACACACGCCTGCCCAGTCCATATCGTTTAAGTCTTCCGCTTTTGGTCCAGTGGTGCACTGTAGAGAGATCAACTTTTAGCATTTGGGACACTTCTGAACGGGTGAGGTATTCTTCCGGTTCCTTTGGACGGAAATCTTGCTTAAGGATTTCAATTTCTCCTTTAACGCCTAGTAAGATCTCCTGTACTAATTGTTCTGGAGTGGTTTGGTGAAGCTGGATTACTTTTTTCATTGCATTGGATTTATGAGTTACAATGCAAATCAACATAAAGATGTAACATACTAGTGGCATACTACGCTGTAAGTATGCTATGAATTTAACAATAATTTAAGATTAAGGTTTGTTTATCCATTGTTTTAAGTGGAATTCCATTTCCTCGAGCAGCGGAGTTAAATCTGTGGATCGTTTTCTTAAGGATTGGAGTTTTTCACGCTTATCAAAAGGTAAATCTAATACCTGTTGAAAAAAAAGAAACACCTGTTTTTCTGAGACTCCATTTATCTTTTTGGCCTCGATCAGCGCTTTAACCAATTCGGCCAGTTCCAGGGGAGTGCCCAGCCATTGAATATTGTTTTCTTGCCGAATTTTTCCCAACTCCTGATGGTCTTGCAAGAATATATTTCCAGGAATTGTGCTTGTCACATTATCCCTACTTTTATTCTTGTCCAGGGCTAGAATAGCTTCTTTAAAATCCAATGTATCTTGCGGTGAATATTCTGGTAGCGGATTGTAGGAGGTGAAAAATTCGGTAATTATCTTATTTTTTTCAGGAATATGGGTCTCCCTTAATTTCTGGTGAAAAGCTCCAATAAATTGAAAACCTGGAAGTAGATTGGGAGAATTTTCAATGGGCAACCTGGGTAATTGCTTATCTACAGCTAGCACCCCGGTTAGTTGTTGGACAATAGTTTCAAATAATAAGAAATGGTATTTTTCTTTTGTTTTCAATGGCACCCCTTTGTAGTGCAGCGCTCTTTTGTAGGTAGCATCGAAATAGGCATTAACCTGATAGGGGAGTACTTCGTAATTATTTATAAAAATTAGGATATCGTAATATAAATCTCGCAAGAAGACTTCCACATCTATCTTAAAATCCCTGCCACGTGCTTTTTCAAAATAGAAATCGTAAAAGGAACTATTGATATCAATACCCAAAAATGCCTTCAATGGGCATTCCCTTAAAGCGGGTTGCTGCAATTGGTTGTATTCGCGATTCTTAAGCTTCATAATTTTTCAAAAAAGGATTACTTACTTTGCTCTGCAAAAGATTTCATGGCCTTGGCCAAGGTTAGGGCTTGTTGGTTGCCATCTTTTCCTACATATTTTAAAAACTGAGCCTCAGAGGAATGACCAGTGGCGTTTATTAATAAGGCCGTATTTATTTTGCCGTAATAGTTGGTCGCAAAAGACCTTCTCCCGATGTGGGTGCTGACCGCTTTATATTTAGGTACTTCCATAAATTCATACCTGTTGGTCTTAGGATTTTTCCTATGGGCAGTAACCTTGTTGTTGATTTTAGCAATACGACACACCTTTTTAATAAGAGCATTGTAAATCGTTTTGTTGCCCTCTGGGTGGTTGGAAAAAGCAGGTGGGAATTCCCCACTGCGTTTGTCCAGGATGTCAGTCACTTCTTTGGTTAGCGGGATATAGAGAGGTTTTCCGGTCTTTTTTTGGCTAATGTCCAAAAATTGCATTCCTTCCATTTCCACCAGTTTATTTTTGGAAAAGCGCAGAAAATCGGAAACCCGTTGGGCTGTAAAACAACTAATAATCAGCCAATCCCTGGCAATTTCCGTCCGCTGGTTTGGCATTGGAGTTGCTGCTATCCCTTTTAGTTCTTCAAAATCTAAATAGACGTGACTGGTTTTTTGGTATTTCAGACCTCGGGTAATATAGGGTAATTGTGCGCTGGTGGGGAGTCCGTTTTCTTTGGCGTGGTTACAAACGGTCAATAATACCTTTAAGGTTTTTACTTTAGTATTGTGTGCATATTTCTCCCGATCACACCAGCGTTGCAGGGAGAGAGCAAAACGTTTGTCTACTTCGTTGATATAGACGGTTCCATGTGTTTTCTCATAACGCTCCAACCGATGTTTGAATACTTTAATTTTTTTAATGGTGTTGACGTTTAAACTTGTCTTTTTGGATTCTAGAAAATAATCAAAATAGGAGAGAAGGGCTTTGGGAAGTTCAGTTGTCTTTCGTGGGGCAATGACTTCATTAAGCCATTGACTGTTGATTATCTGTCCATCCTTGCGGTTATTGAGCCGGTCGGTAAGTTGCACCTTTAGCTGATCCAGTTTTTTTTGGATGAGGATGAGTTCGTTGTTCGCTCTTTGGATCCAGTCCTTATCTTTTGCATCGACCCCGGCGGGAATCTTTCGAAGTTTTATTTTCCCTTTACTGAAAAGTTTTGGATCTATGGTCTTTTGGGTTTTACTTTTAGCATCGATATCCCGACCTTCCCGAACGCGTACGTAGATTGGAGCAGGATCTTTACTGGATTGGATATAAAAAGAAATGGTCATAATCCGTGGACTTAAATAAAGTAATTACTAATATACAATTTCTAGTCCACATCTAGTCCACAATTACACCATAACATCAAATTTAACTCAATTGCATCCCATTGTTAGTTAAAGTGTAATGTGCTGTAAACATTGATTTTATAAGTAGTTTTCAAAGAAAACAGTGCTTTTTGTCCTTGCGTTAAACTGTATAAACTTCCTCCTGCCGGGGTCACGGATGAATGGAAAGTCCGCAGTGAAAACTGCGGACTTTTTTAATGGACAAAAAGTCGCCAATTTAATGTAGACTTTCTCCCCAACTTTCCCAGAATGTCCCCATTTTAATCTACAGGAGGGATTGTTAATAGTCTCATTTTCAATAGTGCCACCCCCGGGTATAGATATTGCTATTCCCTAGCGGAATTACTCCTGGACTATTTAGGTTCTCATTTTACAAAGAATTGTGTCTAAGGTTTTAAAAGAAAAATTATAAAAATGATGACTTCGAACTTTAAATACTTCTCTTCGGCTTCGGCAAAAGATTTTAAAATTAATAATACTACTTTACAAACTGAAAATTCAACTGATTCAGAAGAAGATTCAGTTAATTATAGAAAAGCAATCTTTACCAAAAGACACCTGTTCATCTTAACTTCAACATTTTTACTCCTTATTGGAGGCGCTTTTTCATTCTACTTTTTACAAGCTGAATTTAAAGCGGTTAATATGAATAGAATGGATACCCTGGGTGGGATTATTCTGCTTGTTCTCAGTGGGTTTTTATTAATATTCAGACTGGGTTTCTTAACCTATATTGCCAGGTTATTCTTTAAATATAAACCGGTGAATTCTGTAACAGATACCGAATTACCTAGCTGTACTGTGATTGTACCAGCTTATAATGAAGGTAAACTGGTTTATTCAACTTTAAAAAGTTTGATTAACAGTAAATATCCGGCTGAAAAATTACAGCTTCTTGCCATTGACGACGGAAGTAAAGATGATACCTGGGATTGGATGAAAAAAGCCAAAGAAGAATGGGGAGACCGTATTTCTATATTTCAGCAACCAAATAATCAGGGTAAGAGACACGCGTTATATCGTGGGTTTAACCTTGGTACAGGTGAAGTTTTCGTTACGGTAGATAGTGATTCTATTGTAGAAAAGGATACTTTGCGCAACCTGGTTTCTCCTTTTGTAACTAATGAGAACTGTGGTGCCGTGCCAGGAAATGTTCGCGTTTTAAACAATGAAAAAGCGATTATTCCCCGAATGCTTAATGTGAGTTTTGTATTTAGTTTTGAGTTTATACGCTCAGCACAAAGTGTATTGGGATCTGTATTATGTACCCCTGGTGCTTTAGCCGCTTATCGCGCAACGGCCGTCAAAAATTGTTTGCCTGAATGGATAAATCAAACATTTATGGGCAAGCCAACAGATATTGGTGAAGATCGTGCAATGACTAATATGATCTTAAAACAGGGCTTCCACGTTTTATTTCAGCGTAATGCTTATGTGCTTACCAATATTCCTGAAAAATTTAGCAGTTTACATAAAATGTTTACCCGTTGGGAAAGAAGTAATGTGCGTGAAAATCTTATGATGTCTAAATTTGCATTTAAAACTTTTAGGATGGGGTCAAAGTCCGGTCCTCGTATTTTATTATTAAACCAATGGATGAAAATGCTAACCACCTATCCATTAATACTTATTATGATCGTTTTACTGGTAGCACATCCCGTGCTGTTTATTACTTCAACCCTATTAAGTATCTTGGTATTTTCGACTCTTCCTGCATTTTTCTATGCTAAAAAGTACAATATCGCTGAATCTTTTTGGATCTACTCCTATAGTATTTTCTATACTTTTGGCTTGTTCTGGATTACACCTTACGCTATGGCCACTGCCAGTAAAAGAGGTTGGTTAACCCGAGAATTACCACAGAAGAAATAGAGTGTACTCTAAATCTATAGAATTCTAAAGAGGTGTTTGAAAAGTCTAATTTCGTATAGCATTTAACTTGTTTATTATTTTAGGATCTGAAATAAACCTGCCCTGAAGGATGGCTGGTTTAGCATATATTTATGTGAGGTATTCTTTTAACTGCTAAATCTACTATATAATTTAGTAAATTACCTGGGCGGTTTTAAATCAATTATCGTGTAAATATCAAGAATATTAGTTTAGCTCTTAAAAGATTGAGTGCCTTATTTTTCTTACAATTTCTTTTCCAAGGTCTTTTTGTATTTGGTCAGGAAGCATCAACTGTACCTTCAATTCATCAATTAATTCAATCCCAAACAGATGATATTTTTGACAGTCTTGTGAAAATTCGGAGGGACTTACACAAGCATCCCGAAGTATCTGAACAAGAAGAAAAAACATCAAAAAAAATACAGGAGTATTTACTTTCCCTGGGCCTGGAGGTTAAAACCAATATTGGAGGGTATGGCGTAGTAGGTATTTTAAAAGGTGCAAAAGAAGGAAAACGAATTGCCTGGAGAGCAGATATTGATGCGATGCCTTCAGATGTTCCAGATGTTGTTGATTTTAAATCGGAAAATAAAGGGGTACGGCATATTTGTGGGCACGATGTACACACAACTATTGGAATGGGAATTGCAAATGTTCTCGCTAGCCAAAAGGAGAATTTACAAGGAACAATTTACTTTGTTTTTCAACCGGCAGAAGAAAATTATAAAGGTGCCAGGGCAATGATTAATGATGGGTTATTTGACCTTATTCAGCCTGAAGAAATATACGCCTTACATATATCTCCTTTACCAACAGGTTTGATTGCTACCAAACCGGGCCCCTTATATGCCTATCTTAATAGAATAGATATAAAATATAAAATTTCAGATAAAGACAAAGACACTTTAATTAACTATACTAAAAATTTACTTTCAAGTTATCAAAATGTAGAAAAGGATAGTAAGTTTTGGGATGTTAAAAACACTTTAGACCCTAAAGTAGGTCTCGCAAATCCCAATACTATATTTAAAAATTATTTAACCTTGTTACAGGATTTTAGCATACAGGAATCTGAAGGTGAAGTTACTATAAGCAGCCTAATTAATTCTAGTGATCAACAGCAGCTTAATGCATTAATAAAAGATGTTGAAGCAGAGATTAGAACATCACGTTATGCTGAAGATTTGTTAAGTGTAGCGTATTCTTATGAAAAAGACATTCTTTTTAATGATGAAAAATTAGCACCAGAAGCCCTTAACCATATTGCAAACATTTACGGTGCAGAGACTGCAGTACTTTTGCACGGGGTAACTCCAGGTTATTTTGGTGACGATTTTGCTTATTTTCAGGAAAAGCTGCCTGGAGTTTATTTCTTTTTAGGAGGCTCGAATTATGAGAACGGAATTATTTCAATGCCACACACCCCAAACTTTGCTGTAGACGAAGAATGTATTAGAACAGGGGTAAATTATTTTTCGTCTATGATGGTTGAAAGATTAAATGATTGAAGGCTGAATATTATTTAAAAATGAAAAAACATCAATACAAATTAAACCTGAAGTGGACGGGAGATGAGGGAAAAGGAACTCTAAATTACAAATCCTATAATCGAAATTATAAAATTTCAGCTGAAGGAAAAAACAGTGAAATAAATGGTTCAGCCGACCCGGCCTTTCTGGGTGATAAAAGCAAATATAATCCCGAAGATTTATTCTTATCTTCCATAGCTGCCTGTCATATGCTTTGGTATTTGCATTTATGTTCTACGCACAAAATTATAGTAGTAGCCTATTTGGACAATGCAACCGGAGTAATGGAAGAAACTTCCAACGGAAGCGGTAAGTTTACTGAAGTCAGCCTGAACCCTATGGTAAAAGTAACAGAGGAAAGTATGATTTCAAAAGCGAATGAATTGCACAAGGAAGCAGGCAGGATGTGTTTTATTGCCAATTCCTGCAATTTTGAGATCGGGTATAATCCGACTACCATAGTGGTTTAAAAACTGCTGAAGACCTTTTACAAAATGATACTTTAGGGTAATCTTCCGGTTTCGCAAAACCAGTTCCTGGAGAAATTTTCTACTAGATTTATAACAGTTTTTTTAAGTATAATTGATTTTAAATATTTTAATTGTGTATTTCACACTTAAAATATTATTTTTAAATTGAACAAAATTTAAATCTAAGTAAAATGCGAAATTCCGTTATACCATTATTAAAAGTTTTTGGAGTTTTAAACCTTATTTTTATAATGTGTTCCTGTGGTTCTTCAAAAACTGAAAAAGAGCAAATAAAAAATCTTCAATTTGATAATCCCTTAGCTGAACAAAGAGCAGATCCTTTTGTTACTAAAGCTGAAGACGGCAACTATTATTTTATAGCAACTGTTCCAGAATACGATCGTATTGAAATTCGTAAATCAAAAACTATTAATGGGATAAAGGAGGCTGAGCCAGTAATTATATGGCGTAAACACGATAAAGGAGTAATGGGAAACCATATCTGGGCTCCGGAACTACATCGCATAAACGGGAAATGGTATGTGTATTTCGCAGCCGGTTCAGCAGAAGAAAAATGGAAAATAAGAATGTATGCTTTGTCAAATCCTTCCCCCGATCCTACCAAAGGTGAATGGAAAGAAGAAGGCCAGGTTGTAAGTAATAGGGATGATTTTTCCCTGGATGCCACCACCTTTAAATTAGACGGCCAACGGTATATGATCTGGACAGACAGAGCTTCAGATACGATAATCAATACCGGATTATATATAGCTGAAATGAACAGTCCAACTACTTTGGCAGATAAACAAGTGGTGATTTCACAACCAACCCACGACTGGGAAATACGGGGTCACAGGGTGAATGAAGCTCCCGCGGTACTCTTGCGCCATGGGAAAGTATTTGTAACATTTTCTGCCAGTGCTACAGATGCCAATTATTCTATAGGCTTAATGTGGGCTTATGCCGATGCTAATTTGCTTGATCCCGATTCTTGGCATAAATTATCAAAACCGGTATTTTATAGCAATCCCGATCTGGATCGCTTTGGTCCCGGCCACAACAGTTTTACAAAAGCTAAAGACGGCAAGACAGATATAATGATCTATCACGCCCGTGATTATAAGGAAATTGAGGGAGAGGCACTATACGATCCCAATCGTCACACCCGCGCAAGAGTGCTGAGGTGGAAAGACGGAATGCCCTTTTTTGGCCAGGAACTAAGTGATAAAGAAATGAGTCAAAGAAATACTAAGCAGAATTAAATAAAGATTTTTAAATCGTTATTCTGATTATTTCAGAATCCGGGATGTTGACATTCAAAAGCAAGAGACATAACCTGCTCACCTCGATGGTGAGCAGGTTTAGCCAGGGGAAGTAGAAATTTATTTACCTGAGGTCTTTATATTATTTCTCATCATATTCGTGTGATTTTGCAGTTATTTATTTTAGAACGCTCAATAATTTTATAACTTAAACCTACTTTTTCTAATTCCCACTACATCTAAAATGTTAGACAGTATTTAGAAGCTACTAAAAATTAGGTTATGAAAACAACACCCAAACACAACCAGCGAATGGCAAAAATGACTTTTGCTTCGGTATATCCGCATTATCTAGCAAAGGCGGAGAAGAAAGGCCGGACAGAAGAAGAATTGTAGAAGGTTATTGAATGGTTAACAGGTTATGATGAAAAAAGCAAAAGGAACTTATTGAAGAGAAAGTAAGCTTTGAGAATTTTTTCAATAAAACAAATCTAAATGCAAATGCGCACCTCATTACCGGAGTAATTTGTGGCTATCGGGTAGAGGAAATCGATAATCCTTTGACCCAAAAAGTAAGATATTTAGACAAATTGGTAGATGAATTGGCGAAAGGCAAAAAGATGGAAAACATTCTGCGAACTAAGTAGTGCCTTTACTAATAGTAAGACTGGAACAACTGAGGTTGTTGCGACGGAGTTCCTATTGTTACCTACAATTCCGCACGAGTACAAATTTTATTAAAAACAATATATCCGACCTTCCTTAATAACTCATTATGTTTGAGTACTTCATAAATTGATTTTTATTTCAGCGTATAGACACCCTTATTCTTACTCAAAATCTTTGTAATTTTGATTCTACTAACTAACAATTCAATCTAAATTTCTTCAAAATCACCCTACTGCGAAGAGATAAAAAATAAATCTTAGATATGTCGTGGTACGTTTTATATACCAAACCCAGAATGGAAAAAAAAGTGGCCGAAGGTTTGGAACAAATGGGGGTGGAGGTCTATTGTCCTTTGATCACTGAAATAAAACAATGGAACGACCGGAAGAAAAAGCTTAGAACCCCTCTTTTTAAATCCTATGTATTTATTAAACTCGAAGAAAAAAGCCGAAACCAGGTTTTTGATGTACCGGGCGTGGTGCGGTATTTATTCTGGTTAGGCAAACCTGCAATAGTAAAAGACAGGGAAATAGAAATAATCCGGGAGTGGCTGGAAGAAGATAGGGTAGACGATGCTAAGGTAGAACACCTTAACGCGGGTGATAAAATAACCATTAAAAACGGAGCCTTTAAACAGCAAGAAGCCATTATTCGGGATATAGGAAAAAGAAAAATGCGTCTCGTGCTGCCACATCTTGGGTTTACGGTAGAAGTAAAAACCAAAGAGGTTATTTAGTTAAAATTTTTTATGATCTTCTAAATTTAATTTTATTCCAGGCAACTTTCCCTGAGGCTTCCAGGTTACTTATTCTTCTTTCTTCTGATGAAAATATTTAATTTTTTCTTTAATAAATGCCAGGCGAAATTCAACAAGTTTTTCAGGCTATGAATATGGAATAAATATCTGTAAACCTTACATTAAATTTAAGGAATGGTCACATTCAATTCATTTTTGTTATGCAGAAAGGGATTAAATTTAAAAATTAATGAAAGTTAATTTTAGTTAGGAATTTTAACATATTGGACTTGGCAGGGCTCTTAGATGTGTTCTATCTTCGCGGCTTTAACGGAAAACAAATTCTATTTACGCTTTTCCATAATTTTTTTTAATTGTTGCCGTTATTATGGGCAGCAACTATATAAAAACAGTTGATAATTGAAGATACAGCGAGGGTCAAAAATGTGACTCACTGTGGCGAAGCCGTATTCAGTTGGCAGTTGTGGGTAGGAAGTTTCCAGTTTTTTAACCGACAACTCACAATCGATAACTGACAACCGAATAAAAACCAAATCTATCGTCTACGGACTAACAACTGACAACTAATCATTTTGCAGCTCCCTACAATTGCAAAATACCTAAACCTTTTTATGGTGTAACCCACCTCCGTACTCCGACGGAAAAAATCTAAATTTTTAGCAACAGTAACTGAAGCGCTTGTAAAAGTGTCTAAAGCTATGCTCTTGTCTTAAAATCACTGACTGATCAAAGAATAATAGAAATGAACGAAAACATTAAAATTGCAGTAATAGGCCTTGGATATGTAGGGCTTCCTTTAGCCAGGCTTTTCGCTACTAAGTTCCCGGTAGTAGGATTTGATATCAACAAAGACAGGGTAGCAGAGCTTCAAAAAAGACACGACAGTACACTCGAAGTAGAAGATGAAATACTTCAACAGGTTCTGGTTAGTGATATAAAATCTTTAGCGACGCGTCATCCTGAACTTGTCACCTCGAGCGCAGTCGAGAGGTCAGGGTCGACTGGGAATCGTCATCCTGAACTTGTTTCAGGATCTAACACGAATGAAACTCAAAATGGCTTGTATGTTACTGATCAATTAGAAAACATTGCGGACTGCAACCACTACATCATCACCGTCCCCACCCCAATAGATAAAAATAACCGCCCCGATCTTACTCCGCTATACAAAAGCAGCGAAAGCGTGGCTAAGGTGTTAAAGCAAGGAGATATCGTGATCTATGAATCTACCGTGTATCCAGGAGTTACGGAAGACGAATGTGTGCCGGTACTGGAGAAGCATAGCGGACTCAAATTCAACGAAGATTTCTTTGTAGGTTATTCGCCGGAAAGGATTAACCCGGGAGATAAGGAGCATACGGTAGAGAAAATCTTAAAAGTAACCGCGGGTTCTACACCTGAAGTTGGGAAAAAAGTAGATGCGCTTTATAAAGAAGTGATTACCGCCGGTACCCACCTGGCACCAACTATTAAAGTAGCTGAAGCCGCTAAGGTGATAGAGAATTCCCAACGAGATATTAATATTGCTTTTGTAAACGAATTGGCAAAGATTTTTAATAAGATGAATATTGACACCCAGGATGTTTTGGAAGCCGCAGGAACAAAATGGAACTTTTTGCCCTTTAAACCCGGTCTTGTAGGTGGGCATTGTATAGGCGTAGATCCTTATTACCTGGCGCAAAAAGCTCAGGAAATAGGCTATCATCCCGAAATCATCCTGGCGGGAAGGCGTATGAATGACTCTATGGGAAAATATGTAGCGACTGAAGTGATTAAGCTGATGTTGCAAAACGAACTTAAAGTAAAAGGTGCCAACATCCTGGTATTGGGTTTCACTTTTAAAGAGAACTGCCCAGATGTGCGGAATACCAGGGTGGTAGATGTAGTCAACGAACTGCAATCTTATGGCACCAACCTCACTATTTACGATCCCCTGGCGAATCCTGCAGAGGTTAAACACGAATATGGCCTGCAAACCACCAGACAACTACCTAAACAGAAGTTTGATGCAGTGGTTTTAACTGTTGCTCATAAAGAGTTCTTGGAGATGGACCTGGAGCAGTTTAAAGCTAAACCTGCGGTGGTATATGATGTGAAGGGTGTATTAAAAATAGTAGAAGGGAAGTTATGACGTAGTTGCGTATTCTCGTAATTGGGTTAGAACCATTCAATTCCGACGATTTCTCTAGAGGACCTGGATGATATGAAAGAAAATATATCGTATAAACTAATTTAGGCACGACTGATTTAAAATCAAAACAATAAAGATATGAATCAATTTATTTAGGATCAAAGAATTAAATGTCCTCTTCAAAAACCATAGCTAAAAACACTTTATTCCTATATTTTAGGATGTTCCTGGTAATGGGGGTTACGCTTTATATGTCCCGAATCGTACTGGAGCAACTTGGTGTGTCAGATTTCGGTATTTATTCTTTAGTAGGGGGAATTGTAGCTTTATTTGGTTTTTTAAATTCTTCTATGTCCTCAGCTACTCAACGATATTTGGCGTTCGATCTTGGAAAAAAGGATGAAAGTAGGTTACAAAAAACCTTTAGTGTAACACTAACTATCCATATAGCAATTGCAGTAATCATTTTATTTTTTGCAGAGACCATAGGACTCTGGTATGTGAATAATAAAGTTGTATTACCTCCCGATAGGCTTTTTGCAGCTAATATTGTTTATCAATTTTCTGTTTTAACGGCTTTAATAGGCATCATCCAAGTGCCTTATGATTCACTTATCATTGCTTATGAAAAGATGAATGTTTATGCGTATATAAGTATTGTTGAAGTATGTTTAAAATTAGGCTTGGTGTTTCTTTTAGTTGTTTATGGAGGTGATAAGTTGATTGCTTATGCGGCAATGATGTTTTTAGTTTCCCTGATTATTAGAATTGCCTATCAAATCTATTGTAGGAGAAATTATAAAGCAAGTAAATATAGTTTTGAATATGACAAAACTTATTTTAAAGAATTGATTAGCTATTCAGGGTGGAATCTTTTTGGAGGTCTTGCTTCTGTAAGTAGAGGGCAGGGAATTAATATTGTACTTAACTTATTTTTCGGAACAGTTGTAAACGCAGCTTATGGCTTAACCTTACAAGTGCAAAGTGCCGTTAATCAGTTTGTAACAAATTTTCAAAGAGCTGTTAATCCTCAAATTATAAAAACTTATTCAGAAGGAAATTTAGAACGAATGCATAAACTTGTCATTCAAAGCTCAAAATTTTCTTTTTTGTTGATGTTGCTCATAATTGCTCCAATTTTGTTTAATACCGATTTCATTTTAAACCTTTGGCTTAAAAACCCACCACAATACACCACTATTTTTGTACAATTAAGTTTAATAGGCGTTTTAGTAGACTGTATATCTGGACCATTAATGGTTGCGGTGCAGGCTACTGGGAAAATTAAAAATTATCAAATTTTAATAGGAAGTCTCATTATTTTAACTCTACCACTTGCAGCTATTTGGCTGTATTATGGAGGTAAACCTGCGGTAGTTTTTTATTCGATAATATTAATTAATTTTTTATCATTAATATCTCGTTTATTCTTCTTGAAAGCCTTATTAAATTTAAAAATTAGTAAATTCTTAAAGGGTACCTTTTTAAGAATTGTTTTGGTATCGGCTATTGTTTATGTGCTTTTTACTCTATTGAAAGAATATAATTTATCCAATGGATGGTGGAGTCTAATAATTACACTCCTCATCAGTGCATTCTGTGTTTTGTCTATAGGTTTAAGTAAATCGGATTATGTTTTGTTAAAGTCTTTTATAAAAAAATGAGAGAAAAATTTAAAAATATCATAAGGGGTATTTTAGGTGATAATTTTACTGAAGCCTTCCTTCAAAAAGCTAAGAAAAACAGAAGTTTATTTTACTTATTAACAAATACATATAGCGATTTTCGACTTTATTACCAATACTCTACCCTCTTTAAACTTGATAATTTAAAGAAAGAAGAGGCATTGTTAATTCTTGACTATCATTCTATTGAAAAGGGAATGTTATACCTAAACATGAAACCCAGATTTGCTCAAAATAGGGTGGAAAGAATTCACAAATATTTGAAATCAGAGAATCTATTAGAAAATTTAAACAGAACGCAGATTGAAGTTACTCTAAAAGTGATGTGTAAATATTATGAAATACATCAAGAGAAAAATATTAATATTGAGGATTATTTTTCTCAGGAACTTTATGAAAAATATAAGTTACTGCTTAAAAATAATTATGTAAAAGAATTTTCCGGTGCTATTGATTCATCTTATGAAGATTTTTACCAAAATGCATCCGCATCTTTTGATAAATTTGCCATCTCTAGAAAAAGTATTCGAACCTACACAGGAGAAAAAGTAAAGCCTGAATTAATTGAGAAAGCTATTTCTTTGTCATTAACAGCGCCTTCCGTCTGTAATAGGCAAGCTAACACGGTCTATTTATTGGAGGATAAGGAAAAAATAGATAAAGTTTTGAAAATCCAGGGTGGTTTTACTGGGTATGAAGAGAAAGTAAGCCAATTATTAATTCTCACTAATAATAGAAATTATTATTATACTGTAGGGGAAAGAAATCAATTTTATATTGATGGTGGCGTTTTTCTTTTAAATCTTTTGTACTCTCTTCACTTCTATAATATAGCAAGCTGTCCCGCTAATTGGGGGAAAATGGTCAAGGATGAAAAGGAATTAGATAAAATTATTTCAATTCCTAAATCGGAGAAAATTATTTGCCTTATTCCAATTGGTATTGCAACAGCCAATTTTAGAGTTACTTTATCTAAACGTAGGAATGTAGAAGAAACTTTAAAGAAGCTACAATAGAATCTTATATTATTCATTTACAAACTCGTTAACTTTAATAACATGTTGAGAAAGAACGAGAAATAAATCTAACTCGTTCAATTTTAGAAAGAATCAAATCATGAAAATAGGAATTATCACTCATCCACTAATCTATAATTATGGAGGGATATTACAAAACTATGCCCTCCAGGATATCTTAAAAGAAATGGGGCATGAAGTTTATACCATCGATAGGCTGCCTAAAACACCTATCAAAACTAAATTTTTGTCTTTAGGGAAAAGAATCTTGCTGAAATTAAGCGGAAAAAATATCAAATTAAGGGGGTGGCAGTCCAATGAAGAATTTAAAATTATAAATAAAAATACAAGAGGGTTTGTTGAAAACAATATCATTCTTACAGAAGGAATTACAAATAATTCTGAAATAAATAAAATTCATAGAAAGTATAAGTTTGATGCTTATGTGGTGGGGAGCGACCAGGTATGGAGACGCAATGAAGCAAGAGGGAATAATCTTGAATTTCTTGACTTTCTTGAAGATAACAATGAGGTAAAAAAAATAGCTTATTCGGCTTCTTTTGGAGTATCCGAATGGGAATTTAATGAAGAAGAAACAAAGAAATTTAAAAGATTGGCCCAATTATTTGATCCTATTTCTGTGCGAGAAGATGCTGCTGTTCAACTTTGCCAGGATTATTTAAATGTTGAGGCACAACATCTAGTAGATCCCACAATGTTATTGACAAAAGATAAGTTTATTTCTGTGGTTGAGGCTAAAAATATCAAAAAGAGCGACGGAAATTTATTTTCTTATGTATTAGATAGAAATGAAACTAAGAAGAAAATAATTGATAATATAAGTGAGGAATTAGGAATGAAATACTTTGAAGTGATGCCGGAACAAAACTTTAAGATAGAATTAGAGCATGGTTTCGACATTCATCAATGTGTCTTCCCTGAAATTGAAGAATGGTTAAGAGCTTTTATAGATGCTAAATTTGTGATTACCGATTCTTTTCATGGAACTGCTTTTGCTATACTTTTTAACAAGCCTTTTATAGCTATTGTTAATAAAAGAAGAGGTGCATCAAGATTTTACTCATTACTAAAAACTTTCGGATTAGAAAATAGGGCAATTACCGAAGAAGACTCAATAGATTTTAAATTAATTAGCGAAGAAATTGATTTTGCTAAGGTGAATAGAATTCTGAATCAAGAAAGAGAAAAATCAAAAAACTTTTTAAAAGAAGCTTTAAATGACTAAGCTTAAATTGTCTATAATTGTTCCTGTATATAATATAGAAGAGGACCTCTCTTTTTGTTTAAATTCAATACTTACACAAGATTTTAAAGATTATGAATTATTAATAATTAATGATGGAAGCACTGATAATTCAGGCGATATTTGTGAAGATTATGCTTTAAAAGATAACAGAATAAATGTTTATCATCAAAAAAATGCAGGGGTAAGTGCAGCAAGAAACTTAGGTTTAGAAAAAGCCAGGGGCGAATGGATTTGCTTTGTAGATGGAGATGATGAATTATATCCAAACTCGTTAACTATAGTTTTTGAAGAAGCTAAAAAACGGCTTTCCCAAGTGATCATCGCCAGGGCTTTTACTTATGAAAAAGGCAAAATAAAAAAAGAAAAATATAAATTTGATGATTCTTTTTTAGAAGTGACTTTTGACGGTTATAGATTGATTACTGAAAAATCTTATAAAAGAGGGACGGTTTGGGGGTGTCTTTTTAAGCGTGATTTCTTAGAACAGAAGAGGGTGTAATCTCAAGTCTGTCTAGACTTTGAAAATTAAATTAAAATTTTTAGACTAGATTATGACACAAGAAGAGATTAAGGAATTAAAGGAAAAAGCATTAAAACAATTTTTATCAGGAGAATCCCTAACCGGCAAAAACGGCGCTTTTGCTCCAATGCTTAGGGAGTTTATGGAAGAGGCCCTGGAAGCAGAAATGTCTTCGCACCTTTCCGATGAAGAAAAAGGCTCAAAAGCAGGTAATAAGCGTAATGGCAAAGGCAAAAAGACCCTAAAGAGCAGCCAAGGGGACGTCACCATTAACACGCCCCAGGATCGTAACAGTACCTTTGAGCCGGAGATCGTAGCGAAACGCCAGCGTATCCTGGCCGATAATTTAGAAAAGCAGATTATAGGCATGTACGGGATGGGCAATAGCCTGCGGGATATCTCAGCTCATATAGAGGAAATGTATGATTCCAAGATATCCACACACGTTCTAAGTGATATTACGGACCGGGTGATTCCCAAGGTTAAGGAATGGCAGGATCGCCCCTTGGAGCCGGTATATTGCATCCTATGGCTCGACGCGATGCACTTCAAGGTACGCGAAGAAGGCAAAGTAAAGCACAAGGCCTTGTATAATATTTTAGGAATAAATAAAGCTGGAAGAAAGGAAGTGCTGGGTATGTATATCTCGGAAAGTGAAGGGGCCAATTTTTGGCTTCAGGTGCTGACCCAATTAAACAACCGTGGCTTAAAAGATATTCTGATTGCCTGTACGGATAATCTTACGGGCTTTAGTGAAGCCATTCATTCTGTTTATCCCAAGACTGATATTCAGCTATGTATTGTCCACCAGATCCGCAATAGTATGAAGTATGTGGCCAGTAAGGATCAAAAAGATTTTATGAAAGACCTTAAACTGGTGTACAAGGCTGACACCAAAGACCAGGCTGAATCGGCTTTACTGGATCTGGAAGAAAAATGGGGCAAAAGATATCCCATAGTGATCCGTTCCTGGAATGATAACTGGGACCGATTGAGTGCTTATTTTGAATATACCGCACCCATTAGAAAACTCATATACACCACAAATGCCGTAGAGGCTTTTCACCGGCAGGTAAGAAAAGTAACCAAGACCAAAGGCGCTTTTACCAATGATATGGCACTATTGAAGCTGGTTTACCTAGCTACCAGAAGAATTGAAAAGAAATGGAACGCCCCACTGCAGAACTGGGGTTTGGTAGTTCAACAATTAGCTATTAAATTTGAAGGTCGGCTAGAGTTGGACTTAGCCACCAATGAAACGAAAAACTAAAATTTTCTTCTCCCGGGGGTACCCCCGGGAGAAGAAGCAGACAGAGTTGAGCTAACACTCCCTGGAGAATGGGTTTCACCACCTCAAAAATACTTTAGTGAATCACATTTAAACTGTTTTGGACTTTCATTCTTTTTAGCATCTGTAGAAGCTTTTAATGACAATAATGATTTCGTGCTTCTTGACGACGTGATATCCAGTTTCGATACTAATCATAGAAAAAGATTTGCTGAGTTGATTTTTGAGAAGTTTTCAAAATATCAGATTATTCTGCTCACACACGAATATGATTGGTTCAAAAATTTCGTTAGTCCTCTGGCCAAGCAGAAAAACTGGATTATAAACGAAATTAAATGGACAGAGAGTAAAGGTACATTTTTAGATGAAAAACCTAACGACTTGAAAGAGCGTATAGAAAAGTCTATCGTCGAAAGCAATATTGAAGGTTTGGGTAATCCTATAAGGATTTATTTAGAACATTCACTTAAAGAAATATGTTCAAACTTGGATGTAAAGGTAAGTTTTAGGTATAATGACTTTAATGAAAAACGAATGCCCGATGAATTAATAAACGCGTTAAAATCCCGAATAAAGGATAAAAGCGAGGAACTTAAGGAAGAGTTTCCTACCATTGAGCGTGTAGCTAATTCAGCCTTATTTGGAAATCTACTTTCCCACGATAACCCTTCCAATCCGAAAATTGGGGATTTGAAAGCATTCTGGTCCGATATCTTAGCGTTAGAAAATATATTCGTTTGCGATAAAGAAGATTGTAGAAGACCGAGAGTTTCGTTAAAAAATTACGATACTGTGGCGAAGACTATTAGATGTGGCTGTGGGCACTCTAATTATGATTGGAAATAACGAATTCAAAAAGGCCCTTTATTCCTCGGCCCATTATGAGTAACCTTCCATTTGCCATCTTCTTGAACCAGCTTAAAAACCCCGGGCTTCGTATCGTAAGCTGTGGAATATTTTACCCAAGCCACATCATCGTCCATAGCTTCACCTATTATCTTAAAATTGGAGTCTGAGCTTTTTTCTTGAGCAAACATTTCTTGAATACTTGAAAGGTTTGCATAGCCTTCCGCTGTGGTATGTTTTTTTAAGGTTGCTTCATCACCGTGATAAAAACTTTCGGCAACAACTTTGGCAGTTTCAGTTGGGGTAAGGGTTTTATTCTGAGAACAGGAAATAAATAAAAGTACTAGCGAGCAAATAACTAAATGTTTCATAGCCTTATCAATTTGGATTATTAATGTATTTATGTGATATTCTCAGTTCAATATTACGTTCGCCATCTTTCTCATTCAGTTCCAAAATTGCCCTTCGATCATTTGATAATGAAAACTTAGGCAACACATAAACGAATCGTACCGTTTCATTTTCTGCGATTTTAGAAGGCAGATTCTGTATGTAAATCGGTTCCTGATACAGCCGTTGCAACGATTTCCTTTTTCCTTTTTGTCTTGTTTCAATAGAGAGTTTCAAGAAATTCAAATCGTAATCCAAAGTAGAATTATTCTCAATCTGGATAACGAAGTAGAGCTCTTCTTTATCGAAAACAATATTTTCAACACTTAAAATTATGTCTTCGTTTCGTTTCTTAATCTTTCCGATGCGCTGTTTTCTGTCAAGAAGATAGGAGCAGAATTTTTCATAATAATACTTCCTGTAATCAACACTTTTTTCAGAAGTCTCAGCCTGAATCGAATCCTTCACTTTTGGCTTTTCATTTCCAATACTGTTGGACATTGGAATGAAATAATTGAGCTTTAAAAGCTTCTCTTTATACCTTACAATGTACGAAAAAATGGAACCATTTCTATTGACTACCAGAAGATTACTTTCTTCTCCAGGCTTTCCCTGTAGCAGTCCAAAATATTGTTCTTTTTCACGGTTGTAAGTAAACACAAAATTCTCTGAACCGGTTATTCCTTGTCGAATGGGTTCAGGAAAAAAGAGTGCAACATTTTTAGTGTCATTGGCATAAATAGTGTCCAGAACTTTAGTTATTTGAGGTGTAGCTTGTGCCGAGCAAGGTAGAGGTGTAAAAGCGCAAATTAGTATAGCTGATATTAAAATAAATGGTCTCATAGCTTTGGTTTTAGAATTAGTTTATAGTTGTTCAATACGGTTACTTTTACGTTTCGATTGTTACGTTTAAGTATCTTAGTAATGCCGCTTATTTGCGGAACACTCGGGATGTTGATATCGCCAATTATATCATCCAAAACTTCATTGGTTGCCTCAGCACGAAAATTGTTTTCAACATAAATACCTTCACTACCATCTTGCAGATCAAATGCTTTGAGTTTCGTGGGATGATGATCGATATTCTCAATTTCAATCAAAGCACGGTTAGGCTGAAAGCTGATAAATCCAAATACGAATGTATTCTTAGGCATCTTTCTGTTATTGATTGTTGCAGCTTTGGTAAGTCGCATTCTTAGTCTGGTATTCGCTTTTACAATCTGATCGCCATCGACCACCACATAAATAGTTTCGTCTGTATTACTGATACTTGAAATCTCATTGTGTCTGGGTGCAGCTGCAAAGAACAATTGATGTTCCAGACCAAGTTCTTTGGCTTGAATTTTTAGCTCTCTATTTATTTCAGCTGAATCAATTTGCTGTGCATCGTTTCGGGTATCTCTCTTTACTCCGATATTCTGATAAGACTTTTCGGAATATTGGATCCTACCTGCATCATAAATACTGTCCACGATGCGTTCTTTTTCTCGTTCGGGTAGATCCGGATCATAAAAGCCCATAGAATCGATCAGTTTCTCATCATAAATACTAGGAGCGTTGGTTTCGCGAACCTCTTTCAAATCATTGATGGCATCCAGTTTAGAATCGTATTCTTTCTGGTTTTCTTCTAAATCGGGTACCAAGGTCTGCTCAAGGTTTTTATTTTCACTTTCATCATCGCCCATTACCATCAGGGAATAGGAAATAAGAAATATAAAAATTACAGCTAGTACTGCTGCGAATACAATTTTATTCTTTTCTATTTTCATCTGTTGCTGTTTATTTATTTTTCGTTTGTCAGATGTAATTCGCCAATCAACATTCCGGCTAATGCCCCAAATTGTTAAGGCTCATTTCATAAGAGTGGTTTTTTAAATGCCGATTATCGGCTCAGTTTTCATTGTTTAATTTTTTTAAGGTGTTTTCGAAGTAGTCTGCAATCAATAATCCGTGTGGATTGTTGGGGAAGTTTCGGTCAACCATAATCAGATTCCCGGTTGAAATCAATTCGTAAGTGTCGATTATCGACCCTCTATTGATTTCAAAAATGGTTGTTGTAGTAAAACTGTATGAGCCATTATTATCTGTAATCCGAGAATCGATACTCAGTACTTTTTGAAGTAATGAATACTGTAACAATCGATTATATACACCATCAGCTTTTTTCTGACGGTACAGGTTGTCCACGGAACTATTACCTAGCCATAGTGCTTTTTTTAAATTACGTTCATAGTTACTGGCATCGATATTATAGAAGTAATTATGAAAAAGTTCTAAATGTGCCAAAGCCTCGACTTTGAAATTCTCTTTTTGGGTAACAAGTTTGAGCGGAATGATACTGCCGTCGGTATTGATGGCGAAGGCACTATTGAGCGCATTTTTATGAGTGGTAAAAGCTATCCAAACCGAAAAGGTACTGGTTAGCAATGCACAAACGACAACGGCCAAAACGATAAATCGGTTTAAATTCAGGACGCTATATATATTCTTGTATGGTGTATTCATGTTGTTTTAGATTAGCTAGTAAACAGTCTAAGCGTGAAGGACGTGGCACGCCTGTATAATTTGAATTTCAGAAAAACTATAAAACCAACAGATCCAAGCTGTACCACAGGAGCAAAAAAGCCTTGGCCTACATCTGTTCCGAAAAGATTTGTCCAAAAATTAGTATTAAGCTCGGTATAGATTGCATTGATAAATATATTGACCAAAAAGAAGGCAGGCACGAGCATATAAACCGCAGCGTATAACTTGAAAAATGAGTAGGCCAGGGAGCGGAATTTTTCAAATACCGCTAAGCTAATGACCAATGGGAAAAAGGCCTGCATTATGCCCAATAGAAAGTAACGTTCTGCAAGAAATAGCGGATAAATAAACAAATCCAGAATCCAAAGGAAGAGACTAATAATAAAAGCGAAAATTTTGAAGCCATATAGTGGCGTTACCAGAGCTTCATAAAGTAGGGTCATTGCATTTTTCGCAGCGTCCATAAGATTAACATCTTCCTCAATGGGAATATCCTGCATCTGTAAAGGCAATAAGGCAGGTGCAGTTCCGCGATATTGCCCTTCTATGGAAACAAGGATGCTATCAAAGAATCCTAATACTTGTGTTGAAAAAATAACCAATATCACTACTGCAAAATTTTTGGCCAATTCCCCCGGGCTCAGTCCCCAAGTGTAACCGTCCTTATCCGCAATACCTTCATTGTATTTCTTTAGGATATTGATCAGGAAAAACAGGACAGCAAGCGTTTTCATTCCTGCAATGGTGTATTGCGAGAAACTACTATTCTGTATAGTCTGGAAAATAGTATCAATATATTCCAGCCCTATCCCTAAAATGATAGTTGCGGCCATTTCTAATATTCGGTTTCGCGGTTATTTACTTTGTCTTGCATTTTTCTGAAGGAAATAATATCCTCGTAACGTTTGGTTTTTGTCTTGATGTTCGAGACCATTTCTCTAGATTCCAGTTCTTTTTCTTTTAAAATTTCTGCACGTTCCGCATCACTCATTTTTAGGTAATCATTCGATAGAATTTCATCGATGAAATCCATTGTGTCCAGGGAATTTTCTATAATGGCACTAAACGATTCCGATACCCTTGCCACTTCATCAGGTTTGATGTAAGGACTGTCAAGAATATCTCTCAAATCACTTTGCATCACTTGGATGAGGCGTTGGTTGTTCCGTCCAATTTCACGAACAGCTTTTAATTGTCTAACCACATCGTTGACCTTTTCAATGTTTTCTTTTTGTGTCTTTAAGAACATTACTGTCTTGATTATGTTTGCGGTCTGCTTACCTGATTCTATAAGTTGTTTTACCAAACTGATAAAATTGGTGTTGTCATAAGTGGGCATTCCTTGGCACGCAGCGCGTGCAGGCAATAACAAAGCGATGGCCATTGCTATCATTAATGTTTTGATTTTTGCTTTACTCAAAGCTTGCCTGTTGCTTGAGTGTTCGTGAATTTTCTTCGAAAATTTCATAATGTTTATATTTAAGAGTTTATATAGATTTTGATAGCTTCTTCCATTGAGCCAGTCTTTTCATAAATCGCCATTATGGCTTCGTTTTCCTGTCCATCGGTCAGGTAAGCTGCATATACTTCTTTCGGCACTTCGAGCCTAAAAATGTTGCTTTCCTTTCCAATCTTGATGAACATTTCGGTGTACTTCCGTGGACCGGAAAAGTTGTTCTTGATGGACTTTAATTGGTTCAGATCGTGGCTCGAAAGGTTGAGTCTTTTAACTAGTTCATCATAGCCTTTTTCATTATTGAGGCTGTAGATAACTTGCGTGTTTTCCAGAATACTTGCTGAAGTCGAATTATTCGGAAGCTGATTAATGGACTGTAGTATAATGCCAATCGCACCATTCTGTTTACGGATGGCTTGATAATAGAATTCCACACTTTCCAGTACGTTTTCAAACTTCAGTTGCTTGGCAAACTCATCAAATAGAATGATGCCTTTTTCCGCACGATTCTTCCAAATGGTTCGTTGGATTGCCGACTTAATCAGCTTCAACATTACGGATAGGATTTCCTTATTATCCTTTACTTCATCCAATTCAAAAACTATCAATCGTTTGTCCTCAATTTTATAGGTCTGGTCTTCACCTAACTCAAATAGGAAACTATATAGACCATCGCCGACGTACTCGGACATTACATGCAAGAAGCTTGTGACATTGAAATAGTCGGGATGGATTTTAAGGGTGTCTAGAAGGACTTCCTGATTCCTTTCTATAAAGACGTAGAAACCTTCTAAAGAATGATTTTCGGAAGTGCTATCGTAATAATGACGCAGTATTTTCTTGACGGAAACAGATTGTGCCTTGGTTATTTTTAAATCTGAAGCGAATAATTCAAACAGGAAAACAGATAAATCTTCAAGGCGTTCTGGTGTCAAATCATTTTGATTGCTGATGTAAAATGGATTGATACCCAAATTCTTTCCACTCTCGTAACGCAATACTGTGTATTGTTCAGGATATAGTTTAGCAAATTTTGTGTAGGATCCTCCAAGATCTATAATAACCAGGCGAACACCACTTTCAAAGTATTGACGTAGAATATTATTGGCTAGAAAGGATTTGCCCTCGCCTGTAGGGGCGAAGATGGCAAAATTGCGTGCTTTAATTCGTTTTTTACGCTCATCCCAGACATCTTTGAGAACTGGAATATTATGTTCACGATCATTGAAGATGATTCCGGTAGCATCTGATTTGTAATTGGTGTTGTTGATGAACAAGCACAATGCGTGCTTTAAATCGGTAACGTATAAATCATTATTGGAGAAGTTGGACGAAAAACAGCAATAACTGTTAAGTATATAATTCTTCCGCTCCTCCCCTCTCGGATAATATGGGATGATATCCAGTTCCTTGAATTCAGTTTTAATCTTTGAGGTAATTTTATCCAACTCTTTAGCATCCTTTGACCAATAAATAATATTGAGATGACCACGGATGATCCGTGCATTATCATCGGCATTGATTTGGTCTAGAATATGTTGAATTTTTCCAAGTACCACTTTGTTCTGTGAACCGAAATTGGAACTTTTGTTAAGTTCCTCTATTTTCTTATCGAGCAACTTGCGCCACTTATGTTTATCATCCAAGTACAGGATCTGATTTACAATGTGGTTCTCATTAAGGGTAAGCCCTAGACCATCAATAAACCCTTGATGAAATACAAAATCGTCAGAAGTGAATTTCTCATTGGTCTTGCTACTCTGTACACTTTCGCCAAAGCACAGTTCGCTATTGATGGCAAGGGCATCAAAATGGTTTTCGCCAATATTGACGCTTTTCTTATCTAGTAAAATATCAGTATCGAAACCCTCATTGAAGCCATTGAAATAGGTCTCCGTGAGACCGACAATTTCTTTTTCATTTAATGGTTTGAGAGACACTCTCCGGCTATTGTTGATAAAAGAAACTGCATCGCTTACCGAGTTGGCGAAGCTCTTTATGTTCTCATCCAGTTCTTGTACAATTCCCTTAGAAACCTTTCTGAAAGGATTGACATATTTTGAATTGTTGAGTGCTTTGTTCTTGGTCAAAATGAAGAACAAATAACACTTATGTTCGATATGCCCACGACCTTTAAAATGCTCGTGTGTGGCTTTTTCCAAAAAAGTCTTATTCGGAAGCTTTTCTGAAGAATAGGACTTTTTAAGGTAGATATCCTGTTTGTGAACCACAGTCCCAACAGGCAAGGACTTCAAAGCCTGGCACCAAGCACCGTGAATGTCCTCAAAGTCCTTTTCAGAGAGGGAATAGATTTCTGGCAGATTCCCTTCATAGCATAAAACCACGTTGCCATTATTGGCAAATACGATATTGTCCTGAATATCCGCAATGGGTTGATATGCTGAAAGGTTAATCTTGTTCATAATCAAAGCTTGAATTTCTTTTATTACTAATTATGGTTGGAAAAGCCTTCTTCATTTGAAAGACTTGTGGTGTGTTATTTATTCTGGTCAAAACAATGTATAATGCAGCATTGATTATGAAGAGTCCTATAATTATCCCAAAGCTGAATGAAAAGATGATAACCAAAAGCGAAGCGAGTATGGTGACCATCATTAATGCAAACAGTGAAATAGACAGTCCAAAGATGACCGCTTGTTTTCTGATATTTTTATAGACCTCGAACGTTTTCATCGCTATACTACAATTCCGATTAGATATGTAAATATTCCTACGACAGCCCCTGCGATAAGGACGAAGACGAGCACCCGGGTAATCCCTTTTTTGAGGTCTGCATTTTCCCCGAAGAAGTGTCCTGCGTTAAATAGGAAGCCAACCAAAAAAATTGCGCCCAGAAGAAAAGGAAATATTCTCCTGATGGTATCAGAGATTTCATTGACACTATTCTCGATCCCACCAATTTGTGCAAAAAGAGAAGTCGAGAGCAATGAAAGAAAAATTGCCAAATAGAGTGATTTTTTCATAACGGAAAAGTTTAGATTTTTGATTCATTTTCGTTCTTTTAAATTTACATATATTTGATTATAAATAACTGATAATCAAATATTTGTGTATAAAATATTATTTGATTTAGTTTGAATTCCGTTGCCATTATTTGACATCAAATTCTATGGATTTTGGAAGGTAGGTTGTTGATAACCCGAAAAGTGAAAATGAAAAAAGTGCTCAAAAACGTCAGTTTTGTCTTTTTGCTTCTAAAAATGTGTTTCGTTTTTGGGCAGGAAATAGGCAGTCAGAAAATAATAATCATTGATCCCGGACACGGTGGAAAAGATTCTGGTGCGATTGGAATAAATGGAATTAAGGAGAAGGATTTCGTACTCGATATTGCTTTGGAAATTTTGAAGGTAAACGAACAGTCGGAAATACCATTGGAAATCTATTTAACGAGATATACTTGGGTATTCCGGGGTAAACTGTACAGGTCATTCCTGTCCAAAGTGAACACCTGATTCCTGAGCAAACTGTACACCTTATTCCTGGGTAAAGTGAACAGTTCATTCCTGCTCAAAGTGAACACCTGATTCCGGGGCAAACTGGACAGTTTTTAATGATGGTTTTAGGTTATATTATGTGATACAAATCAACATAGTATGGCCAATAAAACAATAGGATCAGTTATGATACGAGAAATCATCAGAATGAAAAACAATGGATTTTCCAATATCAGGATATCCAAAAGCCTTGGCAAATCAAGGACTACCGTAGTAAAATATCTTAGCGCTTTTGAGGAATCTGGTTTTGACCTCAAGGAACTTTTAAGCCTCTGCGACAATGATCTTTTTGAACTGTTTGAGCCTAATGACACCCTTACCCCCAATGATACCGCACATACCAATCTATACGCTTTCTTTCCCTACGTGGAGAAAGAGTTGAAACGCACTGGAGTCACACGATATATTCTTTGGGAAGAGTATAAGCAAAAACATCCGGAAGGAATTATGTACAGTCGGTTCTGTTACCACTACAGTAAATGGAATCAGAAGTCCGATGGATATATGCCCACTGTTTATAAAGCAGGGGATAAGCTGTTCATCGATTATGCGGGCAAAAAGCTTCATATCATTGACAGGGAAACAGGTGAAATAATACCGGTAGAAGTATTTGTGGGAACCTTGGGAGCCAGTCAATATACCTATGTAGAGGCTTCTTTCTCTCAGAAAATTCCAGATTTTATAAACAGTACCCAGAATTGCCTTCATTTTTTTGGAGGTGTTCCAGCCTGTATTGTTCCGGACAATCTGAAATCAGCCGTGACAAAATCAAACAAATATGAGCCTTTTATAAATGAGCAGT
Organism: Salegentibacter salegens; assembly: GCF_900142975.1. Classification (NCBI taxonomy): domain Bacteria; kingdom Pseudomonadati; phylum Bacteroidota; class Flavobacteriia; order Flavobacteriales; family Flavobacteriaceae; genus Salegentibacter; species Salegentibacter salegens. Next base: position 701,288 of record NZ_LT670848.1, read on the forward strand.
TTGCAGGCTTTGCCTCCCATTATGACACCGCTATTATGCCCGCCCGTCCTGTAAAACCAAAAGATAAATCTTTGGTAGAGGGCGCTGTAAATATAACCTACACCCGCATTTATGCAGCCCTTCGAAACGAGGAATTTTATAGTCTTAATGCCCTGAACGCCGCAATCAAAAAACTTCTGGTCTCCTATAACAATGCTCCTTTTCAAAAGAAGAAGCTCAGCCGTTCAGAGCTGTTTCTGGAAATAGAAAAACAAGAGCTTAAACCGCTGCCAATTGAGCGGTATGAGCTCAGGGAATATAAGACAGCGACGGTACAGAAGAACTGCCATATTTATTATTCTGGCGACAAAAATTATTACAGCGCGCCCCATGCTCTAATTGGGAAAAAAGTAAAGGTGATCCTAACCCAGAACACGGTCGAAATATATCATGCGCGTGCTCGTGTTGCCCTGCACCTGCGCAGTAGAAAACCTTATGCTTATACCACTCTAAAAGGGCACATGCCAGTAAGCCACACCTATAATACAAATTGGAGCCCTGAATATTTTATCAACTGGGCCCACGGCATCGGCCCCTCGGCGAAGGAGTGTATTGAAAAAATACTTCAAAGAAAACAATATCCCGAACAAAACTACAAGAGCTGTGTGGGCATCTTAACCCTGGCCACCAAAACCAGCAAGGAGCGTCTCAACAATGCCTGTACCAGAGCTTTGGTATATGACGCCGTAGGCTACAACCAGATTAAAAATATCCTGGAGAAAGGGCTTGACAAGCAGATAACACTGCTGGATTACATAGAGGTCACACCCATAAAGCACGAGAACATCAGAGGATCAAAATACTATGCTTAAACCTATAAATACAAAACAATGAACACAAATGCTACTATTGAAAAGATGCAGAAAATGCGTCTAAACGGAATGAAACGAGCCTATGAATCTTCTTTTGAGACCAGGAACCAGGACACCTTCACCAACGATGAATTCATTGCCTGGCTTATCGAATCGGAAGATACCCAGCGCAACAACAACAGGACGGACCGCCTACTGAAAAACGCCCGCTTCCATTACCAGGCGTCCATTGAGGAGATCAATTACACCCCCGACAGGGATCTTGACCGTAACCTGCTCACCCGGCTTTCAGACTGTTCTTTCATCGACCGTCATGAAAATATGATCATCACCGGTTGTACCGGAACAGGAAAATCCTTTTTGGCAACGGCACTTGGCTACCAGGGCTGTATCAAAGGATATAAGGTGCTCTACTATAATCTGGGAAAGCTCTTTAACAAATTGACAATGGCCAAAGCTGATGGAACTTATATGAAAGAACTCACTAAAATAGAAAATCACGACCTTTTAATTATAGATGATTTTGGCCTACAGGCCATCAACAATGAAAAACAGCTTATACTGATGGATCTGATCGAAGACCGCAACCAAAGAAAATCCACTATCTTCTGTTCACAGCTACCGGTAAAAAATTGGTATGACCTGATAGAGGAAAAAACAATTGCTGATGCCATTTTAGATCGAATTATACACTCAGCAATTAGGTTCGAACTCAAAGGAGAATCTATGAGAAAGAAAATGAAAAACAACTAAAAATTTTTGTCTAATTTTATTACCAAGAAACCATCAAAAAATGACTGTACAGTTTAGGCAGGAATAGGGTGTCCAGTTTCGCCGGAATATTCAATATACTGATACGCTCATTTCGCTATCGGATAGAACTAAGCTTGTCAAAGTTCTAAATGCAGATGTATTTATTTCGTTGCATTGCAATCATTCCGACAATCCAAATGCTAGAGGGATTGAAGTGTATGTGGCCAACGGGAAATCTAAATATTTTGAAGAAAGTACTTGGCTCGCTTATCAATTGCAAGCTGAGTTTAAAGATAGATTAGGTTTTGAGAGTAGGGGCGTGAAGTTTGCGAATTTTCAGGTGTTACGAGAAACTCAAGATTATTTTCCAGCTGTGCTTTTGGAATTGGGTTTTTTGAGTAATTGGGATGAATCTTGCTATTTTTTAAAAACTGATAATATCAAAGCTACTGCATTAGCCATTTTAATGGGATTGTATAACTATTTCAATATTTAATTATGAAAAATTTTTTTGATGAATTAGTCAGGAGTTTGAAAGAGCTGCTTGGTATTTTATGTACTATGATAGTTTTATGGTTTAAGAAGACAAAAAATAAATAAATATTATCTTCTATCTGGCCTAGTAAAATTCATCATTCTTTCTGATTCAGCACTATTATACTCAGATTGTATTCTTTTCTTTAAAAAATTTTTAATGGGTATAAAACTTAATTGATCAGGGGAGGCATTCAAAATATTAAGTACCTTCTCCCATCGTTTAGCGTGTAATTCGCCCCAAATCACATCTCCCATCTGCACTCCAGGATTACCAACCCAATCTATTGTCTTGAAAAATTCAACGTCATTATTTATACTTAAAAAATATAAAAATAGCTCATCGTGTTTTATTTGTACATTCGTTCTAATAGTATCGAAAATCACTTCAATATAGGTTCGATTTGTATGATTTTTTTTAATTATATCTTTCAAGAAGATAAAGGCAGTCTTTAACGTATCCATTCGGCTAAGTACCCCTTATAAAACTTGAATAATTTTGTAAGCAGTTCTTTTGCCTATTTATTCAGCTGTAATTTTTTGTAATTCTGGGGATAGAGATTCTTAATATCCTTATACTTGATGATCATGATATTCTCTAAGGTATATTTTAACCACTGGTAAGGATTTACCTCATGTTTTTTGCAGATGGCAAAAAAGGAATAGATTGCTGCGGCTCTTTGCGCAGCCTGATGGGACCCGGCAAATAGGTAGTTTTTTCTACCGATTGCAATGGTTCGGATTTTATTCTCTATTAAATTATTGTCAATACGTAAATTGCCGTCATAGAGGTATGCACACAACGCATCCCACCTGGAGACGCTATAGGCAAGGGCTTTTCCTATCAGACTTTTGGGCAGGGTGCGGGCAAGCTGCTGGGTCATCCATTTCCCCAATTCATTGATCACCGGTAGTGCCTTTTTCAGCCTAAGCTCCTTGGTGTCTTCAGGGCCCAGCTTAGCTTCTTTGATTTCTCTTTCAATGGCATATAAACATTGTATCTGCCTTAAGGCATGTTTTGCCCTTTGCGGATCATTATCCAAGGATTTTTCATAATAACGTCTGGCATGAGCCCAGCATCCTAGATGGGTTACCCCTTCCTTTTTAGCATATTCATCATACACTACATAACCATCTGTCTGAAGATAGCCTTTAAAGTCTTTCAGCATATGGACAGGTGCCTTTTGCCCACGGGTAGGCTGGTAGTCAAAGACTACATTTCCATCGATCGGGCTATGGTATACCCAATAGTAACCCAGATGGGTTTTTCCTTTTTTTCCCTCATCCTGGACTTTTATTGTCGTCTCGTCTACTTGCAAGTAGCCTTGGGATTTTACATCTGCTATTAATTCTTCAAAGAGAGGAACAATCCGGTCGAGCCCTTTGGCACACCAGCCATTGATAGTAGAAGGAGCAATGGGTATCTTTTCCCTTTTAAAACGCTGAAGCTGCCGGTAAAGTGGTAAATGGTCACAGAATTTATCGACCAATATGGAAGTTACAAGTCCGGCCCCGGCAATACCTTTATCGATCACCCGCTCCGGTAGTTCCCCAATGACCACACCTTCGCCAGACTTGTGGGCATATTTATACCGAATATACCTGCGGATAAAAAACCGTGCAGGTTCGCAGTCCAGTTCATCGGTAACTTCCTGACCGATACATTTCCTTCCGGAGATATCCTCCTGGGGATAGATCTTCACTTCTTCTACCGGGAGATGGTCTGGTAATGGCTGGCGGCCTTTATGATTGGTATTTTTCTTCTTGCGCTGGTAGGTAATCTTCTCAGTAAAGGCTTCTTCCCGGTTTTGAAGTTCTTGGGTATTGGGCTCAAAAGGCAGGGTCAACTGATCCTTATCCTCAAAACGCTCGCGTTTCTGACCAAACTGCATCCTTCGAAACATATCCAGCTGGCTTTCCAGATAAGCTACTTTTTCTTCAAGAACCCCAGATTTGCTTAAATATTTACGAAGTTGCTCATCGCCCCGGGCAAGTTCCTTGTCTGCTTGTTTTAAATCTTTCTCCTGTTGCTTTAATTCTTGCTGAAATTTTTGAAGCTCTTTTTTATGGGAAGCGATCGCTTTGGAATGCTCTTGGGACTGCTCTTTTATAAGGGCCAACAATTGTTGTTTTGAGAAGGATTCAAGGGCTTTTTCCATACTATAAAAGTACGGTTTTTTAGCCTTTAAAGCAACAATTATTTTACATTTTTATCAGCAAAAACAAGGGGTTTGGGAGGGTTGTACCTGGAAAGGTGACGCAGTTTTTCTGCTTTAATCCCTTCAATCATCATCACCAGTTGGCCCCAACTCACACCTCCTGATCGCAGGCCTTTGGGCAGGGAGAACGTACCCTTTTCCAGGCGCTTATAATAAATGACAAAACCCCCGGATTCCCAGTGCAGGAGTTTGATGTGGGTGGCCCGGCGGTTGATAAAAATAAACACATCTCCACTAATAGGATCTTTTCCCATCTTACCGGTTACCAATCCCGATAGGCCGTGGAATCCTTTGCGCATATCACAAGCTCCCTTATAGAGATAATACCGGTGGGAAGAACTTAAACTGAACATAAGCTACAGGTTGATCAGTGCAGATAATTGACCCAAACCAATACCGGAAACCTCTAATTGCACGCCATTAGGATACCTAAGGCGGTACTGAGATTGGAAAAAATCTGCTTTATCAGGAGATAATTTTACAAAACCGTCAAAAGCTTCCTCTTTTGTGTTTTTCCATTTTTTTAACCAGTAAAAAAACTTACTGGGGGCTATCCCATGGTTACGGCAGAAAGTTTTCTTACTTAAACCACTAATTTCCCATTCCTTGATTATTTCAAACATACTGGCTTGCTTATCCATTTATTTTTTGTGGCAAGCTAGAATTTATCTGAAGTTTACAAAAGATGTACTTAGCCGTTTGGATACTCTTTAACTGTTTTCCATCTAAATCATTAAAGATTATGGAGACAGAGTGACCACCTAGTCCAAAGTAAACATCCTTATTCGTTAGAAAGTCAATTACTCTTTCTATTTCGTCCATTCTTTCCGGATAATCCCATATAAATGAAAGATTAAGGTCTTTGTTATCTCTATGTACATCATACTCTGAATAAAAATATGAGAAAAAGTCGAATAAGAACTCCTTATGGGTTGCGTAGATATTGGCGAATCCTTTCATTTGATAATCAAAAGAAACTGATGATTTTGATAGTTCAAATTGTTGTAAATAGGATTCTTTAATTAAATTATAATCATTCTCAAATAACACTAGTGCATCTTTAAAAGGATATTCGGATAATCTGATTTCTTGTGAATCCGTCTTAATTTTATTATGAACTATACTCATAATTTCCTTAACCGCATTTCTATTCTTTTTCGAAAACTTAACATACTGGTCAATATAAAGATAAACGAAACCACTTAGTGAATGAATAGTATTAATAAGCCTTTCAAAATATGCGTCATTCACAAATTCATTAGGTAATCGGTTAAAAAATTCAAGTTTCCAATTGATAGATTTTTCGTTATCCCAATTATATAATATTTCCCATAATTTTAATGCATATTCTTCAGAGTGGTTAACAATCGTAGAAATAGTTTTATGCAAGTACCGAATGTCATAATTTTTATTCAAATAGGACTCTAAAAAGTTTAGCCCAAGTTCAGGGTGCTGAACAAAATTTTCAGAAAGCACCACTTCAATTGAATTTTCGATTTGAGAGTGTGTATTATCCTTTACACTCTGAAAATTATCAATAGTTTTTAAAAAAACATCAAACTCTTTTTTAGAATTACACTTGAAATTTTCCTTCAAATCATCGCTTTTTATTTTTTCATATTCTTGCCAATTATCAAATTCATATTCTTCCTTATCTCTAAATCTATTCCAGTCCAGCTTTTTATAATCGCGATATTCTTGGGTGTCATATATTGGTATCAATTCCAAATAGGTCATATTGGTTATTTTTTTCTCTCTTTTGAGGGATGCAATTAGCCTATTTGTCACATAAGTTTCTTTGAAAGAATTTGGAGAAAATTTCTCTTTTATGAATGGCACTAATAATGTTAAGTCGAAATCTAGAATCTCACAATTTCTTTCTCTAAAATCAGGTTTATATTTATTAATTGTTCTAATGACTTCATTTCTATAATTATCTACCAATGAAAATAATGTTTCCCATATAACAGTTCGTATTTTCTTTATTTCATCGGTTGCAGGTAGAGGGTAATCGTAGAAAGAAATTGTGTTTTTCCTTCCCCCGTGAGTCATATGATGGGAGTGTTTTAAAAAGCTATCAGCTATTGCAAAGAATGCGATGGAATAATGCACCTTTTTACCTTCAATATTATCTCTTATATGTTGAATAAAAAGTGCCTGTCTTTGGTAACCATACCTTTCATCAGGTTCATCAAAAAGTAGATTTTCTCTTATTCTACGAATGAACTCAGGAAGATGTTCTGGTTTCTTTCTTACGTATTCAAAACCTAATTGAATAGCTGGAATGAATGCTTCCGTTTGATGTCTAAAAAATCTAGATACATAGTCTATGGTTTCTTCTTTTTTATATACAAAATCGTTTGTTTCATAGTGTGTGTCATAATTTGGCTCTTCTGGCTCAATAATCGAACTAATTCTACTTAAAAAAAATGCTAATGTTTCGTCTGGCTTATAAAACCAAAACAAATCTAGAAAGTCTATTAACTTGTTTTCTTCTTTTTGCACCGAATCAATATATTTATCTAATGCAGGGTTAATTTTAGAAATTACATTTTCATAGCCGAAGGAATTATTAGCAGGGTATATAGCTTCTCTAAAGGAATATTTGTGAGTTTCAAAATAGTTAAACAATAGCTTTTCAAAAGGCAGCCAATTATCCCTAATAAATACGACATAGAAAAAGTAAGTTGCCATTACTTGTTCAGAAATGCGAATATGATTGTATTGAATTTCTACTAACTCTCTTTTATGTAACTCTTCAATAGCTTCATTAAAAACATAATAATCCATTTCGAAAATTGAGAGGAGTCTTTCTACAACTTCTTTATTTTCTCTATCTATGGTAAAGAAAAACGAAACTAAACCTAAAGCTTTAAGAAGGTCGGGCTTATCAAATAGGTTAAAATCCATTGAGAAACTTGTGAAATAAGTCTCGAATAAATCTGATACGTCGCCAAACAAGAATTTAGACTCTTTTTCAAGGGCAATACGAGCACCCATAATTGCTAATCTTGGATTACCGTTGGGAGTGTTAGCTCAACTCTGTCTGCTTCTTCTCCCGGGGGTACCCCCGGGAGAAGAAAATTTTAGTTTTTCGTTTCATTGGTGGCTAAGTCCAACTCTAGCCGACCTTCAAATTTAATAGCTAATTGTTGAACTACCAAACCCCAGTTCTGCAGTGGGGCGTTCCATTTCTTTTCAATTCTTCTGGTAGCTAGGTAAACCAGCTTCAATAGTGCCATATCATTGGTAAAAGCGCCTTTGGTCTTGGTTACTTTTCTTACCTGCCGGTGAAAAGCCTCTACGGCATTTGTGGTGTATATGAGTTTTCTAATGGGTGCGGTATATTCAAAATAAGCACTCAATCGGTCCCAGTTATCATTCCAGGAACGGATCACTATGGGATATCTTTTGCCCCATTTTTCTTCCAGATCCAGTAAAGCCGATTCAGCCTGGTCTTTGGTGTCAGCCTTGTACACCAGTTTAAGGTCTTTCATAAAATCTTTTTGATCCTTACTGGCCACATACTTCATACTATTGCGGATCTGGTGGACAATACATAGCTGAATATCAGTCTTGGGATAAACAGAATGAATGGCTTCACTAAAGCCCGTAAGATTATCCGTACAGGCAATCAGAATATCTTTTAAGCCACGGTTGTTTAATTGGGTCAGCACCTGAAGCCAAAAATTGGCCCCTTCACTTTCCGAGATATACATACCCAGCACTTCCTTTCTTCCAGCTTTATTTATTCCTAAAATATTATACAAGGCCTTGTGCTTTACTTTGCCTTCTTCGCGTACCTTGAAGTGCATCGCGTCGAGCCATAGGATGCAATATACCGGCTCCAAGGGGCGATCCTGCCATTCCTTAACCTTGGGAATCACCCGGTCCGTAATATCACTTAGAACGTGTGTGGATATCTTGGAATCATACATTTCCTCTATATGAGCTGAGATATCCCGCAGGCTATTGCCCATCCCGTACATGCCTATAATCTGCTTTTCTAAATTATCGGCCAGGATACGCTGGCGTTTCGCTACGATCTCCGGCTCAAAGGTACTGTTACGATCCTGGGGCGTGTTAATGGTGACGTCCCCTTGGCTGCTCTTTAGGGTCTTTTTGCCTTTGCCATTACGCTTATTACCTGCTTTTGAGCCTTTTTCTTCATCGGAAAGGTGCGAAGACATTTCTGCTTCCAGGGCCTCTTCCATAAACTCCCTAAGCATTGGAGCAAAAGCGCCGTTTTTGCCGGTTAGGGATTCTCCTGATAAAAATTGTTTTAATGCTTTTTCCTTTAATTCCTTAATCTCTTCTTGTGTCATAATCTAGTCTAAAAATTTTAATTTAATTTTCAAAGTCTAGACAGACTTGAGATTACACCCTCATTCTCCATTGTATTCATATTCTATTGTGATACCATTAAGTTCATCATCCTCTCCAATGGTAACAATTTTTATTTCCTGAAATGGTTCGTCAGGGTTCATATATTGATAAAACCCATTGATTTTTTCGGAAAAAGCACTAATGAAGTTATCAAGACCCTCCTTTTGTTTTTTAATGAATTCGTTATAAATAATCTCTATGGTTTTTCTTTGCTTTTCCAACTTTATGCGTTGTTTTTCAAAGTGTTTTATTTTTATAAAAGCATCTTTGGAGGCGGAGACATTAGAATAAACGACAGCTGAATTATCTTTTTCCTGAATTTTTTTAATTTCTTTTATTCTATCTATAATCACAGATTGAAAATCAAAATCTGATGCTTGAAATCCGACCATATCTTTATTAGGAATTTTATTTCCTGAGGTTACTTTTTCAACACTAGCTCTTTGGAATTTTTCAATTTTATCTTTTAAAGCAGTCGTTCCCGCATGAATTGCTTTATGATCTTCCTGCTTAATCAACTTTTCCAACAGTAAATTGTCCAGTCTTTTTATCCGCTCTACTGTTATGACTCCTATAGATTGTTTTGCCTTATCAAAAAACGCTTTTTTCTTTGAAGATTCTTCAATTTCCTTAATCCTAGCAGCGATTTCATTGCGCAAGTCTTCAATACTTTTGGGTTGAAGACAAAGTGGACAACTTTCTTCCTTATGGTATTTTTTCGCTAAAACAGTATCACCAGTTTTTAGTAGTTCTGCGAGAAAAGTTTGCATTATACTTTCAACATCTCCCGCTATTTTTTCAAATTCTTCATAATATTTTTCATACTCTGTATTTATGAATTCAATTTCTACTTTCAAAGTATCTGTAGCAGCTTTGACCTTTTCCAAAAAAGTCAGTTCTTCATTAAGCTTATTATTAGTCCCTTTCTTAAGAAGCTCCAGAAGAGAATCGATATCCTCAATTTCTTTCACCTCAATACCAGTTTTCAAAGGAGCTATTTTTTTATTTATAACTTCAATCAAATCTTCTTTCCGGCTAACTGCAGCTCCAATTTTTTCAATAAGCACCTCTTTTTGAGTGTTTATTTGAGCTTCAAAATTTTGATTTTTTATTTCAGTTTTTAGTGAACTGTAACTTTTTCTTAAAACATCCTTTTTTTTTGTAACCTCTGAATAACCGATGATATCAGATAAGTATTTGAGCTTGTCGCCTTTGGTATTATCAATAAAATCTCTGAGATATTGATATCGTAGAAGTAAGTTTTCCTTTGTGGAATCGTCAAGGTATTTTCCAAATTCTTCGGTTGTATTAGAAAACTCGGCGCCAAGTTTACCACGCTTAACGAATAAGGATTTAGTAGCGTTAAAAGCTTCTCCTTTAATATAAGAAACACTTACTTCAGATACATCTTCGTCAGTAAGTGTTGCATTCCTTAAAGCATCCTTTAAATCAATCTCACCACTTGAAAGATGGGAAACCCTGTTTGTGTAAAACCATTCCAACGCGTCAGAAATACTACTCTTCCCAGTTCCATTGTCACCATAAAGCAAAATAGATCTTCCATTTAAAGGTAGTTCTAAGCTATCTTTTGCTCCCCTAATTCCTTTAATACTAATATTTCTAATCTTTATCGACATCCGTTTCTCTTAATGTTTGTAATTCATTTTTGACGTTGGTATCTGATAACTTGTCATCTTTATATAACTTGTTCAACATCTTGGCGATTTCAGGATCAACGTTCTCGATTTTATCAATATTTTCGAAAAAATCGTCTAATATTTCTTTTCCTGATTTTACTTTTTCATCCATAGTTTTTACTTAAAATATTTCCAATCAATTTTAAAACTTGTAGTAAGCGTATTATTCAAAATTTCAAATCCTGTTTTATTATTACAAATGGGATAAACCCCATAATACTCAACAAAATTCAAAATAAAATAACTCTCTAAATCTTCAATTCTAAAATGCCATATATTTCGCAACATTTCGAAATTAATATAGGTAAACAAAAGTGGTTCAACTTTTCTATAACTCGATAATCCAACATTCTTAGACTTTCCATCGAAATGTCCAATCAATCTACTTCCTATGCTGTTAGTTCTTTTTTCGCTCATGCCGATATATAACAATTTTGAAGTCTCGAATGGATATCGAATATCGATAGATTGGCTGAAAATAAAGTAGAGTCCTGCGATACCATTTAAAGGTCTAATATTAGATGGTATAAATGGCTTAGGGCTGTCAAAATATATAGTTACTTCATTTGTCATACCATTAAAACGCATTAAATTTATCTCCCATATAATGCTTCAAATTCCATTTCTTCGTAGTGTCCAAAGCTCTTTCCAAAACAATTAACTTCAGATCTGTATGGTCCTGTAAATAACTAACCGTTTCATCTGCCAAACTTACGTCTAGGCATATCAAGGTCTGCTTGTCGCCGTCTGATGCCAAGAAGATTTCATTCTGCTTGAACTGTTCCTGTTTTTCTAAGGTGTAGTTGAGTTTAAAACCGTTTTTGATTAAAATTTCAGTAATGAGTTCTTCGCGGTTAAAGGCAGAAACGAGTTGGGCTTCTTTTTCGGTAATGTATTTTTTGAGTAACGCCACATTTTCTTCGTCAGATTTCTCGGGGTCGGGAGCGTATTCTACCCTTGGGAAATTGGACTTGACCAATTTAAACACTTTAAAGCCCAAGCCTTTCAATTGTTCTTTTTTCGTTTCTTCTTTGGTGAATAAATCTGGGGTTTCTTTCTTCTTTCCAGCAACGATGTTATCAATCACGCGTTTGTTTCGCTCAATGGTAATATCACTTATTTTTTTATAACCTGCTTTAAATGCTTCGCTTTTTTCATCTGTTGCTTCTGGAAGCTGAACCATAATGTATTTTCTATTACCGCCGTCTTCCTGATTAAGTTCAGCTATAGCCTGTCCGGCTGTCCCAGAACCTGAGAAAAAATCAAGAAAGATATCGTTACCCTCCAAAGTGTTCATTTGAAATAAGTATTTTATTAGATCAACAGGCTTAGGATAACCGTCAAAAATAAGTCCCATCTTATCTAATATACTTGAAGCTTTCTGAGGACCACCTAATCCGTTAAGGACCGTTATGACGTGACTTTGCTCAGATTTTCTGCCCTTTACGGCCTCTATTGCGCCCGTATTAGAAATTTCAAATTTGGTTTCTTGCCCTTTTGAATCTAATATCGGCTCACAATTATTTTCAATATATCTTTCTAACAATTCTTTAGAGCTCCAACCGCTTTCTACTATGACCTCATTCGTTAAATGTCCATTCTTAATAACCGCATTTTCTTTATAATGTGGCCAAGAATCTGTTCGTTTTTCGATAACTCCATCTTTAATCAAAGAAGGAAAACCAATAGGAATTTTCACTCCACTTATTGGGTTTTTAGGTCCATTTTTCACTATTGTATTCCTAATTTCCGAAAGAAACAACTTACTTCCTTCAGGAGTACTTGGATCTATAATTGGTGGTGCTGGAAATTTTTCCGCAATTTTTGCATATGTCAATATGTATTCGTGTACATTTTTGAATTTCGCCTGATTGTCAAAATTGCCATCAGTTCTCCAAGAGAATTGAGCCATAAAATTTTCTTCCCCAAAAACTTCATCGCATAATTTCCGTAGATGATGCATTTCATTATCATCAATCGATATAAAAATAACACCGTCTTCTTTTAATAACTGCCGTGCAATCAATAGACGACTGTACATCATATTTAACCAATTACTGTGAAAACGACCATCCGTTTCAGTGTTGGTATCCACTTTAAATCCCTCTTCTGTCATTTCAGCATCTTCCCAGTACTCTTTTCTATTTTGGTCAAAATTATCAGAATAGACAAAATCTTTTCCGGTATTATAGGGCGGGTCAATATAAATGCACTTCACCTGTTCCCGGTAACCGTTGCTCAGCAACTTAAGCACTTGCAAGTTTTCGCCTTCAATGATTAGGTTTTCACTGTTATTGGGATTTACGCTTCTTCCTTCATCATAAACAAGTGTGGCATTTGTAGGGGTAAAAGCTTCCCGCTTAGCCTTGCTTTTCCCGAACCAACGAAACTCATAGCGCTCGGTGTCGTTCACGCTTTCGGGGTCAATAACTTTTTTAAGTTCGTTCAGGTTAAGCTTTCCCTCATCGGTAAACAAGTCTGGCATCAATTGTTTTAACTGTTCCAGGCGTTCCTTGTTCCAGTCGTGCGACTGTACTTTTTCCAAAGGGTTTTCTATGGTTTCTTTCGTATTGCTCATAAACTATTATTCAAGGTCTTTTTCAATAAATTGTTGCAGTTCTTCCTCGCTTGGTAGGTACATTTGGTATTTTGAGGCAAAAAGGTTTTTCTTATCATTGAGCACCGAGTATTTTGCAACCACATTATCGGTGTCGGCACATAATAATATCCCAATCGTGGGATTGTCATTTTTAGATTTTTCGCGTTCATCAAACATACGCACATACATATCCAGCTGCCCAATATCCTGATGGCTCAGTTTTCCGCTCTTGATGTCAATGACCACAAAACACTTAAGATGGTAATTGTAAAATACCAAATCAATAAAGAAATCAGAGGTTTCGGTACGGACCAATTTTTGTTGTGCCACAAACGCAAAGCCTTTACCCAGTTCCAGTAGAAAGGTCTGTAAATGGGCAATAATTCCTTTTTCAATATCCTTTTCTTTGTGTGTTAAATTAGCAGGAAGGTCAAGAAACTCAAGTACATAAGGGTTTTTGATGAAATCGAGTTTGGATAATTCGTTAGTTTCCGAAGCAATTTCCTTATTGGATTGGTTGGATAAAATGCGTTGGTAATATTGACTGCTGATATTGCGATCCAGCTTTCGGGTGCTCCAATGTTGACTGATGGACTCCTTTAGATAAAATTGCTTCACAGTTTTATCTTCCACACGTATTAATAAACGATAATGTGACCAACTCAATTCGGGACGCACTGTGTCCCGAATTGGAAAGCTTAAATAAAACTGTCGAATTCTGCGAAGTTCGCGGGCGTCGAAACTTTTACCAAAATCATTGCTTAGGTTTTTGGCAAGTTCTTTTAATAAATAGGTTCCATATTCTGCTCTTTCACTACCCTTCTGTTCTTCCTCTACAATGCGTTTACCTATTTCCCAATACGCAAACACCATCGCCGAATTAACTGCGGTAGCGACTTTTTGACGAGCCTGTTCTAAAATATCCCTTATTTCCTGTAGAAGGGCGTTATGCTGTTTATTGGGTTTCATCAATCCTAATCTATTTTATTTCTTGTATTTTCTTGACATCCTTGTGCGCCTCACTTTTAAAATATGAATAATCTTTGACCGGAGCTTTGTATTTTACATCCACACCCAGTGTAGCAAAGTGTTTTAGCGCACATTTAATTTTATAGACCTCACTTTCCTTTAGCGACTTTTTATCATTGATATCGTTCGTTCCCTTTGTTTCAATGACGAAATAAAACTCACTTTCAGCCCCATCTTTTAGGCTTTTGCGTTTCATCACAATACCAAAATCAGGCTCATATTCACCTATGGGCGTTTTGATTTTATAATAAGAAGGTAGCTTAAGGAAACAGACCACTTCATCATCGCTATCAGCCGTCAAAGCGAATTTATGCTCTACCTCGCTATCTACTAAGGTTTTGTCAAAAATTCCACGCTTAGGAGTTGGGGTGTAGCGTTTATCATCCAATTGCTTTACGAAATCTTCAAAATCAAAAGGAAAGATTTCACTCGTTAAATGGTAATCCAAACCACGCAGCATTTCTTCCAACTCAATATTCTTAATAAGAGCAGAAGCACGGTGAATGAACTGTGGTGGATTTTTGGCAAACTGGGAGTGATCAATATCTCGAATAATGGAAAAAGTGGTGGTATAACTCAGGCTCGTATTTTCGCTGAGTTCTTCCACCAAATCCAGTGCCGTATAACTGGCTTTAAGTTTATAACTTTCGCTTCCGCCAAATTCATCCTTAAGTTGCGTTTCGGTAATGGAGCTAATGGAACGACTGGTAACTTCTGCCACATAATCGGCAATATCGATTTGATTGAGCGCTTCCCGGCTTCTTTCGATAAGTGCTTCTTCGTCAAAGGCTACGGTATAATTGGTTTTTTTAGCGAGTGCAGACCAGAACCGTTTAAAAGCTTTATTCACGCTATCATTATCATTCCGCTTAAAACGAACCTCATTTTGAGGTCTTCCCTTGTGAGAATGCGTCATTCCCGCACCGGCGGTTTGTGTACCATAAACCTCTTTAATTTCTTCCTGATATTGGGTTACAAAGGTTTCATAGGTTTCATTAGGAATTACGGTAAGCTGATTGATGCGGTCAGCATCAGAAACATCAGGTTTGTCATAAACGCGGTTCCCCTTATCATTAACACATATTCGTAAACCCCGACCAATCTCTTGGCGTTTTTTGATTTCGGAATAGGAATTGCTCAGTGTAGCAATATTAAAAATATTGGGATTATCCCAACCAACACCCAAAGCGGAATGTGAAAAGACAAACTCGATTTTATTGGCCACAGTGTCACCATAATTGAGCAAGCCTTCTTTATCTTTTAAGATAGCATCAAAAACATCGCTGTTTTTCCGCATTGCGTTTTCGCTATCTGTAAACTCGCCTTTTCCAGTTTTGGCAAAATACGAGCCCTGAATATACTCGATATGCTCGGCTGTTGGTACTTGATTGTCGTGGAATTCAGGATAAAGCGCTTTGTATTTTTCTATAAATATTCTTTTGATGATGGGATCATCGCTCACATAGTTGGCCACCTTATCGATAAAAATAAGGGATAAACATTTGATTCCTTGTTCCCTTAGTTTTTGTTTTTTGGTAAAATGTCGGATGATAAGCCATTCTAATTGTAAATTCCAAATGCTCTGCACGTTTCCGGAACCCTGTTTTTCAAATATTTCTGTTCCGTTAGTAAAGACTATCGACCATTTTTGGGTACGAAGGCTCTTTTGAATACGTTCTATTTTATAATTTAGGTAACTTGGATTATTCGTCTTTTCCCCTAGATTGTCGCCATCTTTTAACCAAGCTGTATTCTTGAATTGAATTTTTCCGCTGGCCATCTGGTGCCAGGCTTTTATTTTTACTTTTATACTTCCGCTCTTGTTTTGAACATCTGAAAACTCAAGCTTTAGCGTGGCTTCATCATTTTTTTCGGTAACGGTAAGCACCTCTATTTTTTTGACCAAACCATCTTTGTAACTATCGTAAGGAGTTAGACGATACAGTTTGTTTTTAGAAACCTTATGAGTGGCAGAATACCGTAATTTAAAAAGTGGATTGAGCTTTTTAATCTGCTTGATGGAATTGGGAGTATCCATCCCTTCCTGTGGCTCATCCATTATAATGATTGGTTTGGTCCGTCCTATCGCTTCAATAAAGGGGATATTGGCAAACAAATCTTCGCGTTGGGCTTGGTTCAATATCTTGTCTTCTGAATTGAAGGAAGCCAAGGTCATAATCATTATTTGAGGATGTTGTTCTTCAATAAAATTGGTCACCTTGCTCAAACGCTTGCTGTCATACTCGAAAGCTTTGGGGGTAAATCCATATATATCCTCCAGTTGATTATCAAAGGTCTCTACTGTATTTAATATTCCTTGCCGGATTGCGACAGAAGGCACAAGAATAATGAACTTGGTAAAACCGTAATGTTTATAAAGTTCATAAATGGTTTTTAGATACACTAAGGTTTTACCGGTTCCAGTTTCCATTTCGATGGTCAATTCGTGTTCGGGTGTAAGTTTGGCGATCTCTTCGGTAATTCCATTTTCTTGAATGACCGTTTTAATATTCTCCTGTATCTCTTCCGCTGAAAGCGAAATTCTATTGCAACGAATGCCTTCATTACTGGAATTGTCAAAGGTGTTTTTAACCGTACCATCAAAAACGTCAACCACTGCTTTAATGGCTATTTGTTGATATGCTAATTCTTCTAACTTGATTCCCATTAACTTTTGTCGTTCTTAGTGTTGTTGTATTTAATTTTCTGCTCAGCCACCTTCAAGGCTTTTTCTGCTAATTCTTCATCTTGAATTTCATAGAGTATCTTTTCGCTCAAATACTGAACAATTAAATCTTCCTGATTCAAGTCCAGAATTTCAGCCAGTTGAATAATCTGTTCCTTCTTTGCATTGCGCTCCCCACGCTCAATCTTACTAAGGATAGCGGTATCGATATCCAAAAGAGCAGCTACTTGTCTAAGCAATAGCCCTTTTTCTTCTCGATGCTTCCTGAGTATTTCCCCAACGGAATTATTTTTCTTCATTTGACAACTATCAGTTGATGTATTTGATTTGACAATATTTGTCAATTATAACGAAAATTCCAAGAACGAATTCAAATTGATGTTAAGGAGTTATTAACAACTGTAAAATTGCCTTTTGTTTTAATCGTATTGGTCAGCTGATGATTGCACCACCATTTACACCACCTATTGCACCACCACGTTTTATTAGACGACAAAGTGTGGTAGCCTCATATTTATCTCTGAGGATAGATTCAATTCGGGACGCAGTGAGTCCCGAATTGGGAAAGCGTTAAATTAGTGGTAAAAGGTCCACTTTTTCTTTGAACAAGTATCGATCGCACCTTTACATAAATCTGCTCAAAAACTCGCCTGTAAATCAGCTAGTTAAATCCATATTTGTGTTTTAAAATGAGATATGGAACCGTTTTGTGGGTATTGAAATTGTTCCTTACGGAATATACAGCGCCAACTTAAAAAAGAGAAGTTTGGATTTCAATATCTGGTGTAAAAGTGCCAATTATCATAAATGGATTTTTGGAACGGTAGTGAAAGGCTTTTGTAGTGCCTAAATAGAGATGAATATCCTTTTTCAGTGCAAAATAATTAAAGTATTTTTCTTTTACTTTTTCGACTGCTATAGCTTCATTTCCTTCTGCGGCTGCAAGCGTGTTACGATACAATTGTCCAATTTCCCAATCTTCAATCATCATAGTACTGGATATCCCATTCTCATCTTCAATAACGTATGAAAACTTGTATGGAAGTTTTTCAACTACCTCGAAAGAAAGTTCTTCCATATCAAATAGATTTCCTTGGTCGTTCAATGCTTTTAACTGGTCGAGTTTTTTCTTATCCCATTCTGCCGATACCTTTTCAACTTTGAAATCGGTAATCTTAGTAGGTTTAAAGACAGCCAATGATGTGCAGATTTTCTTATCGTGAGCTTCACTAATGAGTGCCTTTATATCAGTGTGGACATTCTTGAGAACAATCCGTTTACGTTTGTACCAATTCCCCTTTGTATCAATACTATCCAATAACGCTATGGGCGTTTCAATGGTCGCAGGACGATAGCTTTCTGGTCTGAAGTCCTTATCATTTTTTATTATGTCAAGTTCTATCCATTGATATTTCTTATACTTCTCGTCGTGTTTGAGTTTACGAAAAGGTATTGGGTATAAGCGAATCCAAGTTCCATCTTCAAGAAATCCAGCTGTGCAGACCAGTTCGCCATATGTTCCTGAAAGGGATGGATAAGTCTTAACTGTAACCAATACTTTAGTTAGGGCCATTTTTTAAATATGCTTTAATTCGTATTTGAAAACAGGGGATGTTTTAAGTTTTTCAGCAAGGTGTGTTCTATGGCATTGACAAGTATCGGCCTCAAAACACGTAAGAGCTATTCTTTTGTGTTTTTTCAATAGCGCAAGGATTTGAGTTTGATTTTCAGTAGTTTCCTTTAAAACAGTTGCTTTATATTCATCGAAAAGAACATCATAATCTGCTTGGTTATTTAGTTCTCGTCTTTTACTCGAATCGATACCTACCTCGGGTATATGAATATACTCGATGCCCAATCTATTGCAAAAGCCACTCAACAATTTTTTACTAAAACCATATTTTTGGCTCAATGGATTGCGCCTCACATCAACAAGCAGCTTAACATTATTTTTTATTAGTCTATTCAAGTATTCCTCTAGAGAAATACCCTCATATCCAATAGTAAACAAGACGGTTGCTTCTTCATTAGGCCGAGCCTCAATTACTCTTTTATAAAGCCTTTCAGGAAGGATTTTTTCTGCTATAGAGCTATTGGTTGCATAATAAGGAAAATTGATATAGGTATGTTTTGTAATGACATCCGTTTTCATTCCACCATACCGCTCAAAAGTCTCGTCCACAAGTTTTTGGTCACTTGCAGTTAATTCATTAAAATACTTTTTCTTCGTATTGAGACCATAGCTTTTATCCTTGGTTGTTAACCAATCGTGTTTTACCATAGCCTGAAGATCGGCTTTTAAGGAGTAGGAATAACAGCCATAACGGTAGGGAACAAAGTCATAATTAGGTTTCTTCTGCATTTGGGTAAGCAAAAAAACTAACTTTTGAAGGCGAGTACTTTCTAACCCATCTTCAAATTTTTCCATTAACGCAAAGACTATTTTTCTCCTATAAAACATAATGCAAAACTACCGATAACTAAGACCAATTAACAATTTATTCTACTTTGATTTTAATTAACTATTTGTGAAATTGGTAGCAAGTATTATTTATTAAAAATAGACCTCGCCTCCTCATAAATCCTTTCAAAATTCGCCTCTAAATCTGCATTAGAAAATTCTTTTGCACACTGTGGAAATTCCCTCTCAATCTTCTGCAACTTAAACTGAACTTTTTTATCCTTCCCATCGGCATACGTAATAAACTCTCCCTGCTTCAATCGAAAGAAAACATCCGCTCTTATTTTTGGAATTTCCTTCTCTCCTATTGTGACGCGCGTATCAAAGTCAAGGTTATAACCCCGGCTTACGCTTTTTGTTGGATCTTTAACTATCTCGAAGAAACGTTCGTAATATTTCGCGGTGTCCGGATCGTTGACCTTTCCGAAAAACTGATAAGAAAGGTTACTTAAAATTGCCTTGCTTGCTTTGTCGCCATACATTATATCGTTCTGAATCTTGTCCTGCATCACATAAATCGTTGCGATGTCATAACTCCGTAATGTTGCGGGAATACGATGCATATTCAATAAGCGAATTGTGGGAGCCTCTTCCATCAGTAAGAAAGACGGTTTGGAATTTCGAACACTCATTTGCTTGGTAATCGTATGGATGATCGTAGCGATTACAGGCGAATAAGAAGTGTCAAATTTTGGATTGTTCACTATGGAAATGATTGCTGGATTATCTTCACTATTTATATTCAATGGCACTTCGTCTGAGGATAGTGCCATAAATATCCTTTGAGTACTTATTCGTTTCAGCGCATTTGCCAAGGTGCTTTTTACTCCTGCGGTCTGCCTTTCTGAATCTTTGCCACTAATAAAAGCGTCTGCCATTGCCCTGGATGTGGTATTGGTTTCCAAAAACTGGATAAGGCTATCCGTGTCCAGAAACTGATATATAGCAATCAAATGGGGAAGTGTACAGAATTGGGGATACGTAGTTTTTAGTTTCCAAATCAATCCACCAATTAATCCTTCCGCAGCATCATTGAAAAATTTGGTCGTTCCACTTGTTCCGGATTCTCGCTGTTCCAATAGGTTTTCAATTAACACCCTTGACACCTCATTTACGCTTTCCTCATTCTCTAAATAACGTGGAGCTATAGGATTTACTCTGTGAATGATTTTATCAAAGGAAACGACCTTAAATGGGATTTCACCATCCTTGAATAGGGGGTAGGCCATTTCGGTAAGTTCAAAATCTTTGTAGTCGTGAATGATCCCGCAGAACTTATACTTTTGAAAATGCTTTAGAAAACCATAAATTACGCTTTCCGTTTTACCACTTCCGGCGGAACCAATAACGGATGCACCACGTTTGATGTTTTCTAGTTTAAAATTTCCTTTGGTTGTGGGAAAGTTAACCCGATATTTTATGTCCTCGTTTTTGGGCCTATCAGTTTTATGCAAAAACACATACATCCCTACATTAATTAATGTCAGAGGGCTGACCAAATAAAGTGCTATTAATACCAATGATGTTTCTTCATTTAAATAAAACACAAGAGCACCAAGCATTATAAAATTGACAAGGAAGGCATATCTGCTTACCCGATACAATCCATAGAAAACAGTACTGGCAAAACCAATAAGAAAAAGCACCATTAAAAAATTGTCCATTTCCATAATGTTAATTTAGATTCCTATAGAACTTGATTTGATGGCCACTTCCGCACCACGTCGCAGCCTGTTAAATATTTTCATTGCCAGTTGTGCTTGTGTGACAGGAATAGTCGGCATCATCGGAATGCCCGCTTTACCCATTATTTTAAACGCCAATGCTTTTTCATTGGTGGGTAATTTCATCAATGATGCAAAGTAAATTTTCGGATTTTTTATGAAATCCTTTCTTGCCTTGTAGGTCTCGGCTAAGTTTCTTTGGTAGCCAAAAGTTTTATCAAAGGTTTTTTCGGCACTCGTAAAAAACTTATCACGGTCAAAACCCCGCTTTACCGTCTTACCATTCAATTCAACATCGGAAGCTTTGTATTTGCTTCCTGGGGACAAGCTGAATTTATTAGACGAATCTTTCCGACTCATAATAATATGGATGTGGCTTTGGCTGCCTTCCTTTTGCATTCCCTGCACGATCCGTTTTCCGTTTTGTTGATTGGGAGCTCCCTTTTCCAAATTTGCGATTTCCCGTTCCATTTTTTTGATATTACCGGGGAGTTCGCCACGCTCCACTTTTCGGATATCATTTTTTAGCTGAAGTATTTTTGTGGCAAAGGGTTGGTTCTGTTTAACATGTTTATCCGTTCCCTTAAATGTCCGTTGATGCTCAATTTTTGCATAATACTTTATGTCATCAATATTGATCGGTCGCCCTTTGATTTCCCGGTTAAAGGAAACCACATAATCCTTCATCAGCTCGCGGGTATATCTTTTCAGATCTTCGCTGTGGTTCTGCAAACGGTTCAGTTCATATTTTGAAGGGCTGACGGTTACGGAATAAAACCTCGGTTCGGTCTTTTCCAATTTTGCGGTGTTGCTATCGATTTCCCTGACCACTTCCTCGGCCGAAATCTCATCGCCGTATTGGTTGAAAAAATGCTCCAGTTCCTCTTGTTCCAATCCCTGGTTTTCCTTTTCCAGATAGCCCACAAAATCCGCTGAACTTTTGGAATAATTTCCTCCCATTTTTTGTGGTGTGATCGTGATGTACATAGCTTCAAATTTTTAAAGTTCTTTACTGGTATTTCGCTTTTCTTGAAACCGAACTTCCTTCCTTTCCTCCGTAAATTTCTTTTCCAGAATGAGAGGTTTCTTTTTGGGTTCTTCAGCCTGGAAAAGTGACTCCATCATCGCCACGGTCGGTTTGGTTTGGGTCTTTTCCATGTCCCTCATTATGGCAATTACTGCATTGATTCTTTTGAGAAGTTTGGCCTCGATCGTCCTCCCGGTAGGGCCCAATTTTTCACGTGGCGAGATTTCGTTGCAGAAGAAAAAATCGAGCATCGTGGCCATCGCTTCGGTGTGCGATTTGAAATGAGTTTTGGAAAATTCCTGAAAACGTTTGGCTGTTGCCCGCTTAAACCTGATTGTGATGAATGAGTCCATTTCTTTCGCTTTTTTGTGCATTTGACGTAAATCCATCCCTATTTACAGGCTGTTTCAGGGCATTTGACGCAAATTGAAGAAACCTATATAATCCATTAATTTTCAAAGGATTGAAAATCAATGGATTAAATCAGAAAAGGAATATATAACGTGGCTTTGCCCGTTACCCTCTTGCTATTCCTTTTCGTCCCGCCAAGCGGGACAAAAATTTCATACAATTTGACTAAACGCCAATTGCCATTTTCGGAATTGAAAAATTCCTGTATGTAAAATATAGATGGATATAGCTACCAGCGAAAGTCAAAAATAGGATAGCTATATAAAATTATGTATGCTGAATTTCAGCATTTTAAATATACATCTTTTAATACATAAATTGAAAATTTATCCCATAAAAAAAGATCCGGACTCGCCAGATCTTTTTAAAGTTTTTAATTTAAGAAGCTAAGATTACAGAATCCCTTCATCTGCAAAAGAGAAGTAATCCCCATCTGGAATAATGATGAGATGATCCAATAGTTTTACATCCAAAAAATTACCCGCATTTTTGATTTTATTCGTCAGTTGCTTATCTGCTTCACTGGGTTTTAAATTTCCCGATGGATGGTTATGGCCATTATGTAAAGCTTTACATAAATTGCATTATGCAAACTAAATGGATATGTAAAGTAAACAGCTCTACCTGCTTAATTCAGTGGTCTATTCCCCAGAATACTTTACATAACCTTTTAAAATTTCTTCAGCCACATCATCAAATTTTCATTTTTTGTCCAGTTGGCTGTTTCATCCGGATTGATATTCACGTATGCTTTTTCCAAGGCTTTCCGTTTTTGTTTGGAATCTGCCCTGGCATAGATTTCTGTAGTTTGAACGGAAACATGACCCAGTATATCCCGAATATACACCAGGTTCACTCCAGCTTGTAGTAAGTGCATTGCTTTAGAGTGTCGAAGGGAATGACAGCTTATTTTATCAGGAAGCATCATTTTATTTGCTGCCCTTGCCTTTTTAAAATATTTCTGGACAATGTAATGAATCCCAGCACGTGTGAGTTTTTCTTTTCTACTATTAAAGAATAATGGATACATATTGGCAGAAGCTGTATCCAACCGGTTCTCCTTTAAATAGTTTTTAAGGTGGCCGGTTTGGGCATCCAGCATGGGTACCACACGGGCTTTCTTTCCCTTACCAATAATTTTGATGACAGGCGGAGTGTCAAGTCTTAACATAGATGGGGTCAGGTCAATGATTTCCTGTACCCTGGCTCCAGTATCGTACATTAAAGACAATAGCGCCAAGTCCCTTCGGCCTTTCAGTGTAGTGTGGTCGGGTTGTTGCAGTAACAGTTTCATTGCCTCAATAGTTAGGTAGGTAATAGATTTATTCTGAGATCTTTTAAACCTAATGGACAAAATATTCTGGCATTGATATAGATGTTCCAGGCTTTCTTGTTGTAGGAACCTGTAGAAGGAGTGGATAGCCGCCAAACGGGCATTACGGGTAGCGTTTCCACAATTCCTTATATTTTGTAACCAGTCAAGGTATTCCAGGATCACTTTTTTGGTTACCTTATCTAATGTTAGTTTCTCTATTTTTATTTTTTTTTCCTTCTGAAGGAATTCAATTAATAAAACAAAGGTATCTCGATATGCTATAATCGTATTATTACTGACTCCTTTTTCGTGGGGCAGGTATCTGGATACAAAATCAGAGATATACTTGGAAAAATCAGTTGGCTTCATAGTTCTTATATTTAGGGAATACATCCAAACAGGTCATATCTATTTCCTTGATCAAATCTGGGTACATATTGGCAGTAAGCCTTACATAATGATTGGTAGCACCTAATGATCCATGCCCTAGATAATTGGAAAGAATAGGCAGGGAAGCATAAAGGTCTACACCAGCTTCAGCCATACAAGCCAGAGAAGTAACCGCAAAAGTATGACGTAGATCATGGAGACGCGGGGCCTGGTTTTCTCCCGTATGGTAAATAGCTGCATTGTTCAAACACTTTTTAAACCAGCTTCTTACCCCTTGGCCACATTTAGTTCCATTGCTGCCAACAAAGAAGTATTCCAAGCGATCCTTGTAGGGAAGTTGTTCCCTGTAATGCCTATATTCTTTACAAACAGCAACCAGTGAAGTTGAAATAGGAATAATTCGCTCCTTCCCATTCTTGGAATCTTTTATTCGTAAATAATTTTCTTCCAGGTTTACGTCTTCAACTGTCATGACAAGGGCTTCTCCAATACGCACCCCTGTTGCGTATAATACCCTAAGCAATGCCGGCATACACATTAAAGAGGAATGCATATTCCTTTGTACTAGCCTTAATTCATCAGCGGCTTTAAATATGGCATTAATTTCTTTTGATGAATAAATGTAGGGGACAAAGGTGCTTTTAGGGTGCCGGGGAAGTTTAGGTATATATGAGGGAATACCAATATCGCATAGATAAGAAGAAAATAGTGCAAGATGCCTTATTCTATCGTACCGGTAAATCTCAGATTTATTGCTTCGTTCTTCTCCCCATTTCTGGGTAAACTCCTTAGTGATTCCCTTAGTTTTTTCATTACGCTGATGGGCTAGCTGATCAATTTGGAATAAGATAATTTTCCCAGTAGTAAATTTAAAACCCAGCTTTGTTTTCATAGCGATGAATTGCGCTATGGTCGGGCCGTATATGCTATCATAATTAGTCATAAAAAACCCCTCCTTTCTGTGAATAAAAATCAAGTGAGACCGGGGGAACTTCCAACATGCACTGTTGCATGGATTTGAGGTCAATCCTTAAATAATATCGTGTGGATTCTGTATTTTTATGTCCTAGTACCTCTGAGATAATTGGGAGCACTGTACTTTCTTCCAACATCCTAAATCCAAGACTATGTCGCAAGGAATGTGGGCCAAACCGTTTACCTTTAGTATTGATGCCAGCCTTTATATATGCCCTTTGGACGATATGGGTCACCACATTGCTTGAACTAAAATAACCATATGGTGGCCTTTCTGATAAAAAAATACAGGGTTCTTCGGATTTTGCCCTTCCGTATTTCAAATAATCAATGATCGCATTCCCAACATCGGGCAATAAGGGAAGTATTAACTCTTTACCTGTCTTGACTTGTTCTATTTCAATAGTGCTGGTGTCCCAATGCAGGTTTACAAACTTCAACCTGGAAATATCCGAAGCTCGGAGTCCTAGTCTAGCAGCCAAAAGAATAATGGCATAATTCCGTTTTCCTATTGCACTGGACCGGTCTACTGATACGATCAGTTTTTCTATTTCTTCTTTGGAATATGTGGAAGGTAATTTAGGTTGACCAATAATCCTGTACTTGGGTATCTTTTTGGAATAGTCGACTCCTAAAAGCTTCTGTTCAAATAAGTACTTTAGAAAACCCCGAAGCGTTGAAAGAATAGGAACTATCAAAGTTTTTCCGCAATCAATGGTATTAATATACTGTAGAAGGACAGCTAAATCAATATCTTTTATTGCATAGATTTTGTTTTTATTACAATATTCTAGAAAAAGAAAAAGACAGCGTTTATAGCAATGCAGGCGGATAGCGGATAACCTTTCTTCTCTGTGTTTATAATCCAAGAACCCAACTATTGCCCCACCTAAAACCCCGTCAAAAACAAGAGGAGCTTTTTTCGGTGGCAGGTTCGGTACTTTGATCTGGCCGGTAGCTTGGAATTCGGTGAGTTTTCTCGTACCATTTGCTAGAAATTGTTCCTGTTTGGAAAGCTTACGCCCTTTACGACCTTCAAACTCATAGTAAAGGAATTGCTCTTCAACTTTCTGGTCATAATTATGGATTCCGTGGGAGACCATAAATTCCTTCAGTCGTTGCCAACCTCTTCGATAAACACCAACGGTATTTCCAGAATAGGCGTGTGTGGATTCAAGGTAATTCCCGACTTCGGACATCAATTCATTGAAAGCTCTAATTTGTTCATTCATAATACCATTATCTAGATGTGAATAATTCCTCTAAATAAAAGCTTGTCTATTGAATTCTGAACGAGAAAAGAATAATATTATGTAAAGGAAAACACTTATAATCTGCTGGATTTGAATATTCTAAAACAATAGCTTTACATAATAATTTACTTTGCATAATGGGCTAAAATTATTGATGTTGAAAGTGACTTTAAAATCACAGCAAAAAGAATTCGTACATCCACCAGCGTACCTGTGATTCCCCCGGTGGAAACTTCAAAAATTCCTTTCACTTTATTGGAATTGTTTAAAAGCATGACCTTAAAGCATTCCTGTAAGCCAATGCGGTCTTTATCCCAAGCATCAAATAATAATTCGGCAGCACTTGCAGAAGAAGTAATTTTTGGAGCCTGAGAAACTTTGAAATTTCCCTGATATTTTATCGATATTTCGTTAACTTTAGTTTTCATTGTGATCTGATTTTTTAAGTGAATAATGAAAGAGGGCGCAACTTTCGAGAGGAACGCCCTCTTATTTTTTTTGATTATTCGTTAGTGTCATTTCCATTCCTGCCACCTAGTAACAGGATTTCACTAGCTATAACTTCCGTAACATACCTTTTCTCACCATCGCTGGTTTCATAGGAGCGGGAAGATAGTTTTCCTTCAATGGCGATTTCTTTGCCTTTCCCGGCATATTTCTCTACAATCTCCGCAGTTTTCCCCCACGCCACAATATTGTGCCATTGGGTGTCCTGTACTTTTTCACCTTTTGAATCTTTATAAAATTCATTGGTTGCAATAGAAAAGTTTGCTACTTTTTTACCGCTTTCCAGGTTTTTAATTTCAGGGGCGTTCCCCACATTTCCGATTAACTGAACTTTGTTTCTGAGTGTACTCATAATTGAAAAATTTAAATGAATTAATTTGTTTCCTGCTATCACCCACAGGTAGGTTGAAAAAATTTACTTATTGTATCCTGAGCGTTTTCCTTTTTTGATTTTTTAACTCTTTTTCCGCTTCAGTTTTATGGATTTGATACGATTTCATTGTTTCTGATTTAAAATTTACTTCCCGTAGAGCCTTCACTGTTACCTTTTTTGATGCTTATACAGTTTCAGGATTTAGAATTAGGGAGGACTTATAAAAAGGGAGCGTAGGGACCGGCTTTATGCAGTCTGGACTAACTTCTAAATCATGGTATTTTGCATTACAAAAAAGGTAAAGACAGTGGAGGCAGGGGAGTGGGTTTAACTTAATATGGGAAGTATTAAAGTAATTTGAAAAGGAAAAAAGAATAATAAATGGAATTCCAAACAAGCGGGCTTAATCCAAAAATTATAAGTTGTAATGAAGTTTCTCGATTTTATATCGGGTTAGCGAAATGGAAATGTGTAATTTTTGGATTGTGTCCAAGACTTTTTAGAGAAGCTCTTTGCCATGAATGAAGCTTTTCGCGGAATGTAGGGGAATGTGCTGACTGGGTAAAAAATAAATCACAAGACTTATTAAAAGTTAAATTAGGTTTATTTTTTAATAAAGCTCTATGGAAAATTGCTGAATAACTTTTAAAATTTACATTTAAATTGAATTTTCCGAAAATTTGAAATTAAAAGAGCACAAATGAGAATAAATAAAATTTACGGATTAAAAGATTCTTTTTCTGTACCTATTCTGTACCCATCGCATAAAAAAAAGGCCTTCAATTTCTTGAAAGCCTTATTCTATTTGTAGCGAGAAGGGGGCACGATCCCCTGACCTCCGGGTTATGAATCCGACGCTCTAACCAACTGAGCTACCTCGCCATAACTCTTGTAAACTGCCTATTGGCCTGACTTTACAAGCATTCTTACTAATTGTGAATGCGGGTGCAAATATATAAACATTTTGTATTGACACAAACATTATTTTCTAAAATATTTAATTTGTTTTCTTTTTATCTTTCTAATTAATATCTATATTGCCCGAAACTAATTAAATCTAAAAATGGAAGATAAGATAAAGTACGAAATGGAATTTCCCATTCAGGCTTCTCCTTCATTGTTATACCAATATATTTCAACCCCTTCTGGACTAAGTGAATGGTATGCAGATAATGTAAATTCACGGGGCGAATTGTTTACTTTTATTTGGGAAGGAAGTGAAGAGAAAGCCAAATTGGTAAGCAAAAAAAGTGATGAGCGCGTAAAATTTAAATGGCTTGATGATGAAGATACTCCATATTTTTTCGAGATAAGAATTCAGGTAGACGAAATTACCAAAGATGTTTCTATAATGATTACCGATTTTGCCGAAGATGATGATGAAATTGAAGAAGGCAGAATGCTTTGGGAAAATATGATCTCAAACCTTAAACAGGTGCTTGGATCGGCTTAATAATCCTAAGATAAATATTACCTTTGCCCCGTTCTAAAACGGGGCTTTTTTATGATAAATTTAAACGGAAATTTAGTAGAAGATAACCAGGCATCACTTTCGGTAACCAATCGGGGATTTGCCTATGGAGATTCAGTATTTGAAACCATTCGCGTAATTAGTGGTAAAATAATGTTCTGGGAAGATCATTATTTTAGACTAATGGCTTCGATGCGTATTATGCGTATGGAAATTCCGGCAAATTTTTCTCCGGAATTCCTCGAAGAAGAGATTTTAGATTTGGTAAAAGAAAACGGCCTGGATACCACTGCAGCCCGTGTAAAATTTTCTGCATATCGAGAAGAAGGCGGCTATTATAGACCTGCAACCCGTGAAATAGGATTTATAATCACTACAGAAGAACTTGCTGATGCGTTCTATTTGTTGAATGAAAATGATTATGAGGTAGAGCTCTTTAAAGATCATTATGTTACCAGCGGTTTATTTTCTACAATAAAATCGAATAATCGCGCAATTAATGTGCTTGGAAGTATTTTTGCTTCTGAAAACGGATATGAAAATTGCTTCCTGATTAATGAAAAGAAGAATGTGGTTGAAGCCTTAAATGGTAATTTATTCCTTGTAAAAGGCGATAAAATAAAAACACCTCCGCTAACCGATGGTGCTTTAAATGGGATAACCCGCAAGAAATTGTTGGAAATAGTTAAAGATTTACCAAATCTTATCCTGGAAGAAACTTCAATTTCTCCATTTGAACTTCAAAAAGCTGATGAATTGTTTATTACCAATGTAATTACAGGAATTCAACCGGTAACAAAATATCGTAAAAAGAAGTTTGATAATAAAGTAGCAAAAGACCTGCTTTCAAAATTAAACGTGAAAGCTAGACTGGGTTAGTTGTAGCTGGGATTTTCTGGCGCATTAGACCATAAAATGTATTCTCCGCCAAGTTGCATCATTTTATCTTTCCAGAAAGAGCGATAAGGGCGCTCTATAATGTCTTTCGCGTTTTCATTTGTAGTAACAATCCAGGCATGGGAGTTTAATTCTTCATCCAGTTGGTTGGCATCCCAGCCCGAATATCCTAAAAAGAACCGTATCTCTTTCTCACTAATTAAATCCTGATTAATGAGTTCTGTAACCACATCAAAATTACCACCCCAGTAAATGCCATTGGCAATTTCTACGCTTTGCGGAATAAGATCGGGAATTTTGTGTATAAAGTAAAGATTATCCTGTTCTACCGGGCCGCCGTTGTAGATTTTAAAATTTGAAGAAAGTTCGGGAACAAGATCTTTTAAGGTAAAGTCTAATGCTTTATTAAGTATAAAACCCACAGAACCCGCTTCAGTATGATCGGCAAGCAAAACAACAGAGCGGTTAAATGCTACATCTCCAATTATAGAAGGTTCTGCTACCAATAGATGGCCTTTGGTTGGTTTTAAAGCAATCATTTTAGCATGTTTTTATCTAAGCTACCATTAATTTGAAAAAAAATCAAATTAATACTTATATTATTTTCATTAAAAAAGCCCCCCAAATGGGAGGCTTTCAATCTTTTACTAATATAAATTATTAGTTTACAGCTTTTTGTAAATCTGCACCGGCCTTAAATTTAACTACATTTTTAGCAGCAATTTTAATGGTTTTTCCGGTTTGTGGGTTTCTTCCTTCACGGGCAGCTCTTTTAGAAACTGACCAAGATCCAAATCCTACTAGAGAAACACGATCACCTTTTTTAAGAGACTTTTCTACGTTTTCCAAGAAAGATTCTAAGGCTTTTTTTGCAGCTGCTTTTGAGATTCCAGCGTTTTCAGCCATTGCATCAATTAAATCTGTTTTGTTCATAATTTGAATTTTAAATAAATTGTTGGTTAAACATTCTGTTAAATTGCTTTACAAATTTATATGGAATTCTCGGCCGTGCAAGTAATATCAAGGGAAATGCAGGATTTTGTTAATAAGTCGGCCATTTTGTTAATAAACAAGTCAAATTTTAGTTGATTTTTATCCGTTTCAGCAACCATAAGGCCTTAGCGGAATTTTGCCCCTTCAGAAAAATTATATCCGTTTAAAAGTGATTTTACATCCATTTTACGCTTTCCGGGAAGTTGTAATTCTTCAACAATTAAATAACCGCCCTGTGCGGCTACCTTTAGCATTTTATCTTCAACAATTATACTTCCATTTTCTAAAGAATGACTGGCATTTTCTTTTTTACAGTCATAGATTTTTACTTTTTCTTCTTTTTCCTCGTTAAACAAAATGCACCAGGCCGCTGGGTAAGGGTTTAGCCCGCGAATTAGGTTGTGAATTTCATCTAAAGAATCGTTCCAGTTAATCTTTGTGTTTTCCCGATTTAACTTTGGTGCATCTTTTAATAATTGATCAAATGGCTGTGGGGTAGGGGTGAGATTGCCTTCTTCTATAAGCTCCAGGGTTTCTACTACCACTCCAGACCCTAGTTCCATTAGCTTATCGTGCAGGTCGCCTACGCTTTCTTCAGGAGCTATATCAATTTCCTTCTGAAGGATCATCGCCCCGGTATCAATTTTTTCATCTAAGAAAAAGGTTGAAACGCCTGTTTTTGTTTCATTATTAATAATTGCCCAGTTTATTGGCGCAGCACCGCGATATTGCGGAAGCAGGGAAGCGTGAAGGTTAAAAGTGCCGAATTTTGGTAAATTCCAAACCACTTTTGGTAACATTCTAAAAGCCACCACTACCTGCACGTTAGGATCAAGGGCTTTTAGTTCTTCAATAAAAGTTTTATCTTTTAAATTGGTTGGTTGCAAAACATTTAAACCTTTGCTTACCGCGAATTTTTTCACCGGACTTTCCTGTAATTTTCTTCCGCGCCCAGCGGGTTTATCGGGTGCGGTAATTACACCAACTACATTATAATTGGCGCCTAAAATACTTTTCAGGCTGGCCACGGCAAAATCTGGCGTGCCCATAAATACTATTCTCAATGAACTCATCATTTATTTATTTTGTAAATATTCCCGGTTTTTCGGGAAATTAATTCTTTGTCTATTAATAAGCGTAACACTTCTAAAACCTGTTCTTCGGGGTAATTTATGGCTTCGGTAAGTTGGCGGGAAGAAGCATCAGAGGTTTTTAAAGTTTTTATTATCTCTCTGTAAATCTCGTTTTTTAATTCCCTGGTTAAAGGCGCAGCTTGTTTTTGGCAAACAGAACAAATTCCGCAGTTTTCAACTTTTTCTTCCCCAAAATATGCGAGTAATTGCTTGCTTCTGCAAATCTTATCGTTTTCGAGATAGGCTAAAACCGAATCAATTTTTTCCTTTTTAGATTTATTATGTTGCTTTATATAAGGTGCCAGCGGAAAAATAACCAAATCATCTTCTCGTGGAACCAAAAATAATACGGTAGCATCATGTTCAGCAAAAACATATTCCAGTACCTGGTCTTTTTCTAGCTCTTCGAGAAACTTAAGTGCTTTTTTTTGATCCAGGTTAGATTTCTTGCAAACCGAAGCCAAATCTATGGCTGTTTTATTTTCCAGGATTCCGCCGTAGGTTCGTAAAAGTGCTTTTACAAAACTTTCGTATTTCTGATTTTGTTCTAAATAATACTGAAGTTGCTTCCCCGAAATTGTAAAATGAATACTGGTTTTTTTATGAAATTCCTTTGAAAGTTTCAGTACGCTGCACCTATCTAAAAGCTGAAGCACCTCGTAGGTTTTTGAAAAGGGAAGTTCGTATTGAGCACAAAATTCAGAAAAACTAAAATTGTGTTCGGTTTCTTCACCTTCGCCATAAGCGATCCTGAAATAGGTATTCAGCTTTTTATAGACCAGTTTTACATCTTCCAGTTGCGGTAAATTCGCCAGAAATTGATTTTTTAAAACCGGAATATCTCCTTTATTGGTAAGCATCGTAGTGACAGCTTTTTCACCATCTCTCCCGGCACGACCGGCTTCCTGGAAATAACTTTCTAAAGATTCGGGAAGGTTTAAATGAATTACCTGCCTAACATCTGGCTTGTCTATTCCCATTCCAAACGCCGTGGTAGCCACCATGATGTGATGCTTGTTTTCTAACCAATTATTAAGCCTTTTGGTTTTTTCTTTAGGTTGTAATCCACCGTGAAACGCATCGGCTTTATGACCTTTTTTATTTAATAAATCAGCGATTTCCAAACTTGCTTTTCGGCTTCGCACATAAATGATCGCGGCTTCATTTTTATTATTCAATAATTGATATAGCCGATAATATTTGTCTTCAGCTATTAAAACATTGTAGGCAATATTAGGCCGATAAAACGAATCTTTTAGAATTTCAATATTTTCTAATTCCAGCTCTTTAGCAATGTCTTTTACCACTGCCGGTGTTGCCGTGGCTGTAAGTGCAATAAATGGTGTCCCGGGTTTTAAATCTTTTAAGAGCGAAATATTTCGGTAAGCAGGTCTAAAATCGTGGCCCCACTGGGAAATACAGTGTGCTTCATCTACCGCGATTAGGTTTACATTCATCAATTTAATACGTTCCTGTACCAGATCTTGTTGTAGCCTTTCAGGAGATAAATAGAGGAATTTATAATTTCCGTAGATGCAATTATCGAGAGCGGCATCAAGATCGCGAAAAGCCATCCCGCCGGTAAGAGCCATTGCTTTGATACCTTTTTGTTGAAGCGCATTTACCTGGTCTTCCATTAAAGCTACCAATGGGGAGATTACGATACAAATTCCCTCCTGCATTAAGGCCGGAATTTGAAAACATAGTGATTTCCCGCCGCCGGTGGGCATTAAGGCCAGCACATTTTTTTGCTTCAGGAGTTTTTCTATTACAGGTTCCTGTAGCGGCCTGAAGGACGAATGTCCCCAGTATTTTTTTAATATGTAGTGCGCGTTGTGCAAATAGCCTGGATCAAATTTGATTTAAAATAAATGTGGTTCTGTCCGTTATCGAGGTTTTTGGAACTACAATAGGGGTGTACCCGTAAGTTTTATAGGTTTCAAAAAGATATTTAGAGATTAGACTTGCCTCCTTAAAAGATTCGTAGCGTTCGTTATCGCTTTGGTAAATTTCTTCCCAGGGTGGTAAAAAGAATATTTTATCATAAGAATATTCTTTGCAAGCATCGGTAAAATAAGAGGAATATTCGGTTTTAAAATAATCCATATAAGCAAGCACATCGGGGAGACCGCGATCTATAAAGATAGTGGGAGTAGGAATCATATCGGCTTCACGATGCTGAATTTTTCGGCCTTCCAGCAGTTTTTCGCTAAAGAGCAAAGGTTTTTCAAGGAATAATTGATCTATTCCCTGTTTTTGGGCTTCTAAAGTTACCTGTCTGGAAATTTCATGAAGACATTCATGACCATGTTTTTCCAATTGGCGGATTATAGAAGATTTTCCGGTACCGGGACCGCCGGTAATTACTATTTTCTGTTTTTTCACGCTGCAAATTTCGACATTTGAAATTGATTATAAAAATGTATGCAATCCATGTATCTTTGCAGCCTAAAATTAAGTTAGAAAATTATGAGTGGAACGAAAGATCAGGAAGAGTTTTATAACAAATTAAGAGCTCAATTACAGGATACATCCCTTTGGCCATCTGAGTATCTCTATAAATTTATAGTTCCTGCAAAATCGAATCAGGTGAAAATTATTGATGAGATTTTTAATAATATGGGAGCGGTTATTACTACTCGAAAATCTAAAAAGGGAACTTATATAAGTACATCGGTTAATGTACGAATGAAGAATCCCGATGCTGTAATTGAAAAATATAAAGAAGTGGCCAAAAAAGTAGAAGGTGTAATCTCTTTATAATCCACCAGGATGTTTAATTCACCATCATAGGCTTGCCCCAATTGAAGGAGTAATTTTACGAACCATACCTAAAGGGCCTGCCTGGAAGTTCTGAATTTTTAATTTCTCAAAATTTTTATCTATCCCGATAATATTTAGTATTTTGCAGCGATTAACTTCTACAATAAATAACCTCTGGGGCAAGCCTATGAGGCATTAAATGGAAGATTTTTTTGATTTTGAGCCTGGCCTCAAAGTATTTAAGTCTCGATTATCGAGTAAAGTATCATCTTATAAATTTCAATTTTGACACACGCATTAGAATATAACTCCGAAAGGAGACACTTAATTATTCCCGAATATGGAAGACATCTTCAAAAAATGGTGGAAGAAGCCATTGAAATTGAAGATGATAAAGAACGTAACCAGGTTGCAAAATCTATTATTGCCGTAATGGGTAATATGCAACCGCATCTTCGTGACGTACCCGATTTTCAGCATAAATTATGGGATCAATTATTTATAATTAGTGATTTTAAGCTTGATGTAGAATCACCTTTTCCTAAACCAACCCGGGAAATGCTGGCAGAGCGTCCTGAAATGTTGGGTTATCCTCAAAATTTTCCAAAATATCGTTTCTACGGAAATAATATTAACCGAATGATTAATGAGGTTAAAGACTGGGAAGAAGGCCCTTTAAAAGAAGGTTTGGTTTTAACGATAGCCAACCATATGAAAAAATCTTACCTTAATTGGAATCGTGATACTGTAGAAGACGAGATAATTTTTGAACATCTTCGGGAACTTAGCGGCGGGAAAATTAATTTAAAAAACGCCGATGAAGATCTTAGTGACGCTTCCAGCCTTATTAGAAACAAAAAGAAGCACACCGGTAAAAACAATAATCCTAAAAAATCCAACCGCAAAGGTGGGGGTGGCCGTAAGCGCTACTAAATAATATTTTACTTTCATGGGAACTTTCCAAATTGAGGGCGGGCAGAAACTTAGTGGCGAAATTCAACCACAGGGAGCCAAAAATGAAGCCTTGCAAATTCTTTGTGCCGTATTATTAACTTCAGATGAAGTTGTGATTAATAATATTCCAGATATCCTGGATGTGAATAAATTAATTCAGCTTCTTGAAAATCTTGGAGTTAAGATCAAAAAACTTGGAAAAGGAAGTTATTCTTTTAAAAGTGATGATCTGGATTTAGATTATTTAAGTAGTGACCAGTTTAAAAAAGACGGTAGTGGTTTACGAGGATCAATTATGATCGTAGGACCATTACTCGCACGATTTGGGAAAGGATTTGTACCAAAACCAGGTGGAGATAAAATTGGTAGAAGAAGACTTGATACGCATTTTGAAGGTTTTATTAAACTGGGTGCTAAATTTAGATATAATAAAGAAGAACGTTTTTACGGCGTTGAAGCTCCAAATGGGCTAAAAGGTGACTATATGCTCCTGGAAGAAGCTTCTGTTACCGGTACCGCCAATATTGTAATGGCAGCTGTTCTTGCTGAAGGAACTACTACCATTTATAACGCCGCCTGCGAACCTTATTTACAGCAACTTTGTAATATGCTGAATTCAATGGGTGCAAAAATTAGGGGCGTAGGTTCTAATCTCTTAACTATTGAAGGAGTAGATTCTTTAAAAGGTTGTGAGCATAGAATTTTGCCTGATATGGTTGAAATTGGCTCCTGGATTGGGATGGCAGCGATGACCAAAAGCGAAATTACCATTAAAAATGTTCGCTGGGATATGTTGGGCATTATTCCAACAACCTTTAGAAAATTAGGAATTACTATTGAACGTAAGGGAGACGATATTTTTATACCTGCACACACTAATGGTTATGAAGTGCAAAGTTTTATAGATGGTTCTATAATGAATATTAGCGATGCTCCCTGGCCTGGTTTTACGCCAGATTTATTGAGTATTGTCTTGGTGGTTGCTACTCAGGCTCGCGGAAGCGTACTTATACACCAAAAAATGTTTGAAAGCCGATTGTTCTTTGTTGATAAATTGATAGATATGGGTGCGAAAATCATTTTATGTGATCCACACAGGGCTACGGTAATTGGGCACGATTTCCAGTCGCAGTTAAAAGCTACCACGATGACTTCGCCTGATATTAGAGCCGGAATTTCCTTACTTATCGCAGCACTTTCAGCTAAAGGAACTTCTACTATTCATAATATTGAACAAATAGACCGGGGTTACGAAAATATAGACGAACGCCTTAAAGCACTGGGTGCTAAAATAGAGCGGGTGGCTTAAGCAATCAATTAAAAACATATAAAAGAGTCTTTCTAAAAGACAGGCTTTCGTCAAGCAAGAACTTGTATCAGCTTCTAACATGTTTGGAATCACAAATAACTTAGATCCTGAAATAAATTCAGGATGACGCTAAAAATAAGCATAAAAAAATCCGGATTAATATGAATCATCCGGATTTTTTTATGCTGAAAAACTTCAGAAACTAAACTTCTGTTTTAGCTTTTTTCTTATTCTCTTTATAATGGAAAAGATTATGTTCTTTAATCATTTTCGTGGTTTTTTCAGGAAGCATATCTTCCCAACCTTCTTTTCCTTCGCTAATCATTTGTAGCACTTCTCTAGAGTAGACGTCCAGAATTTCAGGATTATAATTTTCAATATCTTCAACTCTTCCGTTATATTTAAAGAATTTATACAATTCTTTCATTCTAGGATGAACTTTTAGATTATCGCTGGTAGTAATTTCCCCGGTTTCAGAATCTTTAAGCGGGTAGAGGTAAACCTTAAGATCTTTAAAGAATAATTTACCAAAAGCTTCCAAAATACCACCGCTTAAGTGTCTGTAATATTTCTCATCAAATACATCAACCAGGTTATTTACGCCCATAGTTAAGCCCATACGTTGCTTAGAATATCTTGAGAAATATTCAACTACACGATAATACTCCTGGAAATTAGAGATCATTACGGTTTGGCCCAGGGAGCATAAAAGTTTTGCCCGGTCCATAAAATCGCGTTCATCAATTTCACCTTCGGCCCTAAGATTAGAAAGGGTAATTTCAAAAATCACTTCTGTATTTTCTTTTTCTACCTTGCTTTCTTTCAGGAATAGTTCAAGCGAACGCTCATACATATCCATATTTACCTTGGTAACGGGTCTAAAACTTCCGCGTAGCGCAAGAATATTCTTTTTATAAAGAATTTTAGCAGGAAGTACGTTATTACCATCAGGAGCAAACATTACGGCATCTGTCATTCCGTTTTTAACAAGTTGTAAACTCATTAAACGGTTATCTACACCTTCAAATCGCGGTCCGCTAAAGTTTATGGTATCTATTTCTATTTGATCTTTGTCTATATGATCGTAGAGGTAACGTAAAAGTTTCTTAGGATTATCATATTTGTAATAAGCGCCATAAATAAGGTTTACGCCAAGTATTCCAAGCGTATTTTGCTGATGGCGTGCATCGTTTTCATGAAATCTAACGTGCAGGCTAATCTCGTTATAATCTTCTTCAGGACTCACCTGGTATCTAATTCCTACCCATCCGTGACCTTTATATTTTTTTGCAAAATCTATAGTAGCAACGGTATTGGCATAACTAAAGAAAAGTTTATTTGGATGTTTTTCGCGGGAAATTCGTTGTTCTATTAGGCCAATTTCGTGGGAAAGCATCTTTTTTAATCGTGCCTCAGTTACATATCTCCTGTCATTTTCAACTCCGTAAATAGCATCACTAAAGTCTTTATCGTAGGCACTCATTGCTTTTGCGATAGTACCTGAAGCGCCACCGGCTCTAAAAAAATTTCTTACAGTTTCCTGGCCGGCACCAATTTCAGAGAAAGTTCCGTAGATATTTTCGTTTAAATTAATGCGAAGTGCTTTGCTTTTTATAGAAGGAACATTTTCAAATTCCTTATCGCCCATTATTGTAATTGGCATAATTTTTCTTTTATGTGTGATTTCTTTTTTGCGTATACCAAAGGTACTAAAATCGGTAAGGTATTGAAAAAAAATATCTTTACTTTTGCCTAAAACACAGAATTCTTGGAAGTAATATTTTTAGGTACAGGCACCTCACAGGGAATCCCTATTATAGGCAGTAAACACCCGGTATGCCTTAGTGATAACCCCAAAGATAAACGCTTGCGGGTGTCGGTATTGGTAAAGTGGGAAGGATATAATATCCTTATTGATTGTGGTCCCGATTTTAGGATGCAAATGCTTGCAAACCCTGTAGAAAACCTTGATGCCATTCTATATACCCACGAGCATAACGACCATACTGCAGGTTTAGACGATATAAGGCCTTTTTTCTTCCGCCAGGGAGATATTCCGGTTTTTGCTCATAAAAGAGTGCTGGAATCTCTTACAAAGCGATTTAACTATATATTTACTTCAACAAATAAATATCCCGGCGCGCCAGGTGTACAGGAAAATGAAATTGTAAATGAAGCTTTTTATTTTAAAGATTTAAAAATCACTCCCATAGATTATATGCACAACCGCCTTCAAGTCTTCGGGTTTAGACTTAAAGATTTCGCTTATCTTACCGATCTTAAATCTATTAAGGAAGAAGAAGTTCAAAAACTGGATGGCGTAAAGGTTATGGTAGTAACCGCTCTAAGAATTGAGCCGCATCATTCTCATTTAAACCTCGAAGAAGCATTAGAATTTATTGCACGGGTGAAGCCCGAAAGAGCTTATTTAACCCATATTAGCCATTTACTGGGTTTTCACGATGAAGTGCAGAAGCAACTTCCCGATAATGTGTTTGTGGCTTACGATAACCTAAAAATCACTATTTAAGATGCGTAAAAATATATTGCTTTACCTCTTTATTTTTTCTCTTTTGTTTACCATTTTTATTTATGTAAACGACAAAAAAATTCTCGATGCCCGGGATGCGAAAATTCAGAGTTTAAAAGCAGAAGTTGAAAGACTTGAATCAGAAACAGATTCTGTTGCGGCTTTAGACGAAAATAGCGGTTATTTTTCTTTGATGGATAACGAAGATGCAATGACTTATTTTGAAAATAAAGGAATTGAAGCTGCCGAGGTTCTTGAAGCTATAGAAAATGAATTAATGAACCAGAATAAGGTTGATATTGATAATTCTTATGTGCCTTTTGAGGGTATGGAAGGCGATATGCATATCAATAAAATCAAGGTTTTAAACCATAAATGGGTAATTGCTGATTTTACCGATGGTACCTACTGGGGCGAAGTGTTTTTCACCTATTTTATTGATGAAGATGGAAATCCCGAACTAATTGCCGAAAAGTCTTTTATTTATCCCGCAGCAAATTAAATTCGCTCTTTAAGCCATTCTCGTAATTCAAAAAAATTCTGTGGAGCTACCCCGTGACCTACCGGAAATTCTGAATAGCTATTTTCAATGTTTAGCTGATCTAAAATTGGTTTGCTTTTGCGAGCCCATTCTATAGGAATCACCTGGTCTACAGATCCGTGAGAGCAGTAAAAGGATAGTTTAGAAAAATCGTTTTTATCATATCCTGGTTTCAAAATTCCTTTATTAATATAACCACTTAGCGCGATTATATTTTTAATCTTTTCAGGGTAGGAGAGGGCTACTGCATAACTTAAAATACTGCCCTGGCTAAAGCCTAAAAGCGTTACGTTTTCAGCATCTAAATGGTAGGCTTCAATCGCTTCCTCTATAAATTTGGCAATTAAATCCCGTGATTCTTTGGCCTGCTCATCGTCGCTGAATTTACCGTCCTGGTTATCCCAATGAATAGCATACCAGGCGTTTCCATAAGGTTGCATTGCGTAAGGCGCTTTTACCGAAATAACGAATAATTCATCGGGTAATTCTTCAGCAAAAGAGAAAAGATCGTTCTCATCGCTGCCATAGCCGTGAAGCATAATGAGCAATGCTGGCTTTTCAGTTTGGGTTTTCGGTTTTCTAATAAGGTGGTGGAGAGAAAGTTCTTTGGTATTCATTTAATTTATTGTACTAAACCATTTTTGAAAATATGTACCTAAAATCGGCACTTCTTTTTGTTCGCCTTGTATCGCAGTCACCAGGCCATAAATACCCAAAACCGCAATAAAAATATAAAAGGCCGATGAAATTAACCAGCTGTCAAATAATCCTACTAAAACCCCTAAAACATAGAAAGTCACGTGAATGCCAAAGGCCTGCCTAATGTGAAATGAAGCAAACGGATTTTTATGCTCGTTGTTCATAAAATAGGCGATAATAGTACCAATAATTGTAAGGTAAGCCACAATAGCGGGGGTTTTTCCTTCTTCAGCAACAGTTTTCATAGTAGTTAATTATTATACAAAGGTATTAAAATAAGAACGGAATTATAAACCAAAATTCCCCGCTTTGGTAATTATTCCCAAAGCTTTTCCTTTTAGTTGATGCCCTTTAAAAATACTGTTTTTTGAAGTCGAAAAAATATGGGCGTCGGTAAAGTCATATTTTTCATTCGGAATAAATAAACTTAAATCAGCAGGATTTCCTTCTTTAATTTCGATGTCTTCCACGCTAAATCTTTGTTTTCCATTTGAAAGCATTTCAACAACTTCTTCGGTAGAAAAAATGTTGTTTAAAGCTCCAAAAGCAGACTCCAATCCAATAGTACCATAAAGTGCATTATCAAATTCAACTTTCTTATGCTCAGTATCCATTGGGCTGTGATCGCTAGTAAGCATATCTATGGTTCCGTCTTTTAAACCTTTTATAAGTGCTTTTATATCTTCTTTGGTTCTTAATGGCGGTAAAACTTTAGCATTGGTATCAAAATCTTGTAAGAGTTCGTCGGTAAAGCTCAAGTTATGAATAGCTACACTACAGCTAACATCTAATCCTTTCTTTTTAGCTTCCCGAATTAAAGAAACCGATTTTTTAGTGGAAATTGTAGGAATATGCAGTTTTCCACCGGTATATTCCAGAAGATATAGATCTCGCGTAATTTGCAATTCTTCGGCCAGGTTGGGAATTCCTTTTAATCCCAGCGAAGTACTGTTTTGTTCCTCGTTTACCATTCCCTTGCCGGCAATACGATCTTCCTGCGGAAAAGATTGCACTAATCCATCAAAATTCTGAGCATATTGAAGCGCTATTTTTAGCAAATTTGGATTTTTCACAGCACGTTTATAATCTCCAAAAGCAATGGCGCCTCCCTGTTTCATATCATAAAGTTCGGCAAGATCTACGCCTTCACTTTTAATAGTTAAAGCTCCTGTAGGAAACATTTTAACCGGGTGATGCGCTGCCTTTGATTTTACCGAAGTAATCGCCCCGTTATTGTCAAGAATCGGATAAGTATTGGGATTTAAAACAATACTGGTAAATCCGCTTTTTGCTGCGGTATCCAGGCCGTTAGCAATAGTTTCCCGCTCTTCAAAACCGGGTTCTCCAAAACTCACACTACTATCAAACCAACCCCGGGAAACGTGAAGATTTTCTTCAGCAATCACTTTATCGGCTTTGGTCGTGATGTCTTTTCCTATTTTTTTAATAATCCCGTCTTCAATTAAAATATCCAGCTTTTTATTGTTGTAAGCTGAGTGTTTATCTATGATTGTAGCCGATTTTAAAAGTAGTTTCATCTATTTATAATTTTGATCCCAATCTGTTGCTAATTACAATTCTGGTAAAATACTGGTCATTTAAGATATTTTAAGAGGAGCATTTCTGCGCTTAAAAATATCAGTGCAAAAATAACAAAGCATTTCCAAAGCTCGTTGCTTTGCCCGGCTGCTTTTATTTCATTAAAATAAGAACCTATACTAGAATGTATTTCTACGTTTTCTG
The DNA here is from genome assembly GCF_900142975.1 of Salegentibacter salegens. Lineage (NCBI taxonomy): Bacteria > Pseudomonadati > Bacteroidota > Flavobacteriia > Flavobacteriales > Flavobacteriaceae > Salegentibacter > Salegentibacter salegens. Next base: position 743,511 of record NZ_LT670848.1, read on the forward strand.
TTTCCTGCGGAATAGTATATTCCAGTTCGCTTTCTACCCTGGGCGAGTTAAAACTTATGTAGCCCTGGTTTTCGTTTTTATATTCCAGCGAATAATTTCCTGAAGCTATTTCCAATCCGGAAGTTAAGATTTCCAGATTGTCGCCCAGTACACGTTGCTGAGGAATAAAATCTTCAGTTTCTGAAACAATGTGAACCACCTCGTCCTGTTGCGTTTGAAGCTGAATTTTAATCTCATTTTCCTTCCCCGTTTCGTAATAAAGATCTGGCGTTTTTAAAGCGGTAAGACCCATATTATAAAAAACCGGAACGATTAAGGGAGAATTTCTAAAATTAGAATTTTCGGGATTTAAGGCTGCCGAGAATAGAAATACATTATCCAGTTCCAGTAAAAAACCGGAGTTATTTTGAAATGAAATCACCTTATTCCCATGTTGCATATTATAATAAGTCTGCACCTTCGGATAATCGAAATTATCAATTCTTTCCTCAAAAACACCGGTGAGCAAAGGATGATCAAAAGCGAGGTCGGTTATTAAAGTTTCCTGGGTTTTTAACTCAGAGAATGTAGGGGCATTTATACGGTTAAGTAAATTATTATAAGAACTTTTATCTATACTTTCTGAAGGAATAATTACCAGTGGTACCGCATTCTTTTGAAGGTTTAGAAGGTTCGATTCTAAAGCGCCAGACACTACTTTCAGCTCATTAAGAATCACCAAATCGGCATCGTTTAGTCTATTGAAATCAAGCTGATCTATTTCAAAAATAGTAGTATTAAATTCAGGTGGGGTGAGGATGCGGCTAAGAAAAGTGGCATCTTTACCCTGGCTTATCCCTACCACCTCGGCCGGTTTAAGCTTATTCAGACTAAAAAAAAGCGAATTATCGTATGCCAAAGAGGCGTCTTCAATTTTTATAATTCCGTTAGAAATTTCTTCAGCATTAATCTTAAAACTGGTTTCTGAATTTTGATTTTCTTCAAAATTCACGGCTGTTTTTGCTAAAAGTGCTTCGCCATTATAAACCGAAATACTCACAGATTCTGAAACTTCTGCTGTACTACTCAATAGAACTTGCAAACTAATTTCAGAAGTTTCACGATTGCTTATAAACACTGAATCTAAACTGATATTCTGAGTATTTTCGGGAATCGCTGGAATAATATGATAATTTAAATTGGAAGCATTTGATAATTCCGCTGTATTTAGATTCTGCTGAAAATCAGAAATAAAAATAAGATTTTTATTTCCGGTAGAATTTTTTAGAAGTTGCTTTGCTCTTAAATTCAGCGTATTAAACTCTGAAGAATTTTCTGCAAAATCGAGGTTTTGGAGTTCGGTGATTAATTCTTCCGCAGAAAGATTTCGAAATTCAGTATTATGAGTAAAAAAGCTTATTTCTTCGTTTTCAGGAAGGTTTTTAATCAAATCCTGAACAGCGGCGGAGAGCAATTCGCCATTTTGCCCCGTGGCCTGCATACTGTAAGAATTATCTAGAAAAATAAGCTTATCGCTTTGGGCGGATTCAGGATTTTTGGCAGGGAAATATGGTTGGGCAAATGCCAAAATTAAAGAGGCTAACATTAGCATTCTAGTCACTAAAACCAGCCATTTCTTTAACCGCGAACTTTTTCGGGTTTGCCGAATAACTTTTTTTAGAAATTTTACATTGGTGAAATCTTCTTTCTGAAAACGGCGTAGTTGAAATAAATGAACAGCCAGCGGTATGAGTAGTAAAAACAGGGCATAAAGTAGTTCCGGCTGTTTAAATTCCATAAAGCTTTAAAAAGTTTTTCAAATATATGAAATGGAATTTAAGCTAAGGCCGTTTAATTTTGAATTTAAAAGTACTGCCTTTACCTTTTTCAGAAAACACTTCAATACTACCATTCATTTGTTCTATATGTTTCTTTACCGTAGCAAGGCCTATGCCGCTGCCGGGATTGCCATACCTATCTTTTGCATCCAGCGTGGCAAAAAGTTGAAAGATTTTTTCTTTATCGTTTTTAGATATTCCTATACCATTATCGCTTATTTCAAAACCATAATAAGTTGCAGTGGTTTTAAAACTAATAGCTACTTTTCTAACTTCCCGGGTATTATATTTTAAAGCATTACTTATTAAATTCATAAACACCTGGCTTAGCGCAGCTTTATTTATATTTTTAAGATGACCTTCACTAGGGTAAGTAATTTCTACATTTTCTTCTAATTTATAAAGATCGGTAATTCTTTTTAAGAGGGTAGGGAGGTGCACATCTTCATAGTCTTTTTCTAAAACGTGATCACTGCGATAAAAACTTAGAATTCCATCTACATAATTTCTAAGGGAATAAGAAGATTCTACTAAAAAGTCGAGATATTGTCTACTTTGTTCATCAAGTTTTTCTTTGTTTTCGTCTTTTAGCAATTCGGTTAAAGAAATAATATTAGCGAGAGGAGATTTAATATCGTGTGAAACCAGGCTGGCAAATTTTTCCAGTTCTTTGTATTTCTGTTTTAATTTTCGCTGTACGTGTTGAAGTTTTGTTTTGTGCTTTCGCGATTCAAACAAATTCATACTTTGGTTGGCTAAGGCCATCAAAGATTTTTTCTGATCCTGGTCTAACTTCCTGATTTTTGTATCAAAAATGCAGAAAACTGCGATGGCGTGGCCGTTAGCATTTAAAAGTGGCACCCCTGCATAAAAATGAAATTCCTGATGGTAGATATTTTTTGCGTTTTCAAAAAATTCAGGATGTTCCTGGCTGTTTATAATAAAGATTTCTTCCCCTGCGTTTATCGCATGTTCACATAAGGCATTTTCTCTGGGGATTTCGGCCAGTTGAGTACCATAAGCCGATTTATACCAAATATTAGTTTTACCAATAATGCTAATTTTTGCTACAGGAACCTGGCATATCTTTGCCGCCAAAAAAGTTAGTTGATCGTAATCTTTGTCTTCTCCCGATTTAAAAATTGCATATTCAGCAAGTGCTGCCCTGCGTAATCTCTCATTTGAAGAAACTTTTTTTTGCTGCATACTTTTTGGCTGTTAGTACAAGAAGATAAAAAAAATTCTTCGAATTTCGATGAAAAACCCTTACTATTTAAGCTTTTCGCTTAATGGAAAAAGTAAAACGTGTACCTTCTCCTACTTCCGAATTTACCTTTAGGTTTCCGCCTAAATTTCCAACCAGTCTTTTTACGGTAGAAAGCCCAATACCATTGCCTTTATTGCCGGCACGGTCACTTTTGGCAACCGTAGTAAAAAGTTTAAAAATATCGTCTTCCTTCTCCTTAGGAATACCTATACCATTGTCCTGTATGCTGAAGTAATAAAAATCGGGGTTTTGGGAGAACTCAATATCAATAATTATTTTAGGCTTGTCGTTGTATTTTAGGCTGTTTCCTAATAAATTTAAAAATATTTGTTCCAGGGCGGCACGGTTAGAACTTATAATGGTGTTATCTTCTGGCAGGTTAATTACACAATCTTCAGTAATATTTAAAAGATCTATGATCTCTTCCAATAATTGGTTTACGTCAAATTCTTCATTCTTAGAGGCGGCAATATTATCGCTCTCATAATGATCTAATATTCCATTGATATACCCGCTAAGTCTTAATCCGGCCTGTTTTAGATTTTGGAGATAATCTAAACCTTCTTCTCCAAGTTTGCTTCCAAACTTAGCTTTCAAGATATCTGCAGTAATAATCATATTCGCCAGGGGCATTTTCATATCGTGAGAAACCACACCGGCAAAATCTTTTAGCATTGCATTATGCTCGTTAAGTTGCTTTTTAATATTCTCCAGGTAATCGTTTTTGCGTTTTAATTCCAGAAGTATTTCTACCTGCTTGGCAAGTGATTTTAAGGCATTTTTTTGTTCCTGACTTAATTTATTCGGTTTTGTATCAATTACGCAAAGCGTTCCCAAAACCATATTATTATGGTTTTTTAGGGGCATTCCGGCGTAATAGATAATGGGCTCGGTTTTGGCAAGTACGAAGGGATTATCTACAAACCGAACATCTAATCGGGTATCTTCAATTTCCATTAATTGTTCAGGCTCTAATATGGCGTGACTGCAAAACGAAATATCTCGTTCTGATGTACACATATCGGTACCATACTTAGATTTAAACCATTGTTCGTGTTCCCCCACCAGGGAAATTAAAGAAATTGGAGTTTTGCAAATAAAAGAAGCTAATTGGGTGATATTATCAAATTCCTCCTCGGTAGGACTATATAATATGTTTGCCTCCTCAAGCGCATTTAATCGTTGGCTTTCGTTATCGGGGATGGCAGGTTTCAACATATATGGCAAATTGTATTAAAACAAATTTAACAAATTTAAGTGAGACTTGTTAGATTTTTACTAATACTTTTCGAACACACCCAAGCCAAATAATGCAAAATCATATTTAACGGGATCTACTGGATCCAGCTTCCTTAGCGAGATATCCAACTCATTTAAAGCTTTGGCATCATTGGCTTTTCGCTTTAAGAGTTTTAATTTTCTCGCCACATTTCCAGAATGTACGTCTAAAGGGCAGCTTAATTGCGAAGCATCGAGTTTTTCCCAAAGACCAAAATCTACACCGGCCTGGTCTTTTCTAACCATCCATCGCAGGTACATATTTATTCGTTTTGCCGCAGAATTTTTAAGCGGATCACTAACGTGTTTTTGCGTTCTGGATGGATGAGGAAGTTCAAAAAAAACTTTCTTGAATTCGTGAATCGCCGGTTGAAGGGAGGCTTTTTCAGCATTTTGAGTAAAAATACTTTCAATACCACCGTGATGCTTGTAGATGTTTTTTAAAGCTGAAATAAAATAAATAAGATCGGTTTCGTTAAAAGTACGGTGAACAAATCCCGTTAGACTTTCTAAATCACTTTCAGAATGATTTAAAATGAAATCGTGCGGACTGCGATCCAGCATTTCCATTAAACGATTTGCATTTTTTAGAATGCTTTTTCGATTTCCCCAGGCAATTGTTGCTGTGAGAAACCCTGAAATTTCAATATTTTCTTTTTTACTGAATTGATGCGGAATTTGAACAGGATCTGATTCTATAAATTCTGGCGTATTGTATTGCTCTACTTTAAAATCGAGAAAAGATTTGAGTTCACTTTTTTTCAAACTGCTTAAATTTCCTTTTTATCAATAATTTTCCCGTCCTGCATGGTGATTTTGCGGTCGGCCATATCTGCGAGTTCTTCGTTATGAGTAACAATTACAAAAGTTTGCTGAAATTCGTCTCGTAGCTTAAAAAATAACTTATGAAGATTTTCGGCAGATTCGGTATCTAAATTTCCTGATGGTTCATCGGCAAAAATCACTGCCGGATTATTGATAAGAGACCTGGCAACAGCAATTCGTTGTTGCTCGCCACCACTAAGTTCAGCTGGTTTATGGTGTGCCCGGTTTTTAAGTCCTAAAAATCCTAAAAGCTCCTTTGCTCGTTCTTCTGCCTTTTCTTTTGGTGTATTATGAATAAATGCCGGGATGCAAATATTCTCTAAGGCCGTAAACTCTGGTAATAACTGGTGAAATTGAAAGATAAACCCAATATTCTTATTCCTGAATTTAGATAATTCCCGGGAAGAGAGATTGTAAATATCGGTATTATTGATCTCTAGGGTAGAATCTTTGTCTTTTTCAGGTTTGTCTAAAGTTCCCAGAATTTGAAGTAAAGTGGTTTTACCCGCTCCCGAAGCTCCCACAATAGATACAATTTCGCTCTTTTTAATATGAAGATCGAGACCTTTTAATACATGCAGGTCTCCGTAGTATTTATGAATATTTTTGGCTATAATCATTTGTTCGCTCGATAATCGAGATTTTAAAAGCTCCAGGACTTTCCTCGAAATTAAATTAATACTTCCTTAAAATGCCTTGTAACCCGGTTCGAAATATTTACTCGATAATCGAGATTTAAATGCCCCGAGGCTTGCCCCGAGGTAGTTTACTAAGGCTCGTGAAAATTAGCCAAATTCAGTAAAACCCCCAAGCTAAGAATTGAATATGTTTTTCACCCGGTTGTAGTCTATATAATACACTATACGCAAGCTAAAATTATGTCGCGCCGGCCTATGGAATAAATTATCTAAACTTTGCTGAAAATCTAAATAGCTTAATTCATCCTGATTAAAAATTGAATTTCTATAGAGTAAAATTGCTTCACTACCGGGTGCGAATTGCCAGCGGTAGCTTAAATCCAGGTTCCAGATATTAAAATTAGCATCGGGATTGTAATTTTCCTTTCTATCGTAATTTATTGAAGTTAAACTTCCATCTTTATTTAATTTTGAAAAGCTTCCTTCTTCAAACTGTGCGACCGACCAAAAATTCCTGAAACTTAAATTTAACCCTTGCTTCGTGGTGAAATTGTAATTTGCCTGAAGCGAGTTTTCAAAACTTTTCATATCCCTGATTCCAAAAATCACATTTTGAGGCTGAAGTGTAACGAAGCTGGGACGATTAATTTCATTATCGTATTCAAAACCATAGATCACTAAAAACCTATCGTTAAATCTAATTCTGGGTTTAAAGCTGAAATTAAAACTTTCCTGGGAATTTTTATTGAAAACCTGGTACGTTGTGCGCACATCTAAAGCCAGTTTCTTTCTATAATCTGAAGAAATCCAGGCGTTCCCCGCAATATTGGGTTGGTATGTGATAAAAGTGTTCTCCCTGCGTGGCTCAAAAAAGTCTTTAAAAGCAGAATTTACTTCAGCAAAACCTCCAAAAGCAAATCGTTCGCGGGTCATTGCAAAGATGCTTGCACCTCCACCGGTTGCAACATTCACATCGGGACGGTAGCGACGCTGGTGATTTGCATATAATTCTATGTTATACTGATTAAAAATCCCGGTTGGCTTGAAAGTTTGGTAAGAAGTATTCAGGTAAAAATTATTATAGTTGTTCGTGAAACTTATTCCAAGATCATTAATATCATACGTTTCATTTGCAAATTCGTGCGACGCTCCGTACCTGAAATTTCCTTTGGTTCTATTTATTGAAAACAAAGAAGCGAAGCCGGTTTCATTTTGCCCTGGTAAATTCACATTACTCATTTTTGCTTCTCCAACAAAGTTAAATGAGTTCGCCTTATTGAAAACATCAAATAGAAAGCCTGTTACATTGGCGTCTCTAAAATTTCCTTCCCGGGTAACGTTGGTATTTATTAAGCTTATAGAAGAATTCTTATTAAAACGTTGGTCGAGCACCAGGATGTTATAATTGGCCAGTGGTTCAGTAATTTTCTTCCTGCTGTTGCCGGTAAGGGTATCCCTAAGAATCGCTTTGGTTTCAGCGGTAACGGCATTAAAAAATCCTACGCCAAGGCCACGTTCGGTTCTACCTGAAATTTTTAAAGCATTTATAAGATCGGTTCTTTCAGGATTTTCAAGAATCTCTTCATTATCGAGTTTTTCACGCTGGGCGTTATTAAAACCAATAGGAGTATTTCCCACCCGGCGGGAATAAAAAAGATCACCTTTTGTAAAGAGCTCGGTTCCTTCGGTAAAAAATGCACGATTTTCTCCAAATATTTGCTCAAAAGGGCCTAAGTTAAGTTCTACATCATCATAAGCAACCTGGCCAAAATCTGGAACTAATGTCATATCTAAGGTGAAGGCTTTATTAATTCCATATTTTACATCCAGCCCGGCGTTAAAATTAGTTTCGGTTTGTCCATCAAACCTATCAATTTCTGCCGAGGTATATGGATAAAAACTGAGTCGGGTAGGAGGTTCAATATTTTCAATTCCCGTAAGTAAACCGGTTTGCTGACTCATTAAACCAACGGCTTTATCTACATAATTCCAGGTATAACTTTCATTTCTATGCGAGATCTGTCTTAAAAACTGAATTCCCCATTCCTGTTCCTGGTTTTCAGGAAAACGCAACGCAGAATAAGGAATGCGAATTTCAGCATACCAACCATTTTCGTCTTGAGAAACCGCAGCCTCCCAAACAATATTGAAGCCATAATCTTCATTATTTCCGGTTATTTTAGCATCTGCTCGAGTACCCGCGGCAGTAACTGCAAACCTTATTTGATTTTCACCATCGTCATAGGTATTAATATCTATTTGAAAGTAATCACTTTGCTCCAAATTATCCCGTTGGGTAAACTGTTTTACAATCTTGCCCGGTTTATCTTCATATAAATATGCCGCAATATACAAGGCTTCATTATCGTAAACTATTTTCACCTCGGTATTGTGACTTGGGGGAATTGGATCTCCATCGCCGGGATAATACATAACAAAGTTATTGGCTTTCGTAAGGTTTTTCCAGGCTTTATCGTCTAAGATTCCGTCAATTACCGGGGATTCCTGTGTTTTTGTTGCCGAATAGTTTTTACGCGGTAGGCTATCTATTTGCGCCGAAATTTGATGACCAAAACTGAAAAATATTAAAATAAACCGGATTTTCGCAGGCATTAATTGAGGATTTGAATAATAATTAGTTCAAATATATCATAGTTCTCAATGCAGACAAAGCTTTGATTTAAATTCAAGTTAAACTATATTTAATTTGTTTATTATTACCTTAAATTTGCTAAACAAAAATAATCTATGAATTCAGAAAATTTAGAACTTGCAACTTTGGCAGGAGGTTGTTTCTGGTGTACCGAAGCTGTTTTTCAACGTTTAAATGGAGTAGAAGAGGTGCTTTCCGGTTTTACCGGTGGAAATATAAAAAATCCTGCGTATCGTGAAATTATAACGGGGAGAACTGGCCACGCTGAAGCCATCCAGATAAAGTTTAATCCAGAAGTAATAAACTTTCAGGATCTATTATATGTCTTTTTTGCCACACACGATCCAACTACCTTAAACCGCCAACAAAATGATGTTGGGACCCAGTACCGCAGCGCTGTTTTTTATCATTCTGAAAATCAGAAAGAAACTACAGAAAAAGTAATTGAAGAACTGGAAGAAAAAAAGATTTTTGAAAATAAAATCGTAACCGAAATAACTGCGGCGAAAGATTTTTATATTGCAGAAAAAGAGCACCAGGATTTTTATAACCAGCACAGGCAACAGCCCTATTGCCAGTTTATAATAGATCCTAAAATAAAAAAACTAACTGAAGTCTTTTCAGATAAACTGAAATAATAAAAAGATGGCTTATAAATTTAAAGAAGAATATAATATTGAGGTTACTGATGGGCTTCAGAAAAATTATAAAAATATCCTTGAAGGAATTGGAGAGGATATTAGCCGTGAGGGCATAGCGAATACTCCCGAACGCGCAGCAAAGGCTATGCAGTTCTTAACCCAGGGTTATAAAATGGACGCCGAAACCATCTTAAAAAAAGCCATGTTCAAGGAGAGTTATGACGAAATGGTGGTGGTAAAAGACATAGAATTATATTCTTTGTGTGAACACCATATGTTGCCTTTTTTTGGGAAAGCACATATCGCGTACATTCCAAATGGCCATATAGTTGGTTTAAGTAAATTACCCAGGGTGGTAGATGTTTTTGCTCGCAGGCTTCAGGTACAGGAGCGTTTAACTCATGATATCCTGGAATGTATAAACAGCACTCTTAAACCAAAAGGAGTTGCCGTGGTGATAGAAGCCGTGCATATGTGTATGATGATGCGTGGTGTACAAAAACAGAATAGTGCAACTACAACCTCCGGATTTAGAGGGCAATTTGAGAAAATAGAAACCAGGAATGAGTTTTTAAAGCTAATTAGCTCAAACCTCAAATAATAATCTGGCACTTTATTTGCTTTATTTGACTAAAAGCAATCAAAATGAAACTTTTAAAAGATAGATTATTTATAAAAGGCCTAATGTACGATGCTCTTGGTATGGCTACTATGGCTATTCCTTTAGTGGGGCCGTTTCTTGATTTATTGTGGGCGCCTTATGCGGCTAGAAAAATGGGGGAAATGTACCCCGGAAAAAAAGGTAAAGTAGCTTCAGTAATTGTATTTCTTGAAGAGATCTTACCGGGAACCGATATTATTCCAACATTTACACTAATGTATTTTTATACCTTTGTTTGGAGTAAAAAGAAACAACCTAAAGATCAGGTAATTGAAGTTGAGATAATAGAATAAGCTTCTTTATTTTATAAAGCATTTTTGAAGCGGAATTCCATATCGGATTCCGTTTTTTTTGCATTTGTTGTAAATTATTTAAAAACTCTTTAACAGCCGTAACTCTTTGCTTTTAATTGTTTTATGTAATTTACTCTGAATGTAAAATTTACAAAATGGCAGAATTTGAAGAGGACCGACAAACAATTTCCAATCCATCAAAAATTTCATTCTCCGGTTGGAAGAAAATAGCAATTATTATAAAAGATAAAATAGACGAGAATAACTTAACTATTGTATCTGCTGGCGTTGCTTTCTACGCATTTTTAGCAATTTTCCCTGCTGTCATGGCGCTAGTTTCTATTTATGGTTTGGCGGTAAATCCTGCTCAAATTGAAAATCAATTAAATCAGCTTGGGTCCATGATACCAGAAGAAGCTTTTGGAATTGTAGAAGCAAGGCTGGAAGCATTTATTGCTACTTCGGGTAAAGCATTGGGATGGGGAATGGCAATAGGTATATTATTTAGTATCTGGAGTGCAAATAAAGGAATGAAATCTTTATTTACCGGTATTGATATTGCCTATGCAACCCGCAACACACGCGGATTTATAAAACAAAATACACTTACTTTATTATTCACCTTTGGCGCTATAATCCTAATGATTTTAAGTATGGGGTTAATCGTTGCCTTTCCCGCTGTGGTAGGAGAATTAGGTTTACCTCAAAATATAGAAAGCCTTATTAGTTGGTTACGCTGGCCAATTTTGGCGATAATTGTCGGTTTTTTTCTATGCATTGTTTATAAATATGCACCAGAACGAACCAATCCTAAACTAAGATGGGTGATTCCCGGTGCCCTTATTGCTACCCTTTTATGGTTAGTCGCTTCCTGGGGTTTTTCTTTTTATGTAAGTAATTTTGGAAGTTATGGCGAAGTTTATGGTTCTATTGCAGCCGTGGTTATTATGATGTTATGGCTCTTTATAAGTTGTTTTACCGTGCTTTTGGGAGCTCAATTAAATTCTGCTTCAGAAAGATATGCAAAGAAAATTACTGCTTTTAAATAAAATTTCAACTGAATTGTTAGTTGGGTTAAGAGCGTTAAAACTGTGTTATTTGAAATCTCTTTAACGTAAGATATTTAGAATTACTGCGATATTTATATAAATCGAAAAAAATCAGAATTAACCAATAAAAAAATATTATGAACAATCAAGCAGCAATACAAAAGGGAATGAAATGGCTTAAACGCGCCGTTATCTTTAAAGCAGGAAAAATGATCATGAGAAAACCGGCAAGCGCTCTTGGAGTAGGAGCAGTAGCAGCCGGGGCAGGAATTGCAGCCTATAGTTTTCTTAAAAACCGCAAGAAAAAGGACCTAACCCATATTGATAATATTGAAGACAATAATCCCGAAGTTAAAGGGAAAAAGAAAATTATAGTTTAAAAACTGTAAGCAATTAAAAAGTAAGACCTCACAATTCCGCTCGCTATACGGAACTGTGAGGTCTTTTTAGTTTTAGTAAACTATCTCGGAACATTAAATCTCGATTATCGAGTAAACAAACATTCCTAAAAACCTGTTTGTTATTAATGCCCTATAGGAACCACCTTACTGAAACCGAAATATTTCTGCCAATATTAGAAATACCATCTGGTTTTAGGCGGGAAAGGTGGGAGATATAATCTTTATTCAAAATATTATTTGCACTTACTCCAATTCTCATTTCACTAGAATTTATGGCGAATTGCCCTCCAAATCCTGTACCTAATAACCCGTAACCGGCGGTACGTGTTTCAAAAGCATCAACATTATTTTGATCGAACACGTTCTTTAATCTAACAAAAATATATTTACCAAAGATTTTATAATCTGGATTATCAAATTCCAATCTCAGCGTATTGGTGAGGGAATTCGCGGGAATTAATGGTAAATACTCGCCATTGTTTCTTTTTCCGGTAACGGTTTCAAAACTACTTTCCAGGTGCAGCCAGTCTAAAGGATGCGGGTGAATATGTAAGCCTATTTCTCCACCATACAATTCAGCGTTATTTTGTGTATATTCAAAAACAGGGTTTTCATCTATCAATTCTCCCGTAGGCTGTAAATAAATATAATCGTTTATTGTATTATGAAATCCGTTTACGAAAGCTTCAAAATGTTTATTTCTCCATTCTAAAGAGAGGTCTACCTGGAAATTCTGTTCGTTGTCAAGATCTTGATCTCCAACTTCATATCTATTAGTACCGTGGTGGGAACCGTTAGACGTTAATTCAGATAAATTAGGCGCTCTAAAACCCGTAGCTAAGTTTAATCTTGCACTTAAGTTTTCAGTAAGGATATATTTTGCTCCAAGCGCACCGTTTATACTTTTATATGAATTATTTACTGCGGCAATTTCACCGCTTTCGTGCTCGTGGCCTGGCTCTTCCTCATGTTCCTCACCTTCGTGTTCCTCTTCAGCATGTTCTTCTTCGTGAGCTTCTACAGCTTCGCTGTCTATACTTCGGGTATCAAATCTTAAACCTCCCTGGAAGTCCCACCTATCAAAATGTACGTGAGTAGTGGCAAAAACACCAAAATCTGTAGTAGTAGCATCTGGAATTAGAATTTCTTCCCCATAATTAGTATTCGTTTGATGCATTCCCTGAACTCCTAAAATGGTTTCAAACCTTCCGGTGCGTGGTAAATTATATTGAAGGTTATAATTTAAAGTTTCCAGGTGCATTTCTAAAGCAGGATGGTCGGTGCCTTCTTCCTCTTCCAGGTGTTCTTCTTCCTCGGCGTGCTCTTCTTCACCGTGTTCCTCTTCGTGGAGATGTTCTTCAAACTCTTTTCTGTTATTATATTGATAACCAACTTTAAAATCAAGACTGGAATTGTTGAAATAAAGTTTACTTTCTAAACTTAGAATGTGATTATCTATTTCCTGGTAGGGAAGAAGCAGCTCTTTATCGGTAGATTGTTCTCCTATTTCCTCCGGAATTCCAATATTAGATTTATTGAAATTATACCTTAAATCGGTTTTGAATTTAGCATCCTGGTAGCCGATTCCTGCTTTAAAATCGGTTTCATTAAAACGAGTGTTAGTCACTCTTTCCCCATTTCCTGTTTCATAATCGCTATGTGCAGCATAACTTCCACGGGCAAGAAATTTTAATTTTTCTCCTGAAGTTTTTGCCATTGCACTTCCCTGGTAACCCTGGGTATTGCTGAAATAATTTACATCTACTTCAGCATTGATTTCATTTGAGGCTGCGTAGCGTTCAGGATTCATGTAAAGCACACCACCAATAGCGTCGCTTCCATAGAGAAGCGAAGCAGGGCCTTTTATAACCTCAACACTTTCAATTCCTTTAGAGCTTATCCCAAGCCCATGTTCATCTCCATATTGCTGATTTTCTAAGCGAACACCCTGGGTGTAAACCAAAACACGATTAGAACTTAAACCTCTAATTACCGGTTTCCCAATTCCAACTCCTGTGGTTAAACTTTCTACTCCTGCAATCTGGGTTAGTCCGTCGCTTAAGGTTATTGCACCTTTTCGGTTTAATTCTGCAACATTTTCTCGTTCTACACGCATCACATTTTCACTTTGTAACTGGTGAAAAGGAGTAGAAACAATCACTTCTTCCATCTCTATGGCCGATTTTTCTAAAGTGATATTTAAATTTGAAGTTTCGGGGAAATCTAATTCGTTGGAGTAAGTAGCAAACCCTACCGATGAGATTACGACTTTAAATTTTCCGTTGGGAATATTTTCAACCTTAAATTTTCCGTCAAGATCAGTCATATCGCCTTTGCTAAGTTCTGGAAAATAGACATTGGCGCTAAATACCGGTTCTCCGGTTTCAGCATTGGTAACCTGGCCCGAAACACTGTTCTGAGCATATATAATGGGACTCACTGCTATAAAGAGCAATGAGAAAAGTATACTTTTCATATTAATTTTTTAAATAATTATAATTCTAACAAATAAATTGAATGTTAGGCAGTCAGTGGCGGACCGCGAAGCTCAAAAGGGAGCTTTTGATAATCACTTAAAAATTGATAAAAATCGAAGAATTGTTTTTGGATTTGCTTTTCTACAAGCGGTTCAAAATTTATAAAGTCGGCAGCAAGTACAGGACTTTGATTAAAGGAATGCAACTCACAGTCAAGGCTGCTTTCATGAAAATGCTCATCGGCATAATTAATACATAATTCGTGACCGTGCCCACTAAAAATATGAGAGAAACTAATAACCACCGGAAGCAAAAGCAAAGCACCCAACAGTATAGCAAATATGTGTTTAAATAGTTTCAAGAATAATTATTGTAATAATTTAGCAAAGCCTATTCTTCTTAGCATTTTCTTTTCGAAAGCCCAAAAGAATTGAAACTGGCCAAAAATCCAGCCAAAACTAACCAATAAAACCTGGTAAATGGGAAAAATCAGAAAAATTCTTGCACTCCAGTAAACCGCCCAATGAGAGGAAGCCTCGTAGATACCCAGGAGATTACATAAGGGCTCAGCTAATTTAGCTGAAGTAGATCCTGTGATAGCGAATACTATAAATATTATAACTATTTGCCAATTAGAATCTATACCCCAACGTGCCTTTAATTTATTCATGCAGCAAAAGTACTAAAAGCTTCGGAGAATTAAAATAATGAGTGTTAAATACGCGTAGGAACAGCGAATCGCTGGTTATAATGCCTGCTGAAGTATACAAAATAGTTATATAGTAAATAATTTACTTCATAACCATAATCTGTATTGGGCTCATAATTAATTTCCTGCAAATAAAGATCGGGGTTGTAAACCTGGGGTTGTCTAACACGTTGATTATATTCAGAAACCAACATGCGATTTTTGTTTTCCAGGTATTGTTGCGAGTAATAACCTTCTGGTTTTGCTATAGAATTTATAAAAAGGTTAAACCCAGGTTCAATAATTATAATTTCATATTCCAGGCTATCGTTTGCGATGCGAACCGTATCCTCATTTATTTGAGAATCTCCCAGGTTTCTATCTCGCGTGCTTCCGCAGCTATATATAAACAGACCTAGTAATAAAATATAAATGAAGTTTTTCATCTTTGTTTTTTATTCGAAAAATTGAGCTTTAAATGCCTCAAAGCCTGCCAAATCATTAAGGATGGCTTGCCACGAAAACTATATTTAATTAATAAGGCTTTACGGACTTGCTCGAGTTGGTTTATATTAGGAAGTTACAGCATGAATCTTCAATTTCACTTTCCGCCTAACATACCGCCAAGCAGGCTGCCACCTTTTTTATCTTTCTTACCGCCAAAAGCCATTCCTGCTACATCGTCTATAACACTACCATCACCATCGGCATCTAATAAAGTTTCCAGAAAGGACTGGTCGTGTGAATCATTAGATCCCATAACCGAACCTAATAAGCTTGATAAACCGGAAGAACCAACATTATCTTTCCTCTTTTGTTGTCCTAATAATCCCATAATAACAGGGGCAGCCATTTCAAGAATATTGTTAACCGTGGTTTCGTCTATATTTAAAGTTCCAGCAATGGTTTTGCTCACTCCGCTTTGTTTTGCACCCAAAACGTGGTTCAAAATTTTGCTGCCTTCGTTGGTGAGTTCTTCAGGGTCTTTGTCTTCTAAATTATCTAAAACCTCTCCATTATGTTTTTCATTCTGTAAAGCTTTATCTAAACTTTCGGCGCCTTTAGGATCCTTAGCGTTTTTTTTCATTGCGCCAAGAATTAGCGGCATAGCCATTCCCAGTACCGATGTTATTTTGCTTTTATCTTCAGAAGTTTTTGCACTGGCTTTGTTAACCAGCTGTTCTCCTGTTTGGGTATTAAGTAAATCTAATATGGAAGCCATGCTTTATATTTTTATGAAAATAAATTTACGGCTTTTAAATAGTAACTCACGTTAAAGCTTTATTATAATCTACTCGATAATCGAGAGTAGATGCTCCGAGGCCTTCCTCTAAAATTAAACAATTGTTCGCTATTAATGTCTACTAAGCTTGCTCCCAGGTAGTTTATTTTTTAAAAATGCGAAATAATTTGTTTTGAAAGTTCTAAACCTATACGTTCCTGGGCTTCTAAGGTAGATGCACCAATATGCGGACTTAAAGATAACTTCTCGTTCATCAACAATTTAATGGCCGGTCTTGGTTCGGCTTCAAAAGTATCTAAACCGGCGAAAGCAACTTTGCCATCTTCTATGGCTTCCAAAAGTGCCACTTCATCTATAACCCCGCCGCGTGCGGTGTTAATTATTCCCACTCCCGGTTTCATTGCTTCCAGTTCTTTTTTACCAATTAGTGGTTTGGTTTGGGCGGGCACGTGAAGCGTTATAAAATCTGAATGCTTTATAAGCTCTTCCACAGGTTCGGTCTTTATTGGAATTTCTATACTTTGGTGATTATAAAATTCCAAAGTGATTTTTGCTTCGCCAACTTCATTATCGCTGGCAATAACCTTCATTCCCAGCCCTAAAGCTATTTTAGCAACTTCACGACCAATTTTACCAAAACCGATAATTCCAAGAGTTTTTCCCCTAAGTTCAATTCCCGCGGAATAGGATTTCTTTAATTCTTTAAACCTCGATTCTCCTTCTAAGGGCATATTCCTGTTAGAGTCAAATAATTTTCTTACTCCGCTGAAAAGGTGTGCAAAAACAAGTTCTGCAACCGAGCCTGAAGCTGCCTGTGGGGTATTAATTACTTTTATGCCTTTACTTTCAGCATAATCTACGGCAATATTATCCAGGCCAACACCACCGCGTCCTATAAGTTTTAAACCTTTACAGGCATCAATGATCGCCTTATCTACGTTTGTAGCACTTCTAACAAGTAAAACCTGAATACCTTTTGAATTTATATATTCGGCCAGTTGTTCCTGGGCTACTTTGGTACTAATAACTTCAAAACCGGCTTTCTCAAGCTGTTCTATACCGGCTTTTGCAAGACCATCGTTGGCTAGAATTTTTATCTTTTCAGGTTGGTTTGGTGTCGTGGGTTTATTAAAAAAATCTTCAGGTTTCATTTATTATAATTTAATCCCTGGTATGGGAATTTGGTGCAGGATTATATTTATTTTCCTGCAGGTTATCAATTTAAGTATCCAGCTTTAATCTGGTTTTTCGATGCTGATTTATGATTCTTGTTCCAATTGCTGCATGGTTTTTACGAGCACTTTTACACTTTCTATATCTAAAGCGTTGTACATAGAAGCACGGTAGCCACCAACACTTCGGTGTCCGTTAAGTCCATTAATACCGGCATCTTTCCAAAGTATATCAAAAGCTTCTTTTTTGCTTTCATCGGTAAGGTTAAAAGTGGCGTTCATTGGCGAACGATCCTCAATTTCAGCAAAACCTTTAAATAATGGGTTTCTATCTACTTCTTTATAAAGTAAATCGGATTTTTCGGTGTTTCGTTTTTCCATTGCTGCAATTCCGCCTTTGTTTTTAATCCATCTTAGGGTTAATAGCGAAACATAGACCGCATAAACTGCCGGCGTATTAAACATACTGTCTTTTTCCAAATGTACTTTGTAGCTCAGCATTGATGGAATTTCACGCTCAACTTTTCCTAAAATATCTTCTTTGATCACCACCAGAGTAGTTCCTGCCGGACCCATATTTTTCTGGGCCCCCGCATAAATAAGATCAAATTTAGAAAAATCAAGTTCGCGAGAAAATATATCGCTGCTCATATCGCAAACCAGCGGCGCCTTAACTTCAGGGAAATCTTTAATTTGAGTGCCAAAAATTGTGTTATTGCTAGTACAATGGAAATAATCTACATCAGCCGGGATTTGATAATCTTTCGGGATATAATTGAAGTTTTTGTCTTTTGAGGAAGCAACTTCAACAACTTCACCAAAAAGTTTAGCTTCTTTAATCGCTTTAGAAGACCAGGTTCCGGTATTGAGATAGGCTGCTTTTTTATTTAATAAATTATAAGCCGTCATTAGAAATTGCATACTGGCACCTCCTTGCAAAAACAAGGCTTTATAGCCTTTATTTTGAAGTCCTAAAAGTTCCAGGGAAAGGCTACGGGCTTCTTCCATCACGTCTACAAAAGCTGTGCTGCGATGGGAAATTTCCATAATAGACAATCCTGAATCCTGGTAATCTAAAATGCCTTGCGCGGCTTCTTTAAAAACTTCCTGAGGTAAAATACAGGGACCGGCGCTATAATTATGTTTTTTCATAGTTGGTTTATAAAAGTGGTTAGTCTTATGTTTTAAAGTTTTTCTAAGAATTTTAAGGTATCTACGCCATCGGCATAATCCCATAATTCGGGTTGCTGGGTTTTACCGAAATCAATTTCGGCTTCAGACCCTACTACGCATTGCAGGTTTTCTTTATTTTGCTCCAGTTTTTCCTGTAATTCTTTTTCATCTTCGTATTCTTCATAAAACAAGGTTGCAATAGGGGAGCCGAAAATTTCGTCTTTTTTCAGAATAAGAAATCCGTTTTCCAGTAATTTAAATTCGCTCATTAAATACACCGCTTTGTTATAATCGTAATTATTGGCGTATTTAGCCGAATTCATCAAAGTATTCCACGGAAACATCGCCTTGAAAAAATCGTCAAAATCATATTCTTTAGGAACATACAGTTTTGAAACATTGCGGCAACCCAAGCCGAAATACCTAAAAATATCTTCGCCTAAAGCCTCCAGTTGTTCCTTAGTTTCCTTCCCGGTAAGAATAGCTACAGAATTTCGGTTTTTCCTGATGATGTTGGGTTTTCCAGAGAAATAATATTCGAAATACCTGGCGGTGTTGTTACTTCCGGTAGCGATAACCGCATCAAAATTGGTGAGTCTGTCCTCGGTGAATTTTATTCGGTCTTCAAATTCTGGAGCTATATTCATTAAAAATCCGGCGATTACCGGCAATAATTGTTTGTCGTTAGAAGATTGTTTTACCAAAACGTTATGCCCTGAAATTAAAACCGAAAGAAAATCGTGAAAACCAACCAGTGGAATGTTCCCGGCCATAATTATGGCTACCGTTTTTTGTTGATTTTCACCCAAATTATAAGGTGTCAACCAGGTATCCAAATTGCTTTGTGTTAGCGCTTTGCTCCACTGCTGAAGTGAAAAAATCACGTTTTCCCGGGTAAACCAACCGTTATAATGAACCGATTGATCAATTTTATCATTTAATTCATTAAAAAATCTTTCGTTTTCAGGCGTTATTTTTATTGAATTATTAGTCCCATCCCCAAAAAGACTCAGGAATTTTCCTACTTGAATAAAATATGATTTTCTTTCTTCGATTGTCATTTCCTTATTTGGTTATGATAGCCAATGGCTTTAAATTTGTAGTGCGAAATTAAAACTTAAGGCGGCAAACTCCTAAAAAAGGACAGGAAATACCACCTAAGTTTTATGATAATTAAATTACAAAGATAAAAGCTATGGCAATTGTTATAACAGATGAATGCATAAACTGCGGCGCCTGCGAGCCCGAGTGCCCTAATACAGCGATTTATGAAGGTGCAGACGACTGGCGTTATGCCGATGGAACAGACCTGGAAGGGAATGTGGTACTGCCAAATGGAAAGGAAGCTGATGCGAATGAAGCACAGGAACCTGTAAGTGATGAGATTTATTATATTGTACCCGACAAATGTACCGAGTGTAAAGGATTTCACGACGAACCACAATGTGCTGCGGTTTGTCCCGTAGACTGCTGCGTGCCCGATGATGAGCACGTAGAAAGTGAGGAAGAATTACTTGGTAAGCAGAAATTTATGCACGAAAACGAGTAAAATTCTTTTCAGAATTTAGAATATAAAAGATCCCGTTTCAGCTGAAACGGGATCTTTTTGTTTTATCACAATTTTAGATATATTAAAATCATAGAATAAATTATGAAACCGCAAACTTGATCTCATTACGGTAAACCGAAGGAGCCTTTCCGGTAAATTTCTTGAACTGCTTATTAAAATGACTAAAATTATTAAAGCCGCTTTCAAAGCATACATCTGTGATGCTTATCTGCTTTTCGTGCAATAATTTAGCAGCGTGTACCAGGCGATATTCGTTAACGAATTGCACAAAGGTTTTTCCGGTTGTTTTTTTGAAATATCTACAGAACGCCGGCACCGTCATACTCACCACTCCGGCAATTTCTTCCAGGGCAATATTTCTTTTAAATTCGTTTTTCACAAAATTAAAGACCACATTAATCCGGTTGTGATCTTCCAGTTCGGTATCCAGTACAAATCCTTCAGCATTTAAAAGGGTAAAATCTTTGGCGTTTTCAAGCATATTAAGAACATCAAGCAATCCCAGCAACCTTTTATAGTTAGTTAAGGAGTTTAGTGCTTCTATTTTGCCACCAATTAGGTTTTTATCTTCTCCGTGAAAAACAATTCCGTTTTTGGCCCGCTCAAGTAAAACCCGAACATTTCTCATTTCGGGGATCTCCCAGAAATTCTTTCCGAGGAAATCAGGACTAAATTGAATTACGGTTTCCCTGTCGTTATCGGTTAAACTATCGGTAAACCCACAGTGCGGAAGATTGGCGCCAATTAAAATAAGATCACCGTTTTGATAATAGGAGACGTGGCTTCCAATTTGTCTTTTCCCCGAACCCCCGTTTACATAAACCAGTTCTATTTCTGGGTGGTAATGCCAAAATGTGTGGTTTTTGTTTTGGTGTAGTTGGTTAAAACTTTTAAAAGAAAATGAACTTCCAAAGCTTGGGTCTACTTTTTCAAAAGAAGGCTTGTTGGTTTTTAGCATATCCTCAATAAATTAACTTTTTGGTAATATGGGCGTAATATTACTCCTAATAGTGCAAAATTAACTCAAAAATATGCTATATATACAAAAAATCAATATTAAATAATTGTAAATATCAATATAGCACATTTACTTGTTTATTCACTACTATTCAGCAGGGTAAAAGTGCCCTATCTTTGTAAATGTAAACAAGGGGTATTAACAATTAAAAATCAAAATTATGAAAAAACTATTGAAAAATTCGTTATTGCTAGTAGCTTTAGTAACCGGAATAAATTTCTACGCTGCTGACCGTGTGGAAGTTAGTGTAGATAAGGGGCAAACTCTAATTGTAGAATTAGATAATGTGAGTACAGTGAGCTTAGAAGATGCTTCAGGATTTATTCTATTTAAGGATAGTCCGGCGCTTGATGGGAATTATAAAAAGCAAATAGATTTTAGCCGTATTCCTGCAGGAACTTACTTTTTAAATACTGAAGATGTTAGTGGAATTTACACTACTGAAATTAAGAAATCCTCTAATGGAATAAGTATCGAAGATAAAACTGCTGCTGTAGTATTTAAACCGATCTATAAAGTAGAGGCTAAAAAAGTTAAATTTTTTCTAACCAATCCTGCAGAAACTTATGCGAGTCTAAAAGTATATGACGCTACAGGAAAACTGGTAGGAGAAGTTAAAGACAAAGGGTATACAATGAATAAAACCCTGGATTTTTCTAAAATGCAAAAAGGTGAGTACACTTTTAGATTAAGTGTTGCCGATAAGGTAATTACAGAAAAACTTTCAATTTAAGTTAGTTTATTAATTCAACTTAAAGCAGGGATTTGCACCTAAAATCCCTGCTTTTATTATTTAATGACCGAAGCTGGTTTCTCCAGTTTCGGTTTTTTTATATTCCCCTCTAAATTGTTTCACATATTTTAAGTATTTTCCTGAAGAATTAGTGGCTTGTTTGAGTAATAAAAACCAGGTCCGTAATCCCATTCTTCAATGATTAACCTCACGCAACAAAAGGAAGTATTCCTGTCTTTTCCTGACAATTGTTTCTTATTACTACCAGATTATCCAAAATTCACGATTATTGAAGTTAACCGTGCATTTCAAAAAAGTTCCGGTATGCCTCGAGAGCAGTTGGTTGGCAATGGTATGTTGGATGTTTTTGGGAAAGTAAATACAGATCATAATTTTATTGAGATACTTTCTCAATTCTTCCAGGAAGCTATAGAATCTGGCGAACCAAATCATATTCCCCAGGTTCGGTACGATCTCCCCGATAAGGAAACCGGCACTTTACAACGAAAAATTTGGGAAGCAGATAATATTCCTATTAAAAATGAAAAGGGAGAAATTGAATTTATTTTACATAGGGTTCGCGATATTACCCAGGTGATTAACACCCGGGAAAAGGGGCAGGTTTCGCTAAAAAGTTTACAGAAAAATGAAAAATTTTTAAAGGAAACTCAGGAAGTTGCTAAAATTGGTAGCTGGGAATTAGATGTTGAGCAGAATAGCCTTTACTGGTCTAAAATGCTTAAGGAAATTCACGAGGTCCCGCAAGATTTTACTCCGATTCTTGATACTGCTATAAATTTCTATAAATCTGAAAAAGATAAAACTACCATAAGAAATGCTATTTCTATGGCCTTAAATTCCGGGAAAGGTTTTGATCTTGAATTTGAAATAATTACTGCTAAAAATAATGATAAGTGGATAAGAACCACCGGAAAACCTGAGTTCAAAAACGGAAGGTGTATAAGAATTTTTGGAGCTACCCAGGATATTACTTCTCGTAAACTTGCTCAAATTAGACTTGAAAATATTAACGATAATATCCCCGGAGTTGTTTTTAGATATAAACTTAAACCAAATGGTGATGACCAATTAATGTACATAAGCGAAGGGGTTCGGAATGTTTGGGGGATCACCCCACAGGAAGCAACGCGAGACAATAGCGTTGTATGGAATTTGTATCATGAAGATGACATACCCCAACTTAAAAAAAAGATTAATGAATCGGCCAGTAATTTAAGTTTATGGTCGCATGAGTGGCGGGTAAAACATCCCGGAAAAGGGATACGATGGAACCGAGGATTTGGATCTCCCCAAAAACTGGCAGACGGTAGTATAGTTTGGGATTCTATTGTTTTAGATGTGACCGAGGAAAAATTGGCCTATGAATTATTAGAGATAAATGAATCACGCCAGCGAAGTTTACTGGAATCTCAAACCAATTACGTTATTAGAATTGATATTGAAGGAAATTACACTTATTGCAATAATAAATATCAAGAGGATTTTAGCTGGATAAATGGAGAATCTCGGTTAATTGGAGAAAGTAGTATGATTGCCGTGGTTGAAAAGGACAGGCAGAAGGTAGAAGGAATCCTTACAAAGTGTTTGGGAAATCCCGATAAATCTTTTCAGATCGAATTTGGGAAGCTAAGGGGAGATGGGAGTGTACGCACTACCGTTTGGGATTGTATCGCGTTAAGTGATGCACAAGGGAATCCTAATGAAATTCAATGTACTGGAATAGATATTTCGGAAAAACATGAAGCCGAGCTGGAGCTAAATAAAACCAAAGAACAATATAAAGGCTTAATAAAAAGTATAGAAGGTGTTTTTTGGGAATTAGATGTCGATACCTTTGAATTTACTTTTGTGAGCGACCAGGCTTTAGATTTAATAGGAATTAAACCTTCAGATTGGTACCACAAGCCCAAATTTTGGGAAAATCATATTCATCCAGACGACAGAAAATACGCAGTTAATTTCTGCCTAAGTCAGGTGGAACAAGGAAAAAACCACAGTTTTGAATATAGAATGCTAAAAGCCGATGGTAGTTATGTTTGGGTAAGCGATGTGGTTTCAGTGGTTAAAGAAAACGGGAAACCACGCTGGTTACGTGGTATTATGACCGATGTTTCTAAAAGGAAAAAAACCGAAAAAGACCTGGAGCAAAAGCGGTCTCGCCTAGATAAAATTATGAATGAGTCCCTGGATATTATATCTATAATTGATGCTGAAGGCTATTTTACAGAAATTAATAGGGCGGCAGAAAGTATTTTAGGTTATTCAATTGAAGAGCTACGAGGGAAAGCTTTTATGAATTTTGTTCTTAAAGAGGATAAGGAAAAAACAGAACAGGCGGCCTTGGATATTAGGAATGGTACCGCCATGACTAATTTTGAAAATCGTTACGTCGCGAAAAATGGGAACGTTATTCCGCTAACCTGGTCAGCATATTGGGACAGTAAAGAAAATCTCATGTATGCTATAGCGAGGGATTCCAGGGAAAGAAAACGAGCAGAAGAGCAACTTAAACTTAGTGAGCAGCGCTTTAAGAGTTTAGTGCAGGAAGGTGGTGATCTAATTGCCTTGTTAGATGAAAATGGTGATTATAGATACACGAGCCCTAATTTTATTTCTGTTTCAGGATATTCTCCTAAAGATTTTGAAAACCATAATGTATTTGAGTTTATTCACCCTGATGATTTAGAGGAAGTTCAAAAGAAATTTGAAGAGATACGCCGGCAAAAAAGGGTCCAAATTAATGGTATTAGGTTTAAACATAAAAACGGAAGCTGGCGTTGGTTAGAAACTACTGCAACGAATCTTATAGATGATCCGGCCGTTAAAGGTATAGTCACCAATTCACGCGATATTACCGAAAAAAGACACTTTCAGGAATTAGAAAATTTGGAGCGTAAAGTGCTGGAAATGAATTTTAAAAAGACTTCCAGATTAAAGGGAATCCTTAATTTTTATGTAAAAAACCTGGAGAAGATAAACCCTAATGCTTCTTTCGTTATTCAAAAGCTTGAAAACGAGAAATTATCTCATTGGGCTTCGGGTGAAATTAATCCTAATCTTGTAGATGCTTTAAATGACCTGGGAATTGAACAAAAAGATAAAATATACTCTGTATTTGAAGACGGGAAACCCGTTGTTTTAAAAATTAATAAGGCTCCTGCTTCCAGATTAAAAACAATAGCATTAAAAAATGAAATCGAGTCTTGCTGGACTTATCCAATTATAGATTCAAAAGGGCAAAGACTGGGGATTTTTACAGTTTTTTATAAAAATAATCCTTTCCACGAAAAAGAAAAGGAGCAGAGAAGTATTAAAAGGTCGGTTGGATTGTTGCAGTTAATTGTTGAATTTCAGTTAAATGAAATAGCTCTAAAACGCAGCAATCAACGCTATGAATTTGTAAATAAAGCCACCGAGGATGCAATTTATGATTGGGATGTTGTAAATGATGAGTTGACCTGGGGAGACGGATTCTATAAAATGTTGGGCACCGATAGGGAGCAAGGTACATTTCCACTTCAAAAATGGAGCGAGGGCATTCACCCCAATGATATTATTGAAGTTAATAAAAGTTTGGAGCAGAGTTTAAAGAATAAAAATAAAAGTAAATGGCATGCTGAATACCTTTTCAGAAAAGCTGACGGCTCTTATTTAGATATTATTGAAAATGGATATAT
The DNA here is from genome assembly GCF_900142975.1 of Salegentibacter salegens. Lineage (NCBI taxonomy): Bacteria > Pseudomonadati > Bacteroidota > Flavobacteriia > Flavobacteriales > Flavobacteriaceae > Salegentibacter > Salegentibacter salegens. Next base: position 768,806 of record NZ_LT670848.1, read on the forward strand.
CATTAGAAATGATGAGGGTAAAGCCTTAAGAATGATTGGTGTGCTTCGCGATGTTTCTGATATAAAAGCCTATGAAAAGGAACTTGAAAGTGCCAACGAAAGATATCGTTATGTAACTAAAGCCACATCTGATGCTATTTGGGATTATGATGTTGTTGAAGGTAAATTGTTTTGGGGTGCAGGTTTTGAGACAATATTTAACTATAATTTAAAGGAGTTTAAACCGAATCTCTCTACCTGGTACAATAAGATTCATCCCGACGACCAGGGAAAAATTGTTAATAGCTTTCAGCGGTTTCTTGAAGGCGAGGATAGCATTTGGGAAGAAGAATATAGGTATAGAAATGCACAGGGTGATTATCTGGATGTATTTGACAGAGGTTTTGTGGTTCGTGATAAAAATAAAAAAGCCATTAGAGTGGTAGGAGCAATACAGGATATTTCCCGTAAAAAACAATACGAAATATCGCTTAAAAAACTTAATGCAGAATTAAAGGAAAGAGCCAAAGAGCTGGCAACCTCAAATGCAGAGTTGGAGCAATTTGCTTACGTAGCTTCTCACGATCTTCAGGAGCCACTGCGTATGGTAACAAGTTTTTTAACCCAATTGGAAAAGAAATATGCCGACGTTCTGGACGAAAAAGGTTTATTGTATATAGATTTTGCGGTAGATGGAGCAAAAAGAATGCGACAGATTATTTTAGATCTTTTAGAATTTTCAAGGGTGGGAAGAACCGAAGATAAACTTGAAGACGTATCAATAGCCGAGATTTTAGAAGAAATAACGCAGCTTTACCGAAAAAGAATAGAAGAACGAAAAGCAAAAATTATAAGTGAAAATTTACCGGTTATAAAAGCTCCAAAAAGTCCTATACGGCAGGTGTTTCAGAATATTATTAGCAATGCTCTAAAATACAGTAAAGAAGATATTAGTCCTGAAATTAGCATTGATTTTAAGGAAACCGAAAATTTCTGGGAATTTAGTATTAAGGATAATGGAATTGGTATAGATAAAGAGTATTTTGATCGTATTTTCGTTATATTTCAGCGTTTGCATCATCGGGACGAATATTCTGGGACTGGAATGGGCCTTGCGGTTACTAAAAAAATTATCGAAAACCTGGGTGGAAAAATTTGGGTAGAATCTCAGGAAGAAAAGGGAAGTATTTTTCATTTTACCATTGCAAAAGCTATAGCTTAATTGTAATAAAATTCTTATGATGAAATAAATTTTAGACTCGCCTTAGAAATAAACTGAATTTTTAGTTAATTATTATTTAAATTCTTATATTTTACTCGGTAGTTGAGATTTAAAACACGTTCCGAAGAATCGGAATGCCTCGAAATTAAAAATATTATTTTCCAGGAATGCCTCGTGAGCTTGCTTCTGGGTAATTTACTATTTAAACTTTCAAATAAATTTTGTAGCTATGGAATCTATCCACATACTTTTGGTTGAAGATAATGAAGGCGATATACTTTTGACTTCAGAAGCACTTGAAGAGGGCAAAATTCTGAATAAATTAAGTGTGGTTAGAGATGGAAAGGAAGCTATGGATTTTCTGGATAAAAAAGGAAAGTATGTAAAAGCAATTACTCCAGATCTAATTTTATTAGATGTAAACCTTCCAAAAATGAATGGGCACGAAGTTCTCAAATTCGTAAAACAACATAAAGACCTAAGGCAAATTCCGGTAATTATGCTTACTACTTCTTCCTCAAAAGAAGATATTGATATTTCTTACCAGAATTATGCAAATTGTTACATCACAAAACCTATAGAAGTAGATGATTTTATGAATGCCGTGAACCAAATTGAAGAATTCTGGGTTAATCTGGTAAAACTTCCTTCTAAATAGTTTTTTTTCTCAAAAATCTAATTAACAGATATTTTAATTTTTTGTTAATTAAAATCTCCTTGCTTTGTTTTAACTTTTTGCCCTATACCTTATATTAGCGCCACAACTCCATGAACCACTTATGAGCCAGGAAACGAAGTATACCGAAGATAATATACGGTCTTTAGACTGGAAAGAACATATTAGAATGCGTCCCGGGATGTATATTGGTAAGCTGGGAGACGGCTCCAGTGCCGATGATGGGATTTATATTCTGCTTAAAGAAGTGCTGGATAACAGTATTGATGAGTTTGTGATGGGCTCTGGGAAAACCATTGATATCTCTGTACAAAACCAAAGAGTTATAGTTCGCGATTATGGGCGTGGTATTCCGTTAGGAAAAGTAGTAGACGTAGTTTCTAAAATGAATACCGGTGGAAAATACGATTCCCGGGCTTTTAAGAAATCAGTTGGGCTTAATGGGGTTGGTACAAAGGCCGTAAATGCGCTTTCTTCTTATTTTAGGGTAGAATCTTCACGAGACGGTAAATCTCACGCTGCCGAATTTGCCCAGGGAGAATTACAGGAAGAAGAACATTTAGATGAAACTTCCCGTCGTCGCGGAACTAAAGTAACCTTTGTTCCTGATGAGGTTATTTTTAAAAACTTTAAATTCAGAAATGAGTATATAGAAAAAATGCTCAAAAATTATGTGTACCTGAATCCAGGCTTAACCATAATTTTTAACGGCGAAAAATTCTATTCAGAAAACGGACTTAAAGATCTTTTAAAAGATAGTATCCTCGAAGATGAGCGTTTATATGAAATCATCCATATGCGCGGTAACGATATTGAAGTTGCTATCACGCATAGTAAAACCCAGTATAGCGAAGAATACCATTCGTTTGTAAATGGACAAAATACTTCACAGGGTGGAACGCACCTTGCCGCTTTTAGGGAAGCGATTGTTAGAACCATACGTGAATTCTACGGAAAAAATTACGATGCCAGCGATATTAGAAAATCTATAGTTTCTGCAATTAGTATTAAAGTGATGGAACCGGTTTTTGAAAGCCAGACGAAAACAAAACTGGGTTCTACAGATATGGGCGGGGATATGCCTACCGTACGAACATACATTAACGATTTTTTAAAAACGCAATTAGATAATTACCTGCATAAAAACCAGGAGACTGCAGATAGCATTCAGCGTAAAATATTACAGGCCGAAAGGGAGCGTAAAGACCTTTCTGGAATTAGAAAACTTGCGAAAGACCGGGCGAAAAAAGCCAGTTTACACAATAAAAAATTACGGGATTGCCGTATTCATCTTGGCGACAGTAAAAAAGAGCGCTACCTGGAAACTACCTTGTTTATTACCGAGGGAGATTCAGCGAGTGGTTCTATTACCAAATCCCGTGATGTAAATACACAGGCGGTTTTCAGTTTAAAAGGAAAACCTTTAAACAGCTACGGTTTAAGTAAAAAAATTGTTTATGAAAATGAAGAATTCAATTTACTGCAAGCCGCGCTTAATATTGAAGAATCTTTAGCAGATCTAAGATATAACAATATAGTAATTGCAACTGATGCCGATGTAGATGGAATGCATATTAGGTTATTGTTAATTACATTTTTCCTTCAGTTTTTCCCTGAATTAATTAAAGAAAACCACTTATATATTCTCCAAACGCCATTATTTAGGGTTCGAAATAAAAAGGAAACTATTTATTGTTATAGCGAAACCGAAAGAAGAAATGCAGTAGAAAAACTTACCGGAAAAGCTGAAATTACCCGATTTAAAGGTTTGGGTGAAATATCTCCAGATGAATTTCAGCATTTTATTGGCGATAATATTCGGTTAGATCCCGTAATGTTGGATAAAGAGAAATCGATAGACGAAATGCTTAATTTCTATATGGGAAAAAATACACCAGACAGGCAGGAATTCATTATTGATAATCTTAAAGTTGAACTTGATCTAATTGAAGAGTTAGGCTTATGAGATTCACCAATAAGAATGAAGTAAAAATAGTACCTTCTATTTACATTGTATTGGTGGCGATTTTCGTCACCAATATTTTTGTGAATATAGAACTTATGAGTAGTGATGAACCCGTAAGGTTTAGTCATTACCTTCCAAATATCGTGGTACTTTTGCTTGGTTTTTATGTGCATAGAATAGGCCAGAGTTTTGACTTTGACAGCGATGGCGAAACCCTGAATCTTAAGAACAACGGCGTTTTCTTTTCAAAATTTATGGAATACCGGGTACAAAAAGCCGAGTTTCCAAAAAGGAAACTGGGTAAATTCAGGGTAAGCGATTACTTTTTTTATTCCGCAGTAACAATTTATATAAGTTCGCGCAGAAGACGCGGTTACAAAAAATATACTTTTAATACTACTTTTCTCAGCCGTAAAAAGAAGCGTGGCATGATAGCTTCTATGCAGAAAATAGTAGACAATCAAAAAACTACCGCTTAATGGAAGAAAACCAGGAAGAAGCAAAAGATGATCATTTAGAACAACCAAAAGAAGAGCTTATAAAAGTAACCGGGATGTATAAAGACTGGTTTCTTGACTATGCTTCTTATGTGATTCTTGAACGTGCGGTGCCGGCTATGGAAGATGGTTTTAAACCGGTGCAACGCCGTATTATGCATTCCATGAAAGATTTAGACGATGGGCGTTACAACAAAGTAGCGAATATCGTTGGGCATACCATGCAGTATCACCCGCACGGTGATGCCAGTATTGGGGATGCCATGGTGCAAATTGGCCAGAAAGATATTTTAATAGATACCCAGGGGAACTGGGGAAATATTTTAACGGGAGACCGTTCGGCAGCGCCAAGATATATTGAAGCCCGTTTATCTAAATTTGCGCTAGAAGTTTTATTTAATCCAAAATTAACCGAATGGCAACTTTCCTACGATGGTAGAAAGAAAGAACCCGTAAATCTTCCGGTAAAATTCCCAATGTTGCTCGCTCAGGGTGCTGAAGGTATCGCGGTGGGCCTGAGCACACGCGTACTTCCGCATAATTTTAATGAACTTATAGATGCCTCTATAAAACATTTAAAAGGAAAAAAATTCACAATATTCCCCGATTTTCCAACCGGCGGAATTGCTGATATTTCGAATTATAACGACGGAAAACGTGGCGGCAGGGTTAGAGTGCGGGCTAAAATTAGTCAGTATGATAAAAATACCCTGGCAATTACCGAAATTCCTTACGGCACCACAACCACCACGCTTATAGATTCGGTTTTAAAGGCGAACGATAAAGGAAAGATCAAGATCAAGAAGATTGAGGATAATACTGCTGCTGAAGTAGAGATCCTTATTCATTTACCTAATAATATTTCCCCAGATAGGACTATAGATGCGCTTTATGCATTTACTACCTGTGAAAATTCTATTGCACCGCTGGGTTGTGTGATTATAGATAATAAACCAATCTTCCTGGGAGTTTCAGAAATTTTACGAAGCTCTACAGATCATACACTTCATTTGCTGAAAAGGGAATTGGAGATTACTCTCGAAGAATTGGAAGAGCAATGGCATTTTTCATCTTTAGAGCGAATTTTTATTGAAAAACGAATTTATCGTGAGATTGAAGATGAAGAAACCTGGGATGGTGTTATCAATGCCATAGATGAAGGTTTAAAACCACATATTAAACACCTAAAACGAGCCGTAACCCGGGAGGATATTACAAGGCTTACCGAAATTAGGATTAAAAGAATTTCGAAATTCGATTTAGATAAAGCGCAGCAGAAAATTGAAGCTCTGGAAGATGAGATCGCCAGGGTGAAACACCATTTAGATCATTTGGTAGAGTATGCGATAGCTTACTTCACAAAACTTAAAAAAGATTACGGAAAGGAAAAAGATCGTAAAACCGAGCTTCGAATTTTTGATGATATAGAAGCTACCAAAGTAGTTATACGTAATTCAAAACTTTATGTAAATCGTAAGGAAGGATTTATTGGTACTGCGCTTAAAAAAGACGAATATGTTACCGATTGTAGTGATATAGACGATATTATTTGTTTCACTGCCGATGGGAAAATGATGGTTACAAAAGTTGATACCAAAACTTTTGTAGGAAAAGATATTATTCACGTCGCTATTTTTAAGAAAAAAGACAAGCGTACCATTTATAATATGATCTACCGTGATGGAAAGGGCGGTGCGGCTTATATTAAGCGTTTTTCGGTGACTTCGGTGACCCGGGATCGGGAATACGATTTATCACAAGGGAAAAAAGATTCAAAAGTGCATTATTTTTCAGCGAACCCTAATGGGGAGGCTGAGGTTATAACCATTTTCCTAAGACAGGTAGGCAGCATTAAAAAATTGAAGTTTGATGTAGACTTTGCCGATATGCTTATTAAAGGCAGAAATGTAAAAGGAAATATTGTCACCAAATATGCTGTAAAGCGAGTAGAACTTAAAGAAGAAGGAGTTTCTACATTAAAACCCAGAAGGATCTGGTTTGATGAAACGGTAAAAAGATTAAATGTTGATGAACGTGGGGAACTTCTTGGAGAATTTAGGGGAGAAGATAGAATTTTGATCGTAACCCAGGATGGGATTGCAAAAACAATTATTCCTGAACTTACCACGCGTTTTGACGAAGAAATGGTAGTCCTGGAAAAATGGATGCCGAAAAAACCAATCTCTGCTATTTACTGGGAAGCTGAAAAAGAGCGTTTCTATGTAAAGCGTTTTTTAATTGAAAATCCCGATAAAGAAGAAAAGTTTATTAGCGAGAGTGAGAACTCCTATTTAGAACTGGTTTCAACCGATTATTATCCGCAAGCGGAAATAGTTTTCACTAAACAACGGGGTAAAGAACAGCGTGATAACGAAGAAGTTAATATTGAAGAATTCATTTCGGTAAAAGGGATTAAGGCTCTTGGAAACCAGTTGACTACCGATAAGGTGAAACAGATAAACCCGTTAGCACCTTTACCGTACGAAGAGGAAGAAGAAGTTCCTGCGGAAGATATTGAAGTGGTAGAAGAAGAATCAGTTTCAGAAGAAAATAATAAACTGAATATTGTTGGTAAAAAGGAAGACAAAGGTGACTCTTCCGAAAGTCAGGGAACTTTATTTGATGAGTAAATGGGGATTATAAAAGAATTTAAAGAATTTGCCATAAAAGGAAATATGGTAGATATGGCCGTGGGGATCATAATTGGTACGGCCTTTAATTCAGTGGTAAATACTTTAGTTAAAGAGGTGGTAATGCCGCCTTTGAGTTTAATGACTGACGGTATTGAATTCGCTAACAGAAAATGGGTGCTCAGGGAAGGTGTTGCAGAAGCTGATGGCGTAACCCTCGTGGAAGAAGTTGCTGTAGGTTATGGAGCTTTAATTGAATCGCTACTTGATTTCCTTATAATTGGTATGACCATTTTCCTGGTGATAAGACTTATGAATCGTTTTAGAAATAAGGCTGAAAACCCAGATGACAAGCGGGAAGTAACCCCAAAGGACATCGAACTTTTATCTAAAATGAATCATCTTATGGAAGAGCAAAACCAACTGCTTAAAAATAATCTTTCAAACAAAAAATAGTCTTATTTAACGCGTTCTACCGATCCGCGTTGTTTTTTATCCTGGCCAACAATCCCATATTCAAAGGTATAACCATTCTTATTCGTGGTTAAAATCTTCATATGAATGGGTTTTTCTTCGGCCATACTCTTTGGATTTATATTTTTAAGGATATACTCGCAGTCATTGATCCATCTAACGCTAGATGTATCAGATTTCCCCTGGAATTTATCAATTTCTATAGAATCTTTCCTTATAAAGGTAGAAGTGGCTAATTCGCCGTTTAAATAGGTTTTATATTCAAAAGTACCGGTTTTATAGTCGGTACAATTTCTTTCCGGCTCGAAACAGCTTGTAAAAATAAAAAGGAGGCTAAATACTGCTAAAAGCTTCTTCATAATGGCAATTTATTTTGAATTGCAAAATAAACCTATTTTCCCCGGACTGTCAATTTTCAAAGGCCTCAAAAGTGCCATCTTCATAAAAAATAACAATTTTCCTAATCGGTTTGCTTTTTCCCTGCTGGGAGAAAGCAAATGGCATTTCCTTTTTCTCCGGGCTGCTTTCTGTTGGTAACGGTGGAGGGCTAGAAATTTCCTGTTTTGCTACGGGTGGAGGTGTAGGTTTTTCTGATGGAGGAAAACTTCCTTTTCCATTTAATAGCCAATACAATTCTACTTCAGGAAAAGACTTTACAACTTTCATCACAAAATCTAAACTCGGCTTATTTCTACCGGACAAAATATGGGAAATTGAAGAGCGTCCCACTTCAATTTTATCGGCAAAACCTGCAGCCGATAACTCATAAAATTCAAGGATTTTATGCAAGCGTTTAGAGAAGTCTTCAGTGTTTACCATTGTGAATTAGTTAGCGCATAATTGCTATTTACAAATGTAATCAAACCGGGAATATCCTGCAAATCACAAATGTAATTAAGATAAATACCCCGAATAAACACTTTATATAAACTTATTTAAAATACTAAAAGTAAATATATTAACTTTTAAAATTAATTCAATAGGATATATTCCATGCGACAGGCAACCTGGGATTAAAAAGAGTTTACACTTGTAAATACCAAAAGTAAATTCAGCTGTTTACAATTGTGAAATTTGTATTGTTTACTTTTGTAAACATGGAAGAAACAGCATTATTTACAAAACTTTTTAAAGACTACAATTCATTTAAAAACTCAGGGATTTCCGGGAGGCATATTCGGCAAACTGATATTCAAAATTTGCTGGAGGATCTGGAAGAAGAATTCATTGTAAAAAAAATTGGAGAATCGGTTTTGGGAAAACCTATTCATACTATTCAGTTTGGTAATGGGCCGATTAAAATTCTTGCCTGGTCTCAAATGCACGGAAATGAATCTACCACCACCAAAGCGGTTTTTGATCTGCTTAATTATATCACAAAATATAAAGATAAAACGTTGGTTAAATCCTTTTTAGAGAATTGCAGTTTCTGTATTATTCCTATGCTAAATCCCGATGGAGCCGAGGCTTATACCCGCGTAAATGCTAATAAGGTAGATCTTAACCGTGATGCGCAAGCGTTAAGTCAGCCAGAAAGCAGGATTTTGCGTAAGGAATTTGAGATTTTTCATCCCGATTTTTGTCTAAACCTTCACGACCAACGTACTATTTTTAGTGCCGGTAATAAACCGAATTCTGCTGTTTTATCGTTTTTAACGCCTTCCATGGATAAAGAAAGGAATATCTTCCCTTCCCGAATTCAGAGTATGCAACTTATCGCTAAAATAACCCAGGATCTTTCTGAGTTATTGCCAGGTAGAATAGGGAGGTATGATGATGGTTTTAATATTAATTGTACGGGAGATACTTTTCAAAGTACACAAACGCCTACTGTCCTTTTTGAAGCCGGGCATTTTCCTGGAGATTACCAGCGAGAAGAAACCAGGAAATATGTGTTTTTAGCTTTAATTTCAGTTTTAAAAGCAATCAGTGATAATAGTTTTGAAGAAATAGATTATCGGGATTATCAAAAAATCCCAGAAAATGAAAAATTATTTAATGACGTTATTTTAAGGGAGGCTCAAACCAAAAATGAAGTTGTAGATATTGCTATACAATATAAAGAAGGGGTGAAAGATGGAAAATTGCAATTTTTTCCGGAAATAGAAGAAATTGCACCTAAAATTAACAAGTTCGCACATAAAGAAATCTATTGTGAGAATAAAAAAATTGAAATTAATGGTGAATCTAAGCTCACCGAAAACGTTATAGTTAATAAAATCGCCCTAAATGGGGTAGAATTGCCTCTTAAATGTGAATAATTCTCAAAAACCTTAGCAATTATTCAAGGATTTTGTATTAATTTTGAATTTCATATAAATAAAGAAATTTAAAAATGGCCAAGTTTAAATTAGACGAAACAGATCACCAGATTCTCGATATGTTAATTGAGAATACCAGGACTCCATTTACCGATATCGCGAAGAAACTCTTAATATCGGCGGGAACCGTACATGTAAGGGTTAAAAAAATGGAAGAAGCAGGAATTATTAAAGGTTCTTCTTTAACTCTTGATTATAAGAAACTAGGTTATGCGTTTATTGCTTACGTAGGTGTATTTCTAAAAAATACTTCACAAACCAAATTCGTGCTGGAACGCATTAACGAAATCCCTTTTGTTACTGTTGCTCACGTTACTACAGGTAAATTTAATGTGTTTTGTAAAATTAGAGCGCGTAATACACAACACGCTAAGGAAGTAATCTTTCAATTAGATGATATTGAAGGAGTTTACAGAACAGAAACTATGATTTCTTTAGAAGAGAGCTTAAATGACAAAAAACGTTTAATGCACTCTATTTTTCAGGATATGTAAATAAGCCTAAACTTATTATAAAAACCCTTTAGGCTTCTGTGTTTAAAGGGTTTTTTTATAACTTTAAATTTAATCTTAATCAACTAAAATTAATTATGCACAGAGAACCAAAGCTAGAGCGTTTTAACGAAAGCGTACTTTCAAAATATCAGGTTTATAACAGTATATTTTTAACGCTGCCTTTTGACGATATTAGTAAAACAGGATCCCTGCTGCCTCTTTTTCAGGAAATTTGTGAAGCGGGCTTTAAGGATAACAAAAATCCTTCAGAGATTATTGAGAGCTTCTTCAGTAAATACCAGGATGATCCTTCAGAAGAAAATCAAATCAGTTTACTTTTCAGGTTTATTCAGTATATAGAAAGACAGGTAGTGCTTTTTGATGCTATAGAAGATGCATCTTTTCCTATAGTAAATAATATGGATGGCCGGGGAACCCTTAGAAATGTAAAAGAGGAAGCCGAAGCTAAAGAGAAAACACCAGAGTTACGCGAGTATCTAAAGCGTTTTAACGTAAGGCCAACTTTAACCGCCCACCCAACGCAGTTTTATCCGGGAGCCGTTTTAGGAATTATCACCGATTTGGATAAGGCTATTCAAAAGAATGACATTACGCTTATTAAAAAATTGCTGGCTCAACTTGGGAAAACCCCGTTTTTCAAAAAAGAGAAACCAACCCCTTACGATGAAGCCGTAAGTTTAATCTGGTATTTTGAAAATGTTTTTTACCAAAGCGTAAGTAAGATTTATAATTATATTCAACAAAATATTTTTGATGGCGAAGATATTGGCAACCAGGTAATCAACTTAGGATTCTGGCCAGGGGGAGACCGTGATGGAAACCCGTTTGTAACTACTGAAATTACGTTGAAAGTAGCGCAAAGGTTAAGAAGCACTATTTTGATGAATTACTATCGCGACATTAGAAAACTTAAAAGAAGAGTAACTTTTAGCGAGGTAGATGCAATTATCGCTGAAATGGAAACTCCGCTTTATCAAAGTGCGATTTCTAAAACAGGAAAGATTAAAATGTCACTTGAAGACTTTAAGTCTAAACTACACCAGATTAAGGATATAGTAGAAGAAAAGCACCAGGGCTTATTTGTTGAAGAGATTGATGATCTTATCAATAAAGTAAATATTTTTGGATATCATTTTGCAACCTTAGATATTCGCCAGGATTCCGGAAAACACGACGAGGTGTTGAAAGAAATTATAAAAACCCAGCCCGATTTATTACCTAAAGACTATGCTTCACTTTCTAACGAAGAACAAATAGAAGCGCTCACAAAAGTTGAGGGGAATATAGATCCTGAAACTTATGAAGACGGTATCACCAAATCTACGCTTTCCTCTATATATGCAATGCAGAAAATACAGGAGAAAAATGGCGAAAATGGTGCTAATAGGTATATAATTAGTCATAGTGAAGTACCGCAAAGTATTTTGGAACCATTTGCATTTTTAAAAATGTGTGGATGGAACAAACCAACGGTAGATATTATACCTCTTTTTGAAACGGTGCCCGATTTAAAAGCTTCTCCAGATGTAATGGAGACTTTATATAATAATCCTGTTTACCGTGAACATTTAAAAAGAAGAGGTGACAAGCAAACAATAATGCTTGGTTTTAGTGACGGTACTAAAGATGGTGGTTATTTAATGGCTAACTGGAGTATTTATAAAGCCAAGGAAATGCTTACCGAAGTTTCCAGGAGGTATAACATAAAAGTTGTATTCTTTGATGGTAGAGGAGGACCACCGGCTCGTGGAGGAGGAAAAACCCACCAATTCTATGCATCTTTAGGTTCCGGAATTGAAAATGAAGAAATCCAGTTAACTGTACAGGGGCAAACCATTAGTTCTAATTTTGGAACTCGTGATTCTTGTAGGTATAACCTGGAGCAATTGCTTAGTTCTGGGGTTTCTAACGAGATATTTAGCAAAGGAAAAAATCAGTTAACCGATGAGGATCGAGAAACAATGACGCGACTGGCTGAAATTAGCTATGAAACTTATACTAACTTTAAGCAGCACGAAAAGTTTATCCCGTATTTGGAAAAAATGAGTACTTTAAAATATTACTCAAAAACCAATATTGGTAGTAGACCATCTAAAAGAAATAAAGATGCTAAGCTCAATTTAAACGATCTTAGGGCAATTCCATTTGTTGGAAGTTGGAGCCAGCTAAAGCAAAATGTGCCAGGATTTTTTGGAGTGGGTACCGCTTTAGAGAAGTTTGAGCAAGCTGGTGAATTTGATAAAGTTCAACAGCTTTATAACAATTCTGTTTTCTTTAAAACTTTATTAGAGAATTCTATGATGAGCCTTACCAAATCTTTCTTCGCGCTAACCGCTTATATGGAGCAGGATAAGGAATTTGGTGAATTCTGGAAGATAATTTATGCAGAATATAAACGTAGCCACGCCATGCTTTTAAAAGTAACCGGATATGATCAACTTATGGAAAATCAGCCGGCAGGAAGAGCATCAATTCAGGCACGTGAGCGAATTGTTTTACCATTGTTAACCATTCAGCAGCACGCGCTTAGAAAAGTTCAGGAACTTCAGGAACAGGGTCATAGTGCCGAGAAAATGCTTGAAGTTTACGAAAAAATGGTAACGCGTTCCCTTTATGGGAATATTAACGCAAGTAGAAATTCTGCTTAAAATGATAGCAAAAAACCTAAATTCTAACGAGTACAATGCGTACTACGATAGATATTTACAGAAAATCCCCGGCAATTTAGAGCTGGGGATTTTACTTCTGGAAAACAGGGAAGAGTTCCTTGGCTTATTAGATAAAATGAAACCAGAGGACCTTAGTTACAGTTATGCTGAAGGTAAATGGACTATAGCTGAAGTAATTCAGCATATTATAGATGTAGAACGTATTTTTCAATATAGATCACTTACCCTCGCAAGAGAACCAGGAATTAAATTACCCGGCTTTGATCACGAGGCCTATGTTCCTGCCAGTACTGCTAAAAACCGAAGTTTAAAAAGTCTTAAAAAGGAGTTCAAGGCAGTAAGGAATGCAGGGATTACCCTTTATCAGAGTTTTTCTAAAGAAATGTTAGAAAGCCAGGGATTTGTGAGTGGAAGTTCTACGAGTTGCAGGGCTTTAGGCTTTATAACCGCCGGGCATACCAAACATCATATTGAAATTTTTAAAGAGAAGTATCATATTATATGAATTTCTTTAAAACCACCTGGTCACTCTTTAAGCAAGCTTATATAAGCTGGAATAGGAACGAACCCTATGCGCGTAGTGCTACTATAGCTTACTATGCTTTGTTTTCTTTACCTTCTTTATTAATAATTGTTGTGACCATTGCAGGTTATTTTTTTGAACAGAAAGCCGTGCAGGGAAGGCTGACTTCTGAAATTAGTGGTTTTGTAGGGCAGGAGCCTGCAGATGCTATAGAAAATATGATTGCCAGTGCCGCCCTGGCTACAGAGTCTACCTGGGCCATTATATTTGGGATAGGAATGTTGCTTTTTGGTGCTACCGGAGTGTTTTTTCAGCTTAAAATGGCAATGAATAATATTTGGAATGTAGCAGCTAAACAAACAAATTTCCTAAGAATTTTATTAGATCGACTTATTTCTTTCGGAATGGTAATGGTAATAGGTCTTTTACTTTTGCTCTCTCTGGTTATTTCGGCATTGATTCGTATTTTAAAGGATGAAATTGAGCAATATGCTCCCAATGTAACAGAATTTATGGTTGATGTCGCAAATTTCGGTATCTCATTTCTTGTTATAACTACTTTGTTTGCCGCTATATTTAAGTTACTTCCTGATATTAAATTACGCTGGAGAATCACTTATGTGGGAGCCGGGCTTACCACCGTTTTATTTCTGGTTGGGGAAGCCTTAATTAGTTTTTACTTCGGTAAAAGTGAACCGGCATCGGTATACGGCGGGGCTTCTTCGGTAGTACTAATTCTACTTTGGGTTTATTATACCTGTCTAATTTTATTTTTTGGTGCCGAATTTACCGTGCAATACGCCCTGCTTAAGAATGAACGAGTAGTGCCCAATAAATATGGAGAACCGGCAATTTACCAGGAACTGGAGAAATTGCAACAAAAGCGTACCCAATTAGAAGAAGAAAAGGAAATTATAGATACGCTTAAAAATAATATGAATTGGGAGAAAAACCGGGAGAAAGATCAAAAGACGAAGAATAAGAAATAGTCTCATTTTAAATAGTTTTAAGAGAATTAATAAAGTTTAACTTTAAACAGCTTTTCTTTTATAAAGACCTTAGCACACTCTCCCTTAAACATATTTTATCTTTGAATGAACCAAAAAAGAAGATGAAATTATGGAAAAGAGAATAGCAATTTTAGCTACAAACGGATTCGAAAAGAGTGAATTGTTTTCACCAAAAGAGGCCCTGGAAAATGAAGGCTTTAAAGTAGATATTATTAGCCTGGAAAAAGGCAAAATTAAGGGCTGGGAAGGAACTGACTGGTCTGGAGAAATAGAAGTTGATCGCACCGTAAAAGAGGTAAGCGCTAAAGAATATAACGCTTTAGTACTTCCCGGTGGAGTGATTAACCCAGATCAATTGAGAAGAAACGAAGATGTTCTTGTATTTGTACGTGACTTCTTTAAGCAAAGTAAGCCTGTAGGCGCTATATGCCACGCAGCCTGGACTTTAATTAATGCTGAAGTTGTAGAAGGTAGAACAATGACTTCTTTTAACTCTATCAAAAAAGACCTGGAAAACGCAGGAGCACTTTGGGTAGATAAAGAAGTAGTTGTAGATGAAGCTTTCGTTACTTCAAGAAATCCTGACGATCTACCGGCATTTAATGCTAAAATGATCGAGGAAATTAAAGAAGGTAAACACGATTTACAACATGCATAATTGTCTTTTGAACTAAAGATATTAGAAATTAAAAGAGGTTGTCTGAAAATATTAGTTTCGTCAAGCTGAACTCGTTTCAGTTTCTAACATGTTTTGATTATCAACATTTTAGATCCTGAAATAAATTCAGGATGACGATTTTAAAACTTTTCAGGCAACCTCTTTAATATTATAATTTGACAGTCTTTTAGGCTTTTTGAAGTTCTGCGGCTACCGCATCAACTTCATCCATTACTCTTAGTAAATTTTCTCCCCAAAGTTTCGCAATTTCGGCTTCGGTATAACCGCGTTTTACCAATTCTATAGTAATATTTAAAGTTTCTGAAGCATCCTGCCAGCCGTCAATACCGCCGCCGCCATCAAAATCTGAACTTATGCCCACGTGTTCAATTCCTATAAGATCTATCATATAATCTATATGGTCTACAAAATCTGAAACTCCTACGGGTTCAATTTCTTCTTTTAGTAATTCAACTTCAGGAGCAGCCGCTGAACGTACTTTTTGAAAATCGGCATAATAAGCATTTCTATCTTCGTTGCTTAAAGCCCTTACAGAATCACGAGGTAAAACCTCTAAACTCATTTCTTCAGCTTTTTTCTCATAAACTTTAGAGCTAGCCTCATTAAAAGCCTGGGTTTTTTGAGTATTTACATAAGCACTAAACGCAACGGTTTGAACAACCCCGCCGTGTTCTTTAAAAAGCAGTAAAAGCTCATCATCTAAATTTCGACTATGGTTGCAAAGTTCGCGAGCAGAGGAGTGGGAGGCGATAAGCGGCGCTTTAGAAAGCTCAAACATTTGTTTAATGGCTTCTTTAGAAGGGTGTGAAACATCTATCATCATTCCCAGGCGGTTCATTTCAGTAATCACTTCTTTTCCTATATCACTAAGTCCGTTATGCAGCCATTCGTCATTTTCTTCACCGGTGTTAGAATCGCTCAACTGGCTATGGCCCTGATGCGCAAGTGACATATACCTGGCGCCTAGATTATAAAATTTTTCAACATTCTTAATATCCTTTCCGATAGAATATCCGTTTTCAACCCCAATCATTGCTACTTTTTTATCTTCAGAAATTAATTTTCTTACTTCTTCAGAATTTGTAGCTAATCCTATTTTATTTGGAGCAAAATCTTCTACCAGTTTATGGATCGCATCAAATTTGCTCATCGCATTTCCATATGCATTTTTAAATCCTTCATCGGTAAGTTCATCCTGGCCGGTATACACAATAAACCATGCAACATCAAGTCCGCCGGCTTCCATTTTTGGTAGTGTTACCTGATTTTCCAGGTCCATTGTATAATTTCTTTCTTCAGTGAAATTATTGATATTAATATCAGCGTGAGTATCTATGGTAATTACGTTTTCGTGAATTTCTTTTGCTTTTTCAAGTAAAGCTTCATCGCTGTTTTGTTGGGCCAGTACAAGATTTCCCGTAAAAATTAGCGCAAGGCTAAGAAGATTTAATTTCATATATATTGTATTTCTTTTTATTGAAGCCCTGAAATTACTAATAAAAATTAAAGAAATAAATTGATTCACTTATTTTGATAAATTTCATTAAAAACATATTCAATTTTCTCCTACATTTGGTAGAATTTTCAACTGCTCAATGAATAAATATATAATAGTAAACCACCCTGAAAAGTGGAAGTTAAAACTGGCTAATGTAGAGATAATTTCAGCGCAATCTTATCTCACCAATCCTGGGTTTGCTAAGATTAAAAACGCGAGAATTTTTAACCTTTGCAAAGATTATTCTTATCAATCCAAAGGTTACTACGTGTCGCTTTTAGCTGAAGCTCGTGGCCATTTGGCAATTCCAACCGTAAAAAATATTGTTGATTTAAGGGAGCCGAAACTGGTGAAAATAGTTTCGGAAGAATTTGACGATTTAATGCAAACCAGCCTGAAAAGTATAAAATCTCAGGAATTTACCCTTAGCATCTATTTTGGGCAAAACGTAGCCCAGAAATATAAAGATTTGAGCGCGATGTTTCACCGGCATTTTCAGATTCCTTTTTTGCGTATAAAATTCAATTATACCACTAAATGGAATATAAAAAGTATTAAAGCTATTTCTGAAGCCGAAATACCGGAAGATCATATAGAAAGTATGTATGAGTTTGCAGCGCAATATTTTGCCAAAAAACGTTACGACACGCCGCGTACCAATACTGCAGAATTTGACCTAGCAATTTTAGTTCAGCCCGATGATCCCGCACCGCCAAGTAATGCCAAAGCATTAAAGAAATTTGTAGAAGTTGCTGAAAAAATGGATTTCTATGTAGAAATAGTTTCGCCAAAAGACCTATCGCGTCTATCTGCTTTTGATGCTTTGTTTATTCGGCAGAGTACCGAGGTGAATAATGAAGCTTATGCATTTGCCAGAAAAGCCCAGCAGGAAGGTATCGCAATTATAGATTATCCCGATGCAATTTTAAAATGTTGCAATAAGGTGTATATGGCCGAGGCTTTGGAAAATGCTAATATTCCTACTCCTAAAACGGTGATTATCCATAAAGAAAATATTGATAAGGTTTTAGAAATCACCGGGCTGCCGGTAGTTTTAAAATCTCCAGATTCTACTTTTTCCTTCGGAGTAAAGAAAGCTACCACACCGGCTGAATACCAGGAATTGGTAACAATGATGCTTAAAAAATCTGAATTGGTGATCGCCCAGGAATTTTTACCTTCAGAATATGATTGGCGAATAGGAATACTGGATAATAAACCCTTTTATGCTTGCCGCTATTATATGGCGAAAGGTCACTGGCAAATCTATAACTGGGATGCCAAAGAGAAAGACGACCAGGATGGAAATGCCGATTGTTTACCTATTGAAAAGGTGCCAAAAAAAATACTGGAAGTTGCTTTAAAATCGGCTAAATTAATGGGGAAGGGACTTTACGGTATTGATGTTAAAGAAGTAGGAGGAAAGGCCCTGGTAATTGAAATTAATGATAACCCGAACATCGATTTTGGAGTGGAAGATGCCTATTATGGCGAGCAGGTGTACGTAGAAATTTTAGCGGCTTTAAAAAACCGACTGGTAAAGAAATAGTTTATGAAATATCATCTTTTTGAAGTTTTTGGAATTGAATTGGAATATATGCTTGTTGAGTCTTCCAGTTTTAAGGTGAATCCAATTGTAGACCAACTTTTTATTAGCAAAAATGGAGAAATAACCTCAGATATAGAAAATGGAGAAATTGAATGGAGCAATGAGCTGGTTGCGCACGTCGTAGAACTAAAAACCAATGGACCAACTGGAGATGTAGAACATCTAGACCTTCTTTTTGCTGAAAATATTAAGGAAGTAAATAAATTATTGAAAGAAAAAAATAGCCGTCTTTTACCTTCGGCTGCACATCCCTTAATGAAGCCTGAAACTGAAACTGAGCTATGGAAACACAGTTCCAGTAAGATTTACGCGCTTTATAGCCGCATTTTTGATTGCAGCGGACACGGCTGGAGCAATGTGCAAAGTATGCACATTAACCTTCCGTTTTTTGATGATGTTGAGTTTGAAAAATTACACGCAGCAATACGCTTGCTTTTGCCTATTATTCCTGCTTTAAGTGCGAGTTCTCCTATTTTTGAAGGAAAAGACACCGGTTTTAAAGATGCCAGAATGCATGTTTATAAAACCAACCAAAAGGAAATTCCGGAGATGACGGGAAAAGTTATTCCAGAACAGGTTTTTTCTAAAGACGATTATTACAAAACCATTTTCGAACCGATTAACAAGGAAATAAAACCTCACGATACCGAAAATATCCTGGACCATCATTTTTTAAATTCCAGGGGAGCTATTGCAAGATTTGACCGAAATGCTATTGAAATTCGCGTGATAGACGTTCAGGAATGTCCAAAAGCCGATATGGCAATCGCTATTTTTATCATTGAATGTTTAAAATTGCTGGTTAGTGAAGATTTAATTTCTATTGATGACCAGAAAAAATGGCACGAGAATGAACTTTTTGAGATTTTTGATGCCGTGATTAAAGATGCTGAAAATACCAGAATCACCAACAAAAAATACCTGAAAATCTTCGGACTTTCACAAACAATAGAAATTAAAGAGATCTGGCGAATTTTATTTTCAAAAGTAAAAAGGAATATTGCACCAAAACATCAGGAAAGTATTAAGTTCTTATTGAATAACGGAAGTCTTTCTACCCGAATTTTAAAGGCGCTAAATGATGATTTTTCTGAACAAAATATTAAAAAAACCTATTTTAGGTTAGCCGATTGTCTTGAAGAAAATAAATTTTTTAAACCTTGAAACTGGTTTTAACCTGCGAACACGCTTTTAATAGAATTCCGAAGGAATACAATGACTTATTTTTAAATGCTGAAGATACGCTGAACTCACATCGAGGTTATGACCCTGGTGCTTTGGATTTGTTTAAAGAATTAAAAGTGTTAGCCGATTTTAAAGAATTTCAACAAACTGGGAGGCTTTTGGTTGAAGTAAATAGATCTAAAGGGCATCCCAACTTATTCTCTGAGTTTACCGGAAAAATATCCCTTCAGGAGAAAACAGAAATTTTAGAAAACTATTATTTTCCTTACCGAAACTCTATTGAAAAAGCTATTTCAGCATTTATTAGAGAAGGGGAGAAAGTGTTGCATTTTTCGGTACATACTTTTACACCAGAATTAAATGGTATAATAAGAAATACAGAAATTGGATTGCTGTACGACCCTGCAAGACCGAGGGAAAAAGAATTCAGTAAAAAATTTAAGCAGAATTTAAAGAATCAAAATCCTGAATTGAAAATCAGGTTTAATTATCCATATTTGGGTAGAGCAGATGGTTTTACTACTTACCTACGTAAGAAATTCCCGGACAATTATATTGGCATTGAGCTGGAAGTAAACCAAAAATTTGTGCATAATAATAAAATGGATTCAGTTTTTAAGAAACAGCTATTTACAGCTTTAAAAGCTTCTTATTAAAAAAAGGCTGTTTAAAAAGATCCGGTTTCGTCAAGCTGAATTTATTTCAGCTTCTAACAAGTTTTAATTTTATACTTTCTTAGATTCTGAAATAAATTCAGAATGACGATTTAAAAACTTTTTAAGCAGCCTCTTGTAGCTATAATCCTAATTTTTCAATTTAATCTATTGAATCAATTCAGACTCTAAAGTGATTTGGGTATTTAGTAATTTTGAAATTGGGCAATTTTCTTTAGCGTCTTTGGCAACTTTTTCGAATTGTGCTTTATCAATTCCTTTTACTTTTGCCTTTAAAATTAAATGCGATTTTTTCACAGCGCCATCTTCAAAAGTAATTTCAGATTTAGTTTCTAACTCATCGGGTGCAAAACCTTCTTCAGTAAGATTAGCCGAGAGTTGCATGGTAAAACAACCGGCATGTGCGGCACCTATAAGTTCTTCGGGGTTGGTGCCAATTCCGTCTTCAAACCTTGTTTTAAAAGAATATTGCGATTCTTTTAAAACGCCACTTTGCGTGCTTACCGTTCCTTTTCCTTCCTTAAGGTTGCCTTTCCAAACTGCGCTTCCATTTCTTATCATAATAATATTTTTTGTTGATTTTCTCTAAGATAAAAATCATTATGACCAACCTAAAATTATTATCAAAACATTAACCCCAATTTATTAGTATAAAAAAGAAAAGCCCGAAACCATTAGGCTTCGGGCTTTTAAATATAAGTTAAAAAGAACTTATTTGATCTCTACTACTTCAAGATCAAATACCAGATCTTTTCCTGCAAGTGGGTGATTTCCATCTACCACAATCGTTTCGTCTTTTACATCTTTAACCACAAGGTTCATTTCCTGCCCATCAGGACTTTTAGAAACAAGCCCCATTCCTACTTCCGGCTTAATTTCTTCAGGAAGTTGGCTTTTTTCAACTTCTTGCACAAGCTCTTCTCTTGGCTCCCCGTAAGCTTCTTCTTTAGGAATATTTATGGTTTTCTTCTCGTTCACTTTCATATCGATAAGGCCTTTCTCAAAACCAGGGATAAGCTGTCCTTGTCCCATAGTAAATTCTATAGGCTCACCTCTTTCTACAGAGCTGTCAAAAACCTGCCCGTCAGCTAGTTTACCTGTGTAATGTACCTTTACCGTGTCATTTGCTTTTACTTGACTCATAATGTTGTTTTTCAAAATTATAATGGGCTTTATTAAAAATATGCCCTTTAAAGAGTGCAAAGGTACAGTTATAAAATCCGCTTCCAAATTATGACACCTTTAATCCTGTAATCTTTTAAAAATCTTAACATTTAAAATTAAGGTTTCATCTGAAATCCTACACTCTGAAAGACAGGTGCTTAATATTTAAATTGGAATTCCCGGAATAAGTAAATACATTTATTAACTCAAAATTTAGAAAAATTTTAATAAGCTTAACCACTTAACTTAAATCCTGAAACAAATGAAAAAAGATGAAACCTCTAAATCTAATTCCAGAAGAAGTTTTTTAAAGACAACTGCGTTAGCCACCGCAGGAATTAGCATTATTCCCAGGCACGTAATGGGAGGCGCCGGTTTTTTAGCCCCGAGTGATAAATTAGTGATTGCGGGAATTGGAGTAGGAGGAAAAGGTGAAAGTGATATTAATAGCTTTTATCAATCAGGTAAAGCCGATATTGGTTTTTTATGCGATGTTGATAAGAAAAGAGCTGCAAATTCTGTAGCACGTTTCCCAAAAGCTAAATTCTATACCGATTACCGGGAAATGTTAGAAAAGGAAGCCAAAAATATAGATGCGGTTTCTATTTCAACACCAGACCATGGTCACGCTGTGCAGGCCTTAGCCGCTATGGAACTCGGGAAACCGGTATATGTTCAAAAACCGCTTACCCACGATATTTACGAAGCCAGGCAATTAACTGAAGCTGCAGAAAAATATAAAGTGGTTACCCAAATGGGAAACCAGGGAGCTTCTGGTGATGGCGTAAGAAAAATGCGCGAGTGGTATGATGCCGATCTTATAGGAAAAGTACATACCGTTTATGTGTGGACAGATAGACCGGTTTGGCCGCAGGGAATTCCGTGGCCAAAAGGAAAAACAACCGCAGTGCCTGAAGGTTTAGACTGGGATTTATGGTTAAATACCGCTCCTAAGAGAGAATATATAGAAGGTTTGGTTCCGTTTAACTGGCGTGGCTGGTGGGATTATGGTACCGGTGCACTTGGCGATATGGGTTGCCATTTAATTGAAGCGCCATACCGTGTTTTAGGCCTGGGCCATCCAAAAGATGTGCAGTGTAGCGTTGGAAGTGTGTATGTAGATGAATTTAAAAGAGGTTATTTCCCCGAAAGTTGCCCACCTTCAAGTCATGCGGTAATGACGTTCCCTAAAACCGACAAAACCAATAAAGATGTAACCTTGCATTGGATGGACGGTGGGATTAAACCAAAGAGACCGGAAGAACTTGGCCCAAATGAAACTTTTGGTGATGGTGGCAACGGCGTATTATTTATTGGCGATAAAGGAAAAATGATGTGTGGTACTTACGGTAGAAATCCACGTTTATTGCCAACTTCAAAAACCGATGAAGTAAATGTTGCTGAGAAATATGATCGCGTTCCCGGTGGGGAAGAAGGCCATTATGCACAATGGGTAGAAGGCGCAATTGCCGGCTACGGAAAAAAAGAACTGAGTTCTCCTTTTGAAATTGCAGGGCCACTAACTGAAACTTTATTAATTGCCAATTTAGCCATTAGAGGGTATGATGTTAGAAATGAAAAGAAACGTGATAATGGAGATACCTATTTTGAATATCCCGGGCGTGATATAAAAATGCTTTGGAACTCAGAAGAAATGCGCGTTACTAATTTTGATGAAGCCAATCAATTTGTGCGTAGAGACTATCGCGATGGCTGGAAGTTGAGTTAATCTAAGAATTTAAAATAATAAGTATGAAAGCCGGGATAATAGTTTTTTTAATAGTTATTTATTTCGGCTTTTTAGCTTGTAATTTTAATAATAAAGAGTCGGAGCCGACAACCGTTTGGGATACACTGGAAGTTACCGCTTCAGCCTATAATTCCCTTAGCTGGCAAACCGGTGCCGGTGGTGCAAATATAACTGCCTGGGGAGATACTTTAAAACCCGGTTTAAGAGCAATCGCAGTTTCCAGGGATTTAATCAAAAAAGGGTTAGAGCATAATACGCAGGTTAAAATTGAAGGTTTTGACAGCGTTTTTCTTGTAAAAGATAAAATGCATTACCGCTGGAAAAACAAAATTGACATCTACATGGACGAGGATGTACAAAAAGCCAGGGAATTTGGTCGTAAAAAATTAAAGATCTATTATGAGGTTCCAATAGATTCAATTTCAAAGAATAAAAACACAAAAGAATAATTCTTAATGATTAAAAAATACTTTTTTCTATTTAGCCTATTAATTTCAAGTTTCAGTTTTAATGCGCAACAGGCTCCAGATAGCCTGGATTTCTCAAAAACACTCGTAATTGGTGTTACCCCAACACCTCCTTTTGTGATGAAGGAAAATGGGGAATACGCCGGACTTAGCATTGAGGCCTGGGAATTGGTAAATGAAGAGCTAGAATTTAATTATAAGTTTAAAGAATATGCTTCCCTGGGCGATTTATTAAACGCTATAGAAAACAACGAAGTAGATTTTAGTATTAATCCGGTTACGGTTACCGATAACCGAATGGAGCGAATGGATTTTTCCCAGCCTTATTTTATATCGCATACCGGTGTAGCCAAAAGAAGTGAATCTCAGGTTTTTAGTTATTTAGCCAACTTATTTAGCTGGAATTTTATTTCAGCAATACTTATTTTATTAGCGGTAATTTTCATTTTTGGCTTTCTGGTTTGGATCTTTGAGCGTAAAAAGAATGCCGAAGAGTTTGGTGGCGGTTCCCGCGGAATTCTCGAAGGTTTTTGGTGGAGCGCCGTTACTATGACAACGGTGGGTTATGGAGATAAATCGCCCAGAACTACCGGCGGGCGTATAATTGGCTTAATCTGGATGTTTATGGCTATAATTATTATTTCCAGTTTAACAGCCGGAATTGCTTCATCTCTAACCGTTCAAACTATGAACGATGAAATTACAGGTGTACAGGATCTCTCTAATTTTGAAGTTACAACTGTAAGAAGCAGCAGTGCCCAGGAATTATTAAATCTCTACAATATTCAGCATACCGAAGTTATGAGCGAAAAAGAGGGAATGGAGCTTTTAAAAAATAAAGAAACGAAGCTTTTTGTTTACGATGAGCCCATTTTACGCTATGAATTAAAAAGAAGCGGATTGGAAGATGATATTGAAGTCCTCCCAAAAACCCTAAAAAAAGATTATTACGGGTATAGCTTTCCAAAGAATTCGGTATTATTAAATAAGATAGATCCTATTCTCATTGGAGTTATGAAAACAATGGAATGGAACACTATTATGGCCGAATATGAATAATTATCCGAGGCCAAGGTAACCAAGGATTATCCAAAGGATTATAAATACCACGATAATTCCTATACATCCGCAACCGCCACCAAGTTTTTTGGCGCCCCAACCAGCGAGAATAGCCCTAATGATATTTTTCATAATTAACAGTTTATAGGTTAAGTCAGGACTAATTTAGCTGAAAACAAATTTCAAAGTTTAGAATTAGCAAATATTTAGGAGCATATCAGTACAAAGCCTTAAAAATTGAAATTTTCTATTTTGTATCTTTATAAAAACTAACAAAGAATATTATGAAGCTACATAGAATAAAACTCGTTTTTTTATGCCTATTTATTTGCAGTGGCGTTTATGCCCAAAGTACTTCTGCTACTTTAATAAAAAAAGTAGATGGATTTAGCCATCCCGAATCAGTGGTTTTTAATGACGATAAAAATGAATATTATATCTCGAATATGGCCGATGAAATAGCCGGAGACGGATTTATTTCCCGGGTTTCTGCTGAAGGAGAAATTATTGAGCTAAAATGGATAGATGGTTTAAAAGATCCAAAAGGTTTGCTGGTAAAAGATGGTAAAGTTTATGTTACCAATAATACTGAAGTGATTGAAATTAGTATTGAAAATTCAGAAATAACAAAGCGTATAGAAGTTGAAGGTGCCAAATCCTTAAATGATATTACCGCAGACGCTGCAGGAAATATTTTTATTTCAGATTCAGGCAAAAGTGCTATTTATTTAATACCCAACGATACTCCAAATATGTTGATGGTTCCTGAAAATGAAGATGGCGATATTATTGAATATTTGAACACTACAAGGTTGGAATATGTAAACGGTCTTTATGCTCACAAAGATTATCTTTACGCTGCTGCCTGGGGAGAAAATACGAACGGAAATTTCCTAAAAATTGATATGGATACCCGCGAGATCGAAAAAGTATCTAAAAAAGGAATTGGCAATTTAGACGGCGTTCAACCAGTTGGTGATGATGCCTTTTATATTTCAGATTGGGCTACTGGTACAATTTATCTTATTGAGAAAGACGGGGAACTTAAAGAAGTATTAACTTCAGAAAAAAGCTCTGGGGATATTTTATTTGATGCTGAAAAAAATCAATTGGTTTTACCTATGAATTTTCAAAACTCGGTTTGGTGGTACCAACTTCAATAATTTAAGAATACCTTATCATTGTTAAATTCAAGAAATACTAATTTTGAAGAAAAACTAACCAATGGAACTTAAGAAAGACGACGAAGAAAAAGATTATATTTTAAAGGATAATAAGAAAACTAATTTCGGAATCGGTTTTATTATTGCCATTTTATTTATTCTCATTGCAGCGGTAGTAATTTCTGGATTCTATTTTGAATTTTGGTAATGGGATATAACCAACCGTATAACTAAAGATTTTTATCTATAAAATTTGGAACGGGGTAAACCACCGGTTTCTTCAGCAAAGCTGAATTCATTCCCCTCCTTTGAAAGGAGGGGAGCTTTTATCTACTTTTTTATCTCATTAATCAACAAAAACGCCTGATTCACGTACTCTTTTTCTAAGAAAAGCGCAAAATAGTTTGAGGTAGAAATCATTTCAAAAATTGGAATTCCTTCGTAGGCAAGGAGTTTAAAAAGATAAAAATACAAACCTACAAACTGCGAACTATTTTTAGGCAGGGCAATGGTTATTGAAGAAAGTTCTTCTTTAATAGAAACCCTTCTCTCGTTTCTAAAGCAATCTTCAACCAGATTAGTAAGGCTGGAAGAAACCAAAATATTACTCTCCTGGTAATTACTCGAATAATTAAGGTAAACCCCGGTTTGGTCTTTTACCGCATCCAGCAATCTCGCTTTATTCGCAATAATAGTATTGGAATTTAAAAAGGTATATTCTGTAATTCCAGATCGCACAACAATATCACCAAGCTCGCGTAAATGTTGCATATTAATTTTGGTTCTACGGGGTGCATAACGCCTTAAGGCCATAATTATTGAGCCTTGTTTCACCGGTTTCCGCATTTCCTTTTCTACCTGTGGCTGTATGTCTTCTGCCAGTCCGCTAAAATTTACAATATCCCGGGCAATTGCATCATCCAAAAAAGGTTGGTGTCTAATTATATCGTGAACACAGGTAGTAATCGTCTTCATTGTTAAATATTGTACATTTTGTGCAAATGTATATAAATTGATAGATATTTTTTGTTGCAGGAAGCTTTAATTCTAATTATGCATCAAATTATTTCAGTTAGTAAAACCGGAATAACAAAAAGAATATTTCAAATTAAAAATCTCACATAGTGAGTAAATATTTAGCAATGAAAGTATTAAAGTTTGGTGGTACTTCAGTAGGATCTGTAGAAAGCATTAGGAATGTTAAGAACATATTAGCTTCAAGAGAAGGAAAGAAAGTTCTTGTACTTTCGGCAATGGCCGGGGTGACTAATAAACTGGTAGAAATTACCGAAAATATTAAGCTTGGAGATCATTCAGCTATTAATTCTATTATTGCTGAATTAAAACAAAAGCACGAATCTACTATAGATGAACTTATAGACAAACCTGGGTTGAATTCTTATGCCAAAGCTTTTGTGAACAATGTGCTTGAAGGTTTACAGGAAATTAGCCGCAATAAATATTCTGAAAAGGTTTACGCTGAAGTTGTGACCACCGGTGAGACTATGCTTACCTATATTTTCTCTACTTTTCTTACCAATTCAGGAATTCAAAATAACTTCCTGGATGCCAAAGATTTTATGCAGGTTTCAAACCTGGAAAACCCTGATACAGATTTAGTTGGTAAATTATTTCAGCAGAATATAGAAAACCTGGAACCCACTGATATTTACATTACCCAGGGTTTTGTAAGAATTAATGCGCAAAATAATATTAGCACCTTAAAACGAGGTGGAAGCGATTACAGCGCAACAATACTTGCCGCAGCAGTTCAGGCTGATGAAGTTCAAATTTGGACTGATATTGATGGATTTCATAATAACGATCCTCGTTACGTTGAAAATACCCACGCAATTGCCGAATTGAGTTTTGAGGAAGCTGCCGAGCTCGCTTAT
This sequence comes from Salegentibacter salegens, assembly GCF_900142975.1. Lineage (NCBI taxonomy): Bacteria > Pseudomonadati > Bacteroidota > Flavobacteriia > Flavobacteriales > Flavobacteriaceae > Salegentibacter > Salegentibacter salegens. The sequence continues at coordinate 796,431 of NZ_LT670848.1, forward strand.
TTTGGCGCAAAAATTTTGCACCCGCAAACGATCTCTCCGGTTATAAAAAGACAGATTCCATTATTTCTAAAAAATACGTTTACTCCCGATCTCCCCGGAACTAAAATTTCAGCTGAAATTCATTCCCGCGGACTTAAAGCAATTTCAGCAAAAGATGGAATAACTGCCATTAAAATTAAATCGAACCGAATGTTAATGGCGCACGGTTTCCTTAAAAAGATTTTTGAAGTTTTTGATAAATACGAGACCGCAATAGATATGATTACCACTTCAGAAATTGCCATTTCCCTAACCATTGACGACGATAGGAATTTAGATGTAATTCTGGAAGAATTAAACGCTTACGGCGAGATAACAGTAGAGAAAGATCACAGTATTATTTGTATTGTTGGCGAGGGACTTATTGAAGATAAAAGCACGAGCCGCTTATTCGAATTATTAAATGATATTCCTGTGAGAATGATTTCTTATGGCGGAAGCGATAACAATATTTCTTTACTCGTAGATACCAAAAATAAGATACAAACCCTGCAGGGTTTAAACCATAAATTGTTTGAGGAGCAACAAGTACCTCAATTTGTTTGATTTCTGTTTGTGAACAGGAAACTGTTCCTTTTGTGTAGTGGAACCGCCGGTAGGCTAACCGGCGGTTTTTTTGTTTTAGACTTAGCTAATTATGTTTACTCGATAATAGAGAATTAAATCTTCCGGGACTTGTGCCTTTTATAAAATTTTATCTTTTTTCCTTTTCTTCAATAAATTTAGCCATAAAATAAGTACTTCTATGTTGATGATGCTGAAGCATTTTCCCTATAAAATTCTTTTGCCTGTAGGTAGCTATATTTTGAATGAGGTTTAATAATCTTTCTGAAAGTTTATGCTGAAATGCCTCTTTATTAAATCTTGAATTAATTATTCTAAAACCATTTTCTGCCGAATTTTCCCAAAGATTTTCTTCAGAATATAACTGTACGGCTTTTTGGGCAAAATCTTTCGGCTGGTTTGTTATAAAGCCATTCCAATCAAGCGCTCCGGCAATTCCTTCGGCTCCAATAGCTGTAGTTATCGAAGGCGTTCCACATTGCATTGCCTGTATGAGCTTTCCTTTTAAACCGGCGCCAAATTGTATGGGTGCGAGACAGACTTTAGCGTTTTTCATTACTATTTCAGCATTTTCGGCACGGCCCTGTACGATAAAACCTTCTTTTTCGTTGTGAAGGTTCCAGATTTTTTGCGAAGGATAAGACCCGTAAATGTTGAGCTTAGCATCTGGAAGTTCCTGTCTAATTAAAGGCCAGATTTTTTCTTTTAAATATAAAACCGCATTCCAGTTGGGTTCGTGTAAGAAATTACCAATGCTTATAAAGTCTTTTCGGTTTTTAAATGCTGGCAGACTTAACTTTTCTTCTTCGGAAATTGGTTCGAGCAGAAAAGGCAGATAATGCAAAAGGTTTTGAGGTATATTAAATTCCTTCTGAAGTAATTTCATTTCAACTTCAGAAATTATTAAGCTCAGGTCGCAGCGATAAATACTCGCGATTTCCCTTTTGGTGATATCGGCATCAAAATAAATTTCTTCTGCGGGAATATTTTTTTTAAAAGCTTCTATGCGTGTTTTTCGTAGAAAATGAAGATCTTCAGTATCTAATATTTTCACCGCTTCAGGGCAAATTTCATCTACTCTCCAGCCAAATTGCTCTTCAGTCATAAACCGATCAAAAAGCACTAAATCTGGGGAGATTCTTTTCAGCATTTCATCAAAAGAAGGATGGTTCATTTTTATCACTTCCGAAGTGATATTCATCTTTTCTAAATCTACAGCAAATTCGCTACGAGCTGAGGTAGTTACAAAGGTGATTTTATAATTTTCAGCGAGAAAAAATTGGAGTAATTGCAGCATTCGGCTACCGGCGGCAGAAGAATTAGGTTCGGGCCACACACAGCCAATTACAAGTAGGCGACTTTTGGGTAAGCTCATGAGAAATTCACAGAAAAATTAATATTCTAATTTGTATTCAAAAGTGCGAACATTTAAGTCTCGATTATCGAGTAAACGCGGCATAAATTTTTTCAAAAATACCGGAATTTAAACCAGATTCCTAATTATAAACTAGCGGAAAGCAGGAGGGAGGCAGTAACCCAAAGTACCAGGGAAACGATACCGCCAATGATAAAAAAGTGCCTGAAGCGATAAATTCCCATTCCATAAATTATGGTATTGGTTTGGTAACCAACGGGAGTAAAAAAACTAAAATTAGAAGCAAATAGCACCGACAAAATAAAGGGTTTTGGGTCCATTTGCATACTCGCGGCGATACTTATAGCGATAGGCGTGATAATAATAGCCGTGGCATTATTGGAGATAAATCCGCTTAAAACCATCGTAACCAGGAACAAGATTCCAATAACAATAGTATCGGTTCTATTTTCAAACAACAGTAGTAACTGGTCTGATATCCATTGGTCGGCGCCGGTGTTATTCATCGCCACGCCAAGGGGAATCATACCTGCCAGGAGGAAAATAATTTGCCAGTTTACCTGGGAATAAATTTTACCGAGATCTATACACTTGGTGAAGATCATTAAAAAACAGCCTATAAGGGCGCTTTTTAGAATTGGAAAAATTGAAAATGCCGAAAGCCCGATCACTACTAATAAAATTGCCAGCGAAAGATATTTTTTGGTTTTGGTAGTAATTTCAATATTCTTGTGCTGTTGTAAAATAGTTACATTTTCAATCTTTTGAAGTTCGTCCAGGGCGCTTTCGCTAACTTCAACCAACAAACGGTCTCCAACCCTTAATTCAATTTCATCTTTTCCTCGATTAAAAATTCGTCTTCTCGGGTTTCTAAAATTTCTTCGTTTTCTAATCGCCAGCGGAACAGCGCCGTGAAGGTCATACCAACCCACTGTTTTTATACTTTTTCCTATAAGTGGGGAGTTGGGGAGCATCAAAATTTCTACCACCTGTACATTTTCTTCCAGTTCTTCAGAGTCAGTAATAGGATCGGCTAGTTTTCTATTGTCTTCGTCTTTTATAACTGTAAAACCGTCAGCATCTTTTAGTTTTATAAGGTTTTCAAGATTACAGCGTAATAAAAGCTGATCGTTTTCTTTAAGGCTGGTAAACTTCCCGGGACGGTCGTTAATAATCCCATTTCGCTTAAGCCTTAGTACTTCAATATCGTCATTATCATACAAAAAGGTCTCACTAATACTCTTACCAATTACTCCAGAATTTTTTGTGATAATTACTTTGGTGATATATTCGTCCAGGTTATAATCCTCGGTGATTTTCGTCTTTTTGGTTTTGGGAAGCAATTTTACCAGCGCACTCACAATTACTATGGTGATGATCAAAAAAATCACGCCATACCAGGTAAATTCAAAAAACCCGAAACGTTCTATTCCACGATCTATTGCTACCGCATTAACAATAAGGTTGGTAGAAGTACCCATAAGCGTGCAACTTCCGCCTATAATTCCAGCGAAAGAAATTGGTAAAAGCAATTTTGAATTTGGAATATCGTATTTAGCCGATAATTCTGTGATAATTTTAATAAAAACAATCACTACCGCCGTGGTATTGATAAATGCTGAAATACTCCCTGCTATAAACATAAAAACAGGTACCATAATAAATATTGGAAGAAAGCGTAAATTCTTAAGCCCGCTGGCAAGCCAATCTATAACCCCATTTGTTTCCAGGCCTATAGCAATAATCATTAGAGCCAGCACTGTAATGGTAGCAGGACTTGAAAAGCCAGAAATAGCTTCTTCGGGACTAACAATATTAGTTAATAATAGAGCTGCAAGGATAAAGAAAGCAATTTTATCTACAGGGAAGACTTCCAGGGCAAACAAAACTATCACCACAATTATAATAAAAAACAATATGGCTATCTCGATGCTCATTATTTAAATTTATGAAATAAAAATAAGTGAATATGCACTGCTTATTAGCTTCTTCTGAAATATTTATGAATTAATAAATCATTATAATTTTTTACCGAACCATATTAATTCCTATTTTGAACATTAAAACAAAATTATGAGCAGAGGATTTGTAAAAGAAGACGACCAGGAAGAAGCTCCAATAATACCGCCAAGAGCGGCTTTACCTGCAGGGGAAACTAATTATGTAACTCCAAATGGATTACAGGAATTAAAAGATGAAGAAGAAGAACTTATAGAAGAACGTGCCAATCTCGATAAAGAAAATGATACTGAACGTAGAAGAGCTCAAGCGGTTATAGACGGAAATCTTAAGCTGTTAAGAGAACGAATTAGTACTGCCAGGATTTTAGATCCTAAAGACCAGCCTGAAGATGAAGTGCGTTTTGGTGCTTTGGTAGAATTGAAACAAAACGGAAATACCCAGAAATTCCAAATTGTAGGGGTTGATGAAGCCGATGTGAAAAAGCAAAAAATCGCTTTTGTAGCACCTATTGCCAAAGCGGTTACGGGCAAGAAAGTTAGTGACAAAATTGATTTTAAATTAGGTGAAGAAACGCGAAAACTAGAAATTCTTAAAATAACTTATTAATGGCCGTATATATTGTGATGGGGGTTTCGGGTTCCGGTAAAACCACTATTGGAAAACTTCTCGCTAAAGACTTGAATTTATCTTTTTATGATGCCGATGATTTTCATCCTCCAGAAAATGTGGAGAAGATGAAAAACGGAATTCCGCTACAGGATGAAGACCGAAAAGGCTGGTTAGCGGTGTTAGCTGAAAATATTCAAAAATGGAATAAACAAGATGGTGCTGTTTTAGCTTGTTCGGCTTTAAAAGAGAAGTACCGAAAACAATTGACTTCCATTCCTGAAAAAGATTTAAAATGGATTTTCCTTTGGGCAGAATTCGATGTTATTTTAAAACGATTAAAAAACCGAAAATCGCATTATTTTAAGCCTGAAATGCTCACTTCTCAATTTGAAACCCTGGAAGAACCAAATTGCGGCATACGAATAAATGTAAATACTTCTGAAGAAAATATTTTAAAGGAAATTATGGCAAAATTAAACGCTCCTGAAGCAGAAGTTGGGCTTATAGGACTTGGAGTTATGGGAAAAAGTCTTGCGCTAAACCTGCTTTCAAAAAATATTGAAGTTTCGGTTTTTAATAGGCATATTACGGGAAAAGAGGAAGATGTGGCAAAAGATTTTGTTCAGCAAAATGCCGAAAAATATACCTTTCAGGGTTTTGATGATTTAAAGGAATTCGTTTCCTCCCTAAAACGTCCCAGGAAAATATTATTGATGGTAAATGCCGGCGCCGCGGTTGATGCCGTGATTGAAAGTTTACTTCCTCTTTTGGAAAAAGGCGATATCATTACCGATGGCGGAAATTCACATTATAAAGATACTTTTAAACGTGAACTGGCTTTAAGAGAAAATGGAATTGATTTTATTGGCTGCGGAATATCGGGTGGGGAAGAAGGCGCCTTAAAAGGCCCATCAATTATGCCGGGTGGCTCTGCAGAAGCTTATAAACAAATGGGGCCATTTTTGAAAACAATTGCGGCCAAAGATAAAAACGGAAATCCTTGCTGTACGCATATAGGAGAAGATGGTGCGGGTCATTTTGTAAAGATGGTTCACAACGGTATTGAATATGGTGAAATGCAGCTAATTGCTGAAATCTATCATTTTCTCAGGTTTTATACGAAATCGAGTCCGGAAGCGATTGCAGATCTTTTTGAATCCTGGAACAAAGAAATGAAAAGTTACTTACTGGAAATTTCCATAGATATTCTTCGAAAAAAAGAAAACAGCGGTTTTCTCATTGACAAAATTTTAGATGCAGCGAAACAGAAGGGAACTGGTGGTTGGTCTACTAATGCTGCCCTGGAGCTAGGAGTACCTTTAGATACCATTACCGCAGCGGTTTTGGCGAGGAATATTTCAGGAATGAAAAATTTTCGGGTAGAAGCTTCAAATTTATATAATATTACAAATAATCAGGATGGAAATATAGAAGAGATTAAAGATGAAATGTTCCTGGCTTATAAAACGGCCAGTATAATTAACCACGCGATAGGCTATGATCTTTTGCGGGTTGCTTCGGTAGAATATAACTGGAAGCTTAATTTATCTGAAATTTCCCGGGTTTGGACCAACGGCTGTATCATTAGATCTGGTTTAATGGAAGAATTGGTGGATATTTTTGAGAATTCCAATAATCACTTATTAATGAATAGTGATATTATTTCAGAAATAAAGGGAAGTCAGGCTGCATTAAGTAAAACAGTAGGAATCTCTTTGCAAGCGGGCTATGCAGTCCCGGTTTTATCTGCTGCGACCAATTACTTTTTAAATTTTACTTCGGCACAAAATGCCGCGAATATGATCCAGTCGCAACGAGATTATTTTGGAGCGCATACCTATGAACGTACCGATAAGCCTCGAGGGGATTTTTTTCATACCCAATGGAAAAACAATAATTAATGGATATACAGTTACTTTTTGCCGTTTTCGCAGGAATTGCGCTCTTGCTTTTCCTTATTTTAAAACTCAAAATCCAGGCTTTTTTAGCTTTATTAATAGTTTGTATCGCCGTAGGAATTCTCGCGGGAATGCCTGCGACTGAAATTCTGGACACGATGAAAGACGGGATGGGCAGCACCCTGGGTTTTGTAGCAACAGTAGTTGGTTTGGGAGCTTTATTCGGCGGAGTTTTAGAACAATCTGGTGGGGCGCAACGCCTGGCTTCTTTTCTATTGAAGAAAACTGGCGATAAAAAAGCTCCGTGGGCAATGATGGTTACCGGTTTTGCCGTAGCCATTCCTGTATTTTTTGATGTTGCTTTTATCATTTTAGTACCGGTAACTTATGCGTTGAGCAAACGTACGGGAAAATCACTGTTGCTTTATGCTTTGCCGCTACTGGCAGGTTTAGCGATAACACACGCGTTTATTCCGCCAACGCCGGGACCAATTGCAGTGGCCGATATTTTGGGTGCCGATTTAGGTTGGGTTATTGTTTTTGGATTTTTAGCCGGAATTCCTGCTGCAATAATCAGCGGGCCAATTTTCGCACGGTATATTTCCAAAAGAATTCAGATAGAACCTAAAACCTTTACTGAAGAAATTGAATATGATGAAGAAAAAGCGCCCTCACCGGGACTTATTATTTCTATAATTCTAATTCCTATTTTTCTAATTGTAGCAAATACCTTAGTGCAAAGCCCTTTATTTAATGGGGTTTCAATTCCGGAAGGGCTTTTATACACGATAGAATTAGTAGGCCATCCTTTTTCGGCTTTAATAATTGCAAATCTTGTCGCCTGGTATTTTTTGGGAGTGAGACGTGGAATGCAAAAAGAATTTTTACTGAAAGTTGCTACCAAATCTTTCCAGGCGGCAGGGATAATTATTTTACTAACCGGTGCAGGTGGAGCTTTTAAACAAATCCTTATTGAAACAGGAGCGGGGGAGATGATTGCCGATGCTTTAAATAATGCCTGGTTTAATCCTTTACTTTTCGGGTTTATTGTAGCGGCTTTGGTTAGAATTTTACAGGGATCTTCTACCGTTGCGATGATCACAGCGGCCGGGATTACCGCTCCAATTTTAACCGGAGGAGGCTATTCTATGGCTCAAACTTCGCTTATTGTAATTGCAATCGCTTCGGGAGCTTCAATTTTATCTCACGTTAACGATAGCGGGTTTTGGCTGGTAGGACAATATTTAGGATTAACCGAAAAAGAAACCTTTAAATCCTGGTCAATGATGACAACTATTATCGCAATTGTTGGTTTGCTGGTTTCTTTAATTTTGTGGTATTTAATTTAATTAATTTGCTTCAATAGTAAACTCTAAAGTATCTACAATATCCCCATATTCATCTACCTTAATTTCAAAATCTATTGCTTCACTGGAAGTGTAACCTAATTTCTGCATTTGTACAGGATCAATTTCAGCAGTGTAATTTCCGGGTTTTAATCCCAGGTAGGTGAAATAACCATCTCCTTCGGTTAAAATTTCTTTTACAAGATTTCCGTTTTCATCTAAAATGTTTACTGTAATCCTTCCCTGGCCGCTAAGACTATTTCCTTTTTTAACATAAACCATTCCGGCAACTTCCCCTAAAACTTCTACCGGTACTTCAATTTCCTGGAACTGGTTAGGAACGGTGTGAACTTTAATCTTTTCATTTTTAACTTTCCAGGCAATGTTATCCAGGCTGTTTGGATCTACTTCCAGGATAATATCTACATAAGGCTGAAGCTCGGTGATTCTCAAAACAGTTTCATCTTCATTATACGAAAGTCGGCCAGATGTATTTTTAATTTCCATTCTACTCACCGCAGGTTCCATTGGATCTCTTTTTCCGTTAGTATTATAATCCAGAAACGGGATAATACTTAATGCAGCTCTGGACATTGCAGTACGGTTATTTGCCATTACATAACCGGTATTATCGTCTAACATTAAACTACCCCGAGCCGATTGTACAAAAGAATTGTTCCTGTTACCCAGCCTGGAGGTCATTGAAGTTTGGGCAAAATTGAAAGCATATCTTAAGCCAATTTCAAAAATATGGGCGTTTCTAAGCATATTATTTTCGTAGGCAACATTTAGAAATCCGTTTTCAAAAACAGGGCGTTCTACTTCCAGGATAATATTATTGAACTGATTTCGGCTAAAATCGTATTGTACCTGTGGAGAAAACAAGAATTTATTCGGAAGCCTGTAATTTTGGGATAGGGAAGTATAAATAGTGGGCTCTTTCACACGATCGTTATAAATCCCGTAGGTGGTAAGGTTAGTGCTAATGCCCATAATTGCCCCGGAAAGTAATAATTGTGCCGTAGTAAACTCGGTGGTAGGCATAATAATCTGGTTCACGCTAAACCTACTAAACATCGAAAAATTTTCAGACCGAATTGGCGCCGAAAAACTAATCTTTCTTTCTTCCAAATAATTAAAATTAATCGCGGTTTGATTTTCGTCGTATTTAATATAATTAAGATCTACCTGGATGTTGCCTGGGGTACGGTAACTTAAAATTCCTTCTCCTTTAACGCCATGCATATATTCTCCCGTAAAAAGGAAATTTGAAGCAAAACGAATTGAGGAATTTACAAAGGGCATCACTTCGCCACTGGTCACGCCGGTAAGATACTCGGCTCCACCACCAATAGTAATAGAATTACTAAGTCCGTAATTAAAATTAGCCCTCGAAAAGCGGTTAAGGTCTTCATTTTCAACAATCCCGGCGCTAATGGTATATTCCAACTCATTTTTGGGAACAAAATTATAAGGAATATTGATCACCCTTTCCTGAACACGCTCTTCTCCATAAGGCCCGTAGAACCTGAGGCTTACGGCGGTATTTCCATACATTAACGGGACATCAAACGTGTAAAAACCTGAAGCATCTGCCTGGGTAAATTCTACTAAAATATTATTTACATAAAGTTCTACCGTCCATCGCGGTTCGGTATAATCGTTAAGCACGTAAGTTCCAAAAGACCTGCGATTTTGAAATGGACTATTACTAATTTGCACTCCACTTACCGGGGCGAATAGGGAAGAGGTGGCACGGGTAAAGATTCTACCTGCGGTTACCTGCTTAAAAATCTTGTTTTCATTATTCACGTAGCGCCATTGGTAAAACTGGTTCCTGGAATCGAAAGGAACTCGTGTAGAATAATTAAGCATTAAGTTGGTCTCGCCGCCAAGAAACATTGTTCCCAGGCCTAAAGATAATCGGTTATCATTTTCGAATTCACTTTGCTGTGTGGTAACCACTCCCCAGTCTAAAGCGCCACCTTTAAAAAGCGGATATCGTCTTTCCATCGTCGTATCGGCGTTTACAACACCTCTTACGCGATTCAGGTTCTCCCGTACTTTTCTTAGTCGCATTTCTTTGATTACCGGGAGATCTTTTTCGGTTTTCATAGTTACCGAAAGACTTCTAAAAGAAAAATTGGTATTTAAGCCGAAAATATCTCCGAATAAATTCGATTTTAAATAAAGGTTTAAAGGTGTCTGGATATATTCTTCATCGCTAAGTGAAAACTCTTCATTTTTATAAAGAATCTTATTTTCTGAAGGATTTATTTGATATGTAGAATCGGGGTTTATAATAAAACCTTCTACACCCTTAGAGGTTTCTTCATTTTTAATCTTTAAATAATCAAAAAGTTCTTTTACCGGGATATAAGCATCCTGACCCTTTATGGCGATAGGGATTTCTATAGTTCCAAGATCGGGAACATTCATTTCTACGCTTAATTCGTCGTATTCTGGGAGATCTTCCTGGGCAAAACCTGTAAATGCTAATAGAAACAGGCAAATTGCCGAAAAAAACTTTTTATAAAACTCCACAGAAAAAGCGCAGGTTAGGGTTTGCATTTCGCTTAACGTTCTTACTATTGATGGATAAAATTAAGGGTGAAATTACCAAAATAAGTGCCTGGAAGAGTACCCGAATTATCTGGAGGTATGGTTAAAGTACCTCCTATAAATACCTCGTTTGGCGTTTGGGCACTTGCTGCCTGAGTAACAAAAGTTCGTTGTCCTGTACTAAAACTATTAATTGTAAGTGTTATTTCAGCCCCGGTATCCTGATTTAGCAAAATATAATCTCCTAAAGTTTCTATTTGAATAATTGTTCCCGGATTGGCATATACATCAAATAAAGCAGCAGACACCGGTTCCCCAAAATTTAGTTCCACAATATCGCCATTTACAGTGCGTAGGTCGTCGTAACTTACAGTCACATTCCCACCAGCACTCCCGGCGGTAAACGAACCAAAATTAAGGTTTCTGGAAGTTCTTACTTCAACCTCTATTGGGATAGGCGGATCTTCCTGGGCCTTAATTTCAAATACAGAAAACATAAGCAATAACAACAAAAATGTGTTCTTGTATAAGCGTCTATTTTGCATAGTTCTCGTTTATTTTTTTATTAATACTTTTTTACCGTATTGGGCTTTACCTACCTGGAGATTAATAATATAAACCCCTTCACTGGTGATGCCTTCAAAAATAACCTGGTCTTTGCTGCCTGCTTCCTTTATTTGCAGGATTTGCCCTGTCATGGTACTGGCCCTTAAAATTCCTTCCTGGTTTTCTTCTAAATTCATTTTTACAACCACATTTCCATCTTCAACTTCAACATCAAAAGGTTCGTTAAATGCGATAGCAGGACTCGTCACTTTTTCTTCAGAAAACATTAATTCAAACCTGGAATTATGGGTTCCCGCTTGAATATTGAATGTATATTTAGGATTATTTCTTAGGTTTTGACCTTTACCTTTTTCGTGGTCTATTAAATAAATATTGAAATTTGAATTCAAATTTTCTACCGATGCAAGGTTGATCTTCATTTCCCCATTTTGATCGGCTTTAATACCAAGTGGAATTTTTTTATAGCTTCGTGATTCTGGGAAAGGAATTGCGTTAATGGCCAGTTCCTTTTTAGTTTCGGTTAGGTTATAAAAGCTAGGTACGGCGGGATCGGTATTCATCAATTTATGCGCATCCATTTCCTTTTCAAAATTTGGAGTGGCATAAGATGAAAAATAGATCACCATGGGATCCTGACGCTGAGATGTATTAAACCCGGCCTCCAATCTAATTAAAGGTTTCAGAACCTCCTGTGTTCTTAAAAACTCCTGGTCAAAATCGTTTATACGTACATTGTTGTCCATTCCAAAGCTACCAGTTACTAAATCCTGGGTGTCAGAATCACTTACCTTAATAAAAAAGCCCTGCATAGAAGGAATAATATTAGAAGATCTTCCATCACTTGTAGATACTTGATTTACATAAGCGGAATAGGTACCGGTATACTGACTATCATCTCCTGCGGTAAAAAAATAAATTCCATCGTCAATATTAGTTTTAGTCCAACCCGAGTTTGCATTCCAATCTATAGGAGAGGGGTATGGGTTACCTACTAAGTGAAAACCTTTGGTATATTCGCGATGATTATTTTCTAACTGACGAGCAGGAATTACTCCGTTGTTTACTTCACCTGTTAATTCTATAGTTTGGGAAGCGGTGGTGTTGCCAAAATTAAGGGCATAACCTTCAGCTGTATTTAAACTATTAGTAGTATTGGTATATACTTCCCAGCCGGTAGCATCGCGAACAATCTCATTTATATTAATATTGCGATCTTCATTATAGCGATAAAAGTTTGGAAATCCTGTTTCCGGATTTTCAAAATCCATATATGGAGCAAAATCACCTACTACTGAATTTTGAAATGGAGAACTAAAATATTTATAGCCAAAAGCTTTATCCAGATAACGTTGCATGCTCACCAGGCCAATAACTTCTCCATTTCCTGCGCCACTTATTAGCGCAGTTTGATTTTCATCAGAAATTAAGGTTAATTCATTTCCGGTATCGAAATTTCCATTTTCAATCTTTAGCGTACCGGTAACTTCAATTATTGCTTCTGAAATTACTCCTGAAGTATTATCAATTCTTAAATTCCGAATGCGATTATTCTGAAAAGCCGCATCAGGAATTATTTGAGCTGAAGCAGCCTGGAAAGAAATACTTCCGGCTTCGGTATTTAAAATCCCGTTGTTTAACAAATTACCGGCAATCTGTAACCAATTATCGCTAACTGTTACACTTGCTCCGTTTTCAATGCTTAGATTTTTAGTGAGGGCATTTGCTCCAGTATTAATTAATGGATAATTATTTGATGCTAAATTTTCAGGAATCAAAGCATCGGTTTCCAGGGTAGGTAAAGTGTTACAGCTCCAGTTATTGGCATTATTCCAGTTGGTATTTTCAGTGCCGGTCCAGGTATTTTCCTGTATCACATTAATCGTAAACGTATAAGTTTCATTATTAACACATCCATTCGCATCTTCCACACCAGTAATATTTATAGTTGTGTTTGCAGTAGGACTTAAGGCATAGGAAAGAGAGGGTGATGTAGATGATATTGAAAAAGCCGCACCGTCCATTGTTCCACGCACCGTCCACGGACCTGTTCCTGTAAGATTGCCTGTTAAATAGGCTGTTTCTCCTATACAAATGCTACTATCACCATTAATAGCGGTGATTGTAGGAAGTGGGTTTACTGATATTTCCACAACATTTGATGAAATCTCCGTGCAAGTGGTAGAACTTACTGTTCTTCTAAACCATGTAGACTGCGAAAGAATTCCCGGGTCATAATTCTGAGTATTATTTGTTCCTTCGGCAGGATTAAAACCGTTATCCGCACCTGTTGTACTACTTTCCCATAGATAAGAAAAATTTCCATCTCCTCCCGAGGGGACGGTACCGGTAATTATTCCGGGATTAGTGTCGGTACAAATTGACTGCAATGTGTTAGAACCATTTGCAAGACTAATGTTATTTTCAGAAAGAGGAGAAAGAACGGTTACCTCTATAACATTCGAAACCGCATCGCTACAATTATTACTTGCAGTTCTTCTAAACCAGGTAGTCTGGGATACCGATGCCGGAGCGTAGTCTTTAGAATTATTTGTTCCCTGTGCAGGTGTAAAACCACCTGTAGATCCCTGAGTGCTGGATTCCCATAAATATTCAACCGCACTGCCGGTAGCTTCTGAACCTGATAATATTTCAGGGGTACCGGCCCCACATAGGCTCTGATCTCCAGTTACTGTATTATTTGTAACATCTGAAGGAACACTTACTGTTACTGAGCTAACCTCATTATTGGTACATCCGTTTGAATCGGTGACACTCGTTATGCTATAAGTAGTAGTTTCAGTTGGATAATCAGTTACTGAAAAAGGACTTTGCTGCACCTGAAAAGAAGTGGGACCTGATCCATAGCTTCCAGTTACTGTCCAGGGTCCTGCTCCTGTGAGAGTTGCAGATAGTACAGCGGCCTCCCCCTGGCAAACCGTTGTTGGCCCACTCAAAGTTCCAGTAGGTAAAGGATTAACAGGAATTTCAATAGTATTGGAACTATAAGGTTCACAATTGTCTGTAAGAATATTTCTTCTAAACCAGGTTGTTTGTTCTAATGGGCCAGGATTATAATCTTGAAGTTCATTTCTCCCTGGAGCTTCAGAAAAACCTGATTCAGGTCCTGTGTTACTTATTTGCCAGGAATAAATAAAATCTCCACCCATACTTTCCGGAGTGCTCCCTGAAATAGTACCGGGATCATCACCGCTACATAAGGTACCCATAGGTTCTGCGTAAGTTGCCTGTACATACAGTCTTTTTCCGACCCCGCTACAGGGATCTCCAAAAACCGTATTGGTAGCCGGAATTGTTGCAGAATTATTGCCTAGAAGGTATCCTTCTACCACTGTTTGGCTATTTGTGGCATGGCAGGTACCCAGAGTGAAGTTTTCACAGGTACCGTCGGGCGTTCCATAACTTGCAAAATCTACCGAAGTAAAAACAGTACCTTCAGGAGCCGATATGTTTAAATTACCATTTTCATTTACCGTAGCACACACAGTTCCTGTTTCTCTAAAAATAATTTCATTATTCGAAATCTGGGAATTTACTTCCAGGGTGGCCGGATTGGATTCGTGGGTAACTTCATAAGGACTTACTCCTGTATTATTACTGCTTGAAAAATTAACATTTCTAAATATATAATAGGTGCCGGGTGTATTAAAAGGAGCCGAGGAAATGTTAGGAGTGAATGATGCAGAAGTAGCACCGCTTATATTTGTGCGGGTTCCATCCATACTTGTACTATAGGTCCACTGGTAGCCAGTACCAACTGGGTTTATTCCTGAGGGGAGTGTGCCAAAGGAATCTCCTGTAATAGATGCTGTATTATCTCCTGTGCAATAGTTTTGAGTAATATTTCCTTCTAATTCATTTTCCATGATTTGAAGCAGGTTATTAAAGCTAACCCTATTGCCTCCATAGCTTTCATAAAATTCATATTCGAGATCACTGTTTCCGTTCAAGCTGAATAAAACCCGGGGACGTATGCTATGGGCTTGATCGACCCAGTTATTAAACACTAAGTTACCATCAACCTGTAATCGTGTACCGTCATCAGACCCCATGTCTACGACATATATACCATTTCTGGTGGAATTCATTTTGTACCGAACAGAAAAGGTTTCTGTTTGAACAGATCCACCTGCTACCATCTCAAAACATACTGCGTCCCCTCCAAAATTACGATCAAAGGTTTCAGGCTCATTATAATGACCAATATAGGTATCGAAATTAGTACCCTCATAAACATGCCCTATCCAGGTATCGTTTCCATAGTTATTTTGATAATCTATGTCAATAGGCTCACGGAAACCACAAGTCCCGCCCACAGTTAAAACAGCTTCATCTGATAATGAACTACATCCGGAATTATTAGTTACTCTCAATCTGAATTTATAATTTGACTGCCACTGCTGCACATTATTTAGTGTCAATTGTGTAGTTCCTGTTCCGCTGTAAGTTCCGTCATCATAAATATCATACCAGCCGCCACCATTATTAGCCTGCCAGCGATAACTCAAACCCATACCTGTTGCAGAAGATTGAAATGAAACATTAGAACCTGAATTAACCGCCTGATTAGAAGGTTGACTAGTAATCACCGGAACATCATTAACTGTAAGCGTAGAAGAAGCAGCATAAAGAGCACAACCATTTCTGCTTACTTTGACCCGATAGAAATTAGTATTCATTGCAGAGGTTGCATTTATAATATCAAGTCTGGCCTGGTTTACATTTTGGTGATTGTCATCATTAACTAAGGTGCTCCAGGTATTACCTCCATCCTCACTAAGCTCCCATTGGAAATTGGTTTCTGAAGATTGGGTTTCAAAATAGGTATTTTGTCCACTGCATACATTGGCATTAGGAGCCTGGTTTACATATCCGGGGGAATCGATATATTGAAGTAGTGCCGAATCGGAATAGGCCGTCATACCTGATCCATCGGTAATTTTTAGCCTGAATCTTTTATCATGTAACCATGAAGCTCCATTTACGGTGAGAACAGGTGAATTTGTACCTGTAAAATCAGTGCCGTCAATATCATAGAAATTAGTACTTGTTCCTCCATCATTGCGCTGCCATTTGTAGGTTAAATTTTGCCCATCAACATCTACAGAAAAAGTAGAAGGCGAACCGGCGCAAACAGTTTGGTCAGTTGGCTGTTGTGTTATGGTAAATCCGCTACCAACTGTAAGAGTTGCTGCATTGGATTTATTCCTGGCCAGATAAGTACTGGAGAGCCTGTTGTTGGTGCTGGAGAGGGTAGCAATACGATATATATAATAGGTGCCGGCAGTAGTAAAAGGACCTGAAGTGGTGGAAGGTGTGTAGGTTGCTCCTGTTGCTCCGGTAATATTAGTTAGTGCTCCACCTTGCGTGGTAATGTAAGCCCATTGATAACCTGTTCCTGTTCTAGAAATTCCTGTAGGGAGCGTGGATGCATATGTTTCATAAGTATCCCCGCTTATTGACTGGCCTGTATTCCCTATTGGAATACTTTGGCCAGTATTTTGAGTTAAAGTATTTTCAATAATTGGTGTGGTACCACCGCTAATACCTATCCGGTTCCCACCACCATTTTCATAATAATCCAGTACCAGCTTACTATTCCCAGTAAGATTAACCAAAATATTCGCATCTACTGCATAACCGCGATCACCCCAGTAATTGTAAACCAGGTTATTGTCTATACTTAATCTACTTCCGTCATCAGATCCTATGGAGACAGTATACAATCCCTTTTGTGTACTATTCATCCTGTAACGTACCGAGAAGGTTTCAGTATAAATAGAAATGGGACTTGAGTTAGCCCGAATAGAAAAACAATTGGTATTTCCGCCAAAAGCCTGATCAAATAGGACGGGTTCAGTATAGTTTCCTACGTAATTTGTAAAATTGCCATTATAGGCTACGCCCTGGTTTGTACCATTATACACATGCCCAATCCAGGAGTCGTTCCCGGCAGTTGTCTGGCTGCTATTTGCAACACTTCCACCTACTGTGGTACTCATCGGATTACTGGAACATCCATTCACAGTGGCAACCACGGTATAAACACCAGCCATTGCAGTCGTAGCATTTGTACGTGCAGGATTTTGTGCAGTAGAAGTGTAACCGTTGGGTCCCGTCCATTGGTAGGTAGCTCCTGTAATTGAAGAAGCACTTAGTTGCAAAGTTCCTCCAACGCAAATAGGGCCATTATTAGACACAGTTGGATTGGAGGGAGTGGCATTTATTCTGAAAAGAGCAGAATCATATGGAGAAACAGTATTTGGTGAAGAGGAACCTACCCAAATTACATAATTAGAATTTGTAGCATAATTGGATGGAATTGGAACAGTTTCATTAATAATGGCACTTGCATATTGATTATAGGAAGGTGCTGTTGAAGAAGTGAAAGAATATATCACAGTATTTATACTGGAATACTCACCATTTATTCTAGTAGATAGGTAAACGTCATAATTTGTACCGGTGGTAAAAGCTTCATTGGTATATACACCGTTGGTAACTTCAAATGAAATATTGACATTAGATCCTGCGCATACTGGGGTTCCCGTTACTGTGGCGTCTCCTATTGTCTGTCCAAACCCATCAAAATTAAAAAATAAAAAAACTACCAGAAACAAGCCTGGTTTAAAGCAAGAAAAAAGTCCCGGGTAGTTTTTTTTCATAGGCCTTTATGCTTATAACTTCAATTCTGAAGTAGCCAAAGTATCCCCTTTTTCTTCTGAGTAAGATATTTTTAAAGTACCGGAATTTAGATTTACCTCCGTAGCATTTCTAAGCTCAAAGCTAAAAATCCTTTTTTCATTAGGCGTATACACCGAAACTCCTTTTACCATTCCCACTTCGGTTTGAGTACCATTAGGGGCGATATGAGTTGCTGTTAAATTTCCGTAAACCGACATATTACCGGAACGATTAATTACCAGTGATAATCTTGGATTTTCGGATTCGGTTTCTAATGTAAGATCGGTAAGTGTAATATTTGTTGTAGATGTTCCTTCCCTTAAAATAATTGGGATACTAATTCCAAAAACGGTTTTTATATTTATGGAAATTCCATCACTTTCCTCAGTTTCTTCTGCACCAAGCGCGGTTTGATCTTCTACCGCGCGAAAATACATATGCGATCGGTATTCACCCTGTTCCAGGTCTCCGGTCCTGGTTTTTTGTACACGAATAGTTTGTGCTTCATTGGGAGCCAAACTAACGCGTCTTGGAAAATAGCGTAGAAAATTCTCAGCAAATCGCTGACCATCTTCAGGCGCTTCCACCTGTTCAAAATTTCCTTTTTCGGTCATGATGTAATTCACAAAAGAAATGGCATACACGGCGGTATCGCTGCCGGTATTTGCAAGGTTTATTTCCTGTGAACGTTCAGAACCCTCAAAAACCAAACGCTTGGGCATAATCATAAGATCTCCCTGGGCGTAAGCTGCAAGTCCTGAAAAAATAAAAATAAAGAAAAGGAGTAGGGGGCTAAGTAATTTTTTTATCATATCCTGGGGCTGGATTTTTAGGTTATATCATTGGGTACAAAGATACTAAATAAGAATTTACCTGTTAAGAAAATCTAAAAATTTAATTATAGGATACCGTTACATTAAAACCGGAGGAATTAGTATAAAGGCCAGAAGTCTGGTTGGCTTCCAGGTTTAAAGTGCCTCCAATTTTTATAATATCGGCTACACTACCTTCCTGTGGAGCAACAGTAAACTGGTCTATTGTAAGAACCTGGTTAGGATTTTCCTGGTTATATAAGGTAAATTGCTCGGGTAAGGTAATTGAGTAATTATTGTTGCCATGGGTAACTACAGCTTCTGCGGGATTTACCGTACCGGGAATAGAATTGGAAATTTGTACTCCGTAAGCCACCCTGGAGCCGTCTGGCGATAAAATCACCTGTCCTGGATTATAAGCACTTATTACGTTACCAAAATCAAGATCTACCGTTTTATCAATTTGGATTGGGTCTATAACTGTTGCCCTGCTATTTACAGTCGCTGAAGCCGAATTTTGTGCCGAAGCACTAAACCCGATTAAGCTAAAAAATAAAATGAAAAGATAATTCTTCATTATGTATTTTATAAAAAAGTTAGGGACATATTGGTTTAAACTAAAAAACGCCGCCACAAGGGGCGGCGTTTTTTATATTCTAAAGTAAGTGTTTACTATTCGTAAGCTACGGTAACTGTTACAGTACCGCTGTATTCTCCTTCTGCTTGAAGAGCATTTACAGTTAAGGCACCACCCACAGTTAAGGTTTGATCAGCACCAGTTCCAACTACATTTTCATTACCTAAACTGCTTTCAAAGGTTACAGGCATATCATCTCCAGCACCAGTTAAACCTATACCAGGAATGGTTATACTATATTTATAAGCTTCAGCTGCTTTAACTGTGAATGAGGCCGCTTGTACAGTTGTACTCGGTGCCAATAAATCATTAGTAGTGGCAGTTCTATCACCGTCAGTACTAACAGTTACACTACCCCCGGCTGAAGATCCAATTATACGTCCAAAATCTAAGTCAGTTCCATCATTAATTTCAATAGGACTAACAATTTCTGCATTTACAGTAGCTGTTCCTTCTGCTGAGCTTTGTGCAAAAGCAGTTCCAGAAATAAGGCTTACAAGTAGGATAAAAGTAATTTTTTTCATTTTGAGTATTTTTTAGTTTTTGATTTGGGTTCAAAAGTTTAACACTGCAAATATGGGGGTAAACCCCTATACAAATGAAATTTATTCGTTCAACAAAACAAAATACTCGTTGAAATACACTTTGGTTAAAGTAACCATAAAACTACATCGTTGTAGGAGAGGTGATTTAAAAAAATTAATTGTAGTTTACAGTAACTTGCAGATCGCCAGTGGTTTTATAATCTCCCGGTTCCTGATTTGGATTAACAATTAGGCTGGCGCCAACTCTTATTGTTTTACCATCACCATTTATACTGCTTCCATCATAATTAGTAGTAAAATCCTGAAGCAACATACTTTCACCATCGCTATTTAAGCGGTGAGTACCTTTCGGGAGACTAATACCAAAAGCATAGCCGCTTTGCCCGGTAACTTCAAAAGTAGCTGCAGAAACATTTCCGCCATTGGCTAATTCTAATTCACCGGTTGTAATTCTGGTATTTTCAGGAGAAAGAATAACAGCACCGCCATTTTTAGCATCAATATTTGCAAATTGCATATTAGAAGTTGTGGTAATTCCTATGGGTTGGATAATGGTGGCAGAAGCCGTAAAGTTTGCCGTTGCTGAAGCCTGCGAAAAAACAGGAGACATTCCTGTAAAGAGAAGAATTAGTGTTATTAAATATAATCGCGTCATTAAGATATTGCATTAAAAAGATTTTCGGAATATAAAGATATAGAAAAACTTTCATTACAATCGACAAAAGACAAAAAATATCGATGAAATACACTATTTTACGAAATATTAAATCCAAAAGCATAATTTGCTCTTAATTTTTGTTTCTGTTGGAGCTTAGGAGGACATTATTAAGGATCTTCTAATAACCTGAAATAATTTCTTCATTTTGAAATCAGAAATTCGGTAGATTATGAAAAGAATATGTTTAATTTAGAGGATTTAATCTACTATTTGAAAACACTTTATCTATGAAAAACGCTTACACAACCAGTTTAAACCTTCAAAACACCGATTTTGGGCTGCTATTATTTAGAATATTTATTTCAGGATTAATGCTCACACACGGAGTTCCCAAACTCATTACATTTTTTGGAAGCGAAGAAATAGCATTTGCAGATCCTATAGGTTTGGGCGAAACAGTGAGCTTTACATTTGCTGTTTTTGCGGAATTTGTTTGTGCTATACTTATATTATTAGGATGGTCTACACGCTTTGCAGCAATCCCATTAATTATAACAATGGCTGTAGCTGCAATTATTGTTCACTGGACCGATGGTTTTGGACGCCAGGAATTACCTTTATTATATATGGGAGGATTTCTCTTGCTTTTCTTTACCGGTGCAGGTAAATTCTCACTGGATTATTATCTTTTAAAGAGAAAATAATGAATAAGGAGAATCGTCGGGATTTTTTAAAGAAAACCGGCTTGGTAGGTATCGGCAGCTTTATCAATCCATTTTCAGTTTTTTCTGAAAATCAACGAAAATTCAATAAATTTCAGCAAAATTCCTATTTAATTAAGAACGCCACCATTTTAAGTATGGACGATGAAATTGGCGATTTGGCTTCCGCCGATATTCTTATTAAAGACGGTAAAATAGCAAAACTTGGGAATCAAATTGAAATTCCTCCAGGCACTGAAACAATTAATGCCGAAGGTGGCATTTTAATTCCGGGGCTTATTGATTGTCATTGGCATTTATGGACCTCCTTATTACGTAGTATGGCCGGGGATTCTGCTGAAGAAGGCTATTTTAAAATGACAGCCCGATTTTCCAGGCTGTATACTCCAGAAGATATGGAGCTGGCGGCAAACTATGCTATTGCCGAAGCTATTTATTCCGGAATTACCTGTATAAGCGATTATAATCATAATGCCAGAAGCCCAGAATTTGTAAAAGCCAGTTTTGATGCCATGACGAATATGGGCATTCGGGGTCACGTTAGTTATGGAACTTATCGTGATATGCCTGGTAGCACTCCTACCGATTTTAAAGGAATTAATGAATTAAAACAACTAATTAATTTAAATTCAAAATATAAAGACATCAGTTTAGGACTGGGTTCACGTTCTGCGAATTACCAAAATATCGAAAAAGACTGGGAACGAGCCCGGGAGTTGGGCTTACAAATTACCATTCACGCCAGTTCTAATGAGAGTCAAAAAGATCAAATAGCATCGCTATTCAGAAAAAATCTTTTAGCTGAAGATGTCAATATTATTCACGGCAACGCAATTACTCCAGATGAAGTTAAAATGGTAGAAAATACCGGGGCGAGTCTTACCATGACGCCGTATTCTGAAATGCGCATTGGCTATGGCCTACCAAAAATTAATGAATTATATGAATCTAAAATTAATTGCTGTGTAGGCATAGATACTACCGCTTTAACCGGAAACGCTCACTTACTGGATTCTTTGAAATTACTACAAAACCTCGCAAATGCTAATGCTAAAAATGAATTTTACTTGCATCCAAAGGAAGTTTTAAAAATGGCAACAATAAATGGAGCTAAAAATTTGGGTATAGATAAGGAAACCGGTTCAATCACACCGGGAAAAAGTGCCGACCTGGTTTTACTAAAAAAATCTGATATTAATTTTTCTACCGGTAATAAACCTTATCACCTTGCAATTGAAGCCGCACTGCCCGAAAATATGAAACTGGTTATGGCAAAAGGAAAAATTTTAAAGTACGATGAGCAGCTCACCAGCATAGATACCAACAACTTAATAGAGCAGGCTAAAAATCGTTTTGCAGAAATGGAAAAAGAAATTAAATAAAACCTTCCTGAAATTAATTCATTATTAGGAAGGTTATTAAAGTATCTGTTTATTCGAGATTTAATGCTCCGAGGCTCGCCTCGAAATCAAAGTAACTGGTGCCTGAGCAACTAATTATCCTTGGTCGTATCAGGATCGGGAATATCATCTAAATCTTGCTTTTCCTTTTGGGTTCCTTTTTTATTAAACCGGTAATTTTCTTCGTCTACCAATTTATCTTTATCGTTTTTGGCGGTTTGGTTACTGCCCGGGATATCTAAATTATCGGCAGTAAAATCTACCGGTTTCTCCCTGTCTAATTCTTTATCCTGACCTTTATTCATGCTTCGGCCTTTTTTATTTAAGGCTTGTTTATCTTCAGCAGTAACATCAGCATTATACTTTTTGTTTTCTTCTTGCTTACTCATATCTCTATTTTTCTTTTAAATTAAGAAATAGAATAGAACCTTTGGGTTAAGAACTGGTTAAAATAAAAAGGCCTAAAAAGAATTCAATCTTTTTAGGCCCGTAATAATTGGAAATAGGTTGATTATTCAGATTCCAACATCGCAAAGAATTTATCCAGGTTTGGTATAATTACAATCCTGGTTCTTCTGTTTTTTGATCTGTTATCGTTATTGGTATTATCTACCAAAGGTTGGTAGCTACTTCTACCTGCTGCGATAAGTTTTTCTGGTGCTACATTATACTTGTCCTGAAGTATTCTAACAATTGAAGTTGCTCTTCTTACACTTAAATCCCAGTTATCCTGGATGTAAGATCCTTCTACCATAGTACGATCGTCGGTATGGCCTTCAATCATTACTTCCATTGCAGGTTCAGAGTTTATTACTTCAGCAAGCTTTTTTAGTAAAGGTTGAGCATTGTTAGATACACGGTAGCTTCCGCTTCCAAATAATAATTTATCTGAAACATTAATCATTACTACAGTTTCATCTACAGTAATATCAATATCTTCATCGTCAGCTCCTTCAGAAATATTGCTTTTTAGATTGTGCGAAACTGCAAGGTTAATAGAATCTTCTAAAGTTTCGGCACCCGATACTTTCTTAGGATCCATTTTTGCGATTGTTGCCCGCATCTGGGTCTTGTTATTATTAGACATCACAGTAAGATCGTTCATCTCCATCTTACTATCATTCTCTTCGCGTAAAGAATTAATTTTTGAATTGTAATCTGCTACACGCTCTTCAATACGTGCAAATTTTTCTTCAATTTCTTCTTTTTCTACCTGAGTTTTTTGCAACGTGCTTCGGGTATCGTTTAATTCTTCCTCTAAAGTCACGTATTTTTTCTTAGAAACACACGAGCTTAGCATTGTTGCGGCTAAAACGGTTACAGCGATTGTTCTTTTCATATTTCGGATTTTTTAAGTTAGGCCTTGTATAATTTAGATTTGGTTTTTGTAAGGCTTGTAGGTATTGGGCGAGAATCATACCATGTTGGTAAAGTAGTTGATAGTATAAAGTAGATAAACCCCGGTTGGTTTTTTAACTTCTCATTTTATGAGACTTAGAAGGACCCTTTAAGGAGAAATTAACTTTGTAGAAAGGTTTTCGGTTAAAAAAGTATAATTCCAAAATCTGTGGAATTCGATCAAAATGTGTGGTAAAATTACACACTTTTTAATATTGAAAAGTTGAATTGTCCCATTCGGCATCAGGGTTAAATAACTTACTACAATATTTTAAAATTATTTTTACTTACTAATATTATAAATGTAAATGGGAATTATGAAAAATTCAAAGTCTTTTTACCGGGTGATTTTATCGATCCTACTTGCTTTTAGTTTATCGGCTTGTAGTAATGACGACGATGTAGATAATGTAGATGACGTAACCGATGATCTTACAGATGATGTGAATGGATCTGACGACGCCAATAATGGAAGTGGTGATGGAAATGGAGATCCTGATCCTGATGCGGCAGCTGTTTTTGTTTTAATAGATGAAGAAAGTATTGATAATGGAAACGAACCAAACGATTTCTCTGAAACCGATGTGAACGATGATATTTCTGCAATTGGACAACGAGACGTGCTCGCATATTTTAGCGAAAATCCCGGTGAAGAAATTACACTTTATACCGGCCAGACCGGCGATGAAGCCTGGTTTGTATTAAAAGAAATTCCGACCTCCTGGGACGAGGCCGGGCCAAATGAAAGTGGCGCGAGAAACTTCCTTGAAGCCGGTCCCGGTTTAGGCCAGGACGAAACTGAAGATTTATTAGATGAAGTTCCCGACGTCACACCACTTAGGGCAACCGGATTGGCCATGTTGACTGGTCAAACCATTATTGCAGTAGTTTTTGATAGCGATATTAGCATCAATTACGATCCTTTAGAAGGAAATTTACAGGGAGAAAACCTTGGTGTAGTTGCTTTTGAAGTATTAAACGTTACCGAAAGAGCAGATGGTTCAGATTCTGATTTGCCATCTGTAAATATCAGGATTTTAGATTATGCGGCAGTTGAAGCCCTGCAATTAAACCTGTTTAACAACGCACCGGTACCAGAATCCTCTTCAGAACCTGAAGATATAACGCCACCCGCTACGATTCCAGATATTGAATTAAGTCCCGCGGAATAATGCTTAATTAACTAAACCTTAAGCCTAAAAACTTCATATTATTGTAAGAATACAATAAATTTGGAATTCTAGCGATCACAGGATTTGGAAAAAGAAAAAAAGAAGAAGAAAAAAAGATACCGCATATTAAAGATCCTCGCAAAATTCTTTGCGGGGCTCTTTATTTTTATAATACTTTTGCTCCTTTTTATTAGAAGTCCCTGGGGCCAGGACATTATAAAAGAACAGGTAGTAAAGAATATTTCGGGTAAAACCAATACCGAAATTTCTCTGGATAAACTCTTTATAACCTTTGCCGGAAATATCCAGCTCGATGGTCTTTACCTTGAGGATAAAAAAGGAGATACCCTGGTGTATTCAAAATCCCTGGAAGCCGATATTCCTATTTGGCCCATTATTCAGGGAAATGCTGTAAGTATAGACAATTTAGATTGGGAAGGTTTAAAAGCTAATATTACCAGAAAAGATTCTATTGAAGGCTTTAATTACGAATTTTTAATGGAAGCTTTCGCAGCCGATTCTACCCAACAAACTACTCAAACCACTACACAGCAAGATACTACTGCTACACAGGAAATTAATATTGGAGATTTAAACTTTAAAGATTTTGACATCACTTTTAGAGATGATGTAATGGGAATTGACACCCAGGTGAACTTCGAAGAGCTTATACTGGAACTGGAAAAAACCGATCTTGAAAAAATGGATTTCCGCGCCAAAAATGCCAGCATAACCAATGCGCAAATAAATTATACTCAAAATAAGCCATTTCCCGAACCCGAAAATGAAGAACCGGCACCTATGCCATATTTGATGGTAGATAATTTTAACCTGGAAAATGTGCAGGCTAATTATAATTCTGTTCCTGATGGAATTAATGCGAATCTGGATATCACAGAATTTCTAGCTGAAGTTCCGGTAATGGATCTTAAAAGTCAGGAGATTAAAGTGAACAGGCTGGCACTTAATAATTCTGATATTAAATTGGAAATGAAAACTTTAGAAAAGCCCCAGGATACTATTAGCACTGATACTTCAGCGTTTACCTGGCCCGAATGGAAGGTAGATGTAAATGAAATTAATTTTTCTGAAAATAAACTAAGTTATTTAGTAGATAGCGCTAAGCCTAAACAGGGGAAATTTAATCCTGAAGCTCTGGTGCTTGATTCTCTTAATTTTAATGCGAATAATTTATTTTTAAGAGACCAAAAATCTGGGGTAGAAGTTGTTGCATTAAACTTTAATGAAGCCTCAGGCCTTAATTTAAAAAAGCTTAATTTCAACTTAAATCTTCAAGAAACGCAATTAAACCTTTCAGACCTGGCATTGGCCTTAAATGAAAACCAATTAGAAGGTGAAGCTACTTTAAAATATAATTCTATCCAGGAATTAATTGATAATTCTGAATCGGCAGAGCTTGCGTTAAATTTACCTACCATTTTAGTAGATATAAAAGACGCTTTTAGATTTCAGCCAAATTTAAGGTCTAATCCTTATATGAAGGAATTAAGTACAAATAAAGTATCAGGAAATCTTCAGGCTTCAGGAAAACTTTCAGCAATAGCTATTGCCAGGGCTAATTTTAATTGGAAAAACACTTCATTTTCTGCTAACGGAAATATTTATAACGCCACAGATCCCGATAATATTCGTTTCAATATTCCGCGTTTCAATGCAAAATCCAGGAAATCTGATCTTAAAGGTTTTGTAAGTGATAAAGATTTGGGTATCAATATTCCTAAAAATATTCAGCTTAGTGGGAATTTTGAAGGCGGCCTGGAAGATCTTTCTACCAAAGCACTTTTACAAACTTCCGAAGGTGATATTCGCTTAAAAGGGAACTTCTCAAACCAGGAAGAAATAGTTTTTGAAGGAATAATGACTTCAGAAGAACTTGAGCTGGGAAATATTCTGCAAAATCAAAGCCTGGGTGCTTTAAATATTAAAATTGAAACTTCTGGAAAGGGAAGTACAATAAACACGCTTGATGCCACCCTGGACGCGACCATAATTTCATTTGCTTATAACAATTACGAGATAAAAGATCTAAATATCTCGGGTGATATTGAGGACGGAAACGGGAATATCACTTCAAGTTATCAAGACGATAACTTAGAATTAGCGCTAAATTCACAGGTAGAGCTAGATTCGGTGAAACCTAGAGCGAATCTTAATTTAGATTTAAAAGGAGCCAGGTTACAGGAACTGGGACTGGCATCCCGGGATATTCGATTGGCCTTTAAACTGGCCGCGCAGTATGAGGGAAATGCAGAAGAATATGAAACCTACGCCGATATTAAAGATGCGGTTGTAGTGTATGATAATGATACCTATCTCCCCGGCGACTTAAGCGCTCACGCTTTTGTACGCACCGATTCTACTTCGTTACAGATTAGCAATAAAATTTTAGAACTGGATTTAAAATCTAATGCCGATCCCGTAGATTTATCTACCGCACTAAATCGACATTACGAATCTTATTTTACCGAAGTAGATCCTTTAGATACCGTGCACACGCCAGTGAATTTAAAACTGCGTGGTACTATCATGGATGATCCTGTTTTAAGCGAAGTTTTCTTATCTAATTTAGAAGAATTAGATACTATTCATATTGAAGCCGATTTTAATGAAAAAGAGCGAAAACTGGATGCCCTGGTAAGTTTGCCTTATATAAATTATTATAGCAGTGAGATTGACAGCCTGGAATTCAGTTTAAATTCAGATCCTGAGAATTTTGAATTTAACCTTGGGTTCAATGCCATTAATTCGGGACCGATCGCTATTCAGAAAACCGATTTTTACGGAAGCCTTACAGAAGATAAACTTTTACTTGATTTCACTTCTATGCAGGGTGAAGAAAGTTTAATTCATATGGCTTCAGAAATCACAAAACCGGGAGACAGCCTTAAATTTCATATTAATCCGGAAGATTTAATATTGAATAAAAAGGAATGGAATATTGCTGCAAACAATGAAATGATTGTGTTCGATCAGGAAATTACTGCGAATAATTTCAGATTAAGCCGAAATAACCAGGAAATGCTGTTAAGCAGTGAACTATCCTATTCAGACAAAAATCATATTGGTTTAGAGTTTAATAACTTCAATTTAAGCGCATTACTTAATTATTTAAATCCTGAAGAAGAATTAGCCACCGGGCAATTAAACGGTCATTTAATTTTTGAAGACCCTTTGCAAAAAATCGGAATTCTTGCAGGAATGGAGATCAACCAATTAAATGTAATGCAGGTTGAACTTGGTAAACTAACTTTAAATTCTACGCCTAAAGCCGATTTTTTATATGATGTTGGCCTGGCGATAAAAGGTGAGAATGTAGATCTTGATATGAGTGGCGATTTCCAGGCGCTGGATTCTACTACCGCGTTAGATATGGAAATGCAGATTAATAAAATTAGCATGAAAACAGTGGAAGGTTTTTCAATGGGGGCCATTAATAATGGTGAAGGAAGCTTTTCTGGAAATTTAAGCCTTGGAGGAACTACTACAGAACCGGAATATAACGGGCAGCTTCAGTTTGATGAAGCGCAATTTCGTGTAGCTTTACTTAATGCGCTATTTAAATTTCCGTCAGAAACCTTGAAATTTGATAATGCGGGAATCTATTTTAATGAATTTAAAGTTGAAGATAAGGATGCAAACTCGTTTGTAATAAACGGCGAAATATTAACCGAAAATCTATTGAACCCAAGCTTTGATTTAGATTTTAGAGCCAGGAATTTCCAGGTGCTTAACTCTACAAAAGAAGATAATGAAATGTTTTATGGTACCGCCACGTTTGATGCCGACGCCACTTTAACCGGCGATCTTAATATTCCTAATTTAGATATGGATATTACTGTAGGTTCTAATACCGATTTCACGTACGTAATGGTGGAAGAAGAATTGGCGATGCAGGAACGAGACGGAGTAGTGATTTTTACAAACCGTGAAGATCCTGATGATATCCTTACCGGTAACGAGGAAGAAGAATCGGCTACGCTTACTGGTTATAATATTAACGCCAGGATTAATATTAATGAAGATGCTGCATTCAGTATAATTATAGATGAACAAACCGGTGATAATTTTAGAGTAAAAGGAGAGGGAGAATTAAATTTTAATATTTCACCTAACGGAAGAATGACGCTGGCGGGCCGCTACACAATGAGTGACGGTCATTATGAAATGAGCTTATATAATTTGGTGAAACGTAGATTTGATATCGCTGAAGGTAGCCGAATTACCTGGGCAGGAGATCCTTTTGATGCTACGTTAGATGTGAGTGCCATTTATAGGGTAGAAGCATCACCTTCGTCTCTTATGGCTACAACCCAAGGCGCTGCAGATGATCCGTCGTTTAGAAGAGAATTACCATTTTTGGTTTATCTTAATGTAGATGGAGAATTAATGCAGCCTAAATTATCTTTTGGACTGCAAATGCCAGAAGAAGAACGGGGCTCAGGTGGAGGCCGGGTTTATGGTCGTTTACAACAATTGAACAGTCAGGAAGCAGAGTTAAATAAACAGGTTTTTTCCTTATTGGTACTTAACCGTTTTTACCCAACTTCAGGAAGTGCTGGAGACGGTGGCGGAAATCTTTCTATTGCTCGCGATAATTTAAATCAGGCGCTTTCAGATCAATTAAATGTGTTCTCAGATAAATTACTGGGAGATACCGGCGTTGAACTAAATTTTGGAGTAGACAGTTATACCGATTACCAGGGAAATACGGCTACCGAACGTACACAGGTAGATATTGAAGCACAAAAACGTTTACTGGACGATCGTTTAATTGTAAGTGTAGGGAGCGAAGTAGATGTGCAGGGAAGTAATCGTCCCGGGGAAGAAGCGAGTCCGTTGATTGGAAATGTAAGCATAGAGTATTTACTTACCGAAACCGGGAGATTTAGGTTAAAAGGTTTTAGAAGAAATGAGTTTGAAAATGTTATAGACGGCCAGCTTATTGTTAGCGGGATAGCCTTTATTTTTACTCGGGAATTCAATGAATTTCAGGAGTTATGGGATAATTTCTTTTTGAAAGAAGACGAAGAAGAGCAGGCCGAGAATAAGGAAGAAAAAAATTAATAGGTGTAATCAGAATTTTACAAGACTCCCAGGAATTATTAAAATATCGGGATAATGTAAGTTGGTGCCAAATGAACCCTTTAGGATTGAAATTATTATAAATGAAAATTTACTTAAAATATATCGCATATCTATGCGCAGTGCTTTTTCTCCTGCAAGCTTGTAATGTGAAGAAATTTGTTCCTGAAGACGAATTGCTTTACAAGGGAGCCAAAATTACCATGGAGAGCGACACAAGTATTAAAAAGCGTGCCCGTTTAAAAGCAGAGCTGGAATCGGTTTTAAGGCCAGAACCCAATAGTTCTTTTCTAGGAATGCAACCGGGACTTTATTTTCATTATAAAGCTCAGCGCGAGAAGCCTGGTTTCATCAATAAATTTTTAAACAAGCAAATAGGGGAAGAGCCGGTTTACGCAAGTGATGTAGATCCTCTTAGAACTGAAGATTTGCTAAAAAACCGGTTAGAAAATAGAGGTTTTTTCTATAGTACTGTGGTTTCAACAGTAAACCGCAAAGAAGAAAAGAAAGAAATGAAAGTGGATTATACTGCTAAAGTTCCCAGTCCATATTTACTGGAAAAATATCAGTTAGATTCAGATTCACTTCAAATTTATAAGGAGATTA
The DNA here is from genome assembly GCF_900142975.1 of Salegentibacter salegens. Taxonomy (NCBI): domain Bacteria; kingdom Pseudomonadati; phylum Bacteroidota; class Flavobacteriia; order Flavobacteriales; family Flavobacteriaceae; genus Salegentibacter; species Salegentibacter salegens. Next base: position 827,108 of record NZ_LT670848.1, read on the forward strand.
GTAACAATTTAGAAGCTTCGCCTATAGAAAGTGGAATGCGGTTCGATCTTGCTACCTTAAAAATGGAAAGAGAGAGAATTGATGCCGATTTAAAATCAAAAGGCTATTATAATTTCAATCCAGGATTTTTAATTTTTGAAGCAGATACCAATCAATATGAACATAAGAATTTTGACCTGTTTTTAAGGCTAAAGAAAGATGTTCCTACCGAAAGTATAATACCTTATAAATTAGAGAGCGTTAATATTTATCCCAATTATGAAGTGGGCACCGATAGCACTACGGCAAAAACCCGCTATGCCGAAAAGAACTTTTTTCAGAAAGAATTATTTTTTAAACCAAAACATTTAGATCCTTACATTTTGCTGGAAGAAGGTCAGTTCTATAATCCTGAAAATTCCCGAAATACAGCCAGGAGGTTGGGAGAGATTGGAGCTTACAAATTTGTAAATATAAATTATACCGAAATAGATAGTTTATCTACCGATAGCTTGGGTGTGCTGGAAACCAATATCTATCTTTCTCCATTAAATAAACGCTCCTTGCGGGCAGAAATCCAGGCAGTAACAAAATCTAACGGATTTACAGGCCCAAGTTTAGCTTTAGGCTATACGAACAGGAATCTTTTTAAGGGCGGAGAAATTCTAAATATTACCGGGGATTTTGGTTATGAAGTTCAAACCGGCGGAGGCACGCAGGCAGGATTAAACAGTATACAATTAGGTTTACAGGGAGATCTTATTTTCCCCAGGTTATTATTTCCTATAAATTTTGATAAAAACTGGTTTTCGTATTCGATTCCTAAAACCAAGACAAGTTTGGGCTTTGATTATCTTACCCGAAGTAAGCTTTTTAGCCTGGGGTCTGTTTCTGCGAGGTTTGGTTATCTCTGGAATGCGAATCGTTTTGTAACCCACGAGTTCTATCCTATATCTTTAAATTATGTAAACCTGGGTAATACCACTCAGGAATTTCAGGATATATTAGACGATAACCCATTTTTAGAACGAAGTTTTAACCAGGAATTTATTGCCGGTCTAACTTATTCTTTTCTCTATAACGGTCTTATAGACGGGAATAGCAGACATCAATTCTTTATAAATTCAACCGTGGATATTGCCGGGAATTTAGTAGATGCCATAAGCGGGCGGGGAGACGAAGATCCGCAAACATTTTTAAACCTGGAATACGCCCAGTACGCCAAGGCCGATATAGATTTGCGATATCATTTAAAAACAGGATCAGATTCTAAAATAGCGACCAGACTGTTTGCCGGTTATGGGTTGCCTTATGGAAATTCTGAGGTTTTACCCTTTACAAAACAATATTTTGCCGGTGGCCCTTATAGCGTAAGAGCTTTTAATACGCGATCTTTAGGTCCCGGTACCTATACTCCGCCAAACGAAGAAGGTGCATTTTTTGACCAGGCCGGGAATATAAGGCTGGAAGCAAATCTAGAATATCGTTTTCCGCTTTTTCCATATTTATACGGAGCCGTTTTTGCCGATGCCGGGAATGTTTGGAACACAGGTGAAAATAGTACTCTTGTGGGAGGAGAATTTAGTAAAGATTTTATGAACGAACTTGGGATTGGTACCGGCTTTGGTTTAAGGGTAGATATTCAAAGTTTTGTGATTCGGGTAGATTTGGCCGCGCCTTTACACGATCCTTCTTTACAGGAAGGTGAGCGTTGGGAATTTGATTACGCAAATCCCGTGCTTAATTTTGCCATTGGTTATCCCTTCTAAAAGTGTTGAAAATGCATAAAGAAATTTTAAAACACGTTACTTCAAAAATCGAACTCTCCGACGAAGAACAACGGGAATTTGTAGGTGTTCTATCAGAAAAGCGTATTTCAAAGAAAGAATTTTTAATTGAAGCCGGGCAGCCGGTAGATTGTGAATATTATGTAGTTAAGGGATGTTTAAAAGCCTTTTATTTAGATGAAGAAGGCAATAAACATATTATTCAGTTTGCAGTAGAAGATTGGTGGATAAGCGATTTTGAAGCATTCTTCGGAAATTATCCCGCCCAGTTATATGTTGAAGCCATAGAAGATTCGGTTCTTCTTGGAATTCATCGTGATACTCTCGAAACTTTATATAAGCGAATTCCTAAATTTGAACGTTTTTTCAGAATAAAAACTACGAATGCTTTTGTAGCCTTAAGGAGTAGAATTCTTTCTTCACTTCAAAAAAATAACAAAGAACGTTACCTTGAATTTTGTAAAACCTATCCCGAAATTGAAAAACGCGTGCCCAATTACCATATTGCAAATTACCTGGGTATAAAGCCCGAAAGCCTTAGTCGCCTAAGAAAGGAGCTTTTCTAGCTTAACATTTTTTAACAGGCACGGCTAACATACATCAAGTATTTTCTTTCTCATTTCATCTAATTTAGCTCATTAATTGAGTCTTGAAATTTCACGATATTTTTTAGGATTTTCATTCTTAATTATACGCTGGTCTTATCCAGGGATTGTATTAAAAATTGCTATGAAAAAGATTAATAAAATCAACCAAAAACAATTATGAGTAAAGAACAAAACTTATTAAAGTCATATAATTTAAACGGATTAGAGCTTCCCAATAGAGTGGTGATGGCACCAATGACAAGAAGTAGAGCTGATAATCCTGAAAATACGCCAATTGAAGGTTTGCACGATGTTTATTATACCCAAAGAGCTTCTGCGGGACTTATTATTACTGAAGGTTCCCAGGTTTCTAAAGAAGCTGTGGGGTATGTTAATACACCCGGAATTTATAGTAAAGAACAGGTAGAAGGCTGGAAAATGGTAAATAAAAAAGTGCACGAAGCTAATGGCCGCATGTTCATTCAGCTTTGGCACGTGGGGAGAATGTCTCACCCAGATTTTCACAATGGGGATTTACCTTTGTCATCTTCTGCCATAAATCCTGAAGCCCAATCTTTTACTCCAGGAGGCTTCAAAGATACCGTGACGCCAAAAGAAATGACTATTGAAGATATTAAAAGAACTATTCAGGATTTCAAAAATGCGGCGAAAAATTCAATGGAAGCTAATTTTGACGGGATAGAAATTCATTCTTCCAATGGTTACCTATTTCACCAGTTTTTTAATGGAACTTCTAATAAAAGAAATGACGAATACGGTGGAAGCATAGAAAATCGTGCAAAGATCTTATTTGAAACTATAGATGCGATTAAAGAGGTTATGCCAGAGCAAAAAATTAGTTTAAGGTTAAACCCTTCACTTAACGGCATTTTTGGAATGACGATGGATGAGGAAACCATTCCAACTTTCGATTATATTATTAAGAAACTGAATGATTATAATCTTGCATATTTGCATTTATCAGAACCTTTTAATGATGTTTCTGAAGTACCATATGCGGTAACCGAAATCGCTAAAAGATACCGCCCAATGTATAATGGTACTTTAATGATTAATGCAGGATTTGACCAGGAATCAGGAAATAAAGTGATTGAAGAAGGAAATGCCGATTTGGTTGCTTTTGGTAAACCTTATATTTCCAACCCCGATTTAGTAGAACGTTTTGCTGAAAATATTCCGCTTTCAGACTGGGATTCAGATACTTTTTATGTTCCTGGAAAAAAAGGTTATATAGATTACGAAGCTAAAGCCAGAAAGCAAGAAGCTTAAACATCAGTTTAATTGCAATTATTGAAGAGGTTGTTTGGAATTAAGTTAATTCGTCATTCTGAATTTATTTCAGAATTTAATATGTTTATAATTAAAACATGCTAGACCCTGAAACCAGTTCAGGGTGACGGCCAAAAAATAACCAAACAACCTCTTTTTTTACATTAAAATGAAATCACATTCTTCCCAATAGATTTTCCCGATTCCTGAAGGTTATGAACTTCTTTAAATGTTTCAGCCTTAAGTCCGCTATAAGTTTTATTAAGCGTAGTTTCAATAATTTGTTCCTCCAAAAGTTTTGAAATTCTTTCCAGTATTTCGTGTTGTTTGTGCATATCTGGAGTTTGAAATTTTGCCCGTGTGAACATCAATTCCCAGTGAAAAGCCACACTTTTATTTTTGAGCTTATTTAGGTCTACAGGATCTTTGGTTTCAACAATAGAGCAAATGTTTCCCTGGGGTTTTATAAGTTCGGCCATGGCATCCCAGTGCAGATCGGTATCAGAAAAATTTAGAATATAATCTACATTCTCATAACCTTTAGATTTCATTTCTTCCTCTAAATTCTTATGATTTACAATAACATCGGCACCCATATTTCTGCACCATTCTTCGGTTTCATTCCTGGAAGCGGTGGCAATCACGTTAAATTTGGTAAGTTTCTTTAAAAGTTGAATTCCAATAGAACCAACTCCTCCAGCACCTCCAATTATAAGAATATCCTGATTTTCTCCAGAATTTTCTTCGATTTTTAAACGTTCAAAAATACATTCCCAGGCAGTGAGTGCAGTTAGCGGTAGAGCAGCGGCTTCTTCAAAAGAAATATTTTGTGGTTTATGGCCGGCAATATTTTCGTTTACTAACTGCAATTCGGCGTTACATCCGGGACGGTCAATTTCCCCGGCGTAAAAAACTTCATCTCCCTGTTTAAATTTTGTTACTTTATTCCCTACGCGCTCAACAATTCCGGAGGCATCCCAGCCCAAAATTTTAGGTTTATCCAGCTCCTTATCCTTTGCAGCATTTTGCCTTACTTTAAAGTCTACAGGATTTACCGAAACGGCTTTAATGCGAACCAATAGATCTGAATCTCCCGGTGTAGGGTCTTCAGTATTAAATTCAACAAAACTATCTGAATGATCTATAGGAAGCGATTTTTTTATTCCAACGGCTTTCATAATTTAATTTTTTAGAATTAACGTATTAAGATTTGAATTTAAGAAATATAAAAACCAGCGCCCAGCGCTTAAGAAAACTATAAGAAACGATATTAATTAGTGCTGAAGTTTTCCGCCATAACAAAGGTCTCCGGCGTCGCCAAGGCCCGGTACAATATATCCGCTGTCGTTTAATTCTTTATCAATAGTGGCAATCCAGAGCTTAGTATTTTCCGGAAATTCTTCGGCAACGTGAGCAATGCCTTCTTCGGCACCAATTACGGCTACTAAATGAATTTCTTTGGGTTTTCCCATATGTTTCAGTGCTTGTAATACATTTACAAAAGAACGGCCGGTAGCCAGCATAGGATCGGCAAGAATCAGGGTTTTTCCTTCGAGGGAAGGAGAGGCAAGATATTCTACTACAATTTCAAACTTTTCATCGTTGTTTGGATGATGGCGATATGCCGAAATAAAAGAATTCTCAGCATCGTCAAAATAATTTAATAATCCGTTGTGTAAAGGAAGGCCGGCCCGTAGAATAGAACAAAGGGCAATCTCGCTTTCAGGTATTTGAATTTGAGTATTACCAAGTGGTGTGTTAATATTCTTCCCTTCAAATTTTAATGTTTTACTAAGTTCATAACCTAAAATCTCACCTAAGCGCTCAATATTTCTGCGGAAACGCATTCTATCTTTTTGAATTTCAGTATCTCGGAGTTGTGCTACAAATTTTCCGGCTATAGAATTTTCTTCTAAGAGATGATTTATCTGCATGGTAGTATTTAATTTTTAAACTTACTTGGTGAGTAAAGATAAGTAATTGTTTTGCGAATGGCCTGAGCAGTAGGACTACATTTCAGGTTTATTCTTAAAAGATTTTTATGTATGGTAATTTGGCTGTATTTTTGATATAACTAGCTTAAAGAATTCATCTTATGAAGTTTATCTATACATTCTTGTTTTTTTGCTTCACAGTATTAAGTTATGGGCAAATAGATCTTCCCGCTACGAATAATACAGGTGGAATTCTAAAAGCTGAACCTGAAAAAAATTCTTCTGGATTTCCTATTCTTCGTGCTGAAGAATCTAACGAGAAAAGCAAATATCTTCGGGAAAAACCAAAAGAAATCGACTTTAGGGAAAAACCGAATAATTTAAAAACTGCCGGCGATGCCGTTAAGGAAAAATGGACTGAAGATAAAGAAGCCTTAAATAAATATAAAGAAGATCAGTATTTAGGCGATTTTAAAACCACCGGTAAATTTGTCGAACTTTACTGCCGTGACCATCAATTTGTAGATGGTGACCAGGTAAATATTTATTTAAACGGAAAATTCATAAAACGTGTTGTACTTGGCAGTGGTTATCACCCAGTTTTGGTAACATTGGAAAGCGGATTTAATAATATTGAATTTGAAGCGATAAACCAGGGTTCTTCCGGTCCTAATACCGCGCAGTTAAAAGTTTTGGAAGAAAACGGGAATCTGGTTGCTTCTAAAGAATGGAACCTTTTAACCGGCGCCAAAGCCAGCCTTATTGTTGTAAAAGAATAAATTATTCTGAATAGAATTCCTTTTTAAACGATTCCTTACCAAATATTCAAATTTTTAAAATTGATTTAATAACTTTATAAGAAATCCAATCTTATGAAGCGTATATTAATTGCCATAGATTATCATCCAGTCTCAGAAAAAGTCGCTGAAGCCGGTTACAAACTTGCCAAACAATTAGATGCCAGGGTTTGTTTACTTCACGTAATGGCCAATGTTAGTTACTACGGAATTGATTATCCGACGTTCATGGGGTATTCCGGTTATGATGAAATGGCTGTAAACCTTGATATTGCCCAGGAAATGCGCAGTGTAGTAGAAGATTTTCTCGAAACTGCAGCAAAACACCTTAATGATGAAAGCGCAGAAACACATTTAGCCGAAGGCGATGCGGCCACGGCTATTCTTGAATATTCCAAAACCTGGAATGCCGATTTGGTAGTGATGGGTACTCATAGCCATTCTGTCTTCGAAAAACTTTTAATGGGAACCGTAGCTTCAAATGTTTTAGAAAAAACTGAAGTACCGGTGTTTATGGTGCCGATAAAGAAGGATTAGCACGAGACTAAACAGTTATAAAATGGTATTTTTTATATTTGGTTTACAACAAGTGATAAAAAGCCCTACCTAAATATTAAATGTTGTAGTTTCATTTTTAACTCTTGACCTATGAAAGTTTCCTTTATAATTTTTCTTTTTATCTTTTCTTTACCAATCTTTTCTCAAGAAAAATTAGATAACGATGCAGTTATCGAACTTTATTCTATGGATTTTGGAGAGGAAATTATTATAGCTAAAATAAATAATTCTCCAGGGAAATATAACACCTCAATACCGGCCTTAAAAAAACTAAAAGAGGGGGGCATTCCCTCGAAGGTGATTGCTGCTATGATTAATAATTCTATTGAACCTGTAAAGACCGGGATTTTCTATAAAACTCCTACGGGTGAAGTGGAGAAAATTGAACCCTTAGCTTTTTCGGGCAGGAGAACAAATCATTTAACAGCTGCTATGACTTACGGAATTGCTGCCAATAATTCTTATGCATACCTACGAAATAACAGCTCATCAAATAAAATAAAAAAACTAGATCAAATATTTGAATTTTACTTCGATGAAACCCAGAGAAGCGAAACTTCAAATCCTAATTATTTATTTATGGACGCGAGGTCACCCAGGGATTTTGTATTGGTTAAACTTTTTTCTAATGATCGTAAAAATCATAGAGGAATTAAAACAGGAGAGCACGGAAGTTTTAGTGGAAGCCAAACAGGAATAGACTCAGAAGATATAATAGAAGTTGCTGTATCTGACGAAGGTAATGGGAAATATCGCATACGATCTATGAAACCTTTAAAACCTGGGGAATATTGCTTTATTTATCAAGGGGCATTACCAGTAGATAGAAATTATGTTGCACGTACAATTTATGATTTTTCAATTATTCCCGAGTAATTTTTTCCGAATAAACTCAAACAAAAAATTCCTATAAAACAAAAAAGTCTTCCGTAGTAGAATACTTTTTTTCATTAATCAAACTTAAATTTATAATCACGGGTACTGGATAATACGTGTTCTAATTCCTTTTGAAGCTCTTTTCCTTTATCTAAATTATACCAATTTTGTATCTCAGTTTTTATTATCTCAAAAGAAGCCTTTTCTTTGAGTAGTTCAGCATACATCTTTTGACAATTTTCAGGACGTGGTCCCCAGGTTGCTAAATCCCTGCCTTTTTGATCCTTAATAATTAATTTAGGAATTGATTGAGTGCCATTGGTAAGATACTGCTCAATCCTATATGGTGCTGCATCCCTTAACTCATAAGATACGGTTATCTGTGAATTCTCACTTGCTATCATTTCTATAAAGGGAATGTTGTGGGCTGCATCGCCACACCAGGGTTCTGTAATAATGATCCATTGTTGTGGCTGATCTATTTTTTTGACAATTTCCACAATATCATTTGACAATTTTCCTGTTTTGAACCACCGGTTCATACGTGACCAGTTTAACTTTGTATAATTCAGGTAATCCGGATTATCAAAAGGGGGTTGATGTACCGTCACCGATTTAAGGAGAAGATTTTTAAAGTAGATGCTATATTCTTGAAAATTCATTGAAATTAATTTAGTGCGATTTTTATTAATTCAAATTTACAGAATAGGAAATAAAAAAACCGTAAAGCTTTAGTTAATAGTGCTTTACGGTTTTACAAAGTGAGCCCGATAGGATTCGAACCTATGACCGCCTCCTTAGAAGGGAGGTGCTCTATCCAACTGAGCTACGAGCCCGTTTTTGCGGTTGCAAATATAAGCCTCTTTCCAAATTAAACAACATTTTTTTAATTAAAAATGTATTTTTTTTATTCGACCCAATTTTTGCCCAGTTTTAATCTCTTTTTAACTTAATTTTTAATTTGAACTTTTTTCTCAATTATATCCTTAATTTTGCTTCGGTAAATTTTTTAAAAGATCCCCTTGATAAAATTGACTTACTTTTTACTCCAAAATCCAACACCTGTAAACCAGGATTTTAAGCTTGTTTCTTTAGCATCAATTCTAAATAAAGCTTGTTAATTGAGTATGGAGTTTCAATTCACCATTATAGTTCCGGTTTATAACGAAATAGAAAGCCTACCCAGGCTTTTTGAATATTTGCGGGCTTATCTTAAATCGGCTTCGCTAAAATCCTGTGTTTTATTGGTAGACGATGGCTCTGGTGACGGTAGCGCTTCGGCTATAGAGAAATTCTGCCGTGAACACGAAAGTTTTAATTGTTTGTTATTTGATAGAAACTACGGAAAAGGAGCAGCCTTAAAAGCCGCTTTTGATTATACTAAAACGCCCTTACTGGGTTATCTTGACGCCGATTTACAAACTCATCCTGAAGATTTTGAATTACTTCTTCCATTTATTAAAGAGTTTGGTTTGGTTACCGGTTGGAGAAGAAATAGAAAGGATACGCTTGTAAAACGTATTTCTTCCAAAACCGGAAACGCGGTAAGAATATTTTTCACCCACGATAATATTCATGATACTGGCTGCCCACTTAAAATAATGCATACCGAATATGCTAGGAAAATACCAATGTTTAAAGGTTTACAGCGATTTTTACCGGCAATGATATTATTGCAGCAAAAGGAAATAAAAGAAGTGGTGATAAATCATTATCCAAGAATTGAAGGCGAATCAAAATACAATTTCAAAAATAGGTTCCTGGGGCCGTTAGTTGACTGTTTTGCTTACGTTTGGATTAAAAAATCGTATATAGATTACAGCATAAAAGCGAAACATGGATAATTCGCTGCTAATTTATGTGATAGGATTTACCGCCCAAATCCTTTTTTCTTCCAGGATGATAATGCAATGGATTCTTTCTGAAAAGCAAAAGAAAGTCCTTACGCCAATACTTTTTTGGGAATTGAGTTTATTGGCTTCCTTTTTACTATTTATCTACGGCTATGCAAGAGACGATTTCGCCATTATGCTGGGCCAGAGTTTAACTTACTTTATATACATAAGAAATTTACAATGGCAGGGCCAGTGGAAGAAACTCCCATATATCTTTCGATTTTTAATATTGATTTTTCCTGCCATAGTAGTGGTTTATAGCTTTTTTAATAATGAATATAATCTTCAAAAATTATTTCTGAATGAAGCAATCCCGCTCTGGTTACTATCATTAGGTATTGTTGCCCAGGTAGTTTTTACCTTACGGTTTTTATACCAGTGGTTATATTCTGAAAAACAGAAGAAATCCTCCTTACCACTTGGTTTTTGGTGGTTAAGTCTTGTGGGTTCTTCTTTGATACTGGTTTACGCGATCTTCCGAAAAGATCCGGTTTTGCTCATTGGGCATTTATTTGGTGCTATAATGTATATTAGAAATATTATAATTCATCATAATGAAATTAGAGAATAAATATCTTCTGCTGCTCATTCTTGTAGCAATAGCCGTATTTTTTATAAACCTGGATGCGATTTACATCAACATTATGGAGGCGCGTAATTTTATTACCGCCAGGGAGATGCTAAACGATAATAACTGGATTTTCACAACGATGAACGCCGAACCTCGTTATGAAAAACCACCGTTGCCAACCTGGCTTACGGCAATTTCAATGTCAATTTTTGGAACGGAAGGGCTTTTTGGCTTACGACTTCCTTCAGCGATTATGGGATTAATTTTGGTGGTTTTTATATATAAATTTCTGCTTAAAATCACAAAAAATATAGAATTATCGTTTGTAGCAGGATTAATAGCCACGACATCGTTTTATATAGTTTTTTCCAGTAGGGACGGGCAGTGGGATATATATACCCATAGTTTTATGATGCTGGCTATCTTTTGGCTTTACAAACTCTATAGTTCAACTAAAAACTGGTATTTATACGCTGCAATTAGCGGATTGTTCATTGGGTGTTCTATTTTGAGTAAAGGCCCGGTTTCGCTATATGCGCTATTTCTTCCTTTTCTAATTGCCTACGGAGTTATTTATAAATTTGATGGCACCAAAGAGCGATGGAAAGCTTTGGTTGTTTTAACAGTTGTAGGTTTAACTTTTGGCGGATGGTGGAATCTCTATGTTTATTTATTTGATACTCGCGCAGTAACCGAAATTACCAGCCAGGAGACCGGGAGATGGTTAAATTACAATGTGAGGCCATTTTATTACTATTGGAGCTTTTTTATTCAAAGTGGTTTATGGACCATTCCATCGTTCGTGGCACTGCTTTATCCCTATTTAAAAGATCGTGTTAGCAATAAAAAAGCCTATAATTTCACACTTTTATGGACGCTTGCTTCAGTTTTTTTACTTTCTGTAATTCCAGAGAAAAAATCGCGTTATCTGTTGCCGGTTCTTATTCCTATGGCAATGAACACCGCCTTTTATATTGAGTTTCTTTTTAATCATTTTCGAAGCTTAAAAACCAAAGAAGCTGCGGTAGCTTATTTTCATTTTGGAATTTTCGCTTTTGTAGGGTGTATATTTCCTATCGCCGCATATTTCTATTTTCAATCTTTCCTGCAGGATATTCTTATTTGGTATGTTCTAAGCTCCATTTTCCTATTTATCATCGGGGTTTTAATGTTCAGATTTTTAATTCTGAAAAAAATAAAACCACTTTTTTATTTAAGTATTTTCTTTCTGATAAGTATTGTATGGTTCGGCTTACCAATGGCCAATAAAATAAACGTTAACAAAGATTATAACAGCATTGTTAATATTGAAAAGCATTTAAAAAAATACAATGCGCCGGTCTATGAGATTAAAGATTTTGCTCCCGAGATGATCTGGGAGTACGGGAAACCAATTCCAGTTTTAAATAAAAGAGGTGAAATTGAAATTCCTTCAGAAGAGCAATTTTTAATTTTATCTGATGGAGAATATAATCGTGATAGCTTACAGACGATTTTTAAGAACTACAACACAAGGAAAATTGATAGTGTAGATATGAATCCTGTGAGCTCCAAGCACAAACAAAGATTATATAGGGATTTATTCCTCGTAGAAAAAACAAAAAACAGGTAATTATTAGAGGATTAAAAATTAAAAAAGAGAGGTGTTTTTAGATAAGTCTAAAATATGTCAAATCTTAATAAAATGAGACGCTCACCAATTTTTTAACATGCTAATATTTGATTATATTGAAGCGCTTTTAAAACTAACCAAATAATGCTCGACTATCCAATAAAATTTTATCCCATTTTAAAAGAAAAAATATGGGGTGGTGAAAAACTGAAAACAATTCTAAACAAAGAAACCAACCGGGAAGACCTGGGCGAAAGCTGGGAAATTTCGGGTGTAGAAGGAGCTATTTCTGTAGTTTCCAATGGAGAACTTAAAGGTTTCTCTCTAAAAGATCTTTTAGAAGAATATAAAGATGAAATTTTAGGTAAGAAAATTTACAAAGAATTTGATGCCGATTTTCCTTTGCTTATAAAATTTATAGACGCGAATACTGAACTTTCTGTACAATTACATCCTAACGACGATCTTGCACAGCAGCGCCATAATTCTTTCGGAAAAACTGAAATGTGGTATATAATGCAAGCCGATAAGGGTGCAAAAATCAATATCGGGTTTAAAGAAAGTGTTTCTAAAGAAGATTATATAACTCGTTTAGAAGAAGGAAAAATTGTAGAATTACTCAATTTTGAAGAAGTAAAAAAAGGAGATAGTTTCTTTATCAATACTGGAAAAGTACACGCAATAGGAGCAGGGGTGCTTTTAGCAGAAATCCAGCAAACCTCAGACGTTACTTACCGAATTTATGATTGGGATCGAACCGACGATGAGGGAAATTCTCGTGAACTGCATACTGCCCTGGCTATAGATGCGATAGATTTTGAAAAGAAGGACGATTTTAAACTTAATTACGAAAAAGCGAAAAATACTTCTTCTGAAGTTGCCAGTTGCCAGTATTTCACTACAAATTATCTACCGGTAGAAGGAGAAATTAAAAAAGATTACGGCAATTTAGATTCGTTTGTGATTTATATGTGTGTTAGTGGAAAAGGAGAAGTTTCCGTAAACGGAAATTCTGAGAAAATCGCTCAGGGTGAAACCTTACTTATTCCTGCAGTAAATAAAGATGTTAAACTTTCAGGTGAAAACTTTGAATTACTGGAAGTTTATATAAAATAAAAAGAGGCTGTTGGAAAAATTTTAAATCGTCATCCTTAATTTATATTAGAAGCTGAACCAAGTTCAGCTTGACGAAAGTTAGACGTTTTTCAAACAGCCAATTTTATAAAAAATCCTGCTATTTATTTTGCAGGATTTTTTCTATTTTATCCAATTCAGTTTTACTGAAATCAAGGTTCTCTAAGGTTTTAATATTGTCTTCTAATTGGGAAACTTTGCTAACCCCAAGTAATACTGAAGTTACACGTTTATCTTTTAGCAACCAGGCCACGGCCATTTGTGCTAAGCTTTGGTTTCTGGATTGTGCTATTTCGTTTAGTTGCTGCACTTTTTTCACCACTTCGGGCGTAATCTGCGATTCATCTAAATAGCTTCCCTGTGTTGCTGCGCGGCTGTCTTTGGGAATTCCGTTTAAATATTTATCGGTTAGGATTCCCTGTTCCAGTGGTGAGAAAACGATACTGCCAATGCCTTCGTGCTCCAAAGTATTTAATAAACCATTTTCAACCCAGCGATCCATCATATTATATCGGGGTTGATGAATTAAGAAAGGCGTTTTCTGTTCCCTAAGAATCTCAGCTGCTCTTGTAGTGTCTTTCGCTGAATATTGGGAAATACCTACGTAAAGAGCTTTTCCCTGTCTTACAACCTGGTCTAAAGCGGCCATAGTTTCTTCTAAAGGTGTTTTAGGGTCGGGACGGTGGTGATAGAAGATATCTACATAATCCAGCCCCATTCTTTGCAAAGATTGATCTAAACTGGCAATAAGGTATTTCCTGGAACCAAAATTTCCATAAGGCCCCGGCCACATATCCCAACCAGCTTTGGTAGAAATAATTAATTCATCGCGATATTGCTTAAAATCTTCAGCAAAAATTTTCCCGAAATTCTTTTCAGCAGAACCATAAGGTGGGCCATAATTGTTGGCAAGATCAAAATGTGTAATGCCGTTGTCAAAAGCAGTTCTTAAAATATTTCTAGCATTTTCAAAATCATCATTATCCCCGAAATTATGCCATAAACCCAGGGAAAGTAATGGAAGTTTGATACCACTTCTTCCGCAGCGACGGTATTGCATATTTTCGTATCGATTCTCTTTAGCTGTATATCTATTCATTGAAATTTATTTTAAATTTAAATTTTAGGAAGTTCCCAACCATTATGATAATTTGCTTTTAATAATTTATTGGCTTCCTCGTCATCAAAACTCTCTTTTTCTGAATCCCAGTACAATTTTTTTCCTGTTTTATAAGCAATATTTCCCATATGCGCATTGATAGCCGCGATGCTACCTGTTTCAATACCGCAATTAAGTTTTGAAGCATCATTGCTATTAATGGCGTTCACAAAATTAGCTGCATGCTTTTCAAGGGCATTTCCAGCCGGTTTTTGTAATGCTATTCTATCAACTTCTGGAACAAATTCTCCCTCTACATTATCGCCTTCAGGAATTATTTCCCAGCCATCGCGATTAACTACTAAGGTACCGTTGTTTCCTATAAAAGCAATGCCTTCGTTTCTACCGTAATTTCCGCCGTCAATACCAACCGCATGTTCCCATAGCAAATTAAAATTTTCAAATTCATATACAGTTTGCAGGGTATCGGGAGTTTCAGCAGCATCATCAGGATAGGCCAACTTACCTCCAGAGGCCAAAACCGATTTTGGTGCTTTGGCATTCATTGCATATAAAGCGATATCAATTTCGTGCACACCCCAATCAGTCATAAGTCCGCCGGCATAATCCCAAAACCAACGAAAAGTAAAATGAAACCTATTTTCGTTGAAGGGTCTTTCTGGGGCAGGGCCCAACCACATTTTATAATCTACACCCGGTGGGGGAGTACTGTTAGGTGTATGTGGAAGCCTATCTTTCCAGCCAATATAAGCCCAGCATTTCACCAAACGAATATTCCCGAGTTTACCTGATTTTACATAGTTAATAGCATCGTCATAATGCGTTCCGCTACGTTGCCATTGGCCTACCTGTACAATTTTATTATACTTTTTAGCAGCGGTTAACATGGTATTGCATTCTTCAATACTATTTGCAAGCGGTTTTTCAACATAAACGTGTTTCCCGGCTTGTAAAGCATGTACCAAATTTAAACAATGCCAATGGTCTGGGGTTCCAATTATTACCGCATCAATATCTTTATTTTCTAACATATCCCGGTAATCTTTGTATTGTTTTGGGGCTTTACCGGTTATATCTTTTACATTTTTAGTTCTCTCATCTAAAATTCGCTGGTCAATATCAGCCAGGGCAATACATGCAACATTTGGTAACTTTAGATGAGCCTGCATATTAGACCATCCCATTCCTTTACAGCCAATTACTCCAAAATTAACTTTGTCATTAGCTCCAAAGCTTTTAAATCTAGAAAGCGGATTGGCTAATAAAGATCCTGATAAACTTAAACCTGCGGTAGCCAGGGTAGTTTGCTGTAAAAATTTTCTTCTAGAATTCTTCATTTTATAAATTTTAGAAAGCTTTAATTCAATTCTCTAACCCAGATATTTCTGAAACTCACAGGATTTCCGTGGTCCTGAATATGAATAGGAAGTTTTTCTTCGTGGGCGGTATAATTAGGAATTCCAATGTACTCGGTGGGACCTCTTAATTCGTAGTTATTTTGTACCAAAACGCCGTTATGTAAAACCGTAAGTTTCGCAGGACTCAGTAACATTCCACTTTCATTAAATCTTGGGGCGGTAAAAATAATATCGTAAGTATTCCATTCGCCGGGGGCTTTTGTAACATTTACCAGGGGAGGAGATTGCTTGTAAATACTGGCTGCCTGACCGTTGGTATAGGTTTCATTTTCATAAGAATCCAGAATTTGCACTTCATACTTTTCCATTATAATAACACCGCTGTTTCCGCGTCCCTGTCCGTCACCTTTAACTTCTGAAGGGGAGCGCCACTCAAGATGTAATTGCATATCGCCAAAATTCTCTTTGGTTTTTATACCGCCGGTACCGGGATTTACCGTTAGCACATCTCCTTTTATATTCCAGGTTGGATTAGAACCGTCCTTATCATTCACAAAAGCCGAAAGATCTGAGCCATTGAACAATATTTTCGCATCAGAAGGAGCTGTAGTGGTAGATTCACCTGCTTTGATTTTTGGTGGAACCGGTTCATAAAATTCGGTGGCTTCAGGTGGTAAATCGGTGTTTTTTTCCTGGGCAAAAGCAGGTAATGAGGCAATTACAAAAGTACCTGCCAATAAACTTAATTTTAAAGAAATTTTCATTTTTAAATTTTTAGTTGGGAATTATTTAATGTGATCGTAGATCATTTTTGAAACTTCGGTAAGCATTTTGGTACCGGCATCCATATCTTCAATGTTTTTTGATAGTAAAACCAATACATATTTTCTTCCATCAGGTAATTCAACCAGGGCTGAATCGTGATGTACGCCGGTTATCCAACCGGTTTTATTAGCGATTTTTAAATCTTTTGGAAGCAAATGCGGAATAAGATCGGTGTGTTTTTGTTGGCGTAAAATATTCAGCATTTCTTCGTCGGCTTCAGGATTTACTGCATCTCCGTTGGCGAGTGCGTCAAAAATCAGCATTAGATCATAAGCCGTAGTCGAGTTGCTTAAGCCAGCTTCATAGGCCTTCATATCTTCTACACCACGAAGCACATTAATATTCATGGCGCCAATTTCACGCATTGTTTTATTTACATTTTCAGCATCAACCAATTCAATTATAATATTAGTGGCCAGGTTACTGCTGTAAATAATCATATCGATTACGAGGTCTTCAATACTTCTTTTTTGGTCAATTTGTTCGTAAAGATGTTCCCCGCTGTCGCGACCAAGTTCGAGGGAATAATAACTTTCATCTAAAATACTTTTGAATTGATTTTTGACTACCAGGGAATCCTGGAGCGAAAATTTTCCCGCTGAAGATTGTTTAAAAACCTCTATCATTACCGGGGTTTTCATCGTGCTGGCCGCGTGAAAATCTTCGTGATGATTTATAAGAATACTATCTTTTTCTTCGGAAAAATCTTTAAAAGCAATAGCGAAGTCACCTTGTATACTTTTAAAAATGGAATCAATTTTCTCCTGAAGTTTTTCAGTAGAAGTTTGTGCATTGCCGATAAAGCAAGCTAGAATGAAAAAAATGGTTGGGAAAACCTTCATTGATTTCGGAATTTCTTTCCGAATTTAATGAAATTTCCCTAAACCGACTTAAATACTGCCCAAAGCAATTTCTACCATTCGGCTAAAACTTTGTTCCCGATCTTTTGCGGGTAAGTGTTCTCCCGTAACCAGGGAGTCAGAAATTGTTAATACCGAAAGCGCCTGAACTTTATGTTTCGCGGCAACACTATAAAGCCCGGCGGTTTCCATTTCTACACACAAAACGCCATAATCTGCCCATTTTTTATAATTCTCATCGCTTTCTTCGTAAAAAACATCTGAAGACAATACATTTCCGGCTCTAAATTGAATTTTATTGTTTTCAGCAAATTTCACGGCTTTCATAAATAAATTAAAATCTACGGTAGGCGCGTAGTCGGCGTGCTGGAACTTAGCTTTATTAAAGCCTGAATTTGAAGAAGCGGCCATTGCTAAAACAACTTCGTTTACTTTTAGATCTTCCTGATAAGAACCGGCAGATCCCACTCGAATAAGTTTTTTAGCGCCGTATTCAGTGATTAATTCAGTGCAATAAATCAATGCAGAAGGGATACCCATTCCGGTAGCCTGAACTGAGACTTTTTCGCCTTGATAAGTACCGGTATATCCCAGCATTCCCCGGACTTCATTATGACAAACTGCATCTTCCAGGAAATTTTCGGCGATCCATTTTGCTCTTAAAGGATCACCTGGTAATAAAACATTTTCTGCTATTTCTCCTTTTTCTGCCTGTATATGTACGCTCATTCTAGTTTTTATCTGAAGTTACCAATTTTACGCCCGAGGAAGTTCCCAGCCGCGAAATACCTAATTCTATATAGTTAATAGCGGTTTCCCGATCTTTAATTCCGCCAGAAGCTTTTATTTGCATTTTATCTCCTGCGATTTCTTTCATTAATTTTACATCATTAAAAGTAGCTCCGCTCGTTCCAAATCCAGTAGAAGTTTTTATAAAATCGGCTTTGGCATTTAAAGAAGCGCGACAGGCATTTTTCTTTTCAGAATCAGTTAAAAAGCAAGTTTCAATAATTACTTTAAGGACCTTAGAACCAATAGCCTTTTTAATTTCAGCGATTTCATTTTCGATATAATCTATTTTTTCTGCTTTAAGCATACCAATATTAATTACCATATCAATTTCATCGGCGCCATTCGCAATCGCATCTTTAGCCTCAAAGACTTTAGCTTTAGTTGTCATTGCTCCTAAAGGAAAACCAATTACCGCCGCTATTTTTACACCGGAATTTTCTAAAATTGATCTCGCCACTTTAATATAAGAAGGTGAAACACAAACCGCATAAAACTGGTGTTCTATAGCTTCTTTACATAATTTTTCTATATCGGCCGGTGTTGCCGTGGGCTTTAATAAAGTATGATCTATATATTGGTTGAGTTGCATTCGATTTTTTTAGGAGTTACAAAGCTAAAACTTTCTAACAGATTTAATTTATGATAATTCTCAGGTTTTTAATTTTTAAAGTGAAACTACTTCAGATTTAGATGGGAATTTGAAAAAAATCTGGAGAGATAGAAACCCTATCTCGATGAGGAAGATCTTTAAAGTAGAATAATTTCAGATTAATCTACTTTATCATGATAATCTTCATACCAATCGTCAAAGGTCTTTTTGGTTTTATAACTATCAGTAAGGACCTTGTAAACGGTAAATATTAGAAGAATTTGCCCTATACAGGTTAAATAGAAAATTACTGGAAAACCGGTATTAAAAAACACCAGGGTCGTGATTACTACCAAAAGTATAGAAGTAAATATTAAATATGTGATACCATTATTTTTCATACCCCTTAATTTAGGGAAGTTTGCTTCTAGTTTATCTTAAAAAGTCATTAAAATATAGTTATGGTTTTTTTAAATATTTTATAACAATCCGGCCACTTTATTTGTTGTAATTTACAAGCTGAAGTTTAAACATATCATTAACTGCAAAATCCCAATCTCTGTGCAAAAATTTAATCTATTGCTTAAGTAATTGCAACTTTAATCTGTGAGCTTAATCATTAAACCTACGTACTTTTATGGATTTACCCCAGCCATCAACTGAGACTTTAGAATTTAAAATAGCAGATAATGTTTCTGCGATGCTCGCCTATTGGGATAAAGACCTAATTTGTCGTTTTGCAAATGCCGCTTACTTGGAATGGTTTGGGATGAGCCAGCATGAGATGATTAATAAAATGACCTTACCAGAGCTTTTAGGACCTTTATACGACCAAAATCTGCCATATATCACTGGTGCATTAAATGGTAGAGCACAGGTCTTTGAAAAGGAAATTCCGTTACCGCAAGGAAAAAGTAAAAGGTATGCTTTAGCTAATTACTATCCAGAAATTGAAAATGGGGAAGTAAAAGGGTTTTATGTACACATGGCCGATATTTCACCAATTAAAAAGCTGGAAAAAAAGCTTCAAAAGTCTAATGCGAAGGTTAAAAAACAAAATAATCGCTTATTAAATTTTGCCAATATAGTTTCTCACAACCTCAAATCTTATTCAGGTAATATTGAATCCTTGTTGAAATTATACGAAAATGCAGATTCAGATAAGGAAAAAGCTGAAATTTGGACCTATCTCAAAAGTCTATCATCCGAATTTTCTTCTACCGTAGCCGATTTAAATGCAATTGTAAAACTGAAAAATCAAAAAGAGATAAGTTTTACTGATTTAAGCTTAAATCAATTTATAGAACGAGCAAAAAATATTTTACGGGTTGAAATTAAAGAAAGTAAGGCTACAATTAAAAATAGGGTAGATGAGGGAACAACTATTAAAGCTAACCCGGCATATTTGGAAAGTATTTTATTGAATATTCTTAGCAATTCTTTGAAATATCGTAATCCTGAAAAACCCTTAGAAATTGAATTGAGTAGTGACTTTAAGAAACAACAAAGTGTTTTGAGTATTAAAGATAATGGCCTTGGAATTGATCTTAAAAAGTACGGAAAAGATCTTTTTGGAATGTATAAAACTTTTCATGGTAACGCAGATGCCCAGGGTATAGGTTTATTTATAACTAAATACCAGGTAGAAGCGATGGGTGGTGAAATTAGCGTAGAAAGTGAGGTAAAACGGGGCACAACGTTTAATATTACTTTTAGGGGTTAGTTTTCACGAGGAACCCACTAAATTTAATGTAGTAAAATATCTTAAAAATCAATTTTATTATAAGGAAATAGGATTTAAATCCAGTTCTTCAGCTTCAGCTTTATTTTCAATAATTTTGTAAAAGGTATTTAGATTAAGATCTTGAAAAACCTGGGAATTACCACTGCCTGCCCATTTAATTTTAACTTGTTGTATTTCTGAGGCCTTTCCTAAACCTATTTGTGCCCTTAAAGTAGAACAGCCAAAACTGCCTCCAGAACTAATAGTATGAAATATTGATCGAATTCTTCCGTCTTCCATGACTTTTACCTCTATTTTACTACCAATGGCCGCCCTGTTTGCTATAATTCCTTCCAGTTTCAAGCTTATCCAATTATTTTCAGACTGATATGGATTAAGATATAAGGAATTAAAAAATTTGTCACCCTCATAGGCACCGCCCATAACTACGTGAATATCCTGATCACCGTCATTATCAATATCAGAAAAGGAGACTGCATGGCCTTTTTGTATATGGCCAAATCCACCCGCCGTAGTCACATCCTGGAATTCATTGCCGGAGTTATTCCTAAAAACCCTGTTTGGAATAATAGACTCATAACTTACCTCACCTGTACTTAAATAAATATCTGGATAACCATCGTTATCCAAATCGCCATAATTAGCTCCCATTGCATAGCCTATTTTTTTTAACCCAACTTTAGATGATACATCGGTAAAAGTTCCTTTATTATTCTTATAAAGGCGCATAGTTTCAGCATTATTTCGTTCTCCTAAATATTCTTTAATAATATCGGGAACAATGGTGTAAAAATCACTCTTTCGATATCCGGCTACAAAAATATCCATCCATCCGTCATTATTATAATCAAATGACCAGGTGGGGAAACTCGAAATTTCCTCTCCCAATCCTGCGGTAGATCCCGCTTCTGTAAAACTTATATTTCCGTTATTATCAGTTCCGTTGTTTAGAAACAATAAATTCTTACTTGAAGCCTGAAGGGTTGAAATATAAATATCCATCCATCCGTCGTTGTTGTAATCTCCACTTGTTACTCCTTTTACATAGTAAGGTTTTTCATTTGTACTTACGGTAAGTCCTATCCTGGAAGTGAGGTTAGAAAAAGTGCCATCCCCATTATTCCTGTAAAATTCGCACGGGTGAATATTATCTTTTTCAGATTCATTTCCTATAAATAAATCAATCCAACCATCATTATCAAAATCTGCCCAGGTTGCGGTTTGAGTAGGATGGAGGGAGAGTAAACCTGCTTCTATAGTTACATCGGTAAAAGTACCATCTCCATTATTTTTTAGCAGGGAATTTGGATGCTCACCTAAAGTTCCCATCCAGGCACCCCGCATTACAAAAACATCCAGGAAACCATCATTATTATAATCGGCCTGCACCATATTTAGCCCTCCTGTAACTAATTCCAGGCCGGCAGATTTAGTTTTTTCTGTAAATGTACCATCTCCATTATTTATAAAATATCTAAGATTGTCTGAGGGCGACCAACTGGAAACTAAAACATCTAAAAGATGATCGTTATTGAAATCATCTACAATTCCACCGCCAGATAATTCATTAACATTTAAACCTAATTCCGGGGCAATATCTTCAAATTTCTTTAGGGGGTAATCAGATTCAAACACACTTTCCGGAATCAACCATTTTTCGGGTACACCTTCAGGATATTCTCCTAAAGTCATATAAGCAATATTCAAAAGCCAGCGACTATTATAGTCATGCGAATTCTGCCTTAAAAATTCTTCATAAAGTTTAATAGCACTTCTGGAGCCTTTGGGAACCTGGTGAAAACCATTTGGTTTAATAGGAATAATACACGAGGCTGATGCATCATGGTGATGAATGCAGTTTTGTTGTTCTCCCAATCGCATATAAGCAAGAGCCAGCAAAGGCCCTATACTTTCTTCTTCATGAGCATCGAGCTTATAGAGCAACAGGCCGTTGCTGCTTGCTTCCCTTAAATTTTCAAGAATAGTAATAGCATCTTCGGTTTTACCCGCATATAGCAGTGCACGCGCTTTTTTAAGATTATATCGTTCTTTTTGATTTTTGGGAGCTACTTGTGATATACTATCAAAATATGCCGCTCTAACAGACGATGCATAAATATTTTCCGGAACAAAAAATTGGTTTTCAGCTGTTTTCTCTAAAAGCTCTGGCATTGTTTCCTTATCGTCACAAGAGACAAAGATTAAAATTGAAAATAATGCAATAATTAGTAGGTACTTCATGATTTTATAAGATGATATTACCTTTATTTCTTCCTAAATGAATTCGTGACTTTTCAGAATGATGTAGATAAGGGGAAATTGAATATCAAATTTACCAAACCTAATGAAATATACTATTTTTATAAAGGGACTAAAACTTTTTTTCAGAAATAGAAAAGGAAAATCTTTTATATAGTAGAATTATTAATGAGGAATAGGACAGAGGTAACGGAATAGGTCTATTAAAAATGTACTTTATTGCAGAAGGTAGGTAGTAAATAAACTGAAATTACAGTCTCCTTGAATTCAATTTTTTTTAAAGTAAAAAACATCTAGATTAGTAAGATCATAAATAGATATAAATGTATCAATTCACTTATTAATTCGTTTCGTTGCCCACAATTGCTCCAAAATAAACCCTGCGAATTGATTGAGGAGAAAAAAATAAAAACAGGATGGGAAAAGTTGCGGGAAGCGGACTTTAAAGAAACGGTAGAAACGTGGCGCGGACTGACAAGCAGAACTGATAAAAAAGCGGATTTTTTCACTCGGACTTAATAAAATACAGAAAATACGCAGCGGACTTTTACTGAGCCGCTGATAAAAAAACTGGTTGAAAACGTGCTTACTCGAACGTGTCGCAAAAGTGGGCAACAATACATAAAAACGTTAGCACACATTTAATCAAACCAACAAAGACAAAGCTAAATTGGCAGAATTTGTTAGTTCCTTTTTGTTAGGGTTTATTTTAGAAACGACTAGAATACCATTATAAGTTATATATAAAAAAGATGCCAATGACTGTAAATCTTTACATTCCTTTAATTGACCTTTTTTTTGGCCCTTTTTAAGGTATTCATAAAAAAGGTTTTCAAAATCACGTCTATTGCTTGAGAGGATTTCTAGACAACTTTCGTCATTAGGGACAAGTTCTGTCGTGTTGTTTACAGCAAAGCAACCTTTTCTATCTTTATCAAGTACAGCTTCATGAATAGCATTTTTAAAAAGTTCAGAAAAACCTTCTTTAACATTTGGTTGGTTTTGAAAAAACTGACAAGTTTTTTCAAAACTTTGCTTGCGGTAAAGTTCAAAGGATTTTTTAAAAAGTTGTTGCTTATCACCAAAAGTGTCATACAAACTCGCTCTGCTTATTCCTAAATGAACAACCAAATCTTGTACAGAAGTTGCTGAATAGCCTTGCTTCCAAAATAAATTCATTGCTTTGGTTAAGACTTCATTTTCATCAAATAATTTTACTCTAGGCATAATAAAAAATGTGGAAGCGTAAATTTAGGCTTCCACAAAATTAACTTATTGGAATTTTTATTCCTAATGTTTACAAAAAAACTACCCCAAAAGTGGATTAATATTGACACCGCCATCAATATTGTACTCACTCCCTGTAATGAAAGAAGCATCATCAGATGCTAAGAACGAAACTAGTTTAGCAATTTCCTCTGGTTGTCCGTAACGTTTCAATGGAATACGGTTTTGCATAGCTTGACCAAGTCCTTTCAATTGTTCTTCATCTAAACCCGTTTTTTCAAATATTGAAGTAGCAATCGGACCTGGATTTACGGAATTAATTCGGATTTTTCTTGGAGCTAATTCTGTGGCTGCAGTACGTGTATAAGAATTTAATGCAGCTTTTGTTGCTGCATAAATTGCAGTATTTGGCATTCCTGTATATGCATTAATAGACGACAGGTTAATAATTGATGCACCATCATTTAAAATAGGAAGAAATTTTTCTGTTGTAAAAACTGCACCTTTAAAATTTATTGCAATTTGATTATCAAACATATCTGCGCTAATTTGACCAACTCGCTCGGGTTGAAAAACGCCAGCATTTACAAACAAAACGTCAACTTTTCCAAAATCACTTTTTACTTGTTCAACCAAGTCTTCTATTGCAGAAATACTCTTGACATCTGCAACAATACCTATTACTCCAAGTTCTTCTGCTGCTGATTTCACCTTTTCCGAATTTCTTCCTGTAATAACAACCTTAGCTCCTTGTTCTTTTAATTCTTTGGCTGATGCGTGACCAATACCACTATTGCCTCCTGTAACTACGGCAATTTTACCATTTAATTTATTCATTATTTTTTATTTTAATTAGTTAAAAAAATACCAGAACGATCGTTCTGTTTGCAAACATAATAATATTAGAATGATTATTCCAACTAAAAATAAATTTGTTTGAGAAAAAGGAAAACGCAGGTTAACAAAGAATTGAGATGAATGATAATTTTTTTTGAGAGGGAATTCGCAATAATTAGACAATCATGATCCAAATGAATTTCAAAATCTTTTAGGCTTATATAAATTAGCTCTCGTAGACCTTTATTGTGTTTCGTTAATTTGGTGCTATTGTTTAAGTTTAGCAGAAGATGTTTGTCTATGGAAGAAGGTTGTAAGGGTAAAAGTGAATTGAGCTCTACATAAATTTATTTTCCAAATAAATTTCTTACATTTGAAAACGTAAACTTTAGGGGTGCTGATTTATAATAAATTGGCTGAGATAAAACCCTTTGAACCTGATCCGGTTAATACCCGCGAAGGGAAAAGTGTTATCTACATATTTTCTACCATGATTCCGTTTTGGAGGAATTCTGGTTTGTATTTACTTTTTCTTTAGGGAATCCCCCTGCAGTTTACAGCTATAAAATATCAAACAAATGATAACTGTAAACGTAAATAATACCGCCCACACTTTTAATTCACCATCCAGTCTTCAGGACCTCCTGATGCAGCTTGCTATTTCTGAAAAAGGGATTGCTGTAGCTGTTAACAATCAGATTATTTCTAAGAGCGATTGGGATCGGCACGAATTAGCCGAAGGTGAAAACATACTCATTATCAGGGCCACTCAGGGAGGATAAAATGTACCCGGAAGAGTTTCCGGAAACAAAACTAACCAGCACTAAACAGAAGTAATTATGAAAAATGACCAGACTCCAAAGCAGCAAACCATTAGCCGTGTACCTTTTCCCAACTCAGAAAAGATCTATGTAAGCGGAAAAATCCATCCGGAAATCAAAGTTCCAATGCGGAAAATTTCCCTGGATGACACGGTAGATAAATTCAACGGAAAAGTAGAGAAAAACGATCCTGTTTTGGTCTATGACACCAGCGGTCCCTACACAGAACCATCGGTGGAAATAGATGTGCGGAAAGGACTTATGCCCATTCGCAACAGCTGGATTGCCGGCCGGGAAGATGTAGAGCAACTACAGGGACTCTCTTCGGCTTATGGACGGGAAAGGGAAGAAAATTCCAAACTTGATGAGCTTCGTTTTAAAAGGAATAGAAAGCCTCTTAAAGCAAAATCTGGACAAAATGTGACCCAGATGCACTATGCCAGAAAAGGTATTATCACTCCCGAAATGGAATTCATTGCGATTCGTGAAAACCAAAAGCTGGAAGAGATAAATCAGATCTCAGAGCAACATCCGGGAAATAGTTTTGGAGCCAGTATTCCAAAAGTAATTACTCCGGAATTTGTACGGGATGAGGTCGCCCGGGGACGAGCAATTATTCCTTCCAACATTAATCACCCCGAAAATGAGCCTATGATCATTGGCCGGAACTTCCTGGTGAAGATCAACGCCAATATCGGAAATTCGGCGGTGTCTTCTTCTATTGAAGAAGAAGTTGAAAAAGCAGTCTGGGCCTGCCGTTGGGGAGCAGATACAATAATGGATCTTTCCACCGGAAAAAATATTCATGAAACCCGGGAATGGATCCTCAGGAATTCTCCGGTGCCCATAGGAACCGTACCTATTTACCAGGCTCTGGAAAAAGTAAACGGAAAAGCCGAAGATCTTACCTGGGAAATCTTCAGGGATACACTTATCGAGCAGGCCGAGCAGGGAGTGGATTATTTCACCATTCATGCCGGAGTGCGGTTAGCTTATGTTCCGCATACCGCTAAAAGAGTGACAGGACTTGTGTCCCGTGGGGGTTCTATTATGGCAAAATGGTGTTTGGCACATCATAAAGAAAGCTTTCTGTATACCCACTTTGAGGAGATTTGTGATATTATGAAAGCCTATGATGTTTCTTTCTCCCTTGGAGATGGTCTGCGTCCTGGAAGTATTGCCGATGCCAACGATTATGCCCAGTTCGCCGAACTTGAAACCTTGGGTGAGCTCACAAAAATCGCCTGGAAACACGATGTTCAGTGTATTATTGAAGGCCCCGGCCATATCCCAATGCACATGATCAAGGAGAATATGGATAAGCAGCTGGAAGTATGTGGGGAAGCGCCTTTCTACACCTTAGGACCTTTGACCACAGATATTGCTCCCGGTTACGACCACATCACCAGTGGGATTGGCGCCGCTATGATAGGTTGGTTCGGCTGTGCAATGCTTTGTTATGTGACTCCAAAAGAACATTTGGGATTGCCTAACAGGGATGACGTAAAAGAAGGAGTGATCACTTACAAAATCGCTGCGCACGCTGCAGATTTGGCGAAAGGCCATCCAGGGGCACAACACAGGGATGATGCGCTGAGTAAAGCCCGATTCGAATTCAGGTGGGAAGATCAGTTTAACCTGGCTCTTGATCCTGATACCGCGAGATCTTACCATGATGAGACTCTACCTTCTGAAAATGCTAAAGTAGCCCATTTCTGTTCTATGTGCGGACCTAATTTCTGCTCTATGAAAATCACACAGGACGTTCGAAAATTTGCTGAAGAAAACGGAATGGACACGCAGGAAGCAATCGAGGAAGGAATGAAGAAAAAGTCGGAAGAATTTAAGGCAAAAGGAAGTGAAGTCTACTTGTAAATCGAAATTTCAATGTTCATTCTTTTCACTTCGGAAGAAAACAGCAGTGCTGAAAAGGAACAGCTCATTCATTTTTTCGAGAATGGGCTGCCCCTTTTGCACGTGCGTAAACCGGTAATAACCGAAGAAGAAATGAAGACCTGGTTATCACAATTTGAAGAAAAACACCTTCAAAAAATGGTGCTTCATCAACATCATCGATTAACTGAATTTTTTCCTGTAAAAGGAATTCATTTAAAAGAAAACTTCAGAAGCAAACAGGAAGATTTAGCTCAGTATATCGAGCAATTTCAACGGAAAGGTCTTACGGTAAGTTCCTCATTCCACGTTCCTGAAGAAGTAAAGAAGGAAGTTTCAGGATTTGATTACGTTTTTTTGAGTCCGGTGTTTACTTCTGTTTCAAAAGAAAGATATAAGGGAAAAGAATTCAATGTGGAAAAACTTCCGCACAGAGTGGTCGCTTTAGGCGGAATTGAAGCCGATAAAATACTTACAGCAAAAGAAATGGGCTATGCCGGAGTGGCGGTATTGGGAGCCGTATGGTTTGCAGAAAATAAGTATAAAGTTTTTACTGAAATTTTTAAAAAGTACAGAAATGTCTATGCATAGCAGACCATTCGTTTTAAGCATCGCCGGATTCGACCCCACAGGCGGAGCCGGATTGCTGGCTGATATTAAGACTATTGAAGGTCAGGGGTGTTACGGCGTAGCGGTAAACACTGCAAACACTATCCAGAATGATGTCAAATTTGAAGCCTGTCACTGGACTTCTGAAGCTATTATTCTTCAGCAACTGGAACTTTTACTGGAATGTTTTCCTATAGAAGTGGTGAAAATCGGGATTGTGGAAAACCTTCAGATTTTGAACAAAGTAATTTCCACCATACTGTTAAGAAATAAGGATATCAGAATCATTTGGGATCCGGTATTAAAATCCACTAGCGGATTCTCATTTCATGATCCAAAAGAATTTCAGAAGGATATTAACTCAATTCTGGAAAATATATTCGTTGTCACTCCGAATTTTGACGAAGGTAAATTGCTTTACGCCGGGTTAACACCGGAAGAAACAATCAGGAAAATAAGCAGCAAAACCAATTTACACCTCAAAGGAGGCCACAGAATGGCAAATATCGGCCTGGACGAACTGTTTACCACAAAAGGGGAGTGTCTCAGTTTAGAACCCGTTAGAAAAGATTGTTCAGAAAAACACGGCAGCGGATGTATTTTTTCATCGGCATTGGCAGCACATTTAGCTTTGGGTGAATCTCTTCCGGAAGCTGCCCGAAAAGCAAAAATATACATCGAAAAAATATTAGCATCAAATAACACCTTACTAGCATATCACAACCTATGATTTCGAACTTACATTACATATCGCAGGGAGAAACTCCTGAAGAACACCTGAAAAATATACGTAAAATGTGTGCCGCCGGAGCAGACTGGATTCAATTGCGTCTCAAAGATGAATCTTTTGAGACCATTTTGGAAACAGCAAAAGCAGCAAAGAACATTTGTGACGAATTTCAGGTGAAATTAATCATAAATGACTTTCCGGAAGTAGCAAATAAAGTAGATGCCCATGGCGTTCACCTGGGAAAAGAAGATAACTGCCCTTTGGAAGCCAGAAAACTCCTTGGGCCAGATAAGATCATTGGAGGAACCGCTAATACACTGGAGGATTGCGAAGGCCTGTGTGAAAAGCAGGTAGATTATATTGGTTTGGGGCCATTCCGGTTTACCACGACAAAAAAGAAGCTTAGCCCCATATTGGGAGCAGAAGGTTATCGAAATTTAATACAAAGCCTTCGTGCTAACGGAAAATCAATTCCAGTAATCGCCATTGGCGGAATTGAACCGACAGACCTTCGGATTTTAGCAGAAATTGGGTTAAACGGCGTGGCCATTTCCGGCTGGCTCACAAGTCATCCACATCCAGAAATAATCTTTAAAGAAATCCAACAACAATTTTCAGAAAAACAATTATGAGCAAAACAGATCAATTACAAATAGCAGATAAAACTTTTTCTTCCCGCCTGTTTACCGGAACAGGAAAATTCAGTTCTTCAGAAGTAATGCAGCAAGCTGTTTTAGCTTCAGAAAGTGAACTGGTAACGGTGGCGTTAAAAAGAGTGGAGCCGGGAAATGACGATGATAAAATGATCTCTGCCTTAAAAGATTCTTACATTAACCTTCTCCCAAATACTTCGGGGGTACGAAATGCTAAAGAAGCCGTATTTGC
Organism: Salegentibacter salegens; assembly: GCF_900142975.1. Classification (NCBI taxonomy): domain Bacteria; kingdom Pseudomonadati; phylum Bacteroidota; class Flavobacteriia; order Flavobacteriales; family Flavobacteriaceae; genus Salegentibacter; species Salegentibacter salegens. The sequence continues at coordinate 856,677 of NZ_LT670848.1, forward strand.
CGCTCAAATGGCCCGGGAAGCTCTGGAAACAAACTGGGTAAAAGTAGAAATACATCCCGATCCCAAATATTTACTTCCCGATCCTGTTGAAACTTTAAAAGCATGCGAAGAACTGGTGAAATTAGGTTTTGTGGTAATGCCATACATACACGCAGATCCGGTTTTATGTAAGCGCCTTGAAGAAGTGGGAGCACAATGCGTGATGCCTTTGGGAGCTCCAATCGGGAGTAACAAAGGACTGAAAACGCTGGATTTCCTGGAGATCATAATCGAACAAAGCAACGTGCCTGTGATTATAGATGCGGGAATCGGAAGCCCGTCTCACGCTGCGCACGCGATGGAAATTGGAGCCGATGCCGTTTTGGTGAATACTGCAATTGCAGTTTCCCAAAATCCGGTAGCAATAGCCAAAGCCTTTAAACTAGCTGTAGAAGCCGGAAGGATAGCTTATACCGCGAAACTAGCTCCACAAAGACAGCAAGCCGAAGCAAGTAGCCCCTTAACACAATTTCTATATGAGTAGTTTTAAACATACTTTAAATCAATATTCCTGGGATGATGTGCTGCAAAGCATTTTTGCCAAAACAGAAGCCGATGTGCGTGCTGCACTGCAAAGCAACAAGAGGGATCTCGAAGATTTTAAAGCGCTTATTTCTCCTGCTGCAAAACCTTTTCTCGAACAAATGGCGCAGCAGAGCAGAACCATCACCAAAAAGCGCTTTGGGAATACGATGCAGATGTATGCCCCCATGTACCTTAGCAATGAATGCCAAAATATTTGCACCTATTGTGGGTTTAGTATGACGAACAAAATCCCCAGAAAGACGTTGAGCGATGCAGAGATAATTAAGGAAGCTGAATTTTTAAAATCAAAAGGATATGACCATATTTTGCTGGTAACGGGAGAAGCAAACAAAACAGTGGGAGTTGATTATATGTGCAATACAGTAAAAGTGCTGAGACCTTATTTTTCCAATATTTCCATTGAGATTCAGCCGTTGGATCAGGATGAATATGAAAAGTTAATTGAAAACGGACTTTATGCCACGCTCGTTTACCAGGAGACTTATCATCGGGAGACCTATAAAATTCATCATCCAAAAGGGAAAAAGTCAAATTTTGATTATCGCCTGGAAACCGCAGATCGGTTGGGAAGAGCGGGAATTCACAAAATAGGCATCGGTGCTCTTTTTGGACTGGAGGACTGGAGGGCAGATAGCTTTTTCACTGCTTTGCATCTCAAATATCTGCAAAAGACCTACTGGAAAACGAGGTATTCCATTTCCTTTCCGCGATTGCGTCCCTTTAGCGGCGGACTCGAACCTAAAGTTGAAATGACAGATCCTGATCTGCTTCAGGTAATTTGTGCTTACAGGCTGCTGGATGAAGAGGTGGAATTATCTATTTCTACCCGGGAAAATGAAATTTTCAGAAATAATATTGTGCACCTTGGAATCACTTCAATGAGTGCCGAATCTAAAACAAACCCCGGCGGTTATGTAGTAGAGCCGCAGTCTCTGGAGCAATTTGAAATTTCAGATGAGAGAAGTACAGAGGTTATTGCAAAAATGCTTTCCGAATCGGGATTAGAACCTGTTTGGAAGGACTGGGAAAAAAGCTGGTAAGGTATGCTGACAGAAAAAGAAAAGAAGCGCTATCTCCGGCACATACTTCTGGAAGAAATTGGCGAAGCAGGACAACTAAAATTGAAGAATGCAAAGGTACTGGTTATAGGAGCCGGTGGCCTTGGTTGTCCCGCTTTACAATACCTCGCTGCCGCCGGAGTAGGAAAAATTGGAATTGTAGATGATGATCTCGTAGACCTCTCCAATCTGCAACGACAGATTCTTTTTTCAGAAAAAGATGTAGGGGAGCTAAAGACACTCGCAGCCAAAAAACGGCTGCACCAGATGAATTCTTCTATAGAAATTATGACCTATAATGAGAGACTAACTGAAAAAAATGTACTCCCTTTGTTTTCCAGATATGATATTATAGTGGATGGAAGTGATAACTTTATCACCAAATACCTGGCAAACGATGCTGCAGTGCTTACCGGAAAACCTTTGGTATTTGGTTCTATCTTTAAATTTGACGGGCAGGTTTCGGTGTTCAATTACCAAAATGGTCCTACTTATAGATGTCTCTTCCCACAACCCGGCTCTCCCGGGGAAATGCCCTCTTGTAGCGAAACAGGTGTCCTGGGGATTTTACCGGGAATTATCGGAAACCTACAGGCAAATGAAGTGCTAAAGATGATTTTAGGAATAGGAAACGTATTATCAGGGAAACTACTAGTTTTTGACGCTCTTGAAATGCAAACTCTAATCCTGCCTTTTTCTAAAAACTGGGAGAAAGTGGTCACCGAATTGGAAGAAATAAATTTTTCATGCGAAACCATGCCTTTCGTTTCAATTTCTTATGAGGAATACTCAAAATATCCGGACTCCTTTACTTTATTAGATGTTAGGAGTTCAGAAGAACGTGACATATCCAATATTGAAGGATTGCACATTCCTCTTCCGGAGCTAGAAAACAGGTACAGTGAATTAGCTTCCGAAGATAATTTGCTTGTTTATTGTGCATCAGGAATAAGAAGCTTAAAAGCCATTTTTAAACTAGATAGTTTGCTTCCCGAAAAAAAAATGTACAACCTTAAAGGAGGCTTGCAAAAAATAAAATGAACTTTTTACCGCTTCTTGATCTTAGAGAAATAGGGGGCAGAGTGAGTCACCACTGTCCCAAAGGTATACCTGTCAAGAAAGATGATTTTGTTTCTGCTACCGATAGACTGAATGATTTCAGGCTTAATCCTTATATAAATCTGTTAAAACCAAAAAGGAATATGTTACTCATAAAAAAGCCTCACATTTTAAAATGTAAGGCTTTTGATTAGTCGGGGTGGCAGGAAGCTTTTAAAACGTTGAAAACCCCAGTATTTGTATGGTTTCACGCTGATTCGATTTTTTGAACTCACGATTAACTCACAATTTAAATAGAACGTATTGGTGCAGTTTGATATTCTGACCTAACCAAATATACAAATAAATGGATTAGTAATTCGCTCAAATTTATTGAAGGAAATTAAAAGATCCGACTTCAAAAAAATCAAAGATTCTTGGATCGAACCTGGTCAATCCGGAAAGTTGAGAACAAAAACCAATTTACTTTTTTCATCTGGAGCATTTTCCTTTTGCCGGCGAAAAGAAAAATAGTATAGATCAGGATGAAATGGTTTATTCTCAATTTTTATTTACTTCTTCCAGGGCCATCGCATTACCTTTTGATGCACCTTCATCTTCAAGTTTTAAAATTATAGAGGAGCTATAAATAGCAAAGCGGTTTATGCGCTCCGGTTAATTTTAAAGCTTGATTTTTTGCATCGAAAGGTAAGGTGATGTAAAAAGGATCTTTAAAAAATTCTGAAATCCTGATCGGTGAATTTAGTTACTCCCCAGCGGACTTGAGTCAAAAAGCTGACATGAATTTTTCTTTTATCTGTTCATTTTCAAAGCTTTTTGGCTCGTGTCCAAGACATTTTTTAAGGAACCTCTTTTATTTAAATGGAGCTTTTGCAAAATGGAAGTAAAAGTAACCATGGATACTATTTTAATACTTACTGGCTACCGCCATCCTTATTTTACTCATCTTTAAAGTGGGGTATATCCACTAGGGTGGATATTTTTTTAAAGTTTCAAATTTAAAAGCACTGTAAAATCAGGTGTTTGTTAAAAAAGAAATCGAATAACATCGCTCTGCGTGTTACCCTCTTGCTATTCGATTTCGTCCCGTGGGCGGGACAAAATTTTCATACATCTTGGTTTGCACCAACTGCATTTCTTTAAAAGAAAGTTTAATTTTTATTATTTAATTTAATTCTCAAAGAGTCCATATCACTTGAAATTTTAGAATCAATTACCCGGGCATAAATTTGAGTAGTAGATAATTTTGTATGTCCTAAAAGCTTAGATACTGTTTCAATAGGAACACCATTGGCTAAGGTTACCGTTGTGGCAAAAGTATGCCTTGCGGCGTGGAAACTAAGTTCTTTATTTATCTTTACCGCTTTGGTAATTTCGCGTAAGTACTGGTTGGTTTTCTGGTTGGAATAGACCGGAAGTAAAATATCACTGGAACATACCTTTGGATGGTCCTGGTACTTTTCAAGAATTCGTTCAGCTTCTTCTAACAGTGGGATTCTCAGCATCGTATTAGTTTTTATCCTTCGGGTGTATATCCACTTATTCCCATCAACACCTATCTGAATATGCTTTTTCTTTAGCTCCTTGACATCGCCATAGGGCAACCCCGTATAACAACAGAACACAAAAATATCTCGGTTGATATTGTGAGTAGACCTTTTGAACTCCTTTTCCTTGATCTTTTGTAATTCGGCTTTGGATAGGTAGACCATATCCACCTGGTCAAAACGGAGTTTAAACCTTTTGGTTGGGTTCTTTTCAATCCAATCTAAATCTTCGGCCAGGCGCATCAGTTTTTTAAAGCGCTCCATATGCTTCATGACTCCATTATTTTGGAGCCTTGGCAAGCCCCTCAAAAAGCTTTCAAATCCCAGGGTAAACTGATAATCAATCTGTTTTAAATAAATATCTGAGGTATTATACTGGGCTTTTAAAAAATCTTTGAGATAGTTTTCCGTAGTTGTATAGTTTTTCATAGTCCCATACTTTAAAACCTTACCCATTTTCTCCTTGTGATAATGGATCAAATAGATAAGCGTATAATGCTGCTGATCACTCCCCAAAAATCTAGCTTTGACCGTCTGCGTGGTTACTAGCAGTCCTTCTTTTACAAGACTGTCATGGGTTTTATAGAGCTGGGCCTTGGTTTCATCAATTTTTTTATTGATGAGCCGGCTTTCAGAACTGTTACCAGTAAGTTTACTGGCTACTGGATTCCACTTGTCAATCGGAATAGTACGTTTTAAACTGATTTCAAGGGATTTGCCGTTTACGGTAATTCGGGCATAGAGGATAGCTGATTCAGGTTGTTTTTTCTTTTTTCGGATAATAAAAGAAATGGAAAAGGTTTGACTGGTACGCATAGCTTTGTTGTTTAAATGAAACAATTAATTAAGGCGAAAGTCAAACTACCAATACATAATTATGGAGTACCGGTAAGCTAAAAATACAAAAAAATAACTCACGATTAACTCACAAATTCACCGTGAACTCACGATTAACTCACATAAAATTTAACACTATTTGTTAAATTTTGAGCACAAAAAAAAGGGTAACTATATGAAAACCATACAATTATCCTTTTTTTGTGTTAAAATATAACTTGTAAAAGTCGGGGTGGCAGGATTCGAACCTGCGGCCTCCTGCTCCCAAAGCAGGCGCGATAACCGGGCTACGCTACACCCCGAGTAATTTTTTAATCGCGCTCGGCGCGATAATTGGGAAGACTTATACTGGCAATGCCAGAAATAAACCCCAAAATTAATAGCATAAACTATTAACGGAAATTTTAGTCTTATCCGATCCAAAATACTCTTTCAAAAAGCAGTCCGGGAGACGGAGGAAGATTATCCCTATCTTTTCCAGAAGAAAAGGAGAATAAAAATCCGCAGACTAAAAAATCTTGCGGAGAGACCGGGATTCGAACCCGGGCATCCCGAAGGATGACAGCTTAGCAGGCTGCTGCATTACCACTCTGCCACCTCTCCAATATTTAAGAACGCGCAAACATTTTTGCGGTTGCAAATGTAACTTTTACTTACTTACCTTCCAAACTTTTTAGGCTAAAGAATGCAATAAAATAAGCACTAATTTTTAAACGCTTTGCCGTCAGAATTTTAAGTTTAAAAGTTTTTAAACATTTATTTCTTCCTGGTCTATTAAGCGAGCTACATTTTTAATAATTCGCTGATGATTCTTGACAAATGGATTGCTCTTATCCCAAACATAACCGGCGAGAACTGCACAAATTTGTTCTTTTATTTCTTTCCGCGGCATTTCGTGAAAAAACAATTTTTGCAAATTCCCTGTATACCATTCTTTTACATAACTGCTAAATACAGAAATTCCTGCTTGCATATAATCGGCATAATCTTTTTCCCAATTAACTTGTTCTCCTTCAACTTCCAGCCTGGCAAGTTTAGCTGCCTGTAAACCAGATTCGGTTGCAAAAGCTACTCCCGAGGAGAAAATAGGATCAAGAAACTCAGCACTGTTACCACTTAGTGCAAATCCTTCTCCATAAATTTTCTTTACATTTCTTGAGATATTTGGCATTTTAATTGGCTCAAAAAGAAACAATTCATCATCAAATCTATCCTGATAATATTCCAGTTTTTTTAGCATTTCTCTAAACGCTAACGAATTATCTTTACTGAAATTTCCAAACCAATCATTATTACTCACAAAACCCAGGCTTGAATTTCCGTTTGAAAAAGGGAAATACCAAAACCAGGTTTTAGTGTCCAAAACTTCAAAAGTAATCAATTCACCTTCTTTTCCTTTTGGCCTGTTTGTCTCTTTAATATGAGTAAATATTGATGAATTCCCAGATATTTTTGGAGATGCATTCAATTTCAACTGATTTGCTAAAACACGGCCATTCCCACTGGCATCAATTATAAAATCAGCGTTTATCTTAAAATTATCTTCAGAATTTATAACAATTTCAGTAGTAGATTTTTTTCCGCAGAAAATAACATTAGTAACTTCGGCATTAAAGAAAATTTTTACGCCTTTACGCTCCATCTCATTTGCTAACACAAGATCAAAATCAGCCCTTGGAACCTGCCAGGTCCAATCCCAACCTTTGCCAAATTTCTCACTAAAATCAAATTCGCCAACTTTGCCGCCTTTTATAAATCTCGCGCCATATTTTTTCTGAAAACTGGCTGCCTTAATAGCTTCCAGTAATCCTGCTTCTTCAAAATTATCCATACTCCTGGGAAGCAAACTTTCCCCGATACTAAAACGCGGGAACGTACTTTTTTCGACTACTAAACAATCAACCCCATGTTTTTTTAAATAGCCGGCTGCAACCATACCAGATGGACCTGCACCAATAATTAAGATTTGGGTTTCAAGCTGTTTCATTTTTGCAGAATACGCCGATTTATATTTATAATAAATTTTTAATCTAAATCAAAAACCGGCAATTTTTAATACGGGCTAAATATAGTACATTTGTTAAGATTTTTAACAATAATGCGGCCTATGCTCCAAATTAATGATGCCCTTAGCCTTGAAGATTTTCACAAGGTTTTGTTTGAAAATACTGAAATTCAGTTGTCTTCACAAAACCTTTCCAAAATTGAGAACAGTTTTGAGTTTCTTAAAGAGTTTTCGCAAAATAAGGTTATTTATGGCGTTAATACAGGTTTTGGCCCGATGGCGCAATACAAGATCAAGGATAAAGATCGCATTCAACTTCAATATAATTTAATTCGCAGTCATTCCTCAGGTTCAGGAAAACCAATGGAGCCGCTCTACGTTAAAGCTTTAATGCTGGCTCGTTTAAATACACTTTCCTTAGGAAAATCTGGCGTGCATAAATCGGTAGCTGAAGTGATGCAGGAACTTATTAATAAAAATATAACGCCTTTAATTTTTGAACACGGTGGAGTAGGAGCTTCGGGAGATTTAGTGCAATTAGCACATTTAGCACTGGTTTTAATTGGGGAAGGAGAAGTTTTTTATCAGGGAAAACGTCTTGAAACCAAAGAAGCTTTTGCGAAAGAAAATATTGAGCCAATAAAGATTGAAATTAGGGAAGGCCTGGCTTTAATGAATGGCACTTCGGCAATGACGGGTATTGGCATTGTCAATATTATTTATGCCAGGCGATTGTTAAACTGGTCGGTTTTTTGTTCTTCGGCGATTAATGAAATCGTGCAGGCTTACGACGATCATTTATCTGAAGAGCTCAATGCAGCAAAAAAACATCCTGGCCAGCAAAAGATTGCTGAAAAAATGCGAAATCATTTAAAAGATAGCAAACTTACCCGAGACCGTAACGAGCATTTATATAATGATGAAGCCGATAAAAATACGTATTTCAAGGAAAAAGTTCAGGAATATTATAGCTTGCGCTGCGTACCACAAATTTTAGGTCCCGTTTACGATACCATAGAGTATACTGCAAAAATCCTAATCGAAGAGGTAAATTCAGCTAATGATAATCCCATTATAGATGTTGAAAATGAGCACGTCTATCACGGCGGAAATTTCCATGGAGATTATGTGGCTTTAGAAATGGATAAATTAAAACTGGTGGTCACAAAACTATCGATGCTTGCCGAGCGCCAGCTTAATTATTTGCTAAACAATAAACTTAACGATATTTTACCACCATTTGTGAATTTGGGAAAATTGGGTTTAAATTTCGGGATGCAAGGCGCGCAGTTTACCGCGGTTTCGACTACTGCCGAAAACCAAACACTATCCAACCCAATGTACGTTCACAGTATTCCCAACAATAACGATAACCAGGATATTGTGAGTATGGGTGCTAACGCTGCGAATATTACAAAAACCGTTATTGATAATGCGTTTGAAGTGCTTTCGGTAGAAATTATTACTATTATTCAGGCATTGCGTTATTTGAAGTTTGATGAAAAACTGTCACAAAAAACCCGGAAAGTTTTGGAAGAAATGAATAAAATAATACCCGAAATAAAGGAAGATTTCCCGATGTATAAAATTAATGCGGAAGTAAAGGATTATCTAAAAAATAACGAAGTTTATTAACCTTGCAGGATAAAATTTTTGGGGTTAATGTAAATAGGTGTTGATAATGCTATATTCTAATTTAGAACATGATTTTGAGTGTTTTAAAGCTTTTTCGCAGAATATGTGGACAAAACCGCGAGATTCAGGAGGACCGATTTTCCATCGGTTCTCCGCGGGGTTTTGTTCACGGTTTTTGGTATTTTCGCCAAAAAATTCCTTGAAAAAGGCGTCTTTTTCTTTGCTTCGTTTCTTTTGGACGAGCAAAAGAAATGAAGGGCAGGCCAAATCAAACAATAATTCAATAAAAGATTTCCAAAATAATAGCTTTAATAATTCTATCAAATTTCTAACTAAAAAATGAAATACGCCCTCATCACCGGTGCTTCCCGCGGAATTGGAAAAGCCATTGCTTTAAAAATAGCAAAGGAATTGCAATATAATATTTTATTGAATTATCATTCCAATACTGATGCTGCAGAAGCAACTAAAAAACTTATTGAAGCCGAAGGTGTAAAATGCGAATTGCTTCAGTTTGATGTAGCTGATGCTGAAAAAACCGCAAAAGCATTTGAAGATTTCGGTAAAAATAATCTAAATGCTGAAATTGAAGTCATTGTAAATAATGCAGGAATTACCCGCGACGGACTTTTTATGTGGATGAAGCCAGAAGACTGGCAATCGTAATCAATACCAGTTTAAACGGGTTTTATAATGTAACCCAGGCTTTGCTCAAAAATATGCTTAGACGCCGTTATGGGCGAATTATTAATATCGTTTCACTTTCCGGATTAAAAGGCAATGCCGGGCAGGTGAATTATTCGGCGGCAAAAGGAGCGATGGTCGCTGCCACTAAAGCCCTGGCGCAAGAAATTGGCAAAAGAAAAGTCACCGTTAATGCTGTGGCACCAGGTTTTATAACTTCAGATATGACCGCCGATTTTGATGAAAAAGAGCTTAAAAAATTAATTCCCTTAAGTCGTTTTGGTGAAGCCGAAGAAGTTGCCGATTTAGTGAGTTTCCTGGCCTCAAATAAAGCTTCTTACATTACCGGGGAAGTGATAAATATTAACGGCGGACTCTATTCTTAAACTATGTCTAATTGGAAGGGACAATCACGTGGTACCGTTCTTGGGTTGAGAATTTATGTTTTCATCATCAAAACTTTCGGGCTTTACGCTTCTTATTTTGTCCTTCTTTTTGTGGCGCTCTACTTTGTATTTTTCGCTTTTAATTCTACGAAAAGCGTTTATTATTTATTTAGAAATCGGTTGGGCTATTCCCGGCTAAATTCAGCTTTGAATATTTACAAAAGTTATTTCACTTTTGGTAGGATCCAACTTGACCGTGTCGCTATCACGTCGGGCCTAAAACACAAGTATAGCTTTGAGTTTGATGGAATTCAGCATATTCAAAACTTACTGGAACAGAAAAAAGGCGGCATTTTGCTTACTGCGCACATTGGAAATTTTAACCTGGCAAAACATTTTTTTGATGATAAGAATAATCATCACATTGTAAACCTTGTAGTTACCGACTTAGAGCACGAAGAAATTAAGAACTACCTGGATTCGGTAACCGGGAAATCGGCTATAAAACTTATTGTTTTAAAAGAAAATCTTTCACATATTTTTGAAATGAACAATGCGCTTCAAAATAACGAATTATTGGTATTTGCCGCCGATCGTTATACCGAACAGGCTAAAACTTACACCCATAATTTTATGGAAAAACCGGCACAATTTCCGCAGGGCCCTTTTAAATTGGCTGCTCGTAATGAAATTCCCGTGTTGTTTGTGCACATTATGCGGGAGAAGAATTTTCATTATCATTTCTATGCAAGGCCCTATAATCCTAAGAAAAATGATGCGAAAAATCTTTTAAAAGCTTATCTTGAAAATCTGGAAACTATGCTAAAAAAGTATCCGCATCAATGGTATAATTATTATGATTACTGGAACGATTTCAGTTAAAAACAACTTATGGCAGAAAATTTACTCAAAGAACCAATTTTAGATTTAGACCGAATTCTGCAGTTAATTCCCCAGAAACCTCCGTTTGTGATGGTAGACAGTTTACTGGAATATACCGAAAAGACTGGAACCACCGGGTTTACTATTCCTTCAGATAATATTTTGGTAGAAAACACTATTTTTTCTGAACCGGGACTTATTGAGCATATGGCGCAGAGTATGTCGCTTTGGCGTGGTTATGAAGGATTTTTAAGCGGACTCGATAAGCCAAAAACCGGTTTTATTGGTGCCATTAAAGCTGTAGAAATTATGGAACTTCCAAAAGCAGGAAGCAAACTAGTCACGTATGTAGAAATCCTGCAGGAGTTTATGAACGTAACTTCTGTTGGCGCTCGTACTTTTGATGAAGAAGGAAAGCTTTTAGCCACTTCCGAAATGAAAACCGTTACTGTAGACTGATTTTTCTAACAAAAATAGATAATAGATTTTGTATGGCGGGCCAATTATTTTACTTTGATACTTTGGCCTATCGAAAATTTGTCGTAAAATTTGAAGTGAAAGCACCGTAAAATTTTAGCCTATTTGAGCTAAAGGTTTATTCTATTAAATTTAAATTTTCTAGCGAGTTCCTAAAATTTAGATGCAGAACGAAAAATTTAGATAAAGTTTCGTAAGCCTAGATTTTTTTGGTTCGTTTTTTCATCGATGGAAAAAATGAACACTATTAATAATTTATTATAATATGCTGGAGAAATCCTTAACCACAATCACGAATCTTAGGGTGCGTTTCCACGAATGTGACCCGCTACAAATCGTGTGGCATGGCAATTATTTAAAATACTTCGAAGAAGGTCGAGAAGATTTTGGCAGGGAACACGGCATTTCATACCTCGATGCTCAAACTGAAGGTTTTTCCACACCCATTGTAAAATCAGTTTGTGAGCATAAATTACCATTAAAATATAGCGACGCCTTTCGGGTAGAAACCACTTTTAAAAATTCTGAAGCCGCCAAAATGAATTTCATTTATAAAGTTTTTAAAGGCGAAGATTTGATTTGCACCGGGGAAACGTTGCAGGTTTTTCTTAATCAAAACAGGGAATTGGTATTAAATAATCCGCCGTTTTTCTTAGATTGGAAAAAGAAAATGAAGCTGCTTTAATGAAGAACCTCTACCTGTTAGACGATGCGATTATTTCTCCATTAGGATTTTCTACTAAAGAAAATATCCAGGCGATACGGGAGGGAAAATCTGGTTTGCAACTTCAACAAAAACCTGGAATTACCGAAAACCCATTTCCTGCTGGTATTATTGATGATGTCAAATTAAACCAGGCTTTTTTAGAATTTGGAAATACTGAAAAGTTTACCAAACTGGAAAAAATGGTCATCCTTGCGGTAAAACAGGTTTTGGATAAAAATAAAAATCTGGATTTAAAAGAAACCAACCTGATTATTGCTACCACCAAAGGAAATATTAACCTTTTAAAAGAACCAGGTGATTTTCCCGAAAACCGGTTAGAGTTAAGCGAAGTGGGAAAAGTTATAGCCAATTTCTTCGGGTTCACCCAAACTCCAATAATTGTTTCCAATGCCTGTATATCTGGAGGCCTGGGTCTCGCGGTGGCAAGAAGATTGGGAAATTCAGGGAAAATAAAAAATGCCATTGTAGTTGGTGCCGATTTGGCTAGCGATTTTGTGATTTCCGGTTTTAACTCTTTCCAGGCATTAAGCACCAAAACCTGTAAACCTTTTGCAAAAGATCGTGATGGGATTAACCTGGGGGAGGCGGCCGGGGCAATTTTGGTTAGTTTAAATAAACCCGAAACTTCCGAGAATATTAGTTTGATTGGTGATGCTTCAGCAAATGATGCTAACCATATTTCGGGACCATCCAGGACCGGAGAAGGCCTGTATAAAAGCATTCAAAAAGCACTGAAAGAAGCTTCAATTTCCGCAGAAAAAATTGATTTTCTATCGGCTCATGGTACTGCAACTATTTTTAATGATGAGATGGAAAGTATCGCCTTTTACCGTTCTGGTTTAGAAAACACACCACTTCATAGTTTAAAGGCTTATTATGGGCATACGCTGGGTGCTTCGGGTTTGATAGAGAGTATTGTTACCAAACATTCAATGCTGAATAATGAATTATTTACTTCCAAAAATTTTGGGGAATTGGGGGTTTCGAAACCGCTAAATATTATTCAGAAAAATGAGCAGAAGGAAATGAGTTATGCATTGAAAACCGCATCGGGATTTGGCGGCTGTAACCTGGCTTTAGTTTTTAAAAAGCAAAAGGAATAAAATGTCTAAGGAATTTTACATACAGGATTGGGTTAGAATTAAAAATGGAAAAATTTTTAATTCGGAAAAATTGATTTTTGAATCTTCAGAAAAGGATATCAACCTTTTTCTAAAAGCTTGTTATGATTTTTTAGAGATACAATATCCTAAATTTCATAAAATGGACGAACTTTCAAAATTGGGAATTCTGGCTTCTGAAATTATTTTCCAAAATAAGCCAACAGAAAATACCGCCCTGGTAATTTCCAACAATGCCTCCAGTTTGGAAACCGACAGGCAATTTCTGGAAAGTACGAAGACTTTTGCATCACCTTCACTATTTGTGTATACCCTGCCAAATATCGTATTAGGAGAAATAAGTATTAAATATAAGCTGCAAAGTGAGAATGCTTTTTTTATTTCTGAAAATTTTGATGCCGAATTACTAACAAATTATACCGAATCTTTATTGATTTCAGAAAAAAGTCCCCAGGTGCTTTCTGGCTGGTTAGACTTGCAAAATGGCGAATATGATGTATTTTTGTGCCTGGTTTCAAAGGAGAAAAATATTCCATTTTCCAAAGAAAGCCTCAAAAAATTATATTGCGCTGAAAATGACAAACCTACACACAGAACTTAAAAAAAGTATTATCGAGCAACTTAACCTGGAAGATATGGAACCTGCCGATATAAGCAACGACGAACCGCTTTTTGGCGATGGTCTTGGCCTGGATTCTATAGACGCCCTGGAGCTTATTGTGTTATTAGAAAAAGATTACGGCATAAAACTTACCGATCCTGCCCAGGGGAAAGAAATATTTGTCTCTATAAACCAAATGGCTCAATTTATTGAAGAAAACCGAACCAAATAGTTTATGAATAAAGGTGTTGCCGTTACCGGAATGGGTATTATCTCTGCAATTGGCAACAACACTGCGGCAAATTATCGCTCTTTAATTTCAGAAAAACATGGAATTTCTACTGCTGAAATTCTCAAAACAATCCATCAGAATTTACCGGTTGGGGAAATTAAGATTTCCAACGAAACTCTTACTGACGATTTAAACTTACCTGAAAATCACAGTTTCACACGCGCTACTTTGCTGGGCGCATTGGCAGTTAAAGAAGCGATATCTCAGTCAAACCTAAAAATTGATGCTGAAACGGGGTTTATCTCGGGAACCAGCGTTGGCGGAATGGATGCCACCGAAACTCATTTTAAAGATTTTACAGAAGGAAAAACAGAAAATAGTCGATTTATACGCGCACAACATCCCGGTTTTACCACAGAAAAAATCGCTGAGCATTATGGAATTACTGGTTTTGTAAGTACTATAAGTACTGCCTGTTCTTCTGGAGCTAATGCGATAATGCTAGGCGCCAGGATGATTAAAGCAGGGAGACTAAAACGTGTAATTGTTGGCGGTACAGATTGCCTTACCAAATTTACGCTCAACGGATTCAATTCGTTAATGATTTTATCTGAAGATCATTGTAAACCTTTTGATAATTACCGGAATGGCTTGAACCTTGGGGAAGGCGCTGCATACCTGGTTTTAGAAGGCGAAGAAGATTTAAATGGAAAACCGGTTTTAGGCAGAATTTCCGGATATGGAAATGCTAATGACGCTTTTCATCAAACCGCGTCTTCAGAAAAGGGAGAAGGAGCATTTTTGGCAATGCAGAAAGCTTTAAAAATTGCCGGAATTCCTGCTGAAAAAATAGATTACATAAATGCTCACGGTACTGCTACTAGAAATAATGACGGCGCAGAAACTGAGGCTTTAAAGCGAATTTTTCTAAAAAATTTACCCGATTTTAGCTCTACAAAAGCTTTTACCGGCCATACTTTGGCGGCTGCGGGAGCTTTAGAAGCGGTTTATAGTTTGCTTTCAATACAAAACCAACAGGTTTTTCCTAATCTTAATTTTACTGAGCCAATGACAAACTCAGGATTAGTTCCGGTCACTAAATTGAAGAAAAAATCAATAACCCATGTGCTTTCAAACTCCTTTGGATTTGGAGGAAATTGTACTTCATTAATTTTCAGTAAAAATGAAGGATAAGATATATATTAACGGGATTGGGAGTATTTCGGCGCAGCCTGGTTATTTATTTTCGGAGGAAACGGCAAGGATTTACACCGAAAATATTTTTACAGCAATTTCGCCAAATTATAAGGAGTTTATTAAACCTATGGCATTAAGACGAATGTCTAAAGCCATTAAAATGGGGATTACTTCAGCAAAAATTGCTTTAGAAGAAGCTGAAATTAAAATCCCAGATGCGATAATTACGGGAACAGGTGAAGGTTGTAAACAGGACACCGAGAAATTTCTTGAAAATTTGCTGAATCAGGAGGAAAAATTATTAACGCCAACTTCGTTTATTCAATCTACGCACAACACTATTGGCGGGCAAATTGCTTTAAATTTGGGATGTAAGAATTATAATGTCACTTACACTCAAAATTCTGGTTCCCTGGAGACAGCTTTGCTTGACGCCCAAATGCATTTCAGTGAAAATCCTAAAATTGATTCGGTTTTGGTTGGAGGAGTAGATGAGATTTCAGCAAAAATCACTTCGTTTAAAAAACTGGATGGCCAGTTGAAATCAAATCCTATTAAAAACCTCGATTTACTTAAAGAAGATTCTCCCGGAACAATAACCTCGGAAGGTGCACATTTTTTCGTCCTTTCAAAAGAAAAAAAACAAAATACTTATGCTGAATTTCAAAGCGTCTCTTTAAAAAATGTGATTAAGCCAGAAGAAATCAATGATGAAATTGAAAATTTTCTGGCAAAAAACAACCTGAATTCCGAAGCTATAGATGCAGTGATTTTAGGAAATAATGGCGATAACCGATACGATCATTATTATAAAAATCTTCAGCAAAATTTATTTCGAAATACACCGCAATTAGCTTATAAATATTTGGTGGGCGATTTTGATACTGCTTCGGGTTATGCGATTTATCTGGCTGCTACTATTTTAAAATCGGGTAAAATCCCCAAAATTTTTAAGTTGAACCACATAGAAAGAAAAGTTTCAAAAACCATTCTTATTTACAATCAGTATCTTGGCAGGGATCACAGTTTAATCTTACTCAGTGCGGTTTAAAATTATAAATACGGTTATTATTCTCCTGCTTTTCGCGGGTTTGGTATTGGCCATATTTGGTTTTACTTCATTTTGGTATGTATTAAGCTTT
Organism: Salegentibacter salegens; assembly: GCF_900142975.1. Lineage (NCBI taxonomy): Bacteria > Pseudomonadati > Bacteroidota > Flavobacteriia > Flavobacteriales > Flavobacteriaceae > Salegentibacter > Salegentibacter salegens. The sequence goes on from NZ_LT670848.1 coordinate 872,852, forward strand.
ATTGTTTTTTATCTCCTTTTTTTGCTTACCGTATCTACAAATGTTCGGTTTAATTTCTTTGTAAATTCTATTAGTGAAAATCCTGGAATTAAAGAAAAACAAATAGCCATTAGCTTTGATGACGGCCCAGTAGAAAACACGCTGGAAATTTTGAAGGTTTTGGAAAAGTATAATGCAAAAGCAGGATTTTTCTGCATCGGGAAAAATATTAAAAAAAATCCCGAAATTTTTAGAAAAATCCTTACTAAAGGACATCTGGTGGGCAACCATACGTATAGCCATACCCGAAAAATGGGAGCTTTAAGTGTTTCAACAATTGTAAAGGAAATTGAAGATTGTAACAAAATTGCCGAGGAAACCGCTGGCATAAAAATGAAACTCTTTAGACCGCCTTTCGGAATTGTAAGCCCAAAAACCAAAAAAGCCCTTCAAAAAATCGATATGCTTTCAATAGGTTGGAGTATTAGATCTTTTGATGCGGTGCTTTCTTCTGAAGAAATTATATTAAATAGGATTAAAAAAAGGCTTAAACCGGGAGCGGTAATTCTTTTGCACGATAATAATGCTAAAACCGTTAACATACTGGAACAGTTGTTGCTATTTTTGAAAAATAATCAATATGAGGTTGTAAGACCTGATAAATTACTGGAAATCAATGCGTATTCTTAATATTTTATTTTTGTTTTTAAGTCTGAATTTAGCGGCGCAGGAAGAACTTTCTAAAGATGAAATTTCTCAATTTCAGAAAGAGATGCTGACTAAAACCAAGGATCTTTTAACTTTGGAAGCCGATTTTATTCAAACTAAGAAAATTGCAATGATCACAGATGAATCTGTGAGTCGCGGGAAAATTTATTACCAAAATCCCGAAAAATTAAAATGGGAATATGCCGAACCTAAAGATTATGTAATTCTATTTATAGAAGAAGAACTTCATATAGATGATGCCGGCGATAAAAGCGTAAGAAATACTAGTTCTAACAAACTTTTTGACAAAATTGCCAAACTTATAACTGGAAGCGTAAACGGTAAATTGCTTCAGGATAATGAGAATTTTGATATTTCTTATACGCGCAATAATAATTTGATTTCTGCTTTAATAATTCCGAAGGATAAAAATTTAAAAGCGATGTTTGCTGAAATTCATTTATCCTTTAATAAAGAAAATATTGTGGAGCAGGTTGATTTAAAAGAAGAGGCCGGGGATATGACGACTATTGAATTTAGTAAAATTAAAATAAACCACGAAATACCTCCTACAGTTTTTGAACCATAAAATGTCCCTAAAAACTTAAATTCCTGAATTTTCTGTGTATTTTAGTAAGACACCAACACCAACCAATACATGTTATTAAAGAATTTTTATTCCGTAGTAAATTCTTCCGAAGAAAACGGAAAACATTTTACCCAAATAGAAATTAACAAGGATCATGAAATTTACGATGGGCATTTTCCCGGAAGACCCGTAACACCGGGTGTGATTTTAATGAATTTATTTAAAGAAGAAGCCGAGCGTAGGTGTGGATGTAAACTTCAGTTTAAAAAAGGGAATAACGTGAAATTTATGGCGGTGGTAGATCCAAATACCGATGCTGTTTTAAACCTCGAAACCGAAATTACAGAAGAAAACCAGGAAATAAAACTTAAAGGTATAGCTAAGAATTCGGCCGGGATTTCATTAAAGATCAATTCTCTTTATAAAAAAGTTGAATCTTAAGCTTTTAGAAGTTTGTGCTTTACTTTTTAATTTTACTTTTGCAATTAAAGCCATTTTAATTTGAACCAAGAACCCATACACCAGGCCAGATTTGAAGCTTTAAATTGTTGTATTCTAATTCCTACATACAACAACGAAAAAAGCCTGGCTAGCGTTTTACAGGATTTACTATTATATACCTCTAATCTTCTGGTGGTAAATGATGGTTCTACAGATGCTACGGAAGAAATTCTCAAAAGTTTTTCTGAAATAAATATTCATCATTTTGAAGAAAACAGGGGTAAGGGCGAAGCTTTAAAACACGGTTTTAAGATTGCTGAAGATTTGGGTTACGAATATGCAATAACCATAGATTCTGATGGGCAACATTATCCTGATGATTTGGATGTTTTCCTCAGTCATTTAGAAGAAAAAACTCCCGGTTCTGAAATTTTACTGGTTGGAGATCGCAATATGGGACAGGATGGGATTCCCGGAAAAAGTACCACTGGCAATAAATTTTCTAACTTTTGGTTTTTAGTAGTTACCGGTACCCAGTTAACCGATACACAAAGCGGCTACCGACTTTATCCTTTAAAGGTAATAAACCAAATTAAGCTTTATACCAGCAAATTTGAGTTGGAAATTGAGATTATTGTAAAAGCCGCCTGGCGAAAAGTTAAAGTACGAAACGTACCAATTAAGGTTTTTTATGAAGAAAACCGGGTAACCCATTTTCGGCCTTTTTGGGATATAACCAGGATAACGCTGCTCTACATTTGGTTTGTTTTGGTGAGTTTTTTCTATATCCATCCGCGAGATACTTACCAGGATTTTAGAAAGAAAGGCTTTAAACGTTTCTGGAAAGAAAATATTATTAAAAGTCAGGAGCCTGCGCATAAAAAAGCCGCGGCAATTGCCCTGGGTGTTTTTGTTGGGATCTTACCCTTTTGGGGCTTACATACCTTACTGGTTTTCAGCTTAGCGGCAATGTTTAAATTGAATAAAGTTGTAGCATTTTTATTCAGTAACATTAGTATTCCGCCCCTTATTCCGTTTATTATTTATGCCAGTTATCAAGCGGGATCCTTACTTACCGGTCGAGGATTGGCCTGGGAATTAAGACCAGAAGATTTTGATTCTACTGCCGATATCTTTCTTGGTTTGTGGCAGTATATTATTGGCAGTTTTGCGCTGGCAGGAATTGCCGCCGTGCTACTGTGGATTGTGTTTTATTTCTTATTTTCGATAACAAACCAAAAACAGGTGGTAAAACCTTAAATGCATAATTTCTTCCTAAAGCTTTACTATTTTTTTCGAAGACAAAAAACGATTGGTTTTTTGTTGTTGCTACTTTTTGTGCTGGTTGGCGGATATTTCGCTTCAAATATTCAGCTAGAAGAAGATATTACCAAGCTTATTCCATCTGGAGAAAAACAGAACGTTTTAAGAAAAGTACTGGATAATACAGAGTTTTCAGACAAACTCATTTTCGCTATTTCTTCGGAAGAAAAAAGTCCTGAAAAACTTACTAAATACGCCGGTAAGCTTACAGATTCTTTAAATCAAGAACTACCTGAATATATCACGAAAATCCAGGGAGAAATTCCTGATGAAGGTATTTTAGAAGTATATAACTTTGTTTACCAGAATCTCCCATTATTCCTTAATTCGCGGGATTATGAGGAAATAAATTCCAGACTGCAGGAAGACAGCATTCAGGAAAAATTGGAAAGCTCCTACAAAGATTTAATTTCTCCAACCGGATTTATAACCAAGCAATTTCTTTTTAAAGACCCGCTCTCTATCACAAACCTGGGTTTACAAAAATTACAGGAACTGCAGGTAGACGATAATTTTAAAATCTATAATAATTACCTGGTCACTAAAGATGAAAGACATTTACTGCTGTTTATCAATCCTGAATACCCTGCTTCTGAAACCAAGAATAATGAGGTTTTTATAGAGCGTTTGGATAAGATAATTTCAGCATTAAATAATAATTCTGAAGTTAAAGCTGAATATTTCGGTGGTGTTTTATATGCCATCGCAAATGCAAAGCAAATAAAAAGTGATATTCAGCTTACGCTTAGTATAGCTTTCTCTATTTTACTTATCCTACTTGTTCTATTTTACCGGAGGTTTTACGTCCCGTTATTACTTTTTCTTCCCAGTTTATTGGGAGCTTTGGCTGCCATTACCTTGTTATACTTCATCAAGGGCAGTGTCTCAGCTATTTCTTTAGGTATAGGTGCTATTTTATTGGGAATTAGCCTTGATTATGCACTTCATATCCTAACTCATTTTAGAAATAATGCCGATGTAAAAGTGCTTTACCGGGAAGTCAGCAAGCCTATTTTAATGAGTAGTTTTACTACGGCTATCGCTTTTTTATGTTTACTTTTCCTGGAAAGTGAAGCCCTGAAGGATTTGGGAATCTTTGCAGCTGTTAGTGTTATATCTGCTTCAATATTTGCATTAATCCTAATTCCACAATTTTATCAGCCGCCTAGAAATAAGGAGAAAGTAAAGACTAACTGGATAGATAAGCTCGCTTTTCAACGTTTTTATCAGAAAAAAAATTTAGTTGGCGGTGTACTGTTAATCTTTTTTGCGGGATTATTTTTCTTCACTAAAGTTGAATTTAACGAAGATATTTCACAGCTTAATTTTGAACCTGAAAATATAAAGCAAACCGAAGAAAAAATTAAGCAAATTGCTGGCGAGGCTGTGAACACCACCTATTTGGTTTCCTACGGAAATGATATAGATGAAGCTCTATCCAGGAATAATGAACTTTATCGGGACTTAAAAAGCCTGGAAGAGACCGGTAAAATTAAGAGTTTTAGCAGCATTGGCGGAGTAGTGCTTTCTACCGATAAACAAACCGAAAGAATTGAAGCCTGGAAGGAGTTTTGGAGTTATTCTAAAAAGGAAAACTTAAAGAATAATCTCTTGAACGAATCTGCTGAACTTGGTTTTAAGGCAGAAAGCTTTAACCAGTTTTATGAGCAATTAGACAAAAATTTCAACGGAATTTTCCTGGACGATTATCGTGATGTTTCCACCCTTTATTTAGACGATTTTATCAATAGAAATCCTGGTTTTTCTACGGTTACCAGCACGCTTAGTTTTAAAAAAACCAATTCAGCACTTTTACAGGAACTTGAAGAAAAAGAGGGAATTATAGCTATAGACCGGAAACAAATGAGCCAGGATTTTCTTGGAGATCTAAAGAGTGAATTTAACCAGCTTATTTTATTCTCCCTAATTGCAGTCTTTATGGTGTTATTGCTTTTTTACAGGAATTTACTGCTTAGCTTACTAACATTACTGCCCATTGCCATCACGTGGATTATCGCACTGGGAATTATGGCTATTTTCGGAGTAGAATTTAATATTTTAAATATTATTATTTCCACCTTTATCTTTGGTCTTGGGCTGGATTACAGCATTTTTATTACCAACGCCTGCCTAAAAGAATACGAAACCGGAAAACCAGCTTTAAAAACTTATCAGGCTTCAATTTTACTTTCGGTTTTGACTACCTTACTTGGAATTGGCGCGCTGGTTTTTGCCAAACATCCCGCACTCCAGTCGGTTTCTGTGGTCTCTGTGATTGGCGTTTTAACCGCGGTTATAGTTGCATTTGTAATTCAGACAAAAATATTCGATCTATTGTTTTTCCAAAGAAAACTGGCCCAGAAAGCTCCTTTTAGTTTCTCTGCGATATTTAATAAACCTGGTAGTAAAGAACAGCTTTATTTAAAAAATACGGTTTTAGGAAATTACAGGTATAAATTGGTTTATGCTGCTGCAAAAAAGGAATTTACCCAGAACCGGGAACGCTTTTTAAAGGTTTCCGGGTTTATAAATCCTGGTCAAAAAATCTTTATGCTGAATTCTAATTTTGGAATCCTTCCCGTATTTTTAAGTCTGAAAAATACTGAAAGTAAATTCTTTGTTTTAGATACGATTAAAGAAAATAGAAAAATTTCTAATAACACCTCGCAAAGTAATGCTGAGAATCTTACTTTCAGCAAAGCATGGCCTCAGGATTTCAAACCATATTTCATATTTATTATAAGTCAAAAACCTGTAGAAGATATCTCTTTGGCTTTAAAGGAGAATATTACTAAATATGCTGAAAAGGTAATTATTTTAACCCCGGAGTATGAAAATAGGTGGTTAATCGATTTGAATTTTGAGATCGTTTATCGTCAAAATAATATCCTGGTTTTTAAAAAATTGGATTAGGTGAAATTGCTATTAGTTAGAATATCGATCTTTCTCGGGGTTTTTCTCCTCCTAAATTCCTGCGGAATAAAACGCTCTCTGCAAGATCGCCCCGATATTTCCGGAATTAAAAATATAGATACTACCCGAACTAAGCTCAGTGAAACCCACTATAAGATTGGAAAAAATTCATTGTACAAAAATAAATATGGCATTTGGGAATTATATATTGAGGGAGATGCCTTAGAACGCGGAGTAATAAGCGGGAGCTTGACCCGTGAATTAATGCACAAGCAGGAAACTGCCTTTATGGACAAGATTTATGAACTCGTTCCGGGCCCAGGATACCGTAATTTTCTCAAAAAAACCGTTGCCTGGTTTAATCGTAAAATGTATCTGCACGTCCCGGAAGAGTATAAACAGGAAATTTACGGTACTTCACTTTTTGGGTTGGAAAAGTATAATGATTTTGCCCCGGCCTATGTGCGCATGCTCTATTTTCACGGTGCACACGATATTGGTCACGCCTTGCAGGATTTAATGCTGGTTGGTTGTACTTCTTTTGCTGCCTGGGGTGATAAAACAGAAGATGGGCAATTGCTTTTAGGCAGGAATTTCGATTTTTACGCGGGAGATGAGTTTGCGGAAGAAAAAATTGCAGCCTTTGTGAATCCTGATAAAGGGCATAAGTTTATGATGTACACCTGGGCCGGGATGATTGGTTCAGTGAGCGGGATGAATGAGCAAGGTATTAGCGTCACGATAAATGCAGGAAAAAGTAAAATTCCGCGGCAGGCGAAAACTCCTATTAGTTTAGTTACTCGTGAAATCTTGCAATATGCGTCTTCAACTAAAGAAGCTATAGAAATCGCTAAAAAGCGTGAAGTTTTTGTTTCAGAATCTATTATGGTTGGCAGCGCCTCAGAGCACAAAGCGATTTTAATTGAAGTTGCCCCGGGGAATTTTGGAGTTTATGAGGTTGAAAATTCTAATGAGTTAGTGTGCAGCAACCATTTTCAAAGTGAAGCTTACGCGGAAGATAATCGCAACTTAAAAGCCATAGCAGAAAGCCATACCCAATACCGATTTGATAAAATGCAGGAGTTACTTTCTAAAAAAGAGAAATTAAACTCAGAGAAAGCTGCTGAAATATTAAGGAATAAAGAAGGTTTGGAAGGTGCTAACCTGGGGATGGGAAATGAAATGGCGATAAATCAATTGCTAGCCCACCACGGAATAATTTTTAAACCTGAAGAAAGAAAAGTTTGGGTGTCTGCAAATCCATATCAGCTGGGTGCTTTTGTAGCTTACGACCTCGATGCTGCATTTAAAAAGTTTGAAGACGGAAATGTGTCAGGCAGTGTTATGCTAGCTCAAGAAACCATTGCAGAAGATCCTTTTGTAAATACTGAAGCTTATAAAGATTACGAGAAATACCGAAAATTAAGTCGGGAAATCACTGAAGCTATTTCTAAAGAAAAAGAAATTTCAGAAAATAAAATTAAGCGATTAAAATACCTAAATCCTCATTTCTGGGAAGTTTATAAAATTGCCGGCGATTACTATTTTCAGCAAGAAGAATTTAAAAAAGCGGTGATCAATTATAAGCAGGCGAAAAGGAGGGAAGTGACCACTTTGCCGGATGAGGAATACCTGGATAAAATGATTAAAAAATCTTACCGCAGACTCTAAATGGCTAATTTTTACGATATACACGGAAATCAAAAATTGTTAAAAAAACAGCTAAGTTACGCTGCGGCAAACTCTCCATTTTATAAAAAGCACTTTTCAGAAAATAAAATAGATATTGAAGCAATTCAGTCTTACGAGCAATTCAGGAAGATTCCGATTACTACCAAAGAAGACTTACAACAATATAACGAAGAATTTATTGCGGTTGGAAAAGATGCAATTATAGATTATGTAACTACTTCAGGAACCTTAGGGAATCCGGTTAGTTTCGCGTTAAACGATGCGGATTTGGATCGGCTGGCTGAAAACGAACGCCAATCTTTTGAAATGATCGGAGTACAAAAATCCAGTGTTGTGCAACTTACCACCACTTTAGACCGCAGGTTTATGGCCGGGATGGCTTATTTTTTAGGTTTGCGAAAACTAGGCGCTGGAATTGTAAGAACCGGCAGTGGATTGCCCGGCTTACAATGGGAATCTATAGAACGATTTCAACCTGATTTTCTCGTTGCAGTTCCTTCATTTTTGTTGAAAATGATCGATTTTGCTATTGAAAACAGAATTGATTATAAAAACTCTTCGATTAAAGCTGCCGTTTGTATTGGCGAACCTTTGCGAAATCCCGATTTCAGTCTGAATTCTTTGGGACAGAAAGTAAAAGATTTATGGGATATAGAATTATTTTCTACCTACGCTAGTACCGAAATGGGAACCGCTTTTACCGAATGTGAATTCCATACGGGAAATCATAGTTTGCCTGATTTAATCTTTGCGGAAGTTCTCGATGAAAATCAAAATCCGGTGAAATCCGGTGAAATTGGGGAATTAGTAGTTACACCTTTACAAACCCAAACAATGCCTTTAGTGAGATTTGCGACCGGAGATATGGTGAAATTCTATGATGAAAATTGTGACTGTGATAGAAAATCATTGCTAATTAGTACGCCTGTTGGGCGAAAAAAGCAAATGATAAAACTGAAAGGAACTACACTTTATCCGCAGCAAATTATCAATTTACTTACTGCTTTTCAGGCTTTAAAAATCTTTGTTATTGAAGCAAGACTAAATGAAACACAAACCGATGAAATTCTCGTTAGAATCCCAGAGGATTTTTCTGAAGTTAGTGAGCTTCAGGAGCATTTGCAAGCTGGATTGAAAGTAAAAGTTAGCTTAGAAAAAACTTCCGTAGAAAAAATTGAAAAGCTGAAGTTTCCAAAGGAAAGTAGGAAACCGAAACTTTTTCACGATTATCGATAAAGCTTAAATAATCTTCTTTATTACACGCAGTTGGTGAGTATGTCTTTTTAATTCCGCATTAAAAATTCCTGAATGATCAATGCGATCAATTCTAACTTTGCCATCTACGTGAATAATATAATTATCGTTCATCATAATACCCACGTGATCTATTATTCCTTCTTTATCATCAAAAAAGGCAAGATCTCCGGCTTCACTTTCTTCAATAAAACTAAGTGGCTCGCCTTGTTTAGCCTGATCGGCCGAATTTCTATTTAATTGGTAGCCGTTTAATTTGTATACCATTTGTGTAAGTCCGCTGCAATCAATTCCCAATGGCGATTTCCCGCCCCATGAATATGGACTGTTCAAGTATAATAAGGCAGTTTTTACAATTTCAACCTTAAGTTTTTCACCCGAAACCGAATGTCCCTCAAAGTGATGGTTCAATAAATCGGTAGCATTAAGCGAAGCACCAAGGGGGATAGTGATAAGATGCCCGTTATGATCGGTTACAAAATCAAAAAGATCTGCAGAATATTTAGGAGTAGCCTGGTCTAACTGGAAGTAAGTTTCTTCCGGAATTTTAAGTAATTGTTTATTTGAGATCCAGGCCTCAAAATTATCGAATGCAACACGAATCCTGCTCCATTGAGCACGTTCTTCAAGTATTTTAAAATGTTCTCCATAAAGAACCTGAGAGACCATTTCGCTATTATTAGATGTGGTTTCGCGAAGTGGTACAATGCTTAAGGGGCAAATTCCGTATTGCATTCAATAAAAAATATAAAATTAAGAGTTTCGCTCTATTACCATTGCAGATGCACCGCCACCGCCATTACAAATTGCGGCCGCACCTAATTTAGCATTATTTTGCTGCAGTACATTTAGTAAAGTAATAAGAATTCTTACTCCGCTACATCCAAGTGGGTGACCAAGAGAAACGGCACCACCATGAACATTGGTGATCTCGTCACTAATTCCTAAAATCTTCATATTAGCCAGGCCAACTACAGAGAAAGCTTCATTAAATTCAAAGAAATCTATCTCGTTTTGAGCAACACCTGCATTTTTAAGCGCTAAAGGCAAAGCTTTGGCTGGAGCAGTTGTAAACCACTTTGGTTCCTGCGCGGCATCGGCAAAACCTTTGATGCTTGCCAGGATCTCTACGCCTAATTCTTCAGCTTTTGCACGACTCATTAAAACCACAGCACCGGCACCATCGTTAATAGTAGAAGCATTTGCTGCTGTTACAGTTCCGTCTTTACTAAACGCGGGACGAAGTGAAGTTATTTTATCCATTCTCACATTTTTAAACTCCTCGTCTTCTTTCACTACTAAAGGATCTCCCTTTCGCTGCGGAACTTCAACCGGCACCACTTCATTATCAAATTTCCCATCGGCCCAGGCTTGAGCAGAACGTTCGTAAGATTTAATGGCAAAAGCATCCTGATCTTCTCTTGAAAAATTATGCTCGGTAGCACAAAGATCGGCACAGACACCCATCGCATTATGGTCGTAAGCATCTACCAGACCATCTTTTTGCATTCCATCTTCCATTTTTGCAGGACCAAATTTCTGTCCTTTTCTATGGTATAAATAATGCGGAATTAAACTCATATTTTCCATTCCACCGGCAACAACTATAGAAGTTTGGCCAAGCATAATAGATTGTGCACCTTGCATAACGGCTTTCATACCACTGGCACAAACTTTATTTATGGTTGTACAAGGAACGGTATCTGGAATTCCGGCTTTTAAAGCGGCCTGTCTTGCAGGTGCCTGGCCAACACCGGCCTGCACTACATTTCCCATTAATACTTCCTGTACAAGTTCAGGTTTCAAATTAATTTTATTTAGAGCTCCTTTGATGGCAACAGCACCAAGATCGGTAGCTTCTACGGTAGATAAGCTACCCAAAAAACTTCCTATTGGAGTCCTTGCGGCGCTTACAATTACTACTTCGTTATTCATCATTTATGTTTTAGTTATTTCTTCTTTTGCGAATTTAGTGATTTTATAAGGAACTTAGCAAGAGCGCTCATTTGGCCGCTATTTTTTAGTACATTTGAGCAATAGCACGATTTATATGAAGAAATTCGTAAATAACCTGTATAAGAATCAGGCGTTATTTTACAAGGTATTTTTATTTGCGCTTACCGCGGTGCTAATTGTTTACCTACTTCCTAAAGGAGGAAATTTTAAATATGAAATTCCTAAGGGAAAGCCCTGGCAGTATGAAAATCTCTATGCGCCTTTTGATTTCGCGATCCTAAAATCGGAAGAAGAAATCCAGGACGAACGTCAACAAATTATAAATAATCATACTCCTTATTTTCAGTTTAACCAGGAAATTCCAATTGAGGTAAAATCTGAAGTGCCAGAGGTGGTACCAGAAGTTTTTCCCGATAGCATTTTTAATAACAGGGAAATTCAAATTATTGGTTTTGTAAACGAAACCCTGGATGATGTCTATGAATACGGATTGTTGCAAGCTAATAACAGGTTAGAAGACAATCAGCTGGTTTATTTACGAAAAGGGAATGAAGCTTTTGAGATTTCTTATAAAAATATTTTAAAACAAGATCAGGTACGGGATTTTTTGAATTCTGAGATTGAGGAATCTAACCTTGCAGAATTTGAAAATGAATTGTTAGAAGTTTTCTTTAATCTAATAGAACCTAACGTAAGTTTTGACAGCGAATTTACCCAGAAAGAACTCCAAAGTAAACTGGATAATATTTCTTATACCCGCGGCAATATTGAGCAGGGCAGTAGGGTTATTGCCCGGGGAGAAGTCGTAGAAGGCAATAAATACAATATCCTGCGATCGCTTAAAAATGAATATGAATCCCAGGTTTGGAGTGAAAGTAATTACAAATGGATTATTGTAGGATATAGTGTTTTAGTTGCTTTAGCACTTTTAATGCTCCTCTTATTTATTAGAAAATACCGGCAGGAAATTTTTGAGAATAATGTTAAGGTAACTTTTATCTTTTTCAACATTCTCTTTATGGTCATGTTAACCACCTTAGTGGTTAATTTTAATATAGATTACGTATATGTAGTACCGTTGTGTATTCTTCCTCTTACTTTAAAAGCATTTTTTGATGCTCGTTTGGGAATGTTCACGCACGTAATTACGGTACTGCTTTTAGGGTTTATTGTCCCTAATAGTTATGAATATATGTTTCTGCAAATTATAGCCGGGATTGTTACTATTCTTACAATGTCTGAACTCTACAAAAGAGCTAACCTCTTTATTTCAGTGGGTCAAATTACCCTGGTATATATTATTTCCTATTTCGCTTTTACGGTAATCCAGGAAGGAAATATCGCCGATGTGGAAGCTGAAGTTCTACTTACTTTTCTCCTTGGAGGCCTCGCAACATTATTTGTACAACCATTAATTTACATTTATGAAAAAATCTTCGGAATGGTTTCAGATATGTCTTTGCTGGAACTTTCAGACACCAACGCAAAATTACTAAAAGAGCTTTCAGAAAAAGCACCGGGAACTTTTCACCACTCTTTAAACGTAGCTAACCTGGCTGAAGCTGCCGCCAACGAAATTAATGCAAATGCGATGTTGGTTAGGGTAGGAGCACTTTATCACGATATTGGTAAAATGAAAAATCCAACCTATTTTTCTGAAAATCAAACTTCAGCGGTCAATTCTCACGACGAGTTAGCGCCAAAAGAAAGCGCCCAAATTATCACCGACCATGTGATTAACGGGATTGAAATTGCAAAAAAACACAATCTGCCAGATAGGGTTATAGATTTTATTAGAACACACCACGGAACAACAACAGTTTACTTCTTTTATATGAAAGAGAAAGAGCAAAATGAAAATGCCGTGGCAGATGATTTTAGGTATCCTGGGCCTATTCCTTTTAGTAAAGAAACCGCGATTTTAATGATGTGTGATAGTGTAGAGGCCGCCAGTAAAAGTTTAAAAGAACCAACCGCAGGAGTAATAGATAATTTTGTAGAGAAGATTATCAATAAACAAATGAAAGAAGAGCAATTCTTAAACGCTAATATTACTTTTAAAGAAATACAAGTGGTGAAAAAGATCCTTAAACGTAAGCTTAAGAACATTTTTCACCTTAGAGTTGAGTATCCGGAATAGATTTAACCTACAGCCGTAATTTTAACTTCCTCACCATTAAAATTAAAGGTATCGCCTTCTTTTTTACCTTCCATTTCCTGGTAAATAGGAGCTTCAGTAGATATAGCATAGACGCTGCTCCCATCTTCCATGGCAATTTCACCAATGGGGACTGAAATAAAATAATAATTTCCACTGGTTTCCACCACGCTGCCAAAACTAATGGCTTCACTATAATGATCGGGATCTATTCGGCTTAAGCTTTCTTTCATTTGTTGTGAGTCACTTAAACGGCCGGCATATTTCTCAAAATCGCTTAATAATTGTCCCTTATTATCTTCATCATAATCGGTTTTTATATCGTTTGCCTCCATAGATTCTTTTATAAGATCCATTTCCTTTTGATATCTTTCTATTTGCTCATTTACAGTATCTAAACAATTAAAATAGAGTTCTTTCTTATTACTTACCATATTATTTTTTATTATTTTTCCGTTGTTTTTTTAAAATTAAATAACCTAAGCAGGCTAAAAGAATATTTAGCAAAAATTTAATATCACTCCTGAAATATATTATAAGTCTTAAACCTTATAAATATCAAATATAAGCCTGTAAACTTATAAACATACAATATAAGCTTATAGACTAATATTTTTGTTATATTTGAAATATGATAGCCGTAATTACAGCCGATTTAGTTGATTCTTCTAATTATTCAGAATCGTTTTTAGATGAAATTTTAAAAAGTCTAAATTCAGAATTTGAAAAATTGCAGCAGGATTATGCCGAAAATGAAATTGATTTCGAAATTTACCGGGGCGATAGCTTTCAGGGAGTTATTGCAAAATATCAGGATTCATTGCAAATTGCTTTACAATTAAAAAGTTTAATAAATAAAGTAAAATTAAAAGATCAAAAATCCGCCGGCCCTTTAGCTAATGTAAAAATAGCTATTGGCATTGGTAGTTTTGATTATAAAGGAGATTCTATGGCCGAATCTAATGGGCAGGCTTTTCAATTTTCTGGAAGAACTTTAGACGCAATGAAAAACGAATCCAGGAAAATTCGTTTAAAAACACCTCTGGAAAGCTTGAATTCTGAATTTGACGCCAGTTTATTTCTATTGGATACCGTGATGGATAAATGGAGCCAGGCCTCGGCCGAAGTGGTTTATTTTCTTTTAAAAGGTATGAAAGAAACCGAAATTGCCGAAATACTGAATATTAGTCAATCTGCTGTAAACCAGCGTAAAAAAGCCTGCGGCTGGGAAGCAATTTCGGTCTTACTGAAACGTTTTAAAAATGCAACCGCGCAGAGTTTTTAATTATGGAAGAAACTACGCTAATCTTACTTCAACTTCTGCTGGCACACATCTTAACCGATTTTGTGCTGCAACCCACCAAACTGGTAAAACATAAAAGGGAGAAAAAAGCGGGATCCTGGTTTTTATATTTCCATTCGTTTTTAGCAGGATTTCTAACTTATATTTTTCTGCAGGAATGGCATTTATGGTATATACCCATAGTAATTAGTTTAAGCCATTTTTTTATCGATTTATGGAAACTTCAGCATAAAAACGATACTTTAAAACTTTTTTTAATAGACCAGTTTTGGCATATTTTCATAATAATTTTAGTCTGGATTTATCTTATAGATGGCTTTTCAGAATTGATTCCCTTTATTGCTGATGTCTTTTCTTCAACTCAATTTCTAGCGATAATAATTGGGTATTTACTGGTTATTTTCCCAACTGGATTTTTAATTGGCAAGGCTACTAAACGCTGGCATAACGAGCTTCAACCCAATGGCCAAAGTCATAGCCTGGAAGCTGCAGGCCGGTATATAGGTATTTTTGAAAGAATTCTGGTGCTTACCTTTATTTTAACACAAAATTTTTCTGCTATAGGATTTCTTATCGCAGCAAAATCTATTTTACGTTTTAGTGATAAAACCGATGCGAGCGCAAGAAAACAAACCGAATATGTACTCATAGGAACGCTAATGAGTTTTGCGATTACGATCCTAATCGGACTTTTAGTACGCTATTTCCTCTTCTAAAAGCTGAATATTGCTTTGCAAACGCTCTTTTACAATATTCATCATACGCTTATTTAAAGCCGAAGAATTCTTGATATAAGCAGCATATTCTTCTAAAGTGAATTGTCCTATTATTATTCCCTTTAAACTATTTCTGAATTTTATATCTTTTTGGATAGCATTTTCTATGTAGTTAAAGCGCTGCTCAATTTTAAGTTCATAGAATTTATTCTTGTGTTTTTTAGTGTAATTTCTAAAAACTTCCAGCAATAATTCATCCTGAAGTTTGGCGATTGGCCGTAAAGTTTTGTTTTGAAATTGCTCGTCTAAACTCATGTTTTCTGAAACTCTGGCCGAAGGGATCTCGGGCCTAAGTGCTACTAATTGAAGATCACGTGGTATCATAAGAACTATGTTTTCTTAAATTTAATAAACTTTAAAGCTCAAATTTCGGGCCTCTTTAAAGACTTGTAAACTACTTATAAACATTACACACGTTAAAATCGTCTTAATCGCCCTGTCTAAGCCTATTCTTCTTTTTATCTTTAAATAGAAGCCTAAATTTTATAAATATTGAATAACCAATGATAATTTCAAAAAACCCATATACCGGAGAAGAAATCTCTAGCCATCATGAATTAAGTGATACCGAAGTTGAAAAAGCGATAAAAAAAGCGCATTCCAGGTTTAGATCCTGGCGGGAAACCTCTTTTGCAGAGCGAAGCAACCTAATGATGAAAGCCGCAAAAGAGCTTAAAGACAATTCCCGTGAATACGCCGAAGCAATTACCCGGGAAATGGGAAAACCCATTACTCAGGCTGTCGCAGAAGTAGAAAAATGCGCCTGGGTTTGCGAATATTATGCTGAGCATGCTGAATCTCAACTAGAGAATGAAAAAATTAAAACCGATGCTAAAAACTCCTATGTTACTTACGAGCCTTTAGGAGTAGTCCTTGCGGTTATGCCATGGAACTATCCATTCTGGCAGGTTTTTAGGTTTGCAGCGCCAGCGCTCATGGCCGGAAATATTGCGATTTTAAAACACGCCAGTAACGTAATGCTTTCAGCTAATAATATTCAAAAGGTATTTGAAAAGGCCGGTTTCCCTCAAGATTGTTTTCAAAACCTAGTCATTGGCAGCAAGAAAGTAGAAAATATAATTAGAAATAAAAAGGTAAAGGCCGTGACTTTAACCGGTAGCGGCAGGGCAGGAAGTAGTGTAGCTTCTATTGCCGGGGAAGAAATCAAGAAATCTGTTTTAGAACTTGGTGGGAGCAATGCCCTTGTAGTTTTTAAAGACGCTAATATTGCTGAAAGTATAAAAACCTGTGTCCAGGCTCGTTTTCAAAATACGGGACAAAGTTGTATTGCCGGAAAGCGTTTACTGCTTCATCAAGATATAGCTGAAGATTTCCTTGACGAATTCACTCGTCAGGTTCGGGAATTAAAAAGTGGCGACCCAATGGACGAGGAAACTTTTATTGGCGTAATGGCAAAGGAAAGTTTAGCTGAAGATTTAGAAGACCAGGTAAAAGCTTCGGTAAAAAAAGGAGCTAAAATTATTTTAGGAGGAAAAAGGGACGGTACTTACTTTGAACCCACAATTATTACCGGTGCAAAAGAAGGAATGCCTGTTTTTGATGAAGAAACTTTTGGCCCGGCGATTTCTGTTACAGAGTTTAAAAATGAGGAAGAGGCAGTAGATTTAGTTAATTCTTCAAGTTTTGGGCTTGGAGTCTCCATTTTTACAGAAGATGAAGATTTCGCTCTAAAAATAGTACCCAGGTTTGAAGATGGAGCTGTGTTTGTCAACGAGCTGGTTAAAAGTGATCCCAGATTACCTTTTGGCGGAACTAAAATTTCAGGATACGGAAGGGAACTATCCCATCATGGAATCCAGGAATTTACCAATAGAAAAACCGTTTACTTTAACAAATATTAGTTTATAAAATGAATTTTGGAAAAGTAGATCACCCCGAAAATATAGATTTTACGCTGCCTGAAACTCATCCTGACACCATTAAAGTTCTTAACCAAAATGGAAATAAAGATGGATTTAAAGATGTGCGTATTGGCTGTGCAAAATGGAATAGAAAAGACTTAAAGAATTTTTATCCGCGAGGAACAAAAGATGAACTGGTTTACTACTCTTCCCAATTTAATAGTATAGAATTCAATGGTTCTTTCTATAGAATGTATCCCGAAGAGCAATTTGAAAAATGGTATGGAAAAGCCGATGAAAATTTTAAGTTTTTCCCAAAAGTTCCAAGACTTATAAGTCATATAAAAAGGCTTAACGCCACAGAGGAACTGACTGATGATTTTGTAAAAAACCTGCTTCAGTTAAAAGAAAAATTAGGAATGGTTTTCCTTCAAATGCGTGAGGATTTTGCCCCGAAATCGGCTGATAGGCTGGACGATTTCTTGACGCATTGGCCAAAAGAGATTCCGCTTTCAGCAGAATTAAGAAACGTAGATTGGTATGCAGATGAAGAAGCAGCAAACCAGCTTTACGCGCTTCTTAAAAAAAGAAATGTAGCACACATAATAACCGATACGGCCGGGAGACGCGATCTAATTCATATGCGATTAAGCAATACCACGGCTTTTATTAGATATAATGGGGCCAATCATAGTTCAGATTATACAAGATTAGATGACTGGCTGGACAGGTTGGAAGAATGGCATAAAGAAGGCCTGGAGAATGTATACTTTTTTATACATCAAAATGTAGAAGAGGCCTCTCCATTGCTTTCGGCTTATTTTATAAAGAATTTCAATAAAAGATTTAAAACAGATATAAAAATACCTAAAACTTTAAATTAAGATGAAAATGAAACAGCAAGAAGTAGCAGTAACCGTAGATAGTGTAGTTTTTTGTAATGCAAATAATGAATTCAAAGTTTTGCTCATAAAAAGAAAAAATGATCCTTATGGAGGCCAGTGGGCATTGCCGGGTGGCTATATAAATGAATCTGAAGATTTACAGACCGCGGCAAAACGCGAACTGGAAGAAGAAACAGGAGTTGCGGTAAAAACAATGGAACAGGTGAGAGCTTTTGGTGCTCCGGGGCGTGATCCCAGGGGAAGAACCATTTCTATTGCCTTTGTGAGTCGTATTTTTTGTGAAGAAGAGCTTAAGGCCGGGGACGATGCAGGAGAAGCTTCCTGGGTGAGCATAGACGATCTACCGGAATTAGCTTTTGATCACGCTGAAATCATTGAAGCTGCAAAAAATTATTTATAGAATTTTAAAATTCTAATACTCTTAATTATTAAAATCTAAAATAATCTAACTGATTCTAAGAAGCCGGTAAAACTTTTAAAAGCTTTCACCAGCCCATATTTTATGGTTATTTTTAAAAGAAAAATATGAGATTTCATACCAGAAAATGGATTAAACCAGAAGACCTAAACCCAAACGGAACTTTATTTGGTGGTAGTTTGCTGGCCTGGATAGATGAAGAATGCGCTTTATACAGTATTATTCAGCTAGAAAATTCTAAATGTGTAACCAAATATATGAGTGAGATAAATTTTCAGCATTCTGCCAGACAGGGAGATATTGTAGAAATAGGTATAGAAGTTCTAAAATTTGGAACAACTTCTTTGACGCTAAAATGTGAAGTTAGAAATAAAATGACGCGCTCTACTATAATTACCATAGATAAAGTGATTATGGTTACTTTAGACCAAGATGGCAAACCAACGCCTCACGGGAAAACCAAGGTGGAATTTGTAAAAGACCGGTTACAGGATCGCGCCTAAAACTTTTCGCATACCAACACGATTTTTTGATTATTGATATTGGTGGTAAAGAATAAATAGATTTTTCCGCCGTCTTTAATTTTGAATTTTTTTCTTAAAACATCAACGCTTTCCGGAAAATTTCTGGTTGTAATATTGGCTTTCAGGTTCTTAAACTTCTTCTTTATTAAACCAGGCTTATATTCTTCAATATCAAGTATTTTAAATTTTCTACCAGGAAAGCTATTTTTATTTTCTGAAGTATATAAATGAGAATTAGGATGAAGTTTTGAAGTTTGTGTGTGAGAGGCAATTTCCGTAAAAAATCCGCTTTTCATAATTGCGGCATTTGGCTCGTAAAGATACTTTTTGGGTAATGAATATTCTACTTCGGCAGCGGGTTTTTTAAAAATTCCTTCAAATTCCTCAATCCCTTTTTTGGTAAAATTCAGGGTTTTTATTTTAGTTTCTGAATTATCACCTTTCTTCAGCAACCAAAGCAATTCCTTCACTTCATTATGCACAGCGATAATATAAATTTTGACTACACATTTTAACTCTGAAATTCCAGCCTGTAAATCGAGTAGCGGAGAAGTTTTAATAAGTATCGTATCACTTTTTCTAAATAGCAAATCAAGATTTTCAGGAATATTGGGTAAACAATCGGCCAATCGAAAAACTTTTCCTCCTGCATTATCACGCCGCGCCGGATCTACATAAATACAGTCAAATTTTTGATCAGTATTTTTTAAAAAAGCAATGCTATCCTCATTTCTAAAGGAAATATTTTCTCGCCCTAATTGTTTTAAATTATGTGCTGCGATTTCAGATAATTCAGCGTTTAATTCGCAATGAATTACTTCTTTAAAGATTTGGGCGAAATAGAAATCGTCTATTCCCAATCCGCCGGTTAAATCGATTAATGTTTCTCCTTTGACAAGAGAAGCTTTGAATTTTGCGGTAATTTCAGAAGAAGTTTGCTCTAAATTTAGTTTTGCCGGATAATAAATTTGAGTTTTTTTAAACCAGGTCGGTAACTTTTTTTCAGCCTTTTGCAGGCCTGTTAGTTGCTGTGCTAATTCTGAAGCAGAAATAGCGGGAAAAGCGCTTCCGCTAAGCGCTAATTCGGCAGCAGTGGTTTTCAGGTTATTTCTAAGAAATTCCTGAACCTCTGGATTTAATATCGCTTTGTTCAAAACTAAGAAATTAAAGGTCTCGCGTAAGTCGTTTTACGATCTTGTATTCACTTAAAGATTCTTTTGCAATCACTTTTAGCGCCGTATAGAAAGGTACAGCGACCACCATTCCCGTAATTCCAAACAGAATTCCTGCAATTAGAATGATAAGAAAGATTTCTAATGGGTGCGATCTTACACTGGCACCAAAAATCATAGGTTGTGAGATCATATTATCTATAAGCTGGCAAACACCGTAGCCTAGCATAATGTAGCCTAATTTTGGAAGAATAATAAGTTGAAAATCGGCTCCAAGATTGCTGGAAATCACAAAAAGCGCCATTAAAATTCCCGCAAACAAAGGTCCCAGGTAGGGAACCAGGTTTAGAAAGGCGCAAATAAAGGCAATGGCTATTGGATTATTAATTTCAAAAACACTCAGTAAAATGGCGTAAAGCACGAATAAAACCGTTATTTGTAATGTAAGTCCAACAAAATAACGGGAAAGTAAAATTTTAATCTTATTAAACACCCGTTGAAATTTCTTCTCATCGCCACGGTTAGCAAAAACCAGGATACTGTTTAACATTAATTTACTATCCTTTAGTAGAAAAAAGGAAATAAACAATATGGAAAAAATGGCAATTATTGTGGCTCCTAAAATACTAAAAACATTGTTTAAAAGCGTTGGAACCGCGCTAATATCAAAGTTTCTTATAAATTCACTTTGTTTTAAGCCTTCAATTAAATTAATCTCTTTAACTCCCAGGTAATTATTTATTTGGTCGTTTAGTTCGTTAAGGTCGCTTCTAAAAGCTTCCATGTCTATCCTGCTTAGATACTGACTTTGTTCTACCACAATGGGGACAAACACGAAAATAATTCCGGCAAATATGGAAAGTACAAGAATGAGCACGAGAATTACCGAAAGCTGATTTGGAATTTTTAGCCTTTGCCTAAAAAAGATCACTACAGGCCGGCCAATTAGGGAAATTACAGCCGCAATCGCGATATAAACCAATACCGATTGGATTTCCCATAAAAAATACAGCAATAGAATAATGCCAATCATTATTCCTGCTGCTCTTAGTATCCCTAAAGTAATTGATTTTGAATTCACGAGGTAAATATATTATTTCTTAGTGAAAGCAAATATTGTTTTTGACATTTCGTATAATGCAATTCCTGTGGCCTGGGCAACATTCATACTACTATTTCGGCCAAACATATTGATATGCAAATGTTTATCTGAAATTTCTAATAATTCTTTATTTATTCCCGAAACTTCATTTCCTAAAATTAAGATAATACCCATTTTTTCTTCAGAATACTTAAAATCTTCAACAGGGATACTCGCTGAAGTGATTTCCAGCGAATAAACTTTCTTAGTTACTTTTACATTCTGAATAAACCCATGAGCGTCTTCGGTGAATTCATGAACTACGGTTTTATGGGTATTTCTGGCCGTTTTTTGAAGCCTCCTGCTATTAAGATTTGGTTCAGTACCTGAAAATATAATCTTTTCAACATTAAAAGCATCGGCGAGTCTAAAGATGCTACCAATATTTGCTTCCCCGGTAATATTATCTAATAAAAGAATAACCGGAGATTTTTCTTTATTAAATTTTTCGTCAAAATGAGAGAGTTGTTCCATTAATTCTCAAAAACGTATTTTAAAATATTAGCTCCCATTTGTAATGCTTTTAATCTTACTTCTTCGGGATCGTTGTGAACTTCGGGACTTTCCCAGCCATCACCAAGATCACTTTCTACGGTAAATAAAAGTACCAGCCTGTTGGCATCAAATATGCCTAAAGCCTGTGGCGGTTTATTATCGTGTTCGTGAATTTTAGGCAAACCATTGGGAAAATTAAAAGCTGAACTGAAAATAGGATGCGTTGCCGGGAGTTCTTCCAGGGTCTTCTCCGGAAATATTTTTTTCAATTCTTTTTCTAAATATTGCTGCATTCCGTAGTTATCGTCTATATGAAGAAAACCACCGCTCAATAAGTAATTTCTAAGATTTTCGGCTTCTTTATCGTTAAAGATCACATTTCCGTGCCCCGTCATATGTACAAAAGGATATTGAAAAATATCTGAATTCTCAGGGGTAACCGTAACCGGTTTGGCTTTTAAATGTGTACCGATATTATTGTTGGCAAAATTTATAAGATTGGGCAAAGAAGTAGGATTTGCATACCAATCGCCGCCGCCATTATATTTTAAAAGCGCTATTTCCTGAGCTGCTAAGAACTGGCAGCAACCAAGAAAAAGAACTAAGAGTAAATATTTTTTTAAACTTAACATCAAGGTAAAAATATCAATAAAAAAAGGAGTTTACTAACCCGAAATAAATTTCAAAATATCTCGAAAGAGTTTAGGTTAATTTTATAGGCTTAATCCTGGTTTATAAGTGCTACGGTATGGCAGGCAACTATGGCTGCGGTTTCTGTTCTTAATCGACTATCGCCTAAACTCACAGGTTTCCAGTTATTTTTAATCGCTAATTTTACTTCTTCAGCAGAAAAATCGCCTTCGGGCCCTATTAGAATGGTTATATTTTCTTGTGGTTTAGCTTGATTTTTTAATGAAAAACGTTCCATCCCGTCTTCGCAATGAGCAATAAATTTTTGTCCATCGGTTCCAGATGCTGCAAATTCAGAAAAATTAATGGCTTCATTTATAACTGGTAAACTAAAATGAAGGGATTGTTTCATCGCGCTTTGTAAAACTCTTTCGTAGCGATTCAATTTTATGGTTTTTCTTTCGCTATGATCGCAAATTATAGGGGTGATCTCGTCTATCCCAATTTCAGTAGCTTTTTCCAGGAACCACTCATAACGATCGTTCATTTTTGTGGGTGCCACCACAAGATGTAAACGATATTTTTTTGGTCTTTCCGCCTCAACTTCAATAATATTTGCTAAACATTGTTTGGGATCTGCAGTGATGATTTCTGCAGTAAACAAAAACCCTTTTCCGTTGGTTACTTTTAAAGTATCCCCAGCGCTTTTTCGCAAAACCTTTGCAATATGCCGACTTTCATCTTTTGGAAAAACAATTTGTTTATCAGTTTTTTCAATATTTGGGGTATAGAAAAGTTGCATCGATTAAAATTTATAGCGTGCCTGGGCAGTAATAGAAAAGTCTGAAAAATCTTTTTCCAAATATTTGTAGTGTCCTGCAATGGCAATCATCGCAGCATTATCTGTAGTATATTCAAATTTTGGAATAAAACAGTTCCAGCCATATTTTTTTTCAGCTTCCATAAGCGCATTTCTAATCCCACTGTTTGCTGAAACGCCACCGGCGATTGCTATTTGATTAATTCCGGTTCTCTTCACTGCTTTTTTCAGTTTGTCCATTAAAATTTTGACGATTGAAAACTGAATGGAAGCACAGATGTCTTTTAAATTTTCAGTAACAAAATCTGGATTTTCTTTGGTTTGCTTCTGCACAAAATAAAGCACCGAAGTTTTAAATCCGCTAAAGCTAAAATTCAAATCAGGTACTTTAGGATTTGGAAAAGGAAAAGCTTCAGGATTTCCTTCCTGCGCATATTTATCGATTAAAGGTCCGCCGGGATAGGGCAGACCCAAAATTTTTGCACTTTTATCAAAGGCTTCACCCACGGCATCATCGGTAGTTTCACCAATAACTTCCATGTCAAAATAATTAGAAACTTTTACGATTTGGGTATGCCCACCGCTTATGGTTAAGGCCAGAAACGGAAACTCTGGTTTTTTAAAACCATCTTCCTCAATAAAATGAGCTAAAATATGCGCTTGCATGTGATTCACTTCAATTAGCGGAATCTCTAAACCAAGGGATAAAGATTTTGCAAAAGAGGTTCCCACAAGCAAAGATCCCATAAGGCCGGGACCGCGAGTAAAAGCGATTGCAGATACATCTTTTTTACCGATATTTGCGCTGGCCAATGCCTGGTGAATCACCGGAACTATGTTTTGCTGGTGTGCCCTGGAAGCGAGTTCTGGTACCACACCACCGTATTGTTTATGAACTTCCTGGGTTGCGACAATGTTAGATAGTATTTTACCGTTATGCAGTATAGCTGCAGCAGTATCGTCGCAGGAAGATTCGATCCCTAATATGTAAATATTTTGTGAAGCCATTAAGAAATAAGGGGCATAGAAATTGTTAATATTGTGTACAAAGTTAAAATATAAAAGCGTATCAAAAAATTCTGGAAAATATTAACTAGAACAGTGGTTGCGCTGGTTTTACTTTTTATCATAATTTTGATCGTTTTCTCCATTCCCGCCGTTCAAACCGGTATTGCAAACCGCATTACTACCTCGATCAATGAAAATAAGAAAGTAAATATTTCTGTAGACCGGGTAAGCCTAACTTATTTTGGTAGGGTTAAAATTAACGGAGTTTACATTGAAGACCATCATAAAGATACCTTAATTTTTTCTAAAGAATTACGTACATCCCTGCTGGGAATTACCAATCTCCTTGGCAATAATCCGCATTTGGGTAAAACCTATTTAGATGGTTTAAAATTAAAAATGCGAAAATATAAAGGAGAAGACAGGGATAATCTTGCCTATTTTATTCAACAATTAAGCACCGAACCCACGGGAGATTCTACACAATTTGAACTTTTGGCAGACAGGGTGGAAATAAACAACGGCTATTATAGCTTTGTAAACGAAGAAAGTGAAAATCCTGAATTTGTAGTACTGGACGATCTAAATATCTATGCTACAGATTTAAAAATTAAGGGTCCCGAGATAAATGTGAATATTGAAAGCTTTAAGGGCTATGAAAAACGCGGATTAAGAATAGATAATTTGAGCACTAATTTTTTCTATAGCCCGCAGCGAATGATTTTTGATGATCTTACTATCCAAACGCCGCAGTCTTTAGTGAAAGCAAACCTGGAGTTCAATTACGAAACCGAGTATTTTTCTGATTTTGTAAATAAAGTAGAAGTAACGGGAACTTTTACTGAAAGTATTATTTCCAGTACCGATCTTCAGGCATTTTACGCCAATTTTGGAGATAACCAGATCATGCAATTAACTACCGATATAGAGGGAACCTTAAACAATTTTGTACTTCCCAATCTACAATTAACCGGGATGGATCGTAGTAGCATAGCGGGGAATATTAATGTTGAAGGGGCATTTTCCCGTGGAGGTGAAGATTTTAAACTTACAGGAAATTTTAACGATTTTACTACTAATTATTACGATCTGGTAAATTTACTGCCAGGTGATCTACAAGGGACACTACCTGAAAATCTTCGGGATTTCGGCAATTTAAGAATGCGTGGCGATGCCGTAGTTACCGGTTCAAATTTAGATGCAGATGTAGTTATAAACACGCAGTTAGGTTCGGCTGAAGCCGATTTGATTTTACGCGGATTTGATAACCCAAGAGAAGTAACCTATCAGGGAAAACTAATTTTTGAAGATGTAAATATTGGTAAACTCGCCAATAATAAAAGTTTGGGAAAAACCAGCTTTAACCTGGATATAGACGGTAGCGGTTTTGATGCCGAATCTTTAGATGCAGAATTAAAAGGACAGATTTCTAAATTACAATTTAATGGGTACACCTACCAGAGTATTAGGGTTATCGGGAATCTTAGAAACCCTGTTTTCAATGGTTTATTAATGGCAAGCGATCCTAACCTTAAAATGGAATTCAATGGTTTGGCTGACCTTTCTGAAGATATAAATAACTACGATTTTGAAGCTTCTGTTGGTTATGCCGATCTTAATGCACTTAATTTTGTTTCCCGCGATAGCCTTTCCATTTTTAAAGGAGACATCATTATGAATATGAAAGGCACCAATATTGACGATGCTTTTGGTGAAATTTTACTGCTGAATACTTCTTATCAAAATCAAAATGATCTTTACTTTTTTGATGATTTCAGTGTAACTTCCAGTTTTGAAGGAAGGGAAAGAACTTTAAGTATAAATTCACCCGATGTAATAAGTGGCGAAATTATTGGAGATTTTAATCTTTCAGAAATAAGACCTTTAATTGAGAATTCCCTGGGAAGTATTTATACCAATTACCAGCCCAGAACAATTACCAATAATCAATACCTTGAATTCGATTTTGATATTTATAATAAGATTATAGAAGTTTTTTATCCTGAAATTAATCTTGCACCAAATACATTTATTCGTGGGCATTTAGCTTCAGATGAATCTGAGTTTAAAGTGAATTTCCGTTCTCCGCGAATAGATATCTTCGGGAATATGATGGAAACCGTGAATCTAAACGTAGATAATACCAACCCTATTTACAATACTTATTTTGAAGCCGATAGCGTTTCTACAGATTTTTATAATTTTTCAGAATTCAGCTTTATTAACGTAACACAGCGCGATACGCTTTTTATAAGATCTGAATTTCAAGGTGGAAAAAACAATGAAGATTTCTTTAACCTTAACCTGTTTCATACCATTAATGAAGAAAATAAATCGGTTGTTGGGGTACAGCGGTCAGATCTTACCTTTAAAAATAATACCTGGTTTATAAATGAGGAAAGCAATAAAAGCAACAAAATAGTTTTTGACCTCGATTTTAAAGATTTTGCTATAGATTCTTTGGTTATGAATCATAAAAATGAGGAAATAAGACTTAGTGGAGTAATGCGAGATTCTACTTATAAAGATTTTAAAATGGAATTTGAAAATGTAGACATTGGTAAAATCACACCGCATGTAGACAGTCTTGACCTCGCTGGAACGCTTAATGGTAAATTTGATTTGCTTCAGGAAAACGGCGCGTATTACCCCAATACAAACCTTAGGGTAGATTCTTTGAATATTAACGATAATCTACTGGGGAATTTAGTCCTTGAAGTAGAAGGAAATGAAAACCTTACAAATTATAATATAAACGCCAATTTGCGTAAAAATGGGAATGAATCTTTAAATGCTATAGGCAGTATAAATGTGAGTGGGAGCGAACCCACCATAGAAATGGATGTAGATTTAGACGAGTTAAATCTCGCCGCTTTTAGTCCTTTGGGAGGTGAAGTGCTTAGTAATATTAGGGGAGGTGCCTCAGGTAATGCAAAGGTTTCCGGAAATTATAAAAACCCCGATTTCTCTGGAGAGATAAGTCTGGAAAATGCAGGTTTACGGGTTCCTTATCTGAATATTGATCTCGATTTTAAAGATGAAGCTGTGGTTAATTTAACCCAGCAGGAATTTGTATTTGATGATGTTGAAATTGAAGACACTAAATATAAAACCACAGGAACCCTTAATGGGAGCATAGGGCATAAAAATTTCAAAGAATGGGATCTAGACCTGAATATTGATACCGATAGGCTTTTAATTCTAGATACTGAAGGTGATGAAGACGCATTGTATTACGGAACAGCTTTTATAAGTGGAGATGCCAGCATAGAAGGCCCCACAGACCAATTGGTTATAGATGTTACCGCCACAACCGAACGGGGAACGGTTTTTAAAATTCCTTTAAGCGATACAGAATCGGTAGGAGATAACTCTTACATCCATTTTTTAAGTCCGGAGGAAAAAGCAGCCCGTGAAGCCGGTGAATCTATTGAGCTGCCCGAAGTCACTGGCCTGGAACTTATTTTCGACCTGGATATCACTAATGATGCTGAAGTGGAAGTAGTGGTAGATCAAACCAGTGGAAGTACATTAAAAGGTCGTGGTTCAGGAAACTTACTTTTGGAGATAAATACTAACGGAAAATTTAATATGTGGGGTGATTTCGTAGTATATGAAGGAGTTTATAATTTTAAATATGCGGGATTAGTTCAAAAGGTTTTTAATGTAGAATCTGGCGGAAGTATCAACTGGAATGGAGATCCTACTGATGCCCAACTAGACGTAAGCGCTATTTATGCTTTAAATGCCAATCCTGCAGTTTTACTGGAAAACCCTTCAATTAACCGAAAAATTCCCGTGGAAGTAGTTATTAATCTTCAGGGAGAAATAGAACAACCCGATATTACTTTTGATATTGCTTTTCCCAATGCCAGTTCTGTGGTAAGATCTGAGTTAGAATATAGAATGGACGACCGCTCCAGTAAAGAACTTCAGGCATTATTCCTGGTAACCCAGGGAGCATTTTATAGTGAATTTGGTTTAAGGCAAAATGCGATCACAGGAACGCTTGCCGAAAGGGCTTCGAGTATTGTGAACGATATTTTTGCCGGAGACGATGGTAAATTTCAGGTTGGGGTTAATTATGTTCAGGGAGATCGCACCCCCGATCAGCAAACTGTGGACCGCTTTGGATTAACCCTCTCAACGCAAATAAGTGACCGGGTAATTATAAACGGCCAGGTTGGAGTTCCCATTGGTGGAGTAACCGAATCTGTTATTGTAGGCGATTTAGAAATCGACTTCTTATTAAATGAAGACGGAACTTTAAGAGCCAAGGTTTTTAACCGGGAAAATAATATTCAGTTTATAGGTGAAGAAATCGGTTTTACGCAAGGGGTTGGTTTATCTTATTCTGTAGATTTTGACACCTTTAAAGAATTGATAAGAAAAATTGCAAATACAGAGATCAAGTCTTTAAATAGCGAAACAGAAAATGAGGAGGCTTCATCCCGTCCCCAGTCTCCCGATTATATTCGTTTTCCCGATGAAAACTAAAAAAATTGGGAAGAATTAAGTAAGCTATCTGGGATCAAGCTCAAGAAACATTCATTGACGAGGCTTGCCTCGGAGCATTAAATCTCTATTATCGAGTAAAACTTATTCTTTTTTCTTTTCAGGTAGCTCCTGAGTTTGTAATTTTAGGCAAGAATTTTAAAGTATGACAAAAAGAATTAAACGAATTGGAGTAATGACCTCTGGCGGAGATTCCCCCGGAATGAACGCTGCAATTAGAGCTGTTGCAAGGGCCTGTGCTTATTACCGTGTAGAATGTTTTGGATTTATGAGAGGTTTCCAGGGGATGATAGAAGGTGATTATATAGAACTTAATGCTCGTAGCGTTAGAAATATCATCAATTTGGGAGGAACCGTCCTGAAATCTGCCAGGTCAAAAGAATTTCTTACTGAAGAAGGTCGGGAAAAAGCTGCTGCACACCTTAAAAAGGCAAATATAGATGCAATGATTCTTATTGGTGGTGACGGAACCTTTAGAGGCGGAAAAATATTAAGCGAAGAACATAATATTCCTGTAATTGGCGTCCCCGGAACTATAGATAACGACATTTTTGGAACTCATTATACCATAGGTTACGATACCGCTTTAAATACGGTTATTGATGCTGTAGATAAAATTCGCGATACTGCCAGCTCTCATAATAGATTGTTCTTTGTGGAAGTAATGGGTAGAGACGCCGGGTTTATTGCTCTAAACAGCGGAATTGGTGCAGGAGCAGAAGAGATTCTAATCCCCGAAGAAGACCTTGGTTTAGATCGTTTGTTAAATTCATTGGAGCGCAGTCGCCGATCAGGTAAAACTTCAAGTATTGTTATTGTTTCTGAAGGTGATAAAATTGGTAAAAACGTATTTGAGCTGGCAGCTTACGTAAAAGACAATTTACCTTATTACGATGCAAAAGTTACCGTTTTAGGGCATATTCAGCGGGGCGGAAGCCCAACTTGTTTTGATCGTGTTTTGGCCAGTAGATTATGTGTAAAAGCAGTAGAACTTGCCCTGGACGGTCAGCAGGATATTATGGTTGGAATGATGAATAATGAAATTAAAGCTATAGAACTCGTAAATGCATTAAAATCAAAACCTACAATTAATAAAGAATTGCTTCGCATTTCTGATATTTTATCTGTCTAAATTATGAAAACAGTTGCAATCATTGCCCACAACGGGAAAAAGGCTGAGATGGTTCAGTTTTTAAATACCCATAAGGAAGCCCTTCAGGCTAAAAATATTACCTTAATTGCCACGGGTACCACCGGGGCAAAAACAGAATCTGCTGGTTTTGAGGTTGAAAAATTACTTTCGGGACCCTTAGGCGGGGATGCACAAATTGCTTCCCGTATTGCTGAAGGTAAAGTAGATATGGTAATTTTCTTTAGAGACCCTCTTGACAAACACCCGCATGAACCCGATATTTTTATGCTAATGCGTTTATGCGATGTACACGATATTCCCCTGGCTACAAATCCTGCCAGTGCCCGTTTATTAATGCAGGCTTTCTAAAATCTAATTTATTTAATTGAAATTTTCATCCCGCTTTCTTCTATTTTTAATTACTGTTTTATTGATCTCAACCTCCTCGGTACGGTCACAGAGCAACCAAACTGAAGCGGCTATTTTTAATATAGGAATAGGAACGATTTTTAGTGGAATTGGTGCCGTAATTAATAAAGAACCA
Source organism: Salegentibacter salegens (assembly GCF_900142975.1). Classification (NCBI taxonomy): domain Bacteria; kingdom Pseudomonadati; phylum Bacteroidota; class Flavobacteriia; order Flavobacteriales; family Flavobacteriaceae; genus Salegentibacter; species Salegentibacter salegens. Next base: position 903,110 of record NZ_LT670848.1, read on the forward strand.
CAGGAAAAGTTCGGCAAAGTACTGGTTAAAGGAATGGCACAGGGTGCACTTGGCGGCTACCTGGTTTATGAAAGTAAAGTTATTGCCGGAAGAATCTCTAACCAGAAAAACCTTACTTATGGCTGGCCGGCAAAGTTTATGAATTCGGCGGGAACCTCAATAATAGAAAATGCCGCTTCAAATAGAAATTTCTGGGAACAATGGAACCTTAATATTGGTTTTAACCGAATTGAATTTCACACCAAAGATCGTTTTCAGCTTAAATACAGGATACAACCGGTTTCTTTTCTTCTCACTGCTTACACCGCAGTTCAAAACAAATTTGAACCTGAATTAAGTTTAAGGGTTGGAGAATTTGTCTTTTCTGGAAATAATACTTTTGGCTATGAAGATAATAACGATTATTACCTTGGCAGAGCTATAAGTACAGCAATATTACTAAATCCTGAAGCCGGCGGATTCAATTATAACACCGTTACGCACGAATTAATTCACGTGTTCCAGTATCACGATTTTAATGTACTAAACGCCTATACAATTAAACCCTTAGAAGAATTCAAAAAAGGCTCTGGCTTCTTCCGGAAAATGGATAAAATCTTTCATTACGATTTTAATATTTTCGTTTTTGCCGGTTTATATAAAATGGAACATTTTGGCAAAGATCAAAAATCTTTTGAAGGCTATTATTCTAATTATTTTGAGCGTGAAGCTTACCTTTTTAGCAATTATTAATCTTTTACCGCAATTGCGCTAATCTCAACATTTACAAATTTAGGAAGATTCGCAACTTCTACCGTTTCCCTTGCAGGGGCAGTTTCAGCATTAAAATATGAAGCATAAACTTCGTTTATTTTAGCGAAATTATTCATATCGCTTATAAAAATTGAAGTTTTTATAACATTTTCAAAATTCATTCCTGCTTCAGCAAGAATCGCTTTTAGGTTTTGCATTACCCTGGTGGTTTCTTCCTGAAGTTCACCGGTTTCCAATTCGTTGGTTTCTGGATTAAGCGCAATTTGTCCTGAAATATATAGCATATTTCCGGTTAAAACTGCCTGGTTATAGGGCCCAATTGGAGCCGGAGCTTTGCTGGTCTTAATTATTTTTTTCATCATTTTTAAACTTTTAAATTTTATAATCTACGGTCTGGTTCGTTTCGTTTATCATATTTAATATCACTTAAGATAGACGATTTTATCCCGATAAAGAAATACCACGATCTACGCTCACTAAAAGGTACCCAGTTAAAACTTAATCGCCAGGTATTTAAATCCCGCTGAAATCTTAATTGGGTATACGTAAAGCCTAATTCTTTTAAATCGTAACCCGATGAAGCTCCAACCACCCATTTGGGTGAAAGCTCAATATCTCCCGAAAACATAATAGAGTGGGAGGTGATTTCATTTTGCCGGGCGGTATTATTATAGGTCATCGTATAAGAAACCCGTAAATCCCACGGAATTTTATAATTATACCAGTTATCGTTTCTTTCTTCGCGATCTTCATCTGCAAACGGATCTTCTTCTTCCTCGTAAAACTTTCCTTCTAAATCAGATCCTTTTCCAAAAAGGTCATCCCGTCTTCCGCCGCCACGATAGGTATCGTTGTCTACTTCATCCTCACTTTCGTCTTCGCCCTCGTCTTCAAAATCTTTACTGGAAAAAGCATAACCAAAACTTACATTGGCATTGGTGAACCTAAATAAGCTACCACCATTATTAATATTAAGTTTATCGGTTCTACGGTTATTATTATCTAAAGCATAGATATCCATATTCCCCGCCACGTTAATATCCAGTTTATCCCGAACTATAGGAATACTACCCCTTAAAGCGATTGGAGAAAGCTTAGGCTGGCCGTCTTCCCCAGCTAGATTATAAGCGGTACTCATACTAAAGTTATTCAGCAGGGTGATTTTCTCCGGTTCGGTTGCGGTACTGTCTTTAGAGCGTACTTTTGCCTCCAGGGTATTGCTTAAACTAAGTCCCAGGGAACTGGAAAACCTGTTTCCTGGAGCCCCATATAATGTTCCATTAAACCTGGAATAATCTACCATATTGGTCTCGATAGGATTTGCGGGATCAATACGTTCATAAGTATCATAATACTGGTCGAAGGCGGGGTTCACATTATAGCTAATAGAAGGTCGCATAACGTGCCTGATAGCCTGAATTTTTTTATCTTTTCCAAAATTCTTCAGTCCATATAAAGTAGTCCCTATACTGGCACCAAAATTATAGGTTCGGTAGGAATCAAAACCGTTTATGGTATCAATAACCACCTCATTATTAAATTCATCGTAAGACTGTTCAAAAGTTTTAAAAACCCAGCTTTCTTCATAATTAGCGTTTGCACTAACACTTAAGTAATTAAATAACTTGAAATTGGTAGTAACCGGAATTGAATGTTGCGCTCCATAATTGGCGTCCTGGAACATTTCGGGTTTAAAAAATAGGGAATCTGTAGTTCTAATTTGATTCTCGGCTCTTACATTATACTGAAAATTTATATTCTCAATTATTCCTTTTTTTGCCCCGGTTTTGGGAGCGAATGGATAAATACGCGTCATACTTGCCTGTAAAGTTGGCAAGCTCATATTTATAGTTTGCGTCCTTGTATTTTGTTGATGCCGGGCTGCGAGACTTAAATTAACTTGTGGTTCTCCCGGAAAGGTTTTACTATAGGAAACCGAAGAACTTAAAGTATTGGTTAAGAAATTACCGGTATTCATTTGATTTACAGAATTCTGGTAATAAGTACTACTCCCTAAATTGACCGAAGCACTAAACCTCGAATTAGGATTTGACTTGGCATCCTGATTGTGAGACCACTGAATATTGTAAACAGATTGTTCAGCAAAATCGGGGAAGCCACGTTCACTCTGGAAAAGATTTTCGTAACGTATTCTTACATTTCCACGGTAGCGGTAACGTTTGTTATAATTACTTTCTAATCTTACGGCATAACTCCCGTTGGTATAATAGTCTCCTAAAGTAAGCAAATCTACATAGTCACTAATCGCAAAATAATAACCTCCATTTTGAAGAAAATAACCACGCCGGCTATCTCCAAAACTGGGGATGATAAATCCTGAAGTTTCTTCTTCGGTTAAAGGGAAATATCCAAAGGGCAGCCCCAATGGGGTAGGAACATCTGCGAGGTACATATTTACGAAGCCCGCAACGATCTTTTTATCTGGTACAAATTTTATTTTTCGGGCATAGAAATAATAATCGGGGTTATCTAAATCTTCATCGGTGGTAAAGCGCACATTCTGCATAAAATACACCGAATCGTTTTCACGTTTGGTGACCTCACCTCTTACATTAAAATTGGCTTGTTGTGTTCTGGAATTATAAACCAGCGCCCTTTCGGTATCAAAATTAAACCGAATAGAATCTGGCTCTACGGTTTGATTTCCCTGTACAAAAACCGGTTTTTGAGAATATGCCCCGGTAGAATCGGGAATTCCGTAGGCATAAACTTCATTTTTTTCATTGTCCATTATAATGAGCCCGGCATTAATCTGCATATCTCCGTAGATAATTTGCGCTTCATTATAGAGGTACATACGGTTTTCTTTCTGGCTAATTCGCATATAATCTTTAGCCTCATACTTCACTGCATCGGTAATTAATTGATTTCCCTGCGGCGTTTGCAAAGAATCTCCCACAATACTATCGGTTAGCCTTATGGTTTCAGCAAGTGGTAAGGAGTCGCCCACAGTTACCAGCGAATCTCGTTCCTGGGCTTCAATATCTATTTCCTGATTATTCCCTATTTCCTGTGCGTTTAGACAAACGATAGGAAGCAGTATAAAAATACAGCGAAAAAGTATATTAGGTATGTTTGTTTGCAATGCTCTAAGTGCTATTTTTGTAAAGAATGGCTTGCTTTTTGCAATTTCAAAATTACATATATTTTTTCAGCTTAGATTTGAGATTTCCTGAAAAAAGTAATTAAAATAATTAGCCTAAACTTAGCGTTACCTTTTTATGAGAACGAACCTACTTAAACTTTTCGTATTTTTCTTCATTTTTATTGCAAGCCTGCAAAACTTATTTGCAGATAACGAAAAGCCGCGAGATCGATTTGTAGTTGTTTTAGATGCGGGCCATGGAGGGAAAGATCCCGGAAATATGGGAAATGGCTTTAAAGAGAAGGATATTGCGCTTAATATTATTTTAAAAATTGGAAAAGCTTTAGAAAAGCAGGAAGGGATAGAAGTAATTTATACCCGGGATACAGATGTTTTTATTCCTTTAGATAAAAGAGCGCAGATTGCCAATGAGGCAGATGCCGATCTTTTTGTTTCGGTACATTGTAATTCTCATAATTCCCAGGCTTATGGTACAGAAACCTTTGTACTTGGTCTTCATAAAACCGCAGAAAACTTTGAGGTAGCTAAAAAGGAAAACTCGGTTATTTTTTTAGAGGAAGATTACGAAGTAACCTACGGTGGTTTTAATCCTAATTCTCCTGAATCTTATATAGGAATGGCTTTAATGCAGGAGGAATATTTAAACCAAAGTATTCTTTTAGCCGATTTTGTTCAGAAAAATTTCACTAACGAATTAAAAAGAAAAAATCGTGGGGTTAAACAAGCCGGTTTTGTGGTATTAAAAATGGCGGTAATGCCAAGTGTTCTTATTGAAACCGGATTTTTAACCAATAACCACGAAGGTCCGTATTTAAACAGTACCGGTGGACAAAACAAAATGGCTGCAGCAATTGTCGAAGCCATAGATAAATATGCCAATACCATAAACCTTTCTAATTTGGAGAGTATTGAAACAACTTCATCTTCTATTACTTCCACGCAAAGTCAGATTTACGAAGGGATTACTTTTAAAATTCAGCTTGCAGCCGGTTCTAAACGTTTAGAGACCAAACCTTATAATTTTAAAGGTCTGGAAAATGTGGAACGGGCCAGAGAAGAGCGATTGTATAAATATTATTATGGAGCAACTTCAGATTATTTAAAAATAAACGAGCTTCATAACAAGGCTAAGCAAAATGGATATCCGGCAAGTTATATTGTCGCTTTTAAGGATGGCAGCAAGATTACAGTTAATGAGGCGTTAAAATCTAAGGTGAATTAACGGTTCTTTTCTATTTTTATTTCTAAATTTGTTCTTATTCCTAAAAAAATAGCTTTTGAAATTTACACGTGAAGTAAAAACTGCATTATTAGCAATAATTGCTATCCTCTTATTAATATTTGGTTATAGTTTCTTAAAGGGTAAAAACCTGTTGGATTCCAGCAGAACTTTTCATGCAGTTTATAACGATGTAGAAGGGCTTTCACCTTCCTCGGCTGTTACAATAAACGGTCTTAAAGTAGGACAGGTAACCGAGATTAACTTTCTTGATGCCCAGGGCACTCTTGTGGTTAGCTTTACTGTAGAAAATGATTTTAAATTTTCAAACAATAGTACAGCTCAAATTTATGGAGGTAATATAATTGGAGGGAAATCTTTGGCAATTATACCAGATTATGAAATTGACGAAATGGCAAAATCTGGGGATACTTTAAATAGCGATATTGAAGAAGGTATCATGGAATTGGTGAACGATAAGCTAACACCACTACAGGATAAGGTTGAAAATACAATAGTTAGTGCAGACTCCCTGGTAACGGCTATTAATAAAATTCTAAACGACAGTACCAGGTATAATATTCAAAACACATTTAAAGATCTTAATGCTACCGTGGCTTCATTTAAAGTGACCGCCAACACATTGGAAGGAATTGTAGGGAGAAATTCAGGAAAAATAGATAATACATTTACCAATCTTGATGAAATGACAACCAATTTCAATTCATTTTCAGATACTTTAACCAAAATGGATATTGGAAAAATTACCGCCGACCTTGAAAAAGTAGTGGCAGATTTTGAAAGTGTTTCAGATAAATTGAATAATAAAGAAGGTACCGCTGGGAAGTTAATTAATGATGATGCCGTTTATAATAACCTGGACAATGCTACCAGGCAGTTGGAACAATTACTACAAGACGTAAAACTGAATCCTAAACGATACGTACATTTTTCTGTTTTCGGAAAAAACCCGAAACCTTATCAGGAACCCAAAGAAAAGGATTCAATTAAATAACCAACTATGCAAATTATTTCTCAGGTCTTATTTTTAATTGCCTTAGTGGTAGGTATCGGTTTTTTTATTCGTAATATCCGCAGGTTATTACGAAACATAAAATTAGGAAAAGATGTAGACCGCAGCGATAACAAGGGAGAGCGTTTTGCAAAAATGGCCAGGATTGCCCTGGGGCAGAGCAAAATGGTTAAAAAACCGGTTTCAGGATTTCTTCACGTTATTGTTTATGTAGGTTTTATCATTATAAATATTGAAGTTCTTGAAATTATAATAGATGGGCTATTGGGTACTCACCGGGTGCTATCTTTTATGGGTGGCTTCTACAATATTCTTATCGCTTCTTTTGAAGTTTTAGCTTTATTAGTTCTTATTGGAGTGATTGTATTCTGGATAAGAAGAAACGTTTTAAACATTTATCGTTTTTTAAGTCGGGAATTAAAAGGCTGGCCTAAAAATGATGCTAATTATATTCTTTATTTTGAAATGGTACTCATGGTACTTTTCCTGGTAATGAATGCTACAGATTATCAGCTTCAGCTTAATGGAGCGCCTCATTATGCGAGTGAAGCAGGTATAACCGGAAGTTTCCCTATTAGCCAGTTTTTACTTCCTATTTTTGAAGGAATGAGCAATGCAACGCTCATCATTATAGAAAGAGCAGCCTGGTGGTTACATATTTTAGGAATTATTTTCTTCTTAAATTACCTGTATTACTCCAAGCATTTACATATTCTACTGGCTTTCCCAAATGTATATTTGTCAAAACTTCAGCCACAGGGAGAAATGAACAACCTTCAATCGGTTACCGATGAAGTTAAATTAATGATGGATCCCGATGCCGATCCTTTTGCTGCGCCTGCAGAAGCAGAGGAAGGCGCCGAACCCGATAAGTTTGGAGCTTCAGATGTATTTGATCTCAACCAGGTTCAATTACTAAATTCATATACCTGTACCGAATGCGGAAGATGTACGGCAGAATGTCCTGCAAACCAAACCGGTAAAAAATTATCTCCAAGAAAAATTATGATGGATACCCGTGACAGGCTGGAAGAAGTTGGGGATATTATCAACATCAAGGGAAAATACGAAGATAACGGCAAGCAATTGCTGGACGATTTTATTTTACGAGAAGAACTTTGGGCCTGCACCACCTGTAATGCTTGTGTAGAAGCTTGCCCGGTGGGGATAGATCCACTTTCTATAATTTTAGATATGCGGCGTTATTTAGTGATGGAAGAAAGTGCTGCTCCAAACGAGCTGGCCATTGCAATGACCAATATTGAAAACAATGGCGCACCCTGGCCTTACAACCAACAAGACAGATTAAACTGGGCTAAAGAAAATTAATTTTCTAATTGCGAACAAAATATTTTTGAAACCTAGACTTAAAAAAGTCTTTGGAATAAAATTAAAAAATTAGATATGGCAGAAGCGTTAAAAGTACCAACAATGGCCGAGTATATGGCAGAAGGCAAAAAACCCGAAGTTTTGTTTTGGGTTGGTTGTGCCGGTAGTTTTGATGATAGGGCAAAGAAAATCACCAAGGCTTTTGTGAAATTATTACACGAAGCCGGAGTTGATTTTGCTGTTTTAGGAACTGAAGAAAGCTGTACGGGAGATCCGGCAAAACGCGCCGGGAACGAGTTTCTTTTTCAAATGCAGGCTGCCACCAATATTGAAGTTCTTAATGGATATGAAATAGAAAAAGTGGTCACGGCCTGCCCGCACTGCTTTAATACTATAAAAAACGAATATCCTGCTTTAGGCGGAAACTACGAAGTAATGCACCACACGCAATTTTTAAAAGCGCTTCTTAACGAAGGAAAATTAAAGGTTGAAGGTGGTAAATTTAAAGGAAAACGAATCACTTTTCACGATCCTTGTTATTTAGGCCGTGCTAACGGAGAATATGAAGCGCCACGTGACTTACTTAGAAAACTGGAAGTAGAGCTCGTAGAAATGCGTAAATGCAAATCTAACGGACTTTGCTGCGGTGCAGGTGGCGGGCAAATGTTTAAAGAACCCGAGCCGGGAAATAAAGATGTAAATATTGAAAGAACCGAGCAAGCTATGGAAGTTAAACCTGAAGTAATTGCTGCCGGTTGCCCATTTTGTAATACGATGATGACAGATGGGGTAAAAGGAAAAAATAAAGAGGACAGCGTAGAAGTAATGGATGTGGCAGAACTTATTGCCAATGCCCACGATTTATAGTCTATTCCCAATTAATTTTAGTAATCCTGGATTAATAAAATTAAGATTCTTACGCACTTTAGAAGCTCTTTGTCCACCTATTTTAAATCGTATTTAAAAAGAAAATACCAAACGTTAAAAGCCAAAACTATATTTGAGACAAGAGCTAAATCAATTAGTTTTGTAAAAATATAATTTTAGCAATAATATGTTAGTACCATTTGAAAACCTACCCGATTCTTCAAGGGTTTGGATATACCAGGCAAACCGTTCTTTTACTACTGAAGAGCTTGAAGAAATACAATCCCGTTTAGACCAGTTCGTTACACAATGGACTGCCCATGGCGCCGATTTACAAGCGGGATATCTTATTAAATATAAAAGATTCATTATCCTGGCTTTAGACCAGGATAAAAATGCAGCTACCGGTTGCTCTATAGATGCTTCAGTACATTTTATTCAGCAATTAGAGAAAGAATTTAATGTAGATCTTTTAGATAAAATGAATGTCTCTTACAAACAGGGAGAGTTCATCGCCTATAAAACCCTTTCAGATTTTAGAAAAATGGCCAAAGAAAAGGCGGTTTCTTCTAAAACCATTGTATTTAATAATTTAGTAAATAATAAAGCTGAATTTCTTTCAGACTGGGAAGTTCCTGCTTCTGAAAGTTGGCATAAGCGTTTTGTTAGTTAATGAAATTCACTTTCGCTCCGAAAATCCTTGTCTTAACCTGTTTCCTTCTTGTATTCTCGAATCTTTCTGCACAAAATAATCCTTTGCTGGCAGAAGATCCTGTAGCACAAAAAGAATGGGTAGATAGTACCTATAATGCAATGAGCCTTAAAGAAAAAATAGGGCAGTTGCTTATAATTAGCGTTTCCTCACGAAGTGGAGAAGCCTATATTGAAAAGGCGAAAAAACAAATTTCAGAAGAATATATTGGAGGCGTAATTTTTTCTAAAGGCGGGCCGCTTAGACAGGCTAAAATAACCAACGAGTTTCAGGAACTTTCAAGAACTCCACTTCTTATAGGAATGGATGCCGAATGGGGCCTTGCAATGCGACTTGATTCTACTTTTGCACTCCCGTGGAATATGACGTTGGGTGCTATCCAGGATAATAATTTAATTGAAGAAGCCGGTGCCGCAATTTCCAGGCATACTAAAAGATTGGGCGTGCACATTAATTTTGCACCCGTTGTAGATATTAATACCAACCCTAATAATCCCATTATTGGAAATAGAAGTTTTGGAGAGAATAAATTAAATGTTGCTGAAAAATCGCTTGCATTTATGCGTGGTATGCATCGGGAAGGAACTTTATCCAGTGCAAAACATTTTCCGGGTCATGGAGATACAGATACTGATTCGCATAAAACCTTACCAACTATTCCATTTTCAAAAGAAAGGCTGGATAGTTTAGAACTCTATCCATATTACCCTTTAATCACTCACGGACTTACAAGCGTGATGGTTGCTCATTTAAATATTCCGGCTATTCAGGAAAACCCGGGAACTCCCTCTTCACTTTCTAAAGCGGTTATCACAGATCTTCTAAAAGAAAAAATGAATTTTGAAGGTCTTATTTTTACCGATGCGCTTAATATGAAAGGCCTTACTAATAATGCAGAACCCGGTGATGCCGAGTTAAGAGCATTTTTAGCAGGAAATGATGTGTTATTAATGCCCGAAAAAGTTGAAGTTGCTTCTGAAGTTTTAATTAATGCTTATAAAAACAATATTATTAGCCCCGGGAGATTGGCACATTCAGTAAAAAAGATACTTGAGGCGAAATATAAAGCAGGCCTACACCAACAGCAAAGCGTTCAGGAGAATTTTATTTTTGAAGAACTTAATTCTGTTCGGGACAAGGTTTTATTAGAAGAACTCTTTGAAAATGCGCTTACCCTAATTAAAAATAACAAAGCTGTTTTACCAGTTAAAGATATTGCCGATACCAGGATTGCTTATGTTAATTTTGGAGATGCCGATGGTAGTACATTTTTAAATGAATTGAAAAGATACGCTCATATTGATTGGGTTTCTGCAACGCAATTAAACGATTTACAAAAGAAATTAGAAGAATACGATCTCGTAATCCTGGGGTATCACAAATCTAATAACAGCCCCTGGGATTCTTATAAGTTTTCAGCTGGAGAATTACACTGGATCAATCAAATTTCAAAAGAAAATAACACTGTTTTAAGTCTTTTTTCGAGTCCGTATGCGTTAAGAGAACTACGCGGCCTCAATGAATTAGATGGAATTCTGGTGAATTATCAAAATCATCCGGTAGCCCAGGAAAAAGCTGCGCAGTTAATTTTTGGTGCTATTGAAGCCAGGGGTAAACTTCCGGTAAGCATAGGAAATAATTTTCCCGAAGGCACGGGTTATCAAACCAGGAATATAGATAGACTGGCTTACGGTTTACCGGAAAGTGTGGGTTTAAATTCGTATAAATTAAGTAGAATAGATAGTATTATTACTGAAGCTATCGATAAAAAAATGACTCCCGGGGCCCAAATTTTAATAGCCAGGAAAGGAAAAATAGTTTATAACAAAAACTTTGGTTATCATACTTACGATAGGCAAATTCCGGTTTCAGATACTTCAGTTTACGATTTGGCTTCATTAACCAAAATCCTTGCAACTTTACCGCTAATTATGGAACAGGAAGAAGAAGGAGTTGTAAGTTTTGATTCAAAGTTGGGAGAAATGATGCCTGTTTTTCAAAATTCAAATAAAGCGAATATTAGATTACAGGATATGCTTATGCATTATGCCCGGTTAAAATCCTGGATTCCTTTTCATATAAATACTATAGACAGAAAAACAAGATTACCTTCTGAAGATTATTTCCGTAAAACTCCTTCAGCCGATTTTAATACCCGGGTTGCCAACGAAATGTATCTTAGAAATGATATGAAGGATACGATTATTAATATTATTAAAGATAGCGATTTAGAACGGCGTTTAGATTATAAGTACAGCGACCTTCCTTTTTATATTCTTAAATATTACCTGGAAGGTTATTATGGCCAGACGCTGCATAATCTTACCCAGGATAAAATTTATAAACCTTTAGGCGCTACCCATACGGGATATTTACCAACTTCAAGATTTCCTTTAGAACAAATTGTTCCTACCGAAATTGATAAACTTTGGCGCAGGCAACTAATTCACGGGGTGGTTCACGATCAGGGTGCGGCGCTACAAGGTGGAATTGGTGGTCACGCAGGGCTTTTTAGCACTGCTAACGATGTGGCTAAAATAATGCACGTTTACCTTAATAATGGGGTGTACGGTAGTAAAAGATATCTTAGAGAAGAGACTATTTCGAAATTCAATACCTGTTATTATTGTGAAAAAAATGTAAGACGTGGCGTTGGTTTCGACAAACCCCAACTGGGAAGCTCAGGACCAACCTGTAATTGCCTCTCTATGCAAAGTTTTGGCCATAGCGGTTTTACGGGCACCTTTGCGTGGGCAGACCCCGAAGAAGAAATTGTTTATGTATTTTTGTCTAATAGAACTTTCCCCGATTCTACCAACAGGAAGTTAATTAGGGAAGATGTAAGGTCTAGAATACAGGAAGTTATCTACGAATCTATAGATTTTTAGGATAAACAGGAGAGCGACTTCCTTGTTCTTTAGGAAGGGCAACGAAAGTTAATTTGAAAATAGAAAATTCGGCCTGTGGTCGTATTATTTAAATTCTCACTAAAGTGAGTAAACTACCTCGGGGCAAGCCCACGAGGCATAAATAGGAAACAATATTTTAATTTCGAGGCAAGCCTCGGAGCATTTAAATCTCGATTATCGAGTAAATAGAGCTTAATGAAAATAGCCATTGTATGTTATCCTACCTTTGGAGGTAGTGGAGTGGTAGCCACAGAGCTAGGCCTGGCCCTTGCAAAACGCGGCCACGAGATACATTTTGTAACTTACAGTCAACCTGTACGTTTAGATCAACTTTCCAGCAATGTGCGTTTTCACGAAGTGCATGTACCTGAATATCCACTTTTTCACTATCAGCCTTACGAGCTCGCATTAAGTAGTAAACTGGTAAATGTGGTAAAGCAATTTGATATTGAGCTTTTGCACGTTCACTATGCAATTCCGCACGCATATGCCGGGTATATGGCGAAAAAAATGCTTGCTGAAGAAGGGATTAGCCTGCCCATGGTAACCACACTACACGGTACCGATATTACTTTGGTTGGCAATCATCCTTTTTACAAACCGGCAGTAACTTTTAGCATAAACAATAGCGATGTAGTGACTTCGGTTTCTAAGAGTTTAAAAGAAGACACTTTAAAATTCTTTAAAATCAGGAATAAAATTGAGGTGGTGCCCAATTTTATAGATTGTAGCAAATACGATAATAAAGCCTTTACCGATTGCCAACGTGAAATGATGGCCGAAAATAAAGAGAAAATTATTACGCATATTAGTAACTTCAGAAAAGTGAAGCGCATAGATGATGTAATTAAGATTTTTTATGAAATTCAGAAGAAAATTGATGCGAAATTGATGATGGTTGGGGAAGGCCCTGAAAAAGAAATGGCAGAAGACCTGGTAGATGAACTTAATATTGGAGATAAAGTAATGTTCCTGGGGCAGAGCCACGAAATAGACAAAATTCTTTGTTTTTCTGATTTATTTCTACTGCCTTCAGAAAAAGAAAGCTTCGGTCTTTCCGCCCTGGAAGCTATGGTTAATGGCGTAGCTATTATTTCTACAAATACCGGCGGACTTCCGGAAGTTAATCAAAATGGAATTTCTGGTTATTTAAGCAATGTGGGCGATGTGCAGGAAATGGCCGCGAATGCCATAAAGATCCTTGAAAATGATGAAACTCTTGAGAAATTTAAGAATAACGCCAGAAGTGTTGCTGAAAAATTTGACATTCAAAATATAATGCCGCTTTACGAAGATATTTATAAAAGAGCTTTACAAACTACCTTATAAAAAAAGAGGCTGATTCAAAATCAGCCTCTTTCACTTTAACCTTATCTATTATTATCTAGAATTGGTATCTTACTCCTAATGCGATATCTGGTGAAAAAGGATTTAAAACATCATTATCACTAAAGAATCCAAATTCTGGTCTAAAGTCTAATGATAGCAATAGAGGAATATCAAAATTATATTCAATACCTATATCCCCGGCTAGGAAAAGATAAGTTCCATCATCATCATAATCATTCCCTCTTTGGCCATCAACACCTAAGATTCCCGCACCTGCACCTGCGTACCAGTTAAAACCACCTTCAATGTTCCAAACCCATTGGTAAAGTCCGGTAAGTTTAAATGCATCATAATCGCTGTTATCACGCCATCCTAAGTCCAGTTCTAAACGGTTATTATTCATACCCACAGCTCTTTGGTAGGAAACTTCAGCTCCAACCCCATCACCACCACCAAATCTTAGTCCAATGGCGTTATCAGAAATTGTTTGTGCTTCAGCCTGGTTATAAAACGTAGCGCCGATTGTAAAAACGGCAAGTAAAATTAATTTCTTCATAGTTTAGCATTTTTAGATTTGTTGGCAAATTTAAATGTTAAAATCGATCCAAAAACTAATGGCAAGCCAATCTATTGTTAATATTGTTTAAAGATCTGTTAAGCGCTTTAGGGGAAATTTTCTATTTTTAACCCATAATTATGAAAGAAAAACTTAACCTACTATCCCAGCAAATTGACGGCCAGTTATATGACGATAAGTTATGGCGATCAATCTTTGCAACCGATGCTTCCGTTTACCGCGAAATGCCTTTGGCAGTTTGTTATCCAAAAAGCGAAAACGATTTAAAGAAGCTTATAAAATTTGCAAAAACAAATAAAACTTCATTAATCCCAAGAACGGCGGGAACCTCGTTGGCGGGGCAGTGTGTGGGCGATGGGATCGTGGTAGATGTTTCAAAACATTTTACAAAAATCATAAAAATAGATCGGGAAGCGAAAACCGTGACCTTGCAGCCCGGGGTAATTCGTGATGACCTGAATAGGGTTTTAAATGAATTCGGCTTGTTTTTCGGTCCAAATACTTCAACTTCCAATCGATGTATGATTGGCGGAATGGTAGGAAATAATTCCAGCGGAACCACTTCTATTAAATATGGTACAACACGCGAAAAATTAGTTTCTTTAAAAACAATACTAAGCGATGCGAGCGAAGCTGAATTTAAAGATATTTCTACGGAAGAATTTCAGGAAAAATTAAAGCTCAAAAGTCTGGAAGGTGAGATTTATCGGAATATTCACAAACACCTATCTTCTGAAGAAAACAAAAAAGAGCTCATTGAAAAATATCCGCCAAAAAGTTTACATAGAAGAAATACCGGGTACGCGATAGATGAATTACTTTATGCTGAAGTTTTTTCTGAAGGATCTACTGAAGCTTTAAATTTATGCAAATTGCTCTGCGGTAGCGAAGGCACCTTAGCCTTCACCACCGAAATCACGTTGAAGCTAGACGATTTGCAACCACCAGAAGCAGCAATGATCGCAGCTCATTTTGATAGTATAGAAAGCTGTATGCAAGCTGTAGTGCCAGTGATGAGGCATTCGCTGTATACCTGCGAAATGATGGATAAGACCATCTTAGATTGTACCAAACAAAACCTAAAATATAAAGAAAACCGGTTTTTTATTGAAGGCGATCCCAAGGCAATTTTAATGCTGGAAATTAGGGCAAATACCGCTCAGGAAGTCCAGGAACAAAGTCAGCGTGTGTTAGAAACCCTAAAAGCTTCCAATTTAAGTTATGCTTTTCCGGTTTTAATGGGCGAACAAATTGAACTGGCAATGGAATTGAGAAAGGCCGGTCTCGGACTTTTGGGTAATATTATTGGTGATAAAAAAGCTGTGGCCTGTATTGAAGATACTGCGGTAGCAATTCCATATTTAGCCGATTATATTGCTGAATTTGCCGAAATTATGAAAAGCTACGGCCAGGATGCTGTCTATTACGCCCACGCCGGTGCCGGGGAAATTCATTTACGACCTATTTTGAATTTAAAGAAATCTGAAGATGTAAAGCTCTTTAGAAGTATTACCACCGATGTTGCTAAATTGGTGAAAAAATACAACGGTTCTTTAAGCGGTGAGCACGGAGATGGTAGGGTAAGGGCCGAGTTTATTGAAATGATGATCGGTCCCAAAAATTACCAGATCCTTAAAGATATTAAATTCACTTTTGATCCCGACAATATTTTTAATCCCGGCAAAATCACCGATACCGCACCAATGGATACTTCCCTTCGGTATGAAGTAGATAGAAAAGAACCCGAGATTTCTACCTTAATGGATTTTTCAGAATCTGAAGGAATTTTAAAACTTTCTGAAAAATGTAACGGTAGCGGCGATTGTAGAAAATCGGCTGAAGCCGGTGGTACCATGTGCCCAAGTTATCGCGCTACTAAAGATGAAAAAGATACCACACGTGCACGAGCCAATACTCTTCGCGAATTTTTAACCAATTCAGATAAAAGCAATAGGTTTAACCATGAAGAAATAAAGGAAGCTTTCGATCTTTGTATTAGTTGTAAAGGTTGTAAAAGTGAATGTCCCTCTAGTGTTGACGTTGCAGCTTTAAAAGCAGAATTTCAGTATCAATATCAAAGAGAAAACGGAAAAAGTTTACGCAGTAAAGCTTTCGCCAATAACGGTAAAATGAATAGCCTGGCTTCAAAAACTCACGGGATTGCTAATTTTTTCTTTAAAAATTCGTTTACTTCCAGCATCGTTAAAAAGGTGATGGGTGTAGCACCAGAAAGGAATTTACCTATTTTGGCAAAGCGAACCCTGGCTAATTATTATAAGCAGAATAAGAAGCGTTTTCAACTTGAAAATCCTCTCAAAACGGTATATTTCTTTAATGATGAGTTCACGAATTTCCTCGATTCAGAAATAGGAATTGATGCGTTAGAATTATTGCATAAACTTAATTACCGAATAGAATTTATAAAGCACGAAGAAAGCGGTAGAAGTCATATTTCTAAAGGTTTCCTGGAAGAAGCAAAGATTTTTGCGAATAAAAACATAACTATTTTTAAAGATTTAATTTCTGAAGAAAGGTCTTTAATCGGGCTGGAACCATCTGCTATTTTAACTTTCCGAGATGAATATTTGCGCTTAGCCGAAAATAAAACCGATGCTGAAAACCTGGCGAAAAATTCTTTTATCATTGAAGAGTTTTTGAAAAAGGAAATCGCACTCGGTAATATAAATCCGGAACAATTTACTTCAGAAGAAAAAACTATTAAAATTCACGGGCATTGTCATCAAAAAGCACTTTCAAATACGGCCGTGACTTTTGATGTTTTAAACCTTCCGAAGAACTTTAAAGTGAGTATTATTCCTTCGGGTTGCTGTGGCATGGCCGGCTCTTTTGGTTATGAAAAAGAACATTATGAAGTAAGTATGAATATTGGTGAACAAACTTTGTTCCCCGCAGTTAGAAAAGCGTCTAAAGAGACAGTGATTTCAGCCAATGGAACGAGTTGCCGCCACCAAATTTTTGATGGTACACAACGGGAAGCCAAACATCCTGTGAGTATTTTACGGGAAGCTTTGGTTTAAATTAAGAGGTTGCCCGTGCGCGATTGTATTTGTTTCGGTATTGCACCGGGGAAATTCCGGTTATTTTCTTAAAGGTGTTGCGAAATGCTTTTTCATCAGAATAACCGACTTCAAACATTACTTCTCCCACATTTTCACGGGAAGTTTCCAGGCTGCGTTTGGCGGCTTCCACTTTTACCCGTTGTGTGTACTGGCTTATCGTGTTATCGGTTGCTTTTTTAAATCGGCGTTCCAGACTTCGCCGGCTTAGGGCGAAACGCTTGGCTAAATCGTCTACATTAAATTTTTCTGAAAAATGGTTTTCAATATATTCCTGAACTTTTTTTACAGTTGGGTCTTCGTGATTTTTCTGGCCTTCAAAAATCCTAAAAGCAGATTGCTCGGCTTTATCCATATCTATCATAAAAGCTTTGGAAGTAAGAATAGCCATTTCGCGACCGGCATATTTTTCAACTAAATACAGAAGTAAATTTAAATAGGAATAGGCACCTCCACTGGTGTAAATCCCAGAATCTTCAGTCAAAATTTTATCGGCCACCAGGTTGGCTTTGGGGTAGCGGTTTTTAAAATCTTCAGCGTGTATCCAATGAGTTGAACATTGTTTTCCATCTAAAAGTCCGGTTTCTGCCAAAAAAAATGCTGCAACACATAAACTAGCAATTTCAGTTCCATCCTTATAATGCTTTTTCAGCCAGGGTATAAAATCTCTATTCCGCTTAAGCGCAATTTCTGGTTGATCATGAATGGCCGGGATAATAATGAGATCGGTTTTAGTAATATCAGCAATCATTTTTTCCGGTTTAACTGAAAAAAGTCCGTTGGTTTGCTCGGTAGGATTCGAAATTCCCACCAGTTCTACTTCAAAGAGTGGTTTCTTACCACGTTCAGCTAAAAAGCCGTTCACCTGATTGAAAATTTGATGCGCACCAACAATATTTACCAAACTGGTATGGCCCCTTGGAATTAGTATGGAAATATGTTTTTTCATCTGTCTTTCTATTATATCTAAAACGAATTTATTATTGATTTATTCTGAAAATCAAGGAACTAATTTATTAACTCTAAAACTTGTTTGTCGCATACTCCCCTAAATTTTGGCGTATTTCCCCCAGATGTTTTTACTAAAAACTCCGTAATTTTATGATAACCAATAAATTAATGTAAAATGTTTAAGTATTCAGCAGTTTTTAGCGGCTTTTCGGTAAACGATTTAGAAAAGGCAGAGGAATTTTATAAAAATGTACTGGGATTTTCAGTTATAAATAATCCTATGGGACTTATTGAATTGGAAATTCCTGGTAATAATAACATACTTATATATCCAAAACCAGAGCACCAACCGGCAGATTTTACTGTCTTGAATATTCCGGTAGAAAATATAGATGAAGCTGTGAATCACCTAACAAAAATAGGGGTGAAGTTTGAAAGATATGAAGGGGAAATTGAAACCGATAAAAAGGGGATATGCAGAAGCGATGGAAAAGAACCAAATCTTGCATGGTTTAAAGACCGGGCGGGAAATATTATATCAATTTTAGAAGAGAAAAGTTAAGTAAGCATTCAAATTTCAAACCTATGAGGTTTATAAAAAATGAAAAGTATGACAGAAAAGGAAAAATTTATCCAGGAGCTTAATGAGGCGTTTGCAAAAGGAGATGTTCCATTTGTTTTAGATTGTATGGCCGATGATATTGTTTGGGAAATGATTGGAGGAAAAACCAGCAATGGTAAAGAAGAAATTGAGAAGGAAATGGCAGCTATGAAGGATATTGAGATGCTGGAAATGACGATGGATAAAGTGATTACTCATGGAAAAACAGCCGCCGCAAATGGACATTTCAGAATGAAGCATAACGGCGAAGAAAAAGCTTATGGGTTTTGCGACCTCTATGAATTCAACGGATTTAAAAAAGCGAAGATTAAGAAGATGACTTCGTATGTAATCCTTTTGAAGAAGAAATAATTTCAAAAAGCTTTCATCACTCTGAACTTGTTTCAGGGCCTCTTGAAGTATTATAATCAAAACATACAATCAATTAAATTAAGAAACAATGGCAACACTAAATCCTTATTTAAATTTTAACGGCAAAACCGAAGAAGCTTTTAACTTTTACAAATCGGTTTTTGGAGGTGATTTTTCACACTTGATGCGCTTTAAAGATATGCCACCGAGCGAAGAAGGACCAGATAAATTGCCGAAGGAATATGAAAATTATATTTTGCACGTTTCCCTGCCCATTGGAGACAGCGATTTAATGGGATCTGACTGTATTGAAGAATTTGGGCAAAAAGCCATTTTTGGTAGCAGTAATTATGTTTCTGTAACTCCAAAAAGCGAAGAAGAAACCCGCCATATATTCAAAGAACTTTCTGCCGGTGGTGAAATTGAAATGCCCCTGGAAGAAATGTTCTGGGGTGATCTTTTCGCGAGTTTTTCAGATAAATTTGGGATAAAATGGATGCTGAATTATCCAATCGAGAAATAAATTTTAAATCTGCCAGATCTGGCAAATTTTAGAATACAGAATCAATAGAAACAAAAAATAAAATCCAATAATGAAAAATTCAATTTTAGGTATTGCTTTGTTTTTAATAGCAAGTATGCCGCTTACCGCTCAGCTAAATACGAACAACAAGGAATTTTTGTTCAATTATTTTGAAGAAACAACGGAGCATTTGAAAAATAAAATTTCCGGACTTTCAGAAAAGCAAATGCATTTTAAACCTTCCGAAGATCAATGGTCTATTAGCCAATGTATCGAACACATTATTTTAACGGAAAAAATGCTGTTTGAAATGGCCAAAAGCGAACTGGAAAAACCTAAAAATCCGGAAAGAAAAGGGGAGGTGAAATTTAAAGACGAAGATTTAATTGAAGGAATAAAAGACAGAAGTAAGAAGGCCCAGGCTACTGATGAATTAACGGGCGAGGGAAAATATAACAGCCCTCAAGAAGCTATGGTAGATTTTAAAAAACAACGGCAATTGGTACTGGATTTTATAGAGCATATCCAATTAGAAACTTTCAGAAATCATATTAGCGATTCTCCTTTTGGCGCAGTAGATGCTTATCAATCTATGCTGTTTATTGCCGGGCACACCGCAAGACATACGCTTCAGATTGAGGAGATAAAAGCTTCGGAAGAATTTCCTGAATAAACCTGACTCTTAGCTTCTTAACTATAATTTAACCTTAGATCCTGTAACTTATCAATAGAACTGTTACTAATAAAAAACATTAAAGAAGTTTGAACAGAAACGCTTAACCAAAAAATAAAATAAAGATGGTTAGAGTATTTAAAACCAATATTACAGAGACCGAGTTGGCCAATGAATTTATCAATTCTATTCACTTAAACTTTAGTAATTATATAGCGAATTTTGATCTTGAAGATTGCGATAATATTCTACGAATTGAATCTTTTAGCAATGATATTTGCAAGGATTCTATTATAAATTTAATTGCTGAAAAAGGTTTCTATGCTGAAGAATTGCCCGACTAATTTTTATTTTATCACTGTAATAGCTGCGAGAATGTGTTTTTCAGGTTGTTTTTTGAGCTGATGGTAATAAGTGAGATTCCATTTCTTATTTTCGTATTCAAGAGCACTTAAATTTTCAACCCAATCGCCAGAATTCAAATACAGGCAGGTTCCTTTTTTATTGGTTTTTCTTATAATTTTAGGCTGGTGAATATGGCCACAAATCACATATTTATAGCCATTTTCGATAGCAAGATCTGAAACGGTTTTTTCGAATCCTGCAATAAATTTCCCGGCATTTTTTACGCTGTCTTTAATTTTTTTGGATAGCGAATATTTCTTTTTGCCCATTTTCACTAGAATAAAGTTCAACAAGCGGTTAATCAGGATCAATAAATCGTAACCCCAACCGCCAAGTTTGGCGATCCATTTTGCTTTGTGAATTCCAACATCAAAAACATCACCGTGAAAAAACCAGGCTTTTTTACCATCTAACTCCAAAACTAACTTATCGGTAATTTGCAAATCGCCAATTTGTGTGTCGCTAAATTTTCTTAGAAACTCGTCGTGATTCCCGGTGATATAAATAACCTCGGTTCCGTTGGTGCTAAAATCAATGATCTTTTTAATAACTTCAAGGTGGGATTTTGGGAAATAACTTTTCCTAAACTGCCAGATATCTATAAAATCTCCGTTAAGCACCAGTTTTTTAGGCTGAATACTTTCCAGGTAATCCATAAGTTCTGTAGCGTGGGCGCCAAAGGTTCCAAGGTGCACATCTGAAATCACGACTATTTCGGGCTTTCTCTTACTTGACAAATGCTTGATTTTCTTTTGTTTACAAAGAACAGGAATTAAAGAATTTAAAACCTTTAATCTGCTTTATTGAATATTTATCAAATCATTAAATTGTCGGCAATTTGTTAACGTAATATTAAATCAACTTACATTTTCAAATATTGACTGAAAAAATTACATTTGTTCAAAATCACTAAAATGGCAGGAAATTCCTTCGGAAAATTATTTAAACTCACCACTTTTGGAGAATCCCACGGGCAGGCCATTGGAGGAATTATAGACGGCTGTCCCGCCGGAATTCAGCTTGATCTGGAAAAGATTCAGGCTGAACTCAATCGCAGAAAACCCGGTCAGTCGGCTATTGTTACTCAAAGAAAAGAACCCGATACCGTAGAATTTTATTCGGGAATTTTTGAAGAAAAAACTACCGGAACTCCTATTGGTTTTGTGATTAAAAATGCAAATCAGAAATCTAAAGATTATTCGCATATAAAAGATTCGTATCGTCCCAGTCACGCCGATTATACTTACGATGAAAAATATGGCGTACGTGATTACCGTGGTGGCGGAAGATCTTCTGCCCGGGAAACTGCCTGCAGGGTAGTGGCCGGCGCTGTGGCGAAACAATTTTTAAAAGATATTCAGTTTAATGCTTATACGGCTTCAGTTGGAAAAATAGAACTCGATAAGAATATCAAAGAACTTGATTTCAGTCTTATTGAAACCAATGCAGTACGTTGCCCAGATCCTGCTTCCGCAGAAAAAATGGAAGATTACATTAAGCAAATTAGAAAAGAAGGAGATACCGTTGGTGGAACCGTACAATGTGTGATTAAAAATATGCCGAAAGGCCTGGGAGAACCGGTTTTTGATAAACTTCACGCCGATTTGGGTAAAGCCATGCTTTCCATAAACGCGGTAAAAGGTTTTGAATACGGCAGCGGATTTGAAGGTACTAAAATGAAAGGAAGTGAACATAACGACCTTTTTAATAATGATGGATCCACAAAAACCAATTTAAGCGGTGGAATACAGGGCGGAATTTCTAACGGAATGGATATTTATTTTAATGTAGCTTTTAAACCTGTGGCTACAATTATGCAAAAACAAGAAACCATAAATAAACAAGGCGAAAATGTAGAAATGCAAGGAAAAGGAAGACACGATCCTTGTGTTGTTCCAAGAGCAGTGCCTATTGTTGAAGCAATGGCCGCATTGGTAATCGCCGATTATTTTCTTCAGAATAAAAGTTCAAAAATTTAATTGATTTAAATCCTGAAATTTACTTAGCATGAAAAAACTTGCACTGCACTGGCAGATTTTACTCGGAATGGCTGCCGGGGTGATTTTTGCCCTAATTCTTACCAATTTTAGCTGGGGATCTGAGTTTATTGGAGATTGGATAAAACCCTTTGGGAATATTTTTATCAACGCCCTAAAACTTATTGCAGTGCCGCTTATTTTGGCGTCTTTAGTAAAAGGAATTTCAGATCTAAAAGATATCTCAAAGCTTTCAAAAATGGGAGCGCGTACCATTGGGATCTATATTTTCACCACTATTGTGGCCGTAACTATAGGTCTTGGAATGGTTAACCTTATCAAACCGGGGAACGCTATTACCGCAGAAACTCAACAAGATCTTATTACAAGTTATGAGGGCGATGCATCGGGGATTAAAGCCAATGCCGATAAACAGAGAGAATCTGGCCCTTTACAGGCTTTAGAAGATATTGTTCCTGAAAACATTTTTGCTGCGGCGGGTGATAATGCCAATATGCTGCAGGTGATTTTCTTCGCTATTTTCTTTGGAATCGGACTTATTCTTATTCCTGAAAAAGCCGCAAAACCGGTTAAAGATTTTTTTGATGGCTTTAATGAAGTCATTCTTAAAATGATAGATCTTATTATGCTCGCCGCACCTTATGGTGTATTTGCCCTTCTAGCTGCACTGGTGGTAGAATCACCGAGTACAGACCTCTTTGCCGCGCTTGCAATGTATGGGGTAACTGTTTTAATTGGTTTGGCATTAATGATAGGGTTCTATATTCTATTAGTATGGATTGTAACAAAAAACAAACCTTCTTTCTTTGTAAACGGGATTGCCCCTGCACAATTACTGGCTTTTTCAACAAGTTCCAGTGCCGCAACTTTACCGGTAACAATGGAAAGGGTAGAAGAGCATATGGGCGTAAGCAGGGAAGTATCCAGCTTTGTGTTGCCTATTGGAGCTACAATTAATATGGATGGAACAAGCCTTTACCAGGCCGTTGCCGCAGTTTTTATCGCACAGGCTTTTGGTATGGATCTTAGTCTTGGGGCTCAACTTGGGATTATAGCTACGGCTACTTTAGCCTCTATAGGCTCAGCTGCTGTACCCGGAGCAGGAATGGTGATGTTGGTAATTGTACTTGCACAGGCCGGTATTCCTGAAGCGGGATTAGCACTAATATTTGCAGTAGACAGGCCTCTTGATATGTGTAGAACTATGGTAAATGTTACCGGTGATGCTGCCGTGGCTTTAATGGTAGCAAAATCTGTAGATAAAATGGGACCACCCAATGTTAAGGAATGGGATGACGATTATCACCCAGATAGTGATGCAGAAGAAAATCAAACTGAAATAGAGAAAAAAGAGAAAGCTTAATCCAGGAATTTTGATTTTAATTCAGGGGTAGGAATCATACAACTTTCTTTTTTGCCATACCATTTGTAGCGGTTATTGGCCACAAAATTATATATACCATCCCGTAAACTTTCGGGAATAAACAGGAGATTTTTTAAGAAGGAATAACCATTGGAAAGTTCTCGTGAAATTTCCAGGGCAGCGGTAGATTTTCTATAATAAGCAACTCCCGGATCAATAAGGATTATAGAATCTAATTCTTCAGGATCCATACCACGTTCTGCTACCAGTTTTTTTCCTATTTCACTTTGTAATGAGGCAAATCGAAATACATCATTTTTATCGTGTTTAATGATAAAAGTGACTGCACCGTTGCAAAGATTGCAAACGCCATCAAAAAGGACGATTTTCTTATCTTTTGGAATTTCCATAGTTATTTCTTTTTCATTGCCTGCACCAGTTCCAGTTTTTCCACGTCAACTTGCGTGGTGAACATTCCGTAGTTGATTATTGCTTTTCCTTTTTCAATTTTATCTAAAGTTCCTACAGATCGGCTATCTTCTAACCGCACTCTATCTCCAATTTTAGGCGGAATTTTAGGTTTATTGGCTTCCTGGCGTTCTTTTTCAGAAACTTTTGCTTTTTCTTCCTTCTTCTTTTTCCTAATTACAGAAAACTCTTTTTTAACTTCCTGCTGAACTTTTTTCTCTTTTTCTTTCTGAATTTTTCGCTCCTTCGCCGATTCCTTTTTTCGCTTGGAATTTTCTATTTCAACAAACTTCAGAAATTCGCCAATAAGCTCTTTCTTCTTTTTATTTTCAAAATACTTTTCACTTAGCTCATTCACTTTTTGCCCCATATAAATGAGTCGCTGGTTGCTATCGTATAATTCCTGGTAGCTTTCCAGTTTCTGCTGAATCCTGTTATTTGTTTCTTCAAGTTTATCTTTTTCTATGGCCGCTTTCTGTTCTTTGGTCTTCAGGGAATCGGTGGTTTTTTGAAGTTTAGAACGTTCTTGCTGAAGCTTGGCGATACTGCGGTCAAACCTTATTTTTCCTTTTTCAACTTTCTTTCGGGAGCGATTTATTAAACTATAAGGAATACCATTTTTTTGAGCAACTTCAAAAGTAAACGAACTTCCGGCTTCCCCAACCTGCAATTTATAGATTGGCTCCAGGCTACTGGAGTCAAAAAGCATATTTGCATTGCTCATATTGGGCACCTCGTTGGCCAGCTTTTTTAAATTTGCGTAATGGGTGGTCAAAATCCCAAAAGATTCTTTTTCGTAAAATACTTCTAGGAAAGTTTCAGCTAAGGCGCCGCCAAGTTCGGGATCACTTCCGGTTCCAAATTCATCGATTAGGAAGAGTGTTCTATCGTCACATTTCCGAAGAAAATAATTCATATTCTTCAGTCGGTAACTATAGGTACTCAAATGATTTTCTATAGACTGATTATCCCCAATATCGGTTAATATTTTTTCGAATAAACACATTCGGCTATACTCGTGAACCGGCACTAAAATTCCGCTTTGCAGCATTACCTGCAATAAACCCACGGTTTTTAAAGTGATACTTTTTCCGCCGGCATTAGGACCTGAGATCACAATAATCCTGTTGTCTTTTGCGAGTTCAATACTTTGCGGATAGGTTTTATCACCTTTTTTCTTATTGCTTAAATAGAGTAGTGGGTGATAGGCATCTTTTAATTGAAGCTCCCGCTCTTTGGTGATCTTTGGCAGTAAACCATTGGTCATTTCAGCATATTTGGCTTTCGCTGCAATAACATCTATCTCACAAAGCAAATCCTGATAATCTATTAAAAGTGGCTTAAACGGTCTTATTTTATTGGTGAGTTCCTTTAAAATGCGCTTTATTTCTTCTTTTTCTTCGTATTCAAGATTATTGAGTTCGCGAGTATACTGGTAAGTTGCTTCTGGCTGAATATAAACAATGCTGCCGGTTTTTGAATTTCCTAAAATGCCCCCTTTAACTTTACGGCGGTGCATTGCGGTTACCGCTAAAACCCTAACATTTTCTACCACACTTTCTCGAATTTCATCTAAATATCCATAAGAATGATAAGTGGTAAGTGCTTTAGCAAAACTGGAGTTAATTTGACCTTTTACCTGATTTATAGACCGCCTAATTTGTTGTAAATGCGGTGTGGCATCGTCTTTTAATTCGCCAAATTTGTTGATCACCGCGCCAATACTATCTACAATTTCGGTGGTGTATTCTACCTCTGCAGTGGTTTCAAACAAACTAGGGTAATGTTCCTGGAATTTTCTAAAAAACTTAATGTGGGTATTTACGGTTTCTGAAAGGCTATAAATCTTTCTGAAACTTCCAATTTCAAGGATAGAATCTTCAATCTCCAACGTGCGTAATTCATTTTTAATTGAATCGAAGCCGTGATTTGGAATTCGGCTTTCGCGCGTTTTTGAACTTACATACTCATTGGTTTGATGAAGTCCGAACAGTGTTTTTTTACCCGTTTTATAAGGTTGAAGTTTTAAAGCTTTCTCCTTTCCCGGTCCTGTAATGCATAAATCTGAAATTTGCTGGCAAACTACAGGAAATTCGAGGTCTATAAGGCTCTTTGGTGCAATTTTAATCATAAATAAATTTCCCTACTTTTGAGGTTCTGCAAATTTACTCAATTAAAATGAAGGTAGATATACACCCCAGCTGGAAAAAAGAACTCGCCGAAGAATTTGAAAAGGATTACTTTAAAAACCTGGCAGAATTTGTAAAAAACGAATATACCGAAAACACTTGCTACCCAAAAGGCAAAGATATTTTTTCGGCATTTGAGCACGCTACTTTTCCCAACACCAAAATTGTTATTTTGGGTCAGGATCCATATCACGGGCCGGGGCAGGCCAACGGACTCTGTTTTTCGGTAAATGATGGAATTAAAACTCCGCCATCGCTTCAAAATATCTTTAGAGAAATTAAAGAAGATTTGGGGAGACCGGTGCCAGATTCCGGAAATTTAGAACGCTGGGCAAACCAGGGAGTTTTGTTGCTGAATGCTACTTTAACGGTTAGAGCACACCAGGCAGGATCGCACCAGAAGAAAGGATGGGAACGGTTTACCGATAGGGTGATAGAGATTATTTCTGCTGAAAAAGAAAATGTAGTTTTCTTACTTTGGGGCGGTTATGCCAAAAAGAAAGGAGCCAAAATTGACTCCTCTAAACATCTTATTTTAACCAGCGGGCATCCTTCACCATTAAGCGCAAACCGAGGTTACTGGTTCGGAAATAAGCATTTTAGCAAAGCAAATGCCTATTTAAAAGAAAACGGTAAAGAGCCGATAGATTGGTAAGCCTAAAATCGGAATCCAAGATTTACGTTAAACTGGCCCACAATTGTTGGAGAATTTTCACTCAATAAATTTCTACCAATTCCGGCACCCAGGTCTAGGAAAAATCCACCGGTAGAGACAAATTTACCACCAACTCCAAAACCAAGGGCAAAATCGGTGTAATTTTCATCTTCGTAATAACCATAACCATCTGGGCCAACCACATAATTATCGTCATATTCACCGCTGGAAAGCATTCCAAAGCCGTGAACATAAAATCCGCGGGCGTAACGGTCTCCAAAGAAATATTTGTATTTCCCAGTTAGTGATAAATCTTTATAAAAAGCGTCTGCCACGTCCTCACTGTCTTTATCTAAGGCCTGAATAAAAGCTTCTACTGCCCAACTGGAATTCGGGTCTATAATACGCTCGTATGTGATATCTAAAGCACCAAATGCTACAAGATTAAGCGCTCCAATGCTTAATTCATTTTGAGTGATATCTCTTTTATCGGGTTCGGTAGTTTGGGTCTTTTGCGAGTCTTGCGCGAAAGTAACTGAAGAAATTAGTAATAAAAATAGCAATGATAATTTTTTCATAAAAGTAGAAATTGATGACTAATGATTGATGATTAATTGGCCTACAAATTATGAATAAATTCGGATGATCGTTGTTTTTTCGAAATTAAATTAAGCTCTAATAATTTATCCTGCACCTTTTCTACCTCGTTTTCAGTTATTTGCTCCTGACTCCAGTGTGTAATATTCAACCATTTTTCAATATCTTCCAGGCGCTGATCGTAGTTCTCCGATAACTTTTCGGCAATTTTAGGAAGATTTTTAAATCGTTGGGTTTCCCTGTTTAAGATTTCCAGCATTGTTTTAAGTCGGTCCGGTTCATTTTTTAAACTTTCATTTCTGGCAGCAATCACAAAACAAGGCCACGGGGTAGGGCAGTCGGCAAGTCTTCTAAAGGTATGATTATCTACCAAAGGTTTGGTGGTAAAATGTTCCCACATAAAGTACTGGGCTTTATCATTTTTTAAAGCTTCTACCGCGCCATCCAGATCTTTTACTATTTCAAACTCGAGCTCTTCGGTATTCCAGGTGTGATTTTGGGCATTTACATACGCCATAAGATGTGAGCCGCTGCCTTTTCGGCTAATTGCGGCCTTAGTATTTTTAAGTTCTTCAACCGATTTATATTTAGATGCGGCCGCTACATGAATTCCCCAAACTAAAGGAGAACCTATGTAAGTTTGAATAATTTTACTTTCATTTCCAGAAATTATATCTTTTAAAATGCCTTCGGTTAAAATTACTGCGGCATCAATCTCTCCAGCTCGCAAAGCTTTATTCATAGCACCGGTGCCCCCTGGAAAATCTTTCCATATTACATTAATGCCACGTGCTTCAAAAAGTTTTTCTTCTATACATAAGTGCCACGGAAGGTTAAAATGTTCTGGTACACCGCCTACTTTTATAGTCTTCATTTGGTATGTTTTTCTTTTAAATAATTATAAATTTCATATTGTGAACGCACTGGTTTTTCGGTTTCCTTTCGGTCTACATATACGTTCTTTTCGTCGGCATCCTGGATTCTTGCTTTTACATTATCGTTTAGCTGAATTTCAAGGATTTCTTTGAATTCCTGTGCTACATCTTTATCCAGAATAGGGGAGAGCACTTCTATGCGTCGGGAAAGATTACGCGTCATCCAGTCGGCACTACCGTAATAGATCTTTTCATCACCACCGTTTTCAAAAATATAGATGCGACCATGTTCTAAATACCTATCTACAATACTGGTAATATAAATATTTTCACTTAAACCTTTAACTCCGGGAATTAGGCAGGTAAAACCACGAACCAGCAGTCTTATTTCTACGCCGGCATTGTTGGCTTTGTAAAGCAACTCGATTATTTCGGGATCTTCAAGACTATTCATTTTGGCTGTTATCTTCGCTTTTTTACCTTCCCGGGCGTAATCAATTTCGTTGTAGATAAGTTTTATAAATTCCTGCCTTGTAGAAAACGGTGAGATTAATAGGTTTTTTTCCCGCGGAATAATCAATTCTCCTTCCAGTACTTTGAATAATCGTGATAATTCTTTGGCGATTTGTTTATTTGAAGTGAAAATAGCGTGATCACAATAAATCTTTGAGGTTTCGCTATTAAAGTTACCGGTGCCTATATAGGAATAATTCACCAGGTCTTCGCCCTCCATACGCTGCACGAGCATAATTTTGGAATGTACTTTAATCTTGGGATAAGAATAAATTACATTGGCGCCTTTTTTCTCAAATTTTCGGCCCCAAATAATATTGTTTTCTTCATCAAACCTGGCCTTGGCTTCTACAAACACGGTAACCTGTTTTCCGTTTTCCAAAGCTTTTAAAAGGAGGCTGGTTAACCTTGATTCATCTGCAACGCGATATAAAGAGATTTTTATAGCGGTTACATTTTTGTCGTTTACCGCTTGTTCCAGGAAATTTTCCACATATGCAAAAGACATATAAGGAAAATGCACGGCCTGGTCTTTTTCTGAAATGGTATCAAAATAATTACTGGATTTTGATAACTCTTTATGTTCTATTTCTGGAAACTTTTTATACTGAAGTTCTGGATTATTTGTAGGATCGGGGAAGGAAAAGAAATCGTTAAAATTGTGGTATTTTCCTCCGGGCATCATATCAATCTTACCCAGCTTCAGGAGTTTTCTAATTTTCTTATGAAGAAAATTGGGCATCTCTGCGTCGTATAATAGTCGGGTAGGCTGTCCATCGGTTCTTTGAGCGAGCGAATCGTATATTTTTTCAGCTAAAACCCCTTCATAAATATCTTCAATATAAAGCTCAGCATCGCGTGAAAGCTTAATTTCATAAACTCCTTCAATATTTTGATCTTTAAATATAGAACTCACCTGGCTTCTTACAATTTCATCCAAATAAGTTATAGAATTATCTTCACCATCGCCTCTCAGGTTAACAAATCTGCCACAAACAGCTACCGGGATATTTACAATTCCGAGTTTTTCTTTATTGGTGAAGCTAACTACGAAATACAATTCAGCATTTTTAAGGAAAAGCTCATTTTTTTCTTCAAGATCTATTGTTTCCGGCTTAATATGAGGTTTTACTTTTTCCTGAAAATAGTGAGCGGCAAATTCTTTTTGTGCCTTATTAAAATGTTGAGCATCTATAAGAAGAATACCATTTTTAGCAAGTTCAGGTAAAATTTGTTTCTGGTAAATCTCGCCAAATTTGTGTTGCTGCCGTTTTACTTCTTCAAGGATTTCTTTTGTAGTTTTGGTAGGTTTTAAGGCGAGTTTTTTACGAATGCTTTTCTCCACACGTTTCATTTGGCGAAGCTGTGCAACCCTTACCCTAAAGTATTCATCTAAATTAGAAGAGAAAATAGCTAAAAAACGAATCCGCTCGTAAAGCGGATTGATCTTATCTTCTGCCTCCTGTAAGACTCTTGCGTTAAAACTCAGCCAGTTAAGGTCTCGATGCCTTAATGGAATTTCTTGTGGTTCCTGCATTATTGATTAGTGGTTTAACCAAAAATACAAATAAGGGCAGAGGTTTGCTTTTAATTTTCTGTTAAATGCGCGCTAAGAAAGATTTGAAGCTCTCAAATAAGTAGCCAAAAGTTTACTCGATAATCGAGATTCCAATACTGCGAGGCTTGCTTCGAATCAAAAAATTTTTCTCGTAAAATGCCTCATGAGATTGGGCCGAAGTAGTTTACTTTGCCAATTGTTCTAAACTATATTGAATAAGTTCATCTACGGTGTTTTTGGGATTTTTAGAAAACGTTCCCGCGGCACGATTGGCAATTATTGCATTCATAGAAATCGCGTTATGTCCCAACAATTTGGATAAGCCATAAATTGCTGAAGTTTCCATTTCAAGATTGGTTATCTTTTTATTGTTGAATGCAAATGAAGCCAGTTTATCGTTCATTTTATTATCCTGAAGCGCTATGCGCAAAATCCTTCCCTGGGGACCGTAAAAACCAATATTAGTAGCGGTTAGCCCTTTATACACTTTGGGAGACTCCATACGGAAAATAAGGTTTTCACTACCATTTACCACATAAGGTGCAGCTTTCTTTTTAAACCAATTTAAATGTTCACTAAAAGCTTCGGCAAATTCTGCATTTTGAATATGCTCGCTCTCGTAAAAATGTAAAAGTCCGTCAAAGCCAATGGCGCTTTCACTAATTAAGAATGAATCTACGGGAATTTCTTTTTGAATAGAACCTGAAGTTCCAATTCTAATAATATCTAAACTGGTAATTTCTTCTTTAACTTCCCTGGTTTCAAAATCTATATTTACAAGAGCATCAAGTTCGTTAAGTACAATATCAATATTATCGGGACCAATTCCCGTAGACATTACACTAATGCGTTTTCCTTTATAATAGCCTGTTTGAGTGTAAAATTCCCGCTTTTTTATCTTGAATTCAACTTTATCAAAATGTCTTGTAATTCTCTCAACCCTATCGGGATCACCTACTAAAATTACCGTGTTTGCGAGATGTTTTGGCAATAAATTTAAATGGTAAACACTACCATCACTATTTTGTATAAATTCTGAAGCTTCTATTGGCATATTACAATTTTAAAACTTTATGGGATTCGGAATCATAGAGAAAATCAAAAATTCGAGCACCTCCCAAATATTCTTCGTTCTTAAGTTCCTGGTAAAAATTTTTCTTTTGGTTTAAAGCATCCTGACCTTTTGAGGTTAATACCACACGATTATCCTCCAGCGTGTAGAAAATAGATAATTTATTGAGTACCCTTTCCATTTGAGAATCGCTATAACCGTAATATCCCTGGTACTGCAGCGCATAACCCAACAATTGGTTAATAGAGGTGATTTGCTGATTTTCTACAAGTTTAAGTATATTTCGTTCCAGCGAATTGATACCGGTTTTACTATTGGGAAAACGTTCTATATGAGCCCTTATGCAACTGGAAAGATATTCAAAATTGGAAGTTTTCTTTATCTGTTTTTTCAGTTTCATGGGGTCATTGCTGCAGTAGAGTTCCCAAACTAGTGTAGCGATTTCAAGGTCTTCTTCCTTTAATTCAATTTTATGTTTAAAATGGTTAATTAGATGTTTTTCTGACAGGCTGGAAAGCGGCAAAAATTCATCTTCCCCTTTAAGTCGTTTACTGCATACAAGGTAAAAAGGAACTTTGGGCTGGTGTTCCCTGTAAAAACTTATGGCTGCCAGCATATTTATATGGCAAAAAAGATCGAATTCAAACCAGAGTACTACGTGATCGTAATCTTTGGCTTTTTTTAATTTTTTAAGTTGGGAAACAAATCGCTCTTTATATTCTTCAGAAGAAATATCGTAAGCTTCTTCCAGGAATTTTTCTCGTTTTTTAATGAATTCTAATGAACCCACTTCTTTAACGCATGGTCCTTCACACAACAGTTCCCGCCAAACAATAATTTGCCCGGAAACCTCCAGTTGTTCAACCTGTTCGGTTAAACTATCACCGTTTACAATATGCAGGGCTTTACTTTTCATAGAAAAAATTTAAAAGTAGGCAAAACTACCCACCTACCCGTTTTACATTATAACCATCTTTTCTAAGCAGTTCCATAATCTTCTCACGATCGTCTCCCTGGATAATAATTTCACCATCTTTAGCCGAGCCGCCCACACCACATTTTTTCTTGAGTTTCTTTCCAAGAATAACTAAATCATCATTATTTCCCTGGAAACCTTTAATAATAGTTACGGTTTTACCACCGCGACCCTTACTGCTAAAATGTGCTTCCAGTTGTTGATCTTCGGGGGATAATGTTTCCTCGGTTTCAATGTTTTCATTACCTTCAAAATCATCATTTGTAGAAAAAACAAAACCGCCCAAATCTTCTAGCCCGAGTTTTTTCTTTGCCATAACTTACTTTTTTAGGAGTCCGATTTCTACCAGACGCTGATGTAGAAAATCACCGGCGGTAATATCTTCGTATTGTTTTGGGTTTTCTTCATCTATACATTCCTCAAGACAATCAAGTCGCATTTCACTTCTTGGGTGCATAAAGAAAGGTATGGAATATCGTGGTTTGCTCCATTGTTCTTTGGGTGGATTTATCACACGGTGAATTGTAGAGCGCAATTTATTATTGGTATGTCTTTCTAACATATCGCCAACATTAATTACCAACTCGTCTTCCTGAGGTACAGCATCAATCCATTCGCCATCTTTTCTCAAAACCTGCAAACCACCGGTAGAAGCACCCATGAGTAAAGTAATAAGGTTTATATCTCCGTGAGCTCCGGCTCTTACAGCACCTTTAGGTTCTTCGGTAATAGGAGGGTAGTGGATAGGCCTTAAAATACTATTTCCGTTGCTGGCCCAATGGTCAAAATAATGTTCCTCGAGCCCTATATATAAAGCTAATGCACGCAGCACATAAAT
The DNA here is from genome assembly GCF_900142975.1 of Salegentibacter salegens. Classification (NCBI taxonomy): domain Bacteria; kingdom Pseudomonadati; phylum Bacteroidota; class Flavobacteriia; order Flavobacteriales; family Flavobacteriaceae; genus Salegentibacter; species Salegentibacter salegens. The sequence continues at coordinate 936,668 of NZ_LT670848.1, forward strand.
TCCGGTTTTTTCCAGCATTCGGTAAGCTTCCATTCCTACCTTATTAAAATCCTTAAGTTCAGAAACCTGTACATTTTCGGGGTATTTTTCAGTAAGATTTGCATCTTCAGCTGGTTCCTGCCCAAAATGCCAGAACTCTTTAAGATCACCTTCTTTTTTACCTTTTGCGTGTTCTTTTCCGAAGGAAATATAGCCCCGCTGGCCGGCAAGACCTTCTATTTCATATTTTTTCTTTACTTCTAAAGGAAGTGCAAAAAAACTTTTTACCTCTTTATAGAGATTTTCTTCCAGTTCATTATCAAGAAAATGATTCTTTAAAGCTACAAAACCAATATCCTCGTAAGCTTTGCCAATCTCTTCAACAAATTTTTGTTTTCTGTTTGGATCTTCTGAAAGAAAATCGGCAAGATCTACGCTGGGTATATTATTCATCGCCATAATATGCTTAGTTTTTTGAGAATTTAACACACAAAGTTAAATAAAATTACGGGAGCTAACGAGGCTTTTTAAATTTCTTAGCATTTATATTTTTGGTTACATTTGGTAAACAAACACATACTATGCAACCAAATTCTTCCCAGCAACCTGCTATAAAATTTGAAACAAAAAACCTTGCTTCAGCGCAATTATTAGATTTGTATGCAGCGCTGTTAAAGCCCCGTTTAATTGAAGAAAAAATGCTCATTTTGCTTAGACAGGGTAAAATTTCTAAATGGTTTAGCGGAATTGGACAGGAAGCAATTTCTATAGGCGTTACAAAATCCCTAAACGCCGATGAGTATATTTTACCAATGCACCGTAATTTAGGAGTATTTACTTCTAGAAATGTACCTTTAAACCGACTTTTCTCCCAATGGCAGGGAAAACAAAACGGATTTACTAAGGGGCGGGATCGCAGTTTTCACTTTGGCACCCAGGAATATAAAATTGTTGGAATGATCTCGCATTTGGGTCCGCAGCTTGGCGTGGCCGATGGGATTGCTTTAGCCCATAAATTGAAAAAAGAAAATAAGGTGACTGCAGTTTTTACCGGGGAAGGCGGTACCAGTGAAGGCGATTTTCACGAAGCCCTTAATATTGCTTCTGTTTGGGATTTACCGGTTTTGTTTTGTATAGAAAACAATGGCTACGGACTTTCAACCCCAACGAATGAACAATATCGCTGTAAAGATTTAGCCGATCGTGCAAAAGGTTACGGAATGGAATCTCATATTATTGACGGAAATAATATAATTGACGTTTATTCTAAAGTTGCTGAAGTTGCTGAAAGTATTAGACAAAATCCCCGACCGGTTTTACTGGAGTTTAAAACTTTTAGAATGCGCGGCCACGAGGAAGCCAGTGGCACAAAATACGTTCCAGAGGATTTAATGAATTTCTGGCAGCAAAAAGATCCCGTGGAGAATTTTAGAAGTTTCCTGGTAAAAGAAAATATTCTTTCTGAAGAGCAGGATGCACACTTTAAAAATGAAATTAAAGCTGAGATAGACAAGCATTTAAAAGAAGCTAATGAAGAACCCGCTTCAGCATATAATGCACCTAATGAATTAAATGATGTTTACCAGGATTTTTTGTACCAGGAGATTAAACCTGAAGCAGAGACAGAATATATAAGATTTATAGACGCTATTGCCCAGGCTGTGAAACAATCTATGCACAGGCATAATTCCCTGGTTTTAATGGGACAGGATATTGCAGAATACGGGGGAGTATTTAAAATTACCGAAGGACTTTTGGAAGAATTTGGCAAAGAAAGAGTTAGAAATACACCCATTTGTGAATCGGCCATTGTGGAAACCGCAATGGGACTATCCATAAATGGCTTGCAGGCTATGGTAGAAATGCAGTTTGGGGATTTTGTGAGTTCAGGCTTTAATCCCATTGTAAATTACATGGCAAAAAGCAATTACCGCTGGAACCAAAATGCCGATGTGGTTATAAGAATGCCTTGTGGGGCCGGGGTGGGTGCAGGACCTTTTCATAGCCAAACAAACGAAGCCTGGTTTACTAAAGTTCCGGGTTTAAAAGTTGTTTACCCTGCGTTTCCATATGATGCTAAAGGTTTGCTGAATACCGCTTTTAATGACCCAAATCCCGTGTTGTTTTTTGAACATAAAGCACTTTACCGAAGCATTCGGCAGGAAGTTCCTGTAGATTATTACACCTTGCCATTTGGAAAAGCTTCAGTTTTAAAAGAAGGAGAAAGACTTAGCATTATAACCTATGGGGCTGCTGTTCACTGGGCTTTAGATGCTTTAGAGGAGGCAGAATTAGAAAACATAGAGTTGATAGATCTTCGCAGCTTGCAACCTTTAGATAAAGAGACCATAATTAATTCGGTTAAAAAAACGGGGAAAGTACTTGTGCTCACCGAAGATTCACTTTTTGGAAGTTTAGCCTCAGAGATTTCAGCAATTATTTCAGAAGAATGTTTTGAATTTCTGGACGCTCCGGTAATGCGACTTGGTAGTGGGGAAACTCCAATTCCATTTGCAGCAGCTCTCGAAGAAGGTTATCTTCCGAAGAAAAAACTAAAGGAAAAATTACAGGAATTAATAGACTATTAATAATATGAAGCTTTAAAATTTCATTTTTTAAGATTCCTTAACAGTTCTGCTGTTAAAATATTAATAATCTTTTGTCTCCGTTCTACACCTGCCGTAATTTAGTTTACAACTAATCAAAAAATCTAAAATTATGATACGTTTAATCGTTATTTTCCTAATCATTGCTTTGGTAGCAGCCATTTTTGGTTTTGGTGGAATCGCTGAGGGTTTTGCAGACATTGCTAAAATAATCTTCTACATTTTCCTTGTACTATTAGTAATTTCTTTAGTGAGTAGATTATTCAGAAGATAAAATAAATAATTTAAAAGAATAAAATCCAATGTATTGCGCCAGGTAATAATCGGCAAGCATTGGATTTTTATGTATAACCCAAACAACTAACTATGAAAAAAATATTTATTCTTGGCTTTGTAGCCGTACTATTGGCAGCTTGCGGGCCCAGCAAAACAGCAAAAGAAGCCAGAAAAACCTTTAATGGAAACTGGACACTAACCAGTGTGACTTACCCCAACAGTTCTGGGGAGTTTGATGTTACTCTATTAAACGACGCCAATGCATCCTGTTTTGAAAACAGCACCTGGAATTTTGTTTCTAATAACAACCGTGGAGCATATAATGTGCAGGGAACCAATTGCAGTGGAGGACAGCGTTATTTCATCTGGTCTATAGATGAAGAAAATACTCCAGAAGGAATTTTCGATTTTTTATTGAAACCAACCGATGAAGATTATAACTCAACAACAGGGAACCAGGGTTTCCGAATGAATTTAAGATCCCTTTCAGAAACACAAATGGTTTGGGAACAATCTGTAATGCTTGAAGGTTCTCCATTTGTAATAAGAATGAATTTTTCTAAACTTTAATTAAATTAATTTACTATGAAGACTACTATAAACAGAATGTTTGTCATTCTTTTTGCTGCCACACTTCTATTTAGCTGTGAAGCCACTAAGAATGCGAATAATAAACAAAAAGGAGCTGTAATTGGTTCTACTGGTGGCGCCGTTATTGGCGGAGTTATCGGAAATAATACCGGTGATGGTAATACCGCGCTAGGCGCTATAATTGGTGGAGTTGTAGGTGGTACAGCCGGTGCTATTATTGGTAACCGTATGGATAAACAAGCTAAACAAATTGAAGAAGAAATTCCAGGAGCTGAAGTTGAAAGAGTTGGGGAAGGTATAAATGTTACTTTTGATGAAAGTAGCGGTGTATATTTTGATACCGAAAAATATAATATTAACTCTAAATCTCAAGCTACTTTAAATAAACTGGCCGATATCTTTAAAGAATATCCAGATTCTAATATTCTTGTAGAAGGGCACACCGATAATACCGGTAGTGAAACTTATAACCTTACCCTTTCTAAAAACAGGGCGCAAGCCGTAACTAATTATTTAACAAGCCAGGGCCTTAGTAGTGGTAGGTTTGATACGAAATGGTACGGGGAAGCCCAGCCAAAATATGATAATGAAACCGCCGAAGGCCGTGCAAAAAACCGTAGGGTAGAGTTAGCCATTGTTGCAAATGATGAATTAAAAGAAGAAGCTAAAAAACAGGCTGAACAAAATAATTAGAGTAGAGCCTATCAAACAATTATTAAATCCCGGAATTTTCCGGGATTTTTTTGTGCTTTTATTTATCTTCAACCAATGGCAGCTTTTGAAGTAATTATTGTGGGTGGAGGCCTGGCGGGATTAACTGCTGCTATTCATCTTTCCCGGGAAGGGAGGAGGGTATTGCTTATAGAAAAAAAAGTATATCCCAGGCATAAAGTCTGCGGGGAATACCTGTCTAATGAAGTGCTTCCCTATTTAAATTCCCTAGATATTGATCTTCAAAAAGATTTGAAACCAATTAAAATTCACAAACTCCTTTATAGCACCCAAAATGCAAAATCGATAGAAACTTCTTTAAAACTGGGCGGGATGGGATTAAGCCGCTATGCTTTAGATGAGTTCCTTTTTAAAAATGCTGAAGAAAATGGAGCCGAAATTCTAATTGAATCAGTTGAAAATATAAATTTTGAAAATGATGAATTTACCCTGAAACTTTCCTCCGGAAAACAACTAAAAGCCCCAATAGTATTAGGCGCTTTTGGAAAACGATCTAATCTCGATAAAAGCCTTGAGCGAGAATTTATCCAGGAAAAATCGTCGTGGCTTGCCGTAAAATCACATTATGAAGATCCAGAATTTCCTAAAGATTTAGTGGCCCTTCATAATTTTGAAGGAGGTTATTGTGGTTTATCCAAAACGGAAACCGGGGCGGTAAATGCCTGTTATATGGTTTCCTATAAAAGTTTTAAAAAGTATAAAAATACAGAAGATTTTAAAGAAAAAGTTCTATTTCAAAACGCCTATTTAAAAGGTTTTTTTAAAAATGCTAAACCGCTTTTTAAACAAGACCTGAGTATTGCTCAAATTTCCTTTCAGGAAAAATCGCTTATCAATAATCATATTTTGATGCTGGGAGACGCTGCAGGCTTAATTCATCCGCTTTGCGGTAATGGCATGGCAATGGCTATTCATTCTGGTAAAATTGCTTCAGAAGCCGTTTTAAATAATTTCCACGGGATTAGTTTAGACAGAAAAAACCTTGAAAATCAATACCAAGAAAACTGGAACACACATTTTAAAAACAGATTAAAAACCGGAAGAATACTGCAAAAGATTTTAATCAATCCATTTTTAGCTTCAACTTCACAGAATCTCGTTAAAAAATTTCCGTACTTGTTAGAGAAAATCATCACTAAAACCCACGGGCAACCCATAGTATGAGTATAGATACTTCAAAAAGAACCAACGCGGTTGAAATTATGGACGATTTTAACCTACAAGGAAAAGAACTGGATAAAACCCTGCGGGACCTGGATAATATCAACAAATGGTTGGGTGGGAATAAAATCACCCTTCAGGGAGTTAAAAGTATAGTTTTAAAGCAACCTAAAACGAACGAAGTACATATTGCCGATGTTGGTTGTGGCAATGGTGCCGTACTTAGGGAAATTGCCAGATGGGGTAGAAAAAGCGGCTACACACTTAAACTTACCGGAATTGATGCGAATACTCATGCCATTGAAATTGGAGAAAAAATGTCTAAGAATTTTCCCGAGATAGAATTTATGGCTTTAGATATTTTTGGTGAAACATTTAAAAAATTTCAATGTGATATTATCTTGTGTACATTAACGCTACACCATTTCAAAAACAAAGAGATCTTAGCATTGCTCAATTTATTCAATGAACAATCCCGATTAGGAGTGGTGATTAACGATCTACATCGTTCTAAAATTGCTTATAGATTGTTCCAGGCATTTTGTGCCGTTTTTATAAATAATGAGATCGCGCGAAAAGACGGTTTGATCTCTATTTTACGCGGATTTAAAAAAAAAGAATTACATGATTTTGCCGGGGAAATTCCGGAAACAAGTCATCAAATTACCTGGAAGTGGGCTTTTCGCTACCAATGGATTATAGAGAAAAATAACATATGAGTGTGAAAATTACAGGTGTAGAAAAAGAATTACCCAAGTATGCCAGGGAAACTAAAGATATTCTCCCGCTAGTAGACAGCTGGCTTCAAGAACAGGATGATAGGTACCGTAGAAAAGTCCTTAAAATATTTGAAGGCGCAGGTGTAGATAAGCGCTATTCTATTATGGATCCCGAAGAAGTTTTTACAGCCACTTCTTTTAAAGATAAAAACAATATTTATGTGCGAGAAGTTAAGAAACTCGGCAAAAATGTACTTCAAAAAGCTTTACAGAATAACGACTGGGAAGCAAATTCGGTAGATTTTATAATCACCGTAAGTTGCACCGGGATTATGATTCCTTCTTTAGACGCTTACCTAATAAATGAGCTAGAAATGCGTAAGGATATCACCCGTCTCCCAGTGACAGAAATGGGTTGTGCAGCTGGAATTTCAGGAATAATTTATGCAGCAAATTTTCTTAAGGCAAATCCCGGGAAGCGTGCCGCCGTAATTGCAGTAGAAAGTCCTACGGCTACATTTCAACTAAACGATTTTTCGATGGCTAATATGGTGAGCGCAGCAATTTTTGGCGATGGTGCAGCCTGTGTCTTGCTTTCTTCAGAAGAAAACTCAAAAGGTCCAAAAATCCTGGGGGAAGAAATGTATCATTTTTATGAAGCCACGCATTTAATGGGTTTTGATCTCACCAACCACGGGCTCAAAATGATTTTAGATGAAAGCGTACCCAAAACCATAGCCACTCATTTCCCAGAAATTGTTCATCCGTTTTTGAAAAAATTCAACTCTAATATAGAAAAGGTAGACCATCTAATATTTCATCCAGGCGGGAAAAAAATTGTGCAAACAGTTGAAGATCTTTTTGGTAACTTAGGAAAGAATATAGACGAGACCCGCGAGGTACTTCGGCAATATGGAAACATGAGCAGCGCTACAGTCTTGTATGTGTTGGAAGAATTTATGAAAAAACAGCCAAAACTAGGGGAGCAGGGCTTAATGTTAAGTTTTGGACCCGGATTTTCGGCGCAAAGAATTTTATTGGAATGGTAACAGAGTTTAAAGATCGTAATTACTGGGCAATTATTTTAGGCGGAAGTACAGGATTAGGTTTTGCTACAGCCCGGAAACTCGCCCATCACGGGATGAATATTATAATTATTCATAGAGACAGACGTGCAGATATCGCTGAAATTGAAGAAGCTTTTGAAGATATTAGGGAGCAAGATGTAAAATTTGAAAGCTTTAATATTGACGCCACTAATGCCGAAAAACGAGTGAATCTTATTCAAGAAATTTCTAAAATACTTGGGAAAGAAGGCAAAATAAGAACTTTAGTACATAGTATTTCTAAGGGTAATCTAAAACCAATGACAGGCGAAGAACCTACCTTAGATAATATAGACTTTCAAATTACCATAGATGCCATGGCCATTAGTCTTTACGATTGGACCAAAGCTATTTTTAAAGCTAAATTTTTCGCAAAAGATGCTCGTATTATATCGTTTACCAGCGAAGGCAACAAGAAGGCCTGGGCCAATTATGCAGCCGTTTCTGCAGCAAAAGTTGCACTAGAATCTATTACCCGGAATATCGCACTGGAATTTGCGCCGCACGGTATTCGGGCCAATTGTATTCAGGCGGGGGTTACCGTTACCCGCTCTTTCCAAATGATTCCCGGCAATGAAACCCTGCGAGTACACGCTTTAAAGCATAATCCCTTTAAAAGGCTTACGGTTCCTAACGATGTGGCGAATGTGGTTTATTTATTAAGCAAAGACGAAGCCAGTTGGATTACAGGAACGATTATTCCCGTTAATGGCGGCGAACATTTAAAATAAAATGCCGCGTGAATTATAAAAATATCCTCGAAAAACTGCCATATTCCTCACCATTTTTATTTGTGGATGAATTGCTTAAAGTAAACGAAAAATCTGCCGAAGGTCTTTATACTTTTCCGGTAGATTCATTTTTCTATAAAGGGCATTTTAAAAACAACCCGGTTACGCCAGGCGTGATTTTAACCGAATGTATGGCGCAAATTGGTGTGGTTTGTCTGGGAATTTTTCTTCTGGAAAATGAGAAAAACGATTCTCAAAATATTAAACTCGCGTTAAGTTCTTCTGAAATAGATTTTTACCTCCCGGTTTTTCCCGGGGAAACGGTAAAAGTAGTTTCTGAAAAACTGTTTTATCGTTTTAATAAACTAAAATGTGAAGTTAGAATGTATGATAAAACAGACAAACTGATCTGTCGCGGCAAAATTGCAGGAATGATTAAAAATGAATCAGTTTAAAAATTTCTGTTATGAAAAAACGTGTTGTTGTTACAGGAATGGGTGTCGTTGCGCCAAATGGGGCAGACCTAGTGGAGTTTGAAGATGCCCTTCGCAAAGGCAAAAGCGGGATTAGATTTCAGGAAGAATTAGAGAAATTAAAATTCAGTTGCCAAATTGCCGGAAAACCGCAAATTTTAGAAGAAAAAATAGCTGAATATTTTAGCCCGCTGCAATTACGCGGACTTAATTCCAGCGGGATTATTTACGGAGTCATCGCGGGAACCGATGCCTGGAAAGATGCGGGACTTAAAATTGAAGATAACGATCAACCTGATTGGGATAGCGGGATTGTTTTTGGCACTGGAATTTTAGGTGTAGATAAATTCCGCGAAGCCATTCATCTTATTGACGCGGGGAAAACCAGAAGATTGGGAAGCACCAGCGTAATGCAAACCATGGCCAGTGGAATTAGCGCTTATTTAGGTGGAATTTTAGGTTGTGGAAACCAGGTGACTACCAATTCCTCGGCCTGTACAACGGGAACCGAAGCTTTATTAATGGGTTTTGAAAGAATAGCTGCCGGGAAAGCAAAACGAATGTTGGTTGGTAGCTGTAGTGATCACGGGCCTTATGTTTGGGGTGGTTTTGATGCGATGCGTATTTTGCCTTCAAAATATAACGAAAATCCCACAGAAGCATCCCGGCCAATGAGCACCTCGGCTGCGGGTTTTGTGCCTGGAAGTGGAGCAGGAGCTTTGGTATTGGAAGACTATGAATCGGCTAAAGCCAGGGGTGCGAAAATTTATGCCGAAGTTTTAGGAGGTGCTGTAAATAGTGGTGGGCAACGAGGTGGCGGGAGCATGACAGCCGCGAATAGCGAAGCGGTTGTTCGTTGCATTAAAGAAGCTATTGAATTTTCTGAAATTTCAGCAGAAGAAATTGATGCGATTAATGGGCATCTTACTGCAACCACGAAAGACGCGCTGGAGATTGAAAACTGGAAAAAAGCATTGAATAGAGCAGATTTCCCATATATAAATTCTTTAAAAGGAATGACAGGGCATTGCCTGGCGGCTTCGGGAAGTATAGAATGTGTGGCTAGTGTGCTTCAGATAGATAAAAGTTTTATCTTCGGAAATGTGAACTGCGAAGATTTGAACCCGGAAATTTCAAATTTAGTTTCCGAAGAGAAAATTCCGCGTAAAACTTTAGAAAAACCGGTTAATATTTTAGCAAAATCCAGTTTTGGGTTTGGAGATGTAAATGCAGTAGTTATTTTTAAAAAGATCTAAAAACCTGTTTTTAGATCCTGCAAGGTTTAAGTAACCGTGTAGGTTTTGTCGGTTTTCAAACCTACGAGGTATAAAAAATCTCGCAGGGAAGGCTTGATGAAATCTATTTGCAAATACAAAAAGTTTAAATTGCTATTATTAGAAAAAATATGAAAGAAAAAGAAATACTGGATGCTATTAAAAAAATTGTAACGCCTTATACCCAGCGCAAGGAAGGACTGGAGAATTTTAATGAAGAAACCGATTTTATTAAAGACCTGGAAGTAAATTCGGCCAATTTGGTAGATGTGATTTTAGACGTAGAAGACGAGTTTAATATTGAAATAGACAACGATTCTATGGAAGGTATGCTTACCGTGGGCGATGCGAAAAGTATAATTGAGCGTAAACTGGCTTCAGCGTGATTGGGAACGATATTATAGACCTAAACCTAATTCGGAACCAAAGTAACTGGCAAAGGCGGGGATTTCTTCAGAAATTATTTACTGGAGAAGAACAGGCCTTTATTCTGAATTCAGAAGATCCTGAATTGGTTGTCTGGTTGTTATGGAGTATGAAAGAGGCGGTTTATAAAGCAGTACAGCGTAAATATATGCTGGAGCGCTTTTATAATCCTAAGCAATTTGTTTGCGAACAGGTTAAAATCAACCCCGGCAAGGCGAGGGGAGTAGTATGTTTTAAGGAAGATGTTTTTATAATAAATTCAATTCTCTTTCCAAAGATGATTCATACTTCTACCGGGAATACTGAGTTTTCCCTGATTTCAGAAAATAAAAATTCCAGGCTTAGGTTACTTCAAAAAATTGCTGAGCAAAGAGATATTCCATTTGAATTCCTTAACATAAGTAAGGACGGGCAGGGAATTCCATTTGTAAGCTACCGCGGTGATAATCTGCAAATTCCGTTTAGCCTATCACACCACGGCAATTTTTCAGCTTACGCCGTCTCGTTAAATATGTCCTAAAACCCGATTTCAGCATTGTGAAAGCTTAGCCTTATTTGTATCTTGAAACAACTAATTTAAAACGATTTTGATTATGAAGACTGTTGATAAGATGGAAGTGCTACACAGCCAAAGTGCCGAATTTGTTGAAAAAGGTGAAAGCGGTAAATTTTTAAAGTTAATCCCCGACACATTTATTATTAAGGGTGAAGAGAAAGATGGTGTTTTTAACCAGGGTTACGCGATTAGACATATAAACAGGCAGGATATACTACTAATTGATGTGGTTGAAAAATCTACAAAAGATGCCGTAAAGAAACTGGTAACCGATGGCTATAAAATAAAGGGAATTTTAATTACCTGCGATGCTATCTTAAAAGATGCTTATGCCGATTTAAAAACCATTTCTGAAGATGCCGGAGGCGCCCCAATTTTTGCACATCCACGCAACAATTTTAAAGACAGTTTTAAAACTAAAGATATAACCGAACGCAAAGGAGTTTTAAAAGATTTCGGTTTAAAAGTATTTGATCTTCCCGGAAACGGCGGTGCTTCAGTAGTAATTTATTCTGAAGTAAATGACGGGATGTTATTCCCTGGTGAAGATGCCGAAGGCTCTCCTTATGATTCAGATTTGAATACTTTTAAAAGACCAAAAATGGATAAATCTAACGACGATTTTGGTTTGGCAGGAAGTTGGAGCGCTTTTGAAGAAGAATTTTCCTATTTATTTCCGCGAAAAGGAAAACCCGGTTTCAATATTGAAGAAGGACAACAATCCGATATTTTAAATGCACTAAGCAGAAGTTAGAGAATATAATTAAGCTGTTTCGAAAGTAGCCGGCTGAATATTCACAACTTTGGTTCAGAATATTAAAGAGGCTATTTTTCAAACAGCTTTTTTATAAGAAGCCATAAATAGAGAAGAAAAACCTTCTGTATTTGTGGCTTTTTTTATGCTATAATTTTGCATCTCCTATAATTAATAAGGAGTTAAGTTTACTTAGTAAGATATAAGATATTGTTAAACGCACCCCTTGTTCCTATAAATTGTAATATTTTAAAGTTTAAAAATAACCAACTATGTCTAAATTAAACGTAACTCAAAAATTAATTAAAGAACATTTGCTCAAGGGAGAAATGATTCCCGGCAAGGAAATAGGAATAAAAATAGATCAGGCATTGTTGCAGGATGCTACAGGAACGCTTGTACAGTTAGAGCTGGAAGCAATGGGACTGGAAAAAGCCCAGACCGAAGTAGCAGTGCAATATGTAGATCATAACCTGCTACAAACCGATTTTAAAAATGCCGATGACCATTTGTTTTTACTTTCGGCAGCGCAAAAATTCGGACTTTGGTATAGTAGACCAGGAAATGGCGTAAGCCACCCTGTACATATGGAACGCTTTGGGAAACCGGGCAAAACAATGGTTGGTTCAGATAGTCACACCCCGGCAGCAGGATCTTTAGGAATGCTCGCCATTGGTACCGGCGGACTTGATGTGGCGGCCGCAATTGCGGGTCAGCCTTATTTTGTGAAAATGCCAGAAGTTTGGGGCGTAAAACTTACCGGGAATTTACCAGACTGGGTAAGTGCTAAAGATGTGATTCTGGAAATGTTACGCCGCCACGATGTAAAAGGTGGAGTAGGAAAAGTAATAGAATATTATGGCGACGGACTTAAGAATTTAAGTGCGATGGATCGCCATGTAATTGCCAATATGGGCGCTGAACTTGGTGCTACCACAACCGTATTCCCAAGTGATAACGAAACAAAAAGGTTCCTGAAATCTCAGCAACGTGAAGACGACTGGAGAGAGTTAGTAGCCGATGAAGGTTGTGAATACGATCTTCACGAAGAAATTATTTTAGATGAACTTGTTCCGCTAATTGCCCTGCCAACCAGCCCGGGTAATGTTGTGCCGGTAAGTGAAGTGGCAGGAAAACCAATTAGCCAGGTGGTTATTGGATCTTCAGCAAACCCAGGTTTACGTGATTTCTGGATAGCAGGAGCTATGGTTGAAGATAGAGCTATTAGTAGTGATGTGTCTTTTGATGTTAACCCAACCTCAAGACAAATTATTCAGAATATGATTGAAAACCGAACTTTTGCCAATTTAATTAAAGCAGGAGCACGTTTTCACCAATCGGGTTGTATGGGCTGTATAGGTATGGGACAGGCACCGGCATCAGGCACTATTAGTTTGCGTACTATGCCTAGAAACTTCCCCGATCGTTCTGGTACAAAAGACGACCAGGTACATTTATGTAGTCCTGAAACTGCTGCGGCTTCAGCCTTAACCGGAAAAATCACCGATCCAAGAGATATGGAGAAGTTGTATAATATGAAATATCCTAAGTTTGAATATCCTGAATTTCATATTATTAAGGAAGATATGCTGGTTGCCCCGCCAGAAGATGGCTCTAAAGTTCAACTTCAGAAAGGACCAAACATTAAATCGCTTCCATATATTGAACCTATGCAGGACAAATATAGTGTGCCGGTTATGCTAAAAATGGGAGATAATATTTCTACCGATGAAATCTTAAAAGCAGGAGCAGAGGTACTACCTTTTAGAAGTAACCTGCCAGAAATTAGTAAATTCTCTTACACGGTTATTGATGAGAGCTTCTATGACAGGGCGATGAAAGCTAAAAGTGAGCACGGTGGCCATATTGTGGTGGCAAAAGATAACTATGCCCAGGGCTCCAGTAGGGAACACGCAGCAATAGCGCCGAAATATTTAGGCCAGGTTGCGGTAATCGCGAATAGTTATGCAAGAATTGCCTGGCAAAACCTGGTGAATTTTGGTATCCTTCCGCTGGAGTTTATCGATATCGCCGATTATGAAAAGATAGATCAGGAAGATCAAATAATTTTTAGAAACCTTCGGGGAGACATTAAAAACCGAAAGAATATTAAGGTAATTGTCAAAAAAGCAAATGGCGATAAACTGGACTTCGAGACCAAACACAGTATGAGTGACAGGCAAATAAACATTCTGATGAAAGGTGGAATTATCAATGAGTTTAAAGAACGCATTGAAGCCAACGAACTCGGTGAAGACCAGGCCAAAGATGCTGAAGAAGCTAAAACAAAATGAAAATTGATATTCCCGAAGCTTCGGGAATATCAATTTTTATCCCGAATTCACTTCGGGATTCATATTATTATCTACCTGGTTTCTGAAACAAGTGTAGGATAAAAAAAACCCTGATGCGAAACATCAGGGTTTTCTATGCATTAAACTGAAAAATTATTCTTAGTTAGAATGTGTTTTCATTTGGCCTTTTCTTTTTGATAACTGGCGTTCAAGATCTCTAACAGTTTCAGAAGCTGCAGCTTCAAACGAGTTTTCATTAGATTCAGCGAAGATTTGAGGACCGGGAGCGCTCAATTTAATATTGCAGATATAACCCTTGGGATCCTGGGCTTCTTCTTTCTTAAAATATACCTGGGCTTTCACGATCCAATCATATTTTGTCTCCAGTTTATCTAATTTTTTTTGAGCGAAATCTTGTAGGTTTTCGTCTTTATCGATTTTTACGAACTGATATATTGCTTCCATAAATAAGTTTATTTTAGTACTGCCAATAAACCCATAATTCTCTTAGTACCCAAATCAATTAAGTGATTCTTAGCAAAGCTTTAAGAATATTTTTAAGTGTATAAACTCATTTTTTAGTTGAAAGGTAGAATAGCAGAAAATAACCAATAAAAGAATTCAAAATAATTAACGATTTAGCAATTTAAAAGTCTTTTAAGATTAATCCATGCTTAAAGATTGTATCTTAAGCTAAGAATCTTATGAGGACACCTATGAAGCTATATATCAAATATTTAACTATTATTATCGCATTATTTTTATTGCAAAGTTGCGGTAGTAGTGCCGATACTACAAAAATAGCTGAAACTAAGGCATTAATAGAAAGCGGGGAATTTAAAATTGAACACGATTGGCTAAATCCAATGGCCGGCGGTAGAATTAACCTGATAGGAAATCCTAATTTTATACGCTTTAAAAAAGATTCTGTGAATTTGTTTCTGCCATTTTTTGGAGAACGTTTTTCTGGCGGTGGCTATAATAGCGAAGGCGGCATTATTTATAACGGCCCGTTACAGGATTTTGAAATAAGCAGCGGCAGGAATAATTCCCAAGTCATTAAATTTTCGACCGACCAGGGTACAGAAAACCTAAATTTTACGATAAATATTTATCCTGAAGGAGATGTAAGTACACGGGTAAATAGCAGCCAACGATCTTTTATATCTTACCAGGGAAAGATAGGTGAGCTTAAAGAAGAGGATTAAGACCAGAAGTAAAGAATGATGCTATTGATTCTTAAATAATCTATTTTACATAATATAAATTATAGGGCAAATGATCATTATGTAAAATATCCCCGAACCTGTTAGTGACATTTTAAAATTTATAACGAAATATTTTAAATATACTATTTATTTAATTCTATTAAGGCGTAATTATCTTATAATCAAAAGATGTTTTAATTTAATTGTGAAAAAATCAGTGAAAACTTTGTGATATGAATCCTTTTATAAAAGCTCATTGTGAAAATTTAAAAATCAATTTGAGTTACTTTATAATTATCATCTTTCTCGTTTATGTATGTACCATATTTTGATTGATAAAATTTTAATTTCCTTTCAATTCTTTTATGCTGGTATAATTTAACATTTCCAAGAGCATGTTTAAGCAATTCGAATCCTTCTTTAGTAATTACAACTATCCAACCACTACCACTGTCGGAATGCAAGTTTCGATTATTATTATATTCTTCTCCTGATTGCCAATAAACAGATTCAACCACTATATCGCCTTTATTATTTAACCATCTAAAATTGCCCTGCGAGCTTAAGTGTAAGCCCATATATTCAGCTAATTCTGCGTTAAACGCCAACCAATTTCTTTTTTTATTAAATGTCATTAGCCAGTTAAAATAGCAGATATTATTTGTTACCTCTCCAAATTCATAATTTTCATAATAGCATTTGAATATTCTTGAAAAGATTAAGTTGGATTTTATAGGGGTATCAAAGCGATCAATAAATGATTGTCGATTCTCACTAGTATATCCATCTCCCTGTCCTTTGATTTTGGTAGATTCGGCAAGGACTATTAAATCTTTGTAAACCAGCGATTTCAGGGTAGCATTCACATAATCATCTGTTAATTCGTGAGCCCATTTTTCATTCGCCGAAGGTGCATAGTTATCATTATTTAAAATCGATTTAATGAATTTTGGTTTTTCTTGAGGTTTTATATAGTACATTGCTTCATCAAAAATATTTGAAATGTACTCTGCTAAATCTCTATCAATTTTCCTTAACTCTACTAATTCTTTTAAGACAATCATCATTCCATTTATAACAGATTGAGTTCTTGGCCTTAAGTATGTAGTTTTTACTCTGAATTTATTATCAAATAAATCTCTTAGTTCTTCTTCAGACAAAAATTTGTACCATCCTGGAGTAACCTTATTTTGTGAGAGTTGTTTTACTCTTGTGGCTAAATTAATTAAATCGTAATCAGTCTGTTCACTTAATAATTTTAGTTCACTTTCATATAGCCAAACATACTCTAATGGATTATCTGTTTCGGGCAAAAACCCTTTCCGGTCAACTCGTTCAATTCTATCTTTTTCTGGAATGATCAATCCTCCCCTTTTATTCAACTTTAAAGTATATGCCAAGGGTTCTCTTTTAGTTTTTACTTTATAAAATTCGCCAACATTTAAATCCATTCTATCCATAACTCTAATAGCAATATTATGAATATCAAACCTTTCATGATTTAAAAGATGTGCTATCTCAGTGGTGAAACTTTGTAAAAATCTAGTCTCTTTTAAGCTTATGCTAGCAATTAGCTTAATGAAAGAATCGTAATATTGCTCTTCAAATAATCTATTTAATAATACAGTGATTAAGCCCTTGTTTTGATCAATATTCTCTAACAAAATTTCATTAATGATATCGTCAAACCTACACGGGATCTCCATTAAAAAAATTATAGTTTGGTAAAGTAATTCCTCCGTAGATAAGTTACCATTTATTGGCGGGGTACCTTCGGTCGTAAAATGAGACTTTAAGAGCTGATTTTTATAATTATTAATTTCAGTATACAAATCTTCAATCTGTATCTCGTCAAACATAAGGCTGAAGATAGAATCATATCTAGCAATAACAGATTCATGGTCAATTTTAAAATTTTCTAAAAAATCTTTAACTGCTTTATCTTGTACAATCTCTTTATCCTCAATTTTATGGTATAGAGTGTATGCCTTTATTTTTAGACCATTATCATAAACTTCACTCCAGCTATTTAAAGTAGATTGAGCAAGCGCTTCTTCTATTAATTGTTTCGTCTTATCCAGATCACCTTTACTATGAAAAATTTCTGCAAACTTCAGCAAATCGATACCATCGAACTTTTTTATTTTCAATAGTTCTTCTAATTGAACTAAACTTAAGTTCGGTGAAAGCTTTTCTATTATGCTGATCCATTTAAAGTAACCGTGCTCTTCTTCCCCATTTATAGATTCAACTAATTGGTGATAGTTCTTTATAGTTTGAATTGCCTCATCTTTAGAATAGGTTGTTCCACCTTTAAGAGATAAATAAGAACTTGTATCTCGTTTTTCTTTAACAATTACATCATCTATTCCTATTTTCTGTAAATCAATGTTCTTCTTAATGGAATATTTTTTGATTTTATTTAGATAATCGTTCCTGTGTTCTAAAATTGAATATACCTTTAAATCCTTTACTATTTTATTAATCTCAGAGGTAGACAAATCATAATGTAATAAATTGTTTAAAAAGCTACCCCTGCCATAGTATATATTATCAAAGGCAATAACTGTTCTTATATATAAGGAAACTAAAAGGTTCTTTTTTTCAGGTAACTTCTTTAAAATATGTTCCAACAGTATCTCTATTCCATCATTTAAACCTACAAGCCCTTCCATTAAAACATATTTGAAAATTTCAAACCCGTTGCCTTTATTAAGCGAATAACGGAGGATTTCCATCGCCGGTGTATGTGACGCAGAATTTACCTTTTGGTAAATAGAGTCCAATTTCTCCAAATAAAATTTTAGTTCATCAGAGTCAATTTCTTTGAATTTTCCCAACCACTCAACCAAATAGTCAATTTGATCATCCTTTTCTCCTCTTACATCGAGTGAGATTTCCATTAATGTTTCTAATATTTTCTTACCTTCATCTATCCTTCCTAATATCGACCATAGTTTAATCTGAGAAACACCTTTTTCAATTCTATCTGTATTATACCCATCTTGAAAAATGGATTTATTAAGCCTCCTTAAGTTGTCTATACACCACTCATCATTCCTCCCACTTTCAATAACCCATTCTATTACTTCTTGTTGCTTGCTTTCTCCCCAATATCTAAGATTATTTTCCCATTCAACAGAAATTTCTGAAAGTAGTCGATTTAATAATTCGTCAGAAACTTCTGTGGAAAGCCTTAATATCAATATTATAATATCAGCTTTATTTTCATGAATAGCATATTCGTGACCCCTGTCAGTTATATGGTTATGGAAATAATTAAAGATTTGTTTCATTCGAAAACAAAACTGTATCGATGCATTTTCTTTCTTAAGAAAGATGTAGGCGTAGGACTTTCCTAATTCTGCATATTCATTGCAAAATGCTTTTAAATTGGTGTTTTTAAATTCTGGTAGAAATTGTGCGGTATCTTTTGAAAAATCTTTATATAATAGATAATATAATCTGGAATAATTGAATATGTAATTAAAAGAACCTGCAAGATTCATAGAGGAGGAATTTACTTTTTTTTCTAAAGGATGCGCAGTCTTTTCAAAAGCTAATTTCCCTCCTTTCACATTATCGTTAATTATTACCTCAAATAATCCCAATCTTAAATTAGCCGGAGAATCATTTTTTAAAACCCATTTGGATAATTGAGATTTACAATGTTCATAAAAGTTATTTTCATTTTCAAGGTACCATACTACTTCAAAATAAAAAGTGAATAAATATTCATTAGGAATAATATGTTTAACTTTTTCGTGCAGTTCAGAGATTCCATCCCAATCGTTTTCATCAATTCTGAATTGTAAAATTTCACTAATTGATTCAATAAGCACATCCCTATTTTCATCAACAGGAAATTCTTTTAGAACTTCAAAACCCTTTAATTTAGCTAAAATATCATCAATAGGATTAAAAAGACTTGAAGCCTTAGCCCATTTTTTTACTAACTGAATTTGGTCAATTTCATATACGGAGTTGTTAGTTCTTTTCCTTGGAGAAACTTGTTTAATATTCTTTAAAATAAATGTCGGTTCAGCTTTAAGAAATATTTCAAACGATAATTTTTTTAACCCCTGTTTAAATAATGCTATGCAATAATCCAAAGCAACTTCTTTTTCTACCAATAATTCTACATTATTATAGATAAAAGAATTTGCTACATCTATCATAGATAATTGATGAAAGGTCTCATAGTACAAACTTGGAGTGAAGTTGTTAGTTCTCTGTCTTAGCTCATATTCGGATAGTGAACAAATAAGTAAGGACTTTGGTTTTTTTACATAACTACTAGCTAAGGCTGTTAGATTAATATCTTCTTGAATATAAGTCGTATTTCTATATTCATACCATTGTTGCCTGAAGTAATCCTGGGAAGTTAACTCTGTAATTAAATCAAACTTTTTTGCTTGAAATAAGTGATAGATAATATTCCACCTGTATTCATCATTATTTAAGTTTTTAATACCTTCATATATTTTCAAATGAAAATCAATATCCAATTGTTCGTCAATTTCATCTGAAAAAAAATCTTTTGATGTTTCCTCTACAAGAAATTCTTTAAAACTATTGTGGAAGAATTGCCATATATTACTTTTTTTGAAAAAATAATGCTCTGACATTTTTTTAGCTTCTTCTGCCTCTTTTCTGGAAAAAGAGAAATTAGAAAGAAGTTTTACGTCAATATAAGAATATCGGAACCTTGATAAAATGCCGAGGAGTTCAACAAATTCATTTTTGTCTTTAACTTTATTCCAAAAATTCCTGTATTCATCGAAAATGTCACCACTAAAAACGTTGTATTTAACTATACTATGGGAGTGTTAGCTCAACTCTGTCTGCTTCTTCTCCCGGGGGTACCCCCGGGAGAAGAAGCAGACAGAGTTGAGCTAACACTCCCATATTTCCAAAACTATGTCTAGCTATATGGTTTGATAAATTCTTAGTAATTCCACATTTTATACCTATCACCTTAAGATATTTATTCAGCTGTTTAGTAGAGTTTTTTGTTTTTCGATAGATATCTTCTGCTTGCTTTGGATCTGCGTTTCGTAAAAAAGGAAATATATAATTCTCGTTAAAACTTCTTTCCTTTTCATATTTGTACAAGATAGATTTAGCCTTAATTGGAATTTTAAGGCTTAATGGTTTCTCATTTTTATTCATAATATAATAAAGTCTATCATCTTTAAAATCCGACCATTTTAATTTGAGAATATCAGAAATGCGTATTCCAGCAAAATAAAAAGCAAGCAACCATATGTTTTTAGTATGCCAGATAGTCGAATCTTCCTCCAATTCAAGTAATTCTATACACTCAATCTCATTTATGTTCAAACCAATTTTATTCCCTGAAGTCAGCTTAATTTTTTCTTTATCTCCCGCGAAAGGATAATATTTTGGATCTACAATCCCATCTTTAATTGCTGCGTTGAACATAGTCCTAATAAAAATGAGCTGATTTGTAACCGTTCGAGTTTTTTGCCCTAAATAAGCTGTACAAAAAGTTTTATATCTATTAATAAATGACATATTGATATCTTGAAAAGATAACCTTTTGTTCTTCTTGAAATAAAAAACACCATCTAAAGTGGGATTTTTTGAATTTCTACCTCTACTTATACGATCTTTTCTCCTTTGCATTATTGCTTCAATAGCTTTTTCTTTATTAATACTTTTGTTTAAGTTCAAAAATTCTTCGATGTTATAAAGTGTTGATAATTCGGATTTAGCAACTGAAAAAACCTCTTGATCATATTTTTGCTCAATCCTTTCGCTCGCCAAAAAAAAGAAGGATTTTTTTACCTTAAACCCTACTATTTTCTTTTTCATTTCTTTAGAAGAAATAGAATCATTATTCTGAAAAGATACATTATTGGCTTCTGTAAGTTTGACCCTTAAATAATTATTTAAACGTTGAGAGTTGGGATAACTTTTTTTTACTATTCCTTTTTTATTGTCCCAATCTTTTTCCAAAACATACTGACCTAAAAAACAATAATTAGTTGCATAATTCTTACTTATTCGAAGAGCTAAAGGAGCCGTTCCATCATTCCGTTCTTTATTCTTCCGTCTAACAACTTTTATTGATGCCATAATATTGATATTCAAGCTTATAAAGATAGCTAATTATTTGAAAAAGGGGTACAGAATAGGTACAGAATAAATTGATATTAAATGATAGTAGATATAATCAAATTTAATTATTCTCCCTGTATTTCATTGATTTTAGGTATACTTAGTGCATTTTGCTTTTATAATATTCAGGTTCATAACCCGGAGGTCCCGAGTTCAAATCTCGGTCTCGCTACAGTAAAATCAAAGCTTTCGAGAAATCGGGAGCTTTTTTTATTTCAATGGGTACAGAATAGGTAGAAGTTATTCCACGAATAATACCGCTGTGATATCAGATTTATCAATTAATCCCAAATACCTGGAATCATAACTCACATCCCTATTATCGCCAAGCGCGAAAAATTTATTTTCCGGAATTATTAATGGGCCAAATTGATCCTGACTCCAGGGATGATTATGGATCTCCCGAATGATTTTCTCCGGCTCATCAAAAATTGGCATTTTAGGTTTAAATGTTCTTCTGATTTCTTTATCTGATAAGCTTACAATTACTGAATCCGGGCCTATTCGTTTATTTCTATCCCGTTTAGATTTTTAATTTGATCTTGCAGCTTGTATAGTTCTTCAAAACTAACGATATAGTATTGCTTAAGATTTAAGCTTTTGTCTAAATTTTGGCCATTGATAAAAACCACCCCATCTTTTATTTCCAGGGTATCATTTGGAAGGCCAATTAACCGGTGAGTTTTGAGATACGGCTTAGCACCCTCTTCCCTGGCCCTATATGATATAAAATCCAGCCTTTTAGGCTTAATAAGGTTGGTTCCAAATTTCCAGTCCTGTTCTTTAAGAGCAGGTTCATTCTCCGTTGAATAAACCCTGAAATTTTGTAAAAAACCAATCCAATTTAGATTTCGGAAAATTATAAATATTAGAACTACTACGCTAAATATATAAAGAGCTACTTTTTTCATAAATGACTTCCTACGGTTTTGCTTATTGATCATCCCCCAAAAATTAGGACAGTAAGTTAAGTTCAAAAATAACCTTAATTTTACTGTATTATGACACGAAGAAAATTCACCTCATAAAAATAGCAGTGGTAGATATCCAATTCTTATATTGAGCACTTTACACGGAAGTAAACTACCTCGGGGCAAGCCCACGAGGCATTTTATAAGAAAAACATTTTAATTCGAGACAAGCCTCGGAGCATTTAAATCTCGATTATCGAGTAAACTTTTGCAAATGGAGCATTATCTAATGCATATCTAAGAAACCCCAGCATTCTATGCAATTAAAAAATCAACCCCTCAAAACAAGGCTTCATAATCGGAATAGAAACCGGGAACCTTATGACTTGAAGTCATTGGTCGATGCTATTCCAAAATTAAAAAACCATATTAAGCCCAATAAATATGGAGGTGATTCAGTAGATTTTTCAAGCCCAATTGCCGTAAAACTTCTAAATCAAGCGCTGCTAAAGCATTATTACGACATAAACAATTGGCAGTTCCCATATGAGAATTTATGCCCACCAATACCGGGTAGAGCTGATTACCTTCATTATATTGCTGACTTACTGAGCGAAAGCAATGCCGGTGAAATACAAAAAGGAAGTCAAATTTGTGGTCTCGATGTGGGAGTTGGAGCAACCTGCATCTACCCTATTATAGGCGTTACAGAATACGATTGGAACTTTATAGCTTCTGACATTGATCCCAAGTCAATTGCCTCAGCTCAGCAAATTATTGATTCAAATCCATCTCTAAAAGACAAAGTTGATTGTCGATTACAAAAAGATTCGACTGCAATTTTTCAAGGCATAATCGATAAAAAAGATAAAATTGATTTCACCATTAGCAACCCACCCTTTCATGCCTCCATTGAAGAAGCCCAAAGAGGCAGTCGACGAAAAATAAGGAACCTCTCAGGAAAAAAAGTAACTGAAGCTAAACTAAATTTCTCAGGAGCTAAAAATGAACTTATCTATGATGGTGGAGAATATCAATTCATCAAAAACATGATTCGCGAAAGTGAAGAATTTGCTAAAAGCTGTTTCTGGTTTTCAACTTTGATTTCAAAGCAATCTAACCTTAAGGGTACTTATAAATTACTAGAAAAAGTAAAACCCACTCAGCTTAAAACCATTGCTATGGGAACCGGCAATAAAAGCAGTCGAATTATAGCCTGGACGTTTCTTTCAAAGGAAGAACAAAAGGTATGGAAAGAAGATTGGTAAGCATAGGTAAGGTTACATTCAAGTTTCTCTCATTTATATGCTTTTCGGAGTCGTGAGTTCAATGGACCTTTCGTGCCAACTTTTCCAAGGCAGCTATTACAGATATTTTTGTATCCAATCCTCAGAAACATTTGCCAGTCCTTTTTCTATAATGATATGGGCAATCTGTTTATTAAACATTTCCATTTTAAATTTTTCTCTTCTTCCTTCCACTTCAGTTGCAAACATGATACTAAACTGAAAATTTTCTAAACTCTGTATTACACCTTCGCTATTTATTCTCTTATGAAGCGGGGGAAAACCATTAGTTGTATCAAAAATGAGAAAATCCAGAACGGTGTTTCTGGATGTATCTTTATACAAGATGTACTTTGTCAATAATTCCTTAACCTGAATTTTACGAGGGCTTTTTAAAGGATTTTGCAGTTTAACCTTGAAATGTTGCTCAAAGGAATTAATTAACTTTTCCATTCCTTACTTTATATTGCTCGACTATTAAGTTCACCGATATAATTAAGCAATTCCACATCGTCTTTATCTCTCTCAATTACCCGATATTTGTTCCACTCCTTTGTGAAATTTGAGTTGGAAGGATGGCTGAAAACAAAAATTTTATCTGTTTCACAAAGCTCTAAAAGTTTACTCCAGAACGGATGAAATATTTTCCCTTTTGCAAGTTTACTTTTTCCAAATATAAGGATTGGTAGATTCAGATTATTGGAATAATTGGCAATTTCAAATGCAGAAAATAGAAGCGTTTTATTGAAAGTATCCTCCCCTATTTTCTCTTTTACCAACTGTAATTCATTTGTTTTTTCTGTGCTTAGAAATGTCTTGTTGAAAATAAGGCATTCTTCATCAAAGTTTTCTACCAGACCTTTATTCTTAAAATGATTCCGTAACTGAGTTCCGGACTGACCAATAAAAAACCGGTTTTGTTCAAATTCATTTTTGCCGGGATTATCACCTACAATAATATATTTTAATTTTTTATGATCTATTGGGGCTAAATTAAATGCGAATTTTAAGCTCATCTCTTTATTCTTTATAATTTAACTGCGCGTTTTCAGGCTTTTAAATTTTAAATAGCTCTATTATTTTTTTTGAAAGCTTAACTACCGATAACCAAAATAATTCAAAATATCAAAGTTGTGCGTTTATCTCAGCCTCACTTTTTGTTTTATTAGCAGCTTCAATAATCTCTATCACCTTTTCAAATTCAATATCTTTAATTTTTTCCTCCGAAAGACTCGTATTTGTTTCTTCCATCAATTTTTCAAACTGTTTTCTTGTCAAATAATCTCCGTGACTGCTGGCGTTTCTGTTTAGTTTTTTAGGGGAAATATCCTGAGTGTCGATAAAAAGGATTTTTTTCTTATCCCCATTCTTATCTTTCCAGTTCTTATTCCACTTTAGCGACTCGGCTATTAAACTACCTGCTATTCCGCCGCCATAAGAATTGCTTGTTGTTTTCAGGACATAGGGCGAATTATCATCTATGATAACCGCCGAATATTTTCCTTCAATGTCAAACTTTACGTAAGAATTCCAATGGTTTAAATCGGTAGAATAGCCCAAGTTAAAATAATTATTATCCCTGTACTCCATAGCCCAGGCCGATATTGCTTTGTCTATCTTCTCTCCTGTTTTTCTATTAAAAATACCTTTAATGGTAATATGTTGGGTGCTTTGGTCTTTGACCAAAATACCGGCATCAACCCGCATTGGTTTTTTATTTAAATAATCAGAGGTGGTTTCGTAAAGTGTCACCGGTTCCAGGGTATCTAATTCATTTAATGGGATCCTTTGCACCCCGCAAGAAGCAAGGCTTAAAATGCAAAGGCAAAAAGCTATTTTTTTCATGGTTGTTGATAGTATATTAGTTGGTGAGTTATAAATTTTTAGTCAATGATACCGTATTTCTTATATTTTCTAATCAATTTAATTAATCCCTGCATGGAAATAGTTTCGGCATTGTTTACGTAGCTCAGACCCTTTTGATCAGCACTTCTGGTTACGTTCGCAATTCCTCTTACGGTACTTTCCGAAAGAAGTTCCTGGGTGTTAAGGTTATAAATCTTGATCATTATAGCTGCCTCATTAGTTTTGGTTGTACTCCCCATTGCTGGTTTAGATGGAAAAGAATTCATTTCATCTCTAATCATATTTTATTGTACGTTAATCAAATAATCTTTACCTGTCGCTGTTTTTAAGTCCAGGAGGTATTCCCTGGAAGGTACAAAAGTTAGTTGTGCCGGAATAAGCATTTCTCTCCTTAATTCATCTATAGGAAATAGTGAATCGTCCAAAATCTTTTTAAATTCCCTATATGCAATATTACCAATCCTTTCTTCATTATAGTTGGTGTAAGGTCTATTAAGTATCCATTCCCCTTCCGTAAAATCTATCATTCTTCCTCTTTCAAAATTGTAATGATATTTGGTGTTGCCACAGGAGCTAAAAAGAAGAACTAAGAGGGCCGGCGCAATAGAATTTTTAAATACTAGGGAGAAGGTTCTGATCTGAAATTTCATTCTATATATGTAATTGTTGAAGCTTATTTTGAATGCTTTATGGTATAGTTTTTTAAAGAAGTACTTCAAAATCAACGTGTTTCCCGGTATGCTCGCCCAATTCCAACTTATGTACGGCTGGTGTTTTCTTTTTCGGGTTTTTAATTCCACTCCATTCTTCATGAGAATTATGAATACTCATATTAACCTGGGGAAGGTCTTTAAATACCGGCATTCCCTCATAAATCTCCTGACTCAAATCAATAATTTCATTCATTAACAATAGTTTTATTCCTGCGTTTTTGAATTTTATAAAAGTTCAAATGTTATTTCTGAAAGAAAAGCTTAAATTTTTAAAGGTAAATTATTGTTCAAAATTTAAGGCCA
This sequence comes from Salegentibacter salegens, assembly GCF_900142975.1. Lineage (NCBI taxonomy): Bacteria > Pseudomonadati > Bacteroidota > Flavobacteriia > Flavobacteriales > Flavobacteriaceae > Salegentibacter > Salegentibacter salegens. The sequence goes on from NZ_LT670848.1 coordinate 962,777, forward strand.
CCTCACCTGGTAAGGGTAACGTTCATAAATCACATTGTCCTCATTAATAGAAAAACCCCTATCTGCATTTTCTTTTGCTTGCTTATAAACAAAATTTGCTTCCTCTGGTTCACCAATCTTATATAGTATTTTGGCTTTATAATACTGAACATCTGAAAATTCAGGATAAAAGGCCAAGGCTTGGTCAAATAACTCTAAAGCCTCAGTATATTCCTTTTGTTCATACTTACTGATGCCATAGTAAAAAAGATCTAAGTAATGTAACCAGTCTTCTCCATCTTCTGCCATAATCTTTTTGTAGTCCTTCTCAAAAATCTTCTCAGCCTTTTCAAATTCGTTTAGTTGCAGGTAGCTTAAAGCAATGTAAAAATTGTAGGAGTGGTCCATTACAAAGCCATATCCATATTTTTGCTCATAGTCCTGGAAATCCTGTATAGCATCTTTATATTGTTTTGAAAATATACATTTTATAAATGCTCTATAGTCTTGCCACCTCCGTGGATTGTATTTCACTGCATTATCAATAAAGGGCATTCCCAGCTCGTATTTACTCTGCTTAAAAAGAGGCATCGCTTTTTGTTGCCAGAAATAAGCTATGGTAGAATCTATTCCAAGCCCTTTATCAATTTCATCTTGCCAATCTTGGGAATACGGATCCTGCTTCCAGGCTCCGTTTTCAAGATAAATTTCAATTAGGGAATCTTGTTGTTCCTTAGAAAAACCGGAACTCTGATTTTCTTTGGAAGGCTTATCTGCAACAACTTGATTACAATTAAATAGAGTTGAACTCAAAATTAAGGCTAGAGAAATGCGGATTAAATTCTTCAAATTTTGTTTTTTATACGGAAAGCCTGTAAAATAACTCAATACACCTTAGCTTTTTAGTCTTGCCATTGTACATTATATTTACCTGTAGGTGCAACTTCAATCCATTTACCTTCTATATTTTTTTCATCCCCTGTCCTGTTATTGGTCAAGCTAAGTTTATAGGAAACCTGTCGCTTTCTCCATTCCTGTTCAATGAAAAATACAGATTTCCCTGGCGGAATAGTAACGGTATCCTTTTCTTCGAAACCGTGGGGTTTTACCGAAGTGTATTTGCTGTATAGCCTTTCCTCCCCGTTAAAATAAATTTCATTGTTATAAATATCTATAGGTACTTCAAGCATTACTGAGTCATTTTCTATCCAGACAAATGCGTCTTTTTCTGAGCTAACAAAATTAGATTGGTTTTCAACATCAATTCCTCCATAAGGGGAAAAGGAAAATTCCTGGGAGGTCTGAACATTAAACCTATAAGTTGTTCCCTTTTTCACAAAAAGTGAATCGCCATCTTCCTCTTTCAAACTGAATTCTACATTGTGAAACTGATATCCCAGGGATTTTTTTTGATTAACTTTAATTTCTTTGAATTCTTCTCCAGATTGTAGTACTACAAGGAAACCGAATTCCTCCCCGGTACTATTTTCTTTTACCAGAATCTTAAGTGAGGATTGTGTAACCCTGGTAATTACAAAACCTTTATTTCCCCATATAGCCCGGATCTCCCCTTCCTCATCCAATGATAGGACTGAATTTTCTTTTATCATTTCCCCGTTCAATGAAAAGATGCTTCCGTGAATATTACTGTGACCATTCTGGTTTATTACTTTAGCGATATGCCAATCCCCGTTAGGAAAATAGATTTCTGCTTCACCACCTTCAGCTTCCATTTCTATCAAACTAGTTGATGGTTGGATGTTAATTATTTCATCATCATTGCTACAAGATATATATCCTATTGAAAGAAACAATCCGATAATTATTCTGATAACTTCATATTTTTTCATATGTATTGAGAGTATATTGAGTTTCAGACCAACAGAAATAGGCCTTAATAGTAAAAATTTTAATGAAATAATCTGAAAATTGGATGTATTCTTTCAAGGTTTTAATTTTTCCTTGTTCAATTACGAATAGATCCTTTAAACTGACCATTTGTAAAATTTAGCAGGTCAATATCGTTTTCAGGATTGCTCCAATCCTGATGAAGTGTTACGTCAAAGCTTCCTCTTATAATATTTTGTTCAGAATCGTATTCCGTTATGGTAATTTCCGAAGAAGAACTTGGGTCCAAAATGTATAAACTAGTCATTACATCCCCACCAATAGTAGTATAATAACTGGTTTGATTTTCTAATAAATCATAAACCCCTTCCCCTTTAAATTTAATTTTAAAAACAATAACCTGTTCGTTACCCGGTATCCATTCGGCTAAGTACCCCTTATAAAACTTGAATAATTTTGTAAGCAGTTCTTTTGCCTATTTATTCAGCTGTAATTTTTTGTAATTCTGGGGATAGAGATTCTTAATATCCTTATACTTGATGATCATGATATTCTCTAAGGTATATTTTAACCACTGGTAAGGATTTACCTCATGTTTTTTGCAGATGGCAAAAAAGGAATAGATTGCTGCGGCTCTTTGCGCAGCCTGATGGGACCCGGCAAATAGGTAGTTTTTTCTACCGATTGCAATGGTTCGGATTTTATTCTCTATTAAATTATTGTCAATACGTAAATTGCCGTCATAGAGGTATGCACACAACGCATCCCACCTGGAGACGCTATAGGCAAGGGCTTTTCCTATCAGACTTTTGGGCAGGGTGCGGGCAAGCTGCTGGGTCATCCATTTCCCCAATTCATTGATCACCGGTAGTGCCTTTTTCAGCCTAAGCTCCTTGGTGTCTTCAGGGCCCAGCTTAGCTTCTTTGATTTCTCTTTCAATGGCATATAAACATTGTATCTGCCTTAAGGCATGTTTTGCCCTTTGCGGATCATTATCCAAGGATTTTTCATAATAACGTCTGGCATGAGCCCAGCATCCTAGATGGGTTACCCCTTCCTTTTTAGCATATTCATCATACACTACATAACCATCTGTCTGAAGATAGCCTTTAAAGTCTTTCAGCATATGGACAGGTGCCTTTTGCCCACGGGTAGGCTGGTAGTCAAAGACTACATTTCCATCGATCGGGCTATGGTATACCCAATAGTAACCCAGATGGGTTTTTCCTTTTTTTCCCTCATCCTGGACTTTTATTGTCGTCTCGTCTACTTGCAAGTAGCCTTGGGATTTTACATCTGCTATTAATTCTTCAAAGAGAGGAACAATCCGGTCGAGCCCTTTGGCACACCAGCCATTGATAGTAGAAGGAGCAATGGGTATCTTTTCCCTTTTAAAACGCTGAAGCTGCCGGTAAAGTGGTAAATGGTCACAGAATTTATCGACCAATATGGAAGTTACAAGTCCGGCCCCGGCAATACCTTTATCGATCACCCGCTCCGGTAGTTCCCCAATGACCACACCTTCGCCAGACTTGTGGGCATATTTATACCGAATATACCTGCGGATAAAAAACCGTGCAGGTTCGCAGTCCAGTTCATCGGTAACTTCCTGACCGATACATTTCCTTCCGGAGATATCCTCCTGGGGATAGATCTTCACTTCTTCTACCGGGAGATGGTCTGGTAATGGCTGGCGGCCTTTATGATTGGTATTTTTCTTCTTGCGCTGGTAGGTAATCTTCTCAGTAAAGGCTTCTTCCCGGTTTTGAAGTTCTTGGGTATTGGGCTCAAAAGGCAGGGTCAACTGATCCTTATCCTCAAAACGCTCGCGTTTCTGACCAAACTGCATCCTTCGAAACATATCCAGCTGGCTTTCCAGATAAGCTACTTTTTCTTCAAGAACCCCAGATTTGCTTAAATATTTACGAAGTTGCTCATCGCCCCGGGCAAGTTCCTTGTCTGCTTGTTTTAAATCTTTCTCCTGTTGCTTTAATTCTTGCTGAAATTTTTGAAGCTCTTTTTTATGGGAAGCGATCGCTTTGGAATGCTCTTGGGACTGCTCTTTTATAAGGGCCAACAATTGTTGTTTTGAGAAGGATTCAAGGGCTTTTTCCATACTATAAAAGTACGGTTTTTTAGCCTTTAAAGCAACAATTATTTTACATTTTTATCAGCAAAAACAAGGGGTTTGGGAGGGTTGTACCTGGAAAGGTGACGCAGTTTTTCTGCTTTAATCCCTTCAATCATCATCACCAGTTGGCCCCAACTCACACCTCCTGATCGCAGGCCTTTGGGCAGGGAGAACGTACCCTTTTCCAGGCGCTTATAATAAATGACAAAACCCCCGGATTCCCAGTGCAGGAGTTTGATGTGGGTGGCCCGGCGGTTGATAAAAATAAACACATCTCCACTAATAGGATCTTTTCCCATCTTACCGGTTACCAATCCCGATAGGCCGTGGAATCCTTTGCGCATATCACAAGCTCCCTTATAGAGATAATACCGGTGGGAAGAACTTAAACTGAACATAAGCTACAGGTTGATCAGTGCAGATAATTGACCCAAACCAATACCGGAAACCTCTAATTGCACGCCATTAGGATACCTAAGGCGGTACTGAGATTGGAAAAAATCTGCTTTATCAGGAGATAATTTTACAAAACCGTCAAAAGCTTCCTCTTTTGTGTTTTTCCATTTTTTTAACCAGTAAAAAAACTTACTGGGGGCTATCCCATGGTTACGGCAGAAAGTTTTCTTACTTAAACCACTAATTTCCCATTCCTTGATTATTTCAAACATACTGGCTTGCTTATCCATTTATTTTTTGTGGCAAGCTAGAATTTATCTGAAGTTTACAAAAGATGTACTTAGCCGTTTGGATACGTTACCCGATCCTAGTAATATTAAGGTATCGTTTTCTTGGTTAAGGCTTATTTCAGGGGTACCATTCCATCTTTCTTCGTTTATAGTTGCTGAAATAAAGTCAGACTCATCTAGATCGTCATCATTACTGCAGGAAAACATTCCAAAAGTTAGCAACAAAATTAGAGACGCAATTAAATTACTTGTTTTCATAAAATCGGGTTTAGTATTATATAATAGATGCATTATTATATAAAAGGTTGCGTTGGATTATCTACAATTGTTAAAAATTATAAGAATAAATTTTTAGTCGGTAGTTAAAATGAAATCTCTAACTATCTCAAGTTGAGAATCCCTATCCCATAAGACTTGACTAATATCCCTTTCAATTTTTATATCTGGTTCTGTTCCGAAACCATCCAAAATTTTACCATTCTTTTGAAAGGAGACCATTGTACTTATTTTTCCTGCTAATTTTGAATTTGGTAAATCAAACCATTCACTATTACCGCTAGAACCATCTGTGGTTACTCCCACAATTTTGATGTTGGGAATATCTTTAAAAATCGAAACAAATACTGATGCCGCACTAAAAGTCTTTTCGTTGGCTAAAATATAAACTGGCTTATCGTAATAGAATGAATCTTCATGCAATTTTTTTCCATTCAATATTCCAAAGTAATATTCACTGTATTTTTTATCATCTAGGTTATATATGGGGTCGAATGATTCTAGAAAGTTATTGACACCAGCTTTTTCTTCACTATTAAGTTCTCCCATTGAATACAAATACCGCCCATGTAGTCTATCAATATATTCTTGTGGTAATGGATTAGGTCCTCGCTGTCTTGTGGCATTAACCACATGGATGGAATCAGGGTGAACTAAATATTTTGCACACTCATAAACAAGGTCTCGCGTTCCACCATTATTGCTTCTTACGTCAATAATTAAGGCTTTACTATTTTTGTTAATGGACTTCATAAAAGAATTAAGCTTTTCGAAAAGAAGTGGAGCTTCATTCTTACTAACCATTGCAGGAATTTTGATATGGGCGATATCTTTTTCTTTATAAAAAAGTTTCTCGATAATTTCTTTTTTATTGTAGTCCTCATCATCTACCAGCACATATTCCCTACCAAATTCTTCATCCCAGGGGCGTAATCTATTTGACCTATCTACAGGATTAACAACTAACGTAGTGTCGTTTTCGTGTGCTGAATCTGTAAGGGTTAATTTTATATTTTCAGGTAACGTTTTGCCAAGGATCCTATAATTCTTTTGTATATCACGAATATCTCTCACTGCCCTTGTAAAATAAGTTTGTTGTGGTGCTTCTATATGTTCAGGTCGAATTTTTTGCAGAAAACTATTAATACTCATTCCGTCTATTTCTTTTAGAAAGGGAAATCGCGTATTGAGTAATTCATATTCCTCGTTTTGATTCAGATCCAACACAACTATTTTCCCATTTAGGGGTGCGTAAATAAAGGGTAAAAATAGATTTTCATTTAATCTAAAGCCTTTGATAGCTGTTAGCGAAGAGTGCCTATCTCCAATTTTACCTATTGTTTCATTCAGGAACAACCCAAAATCTTCTAAACTGGTAGAATCTCCTATTGAATTTATATAATGCTTAAAATCAGTATTGAAATCATACCCATTTAAATATACATAAGACGATTTTTCGTTTAAATGTTTCTTTAAAAATTCTAAATCTTGTTGGACTTGCTCTTTGGATAGAGTTTTATCCTGAGCTTTTGAAATTGTTATTATGAAACTAAATAGTATGGATAAAAGAATTATTTTTTTCATTAAATAAGATTTATAGTACAATGACCTCTTAAAATAGGTGACTTAAAGGCTCACAGGAATAAACATTTTTCCGCTTAAAAAATCACACTGTTTAAATTACCAATTAATTTTCCAATTCTTTATCAGCGATTAATTTTTTAAAAAAATCTGCTACTCTCGAAGCTCCGGTTTTTCCACCGTCATCAATATTTGATAAAATAACTACCGTATAATTATCTTCTGTAAAATCTATAAGTTCAGCGTGAATACCATACCAACCGCCGCTGTGCCCAATTATGGTTTGGTTATATCTATTATCTATATCAATTCCATACCCTAATTGGGTGTTGTAGCCTTTTACTTTAGGCTCTAACATCAAAGCTGTTGTTTCCTTGCTTAATAAATTATGATTTCTCAAAGCTTTAGAAAACTTAAATAAATCTTCTACTGTGGAATAATAAAACCCGGCGGGAGATGCTTTGGTTAAGTAATACTCATTTTTCTTCAGTGTTTTGTTCTCTCCAAACTGTGAAGTATATCCGCTTGCTTTATTTTTTACGACTGAATCTACTGCAATTTCTGAGGTTGCCATCATCTCTGAAGGTTCCAGAATATGCTTTCTTATATAATCGTAATAATTTTCTCCGGAAACTTTCTCGATTATTAGTCCCAGAACCACGAATCCAGTTCCGCTATAATCATACTTAGTTCCAGGCTTAGATAGTAACGTATCATTTACAAATAATGGAACAAAGTCAGAAATTTCTTCATATTCTAAATGCTTGATTTCATCTAAATCATTCACATAGAAGTTGTTTAATCCAGAAGTATGTGTTAAGAGTTGATGGACTGTAACGGAATTCCTAACGGTTTCATTTGGGTATTCTGGTAAATACTCCCCTATTGGTTTCTTTAGCGCTATTTTACCCTGCTCATACAGTTGTAAAGCGGCAACAGCAGTAAACATTTTTGTAATTGAAGCTATATTAAATTTAGTGTCAATGTTGTTTTTTACATCATATTCTATACTTGATAGTCCGTAGGCTCTCTTGTCAATTATTGTATCATTTTGAGCTACTAAGATGGCTCCTGAAAATACCGATCTATCGATGCTATCTAAATAATTTTTGATTTGAGAATTGCTAGATTGTGAATATGTTGAAGTAAATATTAATATAAATAGAAGTAGAATTTTAACTCTCATTGAAATTGGATTTTGATGAAAAACAGGGTGCACGATGAACCCCACAATATTTTATGGGTCTGTAAATTAAACTCTGTCTGATGTTTTAATTCTTCTGGGGCTAGCCCCAGAGGAATTGGCGTTAATGTCCAGTGGTATCCTGTCTCCAAATTTAATATAAAATTGCTGGATTGTAAGGCTCCAGTTATGCAAAGGAGCTGTCCATTTCTTCTCAATGTTTCTTGTGGCCAGGTAGACTAGCTTGAGCAGCGACATATCATTAGTGAAAGCTCCTTTTGTTTTGGTGACTTTTCTGATTTGGCGATGGAAGCCTCCACGGCATTGGTGGTATAAATAATCTTTCTAATAGATTCTGTATACTCAAAATACTGGGATAGCTGCTCCCAGTTACGCTGCCAGCTTTCAATGACCACAGGATATTTACTACCCCATCTCTCTTCTAGGTTCAACAGCTCATCTTCGGCTACATCTTTGGTGACTGCTCTATACACTTTCTTCAGGTCTTTCATAAACTCCTTCTGATCCTTCGAGGCTACATATTTGAGTGAGTTACGGATTTGGTGTACAATACAAAGCTGAACCTGAGCCTTTGGATAAACACTTAAGATAGCCTGTGTAAAGCCTTTCAGATTATCTGTACAGGCAATCAGGATGTCCTCTAATCCACGGTTATGAAGATCGGTTAAAACCTGTAGCCAAAAATTAGCACCTTCACTCTCAGAAATGTACATTCCCAGAATTTCCTTTTTTCCTTCTTTTGTAATACCCAGGATGTTATAAAGTGCTTTATGGGTAATCTTTCCATCCACTTTAACCTTATAATGCATCGCATCAAGCCAAACAATGCAGTAGAGGGGTTCTAAAGGACGACTTTGCCAGGCTTTGATATCAGGTATGATCTGATCGGTGATCTGGCTTAGAACCGTATGGGAAATATCGGTATCGTACATTTCTTTGATATGGCTCGAGATGTCACGGTAGCTCATCCCAAGTCCATAAAGACCGATAATTTTTTCTGAAAGATTATCTGCCAGAATCGTCTGCCGCTTTTTAACCAGTTCCGGTTGGAAGCTGCTTTGACGGTCTTCAGGGGTTTCAATATCAAAAGATCCAAAACCGCTTTTAAGCTTTTTCTTTCCCTTGCCATTACGCTTGTTCCCTTTGGAGCGTTCATCATTATCTAAATGAGAATCCATTTCAGCCTCAAGGGCTTTCTCAATGACGTTCTTTAGCATCGGTGCAAAAGCACCGTCTGCACCAAAAAGGCTCTTGCCAGACATGAACTGGTCCAGTACCTTTTTCTCGAATTCTTGTTCTTCTTTTGTGGTCATAATCTATCTGAATGAAATTAATAAATAATCCTATTCAGACAGAGTTTATTTTACACTCTCGGGTCGAATCTTTCCTTTTGATGTATATGAATCAATATCAATTAGTTCTCGGTTCTGATTTAGAAAGCTATGATAAAAGCCAAAAATTATTTAGTAAAAATAACCCTTGTAATATATATATTGTTTTAAGGCGACCAAAAGTAACTGTTGATCCAAATTCTATTCAAGTAAAAGGTAATAGAGCTAAAATTGGCTATTTCGGAGTGATGGTGCCACCTGTTTCGGTCAAACAGTGCCACTTTAAAAGATACTGCAATTATATAAAAAATTAATCTTACTCGTTCTTTAAAGCTCCTTTTCTTAGAGATTCTCCTTTAAGGTCGATCCGATGTGAGGAGTTAACGATCCTGTCCAAAATAGCGTCTGCTATAGTTCCTTCCCCAATAATATCATACCAGGCAGATACGGGTATTTGTGAAGATATAATTGTGGAAGCTTTGTTATACCGGTCATCGATGATATCCATAAGGGTTTCCCTGGCGTGGTTATCAAAACTCTGCAGGCCAAAGTCATCCAGGATCAGTACATCCGCTTTGATGAGTTTCCCAAGTTCCTTAAGATAAGTGCCATCCACTTTACTCAGTTTTAATTTCTTAAAAAGGCGGGCAGTATTGGTGTAAATGGTTTTGTATTCCATCATACAACCCTGATGCCCTAAAGCTTGGGCCAAGTAACTTTTACCAACCCCGGACGCCCCTGTAAGGATAATATTCTCCTTTCTGGTGATAAAATCCAGTGTCCCCAGACGGGTAAACATGTTCTTGTCCAGGTTGCGTTGCTGGGTGTAATTCACATCGGCCAGGTTCGCCTCTTGTTTAAAGCCGGCCTGTTTTAAGAGCCGCTCTATCTTCCGGTTCTGCCGGTCTTCCCATTGGTGATCGATCAGCAGTGCCAGGTATTCATCAGCAGTGATGTTCTCTATACGATTGTCCTTTATGTGCTGCAGGTGCAACTGGGCCATAGCCCCCAGGCGCATTTGTTTTAGTTTTTCAATAGTCTGATTGTTGTTCATATTCATTGGATTTAAAGGGTTTATTATTGATATGCAGAAGCACCCCGCAAGTTATCGTGTTCTGGGATGTGCGGTTTATCTTCTTCGAGGTCCTGGTAAAACAAGGAGCTTTTGTCCAGGTTATTTTTCAGGATATTTTTAATGCGCAGGTAAGTAGCCGCGTCTGCTTGCAAAGCTCTTTTACAGGCATCATCCAATCGCTGGGAGCCATAGGATTTATGAAGCTGGATGACCCCCATAGCTCGTTTGTATCCTATTTCCGGATAGTCCACTGCGGTGATTATTTGCTCGATACAGCCCAGCACGTGCTTGCCATGTATGGCCGCTTTCTTTTTAAAAAATTCAGGGCTCCAATCGCTATAGTATTTATGTGTACTGCTTAAATGATCTTTGTTGGTATTATAACTGCCTTTTGATGGGTTGCGCTGGTGCAGGGCGATCCGCTGATGATAATAATATACTTCAACCACGGAACTGGTATAATGGATGGTGGTTTCTTTTCCTATGTAACGATAGGGTGCGCTGTAATAGCTTTTATCCGGGGAGAAGTATACATAGCCTATTTTCTGAACCTTTGCCCTTCGGTACCCTTTCAGTTCATAGACTGTCTCTGGCAGGGGCTTTAGGTATTCCCGTTCCACGGATTGGAAGAGTTCCCTGCGACTGGCTTCTTTGCGAGAGAACAACAGGTCATTGTACCGCTCCAACAAGCGTTTTATCTCCCGGTTAAGATCTTCCAAAGAGAAGAAGCTCATCTCCCGAAGGGGATAATAGATCCGCTGGTAGGCAAGGTTTACGGCATTCTCCACCAAAGCTTTATCCTGTGGGGCATAGCCCCGGGCAGGATTGATCACACAGTCGTAATGCCGTGCGAAGTCTTTAAAACTCCTGTTGATGTCAGCCTCATACCTGCTGGCACGGGTAACCGCTGATTTTAAGTTGTCGGAGACGATGGCTTTAGGAACGCCTCCATAAAAGTGCAGGGCATTACAGCAACAGGTAATCAGGTCCTCACGTTTCTGGCTTTTACAGGCTTCCACGTAAGTATACTGGCTGTTGGGAAGGATGGCTACAAATACTTCTACCGGGATCAGTTCCCCGGTTTCTCTATCAATAATTTGGAGCTTTTTGCCGGCATAATCAATAAAGACTTCATTCCCAGGATCGTGTTCAAGTTTCATCGAACCTTTAACCTTGGCATATTTGCGCCGGTAGTGTTCCATAAACTGGGTATAACCATAAGGATCTTTAGCCTGCGCTACATATTCCTGATAATGGTATAAAAAAGTAAATCCTGGATGATTCCGGGCCTTGTTGACCCCCTCAAAATATAACATTAGTTCCTCATAGCGAGGGTTATCAATAGTAGTGTGCGTAGGAAAAAGCTTTTCTAAGCCAGCATTATCAAGGGCCAATAATTCCTTAAGAGAAGAACCGCTGGCCTTGAACAGCCGCATATAAGTATTTACCGTATTGCGAGAGATCCCAAGGGTGGCACCTATTTTACGGTTGCTAAATCCATCGAGATGTAAGGAAATAATTTGTTTTAAGTCCATTGGATCAAGTGTATTGGCCATATCGCTTGTTTTTAAGCGACAAGGTATTATTTACTTGATCTTTCAAAGTGGCACAAAACGAACCGATATAGGCTTAACTTAAAACCAAAAGTGGCACAATTTGAACCGAAATGCCTGGCACTAACCGACCGAAATCACTGGCACAAATCGATCCGAGATATCCAAAAATTCAATTACTTATACACATTAAAGAAAAGACAAAAGTTGTCAATTTAGATTTTGAGTTTAAAAATGCTGAATCAGAAATTGAATATTTTACTAAATACCCATATAATCTTCTCGCTTTTAAGGATAATAAAAAAGCACTAATGGTTGCCAGACCAACTAACTTATTAGACAGCAACTTAGTTATCGATAATATCAAAACAGAAGATTTAGATTATGAAGTGTTATATATTGGTCAGGCCTATGGAAAAGATGGAAAACGAACAGCATTAGACAGATTATCATCCCACGAAACTGTTCAGAGAATTTACACTCATTCGTTAAGCCAACATCCAGATTCCGATATTTGGATCATGCTTACAAACTTTTCACAGCAAAGTATGTTAATGATGGCTGGCAACGATTTAATAAAAGTAAAGGAAGAAGATTTGAAAATAGAGGATGAAAAACTAGAACACTTTTCTGATAATAGAAATTTATCTATTTCCGAGAAACAGAAAATAAATTTTACGGAAGCAGCCTTGATAAAGTATTTTGAACCCCAATATAATAAAGATTTTAAAAATGTATTCCCCTCTTCAAATCATAAATCATATTCTGAGTGTTACAGTTTGGATGTCAGAGCCATGACAATAGAACTAGACACTTCAGAAATGATAAGAAATATTTATACAAATAAATCTGGAAGAAAAGATTATCATATGAAAATGTTTGAATTTAACTCAGATAAAGATAGAATTAGTTTATTAGAAGCTTTTGAATAAACCAACTTTTAGTAAAAATTTCATAAGTTATAGCCTACACTTAATTGTAATACAGTATTGGTAGGTTCAAATGTCATATTACTCACCTCAGTAGTAAATAGTTTGTTTAATCCTTGGTAGGCACCTAATTCAATAAAAAACTCTCTAATATCGATTCCAAAACCTAAGTTAAAACCATAATCGAATGAATCCGGTTCACCTTCATAATTTGTAAATTCTTTATTTATAAGCACCCCTATTTGAGGGCCAAATAATATATATGGTGAGTTGAAAAATTTAAAATCTAGAGGTAAATTAATGTAATTTAATTTGTAGTTCACAGCTGATATATTAAACTCCCTATTACCCTGTTGAGAATATTCGAGTTTTGGTCTAAAGGCTAATTTGTTTCCTAGTTCTTTTTCTGCCACTATTCCTAAATGCAAGCCAATTTCGTGATGCATATTGAACGACTTAGTTCCATTGGAAAGAGCTGAATTATTGATTCCTCCGAAAATACCATATTCTATTTGAGAGTAGGAATGAGTTGAAATTAGAATGAATGCAAAGAAAATTAACTTTTTCAATTGATTAGTTGTTTTTGTTATCCTGCAAATAAAACTAAATATATTGAAGGCCTAAAATAAAATTCTTACCATCGCCTTTTTAGAAATAACCGCTATTTGTGATCAACCAATTAAAAACAAACAACTTCAGGGTAATCTGCATTAAAACTCAAGCGTTTTAGAAATTAACTTCTTGTATTCCTGGACATTTCTTTCATATTTTTTCTGTAACCTAAACCATAAAAATATCCCTATAGCTAAAGTAATAGCTGCTAATACATACATAGGAATATCACTATTTCCTAAAAATATAGCAATTACAAACCCCAAACCTAAAAACAGATGTGTAAATATTACAAATTTCCATAAAAAGTGTTGATTAAACGAAATATCTACATTGGTCTCCCCTTTCGCATCTGCATTAGATAATCTTCCATTTACAACAACGTTATTATGATAAAGGATGTACCATGCATACAGAAGACGTTTCCGAATTTTAAATGATATTAAATTACTACCGTCACTTTTTATATCGAATGCAAATCCGTTCACAGCTCCTATTGAAGCTTCTAAATTTTCACTTATCTCGTTAGGATTACGCTTTACTTTAAAATTCCAGTTTTTCATAATATTATTTTTGAAGGAGTGTTGTACTCCATAATTGAAGCTTAGTCTATTTGCAAATAAATTTAGTTATTTTCACACTAATGATGCCCACTGTTTCTAAATCAATCTCTTCTTTTCTATTACTTTTAAAGTAGCCCACATCAATAGCCCAACAATTATGACCAAAGGAATTGTTGTAAAAGGCGCAAGATTTCGTGGGGTATCATTGGAGACTTTTTGAAGCGTAATTTGCTGTTTTTCTGTTCTTTCGTATTCTTCAAAAAATCCATTTTCATTTAGATCATATTTTTCTAATTTATTTTCATAATACTTTTCCTGCATCACAATAAATAAATTAGCTAAGAGATAGAGGGTGAAAGAAAATATTAAACTGTATTTGATCTTATTTTTTGTCAATTTCATTTTTGGTTAAAATTTTTGAACAGTTATTTGGTTAACAAGTTCCACCGGTAGATGCTAACTTGTTGGTTTACTATTTTATTTTCCGGTTACTAAAATTATAGATTTTCTATAATATTCGCTATTTGAAATGAATCGCTGTTGTAACCAGTTTTAACCCACTGAACTTTTATTGCACTTATTTGATTATTTTTTAATTGCGTGTTATCTAAAATTTTAAATCCGTTCTTTCTATAAAATTCGATAGGGGATTTGTAAGTATTACCATTAACTTTAATATAACTGTCAGATTTTATAACCCACCTATTCACTTCTTTATTAGCTTCCTTAGCCATGTCCAGAAGTTGTGTACCGTATTTTTTTCCTTGAATTGCAGAATCTAAAATTGCTAAAAACCATCTTTCATTATCTCTGATGAAGTCTGAGTACCAACCTTTGACTTTATTTTTTTCATCTGTTACCAGGGTATGATTCTTATCTTTTAGCTTTTTTAAATAATCATCCAATTCTGATTCAATTAATTATGTAACTCTTGACCCAACCATTTGCTCTACTTCTTTTTAGCTTTTATGTGTCCATGGAAATTTCTCATACCAAAATTTAGTTACTTCAGAGGTGGTCATTGATTGGGTGATTTTGCTATGCTCTTCAGTTACTTGTACTCCGAAATAAGAAAAAATTTCTTTTTCTGCCTGCTTCCAAATCTTTTCTGTGTCAATTATAACACCATCCATATCAAAAGAAAACTTACCTTTCCTTCATAAAACCTTTCTAGTAATGAAGCCTAAAATCATAATTTTTGATGTGAATGAAACCCTTTTAAACCTAATCCCTTTAAAAGAAGAGATAAATGCCGCTCTGGAACATGAAATGGGTTTTGAGGTTTGGTTTCCAAAATTACTGCATTATTCCCTGGTGGAAACCACTACCGGTACCTACAATAATTTTAGTGAAATTGCCGCGGCTACCTTTAAAATGATCTCGGGGAAATTTGATAAGGATTTTTCTGATTCAGAAATTAAAAATATTCTTTCTGAAATCACTAAACTCCCTCCCTATCCAGATGTAAAACCAGGTTTGAAACAATTAAAAAATGCAGGCTATAAGCTTATTGCTTTTAGCAATGGCAAACCCGATGTTTTAAATGCACAGCTTAAATTTGCTGAAATAGATTCATTATTTGAAGGAATTTATAGCGTTGAAGAAATTAAAAAATACAAACCACATCCAGAAAGCTATCAATATATTCTAAACAAATACCAGGTTAAAGCTCAAAAAGCTTTAATGGTAGCGGCTCACTCCTGGGATATTATAGGTGCGCAACATGCCGGTTTGCAAACCTGTTTTGTAGAAAGACCCGGGAAAAAGTTTTATGATTTAGCCGAAAAACCTAATTTTTCAGTTTCAGAAATCACTTCTATTTTAGAGCAAATTAGCTAAAAAATGGGAAAACCACGGCTGCGCTTATTCCGAATAAAATATGGGCAATAATAAGTTGATGGTAGAATTGACTAAAATCAATTTCAGGAGGGTTTCTATTTAATTTAAACATCACCTTCCACCCTACAATCCCAACAATTCCAGCTATAAAACCCAAAAGAGCACCGGAAATTATTCCGACTGAAAAGTTGGTAAATTCCCATATAAGACAAAAAATAAAAACAAAGATCCAACCGATTATAAAATGAATAATCCAGCCAAAAAAATGATTTTTTGAAGGCTTTAGACTAATCATTTTAGATCTTGAAATTAAAGTGTTTAACAACTCTGGTTCCCTAAATTGTTTTGCTTTAAAATTAGAAAACAGATAACTAAAAACTGTCATTACAGTAGTCGCAACAAAACCCGAAGCTAAAATTGAGAAAACATCCATTGATTATTTTTTTGCAAAATAAATATAAGTAAAATACAAGCTTCCTGATATATAAAATTTTAGTCTTGTTCGATTAAAAAACTATAAAAGCTTCTAAAGGGCCTGTCATTAGATTGATCCATTAAATCAAGAAACTTTACCAGACCAAAAATGATTAAAACTGTTCTTGTGATTTTTTTCGCCTTCCGCTCATCTACATAAAATGGACACATGCTTAACAATTAATTTACCTTAAATTAACCTTCAGCTCATTCTATTAGGCTATCTTAAAAAAACTTATAGCAAACAGGTAAGCCTATATCAAAAGGCCTACAAAGCTTTTCTGTACTCGAATTATGAAACTTGAGAGCGAATGAAAGTATTTGGAAAAATAATAATGACCCTCGCGGTTTTACTAGGAAGTTTTGTGCTGATTGGCACTTTTACTTATGAACAGGAAAGTACCTTAAATGCCCCTCCAAAAATATTTGCTTTAGTTTTAGGCCTGGGAACCCTTGCTGCTATTTTTGTAATTTGGCAAAGAAAAAGTAATACTTCAGAAGAAGAAAACAATGCCGATTTTTAATTCTTCACTCTCCCTGTAAATTTCTTTACTTCATATTTCTGTTTCCTTTAGAAAGTTAAATCGGTCTAAAAGCCTTGTTATAATTCGCCTTTCTTACTCCTGATCACTAATTTTAGTAAAAATGCTAGAAAATGGAAAAAATTGAATTAGGAAAATCTGGATTAAAATCGGCTCCGATTATTTTTGGTGGTAATGTTTTTGGATGGACTCTCGATGAAAAAGAATCTTTTAAAATGCTTGACGAGCTATATGAACTCGGCTTCACTACCATAGACACTGCCGATGTTTATTCCCGTTGGGCAGATGCGGTTCCACACGGTACTTCAGAACGAATTATTGGCAAATGGATAAAAGACAGAAGAGTTAGGGATAAAATTAATTTAATTACCAAAGGCGGGTCTAGTTTGCAACCCGGCGGACCAAAAAATAATTCTCGAGATTATCTTACCGGGGCAGTGCAGGATTCACTCTCAAGGCTACAAACCGATTATATAGACCTTTATTTCACTCATTTTGATGACGGGGAAACACCGGTAAACCAAGCTCTGGAGGCTTACCAAAAGTTTATAGAAAGTGGTGAGATAAAACATATTGGCGCTTCAAATTTTTCTGCAGAAAGATTACAAAAATCTTTAAATATAGCCGCTGAAAATAACTTACCGGCCTACGAAGTTTTTCAACCCGAATACAACTTAATGGTACGGGATAAATTTGAAGGGGAAATTGAAGAAATTTGTAGTAAAAATAATTTAGGAGTCATTCCTTATTTTTCTCTCGCCAGTGGATTCTTAACCGGGAAATATAGAAAAAAAGAAGATTTTGAAGGCAAAGAGCGAAAAATGTTCGCCGATAAATTCCTGAATGATCGGGGTGAAAAAATCCTGAAAAGCCTTGATGAAATTTCAGAAAATCATAATATTTCTCAAGCAGGTGTTGCTCTTGCCTGGTTAATAAATAGACCAGGAGTAAGTGCACCAATTGCAAGTGCTACCAAATCTTCGCATTTAAAATCTTTTAAAGAAGCAGTTGAAGTTTCACTTTCAAGAGAAGATATGGAGGTTTTGAATAAAGGGAGTAAGCAAGAATAATAAAAAATAAAAACCCCTTATGGCGAAGAGATTGCTTCAGCTAAAAAGCTTCGCAATGACGGAAAAAACAAGCTATACGTCATTGCGAAGCCGCTTTTTTCGGCGGTTGAAGTAATCTCATCCAGGGAAATTAACTTGGAAAAAAATCAGGAATTAAGAAAAGATTGCCTGGTTATAATTCCCATAATGTCGAATTATTCCCAGCATTAATAGTTTACTTCAGAGTAAAATTTTTATTAACCTAAAACCTTTACTAATTCATCAAAATCTACTTTTTCCTGTTCGCCTGTTTTCATATTTTTCAGGGTAAATTTTTGCATTTCCATTTCTTCTTCTCCAGCCAGAATTACAAACGGAACTTCGCGTTTGTTAGCATAATTCATTTGCTTTTTCATTTTCGCTGCATCAGGAAATAGTTCCGCAGTAATACTTTCACTTCTCAATTTATTTACGGCTTTTAGCGCGTAAAGTGCTTCTTCATCACCAAAATTGATGAAAAGCGCTTTAGTATTTTGGGTAACGGCTTTAGGAAAAAGATCAAGTTCTTCTAAAACCAAATAAATACGATCTAAGCCAAAAGAAATTCCCACACCACTCACATCTTTTAAACCGAAAATTCCGGTTAAGTCGTCGTATCTTCCGCCGCCGCCTATTGAGCCCATTTGCACCTTTTCTGGAGCTGAAACTTCAAAAATAGCTCCTGTGTAATAATTAAGTCCACGAGCCAGGGTTACATCAAGATCAAGTTTGGCAGTTTTTAAAGGCATTTCAGCGATAGCCTTTTCAATAAATTCCAGCTCTTCAATACCTTCTTTTCCGGTTTCGGAAGAAGCCAATATTTCTTTAATTCCGGCAATTTTTTGAGTAAAAGAACCCTTTAAACTAAAAATTGGCTGAATTTTTTCAATGGCGTTTTCAGAAATTCCTTTTTGCAGCATTTCTTTCTTTACACCCTCTTCCCCTATCTTATCCAGTTTATCTAGTGCTACTGTGAAATCAATAAGTTTATCTTTTTCACCAATAACTTCGGCAAAACCAGATAGCACCTTTCGGTTATTAATTTTAATAGTGACACCTTCTAATTTTAAAGCTGAAAAAACTGCATCGTATAATTGCACGAATTCTACTTCCTGCCAAAGGCTTTTACTACCAACTACATCTGCATCACACTGAAAAAATTCTCTAAAACGTCCTTTTTGTGGTCTGTCAGCTCTCCAAACTGGCTGAATCTGGTAGCGCTTAAATGGGAAATCTATTTCATTTTGATGCTGCACTACATAACGAGCAAAGGGTACGGTAAGATCGTATCGCAAGGCTTTTTCACTAATTGAAGATGTGATCTTTAAGCTATCTCTATTTTTGTAAGCTTCAGCATCGGCTTTCTTAAGAAAATCGCCCGAATTCAAAATTTTAAAAATTAATCGATCTCCTTCTTCCCCATATTTCCCCATAAGGGTATCAGAATTCTCAAAACTTGGAGTCTCGATAGGTTGAAAACCAAATTTTTTAAATTCGGTTTTAATTTGGTCGAAAATAAAATTTCTTTTAGCGACTTCGGCCGGGTTAAAATCTCGAGTTCCTTTTGGGATAGAAGGTTTTTGTGCCATAAAATTTTTAGGGTATAACTACCATTTTTAGTTTAAAATTAGCGCCACAATGCGACTTAAACAGTGCTGCAAATATCTTAAATTTTAAATGAACCCAAACAAATTTCAGATTTTAAGTAACATTCTTCCATTTATGAAGTCTAACTAAATAGCACTGAAAAAACTTTCTATGTTCGGGTTATTTAAAGAAAACATAAGCATCGCTTTTAATTCCATTAAAAGTCAGTTACTTAGAACCATACTTACCGTGTTGATTATCGCTATTGGAATCACTGCGCTGGTTGGAATTTTGAGTGCGGTAACCGCGTTGGAAAATACTATTAGTAGTGATTTTGCCTCTATGGGAGCAAATACCTTTAATATTCAACGCTATGAGTTCAATTCTCAACGCCAGGGCGGCGGTGAAGTTGAAAAAGTAAATCCTATAATCACTTACCGGGAAGTACGTAAATTTGAAGAAAATTACCAGTATCCGAAAGCGCAAACTGCAGTATCATTTACTGGAACCGCAGGTGCTGAAGTTAAATATATCAACGAAAAAACCGATCCGGAAGTAAGGGTTCTTGGTGTTAACGAAAATTTTCTTGAGAATTCTGGTTTAAACGTAGAAAAAGGCCGGGAGTTCAATATTTTTGATATTCAAAATAATAATAATGTAGTAATACTGGGCTCTGATTTCGCCAAACCCGAAGGACTTTTTAAGGGTGCCGACCCTATAGATAAAATAATTAGTATAAGAGGCGGCAAATTTAGAGTTATTGGAATATTGGAATCAAAAGGCTCTACCTTTGGAAACAATCAAGATCTACGGGTTTTAATGCCAATACAAGTAGCTCGCTCTATGTTTACGCAGCCGCAAATAAACTATGCCGTAAGTGTGAAGGTTGATGATAAAGAATTATTGGAAGGCGCCCAGGATGAGGCAATCTTAACCTTTAGAAATATTAGGAAACTTAATCCTATAGAAGAAAATAATTTTGGACTGGAACGCAGTGACGATCTTATTAATCGAATTTTCTCCATTACCAGTTATCTAAATTACGCGGCCTGGATTATTTCTATCATTACCATATTTGGCTCCTCTATAGCTTTAATGAATATTATGTTAGTAAGCGTAACCGAAAGAACCCGCGAAATTGGTGTTAGAAAAGCCCTGGGAGCAAAACGAAAAACTATTGCTACCCAATTCTTTATGGAAACCCTTATTATTGGCCAAATAGGTGGCCTTTTAGGAATTATCCTTGGAATATTGATTGGTATAGCCGTTTCTGCCGCAGCTGATTTTGACTTTACCACACCCTGGGTTGCTATCCTCTGGGCTACAGCAATTACGATTTTAGTAGCTATTCTCGCCGGAAGTTATCCCGCAGCCAAAGCAGCAAAACAAGATCCTATAGAATCACTTAGGTATGAGTAGTGAGTAGTGAATAGTGAATAGTGAATAGTGAAATTAGAGATTCTTCATTAGATTTTATTAATCCCGGTAAAAGCATAAATGGAAGCTAAAGGCTACTATTTTTCATTCCTTTTTATTCTGAAAGATATTCCAGGAGTAAGCATTACAATACCGTAATTCACAGTGAATGTATTGCTTTTTTTAACGATGAGGCCGAATGTAGATAGAAGAGAAGTTGAAAAAACAGAACTAAAATAAATTATTTAGAAAATAAATTCAACGGATTCTTAGGCCGATTTTTAGCCTTATTTACTCTCTACCATATTATCAAAATAGCGATAAAGATCTCCTTTAGTAATATTCGCACCTTGTTTTATAAGTGCAAAAATATCCTTATTTCTATCCTCACTTAAAGCTTTAGAAGAAGTATAAATATTTACAGATTCATCCAGCAAATTAGTTTGTAGCCAGCTGTAACCTTTTCTTGTGGTTAGATCTACTCCTTCGTGTTCAATTTTAATTGCAATAAGATGAATCGTGACTTCAGTAATATGAAAAAGGTAAATTTGATTGGCAGAAAAATGTTCCAGGAATTCCACTTTATTTAGAACACCTTCCCAAATAAGGTCACTAAAAACATCAAGCTCCTGCTCTGCCGCTTTTGGTTGCTCTTTTTTTATTTTCTCCCATTCATCGGCAGTAATAGATTGTGAAGCGAGGAAATTAATGAATTCCTGCTTCATTTCTTCAAACTGTTCTTTGGTTAATCTGGAATATTTCATTCTTAATAAAAATTAAATAGATCGATAAAAATCGTCATCCTGAATATATTTCAGGATCTAATTTGTTAGTAATTCTAAACTTGTTAGAAGCTGAAACCAGTTCAGCTTGACGAAAATAATAACTCCGAAATGTTAATTGTGAATTAGGGTCTCAATAAAATAAGAAAAGCCCACTACTGGAGCGGGCTTTTAACTTTGTAATAAAATATATTAAGCTTCAGATACTACATCAAAATTGTAAGTAGTCACTACTTCACGATGAAAACGTAAAGTTGCTTCGTACTGTCCTAATCTCTTGATGTTTCCACCTGCTATGCTAATAAATTTCTTATCGATTTGGATTCCTTCTTTAGCGAAAGCT
The DNA here is from genome assembly GCF_900142975.1 of Salegentibacter salegens. Lineage (NCBI taxonomy): Bacteria > Pseudomonadati > Bacteroidota > Flavobacteriia > Flavobacteriales > Flavobacteriaceae > Salegentibacter > Salegentibacter salegens. The sequence goes on from NZ_LT670848.1 coordinate 984,616, forward strand.
TCAGCTAAATCACCATTAGTGATAGATCCAAATAATTTGTCTCCAGCACCAGCTTTAGCAGTTAACTTAACCTCTACATTATTAAGTTTTTCTGCTTGCTTCTTAGCTTCATCGATATGTTTTTGCTCTTTATAGGCTCTTTGCTTCAGGGTTTCAGCTAAAACTTTTTTAGCCGAAGGAGTTGCAAGATGTGCATATCCCTGAGGAATAAGATAATTTCTGCCATAACCGTTCTTCACGTTTACAACATCATCTTTAAAACCTAAATTATCTACGTCTTGTCTAAGTATCAATTCCATAATTGCCTCTTTTTATTTTAGTAAATCACCAACATATGGCATTAACGCAAGGTGACGTGCTCTTTTTACAGCAACAGCCACTTTTCTTTGGTATTTTAAAGAAGTACCGGTTAGACGGCGAGGTAACAATTTACCTTGCTCGTTTACGAAACTCATCAACCAATCTGGATCCTTATAATCGACATACTTAATTCCAGACCTTTTAAAACGACAATACTTCTTCGTTTTACTAGTCTCTATATTAAGAGGAGTAAGATATCTAATCTCTCCGTCTTTTTTTCCTTTTGCTTGTTGTTCAATAGATGTAGCCATACTTACGCTTTTTCTTGTTGTCTTCTATTTCTTCTTTTCTCAGCCCAGTCGATAGCATGTTTGTCTAACTTCACAGTTAGGTAACGCATCATACGCTCGTCTCTTCTAAAAGCAAGTTCCAACGGCTCTATAGCCTCTCCTGGAGCTTTGAATTCAAACAGGTGGTAAAACCCGCTCTTTTTGTGTTGAACTGGGTAGGCTAACTTTCTAAGCCCCCAATCTTCTTTCGATACCATCTCGGCCCCTTTAGAAACAAGAAATTCTTCGTATTTCTGAACTGTCTCCTTTATCTGCTCATCAGATAAAACGGGATTCAAGATGAAAACAGTTTCATAAGTGTTCATAAAAATTTACTTTAAATTAAATTGAGTGCAAAAGTAGCTCATTTATTTCTATTTTCAAAGCATAAAAGTGAAGGAACTTTAATACTAAAAAACAAGTATTTTGCTTAAAAAAGCAAAAATTCCGATATCGGTAACAAAATATATAAAACTCAATTAATTAGTTTTAGATAAAGTTCAAATTAATCCGACGAATGTAAAGTTTATCTTGTAATTATGATATTTTATGTTTAATATTGTTATTACTTAACCTAACTGCCGTGGAAGAAATTTTACTCAAATGTATTGTTGTTGACGATTCTAGCTTGCAACGATTAGCTATCGTCAAGTTGATTAGAGACCATGCAAACCTTAAGCTAGTTTCGGAGTATAATAATGCTATTGAGACAAAAAATGGCCTTTTAGATAATGAAATCGATTTGATATTTCTAGATATTGAAATGCCTGTTCTAACAGGTTTTGAACTTTTAGACGATCTTCCAAATAAACCGCAAATTATCTTTGTAACCGGGAAAACACAGTATGCCTTTAAAGCTTTTGATTATGATGCGGTAGATTATATTCATAAACCGGTAACTAAAGAACGCTTCAATAACGCGGTTGCTAAAGCAATAAACTTATATAAATTAAAACATCAAATCGCCGCGGCGCCTGAAGATGAAGACTATATTTTTGTAAAAAGTAATCTTAAAAATCGAAAGGTTTTTCTAAACAAACTAAAGTATATACAGGCATTAGGAGATTATGTGAAATTTGTAACTGAAAAGGAAAACTTTGTGGTGCTCGCTACAATGAAGTCTTTTGAAGAGCAATTACCTAATGATAAGTTTCTTAGAACGCATAAATCTTATATTGTAAATCTAGATAAGATTGAGCGCTACAACTCTAAGAACATTGAGATTGATAAGCGAGGGTGTAATCTCAAGTCTGTCTAGACTTTGAAAATTAAATTAAAATTTTTAGACTAGATTATGACACAAGAAGAGATTAAGGAATTAAAGGAAAAAGCATTAAAACAATTTTTATCAGGAGAATCCCTAACCGGCAAAAACGGCGCTTTTGCTCCAATGCTTAGGGAGTTTATGGAAGAGGCCCTGGAAGCAGAAATGTCTTCGCACCTTTCCGATGAAGAAAAAGGCTCAAAAGCAGGTAATAAGCGTAATGGCAAAGGCAAAAAGACCCTAAAGAGCAGCCAAGGGGACGTCACCATTAACACGCCCCAGGATCGTAACAGTACCTTTGAGCCGGAGATCGTAGCGAAACGCCAGCGTATCCTGGCCGATAATTTAGAAAAGCAGATTATAGGCATGTACGGGATGGGCAATAGCCTGCGGGATATCTCAGCTCATATAGAGGAAATGTATGATTCCAAGATATCCACACACGTTCTAAGTGATATTACGGACCGGGTGATTCCCAAGGTTAAGGAATGGCAGGATCGCCCCTTGGAGCCGGTATATTGCATCCTATGGCTCGACGCGATGCACTTCAAGGTACGCGAAGAAGGCAAAGTAAAGCACAAGGCCTTGTATAATATTTTAGGAATAAATAAAGCTGGAAGAAAGGAAGTGCTGGGTATGTATATCTCGGAAAGTGAAGGGGCCAATTTTTGGCTTCAGGTGCTGACCCAATTAAACAACCGTGGCTTAAAAGATATTCTGATTGCCTGTACGGATAATCTTACGGGCTTTAGTGAAGCCATTCATTCTGTTTATCCCAAGACTGATATTCAGCTATGTATTGTCCACCAGATCCGCAATAGTATGAAGTATGTGGCCAGTAAGGATCAAAAAGATTTTATGAAAGACCTTAAACTGGTGTACAAGGCTGACACCAAAGACCAGGCTGAATCGGCTTTACTGGATCTGGAAGAAAAATGGGGCAAAAGATATCCCATAGTGATCCGTTCCTGGAATGATAACTGGGACCGATTGAGTGCTTATTTTGAATATACCGCACCCATTAGAAAACTCATATACACCACAAATGCCGTAGAGGCTTTTCACCGGCAGGTAAGAAAAGTAACCAAGACCAAAGGCGCTTTTACCAATGATATGGCACTATTGAAGCTGGTTTACCTAGCTACCAGAAGAATTGAAAAGAAATGGAACGCCCCACTGCAGAACTGGGGTTTGGTAGTTCAACAATTAGCTATTAAATTTGAAGGTCGGCTAGAGTTGGACTTAGCCACCAATGAAACGAAAAACTAAAATTTTCTTCTCCCGGGGGTACCCCCGGGAGAAGAAGCAGACAGAGTTGAGCTAACACTCCCTGATAAGCAAAAGTTACCACTTAGTCGCCATAAGAAAACTAACTTGGTTGAAGCTTTAAGCGCTATTCAATAAACTAATTACTTCACAATTAATTATAATCTCTCAACCTTACTATTTTCAGGTTCTAACTTATCAACAAAATAGATCCTGAAACCAGTGAAGAATTATATCCAAAGAAGTCAGTCTACTTATATAGGATCTACATTAATTACCACTTTTACGCTTCTAAACGCTCCAATAGCTTTAAAACTTTCCATAATACGTTGAAGCAATTCTTTTGTTTTTCCTAACGATTGTTGCTGCGGAATTTTAAGCAGAATATTCTTATAATACTCATTTCTAATTCTGGCAACGGGTGGAAATTCTGGCCCCAACACATTTTCTTTAAAAACATTTTTCATTCCTGTAGCTAACCAGTCGGCACCATCATTTGTTTTAGAATAATCCCGGCATTTTAAAGTAATTCTAATCAGGCGGTAAAATGGCGGATACTTATAATTGTAACGTTCTTCTAACTGATCTTTATACATCCCGGCATAATCTCCCATAGAAACCTGTTGAATAATCTGGTGATGTGGATTGTAACTTTGAATCAATACCTTCCCCCGTTTCTTTGTTCTCCCTGCTCTACCGGCCACCTGAAGCATTAGCTGGAAACTGCGTTCATGAGCTCTAAAATCAGGAAAATTCAATAAATTATCGGCATTCATAATCCCTACCAGGTTCACCTTTCTAAAATCAAGTCCCTTGGTAAGCATCTGGGTTCCTATTAGAATATCGATCTCCTGTTGTTCAAAAGCATTAATTAGTTTTTCATAAGCATATTTGCCACGGGTAGTATCCTGATCCATTCTTGCCGTTTTATAATCAGGAAAAATGGTTTTTAACTCGGTCTCAATTTGCTCAGTTCCAAAACCCTTGGTTGTAACTTCAGAACTGTCACAAGCCATACATTTTTTTTGCATTGCGATATGATAACCACAATAATGACAACGCAACTGGTTGTTATGGCTATGATAAGTCAAACTCACATCACAATTAGGACATTGTGGCGAATGCCCGCAAGTGTTACATTCCAATACTGGCGAAAATCCTCTACGATTTTGAAATAAAATCACCTGCTCTCCGCCATCCAGGGTTTCTTTTATTTCAGCGAGCATTTTATCAGAAAAATGCCCTTTCATCTCCTTCTTCTTATACTTGGTTTTTATATCTACAATTTCAATCTCCGGCTCCAGGACATCACCATATCTTCGGTTTAATTCTACAAAAGCATATTTATGATGCTTAGCGTTGAAATAAGATTCCAGAGAAGGCGTTGCCGATCCTAAAACTGTTTTCGCCTTAAAAAAATTAGCCAGAACTATCGCGGCATCCCGTGCATGGTAGCGCGGAGCCGGATCAAATTGCTTAAAGGAAGTTTCATGTTCTTCATCTATCACCACTAAACCTAAATTGGCAAATGGAAGAAATATAGAGGAACGTGCGCCAATTACAATTCTGGCTTTTTCTGAATCTTCTAAAATATGACGGTACACCTCTACTCTTTCGTTAACCGAATATTTACTGTGATAAACTAAAACTTTATCACCAAAATAAGCTCGCAACCGTTCAATTAACTGGGTGGTTAGGGCAATTTCAGGTAAAACATATAGCGCCTGCTGGCCGTTTTCAATAATCTTTTCTATCAGTTTTATGTAAATCTCAGTTTTTCCGGAGGAAGTAATGCCGTGAAATAAACAAACATCCTGCTCCTGTAAACCTGCTTCTATTTCTGAAAACGCTTTCTGCTGAAGTTCACTTAACTGAATCCCCATTTGAGAAGCTTCTCCACTAAAAGCAACTCTATCGGTTTTTTCATAATATTCTTCAAGAATTCCCTTTTTGATAAGACTTTTAATAATTGCTGCTGAAACTCCCGATTTATCGCTTAGGTCTTTTACTTTTAATGGTTTCTTATGCTGCGCTTTTATGCTGAAAAAACTTAGCAAAGCTTCTTTTTGTTTAGGCGCCTTTTCTAATTCATCCAGAAGCTGATGCATCTTGACTTCATTATCATAATCAGGATTTAACCTTACATAGCGTATTTTTTTCGGCTTATACTGCTCATAGATCTCCTGGTTTAGCACTACCAATCCTTTTTGCACAAGTGCGTTAATAATAGGGAGCACGTTTTTTTTATCCAGAATTTTCATAACCTCCTGGATCTTTACCGAAGATTGCCGCTGCAAAGCTTCTATTACCAGGTATTCTTCATCCTCCAATTCGGCTTCTTCAATATTTGCATCTTTGGTTAGTTGCACAATACTTTCGCTTTCCAATAGAAAAGCACCGGGTAATGCCGCCTTTAGCACATCACCTTCAGCGCACATATAATAAGAAGCGATCCAGGCCCAAAACTTTAATTGATGTTTGGTAACTAAAGGGGTTTTATCTAAAATCTGATTTATAGGTTTTGCCTCATAAACCTGTGGTGGGTTTTGATGAATTGCAGCTGTAATTGCGGTATAAACTTTAGACTTCCCAAATGGTACAGCTACGCGCATCCCTTTTTCTAAAAAATTAGCTTCTGCTTCAGAAATAGTATAGGTGAAACGCTTTTGCAGCGGTAATGGTAAAATAACATCTATAAAATACGGCATATTGATGAAGTAAACTACCCTGGGATAACCACCAAGGCATAAAGTTGAAAATTTCTAAATATTTTGATTTAAGACTCGCGTAATAAATCTTACTTAATAAGTAAGTTTAGTCAAAAATAAAAACCATCCTTAAAAAGAATGGTTTTTAAACTATTTAATTTCTTAGAAAATTTATTCGGTCCGTTCCCAAACTTTGGTTTTGTAGAAAAAAGTGACATATCCACGAACATTAAGCTTATCGGGATTCTTATCATCAACCCAAATTTTCCCTTTATATTCTTTTCCAGATTTTGGATCAATTAAAGTACCGTCTACATATACGTCACCTTCCTTTTTAAAATCACGAATAACGTTTAGACCTTCTATGGGTTTGTTTTTAAGTTTTCCCTGGCATTCAGTACATTTACGATCACGGTGCTCTTCTTTGGTAATTCTTATTACTTTACCGTGAATGGCATTGTCTTTTTTATAAATCTCTACTATAGAATTTACACGACCGGCATCATTAACTACTTTCCATTTACCAAACACTTCCTGGGCCTGGAGACCTGAAGACATCAGGACAGATCCAAAAATTAATAGATTAAGTAAGTTGAATTTCGTTATCATTGTCATTATTTCTAATTTTTATTGTTCCCCCAGCATTCCCTCTTTAAGGTCATCATCTGCTGGTTCATTAGAAAGCCATATTCCAAATAAAGCCTTTTTAAACTCCATTCCCTGAATAGTACCACTTTCTTTTCCATTTTTATAGATTACCGAACCTTTATTTGGTAGGTAAACGAGGTCAAAAATATCCCCTTTATTGATCTCATCCTCAAAAAAGCTGATAAACTTCTTGATCTCGGCTGAAATTGGTGCTGTATTCCCACCGGTTGCATTTTCAAAACCTTCATTTACCGCATCCATCATTCGTTGACTGGTAATCATTTTTGAAACTATGTGCAATTTTATTGCCATTGCTTCATCCTTATTCATTATTTCCGAAGCATCCCCCGATTTGGTTTTAAGGTAAAGTCCGCCGGCATACATATCCATCCAGAACTTTTCTCTTACTCCTGCCCCGTTAAGGATTAGCTCTTCAGAACCATATTCTAAAGTATTGGGTAATGTTGCACCACCTATTTCGGTTTGTGCTGAAATTGAATTTAAGCCGAAAACGGCCACAAATAGGACTAATAGTTTTTTCATTTTTAATGTGGTTTTAGGTTGTTAATTTATTTAATTTTTTGCTTCATTTTTATTAAAGATGCATTTAATTCAAAACCTAACAGCAATATATTAGAATTTAACCAGATATACACCATTAATATTAATAATGCACCAATCGAGCCATAAAGCTCATTATAAGTAGAAAAATTTTCTATGTACAAACCAAAAAGGTAAGTGAATATTAAAATTAGAAAGGTAGTAAAGAAAGCTCCTATAGAAAAAAAACGTGCCTGACGTGCTTCTTTGGTACCAAAATAATACAGGGTTGCTACTGCTACATATATAAGTAGAATAAATACCAGGTACTTCACGAAAGCCGTGTTGATATCCATAAATTTTATGTTTAATTCATTGAAATCACTTACAGCATAGGTTAAATAAACAGCTAGAATTACAGTTAGTAATAACAGTAAAGCCATAACGAGTGAAACTCCAACCGCTACCAGGTATTGCCTTACAATAGATCTATTTGCATTGGTATGATAGGAGAATTCAAAACCTGTGAAAATTGCATTTATCCCATTAGTCATTAGAAAAATAGAAACAATAAATGCTATGGAAAGCAATCCTCCCCGTGGGGTATTAGCAATATCCAGGAAAATATCATTAAAAAAATCTGATGTATTTGGCGGTAGCAAAGAATCCATAAAGACCAGGAATTGCAGCTGAAAATCGTCTATAAAATTAATGTAGGGAATTAGGTTAAGCATAAACAGCAAAAACGGAAACAGCGCCATAAAAAAACTAAACGCAATAGCACTTGCCCTGGTAGAGAAGGTTCCTTTTATAATTCCGCCAGAATAAATTTCCCAAAGATCGTAAAGCGATAAACCATCAAAACCAGGCAAAATTATACCTTTGGTTTTATTTTCCCACCAATTTGAAAATTGTTCTATTTTAGATAGAAGGGCTTTTTTGGGCGCCATACATTATATTGCTTTTAGACTGAGGTCTAAATTATAAACTGAGTGCGTTAATGCTCCACTAGAAATATAATCTACACCACATTCTGCATATTTTCGGGCGGTATCAAGGGTAATTCCTCCACTAGATTCCGTTAAGCATTTACCATTAATAAGTTTTACCGCCTGCCGTGTATCTTCATAATTAAAATTATCTATTAAAATGCGATATACACCTTCACTTTCCAGAATTTCTTCAATTTCCTTTAAATTTCTCGCCTCAACAATAATTTTAAGATCAAGTTTATTTTCTTTAAGGTAATCTTTAGTTTTATTAATAGCTTTGGTAATTCCGCCGGCAAAATCTATATGATTATCCTTAAGCATAACCATATCATATAAAGCGAATCTATGGTTTTCTCCACCTCCAATTTTTACCGCCCATTTTTCTATAGCTCTAATCCCGGGTGTGGTTTTCCTGGTATCTAAGATTTTAGTATTAGTACCTTCTAATTTTTGAACAAAAGTGTTGGTTTTAGTTGCAATGGCGCTCATTCTTTGCATCGCGTTCAATACTAATCTTTCAGCTTTTAATATAGATTGCGAGCTTCCCTCAACATAAAAAGCAACATCACCACGCTCTATGGTTTCCCCATCTTTAATTAAAACTTCAACTTTTAATTGAGGGTCTACTTTTTCGAAAACTTTTAAGGCAAAATCCACTCCTGCCAAAATCCCTTTATCTTTCACCAATAGTTTGGCTTTGCCTTTAGCTTCAGCAGGAATGCAGGCTAAAGAGCTATGATCACCGTCCCCAACATCTTCTCTAATGGCGTTTTCTATAATAAGATTTATTTCTTTTTCAAATTGTGCTTTTGAGATCATTCGCAATACTTATTTTTGTAAATGTAGCAAAGTCTGCGTAAAATCTACCGAATGACTATAAAATTACTCTGTATAGGAAAGACCGATAACCGGGAGCTCAAACAACTTATTGAGGTCTATAAAAAACGACTTCAATTTTACAATAAATTTGAAATTGATATTATTCCAGACCTTAAAAAGACGAAGAGCCTGGATGAAAATCAGCAAAAAGAAAAAGAAGGTGAATTGATCCTGGCTAAAGTTCAGAATTCAGATTTTCTGGTTCTTTTAGATGAAAACGGAAAAGAGTTTTCTTCGGAAAAATTTTCAGCATACATTCAAAAGCGATTGAACAGCGGGCTTAAGCAACTTATTTTCGTAATTGGTGGCCCTTATGGATTTTCTGAAGCAGTTTACCAAAGAGCCGATTCTAAAGTAGCACTTTCACAAATGACTTTTTCTCACCAAATGGTAAGACTTTTCTTTACCGAACAGCTTTACCGTGCTTTTACCATTTTAAAAAACGAACCCTACCACCACCGATAAAACATAAGCTATGAAACTTGTATTCGCCACTCACAATAAAAATAAACTAACTGAAATAAAGACACTTTTACCACATTACATCGAACTTTTATCACTAGACGATATTGGTTGCGATGAGGATATCCCAGAAACTGCCGATACTATAGAAGGTAACGCTATTTTAAAAGCAGAATACGTTAAAAATCGATATGGGTTTGATTGCTTTGCCGATGATACCGGGCTTGAAGTTGAGGCCCTAAACGGAAAACCCGGAGTTTACTCTGCCCGTTATGCAGGCGATGATAAAGATGATAGGGCAAATGTGAGAAAATTACTTAGCGAATTGGAAAATAAAGAAAACCGAAACGCGCAGTTTAAAACTACCATTGCTATAAATTTAAACGACAGGCAAAATCTTTTTACCGGAATTTGCAAAGGAGAAATTATAAAAGAAGTGCGCGGTAAAAAGGGTTTTGGTTATGATCCTGTATTTAAACCAAATGATTTCGAAAAGACTTTTGCCGAAATGAACCTTAGTGAAAAATCGGAAATAAGTCATCGTGGAAAAGCCTTTAGAGAGCTAATCGCCTATCTTTCAAAATAAAAGAAGTAGATAGGTATATATTGCTATGTAAGCCGTACCTTTGCCGCTTATTTAATTTTTTATATGAACAAATTTGAACAATTAGGTTTAAACCCTTCTATTCTTAAAGCAGTCGAAGAAATGGGTTTTACAGACCCAAGTGAGATACAGGAAAAAGCGATTCCTGTTTTACTAAACGAAGATACCGATATGGTGGCATTAGCCCAAACCGGTACAGGAAAGACAGCTGCTTTTGGATTCCCGCTTATCCAGAAAATAAACGTAAGTAAAAAGCATACCCAGGCATTAATTCTTTCACCAACACGTGAACTTTGCCTGCAAATTACCAACGAAATAAAGAATTACGCGAAATTTGAAAAAGGTCTAACTCCGGTTGCTATCTATGGTGGCGCCAGCATTACAGACCAGGCACGTCAAATAGAACGTGGAGCGCAAATTATTGTAGCTACTCCCGGGCGTATGCAAGATATGATTAATCGTAATCTTGTAGATATTTCTAAAATTGAATACTGTGTTTTAGATGAAGCCGATGAAATGCTTAATATGGGCTTCTTTGAAGATATTAAAGCCATTTTATCGCATACTCCAAAAGAAAAGCATACCTGGTTATTTTCTGCAACAATGCCAAAAGAAGTTGCAACTATTGCCAAGAAATTTATGCGTACTCCTATTGAAATTACCGTAGGATCTAAAAACCAGGGAACATCTAATGTTTCCCACGAGTTTTACCTGGTAAATTCAAGACAACGTTACGAAGCTTTAAAAAGACTGGCAGATGCCAATCCAGATATCTTTTCGGTAATTTTTTGTCGAACAAAAAGAGATACTCAAAAAGTAGCTGAAAAACTTATTGAAGACGGTTACAGCGCTGCAGCTTTGCACGGTGACCTTAGCCAGAATCAACGTGATTTGGTGATGAAAAGTTTTAGAAACAAGCAAATCCAAATGTTGGTAGCTACAGATGTTGCTGCACGTGGAATTGATGTAGACGATATTACTCACGTAATCAACTACCAGTTACCCGATGAGATTGAAACTTACACTCACCGTAGTGGCCGTACTGGTCGTGCAGGTAAGAGTGGAGTTTCTATGGTTATTGTTACCAAAAGTGAAATGCGCAAAATCAAGAGTATTGAGCGCATTATTCAGCAAAAATTCGAGCAAAAAGATATTCCTGACGGAATGGAAATTTGCCGTGTACAGTTGTTTCACCTGGCAAACGATATTAAGGAAACAAAAATTAATCACGATATAGACGCTTATCTACCCGGAATTAATGAAGTTTTGGAAGATTTTACCAAAGAAGAACTTATTAAAAAGTTCTTTTCTGTAGAATTCACCCGATTCTTCAATTATTATAAAAATTCTGAAGGATTAAGTTCTCCTTCCGCTCCTTCCGATGGTGGTGGCTCTGGAGATTCTACACGTTACTTTATAAATGTTGGTGCAAAAGATGATTTTGACTGGATGAGCTTAAAGGATTTCCTTAAAGCAACTCTGGATCTTGGACGTGACGATGTTTATAAAGTTGATGTTAAAGACAGCTTCTCCTTCTTTAATACCGATGCTAAAAATACCGAAACTGTTTTAAGCACATTTAAAGACTTTAAACATCAAGGTAGATTTATAAATGTTGAAGAAACCACAGATACCGGCGGACGTGGAAAACGCGGCGGCGGTGGCGGCCGAAAAGGCGGAAAATTCAACAAAGGTGGCGGCGGGAAACCCGACTTTAAAAGTGGTGGCCGTAGGCGTTCAGAAGGTAGTGATTCGGGAAAAGGAAAAAAATCTGGTAACCGAAACAAAAACATTGAAAGCTCTATAAAAAGAAGACGCAGCAAAAATTAAATTCACATCTGGCGCCTAAATTATTAATTATGGCATTGTTTTTTATAAGTATTTTATAATTTAGGCGCCAATTGTTATGAAGAAATTCCTTTTTACCTTTTTACTACTTTTTTTAACTCTACAAGCATTTTCACAGGATGTTGTATCTGGTACCGTTATGAATGCGGCCGATGATAAACCTATTGAGAAAGTTCACATTGTAAACCTCAACCAGGTTAAAGGTGCCGTTAGTGAAGAAGACGGATCTTTTAAATTACAGGCCACCGTTAACGATACACTATATTTCTCTTACCTTGGTTTTAGATCTATAAAAGTCAGAGTTACCAACGACTGGCTTAAATATGGAAGCGTAAAAGTAAAAATGACCGAGTTGGGAATTGCTTTAGAAGAGGTAGTTCTAAAACCGGTAACCCTTACCGGCTATCTTGAAATTGATGCCAGAAATATCCCTATTTATGAGAATAACCGCTATAGTATTTCGGGCTTAAATGCCGGGTATGAAGGTGGAGATAATTCTGCAAGTGCGATTTCCCGAACTTTAGGAGCAATTTTTAATCCTGCCGATTTAATGCATAATATCTTTGGTAAAAAGCCAAAACAAATGCGAAAGCTAAGGCAGATGAAAGAGGATGATGAAATTAGAACCCTGCTAAGAAATAAGTTTGACAGGGAAACTCTTATCGCTCTACTCCCAATTAATAAAGTTGAAATTGATGAAATCCTGCAGCGATGTAGCTATTCTAAAGATTTTTTAAGATCAGCAAACGATTTGCAAATTTTAGATGCCTTAAGTGGTTGCTACGAAGAATACAGGGTTTTGCAGAGAAACTAAACTTTTACTCCCTTTTCCATTTTTGTTTTTAAATTAATCAGGCCTTTTTCAAGGTCCTGCCCCATTAATTTATCTGGACTATAAAACAGACTTATTACTGAAAGTGGAAAAGGTAAATTACCACGAATTCCCCAAACTATTTTGGATTTTCCGGGTTCCAGTTCTTTTGCAGCAAAATAAGTTAGCAAACTTACTTTTACCGGTTTAACAAACAACACCCGTGTTTCAAAAACTCTTGGATGTTTTACTTTTATAATCTTTTGAAGTCCTTCCCCTATTTCGTTATTTTTACTTTTCCAGTAAATAGCCGCACCTAATTTACCATCTTCGCCTTTGTGTTTTAAAACAGCTTCAGGATGTTTTGAAAACCAGGTAACCCACAGCGGATGTTTCTTTAATTGCCGTACGTAACTAAAAACCACATCGCGCGGCGCATTAATCACCATTGTTCGGCTAATGTCATACCTTTTCTTTGCCCAGGCGTGCAGAAAAGCTATAAAGGTGATAAACGCTATAAGTAGGTAAAAAAAAAGGGTCATTGGAAAAAATTATTCAACTAATTTAATGATTTTCTATCTTGAATTGGGCTATAATTGAATCTGAATTTTTTATACATTTTTTTAGCCATTCATATTTAAGACTAATTTTGTCTTCTTCAGAAAGTTGCCAGTTAATTTCGCTACTTTTTAACCTGGAAGTAATGCTCTGTAAAATGATAGCTGCGGAAACCGAAATATTAAGACTTTCGGTAAAACCAAACATAGGAATGTTTAATCTGCAATCGGCTTCGTTCAGGATTTCGTCGCTTAGGCCGTCCTTTTCCGTTCCGAAAAAAATAGCTGAAGGTTTTTCTATATCAAAATCTTTAAGGGCTGTACTTTCTCCATATGGTGTAGTGGCTACAATTTGATATCCTTTAGCTCGTAATTCTTTAATACATTCTTTTGAAGTGGAATATCGATTTACATCTACCCACTTTTGAGCGCCCATCGCGATTTCACGATCTATTCTTTTAGGTTTACGTTCTTCTACCACGTGGATATTTTGAATTCCGAAAACTTCACAACTCCTAATTACAGCACTGGTATTATGTAATTGGTAAACATCTTGCGTAGCAACGGTAAAATGATTTGTTCGCTCTGCAATCACCTTATCAAATAGAGAGATTCGCCTTGGTGTGAGAAAAGTTTCAAGATGGTCTAAAAGAGTAGTTTTTTGCATAGGCTAAAATTAAAAAACCCGACAGGAAGTCGGGCGTTTTCAAAAGGAATATTTTAAAATTTTTATATTAAAAAAGTTTAGAAATCTAATGGACTGATCTTTATATTATTAATATTTAAAAAAGGTATAAGAAAACCCGGCCTCATCGAGACCGGGTTTCTCACTTTAATATAAAATTTTAAGTTCTAAGAATTCGAACCAACATTTCCCTGGGCAACAAGAGTTTCTAAATCGTCTGCGCTCAAGTGCACATTAAGATACCCATTATATTCCAAAAGTCCGTTATAATCTATCATATCAGCATCTTCTCCATCAAAAGCTGACACGTTAGTCATACTCATTCCGGTATCACCATTAACTGAATTTAAAGAGATCGCGATATCTCCTGGAGCATCTGCAATAGAGCCAACGTGAATATGTGCTGGGTGCATTCCACCTTCAGGAGTTCCATCTAACATAATAGTAACCAGGGTTTCACCGTTCACACGTTCTTCAAACATTGCAGTCCCCATTATTCCGTCAACAGCTACACTTCCAAGATCATAAGAAGCAGATTCTCCGGTTAATTCATTCTGGCCTATATCTCCCTGAGCTACCAGAGTTCCTAAATCATCTGCGCTTAAATGAACGTTTACATAACCGTCATAATTCAGTACATCTTCGAATCCGAATTCGGTATCATCATCAAGCATTCCAACGTGAGTCATACTCATTCCTGTAGTTCCATTTACTGGATTAAAGGTAAAGGCAATATCTCCAGGGCCTTCAGCGGCAGTTCCCATATGAATATGAGCCGGGTGCATTCCTCCATCAGGAGTTCCGTCTAGCATAATAGTTGCTATAGCTTCCCCACTCATTCTTTCTTCAAAGATCACAGAACCACTAATACCTTCAACATCTTTTTCACCTAATTCATAAGTTTTGCTCTCACCGGTTAATTCGTTAGTTCCAATATCTCCCTGAGCTACTACCGTACCAAGTTCATCTGCACTAAGGTGAACATTAACGTAACCATCGTAATTTAGCACTTCTTCGTAACCAAATTCAGTATCATCGCCTAACATTTCAACCTGAGTCTTACTCATTCCGGTTGCGCCATTTACTGGATTAAAGGTAAAAGCGATATCGCCGGGACCTTCAGTAAAAGAACCCATATGAATATGAGCCGGGTGCATTCCATCTTCCGGAGTATTATCTATCATAATAGTTGCAAGTGCAGCGCCGCTCATACGTTCTTCAAACATTACTGTTCCGCTAATTCCTTCTACAGCTCTTTCATCAAGCTCGTAAGATTTAGTTTCGCCTGTAAGTTCGTTACCACCTATATCATTCTGGGCTACAAGAGTTCCAAGCTCATCTGCACTTAGGTGTACATTTACATAACCATCATAACTAAGTACATCGCTATACATAAATGCGGTACCATCGTCTAATGCGGCAACATTGGTTTTACTCATTCCCGTTGCTCCGTTTACCGGATTAAAGCTAAAAGCAATATCTCCCGGTGCTTCAACTACCGATCCCATATGGATATGTGCAGGATGCTCACCATCTTCTGGAGTACCTTCAAGCATAATAGTTGCTAAAGCTTCACCATTTACTCTCTCCTGAAACATTACATTTCCAGAGATTCCTTCTACAGCTCTTTCTTGAAGCATATAATTTTTAGATTCACCGGTAAGTACATTTTCACCAATATCTCCCTGTGCCACCAAAGTACCAAGATCGTCTGCACTTAAATGCACATTAATGTAACCATCAAAATTAATAGCTTCTTCATAAGTAATACCTGTCCCATCATCTAAGGTTGAAAAAGTAGTAGTACTCATTCCGGTAGATCCATCTACAGGTTCAAAGGAAACTGCGATCTCCCCACTTTCTGCAGCAGTATTGTAATGAATGTGTGCGGGGTGCATTCCTCCATCTGGAGTTCCGTCTAATTCAAGTTCAACGGTGGTACTGTTATCTTCATTTTCCATAAATGTTGCTGTCCCCGAAATTGAAGGATCGGCAACGGAATAAAGTTCAAAAGACTTTGTTTCCCCTTCAAAATCATCGCCATCCCCATCGGGATCTACAGCATCATCATCGCTGCTACAGCTCATAAACATAAAGGGAAGTGCTATTAAAATAGCAAGTAAGAATTTTTTCATAAGTTTAAAAAATTTTAATTATTAGTAAATTAGAGATAAGAAAAAGCAAAAAATGCTTCTTACCTTATCAAATCTATATATAGATACGAGGGAGCAGGTTTTAACGGATGTTAAGGTTTATGAAAATAACGCACAAACTATGTTAATATGAAAAAAATAGTGATTCTTACCGGCGCGGGAATTAGTGCTGAAAGTGGTATCCAAACCTTTAGGGACGTAGATGGTTTATGGGAAGGTCACGATGTAATGGAGGTGGCATCCCCTATGGGATGGGAAAGCAATCAGGAATTAGTTTTAGATTTCTACAATAAAAGACGTCGGCAATTATTAACGGTAGAACCAAATGCCGCACATACAGCCTTAGCCAAATTAGAAAAAATTTATGATGTTGAAATTATTACGCAAAATATAGATGATCTTCACGAGAGAGCGGGCAGTACCAAGGTTACCCATTTGCACGGCGAGCTATTAAAAGCAAGGAGCACATTTAATGAAAAACTCGTTTTGGACTGGAAGCAGGATATAAAACCGGGAGATTTTTGTGAATTTAATTATCAGCTTAGGCCACACGTAGTTTGGTTTGGCGAGGCGGTGCCCATGTTTGAAAAAGCTATGGAAATTGTTGCAGAAGCTGAACTTCTTATTATTATAGGAACTTCTATGCAGGTTTATCCGGCAGCCGGCCTCGTAGATTTTGCTCCGCATGGAATTCCGGTGTATTTTATTGACCCTAAACCTAATATTTCAGAAAAAGGGAATCTTCATATTATTGCTGAAAAGGCTTCAGTTGGTGTCCCAAAACTGGTAGCTGATTTAAAGAATTCAGTATAAAAATTGATGCCATTGAGAAAAAAAGAAATGCTGTTGCGGTTTTAAAGATTATTTGGAAGCAGTATATTTACGGCTTTTAATTTATAAATCAAATACATGACACCGCTAACCGCCATTTCCCCTATAGACGGGAGATATCATTCCAAAACCAAACAACTTTCGCAATATTTTAGCGAAGAAGCACTTATAAAATATCGTGTAAAGGTTGAAGTGGAATATTTTATTGCGCTTTGCGAATTACCGCTACCCCAGCTTAAAAGTGTAGATCATTCGGTTTTTAGCGATTTGCGAGCTATTTATAAAAACTTTACTACCATTGATGCGCAAGCGGTTAAAGAGATTGAAAAAACTACCAATCACGATGTAAAAGCGGTAGAATATCTTATAAAAAATAAGTTTGATGAATTAGGCCTGGAAGCTCATAAAGAGTTTATTCATTTCGGGCTCACTTCACAGGATATTAATAATACAGCGGTTCCATTAAGTTTAAAAGACGCGATTGAAGCCGAGTATATTCCGGAAATTGAACAAATTATTTCAAAACTCACACAACTTTCCCAGGATTGGGCGAATATTCCTTTACTGGCAAGAACCCACGGGCAACCGGCTTCCCCTACTCGCTTAGGAAAAGAAATAGAAGTTTTTATTACGCGTTTAGAGTCTCAGCTCAATCTTTTAAATAAAGTACCACACGCTGCGAAATTTGGTGGTGCCACAGGAAATTTTAACGCGCATAAAGTAGCTTATCCCAATACCGACTGGAAAGAGTTTGGAAGTAATTTTGTACAGGAAAAACTCGGTTTGCACCATTCTTTCCCTACTACCCAAATAGAACATTACGACCATATGGCTGCCTTATTTGATGGGTTAAAAAGAATAAACACCATTTTAATAGATTTAGATAGAGATATCTGGACCTATGTTTCTATGGATTATTTTAAGCAAAAAATTAAAAAAGGAGAAATAGGTTCTTCGGCTATGCCGCATAAAGTGAATCCTATAGATTTTGAAAACAGCGAAGGTAATTTGGGAATTGCCAATGCTATTTTTGAACATCTTTCAGCAAAATTACCGCTTAGTAGATTGCAACGAGATCTTACCGATAGTACGGTTTTAAGAAATATTGGTGTACCTATGGGGCATACCAGTATTGCTTTTAAAAGCACTTTAAAAGGTTTGGATAAATTACTGCTGAATGAAGAAAAACTCAATGAAGATCTTGAAGCCAATTGGGCGGTAGTTGCCGAAGCTATTCAAACAATTTTACGACGTGAAGGCTTTAAAAATCCTTATGAAACATTAAAAGGGCTTACCCGAACAAACGAAAAAATCAATAAGAAAAGCATAGCCGATTTTATTGAAACTTTAGATGTTTCTCAAGCAGTAAAGGATGAACTCAAAAAAATAACCCCGCAAAATTATACGGGGATTTAAATTAAAAAGAGGTTGTTTGAAAATTTCCAAACAACCTCTTTATAAATACAACTAAAAAACTATTCTTCAAGTTCAGTTTTAAACATTCCTGTAATTCCTTTAAGTCCGTTTACATCTATATCCCCTTTATCCAGCGATTTCATTAATTCCATTAATTTCTGCGGATTCATATCTTCACCTAAAACACGGGCTACGCCCACTCCTTTGGTATCATCATAACCGTAGATTATAATTTCGTCTATCGCATCTTCATCTCCGGTAAAATAAATTTCCGCTTTACGATCGTTTGATCCGTATTTCATTAAAAGCTGATACTTTTCATCCTGTAGAATGTTGGTTAATTTAGTTTTTTCAGCTTCATACTCCTCTTTACTTTCTTTAACCGGTAAGGCCAAAACATTTATTTTCTTCACACTTTCTAGCGTAGCTCTTTGATTTTCGTCAAGTTCTTCAGAATTAGTAAACATACTGGTAGGCACATCTAAAGCGATGAACTTATTGTCCTGCTGATTTTCTACATAGTATTCCTGCAAACTCGGTTCGTTGGCGCAGGAAACAAATGCAGCAGCAGCCAGAGCCAGGCCTAAAATTTTTATTGATTTCATTTTTATTGATTTAAAGTTAATCTAAGATTTATTTTCTACCTTTTTAAGCTCTTCAGCACCGGGAATTTTAAGGTCTGATGTTAAGCGCGATAATTGCGAAAGGTCTATTTCTCCAGTAATACTCAATATTACAGAGATTAATTCTCCTTCCTTTTCACCTTCCATAAACATAAAAAGCTCGCTTACATAATTATCGTTTTTTCCTCCTTTTGAATAAAACCGAATGTTCTTACCATCTTCATTTACCCGCATTAACTGCTCTAAGGAATTTGAGTTTAAATAACTTTCTACATCCTTTTTCATTTCACTTCTCACCGAAGCCGTGGTACTGGTAAACATTTTAATCTCCTCAAGGTTTTCAATAAGTTTAAGGTATTCCCTCGCTTCAGGATTATCCTCACTTAAATCTACTTTAGCAAGCATTTTAAACATCTTGCTGGTCATTACCATCGCATCAACATCCTTCATATTTTCATACTTGGCAAACGACTGGGACTGCGTTATTATTGGTAAGAGACCAATAATAATAATAACTAGTACTATCTTTTTCATGGGTTATTCAGTTTTTATAAATTTATCTTTGGTGTTATTAAATTCTTTTAGGTAAATAAGGTCCTCTTTACCCTCGTTCATTAATTCAGAAACCATTTTTAGGGCCTTTATACTTTTTTGCAGGGCTTCTTCTTTATCCTGAACAGTGCCAAGATCACTATGATTCATTTCTATAGGTTTATTTTGAAAAAAGAAAAGTCCCACGACTAAAATTATACTCGCCGCAATTGCGGTCCACAGGTATTTATTTCCCTTTGCTGAAGATGGAAGTTCCGCTTCCCGCTCCATTTTCTGAGTACCTGTTTTTTTAGAAAAAGAAAATATTAGCCGATAACTTTTTAAATCATCTGGCACTTCATTATTTTGAAAATATTTCCGAAGTGCTTTTTCTTCAGCCAGGGAAGTTTCCCCGGCATCATATTTCTCCAGTAATCCCCTAATTTTTTGTAATTCCATAGTTGTGCTTATTTGTTAAGCTTTCCCTTATTTTTTTTCTTGCCCTAGACAATGCTACCCTAACAGCAGTAGGTTTCATTTTAGTAATCTCTATAATTTCTTCAAATTCCAGTTGCTCAATATCTCTTAGCTGAAAAGCAATTTTTTGCTGTTCTGGCAGTTCGTTTACAATTTTATCTACCCAGTGCATTTCATCTTTAACTTCCAATCCTCTTTGAAGCGAAATTGAATTATTCTCGTAATTTTGATGAACAATTCTTAAATTATTGTTCTTTTTCGCTTTTAATTCATCTAAACAGTAATTTTTTGTAGTTGTCATTGCAAAAGCTTCAACATTGGTATAATCCTTGAGTTTATCTTTGCGAGCCCAAAGTTTAAAGATTACTTCCTGGGTAGCATCTTCGGCAGCTTCTTTAGAAATAAGCAGTCGCAATGCAAGCCGGTACATTTTATCTTTAACCGGGTTTATTTTGTCCAGGAAGGCTTGTTGTTTCATTTATCGTTGGTTTAATAACCTTCTTACCTTTAAAACGATTAGCGGTAATATTTGTTACAATAGGATTTTGAATTTAATTTAATGTGGGTATTTTTAGCAATCTAAAACAAACTTAAATTTATGAAGATTAATAAACTAATTTTACTTTTATTTCTAAGCATCGGTGCTTTTAGTTCCTGTTCTAAAGACGACAATGACGAACGTTTCCCGGTTGAACCAGGTAGTGAAAAACCTGGGGAAGCTCCTAATTTAGAAATCGAGAATTATTTATATGATGCTATGAGCATCTACTATGTATATGAAGCCGATGTTCCTGAGTTAGGTGAGAATTATTTTGATTCTGATACTGATAAAGAAGAATGGCTGGCGAGTTTTGATTCTCCCGAAGACCTTTTTAATAACGGATTAAAAGTTCCGGCGCCAAAAGATCGTTTTAGTTTTATTGTTGCCGACTATACAATCTTAGAAAATAATCAAGCTGGAATTCAAACTACCACTGGTATGGATTATGGTTTGGTAAGGTTTGAGGAAAATGGTGTTTTAGCCTATGTACGTTATGTATTACCGGGAAGCCCCGCCGATGAAGCAGGTGTAACCCGCGGTGTACTTTTTACAGATATTGATGGAGAAACAATGACTCTTAATAATTATCAATCTCTTTTAGGAAGAGATGGCTATGAAATAACCGTTGCCGAAATTAATGAGAATACCATTAGCAATACCGATGAAATTATAGCTCTAAATAGAGTAGAAATTACAGAAAATCCGGTGCTATTATCTAAAGTGGTAGAAGTAGATGGAATAAGTGTAGGCTATATCATGTACAACAGTTTTACCGCCGATTTTGATGATGAACTAAATGCTGCTTTTGGAGAATTAAAAGCTGAAGGTGTAGACGAATTGGTTCTAGATCTTAGATATAATGGTGGCGGTTCTGTAGAAAGTGCCGTAGATCTTTCCAGTATGATCACCGGCCAGTTTGAAGGCAAAATTTTCTCTAAACAAACCTGGAACGCTCTGTTACAAAGTCAATTTACAGAAGAAGAGTTGGTAGATAGGTTTAATGATAAAATTAGAACAGAAGAAGCAATAAACAGTCTTGGCCTTAGCAAAGTATATATAATAGCTACAGGTTCTACAGCTTCTGCCAGTGAATTAGTTATGAATGGACTAGCTCCCTATATTGATGTAGTTCACGTTGGAGAAGGTACAGTTGGGAAATTCCAGGCTGCTGCCCCGTTATATGATTCTCCCAATTTTTTACGTCAAAACCGCAATCCGAATCATAAATATGTAATTCAACCACTTATTTATGAATCTAAAAATGCGAATGAAGATGCCTATTATGAAGAAGGTTTAGTTCCAGATATTGAAGCTGAAGAAGATATTGTAAATCTTCTTCCCCTGGGTGAACCAGAAGAAACTTTGCTGGCAGCTGCTTTAGCCGATATTACCGGTAATAGAATGGCTATCCCAGCGGTTTCTTACGATTCCCGATTTACAAAAATTGGAGAACGTGGCGATACCGATGTAGATTACCAAAGAATGTATATCGAGGAAATCCCTGAAGAAATCAGGAAAAAAGCTGCTGAATTCAAGCAATAGTATTAAATCTATATTAATGATAAAAGCCCCGTTTCTCAACTGAAACGGGGCTTTTTTTGCAAATTCAAATTAAAAGAAAAACAATAATAATTAGTCGTTAAAATAGAAACCATTTGGGCCTATACCTCCCGAATCAAATTCTGCTGATAAATCACCATTCAAAGTATAAACTCTAATAGTTCCATTTGCTGTAAAGGAAGGGTGAGCTTCAGCCGTATAAATATTTCCTTCCTCTACTTCAAAACCATAAACTGCATAACTTGAATCAACATTATAATCTAAAATAGGATCTTCTGCTGCTTCTAAATCATTCACTCCTATTCTATAAACTGAAGATCCAATCGTATAATAGATGATTTCGTCTTCAATATCCATTTTACCGGCATTACCTTCAGCAAATTCTATAGAGTTCACAATTTCACCAGAAGCTATATCTATTTTCTCCAATTTAGAAGTACTTAAAGCATAAATAAAACCATCTTGAACATCAAAATCAGATAATCCGGTGTTAGTTTCATAAGTATTTTCAATAGAACTTGTGGTAGGATTTATAACGCTTATTTGGTTTCCTGTTCCGTAAGAAGCATTTTTCACATATAGCAATCCATCTTCCTCCAAAATATATTCTGCGGTTGCGTTCATTACGATAGTTTCTTCCACTTCTAGAGTTTCTAAATTAATTACCGCCACAAAATCATCAGTATCTGTATCAAAAGAAGCTAAATTGGTTACATAGGCTTTTCCATTTTCAACTGCCCCATACATTGGTATATTTAGGTCATTTTCTATTTTTCCTATCAGCTCAAAAGTATAGCGATCTACTACACTTATAAGGTTAGAGCCATTAGAGATTATAAAAGCCTGTTCATCATTAAAGAAAATAGATTGCGTATAAAGTCCCACATCTTCTCCTTCATTAACTGTTTGAAAAATTTCCGGTTCAATATTTTGAAGATCATTATTTATAAAACTAACACTACCGCCGCCAGAGCTTCCTTCATTCAGCACAAAAAAGCCATCGGCATAAGCTCCTTCTTCAGGTTGTGGATCTACTGGATCAACAATATCATCATCGCTACTACACGAATTTAAAAATAAGCCACTTAAAATGGCCAGAGTTAATAGTTTACTTATTCTTTTCATTGGTTTAAAAATTTAGCATTAAGTGGTGCAAATAGACAGTTTAAAATAAGCAGGTTAACTAACTATTTGCCGCCAGCATCATGCTGGTTAAAAATTAAGGTTTAGATATATATTAAAATTTCTACCGGGCATCCACCGGTCTTCTATACTTTGGTATTCTTCACTAAAAATATTAAGCACTCTTGCACCAATTTTATAGGTATTTTTCCTGCCAAAATCGAAGGAAAAACCCAGGTTTGAAACCAAATAAGCATCCATATTATAGCGGGAATTATTATCAGATCTGGTAAAAACTTCACCATTATATAAAAGCTGATAATCGACACTAAAATCTTTAAAAGCATAAGTAAGTGCACCTGTGGCTTTATGAAACGGTACATAGATAAGCTGGTAACCGGTATTCATATTTTCTGAAACCGTATACGCATAAGTACCAGAGGCGCTAATTTGATGATCTTTAAAAATCTCTTTTTCCCAGCCGGTAAGCACTTCAATTCCGTAGGTTTCTACTTTTTCTTCGTTTTTTGGGCGCCAAACACCATTTTCTGAAGGCAACCAACGTATCATATCATCAATTTTAATATAATACCCGGTAAGGCTAAACTTGAAGTTTTTATGTTTAAAATGGTTTCCCAATTCAATCTGGTTGGAAGTTTCAGCCCCCAAATCAAGGTTTCCGGCTCCTGCCCAGTAAAGATCATTATAGGTAGGAATTCTAAAATTCCTGGAAATATTCATTTTTAAGCTATAGAAATCGGTAAATTTATAATGCGTTCCTGCAGAAAATAATAACGGACTCTCATAGTTATCGGTTATCTCTTTTCTTATTCCCAATTCATATTGAAATTTCTGGAACGGGCGGTGTTTCATTAAAAATGCCGAAGAAAAGATATTTCGGGTATTCGCTGTAATTCCAGATCCCCTGCCATCGGTATAAGTATTTGTCAATACAGCATTTAATTCCAGGTTTTTTGATACCGAATAATTTAAATCATATTTACCAATAAAGGTTTGAGCTTCCCCAGATGAATAATTATCAGAAGTAATATTGGCGTAATACCGGTAGTTTTCATCCAGAAGTGCCAACCGCGCAACCGAAATAAAATCACCAAACTCCCCTATCCATTCCAGTAAGTTTCGGGTATCAAAATTCTGGTATTTTGTTTTGGTTTCTGAAGGACGAATCACTGAGAAATGACGTTCTCCATCAAAAATCTCACTATAAAATTTTATGGTGTTTTTTTTATTTAAACGATAAGCAAAACCCAGGTTTAGATTGTTGTTATAAAATTCACCATTTTGGTTCTTTCTTCCCTCAATTGGCCAATCATAATCATTATCTGAAGAATTCCTGGCCGCCGCCACGCTCAAACTCCATTTTTTTCCTGAAGTTTTTATTTTATAGCGGGCATCCAGGGTATTAAAACTTCCATATTGAAAAAAAATATCCTGCTTTGTTTTTCCGGTAAAATCAAGGTTGGTATTTAAATGCACCGTGCCACCAATGGCTCCGGTACCGTAAACTACACTTCCGCCACCACCACGAACGCTAATATTATCGAAACCGGCAGCGTTCAATGTGTTAAAATCGGTTTGGCCGTTAAACTGTGAGTTTATATTAATTCCGTTCCACAAAACGGCGGTTTGCGAAGCAGTGGTACCACGAAAAGATGGAGAAGAAACCATTCCAAGGCCATTTTCTTTGAAATAAATATTGGTATTAAAATTTAATGCTGAAGTAAGCAGCGCCCCGTTTTTCTTTAAAACTGAATCGTTTAAAACAGTAACCTGCTGGCCGGTAGAAAAATCTTTCAGCTTGGTATCGGTCAAAAATACCTCGTCCAATACGTTAACAGTATCGTTTTGACCAAAAACAGGCAAGCTAATTAGCAGGCCAAGAAATAGAGTATAAAAGTGCGTTTTTTTCATCTGCCCCTGACTTTTATCCCGAAAGTCTAAGAATTTATTGGTTATATTCTGGCAGGTCTCCTGGCTCGCGTCTTGTTGTTTACCTTCCCATTCCAAATAAGAACAGTGGTTTTTGAAGTGATAACAACAAGCGTCCTATTACAGACTAAGCTTACAGTTGCGGGAACAGCTCAGGCTCTCAAAGTTTGAGGTACGAAGTTTGAAATATGAAGTAAAAAAATCTAACTTCTAATCTCGTACTTCCAACTTTTTCCTGATTCCCTTTTAATCGGCGTGAAAAAATCACATCCGAACCAAAAATTTCAATGCGAAATTAAACATTTATCTGAGTTGCGACTATAAAATTCTAAATAATCTTACTTTTGAACATTCCTATTATAAATATTCTATATAAAAGTTTTCGTCACCCTGAACTTGTTTCAGAGCTTGCCCCGTAATTATTCGGGGGTCTAAAATGAGGATAGAATCATATAAATTCAATTCATTTATACTACCATAAAATGAAAATAAAGACTGTAAAAGCACTTAATCTTCTACTCCTTTTTTTAGTATTTTCCGCCTGTAAAAACGAGCAGAAAGATCAAAATACAGTTTCAGCACAATCTCAAGAATTGGTTGAATTAAGACACGCTACTAATTTCAACATCAGTGACTTTGGCGACTATTATATTTTAAAAGTAGAAACCCCCTGGCCTGATGCCGAAAAAGCTTTTAAATATCTGCTAACAAGAGAAAACGCTGAAATTCCTTCTAATTTGGAATATGATCAAAAAGTGCAAATTCCGATAGAAAAAATGGTGGTGACTTCTACCACGCATATTCCGGCTTTAGAAACTTTAAATGAAGAAAAAAGCTTGATTGGTTTTCCCGGACTCGATTATATTTCTTCGGTAAAAACCAGGAAATTGATAAATTCCGGAGAAATTAAAGAATTAGGGAAAAATGAAAATATAAACACCGAAGTGCTTATTGATCTTGATCCTGAGGTAGTGATTGGTTTTGCCATAGACGGAAATAATAAAACATTTGAAACTATTCAAAAAATAGGAATTCCAGTGATGTACAACGGAGATTGGACCGAGAAAACCCCGTTGGGAAAGGCCGAATGGATTAAATTCTTTGGCGTGTTTTACGATAAACTAGAGGAAGCTGAAAAGATTTTCAATGAAATAGAAACCGATTATAATGAAGCAAAAGAATTAGCAAAATCGGCAGAAAAATCGCCAAAAGTTTTAAGCGGAGCAATGTATAAAGATCAGTGGTACTTGCCTTATGGAAATTCGTGGCATGCACAGTTTATAAAAGACGCCAATGCAAATTACGTATATGCCCAAACCCAGGGAAACGGCAGTATGGCACTATCTTTTGAAAGCGTACTTGCAAAGGCTCAGGATGCTGAATTTTGGATAAGCGCGGGACAGTATACTTCTTACACGCAGCTTTTGGAAGAATCGCAACATTACCAGCAATTTGAGGCTGTAGAAAACAAAAAGGTCTACAGTGTAAGCTTAACAAAAGGGGAAACCGGCGGAGTGCTTTATTTTGAATTAGGCCCGCAGCGTCCAGATTTAGTACTTAAGGATCTTGTTTCTATTTTTCATCCCAACTTAATTCCTGAATATGAAAACAGGTTTTTTAAGGCATTGGAAGAATAAATCATTAAAGGTTCAATTTTACTTGATTTCGAGGTAAGTCCCAGGGCATTTAAATCTCGATTATCGAGTGAAATTCCATTATCGTTCTTCTTTAATTTTATCTCCTCATTTTATTTCAGATATTTACACAGAAATAAATCACCGGCCTTGTTGCAGTCCCAAAAATATGTACTTCCACTTCTACTCCTTTTTTTTGGGGTAATTTTTCTAGGTTTTTTAAATATTAGCTTGGGTTCGGTAAACATTCCTTTTAAAGATGTTTTTGCCTCAATTTTTAATTTAGAAGTTTCTAAAGAAACCTGGCGTTATATTATTGTGGAATATCGTTTGCCAAAAGCAATCACTGCAATAATAACCGGCTCCGGACTTGCCATTAGCGGACTCTTAATGCAAACCCTATTTCGTAATCCCCTCGCTGGGCCGTATGTTTTAGGTTTAAGTAGTGGTGCGAGTTTGGGTGTGGCGATTGTAATTATGGGGGCTTCTGTTTTTGGAGGTACATTTGCCGGAATTTTACTATCAAAATGGAGCCTGGTTATCGCTTCCAGCCTGGGGAGTTTACTGGTTCTTATCGCTGTTATGCTTGCGTCCCTTCGCCTCCGGGATACGATGGCAATACTCATTATTGGGTTAATGTTTGCCAGTTTAACCGCAGCTGTAGTAAGCGTACTTTCCTATTTTAGTCCGGCGGCACAGCTTCAACAATATGTGTTCTGGTCTTTTGGAAGTTTGGGCGATCTTTCCTGGAACGAAGTTGGTATTCTGGCTATGTTTTGGTTTGTAGGAATAATTTTAGCAATTTCCTGTATAAAAAACCTCAACACCTTGTTGCTTGGCGAACAATATGCTAAAAGCTTGGGTGTAAGTATTCAAAGAAACCGACTTATAATCATTATAGCTACCAGCTTATTAGCAGGAAGTATAACCGCCTTCGCCGGGCCAATTGCTTTTGTTGGCCTGGCTGTTCCGCATTTAATAAGACAGGTAATCCCCGTAAATAATCACAGTATTTTGGTGCCCGCCGTAATTTTAGGCGGCGCTGCTTTAATGCTTATCTGTGATATCGCTGCACAAATGCCGGGCCAGGAATATACTTTACCCATAAATGCCATAACTTCGTTAATTGGCGCACCGGTGGTAATTTGGCTATTAGTGCGTAAACGTAAATTTTTATTCTGAAGTTGGATCAAACTGAAAAACATAGCATTCTTAAAACCATTAATCTTGATATTGGTTACCGTAATAAAACAGAAAAAATTCTTATTACTGAAGCGATTAATATTGAAGTAAATGAAGGGGAACTGGTTGCTGTTATTGGCGTTAACGGAGTAGGAAAATCTACGTTTTTAAGAACCCTAAGCGGAGTTCAGGCTGCGCTGAATGGAAAAGTGTTGGTTAAGAATGAACAAATTCAGCAGATAGATTCTTTAGAACTGGCTTCATTAGTGAGTCTTGTGCTAACCGAACAACCTATTTCCAAAAATTTAAGTGTTTTTGAACTGGTAGCACTGGGAAGACAACCATACACCAACTGGATTGGTAGATTAAGTAAAAATGATTTACGGCAAATTAAAAAATCTTTGCAAAATGTTGGAATTGAAGATTTGCAAAACAAAAAGTGCTACGAATTAAGCGACGGCCAGCTTCAAAAAGTATTGATTGCTCGCGCAATTGCGCAGAATACGCCCCTGGTTATTTTAGATGAACCCACCACACACCTGGATTTGTATCACAAGGCTTATGTTCTAAAATTGCTTAAAAAACTCACTAGAAAAACCAATAAAGCCATAATTTTTGCGTCCCATGAGATCAACCTGGCAATTCAGCTTTGTGATAAGATTATTTTGATGCAAAATAATAAAGTTACCACCGGTTCTCCTAAAGAATTATTGGAATCAGGGGCTTTTTCTACTGTGTTTCCTGAAGGATTAATCGTTTTTGATAAAGCTTCAGCTTCATTTAAAATTAATCCTTAATTATCTTTCAAAAAGTATTTTAAACCAAAAGTGAAATTATTGGAATAAAAGTTTTTCAGCGTATAGAATTCAGCCTGGGTTTTAAGATGAAGGTATTTAGTAATTGGCCATATAAAATTCCCTCGATACCGTTGAAATTCATCTGAAAAAGTATCTAGAAAATACCCTGCATCAAGATTAAGCTTCCAAAAGTTCTTTTCATTTTCATAGTGATAAGCAACTCCTAAACCACCGTAAAATCTTTCATCTAAAGTCCAGTATGGAAATCCGTTGGGCCTGTTGGAATTACCCAGAAGGCCAGAAAATTCGGTATAAGGCATAAATTTAGCTCTTTTATTCAGCTTAATATCCATCGCCAAACTGGTAAGCGCCTGAACATCCATCACATCTTCGTCGTTATAATGATTCCCTTCTACATAAAAAACAGCCTGGAATTTCTCTTTAAACTGAAGTTCTTCATAGACGTTTAGTTGCGTTTGGTATATATCAAGAATATATGCGGGGCCGGTTATGGCAGGTTTTCTAAAAAATTGAAAGGAACTGTACAAACTGTCTTTAGCAATAGACGCCGACGCTTCTAAATGAAAATACGCCTTCCCTGCTTCGTTAAACTCCAGGCGGCTTCCAAAACCAAAATTGAATTTTTCTATTCTTTCCCTGGTTTTAAATCTATAAACCAGGCCGTATAACTGCGTATCTTCATTATTTTCCAAATCGGTTTGAAATGGAATAGCATACGCATTATAGCGACTTAGCCCAAATTGATGTTGATTGTACTTCTTATCTCGAGTGCCATAGACTGCTTCTAAACCAATAGAAGTAGGATCTAACCTATCGCTAATAATATTACTTCCAATTTGTACAAAATCACCTGTAGTTATTCTTAAGTTTTGCTCTATTTTAGAAGCGACTTCAGGATAAAAAAGTGAAGGGTATTCTTTTAACAGCAGCCTTTTTTGTTCAGTATTAAGGTAAACAACGCTGTTATTCAATTGTCTTCTTAAACGGTCTCTATTGTTTGAATCTGGCAATTCTGAAGCGAGCTCCCAGGCTTTAATCATTTCGCTACGGCCCAAATAATATTCAGCCATAAAAACCTGAATTGCTTCTTTTTCTTTTAGGTTATCTTTTTTAGAATAATTAGCATATAAACGCTCTACTTCACTAAAATTTTCCAGTAAATAGAACCACTGCATTCGTTCTACCAAAGGAAAATCTGGCACACAAGAAGACCATTCCAGGGCTTTTCTATAACTTCCCTGCCCGCCAAAGGTATAGGCGATTGTTGCGGCCAAATGCTTTAAATCTTTACGACAAACTTCGATTTCCAAAAGTTTTTGTGCCGCTTTTTTATCATTATTGGCAATAAGATATTCTATATAAAGCGGGAAATTTTTGTCTTTTAAAAATTCATATTCCCCGGTTTGTACCCGCCAATCATCTACATTATTTTCAGTAATTTCTTCAGCGCATTTAGACCATAGAATAGCTTTTTCAAAATCTTTAGCCTCGGCGAAAATCCAGGAAATAGTAGAAGCAGCAAACCTGTAATCTTCACGGCAGGGTTCTATATCTTTTACCAAATTTAAAGCTGTTTCAGGATGTTTTTCATTCAGCAATAAAAAATAGCTGAAGCGTTCTTCCTCCAACTTAGTATTTTCTATTAGATTCAATAATTCTTCTTTACTTAACTGAATTTCGGTATTGCTGCCAAAATAGCCTATAAAATTCTTCCTAAGCTTTAGGTTTTCGGGATGCAAATCTATTTGTCTTAGCATCCAGCGCTTTCTGGTTTCCAAATCTGGATAATCACTCTGCGAGGTGAATTCTAAAGAAAGATTTACGTAAACCGAAGATTTATTTTCACTGTATTTACTTTCCAGTATAGGCCATATTTGATTTTGGCGATTTTTCCAACCTAAATACTGAAATAATTTTAACCAATCTTCACGTTCAAATTTGTTGCTTTGAGCAATTTGAGATTTTAATTCATTTATTTCTTTATCAATATCTCCTAGATCTTCTTTTGGTTTCACCAATAGATAAGACTCATAGTTTTGCGTGATTTCGCTGAAATCTTCAGAATCCTTACTTTCAAATTTCGGTAGACTTAATTTTTTCTCCCGGGTTTGAATATTGAAAAGATAACCGTCTAAAAAAGGAGTTTTTGTGAATTTTAACTGATTACTTTTCAGGTAACCTTCAGTCTCTCCGGTATTTATTTCTGAAACATACGCAAACCAGAAATTTTGGTTATTGACTGAATTTTCAATATTCGCAGCAGCTTCAATTTTACTATCGGTTTCGGAAAATTTATAAGGAACTTCCCTCCAATTTTGAGTGATTTTTGCAGCTTCAGAAACCTTTAAAAAGCGAATTAAGGGAAAGGTTTTCTTTACATTTTGAATATAATTACGAAATCGTGGGAACAAACCGGGCGAACCGTCTTCTGAAACCCTCCACCCATAAGAGTTTATATTTCTTAGAGTATAATTACCAGCACTTGCTCGCGTTTCTTCACCGGGAATCTGGTAAATATCATCGGGATGAATAAAATGAGTCCAGACGCCGGTATAGAGATATAAAGATTGCTGATTGAATTCCCGAGTAGAAGTAGGTGCAAACCCACTCGTGATTCGTGGAAAATTAAAAAAGTGATCGTTATAAGGTTCCCTGTCAAATTCTCTATCTCCACCTTCTTCAAAGTTCCCCAGGTAAATACTTGCATTATAAATTATTTCGGGCATATTTTCTTCCAAAGCAAGAAAACCGGTACTGTCTATAATATTTGAAGGTGGCACATAAGAAACCGGTAAGGTACCATAATCGCGGGCAGCCCAGCGTTTTTTTACTGCCTGAAGACTTAAACCCATATAACTTTTATTGGGCCATTCTTCAGTATTAAGAGAAACGTGATTATAACCGTGCAAAGCTACCTCATGCTTAGAACTTTTGAAATCTACCATAAGTCTATCTGCAGCATTGGCACCATTAGAACCTGTTAAGATAGACTGTTCCCACTCTGGAAAATTGAAAGGAGGCGATGTACTGTTAGAATAATCAAAACAGACATAAGCAGAATATTCCAGCCCTTCTTCCCTGGCAAGTTTAAGCATATCTTTCCACCAGACTTCAGTATAAAAACGCGCCTGACTAATATTTATTTCTGATGCAATTGGTTCCATCTTTACATTATAAAGCGGCGCAGGAAAATCATCTAACATTATACTTGAAGCATTGGCCACGGGATATGGAACTCCTTCTAAACCTTCTAAAATTGCCGCAAAGAAAAGTCCGCGTTCCTGTTTTTGTGAATATTGATCGGTGTTAAAAGTAATTACCGACCCATTTCCTATTTTGTTTTTTATAATTAGCGGATAATTTTCTTCAGAAATTGAAGTGACCAGGATCTCTATATCTTCCCTGAAATTTCCTGCTCGCAACCCAAAATGTTTATTCTCATTTCTGTAATTTTTGCCTTTTAAGGCGGGTAGAAAACTGGACTGAAATTTAAATCCCTGTGCTATTGTGTCTATTTCAAAGTTTGCATCTCCCCTTACTCCCGCTAAAAAACCAAAATTTTTATTAGTACCTACCGAGGGAATAAATATATGACCGCCTTTAGCAACAAATTCAATTAAAAAATTCATTGCAGATTCATTTAATGGTTCGAGATCATAAACCACAATTACTTTAACCGAAGTGTTTACTTCAGGCTTTTTATTAAAATCAAACCTATTAATTTCGTTGTAAGGAATTTTAGCATAATTAAGAGCTTTTCTAATATGATTACTGTTCCTGAAACTTAAATCATTTCCCGGCTCCACAAGATAAGCTACCCAGGGGTTTGTACTCAGGCTATCGTACTGTACCCTTGGGCTTTCCCCTTCTAGTCTTTCATTTTCAATATCCTTTTCGCATCCTATTAAGAAAAACGAAAACAATAGAAAAACCGGCCTTAATATTTTAATTGGTAATAATTTTTCCATCAAAATAAAAGTTGATTAATATTACTGGAACGCTCCCTGTTTTCTATCTGGTAGACTTCTAAATTTGCATTCTGGTAATACAGTTCAACATTTCTTCCTTTCAATTTTAATAATTCAATCCTTTCAAGGGTTAAATCTCTTTGTTTGTCTACTATTGCTTTTTTAGCCAGGTTCTTTTCCTTTAAATCTTTATAAACAAAAACAAACATAGTTTCGGGTAAAATTATATCTGGATTATTTTGAAGGTAAGGTAAGTTATCTTTATACCTGTTGAATCTTCTGTCTCGCTCTATGTAGGTGTTATTAAAATAATCGTAATTATAATAATAATGACTGTTTTTGCTAAAACTGAAATAAGGCAAGGCATTCACCACAGCATAGGAATATGGTAAATTCCCAGATTGTATTTTAGAATAGGCTTCAAAAACCATATTCTCTACCTTTTTATCCTGAAAATTTAAAGTCGCCACAGGCGGAAAAGTCGAAATTGTAAGCACAGTGATAACTAAAGTACCAATTATTACCTCCAGGCGTGTACCTACCTTGGGTGAAAAATTAAATACTGAAAAAAGATTAACCATCACATTTAGAATTATTCCGAAAAATATGGGAATAAATATGCAAAGTACCTGGCTCAAGATATCCAAATCTATAATACCCCTGTCTAAATGGTAAATCCCGAACATAAGATTAATAAAAATAAGAAAGACAAGGCTGGCCAACCATTTATGGGGTTTTTTAATATAATTATAAATCGTAATAAGCAGAAAAACCAAACCAGCTATTTGGTAATATAACACCAGGTCTCTTAATGGCGCAACCAGGTGTGGATTGTATGTATAAGTATCAAAAGAATAAAAGTTAGAGGAAATAAAAGCGCCAAAATCTTCTTTAGTAAGAAATGCAGCAATACCGTAAATAATTCCTATAAAAGCGAGCGAAAATAAATAGGCCAGAAAGATTTGAGAAATTTGCCTTAAATTATTTCTAAGCTTAAAAAAGAAAAGTATGAGCAAATAAGGAAATATAAGTAAAATACCCACAAAAAGATCTAATAAAAGAATAGCACTAAAGAGTGTAAGTAACCAATAAAATTTAGCCTTTTTGTTAAAGCTAAAACTTTGTGGATAAATACAGAAAAACATAGTGGGCAAAGCAATTATTAGGGCGGTAAATACCGATTTATGTTCTGCAATTAAATCTATATTGATGGGCAAAAATGCATAAAAAACTGCAAAGCTTAAACCCGCGAG
Organism: Salegentibacter salegens; assembly: GCF_900142975.1. Classification (NCBI taxonomy): domain Bacteria; kingdom Pseudomonadati; phylum Bacteroidota; class Flavobacteriia; order Flavobacteriales; family Flavobacteriaceae; genus Salegentibacter; species Salegentibacter salegens. The sequence continues at coordinate 1,018,568 of NZ_LT670848.1, forward strand.
TATTCCGGGAGCTTGTTTTCGGGAAATTTTAAACACAAACCAATATATTATTAAAGAAAGTAAAGCAGATTCTAACAACCCAAAAGACTGCAAAGCTTGTGCGTTGGTTATATGGGTTAATTTTGCATATAAATTAATGAGTAAATAATCCCCCATCATTTCCCCGGTTTGAAAAAACCAGGTATTAGCAGAAATCACGTTTACAAAATTAAGTTTACTAAACCAACTCGGGGATAGTGTGAAAACATCTTCTTGAAAAAGTGAACTTCTCGAGATATAGGTAATTACGGGTAACAGAAGCCCAATAGCTAATTGCCAGTTTCTATGATATTGAGAAAGCCCCTGGTCGGGGTGCTTATGTTTTGGTTTAATAATATTATCTCTATCCAGAAATTGTTGCCCTTTTTCCAGCTTTATGGTAATATATAAAAGGGAACGAGTATATATTTTGCGTAATTGCGCTTTTAATGGCTGATTAAAATTCAGGTTCATAAAGGCTAAAATGGCCAGGCCAATTATTATACTTATAATAACAAAGAGGTCAAATATACCGGCGAGAATTAAAACAAAGCTCCCAAGCAATACCGCGGCCATAACGAGAGTTATGGTTGGAACCAGAAAATTTAAGGCTGATTGCGCAGAAATCCTGGTAGAAACTATTCTATGTATTAATAAAATTAATACAAACAACAGGATAATCCTCAAAGGACCGGTTAATAGGTAGGGTTCTAAAAACATATAAAATAATTCAGCCTTTTTCGGGAATAGACTGTAAGTCTATTTTCCCAATAAAAAAAGGCCAGGGGGTTTGTGCTAATCTTTGTTTAATATCTTTTTTAAGTTTTCGGGTTTCGGCATATTCAATTAAAACAACAGAAACTTCATATTTATCGTACACCTCTTTAAGTTCGTTTAAAAGTTGCGTAAAAACATTTTCATCTCTTAATTGATATTTACCCTTCTGAAAATTATAATCTGAGGCAATACTTTCTTTGGCGACTGAATTTATAAATGGATGTGTATCTTTTATTATAGAAACACCTGCATTCTGCATTAAATGAATATTAGGATATACTATATTTAAAACCTGTAAAAAATCTAATAATGCTTCTTTCTTTTCTGGAGTAGGGCCAAATTTAGTATAGTTATCTATGTTGTCTAAGAACATTCCGTCCAGGCCTTTTTTCATATTATAGGAAGCTTTGAATAAGTAATGGTTTTTCTTTTATTTCTCTTTTCCGAGAATTTTTTTGGACTATTTTGCCTAAATCCTTGACTTTTGGCCAATTTTTTTCATCATTTTCGTTATTTTATTCCCTTTTTGTTCCAACACTGCGCACGTTCCCACGTTTTAGGCTTTCGAGAGCAGATAACTGGCCCGAAAAATATTGTACAGGATGCAGTTGAAGTCAAACCTTAATTCGTTCCTTGCCATTGTTTTAGCAACCGTTCTTTTGTAGTTCAACTTTTCCTTCAAATAGGCGAAAGGGTGTTCAACCTTGCATCTTATCTTTGATTTCTTCTTGTTGTTTTTCTTTTGCGTCGCGGAGAGTTTCCGCTTTCGTGTCCCTTTGTCCAGCATCCCGTAATAAACACCCTCTTTCCTGGCCTTTCGCTTGTCGGCAATAGTGCCATAGGCGCTATCGCCAAAAATCATCTGCTCATCGCCGCTAAGGAGTTCATCTTTTAGCTGGGAATCATGAGGACGTGCCGAAGTGAATGTCCTTTTCCTTATCAGCTCACTGCCCACATCGGTTCCAATATGACCTTTATAACCAAAATATTTCTTCCCCCGCTTTGCCGTGGATTGGGCATCGGTATCTATTTGCGCACTCGGGTGTTTTTCCAGTTCTTCCCGCCGCTCCTTGCTCAACGGCTTGGTGGTGGACTGAAGGATGGTGGCATCTACACTCGTTCCTTTTTTCAGCAACAAACCTTTTGATTCAAGACTGGCCAAGATCAAAGCAAACAACCCATCCATCAAGCCTTCCCGTACCAAGGCTTCTTTGAACCGCCATATGGTCGTGAAATCTGGCACCGTGGTAGTGTAGTTGATCCCTGCAAATTTTTGAAAACTCAAGCGGTCGTTGACCTGATCCTCCAGTTCCGGGTCGCTCAGGTTATACAGGTGCTGAAGAAAAAGCATTTTGACCTTAATGGAAAGATCGCGGTGCGGCGCTCCACCGATAACTTTATTGGTGTTGTCCACTGCCTGCACCAGATTGAAGACTTTGTCCCATTCCACCAAATTATTGATCTTGTTTAACTTGGAGGATACCCTGCTGGGCTTTCTACTGCGTCCCAATTCTATATCGGAAAAACTTAACTGGCTCATAGGAGATGGTTTTTGTAAAGCATGAAATTAGTGAAAACCAACCATGCACACAAATTTTTTATGCTATGTTTGTAAGGGGTTATGCAAAGGATTCTTATAATCAAAAATGGCCATTAAGACTTGACGAGTTTCTTCATTTTCAATATCTAAAATATAGCTATTCCATATTTCATTTTTTCCGAAGGTAAAATCTTTTATTTCAGGAAAATGAGCAGCAGCTTCATTAACTTCTCCCAGACTTATATAACCCAAAACCGTATTATTATTTTGTTTTAAAACAGCAATATCTTCACTATCAAAATGAGCACTTTCTATTACCACTAATTCGTATCCTGAAACTTCTGCGGGGTAAAAATCGCCATAAGTAAAAAGTATCTGTTTCTCCTGAGTAAGTTTTTGTGCGACTGACTGAGCAGTATTTAAACAGAGTGCTGTGGTAACCATAAGTATTTTAATAAGATGCATAGTAGTAATAGTCCTGATTTTTAAAGAAATTGTATGTTTCCCGTGTAGTAAGCATCGCAAATAGCAGAGATCCTACCAACATTCCCATAACGCTGTATTCATAAGAAACCCATCTACTTAATAAGACTCCAATTATAAAATTCACCAAAAAAGCGCTTATAATTGCTACAAGCGGTTTCCTATGTCGCCCCAGCGTATAAAGATATAGTACATTAAGCATCCCCAGGCTAAGAAATAAATAGCCTATACTTCCAAGAATACAAACTTTTATACTCAGCGGACTAAGAATTTCATCAAAACCCCTGGAATAACCCCAGGGTTGGGTAACAATAAGGTATAATAGTACAGCAATACCAGCGGCACTAATTGCAAATAAGCGTAAATGCTTAAAGTACATTCGTTTCATCTTGTCGTTGAAACTTTGAAAATCAGAATATTTTGTTTCAAGTTGATGAAAATCCATATGCCGTATATAAGAATGAATTGCATATTCCATCACCCCACCAAGCAGGAAGAAGATGAGGATGGCGAGATCCATTCCAATTTCATAATCCTTTTCGTAATAAATTATATAAGGAATATCTCTATTTAAGGTAGAGGACCAGGCAACAATCCTATCAAGGAAAACAAAAAGGAAAATAAATGTACCGTATAAAAAGTAGTTGAAATTACGGTATAACGAAAGCATCACTTTAGGTTTCTTTTTTACCGCTGTAAGATTTTTTAGTTTGAAATGAAAGAAAATATAGATATAACCAACTGAAATTAAAGACGCAACAAGAATCCCCGTCCAATGAATAAAATAGGGATGTAAATCGGTATAAAAATGAAGTAAAAGCGCCAGGGCCGTTCCTACAAAAACGCTTAAAGAAAGCATCCATCTTTGTTTTAATGCATATAGAGGCGCTAAAACCAGCAGAAGAAAACCTATGAAAAGCGCATAAATAAAAGTTATAACCACAAAAAGAAAACTATACAGCGGGATAACAAAATTTATGAGCAAAGAGAATATAAAGAAAGGGAGTGTTAGCTCAACTCTGTCTGCTTCTTCTCCCGGGGGTACCCCCGGGAGAAGAAAATTTTAGTTTTTCGTTTCATTGGTGGCTAAGTCCAACTCTAGCCGACCTTCAAATTTAATAGCTAATTGTTGAACTACCAAACCCCAGTTCTGCAGTGGGGCGTTCCATTTCTTTTCAATTCTTCTGGTAGCTAGGTAAACCAGCTTCAATAGTGCCATATCATTGGTAAAAGCGCCTTTGGTCTTGGTTACTTTTCTTACCTGCCGGTGAAAAGCCTCTACGGCATTTGTGGTGTATATGAGTTTTCTAATGGGTGCGGTATATTCAAAATAAGCACTCAATCGGTCCCAGTTATCATTCCAGGAACGGATCACTATGGGATATCTTTTGCCCCATTTTTCTTCCAGATCCAGTAAAGCCGATTCAGCCTGGTCTTTGGTGTCAGCCTTGTACACCAGTTTAAGGTCTTTCATAAAATCTTTTTGATCCTTACTGGCCACATACTTCATACTATTGCGGATCTGGTGGACAATACATAGCTGAATATCAGTCTTGGGATAAACAGAATGAATGGCTTCACTAAAGCCCGTAAGATTATCCGTACAGGCAATCAGAATATCTTTTAAGCCACGGTTGTTTAATTGGGTCAGCACCTGAAGCCAAAAATTGGCCCCTTCACTTTCCGAGATATACATACCCAGCACTTCCTTTCTTCCAGCTTTATTTATTCCTAAAATATTATACAAGGCCTTGTGCTTTACTTTGCCTTCTTCGCGTACCTTGAAGTGCATCGCGTCGAGCCATAGGATGCAATATACCGGCTCCAAGGGGCGATCCTGCCATTCCTTAACCTTGGGAATCACCCGGTCCGTAATATCACTTAGAACGTGTGTGGATATCTTGGAATCATACATTTCCTCTATATGAGCTGAGATATCCCGCAGGCTATTGCCCATCCCGTACATGCCTATAATCTGCTTTTCTAAATTATCGGCCAGGATACGCTGGCGTTTCGCTACGATCTCCGGCTCAAAGGTACTGTTACGATCCTGGGGCGTGTTAATGGTGACGTCCCCTTGGCTGCTCTTTAGGGTCTTTTTGCCTTTGCCATTACGCTTATTACCTGCTTTTGAGCCTTTTTCTTCATCGGAAAGGTGCGAAGACATTTCTGCTTCCAGGGCCTCTTCCATAAACTCCCTAAGCATTGGAGCAAAAGCGCCGTTTTTGCCGGTTAGGGATTCTCCTGATAAAAATTGTTTTAATGCTTTTTCCTTTAATTCCTTAATCTCTTCTTGTGTCATAATCTAGTCTAAAAATTTTAATTTAATTTTCAAAGTCTAGACAGACTTGAGATTACACCCTCTAAAGAAACCTAATATGGTAATCGTCCCATTTCTTATAATTTGTTTGGTAGAATACCGGGCCATATGGTAATCTTTATTATACCAATAATAAGAGACCTGTTTTCCTATAACCTGCACAAACCCCGCACTGGTAATAAAACCAATTATTACGCCCAGCACAACTGCAGTAGATTGCAGGTTATTAAAATGTGAATAGGTCCATAGCGAAAATCCAAAAAGAATTATAGCTACCACCTGCAGAAACACCGGAAATAGATGAAAAAGTCCCGAACTGTAATCTACAAGAAAGCGTTTGGTATTTTTTGTGGTAATATATTCGGTTAAGGCGAGTCTTTTATAAGTCTTAGCCTCAGCAACACGCTGATTATTATTCTTAAGGTTTGCCAGGGTTATAGCATCGTAAGCTTTATAAATATAGTTTGAAAGATGCATTATACTTTCAAACCCATAGTCTTCTTTTGCATCTATTTCCCTAATTCCAAAAGATTCTATTGTGGCGGCCACTACAAAAACATTCACAGGTTTGCCGTTACGTTCTTTAACCGCAACAACAAGTTTTGCAATAGCTTTAATTTGATCTTTATTCATTTTTAGGAAAAATCTTCAATCTTGGTAAGTTTCTTTTGGGTCTTCGGTATTTTTACAATATCATCATAAATTGCTTCATATTCACCAATAAACTTAGATAAGGTAAAGTTATTAAGCACTCGTTCCCGGGCATTTCTTCCCATACTCTTCCTTAAATCTTCATTTAAAAGCAATTTTAAGACATTGTGGCCAATTTCTTCGGCATCTTTTGGTTTACAGGTAAATCCGCAGCTATCGTCAAGCGCTTCTTTAACTCCGCCTACATCGGTAGAAACTACGGGAATACCACAACCCATAGACTCAATAACGGTATATGGAAATCCTTCAGAAATAGAAGTTAGAATAGAAATATCTCCTTCTAAGAAAACTTCTTGCGGGTTACTCCTTGGGCCCATCAGTTTAAAATTGTTAGCTTTGTTCTAAGATGAATATGTCTTATATTTGTGTAAAACTATATAGATATGATACCTTCAGATTTCAGGGATTTTTTCGTTAATAGTCCAGCGACTGTTCAACAAGAGATAGTGGCTTCGTTGCTATCATTGTCTTTGCAAGAAAGTGAAGTAAAGGACAGCAACGAGGCAAAAGCAGTTACCTGTCCTCATTGCTCAGAAAAGCGTGTTCGTGCCAATGGCAAGCTCAAAGGCGTTCAACGCTATGTTTGCAATGGCTGTAAGAAGAATTTCAGTGAGACCACAGGTAAGTTTTGGTATAATATAAAAAAGAAAGAGAAGTTAAATCGGTATTTATACTGTTTGTTGTCGGGCTACAGTATCAGGAAAAGTGCAGAAGAGACGGAGATATCAATTCAAACGTCCTTTGATTGGAGACATAAATTGCTCACGTCATTTTCCAGTGTTTCGGTAGAAGAGTTTCAGGGCATAGTCGAAAGCGATGACCTGTTCTTTGCCTACTCAGAAAAAGGAGGACGTCATTTAGGTAGAAAACCGAAAATGCGAGGAGAAAAAGCAAGCAAAGCAGGCATAAGTGATGAAAAAGTAGCTGTAGTGGCAACTTGTGATAGATCTGGAAACAAAGACTTTAAAGTGGCCACAAGAGGTCGTATCAGTAAAGAGGATCTGAATAGAATACTTAAAGGGAAACTTGATAAAGCTGACGTACTCTGCAGCGACAGCCATAGAAGTTATGGTGCTTTTGCAAAAGCCAACACAATTGCCCATAAAAAGTTCAACACCTCAAAGGGACAGCGAACCGTAGATAAGGTGTACCATGTCCAGAATGTAAACAATATGGATATGAGATTGAGAAAGTTCATGGATTCTTTCAATGGGGTAGCTACAAAATACTTACAGAATTACTTGAATTGGTTCTTGGTACTTGAAAAAATCAAGAACTCAACCAGTAAAATGGCAACAGTTACAGCCATTGCCTTTGCTTCAAATAGCGCATGGTACGAGTACAAACAACAACTATTCAATATGCTAATTAGAACTTAGCCAAATTGTTTTGTAATCCTAATTCAGTAATAAGTTCAAGACATCCTTTGGTATATTCGGGGACGGCATCATCATCACCATAGACCAGATATTGCACTTCTGGAATGTTTTTTTTAACTACTGCACAAGATCTAATCATGGTGAGAATATCTTTTAATTCAAAGATTCTCGCCAAAGCAACTACAGTAGGAATATCTTTTAAATGTGCAGGTTTAGGTCCTGGTTTAAAGACTTTGGGATCAATACCATTATAAATTATTCTGAATTTCTTTGGATCTGCTCCATACCATTTTTCCCATTTTTGATTGAATTTATTTACCGAAATAATTACCTCTGCCTTGTGGTAAACTAAGCGTGCAATGGCTTCAGAAAACCTAATAAGTAAACTCTTTAAAAAATATGGATATTCTGAATTATTAATGGCCAACAACCTTTCCCTTATAAAAACCCCATGTTCTGTTAAGATAATTGGGGTGCCATACTTGTAATTCGCAATAAGTGCAGGGATTACCGGGAAACCGCTAAGGGTTAAATGAGATACATCTACCTTTGGAATATTTACAATGGCTAGAGGTATTAAAAACCTGTAAATCCATCGTAATCCAATGGTAATATCTATTAAAGATGCATCAGGGTTACGCTCTCCAATAATAAATTTGGCGAGGGTATCGCGGTAAGTTTGCCAAACCTGTTCATTTCTAATGGTTTCTTTGTAATCATAATCTTCAAAATAAAACCAGAGTTGGTGAAAAATTATATCCAGATCTTCTATATCACGATCATCGCTATAAATAAACTCCAGTAAACTTTTAAAAATAGGAATAAACTTTTGAGCTACCACTTCATCATTGGTCCACTCCTTTTTTGCCACGGTTTTATAATATTCTTCGCCGTAACTTATATAATCATAAGGCTCATCTGGTGTCCAAAGTGGTACCTGTATCACCTCGCTAATATTATCGCTTAGTTTATACTTATATTCCTTCTCAAAAGAAGCGTTTATAGAATATAGTTTAAAGTCTACATTGCTAACCCTGTTACATAGAATATGTGCCCAGGTAGAAACGCCACCTCCATTAAAAGGATAGGTGCCTTCTAAAATAAGCAATACAGATGGTTTCGCCATTAATAATGTTTTGGGCCAAAAATATGTTAAAAATCAATTACTTAAAAAAATGGTGTCCCAAATTTTAAATATAAACCAAAATTATAAATTGTTTAAATAGAATAACAATCCTACTATAAAGCGTAATTTATTGAATCTAATTTAACTTATCTTTGCTCGAAATCATCACATTGCTATGAACTTCCTGAAAATAGGGACCCATATACTATGCTGCTTATTGTTTTCCTGCGACGAACACTCGGCTCAGGAGGCAAATAAGAATATTGATTACCGCCAGGAAATGCGGGAGTTTGTTATTGAAATAAGTGAAACTGCAAAAGCTGAAAATCCTAACTTCATAGTTATTCCACAAAACGGCGTTCAGCTTGTTTCCAAAGAATGTAATTCTCAAAAAATTCCTGCTTTAGATTATTTAAACGCTATAGATGCTGTAGGCCAGGAAGATCTTTTCTATGGTCTCCCTAAAATAAACAAAATCACTCCTAAGGCAGATAATACCTACCTAAGGAAATACCTTGATCTGGCAAAAAACCATGGCAAGCAAGTATTGGTAACAGATTATTGTTCTAGTTTCAAACTCATGAAGAATTCTTACCGGCTTAGTGAGGAAAACAAGTATACATCTTTCGCAGCGCCACGGCGGGACCTGGATAAAATTCCTGCATACCCGGTTTTTAATGAAAATAATGAAGATATAAACGCTCTTGCTGAAGCTAAAAACTTCTTATACCTATTGAATTACGCTGAATATTCTAACAAACAAGATCTAATTGCTGAACTTGCTTTCACCAATTATGACCTTATTATTATGGATCTTTTCTATAATAACGAAGCATTTACTGCTGAAGACATTAAAAAATTAAAGAAGAAAAAAAATGGTGGCGACCGCTTAGTCATATCCTATATGTCTATTGGTGAAGCCGAAGATTACCGTTTCTACTGGGAAGACAAATGGAGTTCTAATTACCCAAATTGGCTTGTTGAAGAAAATCCCGAGTGGGAAGGAAATTTTAAGGTAGAATACTGGAAAGGGAATTGGAAGAAAATGATCTACGGAAACGAAAGCGCTTACCTCACTAAAATAATCGATGCCGGTTTTGACGGAGTTTACCTTGATATTATAGACGGTTATCAGTATTTTGAAGCCCAGGAATAATTTTTAATTCTACACTAATCTAAGCTCCAAATTTTAAAACAATTCGGGCAAATAAGTATCTTTGGGAAAACTCCTGTTTCTCAATGAACGATTATTTACTCTTTGCTTTCATTTTTCTTGCACTCTTGCTCGGACTTTACTTTGGAAAACTAATTTCAGGATTAAAAAGTAAAAATAAAGAAGCTATTCTCGAAGAAAAAAACAATCAATTATCACTTCAAATTGAAGATCTTAAGAGTCATATAAATAGTAATTTAGAAAATTACAAAACTGAATTATCAGATTATAAAAATACACTTCACTTACAAACTGAAAAACTCGAAAAAGAACGTGAAGAAATTCGAAGAGAGAAAGATTTTTTAAATACAGAACTCACCCGCCGCAATGCCGAATTTGAAAATTTAGAGCTTAGAAATAAGGAGCAAAAAACCGAAGTGGAACAACTTCAGCGAAAATTTGAAAAAGAATTTGAAAACCTGGCCAATAAAATTTTAGAACAAAAATCTGAGAAATTCACCCTTCAGAATAAAGAAAACATTCAGAATATATTAAATCCTTTACAGGAAAAAATTCTGCATTTTGAAAAACGAATTGAAGAAGGGAATAAAGAAAGTATAGATCGTCACGCGATGCTGCGACAGCAAATTATTGGTTTAAAAGAGCTTAACCAACAAATGAGCAAGGAAGCCACCAATCTCACCAAAGCGCTTAAAGGCGATACAAAAACGCAGGGCAATTGGGGCGAAATGATCCTGGAACGGGTCTTAGAACGCAGCGGACTCCAAAAAGGCAGCGAATACAGCGTGCAGCAAAGTTTTACCAATGCCGAAGGAAAAAGAGTTTTACCCGATGTGGTAATCAATCTTCCAGGTGATAAAAAAATGATTGTAGATTCTAAAGTTTCTTTGAACGCCTACGAACGCTTCAGCAATGAAACCGAAGAGAATGAAAGACAACAACATTTAAAAAATCATCTTAGCGCTATTCGAAATCGTGTGAACGAACTTGGCAGTAAGAATTACCACCAGTTATACCAGATGGAAAGCCCCGATTTCGTCTTGCTTTTTATCCCTATTGAAGCTGCGTTTGCAGTGGCATCAAACGAATATCCGGGGTTGTATTCTGAAGCTTTTGATAAAAATATAATTATCGTTACACCCACTACCCTGCTTGCAGTACTCAAGACCATAGACAGTATGTGGCAAAACGAAAAACAAAAGCAAAACGCCATTGCCATCGCGACCCAGGCCGGCGCTTTATACGATTCGTTTTCCGCTTTAACCGAAGAATTGACTAAAATTGGAAGGCAGCTGGGAACTGTTCAAAATTCTTACGAAGGCGCGATGAAAAAACTCACCGGAAAAGGAAATTTACTCCGGCGTGTAGAAAAACTTAAAAAACTTGGTGCTAAGGCCAGTAAACAAATAGATCCTAAAATGCTATCGGTTATGGATGAGGAAGAAATTGAAGATAATAATGTATAATAATCACTATCCTGCTAGATTTTGAAAACCTTGTAGGTTTATTTCTAATACATTGAAGAAAATAAAACCATCAAATAATATGAAAATCACTACAAAGTCATTCGTAAGCTTTTTAGTTTTCAGCTTTTCTATACTAAATATTTCAGCGCAGGATATTTATTTTCCTGAAACCGGAACCTGGGAAGAAAAAGATCCAAAATCTTTCAATTTAGATTTTTCAAAAGCAATTGAGTTTGCGGAAGCTAATGAATATTCAGAATCTAAAGATCTACGACAGGCAATTTTAAAAGGCTTTCAACACGAACCTTATCACGAAATCTTAGGGCCAACAAAACGACGTGGCGGCCCGGCAGGAATGATCTTAAAAGATGGCTACCTTGTTGCGCAATGGGGCGACATCAAACGTGTAGATATGACCTTTAGCGTCACTAAAAGTTTTCTTTCTACCACTGCCCTGCTCGCTTTAGACAAAAATCTGATCGTTGATGTTGAAGATCCCGTAATCAATTATATTTGGGACGATACTTTTGAAGGTGAACATAACTCAAAAATCACCTGGAAACATTTATTGGAGCAAAACTCTGATTGGAGCGGAGAACTATGGGGTTCTTACGATTGGGCTGACAGGCCCTCACACGAAGAAGGAATAGACGATTGGAAGAATCGTGACCTCCACGAACCCGGAACACACTTTAAATACAACGATGTTCGGGTAAATGTGCTCGCCTATTCTTTACTCAATGTTTTTAGAAAACCGCTTCCCACGGTTTTAAAAGAAGAAATTATGAGCCCAATTAACGCTTCATCGAGCTGGCGTTGGTTTGGATATGATAATTCCTGGACTACCATAGACGGTTTCAAAATGCAGTCGGTTAGTGGTGGCGGGCATTCCGGGGGCGGAATGTTCATCAATACCGAAGATATGGCGCGTTTTGGATTGCTCTTTATGAATAACGGAAATTGGAACGGAGAACAATTAATTGCGGAAAATCTTATTGAAGAGGCGGTACAGCCTTCAGCCACTAATCCTAATTATGGATATATGTGGTGGTTAAATGCCGATGGACCGAGACAATGGAAAAACGTAGATAAAAACATATTTTATGCGGCTGGTTTCGGCGGAAATTTTATTATTGTAGATCGTAAAGAAAACCTGGTAATTGTAACCCGCTGGCTGGAACCTTCTAAAATAGAAGAATTCGTTCAGAAAATTTATAATTAAAATTATGAAAAAAACACTTTTTGGCATTTTGGGAGCAATAGTTTTGCTTTTTCTGGCCTGGTTTGCTTTTATCTATTTTGTGCCTTATAGTGAGGGTACAAGAAGTGGCGAACTCATAAAATTCAGTAAAAAAGGTGTGATTTCGAAAACCTGGGAAGGAGAAATAAGCCAGGGAATTAGTGGCGCCCAGATCTTTCAATTTTCAGTTTTAGACAGCAATCAAGAAGAAATTGAAGCGCTGCAGGAGAACGAAGGCAATTACGTTAGGCTTAAATATGTTGAGCGTTACGCAACTTTTTTCTTTTGGGGCGATACCAAATATTTTATAACCGAAGTAGAGCAAGCCGAATCCCCTCATTTTAGAGATAGATAATTTATGACCAAATTTAAACACGTAAAAGATTCACAGGTAGACATTTCAGAATTAATGTTGCCTTCCCATTCAAATTTCAACGGAAAAATTCACGGGGGCTACGTGCTCTCCCTTATGGACCGCATTGCATTTGCCTGCGCCTCTAAACATTCTGGTGCCTATTGCGTTACTGCCAGTGTAGATACTGTAGATTTCCTGAAACCTATAGAAATTGGCGAATTGGTTACTATGAAGGCTTCGGTTAATTACGTTGGCAATAGTTCTATGGTGATTGGGATTCGAGTGGAAGCCGAAAATATTAGGACCGGCGAGGTAAAACACTGTAATTCTTCTTATTTTACGATGGTAGCCAAAACCGAAGATGGAAAATCACTGCAGGTTCCCGGCTTAATTCTCACCAACGAGCACGATATTCGGAGGTTTGCAAAGAGCATAAAACGTAATAAAATGAAGCTGAATCGTAAACAGGAATTCCACGAGACCGATTTTTCTTCAAAAGAATATGTGCATTTACTGGAAAAATATAAGGTTAAAATAGAGCAGTAAAAATTGAAGTTCAACGGATTTATAGCGGCAATTTTTGTAGCGATAATTATCGCCTATCTATTTCCTGAAGGAATAGTGCTTTTTCCGCTTAAAACCATTACCGATATTGGGATTGGTTTTATTTTCTTTTTCTACGGGTTAAAATTATCTCCAGCTGAATTCAAATTGGGATTTCTGAATTACAAAACTCATATCGTAATTCAGCTAACCACCTTTGTGGTTTTTCCTTTATTGACGCTTCTTTGTTTACCGCTGTTTGAAACAGGTACAAATTCAGATCTTTGGATTGCGCTGTTTTTTCTGGGGACGCTGCCCTCTACCGTTTCTTCTTCTATTGTAATGGTTTCACTGGCAAAAGGAAATTTGCCAACCGCTATTTTCAATGCAAGTCTTTCAGGTTTAATCGGAATTTTTGCGACGCCAATTTGGTTGAGTTTCTTCTTAAGTGGAAGCGCCGATTTTGAATTTTTAGACGTGCTTATAAAGCTTTGCTGGCAAATAATTATCCCGTTAATTCTTGGATTATTTCTGCAGAAATTTCTTGGGGATTTAGCAAGAAAACACAGTAAAAAATTGGGCTTATTAGATAAAACAACTATTATACTAATTGTTTACTCAAGCTTTAGTAACTCATTCACCTCCAATATATTTGGAAATGTAGAAACAGTCGATTTACTTAAGCTTACTGGTATAGTTATTTTACTATTTGTCGTGGTTTACTTTGGACTTGGATTGCTTTGTAATTTTTTAGGATTCAACCTAAAAGACAAAATCACTGCACAGTTTTGCGGAACTAAAAAATCCCTGGTTCACGGCTCTGTAATGGTAAAAGTAATCTTTGGAAATTCAGCAAACACCGGGCTTCTACTTCTACCCATTATGATCTATCACTCGCTGCAATTAATACTGATCGCTTTTTATGCGGAAAAATATAGAAAGCGGGTTTTGCAAATTGAAACTTCAGAAAAAGCCTTATAGATAATAAGTTGCAATTTCAGTATTATTTAAATCTCGATTTCCGAATAAAAATACATCAATGGTAACTTGGTTCAGACTTTATCCCGAATTGTTTTCGGGAATCTAACATGAGGCAAAGATTTACTTAAATTAAACCTCCGAACAAATTTCGGAGCAAGCTCTGAAACAAGTCCAGGGTGAAGCCAATTTTATAAGTAAAGTGCGATTTCAGTAATATTGATCGTAAAAAAGATCCAACCCAGAATAAGTAAAAGTCCGCCAAGAGGAGTTACTGGCCCCAAAATCTTAATCTTTTTTCCTGCGGAATCGCTAAGAGTAAGACCATAAATACTAAAGGAAAACAAAAAAATCCCAATTATAAAAAACCAGGCAATTAGCTGCTGCGAGATCCCAATAAACGGAAAAACAATTCCGGAGATAATAAGCATAATCGCGTGATACATTTGGTATTTCACTCCCGTTTCAAAGCTTTTTAGCTGTTCTTCAGAAAAACGTTTCTTTAAAGCGTGTGCTCCAAAAGCACCAAAAACTACAGCAAGTGTGCCGTAAATTCCCCCGATTATAAGGACAAGTTCCTTCATATATTTTTATATAAATTCTGTAAGATTAATTGCCAAATTAAAAAACCTACAAGGATTAAAACCTTGCAGGCTTTTTAGTTTATTAGGTTTCTAAAAAAGTAATATAAGCGTCATTCTGAATTTATTTCAGAATCTAAGATATTGATAGACTAAAACATGTTAGAAGCTGAAACAAGTTCAGCTTGACGTACTTTACCAGCCTCACTTTTCTAAATTCAATTCTTATTTACTCAAATACATCTTCCTCCTACTATAAAGATCGTAGAAGGCATCATCTTTAAGACTATCTATAAAAAGGATACTTTCTCCTGTACTCTTCATTTCGGGCCCAAGTTGCTTGTTCACTTTATGGAACTTATTGAAAGAAAATACAGGTTGTTTTATGGCGTAACCATCCAATTGCGGATTAAAGTTAAAATCTTTCACCTTTTTATGTCCCAGCATTACTTTGGTCGCGTAATTTACATAAGGTTCTTTATAAGCCTTAGCGATAAACGGCACCGTTCTGGATGCCCTTGGATTGGCTTCAATGATATAAACCATATCATCTTTTATCGCGAACTGAATATTGATTAATCCAACTGTGTTAAGCGCTAGAGCGATTTTATGGGTATGATCTTTAATTTGCTGCATCACAAGGTCTCCAAGGTTAAATGGTGGAAGCACCGCGTTAGAATCACCTGAGTGGATTCCACAAGGTTCAATATGCTCCATAATTCCTATAATATGAACATCTTCACCATCACAAATCGCATCAGCTTCAGCTTCTATGGCGCCATCTAAGTAGTGATCCAGCAATAATTTATTATTCGGAATTTTTCGAAGTAAATCTACCACGGTTTCTTCAAGCTCATCTTTATTGATCACGATCTTCATTCCCTGGCCACCCAATACATAAGAAGGTCTTACCAGGATCGGAAAATCAAGCTCATCGGCAAGAGCCAGTGCTTCCTCTGCTGTTTCAGCGGTTCCAAATTCAGGATAAGGAATGTCGTTGGCCTGAAGCAATTTTGAAAAACTTCCGCGATCTTCTGCAAGATCTAAAGCTTCGTAACTGGTTCCCATAATTTTAATTCCGTAGCGGTCTAATTTTTCAGCTAATTTCAGGGCGGTTTGCCCACCAAGCTGAACGATCACACCTTCCGGTTTTTCGTGGCGAATTATATCATAAATATGTTCCCAGAAAACCGGTTCGAAATAAAGTTTATCGGCAATATCAAAATCGGTTGAAACCGTTTCAGGATTACAGTTAATCATTATAGTTTCATAACCACATTCTGAAGCGGCAAGAACACCGTGAACACAACTGTAATCAAACTCAATTCCCTGGCCTATTCTATTTGGACCTGAACCAAGAACTACAATCTTTTTCTTCTCGCTCACTTTGCTTTCGTTATCTACGTAACGTTTTCCATCTGGAGTTTCAATTTCGGCTTCAAAAGTGGAATAATAATAAGGAGTTTCAGCTTTAAATTCAGCCGCACAGGTATCCACAAGTTTGTAAACCCTATTTATTCCTAAATCTACACGTTTGTTGTAAACTTCACTTTCTAAACAATCCAGCATATGCGCTATTTGTCTATCGGCAAAACCTTTTTGTTTTGCTTCTAGCAACAAATCTTTAGGCAGGGACTCTTTATCAAATTTAGAAATCTCTACATCTAAAGCGTAAAGTTCTTCGTATTGCCTTAAGAACCACATATCTATTTTAGTGATCTCGTGGATGCGACTTAGCGGAATTCCCGCCTGTATCGCATCATAGATCACAAATACACGGTCCCAGCTGGCATAGGTAAGTTTTTCTATAATTTCGTCGTACTTGGTATGGCTTTTTCCGTCAGCTCCAAGTCCGTTTCTTTTAATTTCAAGAGATTGTGTGGCTTTATGAAGTGCTTCCTGGAACGAACGTCCAATTCCCATCACTTCTCCTACAGATTTCATTTGCAGGCCTAAAGTGCGATCTGCACCTTCAAATTTATCGAAATTCCAACGCGGAATTTTAACGATCACATAATCTAAAGTTGGTTCGAATAACGCTGAAGTAGATTTAGTAATCTGGTTTTCAAGTTCATCTAAATTATAACCAATTGCCAGTTTTGTTGCAATTTTCGCAATTGGATATCCTGTTGCTTTAGAGGCCAAAGCTGAAGATCTGGAAACCCTTGGGTTAATTTCTATCGCTATAATATCTTCTTTTTCGTCTGGACTTACGGCAAACTGCACATTACATCCACCGGCAAAATCGCCAATATTGCGCATCATTTTTATGGCCATATCACGCATACGCTGGTAAGTAGTGTCGCTTAAAGTCATTGCAGGCGCTACCGTAATTGAATCCCCGGTATGGATTCCCATAGGATCCATATTCTCTATAGAACAAATAATTACCACATTATCGTTCTTATCTCTTAGAAGTTCTAACTCATACTCTTTCCAGCCTAAAAGGGCTTTATCGATTAATACCTCGTGAATTGGCGAAGCTTCTAAACCATAAGTAAGCTTCTCGTCAAATTCTTCGGGGCCGTGTACAAACGAAGCTCCACTTCCGCCTAAAGTAAAAGAAGCTCTAATTACTAAAGGAAAACCAAACTCCTGGGCAACTTCTTTTCCCTGAAGGTAAGAAGTCACTGTTTTTGCGGGAGCTACGGGAATACCTATTCTCCCCATAAGTTGTTTAAACTTCTCGCGATCTTCGGTAATATTAATGGCGTCTATATCTACTCCTATTAATTTGATTCCGAAATCTTCCCAAATCCCCTTTTCATCGGCTTCTATACAGAGATTTAAAGCAGTTTGACCACCCATTGTTGGTAGAACAGCATCTATATTGGGATGCGCTTTTAGAATTTCTACAATAGATTTTGTGGTTAAAGGTTTCAGGTAGACGTGATCTGCCATAGACGGATCTGTCATTATCGTTGCCGGATTGGAATTGAGCAGGATAGTTTCTATCCCATCTTCACGTAAAGAACGTAAGGATTGAGTTCCGGCATAATCAAATTCGCAGGCCTGGCCTATAATAATAGGTCCTGAGCCAATAATAAGGATACTTTTAAGGTTGTTGTTTTTGGGCATTTTATCAGGATTGTAGCATATTAAACATAAAAGTAAGGAAGCGATTGGATATAAAAAAAGGCGTTACTAAAAAAGTAACACCTTTAAATATTTTAAAACCTAATTCTCATTAGTGCTTATGTCTGTTTTCAGAAGAGACAGATATTTTCTTTCTTCCTTTAGCCCTTCTTCTGGCGAGGACTTTTCTTCCGTTTGCACTAGCCATTCTTTCTCGAAAACCGTGCTTGTTCTTTCTTTTTCTCTTGGATGGTTGAAACGTTCTTTTCATTTTAAATATCTTTAAATCTTCTGAATAATCGTTTTTATAGCTCTCTGTAAAACTGCGTGCAAATATACAAAGCTTTTTAACTATTACAAGAGGTAATTTAAATTATTTTTAATTGTTTTTCTTACCTTTGCCGCTTCCTAAATAAATGCATTTATGTTTAATAAGAATATCAAGTTAGTTTTAGCAGGAGCTGTATTAGGCCTTGCCATTTGGCAGTTTGTAGAAGGAAACATTGGTAATGGTATCATGTTCGTTCTACTTTCTTTAATTTTTGTGTTCCTGTATTTTAAAAACGAAATGATATTGCTTGCTTTTCTAAGACTTAGAAAACAAGATTTCCCCGGAGCAAAAAAATGGCTAGACCGAATTAAAAATCCGGAAACTGCCCTTACACAAAAACAACAGGGTTACTATTGGTACTTGCACGGCCTTATGGTTTCACAAACCAATATTACCCAGGCTGAAAAGTTCTTTAAACGCGCCATTAAATTAGGCCTCGCAATGGATCAGGATTTGGCAATGGCCAAACTTAACCTTGCCGGAATCTCGATGACTAAACGTCGAAAAAGAGAAGCTACCAATTTACTTGCTGAAGCTAAAAAACTGGATAAGCACGGCATGCTTAAAGACCAGATTAAGATGATGAAGCAACAAATGAAAAAAATCTAATATTTAGATAAATTTAGTTAATTTCAGCTTTCTTTAATTTTTCCGCAACTTTTAGCCAAAATATTGACCCTTCAGCGATAATATTTCAGTGCTAGTTTCTTCCGAAGTATCTTTGTTTTAACTTAACAGAACAAAGTGCATGAAGAGACTTTTACTCCTCTTTTTTATAATTTTCGGCTTAAATATTCAGGCCCAGACAGAGAAAAGCGATAAGCTTTATTTCTCTGACGCACTTGTTATGCATTTGCCCAAATATAACCAAGAAGCAAAAGCCGCCTACAGGCACCGGCAGTTTGAGGAAGCCGACAGGTTATTTGAAAACTTCGTTACCACTAAACTTAAAGGAACTTATATAGATAATTTTAAATTTCTAAATCTAAAAGAAAAAGAAGTTGCCTTATACGATTATAAAAAGCCTGTTTATTTACTAACCTATGCTTCATGGTGCATTCCGGGAAAAGGCGAAATACCTGCGCTAAACGAACTTGCCGATAAATACCGGGATAAAATTGATTTTGTAATCCTGTTTTGGGATAAAAAAGAAACCGCCAGGAAACTTTCTAAGCAATTCAATTCGCATATTAATGTATTATATGTAGATGAAACCAGGAACAACCATTCTTATGTAGTAGAAAACCTGAAACATTCTTTAGGTTTACCAACTTGTTATTTAATTGCCGGGGACCGCGAAATTATGGATATTAAAAGAAGTATTTTTTATCCCTATAATTTATCTAAAGAAAAATCTTTTGAGCTTAATTACGAGGCGATTAATTCGGCGATTACCAATAACCTTATCGGAAATTCTAAAAATAAGGAACCGGTAAAATGGAGTGCCATTGCTCCTGATTAATTAGAGTAAAGGTGCCCATAGCCTTGCCAAAGCTTCCCTTATTTTTTCTAATGCCGGCCGTTGCATCCATTCCTCGATAGTTAATTTGGTAGTCTCTTTAAGGTCATTTTTGTAGACCTCGGTCATTTCTTCAGCAACCTCTTTATCATATAAAAAAGCATTGATCTCAAAGTTGATATCAAAACTGCGATTATCAAGATTACAGGAGCCAATACTCGTTAACACCCCGTCTACCACCATAGTTTTAGCATGAACCATCCCTTTATGATAATGAAAAACCTGCACTCCAGATTCTAATAATTTTTCGATATATGAATTAGTAGCATAACGAGCAATTACCGAATCTCCTTTTTCAGGAATAATAATTTTAACCTCCACTCCTATTCTACTTGCCATACATAATGCGGTAAGAATTTGATTGTTTGGGATAAAATAGGGTGTAGTAATATAAATATATTTATCGGCTGTGTTTATGGCGGTTAGAATGGCTTCCATAATATTCTGCCAATCGGTATCGGGACCGCTGGCAGCAATTTGAACCGCTGTTCTCTGAGGTATATCAATCTTCGGAAAAAACTCGTCCTCAACTTTTAATTCCTTTCCGCTAATAAAATTAAAATTGAGCAGAAATTGCGCCTGTAAAGATTTTACCGCGTGGCCTTCAATTCTTAAATGCGTGTCTCGCCAAAAAAGTTTTTCTTTTGGATTTTCTTCAAAATTCACATATTCATCACAAATATTAATTCCCCCAATAAAACCTATATTACCGTCTATAATTGCCATTTTTCTATGGTTTCGGTAATTTAATTTACGGGTTAGATTGGGAAACCAAACCGGCATAAAAGGAAAAATTTCAATCCCACAGGATTTCATTTTCTTTACCGCTTTAGAAGAAAGTCGGCTTGCTACATAATCATAACTTACCCTTATTTTCACCCCTTCTTCAGCTTTCTCACATAGCAATAAGATAAGTCGGTTGCCTATTCTACCGCTATTAAAAATATAATATTCAATGTGAATATGGTGCTGGGCTTTCTTAATGTCATTAAATAAGGCTGAGAACTTATTTTCGCCATTTATAAGGACACTGGCTTTATTTTTAAAAGTAACCGGCTTCTTTTGATTATTCTGAAGTAAATGAACTAGTTTTATCTTTTGCGCTATGCAGTCCTGGTCTAAATCTATAAGATCCTGATCTTTCAGGATAAGTTTATCTTCCCAATGTTGTATAATCTTTTGGTCGTAAAGCTTTTTTCTATTAAATAACTTACTTTTTCTAAATTCCTGGGCAAAAAAGTAATAGACCAGCAGGCCTATAACCGGCAATACAAAAAGTGCAAATATTAGAGAGATACTTTTTACAGGCTCCCTGAAATGCATTAATTCGTAACCGGCCGTTATAAAAACGATTAAAAAATTGACAGATAAAAGAACCCACCAAAAATTATCCAGAAAAACATTCATTTACTTTACGGCGGTATAAGTATTTTCTTCAGGAATCTTAATCTCGTATTCCTTTCTGGAAGCATTATTTAAATGTGCTTCCCTAAGCCAGGGATTATGAATTTTTAGAATCTTATAATTGATATCGAACTGATGTGCAAAATCGGCGAAATCTTTAACCACAGTATCAACCTTTACTGTTCTGGTTGGAATATGCTTATAAAGATGTTTTTCTTCAAAATTGAATCCGTATTCTTCAGGATTGCTTAAAATTTCTTTTAGCGCTAAAATTCTAAACATATATCTTCCGGTTTCTTCTCCCAGCAATAATTCGTAATAATTATCTACTTTTTGGCGATCCAATTGTCTTTCAACACCCCTGTTACCGGCATTATAGGCTGCAGCGGCCATCGTCCAGGTTCCAAATTTCTCCTTAGATTTTTTCAGATAATCGGCTGCTACTCTGGTAGATTTTTCAATATGGTAACGCTCGTCTACGTTTCCGTTTATTTCCAAACCATAATCTTTACCTGTGCCTTCCATAATTTGCCAAAAACCTTTGGCTCCTGCGGGAGAAACTGCCTGGGTTAATCCGCTTTCAATTACAGCCAGGTATTTAAAATCGTCTGGCACGCCTTCTTCCTTCAGAATAGGTTCTATGATTGGGAAATATTGATTGGCACGCTTTATTAAAAGCAAAGCGTTAGATTGCCAGTAGGTATTTACCAGCAATTCCCTATCCATCCTTTCATAAATATCAGGATCGTTTATAGGCACTTCTTCTCCCGCAAAGTTTATATTTTCGGGCATTGGGAGGGCGTAGATATTATAATCTTTTACCGGCCGCTCTTTTTGATTAGCTTCAGCAGATTCATTGCTATTTTCGCTTCCGGTTTCCGGAGACTGTTGGGCAGCTTGTATACTTACAAACACAATAGTGAAAAGTCCCACTATAACTAATGCAGTTTTTAAAATTTTCATATTAATTCAATTTTTTATTTTTCTCTTCAATTTTTCCTGAAAGGATTATTTCAGGAAGGTACTTATTAAACCAACGGTAACGATTCAAAATCATTATATGAGTCCCGCCTTTTACCGTAATACATTCCGGAATATATTTTATAGGAAAAATCTCATCTTTATCGCCGTGAATATGAACAATACCTTTTTGAGCTTTTGCGCAATTCCATAAAACCATATTTTCTATAGCCCAATCTAAATAACGCTGATTCCTAACCGAAAGATATTGCCGGTAAAGTTTTGCTCTTTTTTTTATAAAATCTCCTACCGCAATTTTTTCAAAATGATCTACATAATCCAGTAAACTGGTGGGAATTAGTTTAAACAAGCCGGTACTCGCGGCATAGCGCATGCGCCTTGGCAACTCTTCCCTGCATTTTACACTAGAAATTATAATAAGCCTTTTAAGCTTAAGACTCTTTGCCATTTCCTGAACAATAATCCCGCCAAAAGAAACTCCAATTAATACCGCGTTATCGTGCTCTACATATTTATTCATGCGGCCGGCGTAATTTTTTAGACTTTCATCTTTTTTAGGAATCATCCATTCTAAAAAATGGATTTTAAAACGATCTTCGGGGAGTTTTATAAACTCAAAAATGGAAGAATTAGCAGCCATACCAGGCATAAAATAAACATGAATCAACTGGTTTTCTTCAGTCATTTTAACAAGTATATAACACTTAACATTGGCTTAATGCCGTAAATTTACGTAAGAAGTGAATTTTGAAATATTCTAACTATTATATTCGAATGTTTCATTTAAATACTCCCAAAGCTTGTCTCTGGGTAGTTTTCACTTCAAAATTACTGCTATTTATTTGGCTTTCACAATTGAAAGATTAAAAATAATGGAGAATTTTTTAAAGCCTGTAATTTTATTGTTTGCTGTTAATAATTCAGCTTTAAAGGCTTTATTTACCTACCTTTACACTAACCATCCAAAAAATATTCCAGCTGAAGATTTTCGCAAATTGCGACTAATTTTGCTGACTTAATGGTTTATAACAGAAAATAGAGAAATGATGAATGCCGAAGAAATTATAATTACCGATAATGAGTTTTTAAGACAGTTTGAAACAACTATAAATCAACAACTTGCCACCATAGAATACGCTCAACAGGAACGAAAAATCTTCTTAACCAAAGTTTTTATGCCTGAAGCTCTTAAAGAACAAGGCTATATGGATGTTTTTATTGAAGCTGTTTTAGAAGAAATTAAAGAGCGAAATACACGTGTAATGCCTACCAGCCCCGATGTTGCTAAATTTATACGAAAGAACAGAAGAAAGTACAAAGACTTGTTACCGGTAGGAATTAATATTTAAACCGCTACTTTTTCTAAAGCGAATTCAAACCTAACCATGCCATCTTCATCTATTGAAGTTAATTCAATTTGATGCAGAGTATTCACCAATGCCGGATTCCAGGGTGCTTTCACCTTTACATAGTTTTCTGTAAAGCCGTGGATATAACCTTCTTTGTTTTCACCTTCAAAAAGTACGGTACAGGTATTTCCTAACTGACTTTCATAAAATGCCCTTCTCTTTTTAGCTGAAAGACCACGCAGCATTTTGCTTCGTTTTTTCCTCACTTTAGTAGGAACCACACCCTCCATTTCTGCGGCGGGAGTATTGTCTCTTTCGGAATACGTAAAAACGTGCAGGTAAGAAATATCTAATTGGTTTAAGTAATTATAGGTTTCCAGGAAACGTTCTTCAGTTTCGCCGGGAAAACCAACAATAACATCCACACCAATACAGGCGTTTGGCATCACGTCCTTGATTTGCTCAACCCTATTGGTATAAAGCGAACTCATATATCGACGCTTCATCAATTTTAGTAAATCGTCACTTCCGCTTTGTAATGGGATATGAAAATGAGGCACAAACGTATTGCTTTGTGCCACAAAATCAATAGTTTCATTTTTGAGTAAATTCGGTTCAATAGATGAAATTCTTAATCGCTCAATCCCATCTACCTCATCTAAAGCCTTTACCAGGTCAAGAAAAGTATGTTCATGCTTTTTATTACCGAATTCTCCTTTTCCGTAATCCCCAATATTTACGCCGGTAAGCACAATTTCCTTAATTCCTTTTGCTGAAATTTCAGCAGCATTATTTAAAACATTATCCAGTTTATCGCTACGGGAAATTCCACGTGCCAACGGAATGGTACAATAAGTACATTTATAATCACAACCATCCTGAACTTTCAGAAATGCGCGGGTTCTATCTCCAATAGAATATGCACCTACATAAAAATCGGCTTCGTCAATTTCACACGAATGTACTTCCCCAAGATCGTTTTTAGTAAGATCGTTAAGGTAATCGGTGATTTTAAATTTTTCAGTTGCACCTAGTACCAGATCCACCCCATTAACATCGGCAAGCTCTTCCGGTTTCAATTGCGCATAGCAACCCACCGCAATTACAAACGCATCTTCGTTTACTTTTTGCGCTTGTTTTACGATGGTTTTAAAACGTTTATCGGCGTTTTCAGTAACCGAACAGGTATTGATTACATAAATATCGGCAGATTCAGTAAATTCTACGCGTTCAAAACCTTCCTCTTTAAAAGATCTTGCAATTGTAGAAGTTTCTGAAAAATTGAGCTTACAACCCAAGGTATAAAATGCGACCTTCTTATTATTCATACACCTGCCTGTTTCTGTAGAAGTTAAACGATTTTTAGGGCTGCAAAGATACCAACAATAATTGTTTTAGGAAAACATTGTTTTGTTGATGTTTCCAAAGAAATCCTACGGGTTTAGAAATGAAAATGTTTTATTCTGAATATGCTTCCAGCTTCAAACAGCTTAGACCTCCGAATAAATTCGGAGCAGGCTCTGAAACCAGTTCAGGGTGACGTGGTCAACAAAATACTTCAAAAACAAAAGATTGCTCCGCGCATTCCTCGCTTACAATGAATAAAAAATCACTATACGCCTACAGAAGCAATTACAATCTCAGGCTCAAGAATAATTTTGGTTTTTATAGAATTTGAGATCAAGCAGGCTTTTTCACTCTTTTCTATGATGCGTTTTGCCCTTTCGGCATTATTTTCGTCCGTGATTTCTAATACTGGTTTTAAAACGATCTCTGTCATTTGAAATTTTCCTTCAACCTTATCCAGTTTTCCAATTGCTTTAGATTTAAAAGAGATAAAATCCAGTTTAGAATTTTCAGCAATCGCCAGAAAAGTCGTCATTAAACAGCTTTCTACCGCGGCAACCAGAAAATGTTCCGGAGACCAGATGTTAGGCATCCCTTTAGGAAAGTCCGGTGGGGTTGCTGTTTCAATAGTATCGGTTAATTCAGGGGAGCTAACTTCTCCTTTTCGGTCTTCTAACCAGGTAAGATCTACCTGGTATTCGTGTTTTTCTGCCATAACTTTATATCTTTTAAACCCAAATGAGGTATTTTCTTTACAAAGAAACAGCGATTAAAAACTAAAAAATATGATTCAGGTCAGCTTCAGGAAAAGAATTTAAGATTCAATAAATTCTTTTAGGGTATTGACTACATAATCCAGTTCTTCTTGAGTATTATACCTGGAAAATGAAAAACGCACCGATGGTTTTTTAAGGTCTTCTTCTTCTAAAAATGCATTTAAAACGTGAGAACCTTTATCGCTTCCACTTTGGCAGGCGCTTCCCTTAGAACAGGCAATTCCTTTTAAATCTAATTGAAACAATAACATTAATGCTTTATCGGCAGGTACCGGCAAACATACATTTACCAAAGTATAGGTACTTTTTGTAGCATCGACACAATCACCGTTGAATTTCACCCCGGGAATTTCAGCTTTTAATTTTTTGATGAAATGAGCTTTTAGGTCACTTATATAGGCTTTTTCTTCGGCTAAATTATCTAAAGACAGTTTTAAAGCTTCTTCCAGGCCAACAATATTATGAACACCTTCGGTACCGGCGCGATGGCCACGCTCCTGCTCTCCTCCAAAAATAAGTGGTTTTAATCCGCTGTTTTTTCTTATAAAAGCGAATCCAACGCCTTTTGGACCGTGGAATTTATGGGCACTCACCGCAGTAAAATCTACCGGAATTTCACTAAAATCTAAATCATAATGCCCTACCGATTGCACACAGTCGGAATGAAATAAAGCGCCATGTTCTTTGCAAAGTTTTCCGACATCTTTAATATCCAATTTATTGCCAATTTCATTATTTACGTGCATCAGGCTTACCAGTGTTTTTTTATCTGAAGCTTTCAGCAATTCCTCTAAATGCGATTCTTTTATATTTCCGCAGGAATCCAGGTCTACATAATTCACCTCAACATCAAAACAATCCTGGAGCTGCTCTACGGTATATAAAACCGCGTGATGCTCTATTTTTGAAGTGATAATTCGCTTAACTCCAAGATCGCGTACAGCCGAATTTAAAGCCAGGTTATCGGCTTCGGTCCCGCCAGAAGTAAATATTATTTCTGAAGCTTTTACATTTAAATAACCGGCAACGGTTTTGCGGGCCTGCTCTACAAGCGACTTCGCAGATCTTCCAAAAGAATGGGTAGAAGAAGGGTTCCCATAAACCTCTTTCATTACAGAGGTCATTCGGGTTATAACTTCATCACGCATTTGCGTGGTTGCGGCAGAATCGAGGTATACATTTTTCATCGCTGCAAAATTAAGCGAAATAAAATTATTTAAAAGAACCTGCCCTAAAAATCCTGAATTCCGCTATTTTTGTTTCAGTTTGAATATATTCCCACACCTATGAAAAAGATCCTTGCAGCTTTATTTTTCTCTTTTGCCCTTTATTCCTGTGACGACGGGGATATAACTGTCACCAGTTTCGATTTAGAAAATAGTGATCTAACTTTATGTGAAATTGATGGTAAGAAAGTGCTTTGGGCCGTAAACAATGAAGATGTTTATGAATCTATGTCTCTGGAATTAAAGGATAATAGTTTAAATGATACGCTTACGCAGAAAATTTTAACACTGGAAGTAAATGATTCAATAGTAATTAATCTCTCGGGAGAAGATAATCGCCTGGTTTATAGAATTTATGATGGGGAAATTACAGGAGGGGAATATTTTTGCAAGGGAGTGCCTCCAGGATCTCCACGGGTTTTAGAAGAATATGTTTCTGCGGGCGGAGTTGCAATAATCAGAACCAGGTTTAATGATATAAGCCTGGATGCGGACGCCGATGGGGATGGCGTACCAAATGGTAAAGAGGGTTACGATCCCGATGGCGATCATCTGGATACTGATGGGGATGGTATCCCCGATTATTTAGACATTGATGATGATAATGATAATGTGCCAACAGCCATTGAAAGAGTTGCCGGCCCCGATGATGATGCTACAGAAGACGGTTATTTAGATACAGATACAGATGGAATACCAGATTACCTGGAGCCTGACGACGATAATGATGGAGTTTTAACCCGCCACGAAATTGACCCCGATGATGTACAAAGAGCTATTGACGAAAATAACGATGCCTTTCTAAGTCCTATAAACACGGCTGAAGTAGATGGATTCCCAAATTATTTAAATGAAAATGTTTTTGATCCCAATTTTGAACACGATCTTCAGTTAGATCATCATATTACAAGGAGTTACAGATCTACCATTGAAATTAAAAATTTTAATTTAATTAGACAGGATGGAAGCGGAGAAGATATTCGGTTTGATTCTTATATCCTGGGAAGGTTAGATGTTACAAGAATTCCTTTTCAGCAATTTACTAACCTTCAACTGGAAAATGAAGAGGAAGAAGGTGATGACGGAAATGGTGAAGAAGAAAATAATACAGATTAAACATTCTGAAAGAAATAGACTTCAGTAGCACCGAGACCATATTTTTGGTAATCGGCATCGTAAAATTTAAGATTGTCGTAGCGCCCCAATAAAAAATCCAGTTCGGCTTTAAGAACGCCCTCGCCTACCCCGTGAATAAACACAATTTTTTGAATTCGTTTTCTCATCGCGAATTCTATTTGCCTTTTGGCTGTTTCCATTTGAAGATTAAGCATATCATAATTGCTCATTCCGCGGGAAGAAGTGGTAAGTTTTTCAATATGCAAATCTACTTCCATTGGAGGCAGATTCCTTTCTTTAGGTTTTATGCGTTGTGATTTGGGTTTTGGGGGTAACTTTTTTTCAGCTAAAACTTTTTCAAAATCAACATCATCAGACAAAGCTTCAATAGGAGTTTCAATTTTCACTAATTCCGCTGCAGAAAATTCCATTTCAAAACCATCGGTAGTTTCAATATAAACGGTGCCGGCTTCGGTTTTTATTACAAAACCTTCCAGCACATCATCTAAAACCGCGACTTTATCCCCTTTTTTTAGCTCCATTATTCCTTATCTTCTTCTTCTTTATGATCATCTTTGGTAGCCACCCAAAAATTTGTAGCCCGGTAGAGCCCGAGCATAATAACTATGAGTCCTCCAATTTTAAAATAAGCGTGAGCATTTTCAGCAGCAATCGCATAGATTAAAAGTGCACCTCCTACTACTATTAAAATTGTATTTATTATCTGAGAATTATTCATTTTTTTACCTGTTATCCCTTATTTGTAAAATCTTTAAAATAACGGTTCTTGTATTTTCTGCAAAGTTACAGGAATTATGAGGCAAATATACTTCTTAGCTTTTATTTTCTCTTTTTACCACGGAAATGCGCAATTACACATTTCCCCCTCCACATCTGGAGATTCCTATATTTACCTAAGTGATCGCTTTTTATACGTAAAAAACGACATCAACTTAGAAAAGAACAACGCTTCTGAAACTGAAGCGAGTATTTACCTGCGGAAAGAATCGCAATTACTGCAGGGAGAAAAAAGTACAAATCTTAATTCCGGTAATGGATTACTCTCGGTTTTCCAGGAAGGTACCTCCAATGCTTTCGATTATAATTACTGGGCGTTGCCGGTAAAAGATAATATTAGTCAAAACCAATTTGGTGCCGTGATATTTCAACCCAAGAACAAAACCAATAGCACTCCGGTTCA
Source organism: Salegentibacter salegens (assembly GCF_900142975.1). Taxonomy (NCBI): domain Bacteria; kingdom Pseudomonadati; phylum Bacteroidota; class Flavobacteriia; order Flavobacteriales; family Flavobacteriaceae; genus Salegentibacter; species Salegentibacter salegens. Next base: position 1,047,584 of record NZ_LT670848.1, read on the forward strand.
GGTTACAGGCAGCTTAGAAGGCACTTCCCATCCTTTAAGAATTTCACGCCGCTGGATATATAAATATTCCGGCAGTGAATATAATGATTGGCAACATGTAGGTATTAATTTTAATGTCGCACCTGGGGAGGGTTTTACCATGAAAGGGGTAAATGGCACTGACAGCAGACTTATTAACGGAGTAGAAAATAATCCCGGCAATCGGCAGCGCTATGATTTTAGAGGTTTACCTAATGATGGTGAAATAAAAGTTTCAATAAATAAGGACCAGGCGGTTTTGGTAGGAAATCCATATCCTTCAGCTTTACATTTGCAGAGTTTTTTAATGGAAAATCCTGCCAGCACGGGAATCGCTTATTTCTGGGATTCCAGAGATAATGGTGATTCTCACGATTTAAAACATTATGAAGGTGGTTATGGTTCTTATTCTCCCGGCGCGAATGCTTATGCTCCTGCAGTTTTTAAAACTTATAATGGAGCCGGCGAAGAAACCGGAAATTCCGGGGAAACCGGTAATGAAATTGCTCGCGAATATTCTCCCATTGCGCAGGGTTTTATGCTAAAGGGAAGAAACGACGGTTTTATACATTTTAAGAATTCCCAAAGAAGATTTCAGAAAGAAAATTCACAAACTTCCGAATTTAAAAATCAGCAAAAAAGCGAGATTCCGCTATTAAAACTCAGTGTGATATTCAACAAACTTTACACCCGTCCACTACTGTTAGCTTTTAGAGAAAATTCTTCTAAAGATGAAGATTGGGCAATGGACGCAAAGATTTATGGAGTTTTAGAAAATGATGTGGGCTGGAATATTGAAGAAGCTTTTTATAATATACAGGTAAGACCATTTAGGAAAAATGATAAGATTCCCTTGATTATTAATTTAGCTGAAGATGCTGAATTGAGCTTCAAACTTCACGAATTCAGGCAATTTGAAAGTGATGCTATTTATCTTTTTGATGCTGTACTAGAATCATATAATCGGGTAGATAAAGCCAATTTTTCAATAGATTTACCAAAAGGAAACTATAGTACACGATTTTTTATTAGTTTTATTGAGGAAAAAGAAGATAATTTGCAATCTGAACTGCCAGAAGAAGAATTAGACGTTTTAATTCCTGAAGCCCTGATTGTTCAAAATAATCTTAAAGCGCAATTGGAGATCCAAATGCTTAGAACCGATGTAAAACAAATATTGTTATATGACCTTAACGGACAAATGATATATAATAAAACAATACCAATAGGAAGTGCAAATTATACGTTACCCACTTCGGGATTACGGGATGCGATTTATATCCTGAAACTAATTTCTTCTAATAATATGGAATTCACCAGCAAGATTAGTATTAAAAATTAGTTATGGAAGATTTTATGTTGCCTTGTCTTAACAAAAGCCTCTTTGGAGTAGATTGTTTTGGCTGCGGAGGTCAGCGCGCCTTATTACTTGTTTTTAAAGCAGAATTCACTCAGGCATTTTTAATGTTTCCGGCTATATATCCTATTTTATTTTTACTCGCCTTTCTTATCTTAAACCTCTTCCTGAAATTTAAATATGATTTTCAGATAAAAATCGCACTTATTATTTTTAGCGGGGCAGTAATGCTAATTAGCTATTTAATAAAAATGAACAATTACTTACAACTAACCCAATAAACCAATCTTTATGGAAAGACAACAATTACCAAATTCAACATTAATTTTAATTTTTGGAATTCTCTCAATTATAGGATGCTGCTGTTACGGTATTCTGGGAATTATCTTCGGAATTATTGCGCTTGTAATGGCCAAAAGGGCCACCGAGATCTACAATGCACAACCTGAGTTATACACCGGCTACCAAAACGTAAAAACCGGAAAAATTCTTGCTATAATTGGTCTTGTATTGAGTGCCATTAGTCTAATAAGCACAATTGTAATGTTTATTATGTATGGCGGAGTAGAAGGAATCTACGAAATGCAGAATGAAATTCTAAGGGAAATTGAGCAAAATCAATAATCTTTTTATTCTGAAGAAAAAGGTTATTTAAAAAGTCCTTTGAGCGTCATCCAGAACTTGTTTCAGGATCTAAGATATTAATTGTTAAATCATGATAGAAGCTGAAACAAGTTCAGCTTGAAGAAATTAGGACTTTTTAAATAGCCTATTTGTTTAAACAAAAAAGCCAGCTATTACCAGCTGGCTTTTCCTTTTTATCTATTTGATAGTAATTACTTCTCAAACTGCTTTAGCGTAGTAGTAATTATATCTACACAATCCCTAATCTGATCTTCGTTAATCACCAATGGCGGTGCAAAACGAATAATATTACCGTGGGTTGGTTTTGCTAAAAGTCCGTTTTCTTTTAGCGCCATGCAAATATCCCAGGCCGTAGAGCTGTCTTCTGAATCATTAATCACAATGGCATTTAACAAGCCTTTACCTCTCACCAATTCCACGATATTCGAGTCGCGAATAAAATCGTTAAGTAATCTTCTGAAGAGGTTTCCTAGTTTTTCAGCATTTTCAGCTAAATTTTCATCACGAATTACTTCAAGAGCCGCAGTTGCAACAGCGCCCGCTAATGGGTTTCCCCCAAAAGTAGAACCGTGTTGCCCGGGTTGAATTACATCCATCACCTCATTATTCGCCAAAACAGCAGATACGGGATAAACACCTCCGGAGATCGCTTTTCCAAGAATTACCATATCTGGTTTCACCTCTTCGTGGTCTACTGCCAGTAATTGCCCGGTACGAGCAATTCCGGTTTGAACTTCATCAGCAATAAATAAAGCGTTATTTTCTTTACAAAGTTCTCGAGCTTTTTTCAGGTAGCCTTCAGAAGGTACATAAACCCCTGCTTCTCCCTGAATTGGTTCTACAAGAAAACCTGCAATATTATCATTTTCTTTTAGTACTTTTTCCAGCGCATCTATATCGTCGTAAGGGATTTTTATAAATCCGGGCGTGTAAGGTCCAAAGTTCTTCCTGGCACCTTCGTCATTAGAAAAAGAAATAATCGTAGTTGTTCTTCCGTGGAAATTATTTTCACAAACAATTATTTGCGCTTCAGTTTCCTTTACCCCTTTTCTTTCGTAAGCCCACTTTCTCGCAATTTTAATCGCGGTTTCAACAGCTTCTGCCCCGGTATTCATAGGCAGCAACTTATCGAATTTAAAATAATCTGTTGCAAACTTTTCATACGGGCCTAAAACATCGTTATGAAAAGCCCTCGAAGTAAGGGTTAAAGTAGCAGCCTGGTTACAAAGCGCATCAACTATTTTTGGGTGACAATGGCCCTGGTTTACTGCAGAATAGGCCGAAAGAAAATCGTAATATTTATTTCCTTCTACATCCCAAACGTGAACACCCTCGCCGCGGCTAAGCACCACAGGCAATGGATGGTAATTATGAGCACCATACTGGTCTTCTAATTCAATAGCTTCTTTTGAAGATGTAATTTTTGGTAATGACATGTTCAATTTTTTTAAATCAATAATTCTATAATTCCTTCTTTTGTACCTTTTTTCTTTAAAAATCAGGTCACAGGGGAGAGAAATCATCCATTATTTAAGTTTTCGCAAATTACTAAATGTTTGTGGGAATTTTTAAGAACACAGGGAATAAATCTTCACAATTATTCTATTTTTGCGCTATGGGAAGAAGGAATAAAAACAAGGTATTTGAAGCCGTAGAAGTTACCGGTGCCGGCGGAAAAGGAAAAGGAATTGGAAAATCGCCAGATGGTCGCGTAATATTTATTGACAACGTGGTTCCCGGCGATGTGGCTGATATAAAAACTACCAAACAAAGAAAATCTTACTACCAGGGTACGGCAGTTAATTTTCATCAATTTTCAGATAAACGTGTAGAACCTGTTTGCCAGCATTTTGGAACTTGTGGAGGCTGCAAATGGCAAAATATGGGATACGAATATCAACTGGAATACAAACAAGACGAGGTTTTAAATAACCTTATTCGTGTTGGCAAGGTTGAGCTACCCGAGGTTACCCCAATTTTAGGAAGTAAAGAAATTTACTTTTACCGCAATAAAATGGAATTTTCTTTTAGCGATAGCCGTTGGCTCACTCCTGAAGAAATTAACAGCGGTAAAGACTTTGACGATAAGAATGCTCTTGGATTTCATATTCCTGGCATGTGGGATAAAATCCTGGATATTAAAAAATGTCACTTACAGGAGGATCCCAGCAATGCGATTAGAAACTTTGTAAAGGAATTTGCTACATCTAATAATTTAAGTTTTTTTAATGCCCGTAAACAGGAAGGTTTATTACGAACTTTAATGATTCGCACCTCCTCTACCGGTGAAATTATGGTTTTAATCCAGTTTTTTCACGAAGACAAAGCAAAGCGGGAATTGTTATTAGATGCGGTAATAGAAATGTTTCCTGAAATCACTTCGCTTCAGTATGTAATAAATGAAAAAGGAAACGATACCATTTACGATCAGGAAGTTGTTTGCTATAAAGGTCGTGACCATATTTTTGAGCAAATGGAAGGGCTTCAGTTTAAAATAAACGCAAAATCTTTTTACCAAACCAATTCGGCCCAGGCTTATGAATTATATAAAATAACCCGGGATTTTGCCGATTTAAAGGGAGACGAAATAGTTTACGATTTATATACTGGTACCGGAACCATCGCTCAATTTGTAGCAAAAAAAGCTAAAAAAGTAATTGGGGTTGAAGTTGTACCAGAAGCGATTATTGACGCCAAAGAAAACGCAGAACGCAACCAGGTTGAAAATGCCGAGTTTTTTGTAGGCGATATGAAAAAAGTTTTTTCTGAAGAATTTATCAATAATCATGGTCAGCCAGACGTTATAATTACCGATCCTCCAAGGGACGGCATGCACAAAGATGTAATTGCTCAAATAATTGGTATATTGCCACAACGCATTGTTTACGTGAGTTGCAATTCGGCCACACAGGCTCGCGATCTCTCTATGTTAGATGAATATTATAAGGTTACAAGGGTACAGCCGGTAGATATGTTTCCACAAACCCATCACGTAGAAAATGTTGTTTGTTTAGAAAGAAAATAAATGAATAAAAACTATTTAAAAAGGTCTATTCCTCTAATTGGATTATTATTACTCCTTTTAGGTTGCCAGCGCGACGATATTTGTCCTGCAAGCACTCAAACCACACCTATGCTAATACTGAGCTTTTATGATATTGATGATCGTGAAAGCTATAAAAGACCTACCAATTTAAGCGTAAGATCTATAGTAAGTGATTCCGTTAAAACTTTATACCAAAGAATAAATCCTGATACCATCCAAATTCCACTAAGAACTAATCAGAATACTACCACTTATACGTTTACACTTTATGATGCCGAAGAAGAAGACGAAGATCCTGAATTTACACCAGATACCGATACTTTAACCTTTACCTATGGTACCGAAGAAGTTTATGTAAACCGGGCCTGTGCCTATAAAGTAATTTATAATAGTCTAAAGTTAACTATTGAAGGCGGGGAAGACGGCGAATGGATAGATTCTTATATTATAGAAGAACCCAATATTGAAGATGATACAGAATCACATATCAACATATTTTTTTAGCATACTGTTCCTATTTCTTGCCGGGCCGGTGTTAAGCCAGGCAACGGCAGTAAAGGAAACGAGCATACAGGATAGCCTGGCCGACCGTGAAAAATTCGGACTTCGGGTGGGTGCTGATATCAGCAAACTTTTAAGAACTGCTTTTCAGGATGATTATTCTGGTTTTGAGATTTTAGGCGATTACAGAGTGTATAAAAATTACTATGCTGCTGCAGAATTAGGGAATGAAAGTATTGGTTATACTGAAGATAATATTAGTCTTACTTCCCGCGGAAGTTATGTGAAACTCGGGATCGACTATAATGCGTACGAAAACTGGACAGGGATGGAAAACCTGATTTTTGTTGGTGCGCGTTATGGATTTTCAACCTTCTCACAAGATGTTGAAGAATATCAAATCTATACCACCAATCCTTTTTTCGAACCTGATGTACGTTCTGAAACTATTGAATATTCCGGCTTAACGGCGAACTGGGTAGAATTGATTGCCGGGATTAAAGTGGAAGTAATTAATAATCTTTTTCTCTCGTTTAATGTACAGTTGAAACGTAGGTTATTCCAAACCACACCTGATAATTTTGATAACCTCGCAATTCCCGGTTTTAACCGAACTTACGACGATAGCAATATTGGTGTAGGCTATGGATACACTATTAGTTACCTGATTCCTTTTTATAAGAAATAGTTATTAGATTAAACTACTCCTGAAATTTCGCTTTTTTAGATCCCTGGTAAATTTGGTATTTCAGCAATTTAGATTCCAGCGCACCGTTGTAAAGTTTAAATTTCCTGGAAGGTCTTAAACCAACGTGTTTTATAGCTTCAAGATTAGAAGTAATAAACCAGGCATCGGTTCCCGGGTAGGCTTGCTTCAGCGTATCTCCAATTTCTTTGTAGAATTTCGGCATATCAATTTCTAAACGCTCTCCATAAGGCGGATTAAATAGCATATGTAAATGCCTTTCTCCTTCTTTTTCAGATGCAAAGAAATCCTGCCTTTTTACTTTTACAAATTCAGTAAGGTTAGCATTTTCAATATTATCTATCGCTTTGTGAACTGCCGATGGAGCGGTATCGTATCCCTGAATCGTAAAATGAAATTCACGTACTTTTTTAAGTACTGAAGCTTCAATTTTTTCAAAGAGATCTTCGTCCCAATCTTTCCAACGCTCAAAAGCGAATTCTTTTCGGTTTAAATTTGGCGGAATATTGCAGGCAATCATCGCGGCTTCAATTAAAATGGTACCGCTACCACACATAGGATCAAGGAAATCGCATTGCCCGTCCCAACCCGAAAGCATTAACATTCCCGCGGCCAAAACCTCGTTTATTGGCGCAATATTGGTAGCGGTCTTATATCCACGTTTGTGTAAAGACTGGCCTGAAGAATCAAAAGAAACATTACAAAAATTCTTTTCAATATGAATATTAACCCTCAAAGTGGGAAAATCAAGATCTACGTTGGGTCGCTTATCAAATTTATCCCGAAAACGGTCTACAATGGCATCTTTGGTTTTAAGAGAAATATACTGGGAATGTGTAAAAGTTTCTGAATGTACCGTAGCGTCTATTGCGAGGGTATCATCAACATCCATAAAATTTTCCCAGGGTAACGCGTAGATTTGCTTATAAAGATCTTCTTCAGAAAATATTTTAAAACTTTGGTATGGTTTAAGAATCTTAATTGCGGTTCGCAAGCATAGGTTGGCCTTATACATAAAGCCTTTATCGCCTACAAAACTTACGTTCCTGGTTCCTTCTTTTACATCCATAGCGCCAAGTGCCATTAATTCCTTAGCCAAAACTGGCTCAAAACCATACATGGTCTTGGCGATCATTTTAAAATTATTTTCCATATCGGTTTTTTACAATCCACAAAAATAGGGTAATTTTGCTGAATAATAGTATTGCCGGCTGGGGATGCTGAAATATTACCGATGCTTTTACGACTTATCTTTTTAACTCCTTACAATGAGGATTAGAAATCGTTGTGGCCAGTGTCTCTTTTTTATTTTTTAATACCGATTAGCTTCGGGAGAGTCCCTGTAGTGTGTCTCGAGGAATTTTACTAATTATTTTGACCTTAATTAATGATCTATATTTTACCTTTAATTTCTGTAATTGCCGGTTACCTTATTGCCATTTTCTTAAGGCCCGCCTCCTCTACCGGTTTTAAATTGCTACTTAGTTTCAGCGGTGCATATTTACTGGCAGTCACCATATTTGAATTGCTGCCCGAGGTTTATTTAAACGGCACCGAGGAAGTTGGTATTTTTATTATGCTGGGATTGCTGTTGCAAATTATTCTGGAATTTGTTTCAAAAGGAGTTGAACACGGGCATTTACACCACCAGGAAGGAATGACAAAATTCCCAATTTTACTATTAATTAGTTTAAGCATTCACGCGTTCCTGGAAGGTTTCCCAATGGATGAAGGGGATCATATTTTACACGGGGTCGTGATTCATAAAATTCCGGTTGCGACCATACTTTCGGTGTTTCTAATTCATTCTAATTTGAGTAAAATTAAAGTCGGATTGTTTCTAACGGTTTTTGCTTTAATGACGCCCCTGGGAAGTTTCTTTAAATCGCAATTTAGTTTGCTTCAGGATATTTCAATATATATCAACGCCCTGGTAATTGGTATTTTTCTTCACGTTTCTACCACTATTCTATTCGAAGCTTCTAAAAATCATAAATTTAATATTTCAAAACTGGCGGTGATTGTGGGCGGAATTTTACTGGCTTATTTTATTTAATATGTTTAGCAAAGCCGAAAGCAAAAAATTAAGGCAACAGTTCTGGACGAGTTTTGGTCTCGTTTTTCGGCGAAAATGGGTGCTTTATGATACCGGAATAAAAGAGCTGGAGCTTAAATTTCTATTAAAAGAATGCGAAATACCCGGTAATTGAATAAGCACCTGACAAATATTAATCGCTATTACTTACCATTAACCATTTAAGATGATCTCTCTTTAATTAAGCGTTTTTTAATAATTGTTTAATCTTATTTAACAGCTAATTTTCCCGTTTTCCTGTACATTCAATATAAATACTTACTACTTCTAATTAAGGAATGTATTTAAAAGAAAAAGGAAAGGAAAGAGGAATAATGATGTTGAAGAAACCTTCTGAAATAGACTATCTGGAAAATTATTATATTGCTAATTATACTTCTGCGATATACTATAAACACTGTATTTTAACTACTAAAAAAATCTTTTTAAAGAAACTGTTTAAATCTTTATACAATCATAAAAAAGCATTGAAAGACGATTTAGACCGGCATATTTCAGAAGCGAGAGACCAGGAATACCTGGACCAGCTTTTATTAAAATGTAAAAAAGAAGTGTTTAAAATGCAGCAAAATTTAAGTATTAATACCAACCCCAAATCGGGACAAATTTGTACCGAAATGGAAAGGCGTTTTTTTGCACAACTGCATCAAACACTTCAGTTATTAACCGACGGAAGTCTGCGAAATACCCTATTATCTCATAGACATAAATCTAAAGCTTTGCAGGAAAAATTACTCCTGGTAAACAAATACCTGATATAAAAAAGGTTAGTTTTACTTGTTAAATTTCCAGTTTATAGGTCTGTTGCGCAATTTCCAATTCTTCATTCGTAGGAATCACCAAAACCTGGACTTTCGAATTCTCAGCATTTATAGTTCTTAATTCCTTTAATCGCTGCTTGTTTTTCTCTTCATTAAGTTTAATTCCGAAGAATTCCATATCCTTACAAACCAAACTGCGAATAACATCGCTATTTTCACCAATTCCCGCTGTAAAAACCAGGGCATCTACCCCATTCATCGCAGCTGTGTAAGCCCCAATATATTTTTTAATTCGGTAGGCATTCATATCCAGTGCTAATTGGCATTGCTTATTTCCTTTTTCGGCCTGTTCTTCAATATCTCTAAGATCGCTATAACCGGTAAGGCCGTACATTCCACTTTTATTATGCAAAATATCACTTACTTCCTGGGCGGAATATCCCAATTGCTCAACCAGATAAAATATAACCGACTGGTCTATATCTCCACTCCTGGTTCCCATAATTAGTCCGTTTACCGGCCCAAAACCAAGAGAATGGTCAATGCTTTTCCCGTCTTTTACCGCCGTAATACTACACCCATTTCCCAGGTGAATACTTATAATTTTAGAATTTTCTTTTTGTAAATATTCAATTGCTCTTTCGGTCACATACTTATGGCTGGTGCCGTGAAATCCGTACAACTGAATATGGTGTTTGTCAGAAAATTCAGTAGGAATCGCATATTGCGAAGCTTTTTTAGGGATACTTCTGTGAAAAGCCGTATCAAAAACCGCTACCTGGGTGGCTTTTGGAAAAAGTTTTTCAGCAACCTCAATACCTTTTAAATTAGGAGGATTATGCAAGGGAGCCAGCGAAAAATATTCTTTAATCTTTTCCTTTACTTTTTTATCTATCACTATGGTTTTAGAAAAACTATCCCCACCGTGCACAACCCTATGCCCAATAGCCGGTATTTCTTCAGCATTTTTAATAACTCCTTTTTCAGAATCCATTAAAAGATCGGTGATTGCTTTTAATGCTATAGCGTGATCTTTTGCTGAAAGTTCTTCAGAAATTGACTCCTTTTTAGTTTTATAATGAAGTTTCGAGCCTTGCAGTCCAATACGCTCTACCATTCCTGAAGCTAAAACTTCCTCTGAAGGCATTTGTATTAATTGAAATTTTAAAGACGAACTTCCTGAATTTATAATTAAAATATTCTTCATCTATTTATTATTTTTCCCTACGCAGGGGATTTTCACAGGCGTATAATCTTTTGCCTGTGGGTTGCTTCTTTTTTAGTTCAGTATCTGGTTTTATTCTCAACTAAATTCCTTGTGCCTGGATGGCAGTTAAAATTACAGTATTGTAAACATCGGCTACGGTACAACCACGACTCAGGTCGTTTACCGGCTTATTTAAGCCCTGAAGCATTGGTCCTATGGCCAAAGCACCAGTTTCACGTTGCACAGCTTTATAAGTGTTATTTCCGGTATTTAAATCGGGGAAAATTAGAACATTGGCCTGCCCAGCTACTTCAGATCCTGGTAGTTTACTTTTTCCAACGCTAATATCTACTGCAGCATCATATTGAATTGGACCTTCAATTTTAAGATCTGGTCTTCGTTCTTTAACTATAGCAGTAGCTTCTCTCACTCTATCTACATCTTCTCCTTTTCCTGAAGTTCCTGAGGAATAAGAAAGCATAGCGATTTTTGGATCAATGCCAAAAGCCGAGGCACTCTCTGCCGATGAAATGGTGATTTCTGCCAATTCTTCGGCAGTAGGATTGGGATTAATCGCACAGTCTCCAAATACGGAAACTCTATCTTCTAAACACATAAAGAATACAGAAGATACCACCGAAACATTTGGTTTTGTTTTTATAAATTGCAGTGCAGGTAAAATAGTGTGCTGCGTGGTATGTGCTGCGCCCGATACCATCCCGTCTGCATGTCCTTTATAGATCATCATTGTTCCGTAGTAGGAAACATCGCTCATACGGTCTTTCGCCATATCCATATTCACACCCTTATGCTTTCTTAATTCATAGAAAGTTTCAGCATAATCCTGGAAATTTGGGGAATTTACGGGATCTATAATATTAACTTTAGAAAAATCAAGATCTAATGCAATTTTAGCAACGGTTTTCTGAATCGTATCAAAACCACCTAACAAAGTAAGTTCAACCAGATCCATATCTATAAGCCGTTTTGCTGCGGCAAGGATGCGTTCATCGGTTCCTTCCGGTAAAACAATATGTTTTTTACTTTGCCTGGCGCGTTTTACCAAATCATACTGAAACATTCTGGGAGTTCTACCTTGAGGTTTATAATTTGTTAGTTTTTCTACCAACGGATCAAAAGATACATAGCGCTCAAAAATACTAATGGTGGTTTGTATTTTCTGAATACTATCGGCATATATATTAGATTTTATGGCGCCCACTTTATTCGTTACAACAAAAGTTCCTTCCTGAACTGAAATTATAGGAACAATATCAGATAAACCTTCAATTAACTTTAAAATTGATTCTTCTGGCCTTAAACCACCGGTTAGAATAATTCCTGAAATTCTTGGATAATTGCTCGAAATATTGGCTTGTAAAGCTCCTAAGATAATATCGGCACGGTCCCCCGGGGTAATTACTAAACTTTCGTTTTTAAGGGTAGTTAAGTAATTTCTAAGCTGCATGGCACCCACTCCAAAATTCCCGGTTTGATTATCAAGAAAATCGTGACCAAATAAAACAGTTCCGTCCAGGGCCTTTACTATTTCTTTTAAAGTCGGGTTATTAAGCGTATCAATTAACGGAATTGCAAAAACATCAACCTCCTGCGGTAAAAATCCTCGCATATTCGTTGCAGCAGACTCCAGGTTATCTTCCTGAATTTTATTGCTAACCATAGCAATAACCTGAACTTCCTTATCTCTAAAAGCGCGATAGGCCATTTGCTGGTTTCCTAATAATTCTTCCCAGCTTTTAAACTGGCCGCTAACTACTATTATAACAGGTATTCCTAAATTTTTAGCGATCACCACATTTACATCAAACTCAAAAACACTACCTTCTCCAGAGAAATCACTACCTTCTACCAGTATAAAATCAAACTCATCTTCCAGCTTTTTATACTTGGTAATTATAGTATCAATAATCTCCCCCGATTTCCCATCGTTTGTTTTTTGAATTACCTCACTTCGGGTAAAAGCAAAAGTATCTTCATAAGGGATTTTTAAATCAAAATAACTTAAAACAGTATCTATATGATTATCACGTTCACCTTCCACGACATCGTTTATAATGGGCCTGAAATAACCCACTTTAACCATTTTTCCTAAAAGCGTTCTCATTAATCCTAACGAGATCATAGATTTTCCGCTGTGTGATTCCAGCGTAGCGATATAAATTCCTTTGTTCATAGTATGTAAATTGTTCGGCAAAAATAAAGTTAATAAAAGAATTCAGCTTTTAAGTTATCCCTAAAAGAAAGTAAACCTGACATCTATCAGCTTTTGATTAATCATACAACTTAGAAGGAAATATACAACACGTTTTAATTGATATTTTAAGAATTTGAATGAAACAAAAAAACCACCCGAAGGTGGTTTTAATAATTAACTTATTGGTCTATTATAAGTCCAGTAAACCTACAATAAGAATATCAAAATTCACTTCTGAATTTGCACCTACTGAAAAACCTAAAAGATCTATTTCTGAAGTGGTAGTTGCTTCAACTTCACCATCTAGTTCAAGCTCACCATCGGCATCCTCATCTGAAAAAGAAACGAAACGAAGTTCATAATCTCCTTCTTCTACAAAGTGAATTTCAAACTCTCCCGAAGATTCATTTATCTTACTACTTGCGGTAGCGTTGGCAAATAAAACACCTTCCCCATTGGCCGAAGATTCATCTTCGCTATAAGCACCATCTTCATATGCGAAAACCACAATAGTTTCAGACTCTGTAGAACCAAAATCGTTAACAGTACCAGTAATCGTTCCGGCTTCAAGGCTATTTACAGCTCTTATACTGTGTGCTAATTCACTATCATTTACAAATTGATATTCTCCTGCCGAGTTAGTAACAATAGATTTTCTTAGGTCGAAATCTAAAATGATTTCATTATCATCATTCTCCTGAATTTCAACCTGATCTGTGATACTAATTTCTCCTGAAGAAGTAGCCAGTGCATTTTTCTCACCACCGGTAGTTAACACATAATTAGCCGGTGCCTCTCCTGAAGCATCTGTCTCATTATCTAAGATTAAACTAATCTCAGAAGTAGTTCCGCTTTCCAGTTTCACATCTCCCAGTAATTCGGTTTCACCATTTTGCAAACTACTAAGGTCCACAGTAGTTTTCTCGAAACCTTCAATGGTAGTACCATTTACCTTAACACCAGTAACCGTAATAAAAACACCCTCAACCTCTGCATTATCAATTGGGGCATCGGTGAGATGCACCTCCGTGTTATAAGTGTCTGGTTGTGGTTCACCGGTATTCACATCATCATTATCGTCATCGGAACACGCGACCATCAGACTAATTGATAACATTAAAATTCCTGTTTTAAATAAATACTTCAAATTCATAAGTTTTTTTAGTTTTTGTTGCCTCCGCAACAGTTAATAATTTATAGATTTGATTAGCGCATCTTGCGCAAGTAATTATTTGTTATAAAAATGATTTTATGTTATGCCCTATTAACGGAGCTGAAATAGAACTATTATTCAAAAAATGTGATTTACAAAAGGTTTAACAATCCTTAAGAAATAATTAAAAGACTGTAATTGAAGAGAAATTAAAACGAATTGAAAGAAGTGCTGTAAAATTTATAGAAAGACACCATTGGGAGTTAAGATATTTCATTTTAGGGTAAAAAAAGACCCTTACAAGTTAATGTAAGGGTCTTCAAAAAAAAGGCGGTGACATACTCTCCCACAAATAGCAGTACCATCTGCGCTAACGGGCTTAACTTCTCTGTTCGGAATGGGAAGAGGTGAGCCCCGTTGCCATAACCACCTTAAGTCTTTAGTAAACAGTTTACAGTCTATAAGTTCGCAGTATTGTTACTACCCACTCTTTTACTTACAACTGCCTACTCTAATAAGTTGACATATTTAAGAAACAAAGAATAAAGAAAGACTTTGGTAATAGCATTCAAGTCCCCACACCTTTTGCAAGGCGTGGGAATCGCATCAAGCTTTACGGATTATTAGTACCACTCGGCTATGACATTGCTGCCTTTACACCTATGGCCTATCAACGTGGTCGTCTCCCACGGTCCTTTAAAGAAATCTCATCTTGTGGTGGGTTTCGCGCTTATATGCTTTCAGCGCTTATCCCTTCCCAACGTAGCTACCCAGCAATGCTCCTGGCGGAACAACTGGTGCACCAGAGGTTGGTCCAATCCGGTCCTCTCGTACTAGGATCAGGTCCACTCAAATTTCTAACGCCCACTACAGATAGAGACCGAACTGTCTCACGACGTTCTGAACCCAGCTCGCGTGCCACTTTAATGGGCGAACAGCCCAACCCTTGGGACCTTCTCCAGCCCCAGGATGTGACGAGCCGACATCGAGGTGCCAAACCCCCCCGTCGATGTGAGCTCTTGGGGGAGATCAGCCTGTTATCCCCGGCGTACCTTTTATCCTTTGAGCGATGACCCTTCCATGCGGTGTCACCGGATCACTATGCTCTACTTTCGTACCTGATCGACCTGTATGTCTCTCAGTCAAGCTCCCTTTTGCCATTGCACTCTACGCACGGTTACCAAGCGTGCTGAGGGAACCTTTAGAAGCCTCCGTTACTCTTTTGGAGGCGACCACCCCAGTCAAACTACCCACCAAGCACTGTCCCTCATCTAATGAGGTTAGGCTCCGAACAAGTAAAGGGTGGTATTTCAACAATGACTCCACACCGCCTGGCGACGGCGCTTCAAAGTCTCCCACCTATCCTACACATCACTTGTCCAAAGTCAATACTAAGCTATAGTAAAGGTGCACGGGGTCTTTTCGTCCCGTAGCGGGTAATCGGCATCTTCACCGATACTACAATTTCACCGAGCTCATGGCTGAGACAGTGTCCAGATCGTTGCACCATTCGTGCAGGTCGGAACTTACCCGACAAGGAATTTCGCTACCTTAGGACCGTTATAGTTACGGCCGCCGTTTACTGGGGCTTCAATTCAATGCTTCGCCGAAGCTAACATCTCCTCTTAACCTTCCAGCACCGGGCAGGTGTCAGGCCCTATACATCATCTTTCGATTTAGCAGAGCCCTGTGTTTTTGATAAACAGTCGCCTGGACCTCTTCACTGCGGCCCCGCCGAAGCGGGGCGACCCTTCTCCCGAAGTTACGGGCCTATTTTGCCTAGTTCCTTAGCCATGAATCTCTCGAGCACCTTAGAATTCTCATCCCAACTACCTGTGTCGGTTTACGGTACGGGTTGCCGCCACTCGCTTTTCTTGGAAGTCGATTTGCTAGATTATCACGCCAGCCGAAGCCTTTGTGTACTATCGGAGTGTTACCACATCCTTCAACGCACTATTCCGTCAGTGCGCACTAACTTTTCGCCTCCGTCCGCTTTAACGTGGGGCAAGTACAGAAATATTAATCTGTTGTCCATCGACTACCCCTTTCGGGTTCGCCTTAGGTCCCGACTAACCCCCAGCTGATTAGCATAGCTGGGGAAACCTTAGTCTTTCGGTGTGCAGGTTTCTCGCCTGCATTATCGTTACTTATGCCTACATTTTCTTTTGTAACCAATCCAGCATACCTCGCAGTACACCTTCATCTCTGTTACAATGCTCCCCTACCACTCCATATCTAAATATGAAATCCATAGCTTCGGTAATATGTTTATGCCCGATTATTATCCATGCCGGACCGCTCGACTAGTGAGCTGTTACGCACTCTTTAAATGAATGGCTGCTTCCAAGCCAACATCCTAGCTGTCTGGGCAGTCCAACCGCGTTTCTTCAACTTAACATATATTTTGGGACCTTAGCTGATGGTCTGGGTTCTTTCCCTCTCGGACACGGACCTTAGCACCCATGCCCTCACTGATATAAAACATTTTATAGCATTCGGAGTTTGTCAGGAATTGGTAGGCGGTGAAGCCCCCGCATCCAATCAGTAGCTCTACCTCTATAAAACTATTATACCGCTGCACCTAAATGCATTTCGGGGAGTACGAGCTATTTCCGAGTTTGATTGGCCTTTCACCCCTACCCTCAGGTCATCCCAAGACTTTTCAACGTCAACGGGTTCGGTCCTCCACTATGTGTTACCACAGCTTCAACCTGCCCAAGGGTAGATCACACGGTTTCGCGTCTACCATTACCAACTTAAATCGCCCTATTAAGACTCGCTTTCGCTACGGCTCCACAGCTGAACTGCTTAACCTTGCTGGAAACGGTAACTCGTAGGCTCATTATGCAAAAGGCACGCCGTCACCCCCTAAAGGGCTCCGACCGCTTGTAAGCGTATGGTTTCAGGATCTATTTCACTCCCTTGTTCAGGGTTCTTTTCACCTTTCCCTCACGGTACTGGTTCACTATCGGTCTCTCAGGAGTATTTAGCCTTGGCGGATGGTCCCGCCGGATTCATACAGGGTTTCTCGTGCCCCGCACTACTCAGGATACCACTATCGTTACATTCTTTACCTATACCGGGCTGTCACCGTCTATGGCCAAGCTTTCCAACTTGTTCTAATTCTGTTTGCAACAAATGTTGTGGTCCTACAACCCCATAAGGTCCGTAAACCTTATGGTTTGGGCTAATGCGCGTTCGCTCGCCGCTACTAGCGCAATCACTATTGTTTTCTCTTCCTCCGGGTACTTAGATGTTTCAGTTCTCCGGGTTTGCCTCCTTGCGGATACTTAACCTTCAGTTAAGTGGGTTGCCCCATTCGGATATCTGCGGATCAACTTGTATGTGCCAATCCCCGCAGCTTTTCGCAGCTTATCACGTCCTTCTTCGCCTCTGAGAGCCTAGGCATTCCCCATACGCCCTTATCTAGCTTGTATGCTTCTTGCTTATGCTCGAATTTCTCGTGACCTTAATCACAATATTATTCTATTAATTTAATTAATTTACCTCGTTATAAAAGTAAACTTCTATAACTGTAGTTTTCTCGTATTCTTTGTTTCTCAATATGTCAATGAACTTTTTTCCTCTCAAACGACCTAATTTCAATGGCAAACAAACGAATATGCTTACGCGTTTCCTGATGTTTGTAATACCTATCCCCCTTAAATCTAAAGGAATTGTGGAGAATATCGGAGTCGAACCGATGACCTCCTGCGTGCAAGGCAGGCGCTCTAGCCAGCTGAGCTAATCCCCCATTGTTAGTTGGCAGTGGTCAGTACTTAGTACGCAGTCTTTATTACTGCTAACTGCTACTGCTTACTGCAAACTGGGTTACCCAACTTCTAAAATTTCCTTTCAATTTGTAATGAACTTCAATCTCCTCTGCACCTTCTAACTTCTAACCGTGTACTTCGTACTTCGGTAGTAGTCTCAGGCAGACTCGAACTGCCGACCTCTACATTATCAGTGTAGCGCTCTAACCAGCTGAGCTATGAGACTGTCCTTTGTGTAATGAATACTATAAAATGTATATTGAATAATCCAACCTACATCCCACAGTATACACCATACAATTTCTTAAATATTAAATCGACAGCTTAGAATCAAGACCAAAAAAGGTCTTTAAGAACTTCCCTTTGATTCTTGCGCGTTGTTATCACTGATAAATCAGCTAAACATTGCTCTAGAAAGGAGGTGTTCCAGCCGCACCTTCCGGTACGGCTACCTTGTTACGACTTAGCCCCAGTTACCAGTTTTACCCTAGGCGGCTCCTTGCGGTGACCGACTTCAGGTACCCCCAGCTTCCATGGCTTGACGGGCGGTGTGTACAAGGCCCGGGAACGTATTCACCGCATCATGGCTGATATGCGATTACTAGCGATTCCAGCTTCACGCAGTCGAGTTGCAGACTGCGATCCGAACTGTGATAGGGTTTGTAGATTCGCTCCTTCTCGCGAAGTGGCTGCTCTCTGTCCCTACCATTGTAGCACGTGTGTGGCCCAGGACGTAAGGGCCGTGATGATTTGACGTCATCCCCACCTTCCTCACGGTTTGCACCGGCAGTCTGGCTAGAGTTCCCGACATTACTCGCTGGCAACTAACCACAGGGGTTGCGCTCGTTATAGGACTTAACCTGACACCTCACGGCACGAGCTGACGACAACCATGCAGCACCTTGTAATCTGTCCGAAGAAAAAAGTGTTTCCACTCCTGTCAGACTACATTTAAGCCCTGGTAAGGTTCCTCGCGTATCATCGAATTAAACCACATGCTCCACCGCTTGTGCGGGCCCCCGTCAATTCCTTTGAGTTTCATTCTTGCGAACGTACTCCCCAGGTGGGTTACTTATCACTTTCGCTTAACCACTCAGATCTTAATCGATCCGAACAGCTAGTAACCATCGTTTACGGCGTAGACTACCAGGGTATCTAATCCTGTTCGCTACCTACGCTTTCGTCCATCAGCGTCAGTATATTATTAGTGATCTGCCTTCGCAATCGGTATTCTGAGTAATATCTATGCATTTCACCGCTACACTACTCATTCTAACCACTTCATAATAACTCAAGGCAATCAGTATCAATGGCAGTTCTCCCGTTGAGCGGAAGACTTTCACCACTGACTTAACTGCCCGCCTACGGACCCTTTAAACCCAATGATTCCGGATAACGCTTGGATCCTCCGTATTACCGCGGCTGCTGGCACGGAGTTAGCCGATCCTTATTCGCAGAGTACCGTCAAACTCCCACACGTGGGAGTGGTTCTTCCTCTGTAAAAGCAGTTTACAACCCATAGGGCAGTCTTCCTGCACGCGGCATGGCTGGATCAGGCTCTCGCCCATTGTCCAATATTCCTCACTGCTGCCTCCCGTAGGAGTCTGGTCCGTGTCTCAGTACCAGTGTGGGGGATCTCCCTCTCAGGACCCCTACCTATCGCTGCCTTGGTAAGCCGTTACCTTACCAACTAACTAATAGGACGCATACCCATCTAATAGCCATAAATGTTTAATGATAATCTCAGGAGAGATCACCATACTATAGGGCATTAATCCAAGTTTCCCTGGGCTATTCCCTGCTAAAAGGTAGGTTGTATACGCGTTACGCACCCGTGCGCCGGTCGTCATCTGGTGCAAGCACCAATGTTACCCCTCGACTTGCATGTGTTAGGCCTGCCGCTAGCGTTCATCCTGAGCCAGGATCAAACTCTTCATCGTTGTTTCTTAATATAATTACAACAATCAAACGTCTGTACTCAAAGATGACTTCTCTAGTCTTAATTCTAAATTATTTGTATCATTCTTCTCTCGAAAAATGTACGCGCTGTCAATTCAATAAATCAATGAACTTCCCCGATTTTATTCGGGATATTCTTGCCGAAACCTAAGGACTCGAACCCTATCGCTTTACGCACCCACCCGGGATTTCTTTTCAATATTTCTGGGAACTCGCTCAGTCTGTAAGCGGCTGCAAATATACACTACTTTTTAGTTATACACCAAATATTTTTTAGAAAAATTTTTGACTTTATTTTTAAAAAGCAACACCTTCAAAAGAACTTAAAAATAGCTCGGATTCCTTACAAATCCTTCGCTGTTTTTGCGGCTGCAAATATACACCCTCTTTTGTTTCTGGCAAGTAAAAAACAAACTTTTTTTACTTTTATTTCTTTAAGCTTTTTTCAACCTTAAAAAAATACCGTATCCCAATATGTAATGAACTTTCCACTTTACTCCGCAACCCTCGTTGTGTCTCAAAACGGGTGCAAATATACTGCTGTTTTCTTCCCCCGCAAGCCCCTGGAAACAATTTTTTAAAGAAACCTTAAAACTAATTCATAAACTTCTCAATAAAAGGAACTTGTAAGATAAAAAAAATTGAAGAAATAACAAGATGACAAAAGTTAATTTAAACGACCTGGCCTTTTACTCCATTTATCGGTGAGCTCTACATATTCAAAATCCAGTGCTGTGGCTTGTGGTTCTAATATATCATTCACAAAAGAACGCTGGAGAATATCTTCAATCAAAAAATCTTCGTGATTATTTCTAGGATCAAATTCTTCCTTTAAAGAAATTTCAAATAAACTGGCAGTTGTATTATACCAAAAGGCCCTCCAACCACTTTTCAAGTTTTTAATAAGATTAAAAGCAGTGGTTCCGGTTTGTCGGTGTACTAACTTCACTAAAATCTGTCCTTCAGTATGGGTAAGCTTTTTTAATTCGGTAGAAAATTCATCTTCTATATAATCCTGAACGATCTTTGTATATTTTCTTTGAGCTGACCTGGAATCTATTTCTTCCAACCTGGCATTAAGCGCTATTAATCTTTCCGAAGCTAATTTAGCATATGGATATACTTTTCTGGTTTTCCTCCTTAATATAAGGTATTGCTTTCTTTCAGCGAGACTATTAAAATGAAGTTTCTTTAAAATCACTACTTCATTAAGATCTATACTCTCTCGCGGCACTGTATCACCGGCAATAATCATATATTGTTTTTGCATAGTATCTTGTACAGGAACACTATCCTGGGCAAAAAGTCCTGAAAAACTAAAGAATAATATTATAAAAAGCGTTCTAAGCATTCACCAAATATTTAGCTTGCTATGGTACTAAAATCATTCCAAAATTAATCAATAATGAGTTGCCATACATTTAATTCTTACTAAATTCGTGAAAATTCAAAACTATGAGCAAAGACAGTATACTTGATAAAGAATCTATAGATTTCCTGGAAAAATATCTTAATAATGCTGCACCAACAGGTTATGAATCTGAAGGGCAGAAATTATGGATGGAATATCTAAAACCTTATGTAGACGAATTTTTTACCGATAGCTACGGAACAGCGGTTGGCGTAATAAATCCTGAAGCCGAATACAAAGTAGTAATAGAAGGTCATGCTGACGAAATTTCCTGGTATGTAAATTATATAACCGATGAAGGTTTTATTTACGTAGTAAGAAATGGCGGAAGCGACCACCAAATTGCTGCATCAAAACGAGTTAATATACATACTAAAAAAGGAATCGTTAAAGGTGTTTTTGGATGGCCGGCCATTCACACTCGGGAAAAGGACAGCGAGCAATCTCCAAAAATCGATAATATATGTATAGATGTTGGTTGCACTAGCAAAGATGAAGTTGAAGAATTGGGCGTACACGTAGGTTGTGTAATTACCTATCCAGATGAATTCTTTATTCTTAATGAAAATAAATTCGTTTGCCGTGCCCTCGATAACCGCATGGGCGGATTTATGATCGCGCAGGTTGCAAAATTACTAAAAGAGAACGGCAAAAAGTTACCGTTTGGATTATACATCACCAACTCGGTTCAGGAGGAAATTGGACTTAGAGGAGCTGAAATGATCACACACCGAATTAAACCGAATGTTGCTATTGTGACCGATGTAACCCACGATACCAA
This sequence comes from Salegentibacter salegens, assembly GCF_900142975.1. Lineage (NCBI taxonomy): Bacteria > Pseudomonadati > Bacteroidota > Flavobacteriia > Flavobacteriales > Flavobacteriaceae > Salegentibacter > Salegentibacter salegens. The sequence goes on from NZ_LT670848.1 coordinate 1,069,212, forward strand.
CACACCAATGATCAATAAAAAGAAAACCGGCGACACTAAAATTGGTCACGGCCCTGTAATTGCCCACGCTCCTGCTGTTCAAAATAAATTAAGGGAGTTATTAATTGAAACGGCCCAGGAAAAAGAAATTCCTTTTCAGCGTATGGCCAATTCCAGGTTTACCGGTACCGATACCGATGCTTTTGCTTATAGTAACGGCGGTGTTCCTTCGGCTTTAATTTCGCTTCCGCTTCGTTATATGCATACCACGGTAGAAATGGTTCATAAAACCGATGTAGAAAATGTGATTAAATTAATTTATGAAAGCATTTTAAACATAAAAGATGGAGATAGTTTTAGTTATTTTGACTAAATAATTACTCTTATTTATATGGTATAAAGCCCTTTTCTGGAGAAATCCCGGAAAGGGCTTTGTCATTTAATTATATATACTTTCACAATTCTTTATTATAGCACGGCCTTTTTTCCGATTATATTTAGTGAAAAAGAAAAATGACGATTTCTCCTGAAGAAATAAATAATTTTATTTCAGACCCATACCAGGCGATAGATTTTGCCAACCTAATTTATGTTTCTGAAGAACACCTTTCTATTAGCCGAAAAAAAGTAGGTCGGGGATTTTCCTATATATATAAAGGAGAACGCTTAAAAGATGAAAAAGCAATAGAAAGAATAAAAAGTTTGGTGATACCACCGGCCTGGCAGGAGGTTAAGATCACACATTTAAAAAATGGCCATTTGCAGGTAGTGGGACGGGATGAAAAGAACCGGAAGCAATATCTCTACCACCCTACCTGGAGCAAACTAAGAAATGAAACCAAATTCTTTAAAATGGCAGCTTTTGGAGAAAACCTGCCAAAAATAAGGAAGCAAGTAGATAAAGACCTGGATTTACCCGAAATGAGCCGAAGAAAAGTGTTGGCTCTAATCTTACGCCTTATGGAAGAAACCCATATTAGGATCGGAAATCATTATTACGCCAGGAAAAATAAAACCTACGGACTCTCCACTTTTAGAACCCGGCACGTAAAAACTTATAAAAATAGCATAAAATTTGAGTTTATAGGCAAAAAGGGCAAAGAACACGCGGTTTCGGTTAAAAATAAAAAACTAATAAAACTTGTAAACCAGTGTGAGGAAATTCCGGGTTGGGAACTTTTCAAATTCTACGATGAGAAGGGCGATAAACAAACTATAGACAGCGGGATGATTAATGACTACATTCACGAAATTAGCGGCGACCTGTTTTCAGCTAAAGATTTTAGAACCTGGAGTGCAACCAAAATATTTTTTGAAACCCTGCGCGAGCTAGGTTATACCGAAGAAGAAAAGCAGAATAAAAAGAACCTGATTCAGGCTTTTGATGCTTCGGCAGAAGGTTTGGGAAATACCCGTGCCGTTTGTAGAAGTTATTATGTGCACCCAAAGATTATAAATTCCTATGAAACCGGAGACATTGTGCCTTATTTTGATAAAATTAAATCTGAAGAAAAGCAAGACTATATTTCCCTGTCTGAAACCGAAAAAGTAATTCTCAATATGATCAAAGATTACGAAGTGAATATTTAAAATTCAAAGAAAAAGAGCTATTCATTTTTCTTTAAATTAGCGGTATGAAGAACACGATTGCTTCCCGAATAGCCGATTTCCTTAAAAACTATCCGCCTTTTAATCTTTTAAAAAAGGAAGATTTATTAATGATATCAACTCAGGTGAAGGTAAAATACCTTGAAAAAGGGAAATTACTTTTTGCTGAAGGTGATGTTGGCCATAAACGCTTCTATGTAGTGAATAAAGGAGCGATTTCTTTAGAACGCGATAATGATGGGAAGCGGCAAACTATCGATAAGTGTGACGAAGGCGATATTTTTGGCCTCAGGCCTTTATTTGCAAAAGAAAACTACCTCATCAATGCCATTGCCGAAGAAGAAACAATTCTTTACGCAATTCCCATAAAAAAATTCAAACCTCTTTCAGAAGAAAATAAAGAAGTAGGGAATTTCCTAATGCAAAGTTTTGCATCAAACACTCGTAATCCTTATGCTGAAGCTCATAAAGGAAAATTAATTTCAGAAAAAGAACCTGTAGAAAATCAATATAAACCCAACAATAATCTTTTTGAACTTCAGCCCGCACCGGTTACCAGGAAGGTGGTTATGACATCGCCGGAAACCACCATTAAAGCGGCAGCACAATTAATGAGTAAGAAGAAAGTAGGTTCGGTATTAGTGGTGAAAGAAAATATTCCGAAAGGCATTGTAACCGATGAGGACTTTAGAGATATGGTGGCTACAGGTGCTTTTGGAATTGAAACCGAAGTTTCTAAAATTATGGCCTCCCCCGTAATTTGTTATCCGCAGGGCCTCACTATCGCCCAGGCCCAACTCACAATGATGAAACACCATATTAATCATATTTGCATTACCGAAGATGGCACGCCGAATACAAAAGTAGTGGGAATACTTTCAGAACACGATATTATGGTTTCAGAAGGGCATAATCCTTCGGTTTTAATGAAAGCGATTCAGCGAAGCAGTAGCACGAACGAATTAAAGAAAATTCGACATAAAATCACTTTATTGTTGCGTGGATTTCTTGCTGCTAATATTCCGCTAAACCATATCTCTAAAATAATATTTGAATTAAATGATGCCACCATCAAAAGAATAATTGAACGTTGTATTAAAAAGCTGGCTACTCCCCCACCCTGCGATTTTACGTGGATTTCTCTTGGAAGCCAGGGCCGTAAAGAGCAGCTTTTACAAACCGACCAGGACAATGCGTTAATTTTTGAAGATGTTCCCGAAGAAAAGTTGGAAGAAACCCGGGCGTATTTCCTGGAATTAGCCAGAAAAGTAAATAAACGCCTGAATATTATTGGTTACGAATTTTGCCCCGCTGAAATGATGGCGAAAAACCCTAAATACTGCCTGAGTTTAAGTGAATGGAAAGACCAGTTTACCAACTGGATTATAGACCCGGGAAACGACGAGATTTTACTTTGTTCTATTTTCTTCGATTTTGATATTTCTTACGGAAATGTAAATTTATCTAATGCGCTGGCCGATCATATTTTTAGCCTTACCAAAGACAATCGCAAATTCTATGCGGTAATGGGGGCAACAACCTTAAGGAATCCGTCACCGCTTGGTTTCTTCAGGCAGTTTTTATTAGAGGAAGATGGTGAGAATAAAGATTTCTTCGACATTAAAAAACGAGGAATTACGCCACTTACCGATGCGGGCCGTTTACTTATTTTATACCACCAGGTAAAGAATATCAGTAATACTGCCGAGCGCTTTGAAAAACTGGCGCAACTTGAACCAAATAACAAAGAACTTTTCCTGGCTTGCGCCTATGCTTCTAAGGTTTTACTGAAATTTAGAACCCAACACGGTTTGGAAAACAGAAATAGCGGGCGGTTTATAGATTTGGAGAATTTGAGCAAAGAAGAAAAAATAAAACTGAAACGCTGTTTTAAAAGTATAAGACAGGTGCAGGAATTAATAAAATATCGTTTTGAAGTAACCCCATATATTTAATGCTGAATTTATTCAAAAAGAAACCTGATAATCTTCCTGACTTCTGGAATGATTATGAAGCAAAATTTCAGGAAAAATTCCCAAAAGAGATTGCGGGCAACAGATTTGTGGTTTTAGATACAGAAACTACAGGCTTTGATATCAAAAAAGACAGAATGCTTTCTATTGGTGCCGTAGCTATCAAAAATAAATCTATAAATATTGCCGACGGATTTGAAGAATATATTTCCCAAAAAACATTTAATCCTAAAACCGTAAAAATTCACGGAATAATTCAGAATGAACGCATTGAAACCCTCTTGGAAGAAGAAGCGGTAAAAGCATTTTTAAAATATATAGGGAATTCTGTATTAGTAGCGCATCACGCTGGTTTTGATATTGGCATGATCAATGAAGCTTTATCCAGAATGGGATTGCCAAAACTAAAAAATAAAGTTTTGGATACGGTGAATTTATACCGGGGAACCAGGATAATTTCTAATCTTATTAATAGGGAGAAAAGTTATTCCCTAGACGAAATCGCCGAAACATACAATATTGATATCAAAGATAGGCATACCGCCGCAGGCGATGCTTTTATTACCGCCATTGCTTTCCTTACCATACTTGGCAAGCTGAATACCGATAGAAAACTGAATTTAAAAAAAATGTTTAGGTATTAGTAAACCACTTCGGGACAAGCCCATCATTCATTAAATGCAAATGTTCTTAATTTCGAGGCAAGCCTCAGAGCATTTAATTATCGATTAAAAAACCTCACAGGTTTTGAAAACCTGTGAGGTTTGGTGTTTAGAAAGTATATTATTTTTAAAAACTGTATTTAAACTTATAAAACATCTTTCATAATTTCATCTACAACTTCTGGGTTTAGTAAAGTTGACGTATCTCCAAGATCTTCGGTTTGGTTTGAAGCTATTTTACGTAAAATTCTACGCATAATTTTTCCGCTTCGCGTTTTTGGAAGTCCGCTAACAAATTGAATTTTCTCAGGTTTAGCAATTGGCCCAACCTTGTCTGCAATTTGTTGATGAATTTCCTTTCTAAGATTATCCTGATTTCTTGACTCCCCGACTTCTTTTAAAGTAACAAAGGCATAAAGTGCATTTCCTTTTACATCGTGCGGGAATCCAACTACTGCAGATTCAGCTACTGCTGGGTGTTCATCTATAGCATCCTCAATTGGCGCCGTACCTAAATTATGGCCTGAAACTATAATAACATCGTCTACCCTACCGGTAATTCGGTAATAACCAACTTCATCCCTTAAAGCACCATCGCCGGTAAAATACATATTTTCAAACGTAGAAAAATAGGTAGTCTTATAACGTTCGTGGTCTCTCCAAACCGTTCGGGCCATACCGGGCCAAGGGTATTTAATACATAAACGGCCATCTACCTGATTTCCTTTTAATTCATTCCCGTTTTCATCCATTAAAGCAGGTTGAACTCCCGGAAACGGCAAGGTTGCATAGGTTGGTTTTACCGGAGTTACATAAGGAATTGGGGTAATCATAATTCCGCCGGTTTCCGTTTGCCACCAGGTATCTACAATCGGGCTTTTATTTTTTCCTACATTATCATTATACCAGTGCCAGGCTTCCTCATTAATAGGTTCACCAACAGTTCCCAGAACCTTTAAAGAAGAAAGATCGTGGCTTTCTACAAATTCTATATTCCTTTTGGCCAAAGATCTAATTGCCGTTGGCGCGGTATAAAACTGATTTACCTTATGTTTTTCCACTACATCCCAAAATCTTCCGGCATCAGGATAAGAAGGAACGCCTTCAAACATTACTGTAGTTGCGCCGTTTGCCAGTGGGCCGTATAAAATATAAGAGTGGCCGGTTATCCAGCCAATATCAGCTGTACACCAATACACATCACCTTCTTTATACTGAAAAACATTTTTAAAAGTATAGGCTGTGTAAACCATATATCCGGCCGTGGTGTGCAACATTCCTTTTGGTTTCCCGGTGGAACCTGAAGTATACAGAATAAAAAGAGGATCTTCTGCATCCATAGTTTCAGCTTCACATTCATCTGAAGCTTCATCTAATAGCGGTTGCAACCATTCATCACGTCCTTCTTTCATTTCAATATCAGAGTCAAGGCGTTTGGCTACCAAAACCTTTTCTACACCAGGGCATTCTTCCAGGGCTTTATCTACAATTCCTTTAAGGTCTATGGTTTTATTTCCACGGTAAGAACCATCAGAGGTAATAAGCATCTTACAATCGGCATCATTAGTTCTCGTAGCGAGTGCTTTTGAAGAAAAACCTGCAAAAACTACAGAGTGTATTGCTCCAATCCTGGCACAGGCCAGCATCGCAACAGCAAGTTCTGGAATCATGGGTAAGTAAATACAAACCCGGTCGCCTTTTTTAATTCCCTGATTCTTTAACACATTCGCAAACTTGTTTACCTTCTTATGAAGTTCTCCATAGGAAATATGCTGCGCTTCTTCTTCAGGATCGTTAGGCTCCCAGATAATTGCGGTTTTGTCTGACCGATTAAAAAGATACCGATCTATACAATTTTCGGTTATATTAAGTTTAGCATTTTCAAACCATTTTACTTCAGGTTTCTTAAAATCCCAGCTTAATACATTATCCCATTTTTTTCGCCACGAAAAATGTTCTTCGGCTACCTCTTCCCAAAAATTTTCCGGCTCTCTAACCGATTTTCTATAAACTTGAAAATATTCCTCTAAATTCTTAATATGATAATTACTCATAACTTAAATAAATATGTTGATGGTTAAGGGGGTTAATATTGAAAAATATAAAATATCTTTCCTGCAATTTATAAAAACCTTCGGAAACCAAATACCCAAATCTCGTTAATATTGGGCTTTTTCAAGTTTTGCGAGAAGTTTAATAGAATAGAAATTTTGGGATAAAAATTCGAAACAAACTCAGTAAAGAGCTTCTTTGAATTTTAATTTCAAAATAAACAGGTATAAAAAATGGTCTTTTTTAAGATAAGCCCATTTTAAAAAGAAGTAAACTACCTCGCAGCAAGCTCACGAGGCATTCATAGAAAATAATATTTTTAATTTCCAGGCATCCCGATATCTCGGGAGGAGCATTAAATCTCAATTATCGAGTAAAAGATTAATGCTCCACAAATTTTTGATGGTCGCTTAGCCATTTATTTAAATGAGCGTTTTCTTTTTGGGAGACTTTTTTATTGGTTTTCTTCTCCCTCCATGCATTTTCAGATTCTCTCCTAATATAAATTTTTGATCTCTGCCCCAAAGCGACTCCAAAAGCCTTTAATGTAATTTCGGCTTTCGCAACATATGCATCATCGGTGCGCTGTAAATTTATAAGTCTCATTTTTACAATTGTTTCGATTGATTAGCAAATACTGCAATCTTCATTTTGCAAAGACTATGCCCGCAACCAAAGTATTCACAAAGATGTCTTTTTATTACCGAAACTTTAACTTGTGAAAAACTATGTTTATAACTCAGAGCTGTTTTCATAAAACCGCCGATTATTCCCTTTAACTTTACTCTTGTAAAATCATACCGGCGGGTATTACATTTTGTAATAAACAAGGGGAATCATGTGAGAATCATGAGCTGTTGCGCAACTGTAAAGTAGAGTTATCTACAAGCCAGATCACCTTCCCAACCGGGCTGACTTTTGCTTTCGCATAAAAAGTAAATGTCCAGGATAATATTTTTGCGGCCTTCCCGCTCTTCTCTTCTCCATAGACACCTATTTGCTTTTATGCTTTTGATTTAAAAACTAAAACAAAAGTGATATGAGTATTTTTCAAAAACGGGTAAACTACAAACCTTTCGAATATCCCGAAATCCTTCAGTTTACCGAAGCAATAAACCGATCTTTCTGGGTACATTCTGAAGTAGACTTTACCGCCGATGTACAGGATTTTCATTCCCATCTTAGTGAAAATGAAAAACAGGTGATTAAAAAGAGCCTACTTGCCATTGCACAGATTGAAGTAGCCGTTAAATCCTTTTGGGGCGATTTGTATCAACACCTTCCAAAACCAGAATTTAACGGACTCGGGAGTACCTTTGCTGAATGTGAGTTCAGGCATTCGGAAGCTTATTCCCGCTTGCTTGAAGTTTTAGGCTATAACAACGAGTTCGAGAAATTAATTGAAACTCCTGTTATCAAAAAAAGGGTAGCATATCTTTCTGAAGCTTTAGCAAATACAAAATCTTCAGATGAAAAAAAATACGTGTTTTCCCTTATTTTATTTTCGATCTTAATTGAAAACGTATCCCTTTTTAGTCAGTTTGCCATTATTCTTTCTTTTAGCCGATTTAAAGGCGTAATGAAAAATGTGAGCAATATAATTGCCTGGACTTCGGTAGATGAACAAATTCACGCCAATGCCGGGATTTATATCGTTAACCAGATTAAAAATGAATTTCCTGAATTTTTCAACGAGGAAACCAAAACTCAAATTAGGGAAATCATTGCCCACTCTATGGAAGTGGAGTCTGAAATCCTGGATTGGATCTTTGCTGATGGTGCTCTAGAACAGTGCAAAAAAGAAGACCTGCTGAATTTCATGAAATATCGCGTAGACGACAGCCTTCAAAAAATTGGTTTGGAAAAAATATATTTCGTTTCAGAATATGATTATAAAGCCATGTTATGGTTTGAGGAAGAAGTTTTCGCCAATAGTTTAGACGACTTTTTTGCCAAGCGCCCGGTAGATTATACCAAACACGATAAGAGCATCACAGCCGATGATCTTTTTTAATAAGATTTCCGAAGAAATAATTCAACTTAAAATCCAGCAAAATGCCCGAAACAATAATTAAAGAAACCCAACAAGAACGCCTATGGTGGCTCAATGAAGAAAGCCAGCAAATACTTAACCGCGGCTATTTACTAAAAGGAGAAACCACAAAATCTGCTATTGAGCGCGTTGCAAATGCAGCTGCAAAAAGGCTCTACAAACCCGAACTGGCTGAAGCTTTTATAGAAATGATAGAGCGTGGATGGATGAGTTTAAGTTCACCTATTTGGGCCAATATGGGCACCGAACGCGGATTGCCAATCTCCTGTTTTAATGTATATGTACCCGATAATATTGAAGGTATTACCCACAAACTGGGCGAGGTAATTATGCAAACCAAGATTGGTGGTGGTACTTCCGGATATTTTGGAGAACTAAGGGGCCGTGGTAGCGCGGTAACCGATAACGGAAAAAGTAGCGGAGCAACCAGTTTTATGAAGCTTTTTGATACCGCTATGGATACTATTTCTCAAGGTGGTGTGCGCCGGGGAGCTTTTGCAGCTTACCTGGATATAGACCATCCCGATATTAAGGAATTTCTGGAGATAAAAAATATTGGAAATCCAATTCAGAATTTATTTTACGGCGTTTGTGTGCCCGATTACTGGATGCAAGAAATGATAGATGGCGATCGTGATAAACGGGAAATCTGGGCTAAAGTTTTAGAAAGCAGGCAGCAAAAAGGCTTGCCCTACATTTTCTTTAAAGACAATATTAACCGATTTAAACCGCAGGTTTATAAGGATAAAAACTATGTTATAAATTCCAGCAATTTGTGTTCAGAAATCGCACTGCCTTCTACCGAAGAAGAGTCTTTTATTTGCTGTCTTTCTTCAATGAATTTGGAGCTTTATGATGAATGGAAAGATACTGAAGCCGTAAAACTGGCTATCTACTTTTTAGACGCTGTTTTGCAGGAATTTATCGCAAAAACCGAAGATAATTATTACCTCACTCCTGCCAATAAATTTGCAAAAAGACATAGGGCACTCGGTCTTGGTGTTATGGGTTGGCATTCTTATCTTCAGAAGAACAGAATTCCTTTTGAAGGCTTAAAAGCAAAAGGCTTAACGAATTCCATTTTTAAAGAAATTAATGAGAAAGCTACAAAAGCGAGTAAAGAATTAGCTAATATTTATGGCGAACCCGAGGTTTTAAAAGGCTACGGATTAAGAAATACCACCCTAATGGCCGTGGCACCTACCACATCTTCTTCTGCAATTTTAGGCCAGGCATCACCGGGAATTGAACCTTTTAGCAGCAATTACTACAAGGCAGGTTTAGCTAAAGGAAATTTTATGCGCAAGAATAAATATTTAAAGCAACTACTTCAGGAAAAAGGACTGGATACCGAAGAAACCTGGCGCAGCATTATGCTGAATCACGGAAGCGTACAGCATTTAAAAGAATTGAGTGATGAAGAGCGAATGATTTTCAAAACCTTTAAAGAAATAAGTCAGTTAGAGATTATTCAGCAGGCTTCGGTTAGGCAAAAATATATAGACCAGGCGCAAAGTTTAAATTTGAATATTCCTTCAGATCTTCCGGTCAGAGAAGTTAATAAGCTGATGATAGAAGCCTGGCAACTCGGTGTAAAAACACTTTACTACCAAAGAAGCCAAAGTGTTTCCAAAGAATTTATAGCCAATATGGTGAATTGTGCTAGTTGTGAAGCTTAGGTTATAAAATTTAAATAAAGATAAAGGCTGTTTGAGAACTCATCTTTTCGTCAAGCTGAACTTGTTTTCAGCTTCTAACATGTTGTAAATAATTAACATGTTAGATCCTGAAATAAATTCAGGATGACGATCTGAGATATTTCAAACAGCCTTTTCTTATTCTTAAAATTCAACTTACATAGCTCCCCATTCTTTTAGAGAGTCTTTGTTCATTTTTACGTAATCCTGGTTTCCGGCTTTTTCAGCTCCAGCTAAAGACTTTTTGGCAGCTTCAATTGCTTCTTCTTTTTTTCCAAGATCGGCAGCGATAAGCGATTTTTTCCTTAAAATCCAGAACGCATTTAGATCCCCCATTTCAAGAGACTTATTTATCCATTCATAAGCCTGTTCCAAATCTTTATTGGCATCGTGATAATAGCTTGCAGCAGCAAAATAATCACCTGCCCCTGGGCCGTTCATTACCTTGTCTATACTTGCCATTGCTTTTTCTTCGGTAGGCACTTCAAATCTTAAACTTGCCACTGTATTTTCCCAAATAATATTAAGAGCGGCAGAATCATTCTTCAGCTCATCTATCATAATGGTAAAAGTTTCCATTTTAAAAGGAAGCTCCATCACTTCAGCAGTTGCTTTTAGGGCTACTTTTTCTTCATTCCATTCCGCAGGATTTCCCCAGTTAGAGGCATCAGAATAAAACATCACTTCCCATTCGTCTTCCTGTGGAATAGTATAAATGGCATAAGTTCCTGCCTTTAATTCATTACCTTGAATAGTGATATCGTCGCTAAAAGTAATTTTTGTGTTCTCGTTAGCACCGGTACGCCATACATCGCCGAATGGCACCAGTTCCCCAAATATCTCGCGATCTCTCATTCCGGGACGGGAATATTCGAGGGTAACATCGGTAAGTCCAACTTTTTGTTCAACTTTAGTAAATGGGCTAGGTTGTGGCGCCTGTACCTGTGCTTGAGTAGCACTCATAAGCCCGGCTGTGCATAAAAATAAAAGTAGTTTTTTCATTATTTAGTTTGTCTTTAGTTTGATCAAATATACCGAGAAATTGATTACAAATTTAGAAAGGAACCAACTTCATTTATATTTTGTTTAACTATAATAATTTTATTTTAAACAAAACTACGTTTAATTTTACATTCAAATACATTTAGAATGAAAATCTATACTAAGAAATCGGTACAAAAACTTCCCATAAGTCTTGAAGAAGCCTGGGAATTTCTGTCAAGCCCAGGAAATTTAAAGACAATTACACCAGATTATATGGGATTTAATATTCTCTCGGGAGCCGATCGCCCAATGTACCCGGGGCAAATTATTCAATATATAGTGACACCTATAGCGGGAATAAAAACCAAGTGGGTAACCGAAATAACCCACGTTAAAGACAAAGAATACTTTGTAGATGAACAACGTTTTGGACCTTATGCACTTTGGCACCACAAGCACTTCTTAAAGAAAATACCCGGCGGTGTAGAAATGGAAGATATTGTAGATTATAAATTACCCTTCGGAATTTTAGGACAAATGGTTCATCCTATTCTTGTAGCTCCTAAACTGAATGAGATATTCGATTACAGGCAGAAAAAACTCGTAGAACTTTTTGGCGAATTTGATGAAAGTAAAACCAAAAATTCAACTCTCAAACAGGACATTTTAGCGTAATCCAAAAAAAATAAATTATGAAAAAGAATATTTTACTTATTGGCGGCTCTACTGGTATCGGACTTGAAATTGCCAATCAACTAGTTATAGAAAGTAATGTAATTGTGGCCTCAAGAAACAAAGGCGAATTAAATGATGATATTAAACATCTAGAATTCGATGTTTTAAAAGATAATATTGAAGACCTTGAGTTGCCTGAAGAAATCCACGGCCTGGTTTATTGCCCCGGCAGCATCAACCTGAAACCTTTTAAAATCCTAAAACATAAAGATTTTGAGGAAGAAATGAATCTTAATTTTTTAAGTTTGGTAAAAGTAGTTCAGGGAGTAATGCCGAAATTAAAAGAAGCCGAAAATGCAAGTTTGGTATTTTTTAGCACCGTGGCCGTTAAAGTTGGAATGCCCTTTCATACCAGCGTTGCTGCGGCAAAAGGTGCGATTGAAGGATTTGCAAAATCTCTCGCAGCAGAGTATGCTCCCAGCCTTCGTGTAAACGTGATCGCTCCATCTTTAACCGATACTCCGCTAGCTGAAAAGTTATTGTCTAATGATTCCAAGAAAGAGAAGATGAGTGAAAGACATCCGCTTAAAAGGGTTGGAAATGCGAAGGATATTGCAAACGCAGCTACCTTTTTATTAAGCGATGAAAACAGCTGGATTACCGGCCAGATTATTGGGGTAGACGGCGGACTTTCAACTTTAAATATTTCATAAATGAGTAACGAAGTGAATATTTTCTGGTTTAGACGCGATTTAAGATTAGACGATAATGTAGGTTTTCTCGAAGCTTTAAAAACTGATAAACCGGTTTTACCAATTTTTATTTTTGATACTGAAATCCTGGATAAATTACCTGAAAACGACGCCCGGATAACATTTATACACGAGCAGCTTCAGGAAATGCGAAAAGAACTGCAGGATGATTTTAGCAGTTCTATCGGGATGTATCACGGGAAACCAAAAGAGATTTTTTATCAGTTAATTAAAGAATATCAAATCGCTGAAGTATTCACTAACCACGATTATGAACCTTACGCAATCCAAAGAGATAAGGAAATAGCCGAGTTACTTTCTGAAAATAGTATTGAATTTCACACTTTTAAAGACCAGGTTATCTTTGAAAAAGATGAGGTGCTTAAGAAAGATGGCGATCCTTATATGGTTTATACACCATATATGAAAGTTTGGAAAGAGCATTTTAAATCCCTAGATCTTAAAATTCATTATACCAGCCAATATTTGGACAATCTTGTTCAAAATACCCGCTTACCAAATTTAAGTTTAAGTGATATTGGTTTTAAACCTTCAGAAATCAAAGTGCCGGATTATGATGTTACGCCTACTTTAATTCAGCAATACGAAAATACCCGAAATATTCCCGGGAAAGATGGTACTTCAAGATTAGGAACCCATCTTAGGTTTGGTACTGTTAGCATTCGAAAAATGGTAAAAAAAGCAAATGCCGAAACAAATAAAACCTTTTTCAATGAATTGATCTGGAGGGAGTTCTTTATGCAAGTGCTGTATCACAACCCCGATACTGTAACTGAATCTTTTAAAAAGAAATATGACCGCATTGAATGGCGCAATAACGAAGAGGAATTTGAAAAGTGGAAAACAGGAAACACAGGTTATCCACTGGTCGATGCAGGAATGCGCCAATTAAACAAAACTGGATTTATGCATAATCGCGTAAGAATGCTGGTAGGGAGCTTTCTCTGTAAGCATTTGCTCATAGATTGGCGCTGGGGTGAAGCCTATTTTGCCGAAAAGCTACTGGATTACGAGATGTCTTCTAATGTTGGAAACTGGCAATGGGTAGCCGGAAGCGGCGTTGATGCTGCTCCTTATTTCAGAATTTTTAATCCTACCACTCAAATTGATAAATTTGATAAGGATAAAAAATACATCAAAAAATGGGTGGAAGAATTTGAAACCGATGATTATCCTGAAAAAATGGTAGATCATAAAGAAGCCCGCGAACGGGCTCTAAAAGTTTATAAAGATGCGGTAAGTTAATTGTTCCAAATTTTTCTGGCTTTTTCAAGATCTTCTGGAGTGTCAATTCCTATGGTTTGCATTTTGGTTTCTACCATTTTGATGTTTTTCCCGTATTCCAGGAAACGAATCGCTTCAATCTTTTCAGCAGATTCTAAAGAAAGCATCGGTAAATTATAAAAATCTATAATCGCCTGTTTTCTAAATGCATAAATACCTATATGTTTAAAATAGGTGACATTTGCATCAGTATTTCTTGGGTAAGGAATTGGAAATCTTGAAAAATACATCGCGAAATTATTCTTATTCGTGATTACCTTAACATTATTAGTATTCGTAATATCGTCGCCTTCGCTTAGCGCGGTTTTTAAAGAAGCCAGATCTATAGCCGAAGCATCATCTTCCCGAAAAACAACTAATAATTTTGCCAAACTGTCTTTATCTATAAATGGTTCATCTCCCTGCACATTTACAACGATATCTACATCCATATCCTGCACGGCTTCAGCAATACGGTCGCTGCCACATTCGTGTTCTTTATTGCTTTTTATAGCCCTACCGCCATTTTTATTAATTTCAGCAAAGATTTCATCGCTATCGGTTACCACATAAACTTCCTCAAAAAGCCCGGTATTTTTGGCAGCTTCGTAAGTTCTGGTAATTACCGTTTTGCCGTTAAGATCTTCTAAAAGTTTCCCCGGAAAACGAGACGCCTCATAACGGGCGGGAATCATTGCGATTATTTTAAGCGGTTTATTCATCAAAAATGATAGTTTTAGTGGTTAAATTTAGGTTTTAATATTTGATTTTGTGCCAGTGTTAATTTATTTATTTACGAAAAAATCGTCTTTAAAACCTATAAGATAAAGTTTATGGGTTGCCCGGGTTATGGCAGTATAAAGCCATCTTAAATATTCTTTACCAACGCCTTCCGGCAGGTAGGGTTGCTCAATAAAAACGGTATTCCATTGCCCGCCCTGGGATTTATGGCAGGTCATCGCGTAAGAAAATTTGATTTGTAAGGCATTAAAAAACTTATTGTTCTTCACCTTCATAAATTTCTTGTATTTAGAAGTTTCGTCTTCATAATCTTTCATCACTTCCTGGTAGAGCTGGTTAGATTCTTCATAAGAAAGTGACGGCGTATTGCTGGTTAGCGTGTCTAACATCACTACGGTTTCAAATGGCCGCATTTTAGGATAATCTACCATTTGTACCTGTACTTCGGCAAACCGGAACCCGTAAAGCTCTTTTATACCGAAAATCTCCAGAACTTTTACAATATCTCCGTTAGCTATAAATCCAGCTTCAGAAGCGGGTTTTATCCAGAAATAATTATTTTTTACCACCATAAGGTAATCTCCGGCTGAAATTTCTTCTTCCTGGAATAAAATTCGGGAACGTATCTGCTGATTATACAAATTGGCCCTTTTATTAGATCTTACTATAAAACTGGTTTCCTCGTTCCCTAACTCATTGTAGCATTCTTCAATGGCATTCATAATTTCATAACCATCCTGCAACCTAATCACATCAGCCTTTGGGGTAAGCTCAAATTGAAAACTATCATAAAATCCGTCTTGTAGACTTTGTCTTATTTTTGTGGCATTTAGCAATATATCGCTTTCTTCGGCCTGGCGAACCACTTCATCGAGCTCAATATGATGTACTTCTTTATTATAGGAAAATTGAAGTTTCTCGGCTTCCAGGGCAGGGCTAATTTCCATTTTTACCGGTGGTAGCTGCGCAGTATCTCCAATTAAAATTAACTGGCAATTTTGCCCCGAATAAACAAACTGAATAAGATCGTCTAACAAGCTTCCATTTTCCATTAATTTAGAATTTGTGGGCGTATCAGAGATCATTGAAGCTTCATCTACAATAAAAATACTGTTTTTATGTTTATTTGGTTGCAAAACAAATTGCACTCCGCTCCCACCACTTTTTTTAGGGAAATAGATCTTTTTATGAATGGTAAAAGCTTCTTTTTTCGAATAATTAGAGATTACTTTTGCTGCCCTTCCCGTAGGCGCCAATAAAACCCCAGATTTCTTAATTTGCCAGAGATTTTTCACCAAGGTGCTGATTATAGTGGTTTTACCGGTTCCGGCAAAACCTTTCAACACAAAAAGTTCATCTTTATTATTGTTTAAAACAAACCTGGAAAGCTGCTGTAAAGCAAGATCCTGCCCTGCTTTCGCCGTAAAACCCAGATCGCTTAAAAGAAGTTTATAAAATTTGGAAGCATCAAGATTTTCCATAGAAGATTTATCAAAAATCAAAGATAGGAATGGATTTTTACGGAAGAAACTTTTACGAATAAAAAAAAATTGTAGATTTGTCGTGAAACACTAGTAATTTTAAAACAAAATTTAGAAAGCATGAGACTTGCAATTCAATTACTTCTTTGGGTGGTTATTATTGGTTTAGCCTACCTTACCTTTAATGCTGTTTACGAACCAATTCAGTTTAATAAAATTAAAGAAAAGCGGTATGCCAAAGTAGTTGAAAACTTAAAGGATATTCGTAATGCAGAATTAGCTCACAAAGAGATTGTGGGATCTTTCCAGGATGATTTTGATAAATTAGTAGGATTTTTAGATACTGCAGAATTTGCAATTACCCAACGTCGTGATACTACTGTATTAGATGAGGAATACAAAAAACAGTATGGTGTAGACGAATATATTGAAAAAGTAATTATTGATACACTTGGCTTTGTTCCTGTTAAAGATTCATTATTTAAAGGAAATAAAGAGCGTTATACAAATATGATTAATGTACCGGTAGATGATGTAGATGCTAAATTTGAGCTTGATGCAGGTACAATTACTAAAGGAAATTCAGAAATTGCGGTTTTTAGAGCAAGAGTAGCTAAAAGTGTTGTATTGCAAGGTTTAGATAAAGACCTTATTTTGCAACAAAACCAGGTACAATCTGTAGACGATATTAACGGTCGTTACATTAACGTTGGCTCTCTGGAAGAGGTTAACACAAAAGGAAACTGGCCAACGCAATATGGCGACGAGTAACAGCAAACAACAAATAAATTTAGAACTGTCCATTCAGGTTTCCCTGGATGGACTTTCTTTTTGTACGCTAAATTCTTCGGAAAATAAAGTGGTACAATTCAAGAAAATTCGTTTTTCGCAACAGGTAGACCCTGTGAAACTGCTTGAAGAAATTCAAAAAATATATGCTGAAGAAAAAAGCATTGCTGAAGCCACACAAGTAAAACTCATTTTTGATAATGCGCTTTTCAGTTTGGTTCCTGCAACTTTATTCAAAGAAGAAAATGCTTCAGATTATTTAAAATTCAACACCAAAATCCTGAAAACCGATTTCATTGCCCACGAGGAAATTGGTAACACCGGGATTATTAATGTTTATATTCCTTATACCAATATCATTAATTTCTTCTTTGAGAAATTCGGGGAATTTGAATACCAGCACCTCAATACCGTTTTAGTAGAAAGTTTACTGAAATTACCAAAAACAGACAGGCCACAAATATTTGCGCACATTAGGAACAAGCAGTTTGAACTGGTTGTGATAGAAAATGGTGAACTCCTACTTTGTAATTCTTTCAGTTTTACCGAAAAAGAAGATTTTTTATATTATATTCTATTCACGGCTGAGCAACTTAATCTAGATCCGCAAAAGTTTAGATTAATTTTGCTGGGAGCTATTAGCAAGGCTTCTCCCCTATTTAAAATTGCTTTCAATTATATTAAACAGGTGGAACTTTTAGAAGCTAATTTCAGCTTAAATCAAGAAAAAGAGCTAACCGGTTTAAATAAATTGGAAGATTATGTTTTAATCAAGAACCTGGGGCTAAACACAGGAGATACAAATTAAAAAAGCTTTGTTCTAAGATGAATATGTCTTATATTTGTGTAAAACTATATAGATATGATACCTTCAGATTTCAGGGATTTTTTCGTTAATAGTCCAGCGACTGTTCAACAAGAGATAGTGGCTTCGTTGCTATCATTGTCTTTGCAAGAAAGTGAAGTAAAGGACAGCAACGAGGCAAAAGCAGTTACCTGTCCTCATTGCTCAGAAAAGCGTGTTCGTGCCAATGGCAAGCTCAAAGGCGTTCAACGCTATGTTTGCAATGGCTGTAAGAAGAATTTCAGTGAGACCACAGGTAAGTTTTGGTATAATATAAAAAAGAAAGAGAAGTTAAATCGGTATTTATACTGTTTGTTGTCGGGCTACAGTATCAGGAAAAGTGCAGAAGAGACGGAGATATCAATTCAAACGTCCTTTGATTGGAGACATAAATTGCTCACGTCATTTTCCAGTGTTTCGGTAGAAGAGTTTCAGGGCATAGTCGAAAGCGATGACCTGTTCTTTGCCTACTCAGAAAAAGGAGGACGTCATTTAGGTAGAAAACCGAAAATGCGAGGAGAAAAAGCAAGCAAAGCAGGCATAAGTGATGAAAAAGTAGCTGTAGTGGCAACTTGTGATAGATCTGGAAACAAAGACTTTAAAGTGGCCACAAGAGGTCGTATCAGTAAAGAGGATCTGAATAGAATACTTAAAGGGAAACTTGATAAAGCTGACGTACTCTGCAGCGACAGCCATAGAAGTTATGGTGCTTTTGCAAAAGCCAACACAATTGCCCATAAAAAGTTCAACACCTCAAAGGGACAGCGAACCGTAGATAAGGTGTACCATGTCCAGAATGTAAACAATATGGATATGAGATTGAGAAAGTTCATGGATTCTTTCAATGGGGTAGCTACAAAATACTTACAGAATTACTTGAATTGGTTCTTGGTACTTGAAAAAATCAAGAACTCAACCAGTAAAATGGCAACAGTTACAGCCATTGCCTTTGCTTCAAATAGCGCATGGTACGAGTACAAACAACAACTATTCAATATGCTAATTAGAACTTAGCCATTAAAAACTATTAATATACCTTCGAGAAAAAACCTCGAAAAATTAAAAGAGGTTGTTTGAAAAGTATAGTTTCGTCAAGCTGAACTTGTTTCAGCTTCTAACATGTTTTGATTGTCAATATCTTAGATCTCCGAATAATTTTCGGAGCAGGCTCTGAAATAAATTCAGGATGACGATTTTAAAAACTTTTCAGACAACGTCATTAAAATCGTTTAAATGAGAATAATTTCAGGAACACATAAAGGAAAAAGATTAATGGCTCCAAAAAAGCTACCGGTACGCCCTACTACCGATATGTCTAAGGAAGCACTTTTCAATATCCTGAATAATAATTTTCAATTTTCACAATTAGGCGTTCTCGATCTTTTTTCGGGAACCGGCAACATTGCCTATGAATTTGCATCGCGTGGAAGCCAGGAAATAACAGCAGTAGATGCTAATTTTGATTGTGTAAAATTCATAAAAAAAACCGCTCAGGAATTAGATTTAAACATTACCACCATTAAAAGTGATGTCTTTAAATTTCTTGAAAAGGCTTTTGTAAAGGCCGATATTATTTTTGCCGACCCACCTTACGATTTTGAGAAAGAAAAATTCTCTAAAATCCCCCAATTCGTTTTTGAAAAAAACCTACTTAATCCAAATGGTCAATTAATTATTGAACACTCTAAACACACCGATCTATCAGATCTTCCCAACTTTATAGAAGGGCGACGTTATGGAGGTTCGGTTTTTAGTTTTTTTGAGAATGCAGGTTAATTTCTAATTTCTGCTAAAAGGAAATACAGCCCGCTAAGGCTGAAAAATTCGATGGTATGACGGAGAGGATAAAAATAATTGAGCTTAGTGATATTATTTTAAATTTTTATAAGGGGATGGTTATTTCTGAAGTAAAAGACGATGTAGTGTTTGAAATTGAACACGTAGAACAACTTCTAAAAATTTGCAACGAGGTATATGAAGGTGCTGAGTATGTTTATATCTCTGACCGGAAGAATAATTACAATGTAAATCCTACAATTTATTTTGAACTAAAAGATGTAAAATCCTTACTGGGAATAGCTATTGTAAGCCAACGCTATGAAGCTTTGAAAATAGCTAATTTTGAAAAGCAATTTTCGCCTGTTCCTTTTGATATTTTCTCCCATATGGACGAGGCCCGGGCGTGGGCTAAGACATTATTATAAAAAAAGCAGGCCTGTAATCCGGATTCTGTTCCTCCCGGTAAACCGGGATTCCCCTTATCATTTATCTCCGGTTTTTGTTGCCAAAAACCTTTAGCTGCCTACCCTCCGGTAGCAAGCGAGCAGCTTGCAAACACCGGTTTACATGGCATTGCACCGCATAGAGTTTACCTGATTTCACTACAGCATTACCTGTACATCCTTTCTGTTGCACTAGTCCTGATTGCGTTCCGGAAAACCGAAACGCACCCGGTGGGCGTTACCCACTATGCCGCTCTTTGGTGTCCGGAATTTCCTCCACCGATTAAATTCGTTGGCGATAAGGCGGCCTGCTTCCCGCAAAGGTAGTTTTTTAGAAAGCATCGCGATTAAAAAAATGTTGATTTCTTAGGCTTAATTGTTCAAAAATATAGACGATTGCCTTAGAACTTACGGAGGCTATTTTTATATTTGTAGTTCAATAAATTTCAATGGAACATTTTATAGTATCAGCTCGTAAGTACCGCCCGCAAACTTTTAAAGATGTGGTGGGGCAACAAGCAATTACCAATACCTTAAGAAATGCCATTGAACATGACCACCTGGCACAGGCACTTTTGTTCACAGGACCTCGTGGCGTGGGAAAAACTACCTGCGCACGTATCCTTGCGAAGATGATTAACCACGATGGTACGCAAAGCCCCGATGAGGATTTTGCTTTTAATATTTTTGAACTCGATGCCGCTTCTAACAACTCGGTAGACGATATCAGGAATTTAATAGACCAGGTTAGGATTCCTCCACAAGTTGGGAAGTATAAAGTATATATTATAGATGAGGTGCATATGCTCTCGCAGTCGGCATTTAATGCTTTCTTAAAGACTTTAGAAGAACCGCCCCAACACGCCATCTTTATTTTAGCTACGACTGAAAAACATAAAATAATCCCAACCATACTTTCTCGTTGCCAAATCTTCGATTTTAAAAGAATTACGGTAAGCGATGCTAAAAACTATTTGGGATATATCGCCAAGCAAGAAGGTGTAAATGCCGAGGAAGACGCATTGAACATTATTGCGCAAAAAGCTGATGGTGCTATGCGGGATGCACTTTCCATTTACGACAGGGTGGTAAGTTTTAGCGGAAAAGAGCTTACAAGACAAGCGGTTACCGAAAATCTAAATGTGCTGGATTATGATACTTATATTAAGGTTACCGATCTTATTTTAAGCAATAATATTCCGCAATTGCTGCTTAGCTATAACGAAATCCTTTCCAGCGGATTTGACGGTCACCATTTTATTAGCGGTTTAGCTTCACATTTTAGAGATCTATTGGTTTGTAAAGACCAAAAAACGATTCAGCTTTTAGAAGTTGGAGAACAGACCAAGACCCGCTATTTTGAACAAGCTTCCAAAACCAATCATCAGTTTTTAATTAAAGCGATTGACCTGGCGAATGAGTGCGACCTAAAGTATAAAACAAGCCAAAACCAACGCTTGTTGGTAGAACTTTCTTTAATGCAGCTTGCCTCTATCACTTTTGATGGAGAAAAAAAAAAGTTTGAACAATCAATAATTCCCGCTTCGATTTTTGAAAAACAAGCTACCATGCTTTCTTCGGAAGAAAAAGTTATGGTTCGCGAGAATGAACACGGCGAAACTTCAGCAGAAGCTCCAAAGGAAAGTCAGTTGCCTTCAGGAGAAAATAAAACGCCTAATAGCCATTGTGCAGATGATAAGGAAGATAATTATCATTCAGAAGAAACAATGGTTCCCGAAGCAGCTGAAGCAAAAGAAGAACCAGCTCCTGATCTTCCTCCTGCTCCAGAACCAAAACCAGTAACCGATCCTGAAATAAAAAAGGAAAAGGTTTCGGGATTATCATTAAAAAGTATTCAGAAAAAACGGGAAATTGAAGCCCGGCATCAAGAAGCTTTGCCGTCAAAAGAGGTTGTGCTCAACGGTGAGTTTAGCGAAACACAATTGCAGGCCACCTGGAATGATTATGTAAAACGCATAAAAAAGCAGGGTTCAAAAATTCTCGCTTCCATTCTTGAAACCGATTTACCGAAACTGCAGGAAGAAAATCGCATTGTTATAGAATTACCTAACGAAACAATGAAGATCAACCTGGAGCGGGAGCAAAATAAATTAATGGCTTACCTGAAGCAAAAACTTCAGAATACAGAAATTAGGCTGGTGATTAATGTAAACGAGCAGTCGGCGAAAAAATATGCCTTCACTCCTATTGAAAAATACAACAAATTGAAGGAGAAAAATCCTTTAATAGATAAACTAAGAAGTACATTTGATTTAGACGTATAGATATGCTAGGATTAAAACTTCCCACAGACCCACGCTGGGCCAATATTGCCGAAAAAAATATAGAAGAAATTCTTATAGATCACGCCTATTGTGAGCAAAAGGCGGCTTCAACAGCAATTTCATTAATTGTTTCTTTCCCGGAGTACACTGAATTAGTAGATGAAATGATCGCTTTATCCAGGGAAGAAATGGGCCATTTTAAAATGGTGCACGAGCAGCTTTTAAAACGTGGTTTCGTTTTAGGCAGAGATAGAAAAGACGAATATGTAATTCAACTACTTAGTTTCTTCCCAAAAGGCGGCAGTAGAACCACACAGTTGGTTCACAGGCTTCTAATCGCAGGATTAATTGAGGCTAGAAGTTGTGAACGTTTCAGGCTACTTTCAGAAGAATTAAAAGATGAAGAACTCGCTGAGTTTTATCACAAATTAATGATTAGTGAAGCGAATCATTATACGATGTTTCTCAAGTTTGCCAGAAAATATGGCGAACGAGCAGAGGTAGATAAAAAATGGGAAGAATTGCTCAATTTTGAAGCTGAAATTATGAAAAGTCTCAGCAAAGACAAAACCATTCATGGATAGACTTTTTAACTAAATAACCTTAAAAAAACCCGGATACCCTATACTGGAGACCCGGGTTTTGTTATCTACAAACTACTTCTTTTTCCCGTTATAAAGTGATTTTATAATCCCGTCAGCCAATCCTATTTTTGGCACAAAAATATTATCGGCTCTTGCCCATTTCATAGAATTTAGATAAATCCTTGAAGCCGGAATAATTACATCGGCACGGTCACTTTTAAGCTGAAGATCCATAACACGCTCTTCATAACTTAAAGAATTTAGCAATTCATTATATTTTTTTATGTAAGCCAGGCTTAAAGGCTTGCCTTCTTTTTTACCGCTGGTTTTAAAAATATTATTGATGTTTCCACCAGAACCAATCAGGTCTATATCCTTATAAGGTTTTGTGGTTTCCTTAACCCATTTTTCCATTTCTTCCCAGGCGCCATCTTCAACTAAATTATTTAAAAGGCGTACGGTTCCCACTTTAAAAGATCGTGAAGCGACAGTCTTGCCGCTGCTGTAAAGCGTATATTCGGTACTACCACCACCAACATCTACATAAAGGTAATTGCAATCATTTTTAATAAGTTCATGCAAATCTGTGGCTGCAATAATAGCTGCTTCGTGGTTACCATCTA
This sequence comes from Salegentibacter salegens, assembly GCF_900142975.1. Lineage (NCBI taxonomy): Bacteria > Pseudomonadati > Bacteroidota > Flavobacteriia > Flavobacteriales > Flavobacteriaceae > Salegentibacter > Salegentibacter salegens. Next base: position 1,092,500 of record NZ_LT670848.1, read on the forward strand.
TAATTTCAATCTCTACGCCTGTTTTTGCCTTAATTTTTTCAACTACCTGAGCGCCATTTTTAGCTTCCCGCATAGCCGAGGTTGCGCAAGCCTTGTATTCTACAATCCCGTGAGATTTCATTAAAAGATTAAAAGCCTGCATGGTATCTACCATACGCTCTATATTGTTTTCTGAAATAACACTTTGTTTAAATACATCTTCTCCAAGCCGAATTGGAACCCTTACAAGGGAAGTTTTCCTAAAATCTGTTTCTTCCCTGCCTTTTTGTTCTGTAATAGTAGAAACAAGAAGCCTAACGGCGTTGGACCCTATATCTATAGCTGCGTAGTTTTTTTGTGTAATCACGAGTTAAAATTTTCGGTTAAACTCACTAAGTGAGATTTATAAAAATTTGAGGTTAAGGCTAATTATCTATTTTCTTTTTAGAATGCTTTTCCGGTTCGTTCTCAGGGAGTTTATTTAAATAATAATCGTACAATTCAAATTGAGAACGATGTTTTTTAGAACTGCTATTTCGGTAGGCGTTATCCTGCTTTGAGGTAATCATCCTGGCTTTTACATTATCGTTCCAGCTAATGTCAAAAGTTTCAATAATTTCCTGTTTAATTTCTTCATCATAAATTGGACATGAAATTTCTACACGAAGGTCAAGATTTCTTGTCATCCAATCGGCTGAAGAAATATAGACTTTCGAATTTCCGCCATTTTTAAATATAAAAACCCGCGGATGCTCCAGGAATTTATCTACAATACTTATTACTTCAATATTTTCACTTAAACCTTCTACCCCGGGAATAAGACAACAAACCCCACGTACAATAAGTTTAATTTTAACTCCTGCCTGGCTCGCCTGGTATAGCTTATCTATCATAGGATAATCTGAAAGGCTATTCAGCTTTAATGCGATGCCAGAAGGCTTTCCTTCCCTGGCATTTTCAATCTCTTTTTGAATCAAGCCTACAAAGGTATTTCGGCTGTAGTGCGGGGAAACTATTAAATGCTTGTATTTATTAACCTTGTAATTGATCTCGAAGAAATCGAACACTTTATTCACTTCCTTTAAAATTTCAGGATGAGCGGTAAATAAGGTATAATCGGTATAAATGCGAGACGTAGACTCGTTAAAGTTCCCGGTGCTAATAAAACCATAGCGCTTTGTTTTCCCTTCTTCTTCGCGCTCTATCACACAGGCTTTACAATGAACTTTAAGTCCGGGGACTCCAAAGATAAGTTGCACACCTTCGGCCTGCATTTGTTCAGCATAACGAATATTAGCTACTTCATCAAAACGCGCCCGTAATTCAATTTGCACAATTACTTTTTTTCCGTTTTTAACCGCATTAATTAGTGAACTGGCAATATGAGAAATTTTAGCCAGGCGATAGATAGTGATTTTTATTGTTTTCACCTTCGGATCTAGCGCTGCTTCCCTTAAAAATTTAACCGTATAGGCAAAGCTTTGATAAGGTGCATATAAGAGAAAATCCTTTTTTGCTATACTACCAAACAAACTGGTTTGCAAAATAAGTCCGGGAATAGGTAAAGGTTCTATAGGTTTATAGAGTAAATCTTCGCTGCCCAGGCTTGGAAAGTTCATATAATCCCGCCGATTGTGATAGCGCCCACCGGGAATAATACTATCGGTAGATTCTATGCCCATTTTATTCATTAAATAGGATAAAGTATCGTCGGCAATATTCATATCGTAAACAAACCTTACCGGTTCTCCCTTTATTCGATCTTTGACACTGCTGGAAATCTTTTCTATAAAACTTTTACTAAGGTCACTATCAATGTCAAGCTCGGCATCTCTGGTAATTTTTATCATATGGGCCGAAATACTTTCGTATTCAAAAATGTTAAAAATAGTCCCAAGGTTATACCGAATTAAATCGTCTAACAAAATTATATACTGGTTTCCATTTTCTTCTGGAAGCACTACAAATCGTTCTATGCTACGCGGAATTTCAATAAGCACATATTTACGGTCTTTTTCAGTCTTATCTAACACTTTGGAAATCCCTTGTTGAGGTTTTTCCTCTTTCATTACCATTTTTACGGCTAGATATGCGGCACTGTCTTTTAAACTTGGGATTTCTGGGAGATCGTTAAGAATAATGGTTACTAATGCCGGACTTACTTTTGAAAGGAAAAAATTCTTAATGAACTTTTCCTGGGAAGTAGAGACCTGTTGTTCATTTATAATATGAATATTATGATCTTTTAACTGATGCTGAATATCATATAAGACCTGTAAGCTTTCTGCTTGTTGTTCAATTACAATTTGGGTGATTTCTTCAAGTAATTTACTTGCTTTAATCCCGCCAAGAACACTTTTTCCTGCCTTTCCAGCGAGGTCAATTCTTTTTACGGTAGCATACCTTACTTTAAAAAATTCATCTAAATTATTAGAGAAAATTCCCAGAAATCGTAATCGCTCTATAAGTGGTACGGTTTCATCTTCGGCTTCCTGTAATACCCGGGCATTAAATTGTAACCAGCTGAGTTCCCTGTTTAAATATTTTTTTTGCGGCATAAATTAGCGTAAGTTTTTTGGGAATAATTGTAGCAAGGTTTTACCGGTTTTAATTTCTTTCCAGGAATCTGAATCAAAATCTATTACACAAAGTCCTGTAGTAGGTAAATTATCTATAGATTTATCGCCCAACCGGTTAACCAAACCCGTCATTGCCGGGTTATGACCAAATACCATGAGTTTTTCTACATCTTCGGGACAGGTTTTAATCACCGATAATAATTGATTTTCATCAAAGGTATAAAGCTCCTTTTTTACAGTGAATCTATCAGAGGGTATTTCCAATGCGTCTTTAAAAAGATTTGCTGTAGTATTTGCCCTAACTGCTGGACTGCTCCATAAAGTTAAATTTCCACTTTGAAATTCCTTAAAGGTTTTCAAAACTACCTCAGCATCATTATAAGCACGTTTTTTAAGCGGTCTTTTTTCATCGGGTAAATTATTTGCCCAGGAGGATTTACCGTGTCTAACAAGAATTAGTCTTTTCATAATTTCAATTTTAAGGGGCCATACGGTTACGTTCCCAGGTATCCTTTTCTATAAATTCATAGATTATCCTGTCGTGTAAACGGTTATTTCTACCCTGCCAGAATTCAAAACTTCGGGGTGTTACCAGGTAACCGCCCCAGTGTGGCGGTTTATCTACATCTTTATTTTGGTATCTTTCTTCAATTTCATTTAAGTGTTCTTCCAGTTCTTCCCGGGAGCTTAAAATATTGCTCTGGTTTGAAGCCCAGGCGCCTAATTGACTTCCGCGAGGTCGGGATCCAAAATATGCTGCAGATTCTTCTTCTGAAGTTTTCATTGCCACACCTTTAATAATTACCTGCCGCTCTAAAGCTGGCCAGAAAAAGGATAAACAAACCCTGGGATTTTCTTCAATATCCCTGGCTTTTTCAGAATTATAATTGGTGTAAAAACTAAATCCTATTTCGCCAAACGACTTTAAAAGCACTATACGGTTCTTTGGAAACCCTTCAATACCACAAGTGGAAAGGTTCATAGCGTTTACTTCAGCTATTTCAGGATGCTTTTCAGCCTCCTCAAACCAGGCGGTGAAAAGTGGCAGTGGAAAAGAGGGAATATGATCTTCTAAAAGTTCACTTTTTCCGTAGCTCTTTCTGTAATTATCAAGGCTCTTTTGCATGGTGTTTTGCTTTGCTGCAATTTACAAGTTTTAGGCTGAAGCCGGAAAATATTTGAGATAAGATTCTACATTTTATAGTTGAAATGCACTTAAAAAAATAGAAAGATAAAGGATGAATTGCACGTATTCTCCATATTCCGCAAATATGTTCGACAAAATACATCGCCGAAAGAGCATTTATTACATTTTATCTAATTAAGATGCAGTATAGCTAAAAGCATTAATAATAATACATAAAAAGAGACATATCATTTAATTTTGTTTAAAACATTTACCTAACCCAGAGTTTTAAATTGAACTAAAATTATAGGCTAAGTTCTAATTAGCATATTGAATAGTTGTTGTTTGTACTCGTACCATGCGCTATTTGAAGCAAAGGCAATGGCTGTAACTGTTGCCATTTTACTGGTTGAGTTCTTGATTTTTTCAAGTACCAAGAACCAATTCAAGTAATTCTGTAAGTATTTTGTAGCTACCCCATTGAAAGAATCCATGAACTTTCTCAATCTCATATCCATATTGTTTACATTCTGGACATGGTACACCTTATCTACGGTTCGCTGTCCCTTTGAGGTGTTGAACTTTTTATGGGCAATTGTGTTGGCTTTTGCAAAAGCACCATAACTTCTATGGCTGTCGCTGCAGAGTACGTCAGCTTTATCAAGTTTCCCTTTAAGTATTCTATTCAGATCCTCTTTACTGATACGACCTCTTGTGGCCACTTTAAAGTCTTTGTTTCCAGATCTATCACAAGTTGCCACTACAGCTACTTTTTCATCACTTATGCCTGCTTTGCTTGCTTTTTCTCCTCGCATTTTCGGTTTTCTACCTAAATGACGTCCTCCTTTTTCTGAGTAGGCAAAGAACAGGTCATCGCTTTCGACTATGCCCTGAAACTCTTCTACCGAAACACTGGAAAATGACGTGAGCAATTTATGTCTCCAATCAAAGGACGTTTGAATTGATATCTCCGTCTCTTCTGCACTTTTCCTGATACTGTAGCCCGACAACAAACAGTATAAATACCGATTTAACTTCTCTTTCTTTTTTATATTATACCAAAACTTACCTGTGGTCTCACTGAAATTCTTCTTACAGCCATTGCAAACATAGCGTTGAACGCCTTTGAGCTTGCCATTGGCACGAACACGCTTTTCTGAGCAATGAGGACAGGTAACTGCTTTTGCCTCGTTGCTGTCCTTTACTTCACTTTCTTGCAAAGACAATGATAGCAACGAAGCCACTATCTCTTGTTGAACAGTCGCTGGACTATTAACGAAAAAATCCCTGAAATCTGAAGGTATCATATCTATATAGTTTTACACAAATATAAGACATATTCATCTTAGAACAAAGCTAAATTATATTATAAATGAATTTTTCTACGAATTTTTTACAATTTAAAAGCCAGATTATTATTAAGATTTTAATAGCTATGCTTGCTATAAGTTTAGGAAGCTGTACGGGTGGAATGACAAACCCAGATAGCTACACCAGAAATCATGCTGTTTATGCCGTAGATTTTAATCCACATAATTTAACCGAACTTCAAATTTCTAAAATGGATGAAGGTAAGTGGGTAGATTACGATACCAGTAAAAACGGTAAAAGCGGTCGTTATACTATAGAAATTGAAAACGGTTTTCTAACTGTTATTTCTAATAAAAATAAAATGGATGTACCTACCTACCAAACCTGGTTAGATTATGCAAGACAGGAATTAGGTTATACGGTACAGGATGAATATGATATTTTTACAGTTATAGAAGAAGGTTTTATATATGAAATTGACCTGGAAGAACATCCTTTAATAGAAGGAGAAGAACATAGAATTTTAATGTACGAACAAAACTAACTAAGTACCCCAACTTTTTTTAAAATCTAACCACCTTTTACTGGGTGGTTTTTTTGTGTTTAAATTTAAGGGTTATCACCAGTTGTCAATAATATATACCGTTGATTAAAGGTTTAGTTTTAAAATATTAAACCCCTGATTTCCTGTATTTTTCACTTTATTCTTACCGTTCACCGAAAATATATAAGCTTTAATCTAAAAAAAAAGACAATTTGCTCCTTTAAAGATTATTCACTGTAATTTTATACCAAGATTAACATTACTAATAGGTCATCCCCCATACTTTCCTATAAAAAACTTTCCCCAAAAGTTTTCAAAATGTAAATCTCACATTCACGGATGTTTTATTAAAACTACCCTGATTTGATCCTCCCCCTACGGATCAGTGACCCTTTTATGCCAAAAATTAAAATAATCTTCTCATTAAAATTGGGAAACAGAACTATAGAATTATGAAAATAAATTCAGTTTTTAATATCCTTATTCTTGTATTGTTGGGTAATGTTTTTACCAGCAATGCACAGCAATCTTACACTATTACCGACTTTGATGGATTAATAGGAGAACAATCAACTCAAACCCGAAGTCAGCAAAATTTTGACTCCCAGGAAGTAGATAATCTTAAAAATCTCGTTTTCGAATTAAATCCTTTAATAGTTGTTCAGGAAAATGAGCACGTAAAAATGGGAGAAGGAGCGCCCAAACTGGTAATTGTACCATCAAACTACTTATCGAAATTATCATCTCTTAAAACCGAATTGCAAAGCGTAAACTTAATTTTAATTAAACATTCCACAACCAATTCAGCTGCTACTTTAGACCTAAGCTCTATTAAGAGTGGTTCGTTAAAATACGTTTTAATAGAATGCGATTTTGAATGTAGTGTATCAAATATTCAAGGGATGTTAAAGAATACTTCTAACGTAAAAGTTCTTTACAGGACTACTAAAGAGCAATAAAATATTGCACTCATAAATTCAGGATTATGGAAAAAAATTACTTTAGAAATCAGATTACCTCTATAAGATTTGTGTTAATAGCATTTACAGTGCTATTTTTCACTACGGCTGCAAATGCGCAGGTATATAAAGAGTTTCAGCAACGGACTTCCCAGTATTCTACATCGAAAAAGATCTATAATATTAAGGGAGATTTTACTATGATTGGCAACACCAATCTTAGCCTTTACATTTACGGAGATAATACCAACAACAGTAACAATTATATGCAGTTTGTAGATGAAGATGGAGATTCTTCAACCGAAAACTCTTCTGCAGCTGTGCTTGAATTTTCAAACGAAAATGGAGCAAATCCTGATTGTTCCAGTATAATCTATGCCGGACTGTACTGGTCTGGACGCACCGATACTTCTGAGAAGACGAGTAACAAAAGAAAGATTAAAGTAAAAGGTCCAAATAATTCTACCTATCAAACTTTTACCGCAAATCCAAATGATATTCTTTTCCCCGGACCATCAAATATGTATGCTGCTTACGCTGAAGTAACCGATTTAGTTAGAAATAACGGAACCGGAGAATATTGGGTTGCCGATATGGAACTAACCGAAGGTAACGGTGGTGTTACAGGGTATTATGGCGGATGGGGAATGATTGTAATCTATGAAAATTCCCAAATGGATTGGAGGGATGTTACCATTTTTGATGGTTACGCCCACGTAGAAGGAAATGTTGTCGCAAATTATGAACTTCCGGTTTCAGGGTTTAATACTGCTCAATCGGGTCCGGTAAATATGAAGTTAGGTATCATGGCCGGTGAGGGTGATGTTGGAATTTCCGGAGATTATTTTCAAATAAAGAAAAATAGTGATAATACCTGGTTAGGACTTTCTCACGAGCAAAACAGCACTAATAATTTCTTTAATTCTTCTATTGAAAATGATGGAATTTCCAGAACTCCTAATTATTCTAATAATACGGGAATAGATATTAGCATGTTTAATATTCCAAATAATGGAAATTCAGCTATAGATAATAACCAAACCAGTACAACTTTCAGGTATGGTTCTACTCAAGATACCTACTCCATTTTTTCTATCGCAATGTCTGTTGATGCATACATTCCTGAAATTGAAGGAGTCTCTTCTCTAACTGCAATAAATGGCAGTATAGCCGGCAATCCTCCATACAATGCAGAGCCCGGTGATGAATTAAGCTATAAGATAGAATTAAAAAATAAAGGGACAGAAAATGTGGAAGACGTAAAAGTTGTTATTCCAGTTCCCTATAATGCCGATTATCTTACCAATAGTCTATCCACGAATTTCTATTTTTCTCCCACTCCTCAAAATTACAATGTATATTTTGATCCTACTTTAGGTGCAACAGGATCAATAGTTTGGGAAATTGATGAATTACCTCTTGCAACTAATACCAATGATATTTTAGCCGATCTCACTATAAAATTCGGGGTAACCAGGGATTGTACTATCCTTTCCAATGTCTGCCCAGGTTTCGATCTTATAAGATTTAATGGAAATATTAGCGGTCGCGGCGCTATAACCGGTACCACATTTGAAAACAAAGATCTTATCCAGGGTTATGAAACCGAAGGAACCTGCCAGGGCCAACCTATCACTTCACCTTTTGAGGTTGCTATAGACGCTACCAACTTTCGGGCAGAAAATTGCGGAAATTCAGATGAAGAAAGAAAATTTATTTATTGCAACCGTGAAGATCCAATAAAAATTTCAGAGATCAATTCAGGTTTCCCTAACGGAACAAGATTCTTTAACGAATCTCCGGTAACCAGTAATAGTACAGAATATACTACTAACAATCCAATACCAAATAATTCTGGTTCAACTGAATATTACGCTGTAATCCCGGGAACCCAGAATTGCGCAATACCCTTTACTATAGAAATTACAACTATAGCTTCGGTACCAGAAACTGAATCAATCACTTATTGTCTTAACGATGAAGCTGATTCATTAACTGCTGTAGCCAGTGATCCCGATTTCAATTTATATTACTATACCAGCGAAGCCGACACAACTCCCGAAATTCAAATTACTCCTTCTACCTCCCAGGCAGGAGAAATAACCTATTACGTTGCTGAAGGAGAATCGGCAAGTTGTATAAGCCCTAACAAAGCTCCCATTAAGGTTTCTGTAATAGGAGAGCCAGAAATTACAGCACCACAAAATCAAACAATTCAAACTTGTGATAACGATTTTCTAGATAATGCTATTCCGGGGTTATCAAATGAATTCACAACTATTGCCCAGCAAGTATTTACTGATTTAGGTGGAAGTATTTCATTCACTGAAGATATTGAAAGTATAAGTTATAAAGATATTTTGCAACAGCAATCTCCCGCAGTTTATAAGCGAATATTCAGAATTACCTATGAATGCGGAAAAATATATGTTCAACAGTCGCTTACTTTAGAAAATATTAAAACTCAACTGGAACCTTTTTATACCAAAGAAGATCCCACCTGCAAGAATGAAAATGGAGTATTGACCATCACCAATTTTAATGAAAACTATGATTATGAATTGAAGTCAGATGCTGGGGATATTGCCTTAAGTAATGCCGCTACTTCAATAGTTCCTGGGGTATATACACTATCGGTTACTTTAAATGATTGTGTTTTCACAACAAATACCTTTGAGATTTTACCTGCGCCAGCTATACCAGGAACTCCGGAAATCACCACGGTAGTTCAACCAAACTGTAAAGATATCACCGGAACTATTTCGGTAACTACCGAGCAAGGAATTTCTTATACCCTTTTAGACGAAAATCAAAACACACTAAACAATGTTATTGCTAATGGAACTTTCAGCGGGCTAACTGACGGAAAGTATTTCGTGGAAGCTAGTAACGAAGATTGTGAAGCTGTTTCTGAAGCATTAGTAATCACAAAAAACTTAGGAACTCCGAACCAACCACAAGTAAGCGTTTCACAACAACCTTCTTGTGATGACACTACCGGAACTATTTCAGTAACTACCGAGCAAGGAATTTCCTATACCCTTTTAGATGAAAATCAAAATCCACTTAATAACGTTATTGCCGATGGAACATTCAGTGACCTAACTGACGGAAAGTATTTCGTAGAAGCTACCAATGGAGATTGTGAAGCTGTTTCTGAAGCATTAGTCATCATAAAAAACCTGGGGACTCCTGGTCAGCCACAAGCAAACGTTTCTCAACAACCTTCTTGTGAAGATACTACTGGAACTATTTCGGTAACTACCGAGCAGGGAATTTCTTATACCCTTTTAGATGAAAATCAAAATCCACTTAATAATGTTATTGCTAATGGAACTTTCAGCGGATTAACTGATGGAAAGTATTTTGTACAAGCCAGCAACGGGGATTGTGAAGCTGTTTCTGAAGAACTAGAGATCATAAAAAATGAAGGTGGTCCTGGATCGCCAGTGGCAGAAGTGTCACAACAACCAACTTGTGAAGATACTACCGGAACTATTTCTGTAAATACTGAAGCCGGAATTTCCTATACCCTTTTAGATGAAAATCAAAACCCACTAAATAATAGTATTGAAAACGGAGAATTCAGTGATTTAGCAGCAGCAACTTATTTTGTACAGGCTAGTAATGGAGACTGTGAAGCTATTTCTGAAGCATTAGTGATCATAAAAAATGAAGGTGCACCAATTGCGCCAATAACTACCTCTATTACTAATACAACTTGCAGTTTAAATAACGGAATCATTGAATTCGAGCCTACCGAGGGTTTAACTTTTATTCTTAAGGATAGTGAGCAAAATGAATATTCCCACAAAAACGGTTCATTCACAGACTTAGCTTCAGGAGTTTATTACCTGGTTGCTAAGAATAATAATTGCGAAACTGAAATAGAAGTAAGCGTCGAAGCAGATCAGGATAAAGAGGCACCGGAAATTACCTCTTGTCCTACTGATTTAATAAACGTTACTGTAGACGAAGGAACCTGTACCGCTTCTCAATTATCGTTTGGTGATCTTATTGCTAAAGATAACTGCGATTCAGAATTAAGCATTACGAACAATGCTCCAGAGCTTTTCAGTCTGGGAGAAACTATCGTTATCTGGACCGTGACTGATGCGGCAGGTAATGAAAGCACTTGTACACAAACCGTAACAGTAATCGATAACCAGGTACCCGTAATTTATGATGTGGAAGCTATCGATACGACTGCTAATGCTTGTGGTGCGATGATAGAAATTACGCCTCCCCAAGCTAACGATAACTGTTCCGTTGGAAATGTAATTGGAACTCGTGATGATAATCAAACTTTAGATGCTGAGTATCAGGTAGGAACTACAACTATTACCTGGACCGTAACTGACGAAAATGGAAATCAGGCGGAGCCGGTTATTCAAACCGTAACGGTAACTGAAAACCAGGCACCGGTAATTGCAGAAGTTGAATCTATCAATAGGACTGCTGATGCTAATACTTGTGGCGCGATGTTAGAAATTATCGCTCCGCAAGCTAACGATAACTGTTCCGTAGGAATGGCAACCGGAACTCGTGATGATAACCAGGCCTTAGATGCTGAATATCCCGTAGGAACTACAACTATTACCTGGACCGTAACTGATGAAAATGGAAATCAAGCCGAGCCGGTTATTCAAACCGTAACGGTAACTGATAACCAGGCACCGGTAATTAATGACGTGGAAGCTATCGATACGACTGCTGATGCTAATGCTTGTGGTGCGATGATCGAAATAACTGCTCCGGAAGCAACTGATAATTGTTCTATAGGAAATTTAAACGGAACTCGTGATGATAATCAGGCTTTAGATGCTGAGTATCCGGTTGGAACTACAACCATTACCTGGACAGTAATTGACGAAAATGGAAATGAGGCTGAGTCGGTTATTCAAACCGTAACGGTAACTGATAACCAGGCGCCGGTAATTGCAAACGTGGAATCCATCAACACAAGTGCTGATGCTAATACTTGTGGCGCGATTTTAGAAATTACTGCTCCTCAAGCAACCGATAATTGCTCTGTAGGAAATGTAAACGGAACCCGTGATGATAATCAAGCTTTAGATGCGGAGTATCCGGTAGGAACTACAACTATTACCTGGACCGTAAACGATGCAAATGGAAACGAAGCTGAGCCGGTTATGCAAACTGTAACGGTAACTGATAACCAGGCGCCTTCAATTGAATGTCCTGAAAATATGATTTTTAGTACTGAAACCGGTGTTGATTTTGCAACAGTGAATTTTGAGAATCCTTTAGCAACCGATAATTGTGAAGTAACTGTAGAACAAACCGGGGGATCTACTTCGGGTTCTCAGTTTCCAATCGGCACTACCACCATAACTTTTACCGCTACCGATGATTCTGGAAATACTACTGAATGTAGCTTTGATATCATCATTGAAGATACTGAGGATCCAACTTTAGAATGCCCTTCAGACATAGTAAGAAGTACTGATGGCGGAATTTGCGGTGCTATTGTAGAATTTGAAACTCCAGAAGGTTTCGATAATTCGGGTAATGTAACTGTAGAACAATCCGCAGGTCTGTCTTCAGGAGAAGTATTTCCAGTGGGCACTACAACTATAACTTTTACCACTTCTGATGCAGCTGGAAATACAGCAAGCTGCAGCTTTGAAATAAGTGTAGTTGATGATAAAGCTCCGGTTATTGAAGATAAAAATGATATCACCGTAAATACCGACCCAGATATATGCGGTGCCATTATAGACTACGATATTCCTTCTGCCACCGATGATTGTGGATTAGAAAGTATAACACTTACAGAAGGTTTGGCTCCTGGATCTGAATTTTCGCTAGGAGAAACAATCTTAACATATACCGCAATTGATGTGAATGGCAATTCAGTTAATTCCAGCTTTATTGTTACAGTTATAGATAATCAAGCTCCGGTAATTGCATGTCCGGAAGATATTCAATTAAACGTTGAGTTTGGAACCGAGACCGTAGTGGTGAATTATGCTACTATTTCAGCTACAGATAATTGTTCAGAAACCAGCATAGAACTAATCGAAGGTTATGCATCTGGAGAAGAATTTCCTGTTGGAGAAACCATCGTGACTTATGAAGTTACTGATGCTTCAGGAAATACAGCGAGTTGTTCTTTTACAGTTATTGTAGAAGAAGAGCCGGAAGAAACTCCGGCAGCACCAGATGCTCCACAAGTTGAAGTAATTCAGCCAGATTGTGTTACACCAATTGGAGTGATCCTGATTAATACTGAAGACGGACTTACCTATAGTATTGACAGAGGAAATTATGAAACTGTAGATGAATTTACCGAGCTTGAACCTGGAACTTACTCAATAACCGCCAGGGATGCATTTGATCAAATTTCAGAACCAACCGTGGTAACCATAGAAGAACCTGTAGCAAACGAAATTGAAACCAGCACGATAAGTCTATGTACTGAAGATATCACTTTTGATTTATTTGAACTTCTTGAAGGAGATTACGATACTTCAGGAGTTTGGGTAGACTCCGAAGACACCGGTGCATTGAATCAGGGTATTATTGACCCGGCTATGCTACCAGTTGACACTTACACATTTGAATATCAGCTTAATAATGGTATTTGCAATTCTACCACAGAAGTTACAGTATCTATTAATGATGATTGTATTGTATTGCCTTGTAGCCTGGAAGATATTCAATCTAGTATTTCTAAAGCGGTGACGCCAAATGGCGATACTCATAATGATTATTTCAGTATAGATTTCGCCAGTGAATGCGGATTCACTTACGATGTAAAGATCTTTAACCGTTGGGGAAATAAAATTTATGAAGCCATTAATTATCAAAACGACTGGGATGGTTATTCTACAAACTCAGTAACCAGTTCAAATCAATTGCCGTCAGGAACGTACTTCTATATCCTGGAAATTAGAAATAGCGGATTTGCCCCTATTCAAGGTTACATCTATTTAGGAACAAAATAAAAAAGAAAGAACATGAAAAATATATATCTACTCATATTTTGTCTTATGTTTTCGGTTTCGGCTTTAGCGCAGCAATTGCCGCAGTTCACCCAGTATATGTATAATACCATATCTATAAATCCCGCTTACGCTGGGAGCAGGGACGGGTTTTCCATAACCGCATTAAACCGTAATCAATGGGCGGGAGTAAGTGGAGCTCCAAATACACAAACCCTTTCAGTACATTCTCCGCTTACCAACGATAAGGTAGGTCTGGGACTTTCGGTTATTAACGATAAAACAGGTTATGAGAATTATACTTATGCTTATGGAGATTTTGCTTATCGCTTAGATTTTAATAATAATATTTCTCTGGCAATGGGTTTAAAAGCCGGAATGAGCTACTATAATTTAGATGAAGAATTATTTAATGATCAGCAGGTTTTAAACGATCCTTTCTTTGAAGACCAGTTCAATAAGTGGACACCAAATTTTGGGATAGGCTTTTATCTTTCAGCTCAAAATTGGTATATAGGAGCTTCAGCACCAAAATTAATTAATAATAATAACCACGAGTATAATGAATTCCTGGCTATGGAGCAGATTCATTATTACTTAACCGGGGGCTATGTTTTTGATCTAAACGAAAATCTAAAATTTAGACCCACATCTTTATTAAAAATGACCAGCGGTGCACCGCTATCAGTAGATTTTTCGGGAACTATGATCTTTCATGAGAAATTCTACCTGGGCGCTAACTGGCGTATAGACGATGCTTTAGGTGCTTTTCTAGATGTAGAACTTTTTGATGGTTTTAGAGCTGGTTATGCTTACGAGTATTCAATTTCAGATATAAGACCTTACACCTCAGGCTCGCACGAGATCCTGTTAATTTATGAATTCAGATTTCAAAAAACCCGGTACAAATCTCCCCGATTCTTCTAATATAAATGCTGCTGATTATGAAAAAACAATACTATTTAATTCTATTATTTTTAGTGTTTAGTATAAGCCTGCAGGCACAATACGGTAAACAAAAAAGAGCTGATAAACTTTATAGTAATCTCGCTTATATGGAAGCAGTGGAAGTTTATAAAGAACTTATAGAAAATGAATACAATCTTAAAGAAAACAGGTTAAAACTCGCCCAGACTTATATGAAATTAAGAAGTCCGGAAAATGCGGTTTTCTACTATGAAGATATTTTGGAGGATTCTACAAATATTTCTGCGGAATATTATTACGAATATGCCCAGGCTTTACGAGGAGCCAAAAGATATGAAGAATCCCGGGAATGGTTACAAAAATACCTGGAAAGCAACGCAGAAGCTTCAGCTGAAATTAATAAAATCCTGAAGAATCATGCCGAAATACAAACTACTTACACTCTTAAGAAAAGTGATTTTAATTCAGAATTTAGTGATTTTGGTGCGGTTAAATTTAATGGTGAAACCTACCTGGTTTCAGCTCGAAATATAAAGAATTCAGAAAAAGAATATTCCTGGAACCAAGAACCTTTTTTAGATATTTATAAGTTAAATTCCAGTGGAGAGGTCTCCCCTATTACCGGAGAAATTAATACAAAATTACACGACGGCCCATTAACTTTTAGCCCCGATGGTGAAATGCTGTATTTTACCCGAAACAATTATATTAATAATAAAGAAGGAAAAAGGGACAAAGAAGCTACAAATCATTTAAAGGTTTATTCGGCTCAAAAATCGGGTGATAGCTGGATAAATATTCAGGAGTTACCTTTTAACAGTGACGAATATTCTGTAGGTCATCCTGTGGTCTCTCAAGATGAAAAAACACTGTTTTTCGCTTCAAATATGCCCGGTGGCGAAGGCGGAACCGATCTTTACAGAGTTTCTATAACTGGAAATAATACTTTTGGACCTCCTGAAAATTTAGGAAGTAAAATTAATACTGCTGAAGATGAAACTTTTCCTTTTATAGATGAAGCTAATGTGCTTTATTTCTCTTCTGCCGGCCACGGTGGTTATGGATTAGCCGATATTTTTAAAACAAATTTAGAAGCTGAAAACCTTGAAATTCATAACCTGGGAGAAACGATAAACAGCAATTTAGACGATTTTAGTTATTTCAGAGAAACTGATAGTAATGCCGGTTTTATAGCTTCTAACCGCGACGGATCAGATAATATTTATAGTTTTAATCAGTTACTTCCGCTCATATTAAAAGGAAAAGTAACCGATGCCGTAAATGGGAATCCTATCGCCCAGGCTACAATCATACTTTTTAATGAAAATAATGAACAAATTGCGTTTTTGGAATCTGATGAAGAGGGAAATTATCAAACTACAGTAAACAGAAATGTTGAAATTCCGTTGGAAGCAAAGCAAATTAAATATCAAATTTTCACTGATACTTTAAGTACCAAAAACTTTAACGATGCAGAAGAAATGGTATATAATATCAAACTTCAACCTGTCGCCGATGTAGAATACCTTGCCGAAATAAATAATATTTACTTCGATTTTGATAAAAGTAATATTAGGCCAGATGCTGCCAAAGAACTGGATAAGCTTGTAAAATTAATGCAAGACGAATATCCCGATTTGGTGATAGAAATTGGCTCACACACCGATAAACGTGGAAGCGACAATTATAACGAAGCTTTAGCTGAAAGACGTGCCATAGCTACCCGCGATTATTTAATTGCCAAAGGTATAAAGGGAGATAGAATTCAAGAAAAGGCTTTTGGAGAACGTAAACCTGCAATAGAATGTGACAGGTGCACCAGGGAGCAGCACCAGCTTAATCGCCGTTCTATGTTTAGCGTGGTGAAGATGGATTAAGTATAGGAATAATTATATTAAAAAAGGTTCAGCAAAACGCTGAACCTTTTTTCCTTAATCAATCTATGAAAAACAAATATTACTTTCTTATAAATATATTGGTGAAATAATTACGGCCTTCTACATCATCTACCACCGATACTCCAAAGTGAGAATGGTTTCCTTCAATATTCTTTTTGTGGCCTTCACTGTTTAGCCAGGCTTTTACCACAGCTTCTGCTGTATGGTATCCAAAACCTACATTTTCACTTACCGATTTTGCCCCAATGGTCTCCACTAAATTTTCGTAGCGTACTCCAAAATTATCGTGACTTACTTTTCCCACTTCAAGCATATAATAATTATGAGATTCTGCTTCTATAGAAATTTCAGTTATGGGTTGAAGAGGTTCAAGTTCAAGGCTTTTGCGATGCTCGTTCACCAAATCAAGAATATTACTTTCGATTTCAGAATAATCAAAATTAGCTATTTCTTTAGCAGTATGATTGTAGGAATTAACTTCTTCTTCGATGCTTTCTTTTGCGCAGGAAATCGTTGATATAGAGAGCAAAACAAGTATTGCAAACCTAAGTGTACTTTTTCTCATAGTTCAGTAAGTTAGACTGGGAAGTTAAAAGTATACTTTTTATCGACAAAAAGCATATGTTAAAATGCAGTTCATCGATTTTATCTGAATTTTAACATAAATAGTAGGGTTTATCCTACTAAAAATGAGATAAATACAAATCTTGAAACTTAAGAATGTAGGAAAATGTAAAGAAATGTGTTATTCAAAGATAAAAGTCTTCCCGTCGTCGGCAAGTTCAACTTTGGGAAAAATAGTTTCAGCTTCTTCTCTGAACAAGTTGATATTAGAATATCGAGTAGAATAATGCCCAAGTATTAGATTTTTAACCCCTGCTTCTTTTGCAATTTGAGCAGCTTCTTTGGCCGTACTATGTTTGGTAGGGAAAGCAAGATCGGCTTTATCTTCAAGAAAGGTAGATTCGTGATATAAAACAGTAGCTCCACTTATTTGCGGAATCATATTCTGGTTAAAGGCGGTGTCGCTGCAATAAGCATAACTTTTTGGAGTTTCAGGTGGGGCTGTGACTAAATGATTAGGAATTAATTCCCCGGTTTCAGAAGTTACGTCCTTTCCTTTCTTTAAACTTTTATACAAGGACACATCTATATTATATTCTACCGCTTTATTGATAAGCAGTTTCCGGTCGCCGGGTTTTTCTTTAAATAGAAACCCATTGGTATAAATTCTATGAATTAGCGGTATAGTTTCTACGCTAAGCTTTTCATTTTCAAAAATATGTTGAGGCTCCTTACTGCTCAATTCATGAAAATAGAGGGGATAATTGGTCCAGGAGTTAGAAAGTTTGAGCTGTAATGTTATAATTTCTTTTATTCCTTTTGGCCCGTAAACGTGTAATTCGGTTTCCCGGTTTAATAATCTAAAGGTTGAAATAAGACCAACAAGTCCGTAACAATGATCTCCGTGTAAGTGGGAAATAAATATGTGTTTAATCCTGGAAAATTTAACCTTATTGCGCCTAAGCTGCACCTGGGTTCCTTCGCCACAATCAATCAAAAACAATTCGTTTTTCATCTCAAGTACCTGGGAAGTAGGATTAGTAAAACTACGGGGAGTAGCGGCGTAACAACCAAGAATATTAAGCTTCATGTTAAAAGAATTAAACGCCTAAATCCCGTTGAATGTCGTCCATTTGAATAAGATCTTCAGCTTCTCGCAAAGAAGGCACCACCACGATTTCTTCTGGCAGTTCATCTATAGTTACTGCATTGCTTATTAAAACAAAAGATTTATTATTTATTTGGTGCATAGTGGCAATTTCTAAAAAACCCATCACTTCTTCTTTTTGAAGCTTGTGATAAGCTAATAAATTTACCGCCACATTGTTATTTTCAAACTCCTCGTGTCTTTGTGTAAGTAAGGAAACAAAATCTACTACCGGAGTTTCTATAGGTTCTATTAAAATATAATTTTCTTTTTCTGAAATCTTCATAGCCTGGTTCTTTAAAATTTAAAGTTAAGAAATTAAAGACTTTTAGTGGTTTATCTTTGAAGCCAATAAATAAATTACTGCCATTCTAACGGCCACCCCATTTTGTACCTGGTCTAGAATAATCGCATTTTCTGCATCGGCAACATCGCTGGTAATTTCCACTCCACGGTTAATGGGTCCCGGGTGCATGATAACAATTTCTTTATTCAAACTTTCCAGCATTTTCTTATTTAACTGAAATTGCTGTGCATATTCCCTGGTACTTGGAAAATAACTAATATCCATACGCTCGTTCTGCACTCTAAGCATATTTGCCACATCACACCACTCAAGGGCTTTTTTAAGATCTGTTTCAACACCAACACCTAAAGATTCAATATGTTTTGGCAACAATGTTTTAGGCCCGCAAACCTTAACCTCGGCTCCCTGAAGTTTAAGTGCAAAAATATTAGAAAGCGCTACCCTACTATGTAAAATATCGCCCACAATAACCACTTTTTTACCCCTCACCTCACCAAGGCGTTCTTTAATAGAATAGCTGTCTAAAAGTGCCTGGGTAGGGTGTTCGTGTGCACCGTCTCCGGCATTAATTATACTGGCTTTTACATGGCGGGAAAGAAAAATTCCGGCCCCGGGATTGGGATGCCGCATCACTACCATATCTACTTTCATAGATAGAATATTGTTTACGGTGTCTATAAGTGTTTCGCCCTTTTTTACAGAAGAAGATGCGGCAGAAAAATTTACAATATCGGCACTTAAACGTTTTTCGGCAAGTTCAAACGAAAGTCGGGTTCTGGTGGAATTTTCAAAAAATAGGTTGGCAATGGTAATGTCTCTAAGCGAAGGGACTTTTTTAATGGGCCGGTTAATCACTTCCTTAAAATGATTGGCGGTTTTAAAAATAAGCTCAATATCTTCTTTGGTTAGATATTTAATTCCCAGTAAGTGATTTACACTTAATTCGCTCATATATTTAGTTATTTAGAAACCAGATAAACCACGTCTTCCCCATCGTTTTCCTTCCAGTTCACTATTACTTTTTCTTCATTTATCGCATCTACCTGCCTTCCATTATAATCTGGCTGAATGGGTAAATGGCGGCTAAAACGCCTATCTATAAAACTTAATAATTCAATTTCGGCAGGTCT
This sequence comes from Salegentibacter salegens, assembly GCF_900142975.1. NCBI lineage: Bacteria > Pseudomonadati > Bacteroidota > Flavobacteriia > Flavobacteriales > Flavobacteriaceae > Salegentibacter > Salegentibacter salegens. The sequence continues at coordinate 1,111,939 of NZ_LT670848.1, forward strand.
GCCAAAAGATTGTACGGCAGTTAGTGCAGCCCTAATGCTGCGGCCGGTGTAAAGAACATCATCAATAAAAACCACTTTTTTATCTTCTACAATAAAATCAATTTTGGTTTTATTCGCTTCAAGCGGTTTGTCACTTCTTCTAAAATCGTCCCGATAAAAAGTGATATCCAGGTGGCCGTATTTCAAATCTTCAATCTGGTATTCTTCTTCAAGAATTTTTATAATTCTTTCAGCAAGAAAAACACCACGTGGCTGGATTCCTATAATTACGGTATTTTTAAAATCGGTGTGATTTTCAACTAACTGGCAGGCAAGACGGTGTAGAATAATATTTATTTCAACAGCATTCAGTAATGTTCTTTGGCCCATAGTTTAGTTGCAAAAAATAGAAGTTCTATCACAAAAGTAAGCTTTTTTATTTTTTTCTGAAGTTGAATAGACTTCAGATTTAAATCTTTTTATTAAAGCGGCAAAACTGAATATTCTCTTTATACATTCCCAACTAAAATCCTTATTAATAAAATAAATCTAAAACTTATTACATTTAAAATAAATAACTGATTTTCAATAGTTTTACTGCTGATAATTGAGTAATTTTATAAGTCTAAATAACAAGTTATGTTGGTACAAAGACACGATTACGATACAGTTAGCCAGGCTATAAATGGGCTTGCCGTGCGCGGTTATACTACCGACTTTAAATTAGAGCCTGAAAAGGATAAAATTATAGATCCACAGCGCTCCCTTGAGCTATCTCCCGAAGATTTTGAAATTGATGAAATCTACCGTTTTGAAGGAATAACAGATCCCGGCGATGAAATGATTGTTTACGCCATTTCCTCTCACAATCATAAAGTAAAAGGCGTTTTGGTAAATGCCTTTGGAACTTATTCAGATTCTAATACTTACGATATTGTAAAACGGCTGCATAAACATTTTTAGATTTTCCAGTCAGGATTCTCTCTGAATCTTATAAAATCGCAGTAAACTACCTCGGAGCATTAAATCTCGATTATCAAGTAAATTCTTTAATTTTATATAGCTATTGAATTTAAATCTATAGCTTCTATTTAATTCTATGAATTCCAAAAAACTACCTTCGAGGCAAGTCCACCAGAGGCATTACGGAAAAATATATCTTAAATTTGAAGCAAACCTCGAAACATTTATTCTCGATTATCGAGTAAAAAACGAGTTTTACCATTAATTTAACCCAAGATGAGGCTGGTTTTTACTTAATTGAAACAAAAAACTATGGAAGATAAAATACTTGGTTTACACCATATCACTGCAATTGCCGGAAACGCTCAACGCAACTACGATTTTTATACCAAGGTACTGGGATTACGAATGGTTAAGAAAACGGTGAATTTTGATGATCCGCAAACCTATCATTTTTACTTTGGTGACAAAATAGGATCACCAGGAAGCATTCTTACTTTCTTTCCGTGGCAACGCGTAAAACAGGGTAAAAATGGTGTGGGTATGGCCACCGAGATCGGTTATTCGGTTCCTGAAGGTAGCCTGGGTTTTTGGGAAAAACGCTTTGAAGACCACGGAGTGGAATTTGGGAAAATCAGGGAGCAGTTTGGAGAGCAATATTTACCTTTTCGAGATCCAGACGGACTTAATTTAAAATTAATTGTCACTAAGCACAAGGATAATCGTGAAGCCTGGGAAACCGATGAAGTTAAAAGCGATGTGGCTTTAAAAGGTTTTCACAGTGTAACCCTAACTTTATTTAATGTAGGCCCAACGGCGAGTATTCTTACCGATATTTTTGATTATGAACTTGAAGAAAAAGCAGGTGAATTTTATAGATACAAAACAAATGCGGTAGAAAATGCGGCGATTATAGATATTCACGAAGATCCTACAGCCGAACGTGGTATTAACGCCGGTGGCACTAATCACCACATCGCTTTTCGCGTAAAAGATGAAGAAACCCAGATGCGTTTTAGGGAAAAAATTATTCAGAAAGGTTTACAAATCACCGAAAAAATAGATCGGGATTATTTCTTCTCCTTATACTTTAGAGAACCTGGCGGAATTTTATTTGAAATTGCTACCGATAATCCCGGCTTTACGAGAGACGAAAGCCTGGAAGAACTTGGTAACAGTCTTAAATTACCAGATCAATACGAATCTTCACGGGACCGTATAGAAAAACTTCTACCAGAATTAAGGCAATAAAATTTAAAAAAATAAAAAAGGCTGTCTGAAAAGTTTTTAAAACCGTCATCCTGAATTTATTTCAGGATCTAAAATATTGATAATCAAAACATGTTAGAAGCTGAAACAAGTTCTTGACGAAACTAGACTTTTCAGACAGCCTCTTTTTTTTCGTTCACTCTACCACATACATCTCATTAGAAGCTTTAATATATTCCTGCGGATTAAAAGTAGATTCAAAACTGTTTCGAACCATATCCAGTTTATTTTTTAGATCTGCAATTTTGGTTTTTAAATATTCATCGTTCTCATATTTTTGAATAAGCGAATCATATTTTTTTAGGTTTTCAAGAATTCTAAAAGTAATAGTGCCAAAGCGGATTTTTAAATTCTGTACCGCGATCATCTGGTCGTGGTAATCCTGTTTCCAGTTTTCAGGATTTTTAGCTTTTTCTTCAGCAATTTTATTTTCAGCAATTTTAGAAATATCCAGAATATATTGAGTACGCTTTTTCGCATCTGTTTCATTAGTGAAATTACGATCAAACTCTTTTGGGTCTATTTCCAGAATTTGCACTAAATTTTCCTGCATCGCCTTTTCCTGAAGCTCCTTTAGCTCATCCAGGTTTTTGTTTATAGATTCCCACTCGGTTTCTATAAGGTCTTTATCGTGGGTAAATTGCGCCACAGTTGTGGTAAGTTTCAGCATCTCTGTACTTTGCTGTTTAAGTTTTTTATCGCCCCAACCCAGGGAATTTATAAAACTTCCAATTCCGTCAAAAACGGTTCCAGCAAACATCCCGGTGAACGGTGTGCCTTGTGCAAGGTCTCCCGTTACATTCATAATATGACTTAAGGCCGAGAGCCTCGCGTCGTTTTTCTTTTCCTCTTCTACAAACTTTTTAAACTCTCCAAACCATTCCTGGTAACCTTCGTAATGCATTGGGTTACTCACCTGGTCTAACGTAGCATAAAATTCACGGGAAGCATTAAAAAGATTTAGCGGCTTAATTTCCCGCTCCATCGATGCTAAATTTAACACCGCAGAGCTGTAATTATATTTATAAACGCTAATGGTATTTTTATCTATTTCTTCCTGGCGTTCCTCGAGGAATTTAACACGTTCCAAAAGTTTCTCTACTTTTTCTGCTGAAGAATTAGTGTTTTGAATACTTTCATCAAGATTGCTAATTTTTGAATCTATTTCTTTAATTCTAAATTCGAGATTCTGACTTAACAAACTGCGCTCTCTATTAAGTTCCTGGAGCACCTGCTGGGTTACCGATTGGTCTTCTGCAAAGCTTTGTGCCGCAGAATTCTGAAAAAACATACCTGCAACAAACAGGAAAATAAAACCTAATTTATTCATTATCAATTATTTTAATCAGCTAATTATTAGTTTATAACGTTTGGAAGTTAATCATATTTTATGCCAGTTCATTTCAAAAATTTAATCTTCTAATTTTCCCAGTCTCAAAAGAATAGGAAAAACGATTGTATTCTGATTTCCAAAAGCGGTTTTAAGTTCATTTTTAATCAAATTTACAGGATTTTCACCTTTTTCTTTTTCATAGTGTTTTACTGCGCTCCAGGTTTTAAGATACCCTATTAGGCGATCAAACGTCCATTGATATTCCTGCTTAAATTCCGGAGTTTCTATTTCCTGAAAGGGAAAAGGAATAGCCTGGTATTTTTCATCTAAATACCTACGTTCTTCATCCCAATAAGAACCTATTATATCATTGTAAAATTTTAAAATAACCGCATCGGTTTCAGGAGTGCTTTTAAACAAGGAGTAACCAATTACAGCAATAATTCCATTGGGTTTTAAAACCCGCTTTGCTTCTTTATAAAAGTCTTCAAAATTAAACCAATGAATAGCCTGCGCCACAGTAATAAGATCAAAAGATTTATCCTGAAAGTTTGTTTCTTCAGCCCGCTGCACAGCATATTGAATATTAGGCCTCTTTACAGCATTTTCTAATTGCTGATTGCTAATATCGGTAGCTGCTACTTTTTTAAAGAATTTAGCGAGTTCTCCTGCTACCTGGCCGTTTCCGGTTCCGCAATCCCAGGCTGTTCCATTTTCTGTTATTTTTCCTTTTAAAAACTCATATAAAGCCTGCGGATAAGCCGGTCTGTATTTAGCATAAGACGAAGATTGAGTAGAAAAATTATCTTTCATAAAAAACATATTTCAACTAAAAATATGAAAATTATAAGACAAAAAAAGAGCCGCCTAAAATGGCGACTCTTAGAAACTTAATATTTCTTATTTTCTTATTTGTCTATTTCAACAGTATCTGGTTCCTGGCTGTAATCTGAAGCATCTACTGCGCCGGGATTGGTACTCATTGTCCCTTCTGTATTTGGCGCATCCATTTCCTCTATTACATCTGCCGCATTATGAAAGAAATTACGCAGCTTTTCTTTGGCATCATCAGCTTGCATATCTATTTCCTGAAGTTCGGCTTTTAATTCATCTACTTCTTCAGAAAGTTCATTGTAAGAATTTTCCTGAAGCTTTTCCAAGGAAGCAATTGCGGTTTGCAACTGCGCACTCATATTTTCTTTAGAACTACTTAAGGTATCTCCAATAACTTTAAGTTCTTCATTGGCTTCCATCCCAAAACTCTGGGCTCTCTCTGAAACCGCAGCGGCGAATTTTTGCAAGGCCGTTTCAGGATCAATTTCCTCCTGCATTTCCTCATATTCATCATCACCATCTACATAAGTGAGATAATCTGCTACCGCGTTGCCTTCGTATGCATAATTAGATAAAGTATCATCTTCTACCTCCATAGTCTGGTCGAATTCTATCTCGGCATCTTCAGCTTTTTTATTGCCATCATTACAGGCAAACAAAACACCGGAGACCATAACAAACAGTCCGGTCTTCTTTATAAAATTAGGTGTATTTAATGTCATTCTGTGATTTTTTCTAAACTTCATTTCTCTTCATTTTCAATTGAATATTAAAAATAGAGAAATACTCACAGCTTCAGTAAAATCAAGTGATAAACTAATTTTAAAAAAACAGAGGAGTTTATAAGACTTAGTTAAATCTCGAGGGTTTGCAGGTTGAAAGGTGAAAATCTCTTAAAATAAATTCTTAGAAATCTTCAGCAATTATAAAATTTACAATCTTTAACTATAAGTACAGGCAGTAATTTTACCTGAAAATTATAGAAATTTACACATTAAATCTAAAGTGCATCACATCGCCATCCTGTACTATATATTCTTTGCCTTCTACTCGCATTTTCCCGGCTTCTTTTACTTTGGCTTCACTTCCAAAACTGTCAAAATCAGTATAAGCAATTACCTCGGCACGAATAAATCCTTTTTCAAAATCGGTGTGGATTACTCCTGCGGCTTGGGGCGCTGTAGAACCCACGGGAATAGTCCAGGCACGAACTTCTTTCACGCCTGCGGTGAAATAAGTTTGTAAATTTAAAAGCTCGTAAGCCCCACGAATCAATTTTGCAGAACCAGGTTCTTCCAGCCCAATATCCTGAAGAAACATTTGTCTTTCCTCAAAATCATCAAGCTCGGTAATATCGGCTTCAGTTCCTACGGCAAGCACTAAAACTTCAGCGTTTTCTTCTTTTACCGCTTCCCTTACGCGATCTACGTGGGCATTTCCGTCTACAGCTGCACCTTCATCTACATTACAAACATACATTACCGGTTTATCGGTAATGAATTGAAGTGGTTTTATAAAATCTTTTCTTTCTTCTTCGGTTAAATCTATAGCCCTAACCGATTTTCCGGCTTCAAGACCCTGTTTTACCTTGCTAAGTGCAGCTTCTTCTTTCTGCGCTTCTTTATTTCCGGTACGGGCGGCACGCTTCACTTTTTCCAACTTCTTCTCAGCGGTCTCCAAATCTTTAAGCTGAAGTTCCATATCTATGGTTTCCTTGTCCCGAATAGGATCTATAGAACCATCTACGTGTACAATATTATCGTCCTCAAAACAACGCAAAACGTGCAGAATTGCATCGGTTTCACGAATATTTCCCAGAAACTGGTTTCCCAGGCCTTCACCTTTACTTGCGCCTTTTACAAGGCCTGCAATATCTACGATCTCTACGGTGGCCGGTTGTACTTTTTCGGGTTTAACCAAACTTTCCAATCGTTGAATGCGGGGATCGGGTACATTAACCACTCCCACATTAGGTTCTATGGTACAAAAAGGAAAATTCGCACTCTGGGCTTTTGCGTTAGAGAGGCAATTAAAAAGAGTCGATTTTCCTACGTTTGGTAATCCTACAATTCCGGCTTTCATAGTAATGATTTTTTGCGGCTGCAAATGTACATATTTTCTACTGTAGCGACTAATTTCTTTTTATTTAGCATTAGCCATTCAACTTAAAAAATCTTTATTTCCATAATGGCGACATTATTAGTATGTTTATTGCTGTTATATGTTGAAAGGTTTCAGAAGAAATTCCCTGTAAAATTATAATTACATCAATTTTCTTTCTGAATTATGTCGAATTTAAATACCTCAAATTGCTATGAAAAAAATTCAAATTTCCTTACTGGTGCTTTTATTAAGCCTTACCGGATGTTATTCTGACAGAGACGATTTAAATCCTGGTGGTAACAACCCCGCCATTCCCGAAATTCCGCAAGAAACCGAGAATCAGTTTATTTCTGAAGATGGTGAAATATATTCTACCGGACTTGAATGTTCAGGTACAGGAGAATATAATATAGATACTGAAAATCTACTGGAAGGACTGGTTGTCCCTGATACTTTCCCTGCTGCTTTTGATCTTTCTGAAAATCTTCCCCCGGTAGGCGATCAGGGTGCCCTGGGATCTTGTGTTTCCTGGGCTACGAGTTATTATATGAAATCCTATCAGGAAAAAATTGAATCTGGATTACCATATTCCGAAGCAAATATTTTTAGTCCGTCTTACACCTATAATCAACTCACCACCGATGAGTGCGGTGGAACTTCAATTCCAGAAACTTTGGCACTAATAGAAGAACAGGGAGTTGCGGCCCTGGAACTTTTCCCTTACACCGAAAATGAATGCGAATCTCAACCCGGGGAAGTTGCTATTGAAGCTGCAGCAGAAGCAAGAATATCTGATTTTAAAAGTTTAAGCGGAGAAAATATACTTGCTGAAATGAAAACACTACTCACTCAGCAACAACCCATAATTATAGGCGCTGTACTTTCCCCTGAGTTTGGAAAAACCGATAGTTTTGGTTTAAGTTCGTATAGAGAACACGCAGTCAATTATGAAGATGTGACCTGCCACGCTATGCTTGTGGTTGGCTTTAATGATGAATTTAATGCATTTAAAGTAGTGAACTCCTGGGGAGAAAGCTGGGGCGATAATGGTTTTGTCTGGATAGATTACAAGGCTTTTGAAAATATTAGTGATGAAAATTCTTCATTTAGAGTTATTAACCAGGCTTATGTAGCCTACGATCTATAAAACTTATATGATTTCGAGAAAAGATGATATATAAATTTCTTAAAATCGTCATCCTGAATTTATTTCAGGATCTAAAAGTTGATAATCAAAACAAGTTAGAAGCTGAAACAAGTTCAGCTTGACGAAACTAGACTTTCAATCGAGGTTAACCGTGATATTAAAAGTAAGTGATTTCCATATTTCTTCTGAGCATTTGTTTGCTAATTATTAGTTTAAACTAACTTTGCTACTATGGAAAATACCCGGGTTTTACATACACTTAAAGAATATTTTGGATTTGATAGTTTTAGACCGCTTCAAAAAAAGATCATCGATTCGGTTTTTGAAGGAAAAGACAACCTGGTGATTATGCCCACCGGTGGCGGAAAATCTATTTGCTACCAGCTTCCTGCTATTTTACTTCCTGAAATTACCCTGGTGATTTCACCGCTTATCGCCTTGATGAAAGACCAGGTAGACGGACTTACCGCTAATGGTGTTCCTGCAGCATTTTTAAATAGTAGCCAGACTGAAAGCCAGCAACAGGAAATCTTTAAAAAAATTGATTCCAAAGAATTAAAACTGCTTTACGTTGCTCCAGAAAGTTTACAGTTTGTAGACCGTTTTATGAGCGATGGCAAAATAAGTTTGATCGCCGTAGATGAGGCGCATTGTATCTCCAGCTGGGGGCACGATTTTAGACCGGCGTATACGCAATTGGGCTATTTAAAAAACCGCTTCCCCAATACCCCAATGATCGCGCTAACCGCTACAGCCGATAAAGCTACACGAGAAGATATTTGCCGACAATTAAATATTCCAAACGCCGAAAAACACATCGCTTCTTTTGATAGAAAGAACCTTATCCTGGACGTTCGCCCGGGAATTAAGCGTTTTGAACAAATCACCAACTTTGTAAAAACCCGAAAAAAAGAAAGCGGAATTATCTATTGCCTAAGCCGAAAAAACACCGAGGAAATTGCTGCAAAGCTACAACGTAAAGGTTTTGAAGCTGAAGCTTATCACGCCGGTTTACCTGCGGAAAAGCGTATTGAAATTCAGGATAATTTTATCAACGATAATTCAAAAATTATTTGTGCAACCATCGCTTTTGGGATGGGTATCGATAAATCAAACATTCGCTGGGTAATTCATTATAATATGCCCAAGAACCTGGAAGGCTATTACCAGGAAATTGGTCGTGCCGGGCGTGACGGTCTTCCTTCCGATACTATGCTTTTTCATAGTTATGCCGATGTTGTGCAGTTGCAAAAATTCGCTTCCAATTCTGGAAACGAAGAAGTACAGCTTGCAAAACTGGACCGGATGAAACAATATTCTGAAGCCTTAAGTTGCCGTAGAAAAATTCTACTGAGCTATTTTGGCGAATTAAAACAGGAAGATTGTGGCAACTGTGATATTTGTAAGAATCCGCCACAGTTTTTTGACGGAACTGTGATCGCTCAAAAAGCGCTCTCGTGTATTTTCAGGCTAAAAGAAAACGAACCAATCACTGTTTTAATAGACGTTTTACGAGGTTCACAGAATGAAGCTGTTTTTAGTAAGAATTATCAGGAGATAAAAACCTTTGGAATTGGAAAAGATATTTCCTGGCATCACTGGCAGCAATATATTATTCAGCTTATCAATCTTGGGTATGTAGAAATAGCTTTTCACCGGGGCAATAATTTACAACTCACCGCATTGGCAAAAAACGTACTTTTTGAAGGCGAAAAAGTACAGCTTGCTGAAGTACCAGACCGTAAAAAACTGAAGCGCCGGGAAGAAACAGAAGTTTCAGAAAAAACTTCAGATAATTCCCTTTTTGAAAAACTAAGGCAGTTACGTTTAAAAATTGCTCGTGAAGAAGAAATTCCCGCTTACCTCATCTTTAACGATGCCACTTTAAAAGAAATGGAAAAATCCCGCCCTATGACCGATGATGAATTCCTTCAAATTAATGGCGTGGGAAGACAAAAAATGCAGGATTACGGGTACGATTTTATAAAGGAAATCATCGCTTTTAGTAAAAAAAAACGCAGCACTAAAAAACGTAAAAAAGCAAATACGTACAAAGCAACCCTGCATTTATTAAATGAAGGTTTAAGCCTGGAAGAAATTGCCAAAAAACGAGAGCTTGCGACTACCACAGTTTATTCGCATTTAGCAAAATTATATGCCGAAAATGAAGCAGTAGATCCTATGAAATATATTTCTAAAGCTGATTTTAAAGCAATTGAAAAGGCAAAAGCTGAACTTAAAAATCCCGAAGGTCTAAAACCATATTTCGAACATTTTGAAGAAGCAATAGATTATGGCACAATCAGACTCGCTTTAGCGGTTTTAGAAAAAGAAGAAGCAGAGGTTTAAAAATCTTCCAGCCCAATTTTATTTAAAAGCAATCCTGAAGCCGGTACTATATAATCCATTTGCATTTCTACACCAACTTTTAAGCTGTTTTCAATATCTTCTAAGCTCAATTCCCCTTTGCCAAGCTGCAGTAAAGCGCCCATCATTAACCTAACCTGGTGTCTTAGGAATCCGGCGCTGTGAATATGAAAAATATAAGATTTTTCAGGGAAAAAACTGGCGGTTATTTCGGTATTCTCTACTAATTCCGATTTTATAATTTCCCTTTCAAAAGTGCTGTTTTCTGAAACCCGCACACAGTAATTCCTAAATTGGTGTTTTCCTTCAAAAAGTTTTGCTCCTTTTTTCATCAATTCAATATCAAGATCAAATTGAAAATTAGCCATTAAAGGCGCGCAAAAAGGATGGTTTTTGTCCCCGAAACTAAATAAATAGGCATACTCCTTAAGTTTTGGATGCTGAATGATATTAAATTTCGAATCTACTTCAGTTATAGAAAGTGCTCTTATATCCTGGGGTAAATTCAGATTAAATTCCTTTAAAAATTCTTCAAAATCTGAAAGCGGTTTATAATCTAAAAACAACTCAAACGCCGATTCCTGCGCTGAAACCATAGCATCTGTTCTACTGGTTCCTAAAATTTTAAACTTTTCAGCAGGCATCACATATCGCAGAGTTTTTGTGATTAACTCTTCTACCGTTTTTACATTGGGCTGTTTTTGCCAGCCGTGTAAACGGTAACCTAAATACTGAATTTTAATAAGGTAAAAATAGCGTTTGGGTTGCAAATTTTAATTTTTCAGGGTTGTGGTAATTACTTCTAATATTCCCTTTTCTTGTTTAATTCTTCCATTTCCTTAATCGCTTCAGAAGGAATAACCTTGAGGAAAGAAGAGTGCTGCTCAATGGCATATTCGAGTTTATTTACAATATCTTCTATAGACTCATTTTCATAATCTATTTCAAGCGGTTCCTTAACCTGCATAGTTTGTAAAATACCGCGCTTCTTGATCCTAATCCCTTTTTTATCAAAAGAGCGTCTAAATCCGTCTATCACAATAGGAATCACAATAGGTTTATATTGCTTTATAATATGCGCCGTTCCTTTTCTAATGGGTTTAAAAGGTTTGGTAGTTCCCTGGGGGAAAGTTATTACCCAGCCGTCTTCCAGGGCCATTCCAATATTCTTTGTATCGTCTGGATTTACTTTTCGTTCAACTTCTTCGCCTTTTGCACGCCAGGTCCTTTCTACGCTAACGGCTCCCGCGTAAGCCATAATTCTATAAATCAATCCGGCATTCATCGTTTCTTTGGCCGCTACATAATATATATTAAGTTTTGGCTGCCAGATATAACCTACGTTTTTAATGGAATCTACCCTTCCGCTTAAGCTTGCGTTAAAAACGTGAAACATGGCGGTAACATCGGCAAAATAGGTTTGATGATTGGAAACAAAAAGTACATTATTATCGGGAAGGTTTTTAATGATATCTGAGCCTTCAATACTAAGTTCATTATAGCCGCGATAACGGCGGTGGCTAAGTAATCCGAAGATACGGATAAGCCACTTTTTCAGAAATAAAAAATGTCCAAATGGATTTCTTTTAAATAATCCCATAGTTTAAATTTCAGTTCTTACTTCCCTGTATACTTGCAGTTCGATTAGATTAGGAAACCAGCCCACGGAACCTAATCGAAAAATATAATTTAATTTTGAAACAAGCCGGGCACTATTTAAATCTCGATTCTCGAGTAAAAATTAAGCCGGGCAAATATAGTAATTCTTAGTTTTTAAAAGCTTTTTCTAAAAATTTCCCGAATCTCACTCAGCATCATTCCCGTAGCTCCCCAAACAATTTGTTCGTTTAATCTAAATGCAGGAACAATCATATTACTTGAGTAACTTGTGCTCAACTCCTGTTTTACAAAATTAGAATGATCTAAAAAATGATCTAAATCTACCTCTAAAATGCGCTCTACTTCGCTTTCCTGCGGAACCAAATTCGGAGTTTTTTCCAGCAAACCTAAATAAGGTTGCACCCAGAAATTACTTGGCGGGATATACAAGCGGGTAAGCGCTCTTATTACTTCAATATTATTCCTGGGAATTCCTACTTCCTCTTCAGTTTCGCGTAAAGCGGTTTGTTGCAGGTTCTCGTCTTCAGGCTCTACGCGGCCACCCGGAAATCCTATTTGATTAGAATGAACGCCTTTATAAGTTTTTCTTAGAATTAAAACCAGGTGGGTTTTCCCAAAATTATCGGGATAAAATACAGCCATAACCCCTGCTTTATTAGGCTTAAGACTGTCAATATCAAGATTTCTCATCTCCTCAATGCGGTTGCCTGGCACTAATTTATGATGCGCCTTTTCTCCCGGAAGGACAATTTTTTTTAATTTTGGTATCCTATCTTTAAAATCCTGAAAATCCATGAAAAACCCGCTTGCTTTCGTTTATCTTTTTCTAATTCTTTTTTTTGCAAGTTGTGAAGATAAGGAATCTTCCAGTAAAAATACTTCGGAAAAGCCTTTAGATAAAGAAGAAGTTACTCAAAAAACCTCCAAATTAGATTCACTGAGAGCGAAATACAGTAAAACAGAAGAACCCTCCTACCAAAGTGATTCTATTAAAAGCAACGAAGAGTTTCCCATTGCGCAGGAAGAACTAATCCCTTTTTTAACTCAATACGGCAAGGAAAACCCTGAAACCCGGGTGAGAATCATTACCAGTTTTGGGAATATTGAAGTAGAACTTTTTAGAGATACTCCCCTGCACCGGGCCAATTTTATAATGCTGGTAAAAGAAAATTATTTTAACAGCACCTTTTTTCACCGTGTTGCTCCGGGATTTGTAATTCAGGGCGGAAATTCAGATAATACGGCCACACCCCGAAAACGTTCACAAATTGGAGATTACTTAATTCCCAATGAATTTGAGGCTGGGCATAAACATACTTATGGAGCTTTTTCTGCAGCAAAGTATAGCGAGCAAAATGTGAGTAAAGCTTCCTCTCCTTTTGAGTTTTTTATCGTAATAAAGGAAAACGGAACTCCGCATTTAAATAACGATCACACCGTTTTTGGACGAGTTACCAAAGGCATGGATGTAGCTGAAAAAATTGTCCTGGTAGAAACCGGGCAATCTGAATGGCCAATTGATAACGTAGAGATGGACGTTGAAATAATTGATTAATTAAGCTCGTTGGGTATAATAATTATAATCGGTAATCACCTGCTGTATAAATTCCATTGGGGATTCTTTGGGTTGAGTTTCCAGTAATTCTGATAGTTTTTCTGAAAGCGATAAAATAAGTCGGTGATTATGGTTTCTTCTCGCGGTTTGGTAAAGATTTTTAATATTCTGCACATCGGTATCTTTTAAAATACTCACCTGTGGATATTTTGGTTCGTAGCCTTCAGGAACATCTACAGCCAAACTTCGGTTTAAATTTGTTCTTGGTTTTTCAGAAATCACCGTAGTTTTAGCGGCAAGATCGCCCAGCCGCTGCCCTTTTCCGTTTAATAAAATGGTGACAACAGCGATAGCGCCACTACTCATAGAAATATCAATAAACCGTAACAACCACCTTATTAGATATTCGGCAAAAGCAGGCCTGCTGCCATCTAATTTCACCACTCTAATCTGTAAAGCGGCTTTTCCGGGGGTTTGGCCGTTATATAAACTCTCCCATAATAAATAATATAAGAGAGAAGGTAAACCCATAACCAGGTAATAGACCCACTGCCCTGCCGCATCTAATCCTGTACCGGCAAGTGCCAGCGAACTTATCACTATATATAACCCAATTATAAACGCATCTACGATAAAAGCAAGGATGCGATCGCCCACACTTGCAACATTCTGATTAATACTTATATTTTGAGCGGTTTCAATTTGAAAATTATCCATTTAATCTGTTTCTTTGAGTCATAATAAAAAAACCATGCGAGAGGCTGCATTTGTGAAGCAAAATAAGGATAAATGGCTTAAATTTGAAAGCCTGCTTCAAAATAAAAATATACTGCAACCAGAGCAGCTCTCTAATATTTATATTGAAATTAGTGATCATTTAAGCTATTCCAGGACGTTTTATCCTAAAAGCAACACAACCACTTATTTAAACCAGTTAGCCGCTTCAGCGCACCAAAAGATTTATAAGAATAAAAAGGAATCTCAAAACCGGTTTATCACGTTTTTTACCAGGGAATTTCCGTTGTTCTTTTATAAATTTCAGAAACAATTACTGCTTAGCTTTCTAATTTTCGCACTTTTTTCAGCAGCAGGTGCTTTTTCGGCAGCATCAGATCATACTTTTGTGCGAAGCATTTTAGGCGATGCTTATGTGAATATGACGCTGCAAAATATTGCCGAAGGCGATCCTATGGCGGTTTATAAAAAAATGTCTGAAACCGATATGTTCCTGGGAATTACCATTAATAACATTCGGGTTTCGCTTATGGCTTTTAGTATGGGAATCCTGGCGGGTATTGGCACTGTATTTATCTTAATGCAAAACGCAGTGATGTTAGGATCTTTTCAGTACTTTTTTTATGACCAGGGTTTACTCTGGGAATCTGCCAGAACTATATGGATTCACGGAACTATAGAAATTTCAGTGATAATTATTGCAGGCTGCGCAGGACTTGTAGTTGGAAAAAGTATACTTTTTCCCGGCACTTACACCCGATTAACATCCTTCGTAAATGGAGTTAAAAACGGACTTAAAATTGTGATAAGTACCATTCCGTTTTTTATCATTGCGGGATTTCTGGAAGGGTTTGTAACTCGACTAACCCAAATGCCCGACTGGCTGGCGATTTTAATTATTTTAAGCTCTTTAGCACTCATTTTATTTTACTATATCTTTTATCCCATATTTCTACATAAAAAACAACAAATTCATGAAGCAGGATTATATTGATTTTAAGCAGCAGCGAGAGCTGGGCGATATTATTAGCTATACATTTAAATTTATACGTGAAAATTATAAGGCCTATTTTACAAGCGTAATCAAAATTGCGTGGCCCGCATTTTTACTTTTAATCGCTGCCGTATCTTATTATTCTTACAGCACGGTAGGAAACTCGCTAATGTTCAGTCCGGACGGGGGATTTTTCATTGGTTTTGGTTTATTAATGATTGGCCTGCTTTTATACTTTTCGGTAATGAATGTTGCGGCATTTCATTTTATAAAGTCTTATGTAAGTAACAATGGAGAAGCCAGCCACCAGGAAGTAAAAAAGGGAGTGAAAGAAGATTTAGGAAAAATGTTTGGACTTGGCGCAATTACCTGGATCTTAATTTTTGCCGGACTTATAATATTTATTCTTCCCGGTATATATTTAAGTGTGCCTTTAAGTATTGCAGCCGCGGTGCTTGTTTTTAAAAACGAAAGTATTGGCGGCAGTATTTCTGAAGGTTTTCACCTTGTAAAAGACAATTGGTGGATGAGTTTTATAAGTCTTTTTCTAATCTGGCTTATCGTGTATATTATTAGCCTTATTTTTCAACTGCCAGTGCTAATTTATACATTTATAAAAATGTTCACTTTAATGGAAGAAAATTCGGCTTCGACGACGAATGTAGCCGATATGTTTGATTGGGTTTATCTTACCTTAACCATTATTGCCTCTGCCATACAATACCTGCTTTATGCCATTACGCCAATTGGGGTTGCCTTTGTGTATTATAATCTTAACGAAATAAAATATTTTACCGGCGCCTACGAAAGCATTGAGAATCTAGGTAAAAACGATTAATGATAAAAGTCTTACTCCTTTTCAGTTTTATTTTCTTCGGAAATTTACTTCCGCAAGAGCAAGCGATTGCTGATTCTACGGAAATGATTCAGGATTCTTCTGAAAAAACCCTGGAAAAAGTTGATTTTGATGCTGAAAAAATTGAAGCTTATAAAGCTGATAAAGCTTTTGATTATTTAGAAAAGATTGAAGAAGATTCCTGGTGGACGCGTTTAAAACGATGGATTAACCTTAAATGGAATGCCTTTTTACAATGGCTTTTTGGAGATTACCAAACCAACGCGTTTTGGAGTGCTGTGCTTTCAGCTTTACCTTACATTTTGCTAATCTTAGTCCTGGGATTAATTACCTGGCTATTTATTCGTTTAAATCCCGGGAATGCTGTTATGGCCGAACCAATTACCGGAAAAGTAAACTTTCAGCAAGAAGAAGAACTTGTTAAATCGGCTGATATTTCGTCTTTGATTCAAAAAGCCATTCAGCAGGAAAATTACCGTTTGGCGGTTAGGTATTTATATTTAAAAAGCCTGCGCTTACTGGACCAGAAAGAGCATATTTCTTATAGATTTCAAAAAACAAATGAGGATTATATCAATGAAATAAAAAATACCGAAATAAAAGAGCAGTTCACAAAAATCACCCGACTTTACGATTTTATCTGGTATGGAGATTTTGAACTTTCGCATGAACGTTTTGAAAAAGTAAACCGGGAATTCACCCAAATGGAAAACAGTTTAAAACCGGAAAATAATGGGTAAAACATCAAAACTGTTTTTCGGCTTTTTTCTGCTACTGGTTATTTTCCTAACCTACCTCGAGGCTACAGAACCGGAGCCGGTAAACTGGACACCCAGCTATATGAGTGATGATAAAATCCCACTGGGAAGTTTTGTTTTTTATGAAAGCTGGAAAAATAACAAAAACTGGGAATTTGAGGAAATTGCCATCCCACCGTTCGAGAAACTTTCTGACAGCCTGGGAAATGGCACTTATTTCTTTCTGAATAATTCTGCATTTTTTGATCAGGACGAATTACACAAATTGCTTGATTGGGTCTCTATAGGAAATGAACTTTTTATTTCTGCAAGAAGCATTAGTCCTGAGTTGTTGGATACGCTTCAGTTAGAAACCAGGGTTTTTATTCCAAAAAACGATCTTAGCTCCAAACCACAGTTGAATTTTAAAAATTCAGTTTTAAAAAGTGAAACCTATTTTAAGTTTAAAAATGAATTTTCTTCACTTTTCTTTCATCAAAAAGACAGTGCCAAAATTGAGATCCTGGGAGAAATAAATATTCAGGAAGACGATAAAAACAAACAGGCTAATTTTATAAAATCAAATTTTGGAAAAGGGCAAATTTACCTTCATACTACTCCTGAGGCCTTTGGGAATTACTTTTTACTTACCGGCCAAAATTATAAATATGCTGAAAATATCTTAGCTTACGTCAATAAAGAAAAACCGGTATTTTTGGATAATTATTATAAAGCTGGAAAAACCTTTTATTCCTCACCGCTTTATATCCTGCTCAGCAATAACCGACTTAAATGGGCGTACTATTTCTTGCTGGCCGGCTGTGTTTTGTTCATTATTTTTGAAGGAAAGAGAAAACAAAGGGCTATCCCTGTAGTAAATCCTTTAAAGAACCAAAGTTACGAATATGCAAAAACCGTGGGAGATCTTTATTTAGAAGAAAAGGAATACGGAGAATTAATCACGAAAAAAATCAGTTTATTTTTAGAATATATCAGGATTCATTATAAGATTCCAACCAAAACCATAGACGAAGAATTCCATACCTTACTCGCATCAAAATCTGGAAATAATATTACTTCCGGCAAGAAGCTTTTTGCGAAAATTGAGAAGTTTTCAAACAATACAAATGCCGGTAAAAGTGAGTTTTACGAACTTTCTGAGGCAATAAATAATTTTAAATCACATTCCAATGGAAAACCAAGAAAATAAAGAAACAGAATCCTTAGATTTTGATAGTCGCATTCCGCTAGACGATCTTAAAGAGGCCGTTTCAAGATTAAAAAACCAGCTTGCCAAAGTAATTGTTGGCCAAAACGATTTTGTGGAATTATTGATTGCCGGCCTACTTTCTAACGGTCACGTGCTAATTGAAGGTGTTCCCGGCGTTGCCAAAACCTTAACCGCAAAACTATTCGCTAAAAGCCTGGATACTAATTTTAGTAGAATTCAGTTTACACCAGATTTGATGCCGAGCGATGTACTGGGAACTTCAATTTTAAATGCTCAAAAAGGTGAATTTGAGTTTAAACCCGGACCTATTTTTTCTAATATTATTCTAATAGACGAAATTAACCGTGCACCTGCAAAAACACAGGCCGCATTGTTTGAAGTTATGGAAGAACGCCAAATTACCATAGACGGTGTTCAACATGATTTGGAAGCCCCTTTTATGGTTTTGGCCACACAAAATCCTATTGAGCAGGAAGGAACCTATGCCTTGCCTGAAGCCCAATTAGACCGGTTTTTATTTAAAATTCAGGTAGATTATCCTAAACTTGAGGAGGAAGTTGATATTTTAAAAACGCATCATAATAGAAAAGGTGTCTTGCCAGTTTCCCAAATTGAAGCCGTATTAAATCCTGAAAACCTAAACGAGTTAAAAAACCAGATCCAGGAAATAATCGTAGAAGAAAAGCTGATGCATTACATTGCCAGTATTGTAGGTAAAACGCGTAATCATTCGCACATTTACCTGGGCGCTTCTCCCCGGGCTTCTATCGCGGTAATGAACGCTTCTAAAGCGTTTGCCGCAATTAACGGAAGAGATTTTGTAATTCCTGAAGATATTAAAAAAGCTCTAAATCCTGTTTTGGCCCATAGACTTATTATTAGTCCAGATCGTGAAATGGAAGGGATTACTGCCAAAGAAGTGATAGAAATGATCTCGCAATCTGTAGAAATTCCACGTTAGTGCTCAAATTCTTTAAATCTTTATATCTAAACCAGCGTTTTTTCTATGCGATTTTTGCTATCGCATTACTTTTCCTGTTTTCTTATTTCTTTGATTTTCTATACGGATTTTGCTGGGTTTTAAGCCTCCTTCTGCTATTGTTATTTCTCGCCGATTTAGTAAGTCTTTATAAAAATAACCGGATAAATGCTGAAAGAATTCTTCCGCAGAAATTCTCTAATTCCGATGAAAATGAAGTGGAAATTATCATGGAAAATAATTACGCATTTTCAATTTATGCTAACATTATAGATGAAATTCCCGTGCAATTTCAAAAGCGGGATTTTTTAAAAGAATTAAAAATAGGTGCAAATACTTCTGAAAAATTCAGCTATTTCTTAAGGCCAGTTGCTCGTGGTGAATATTATTTCGGAAAACTAAATATATATGTTTTTACAAAAATAGGCCTGGTAAAAAGGCGGTCGGTTTTTGGTGATAAACAAATGCTTAAAGTCTATCCCTCCTTTATTCAGATGAAAAAACTGGATTTTCTAGCCATAGATAACCGCTTATCCCAACCCGGTTTAAAGAAAATACGAAAAATTGGCCATACGATGGAGTTTGAGCAAATTAAGGAATATGTTCCCGGAGATGACGTGCGAACTATAAACTGGAAAGCTACCGCCAAGCAGGGCGACCTTATGGTTAACCAATTTCAGGATGAAAAGGCCCAACCTATCTATTCTATTATAGATACCGGCCGTGTGATGAAAATGCCTTTTAATGGCTTGAGTTTATTGGATTATGCGATTAACAGCAGTTTGGCATTTTCTAATATCGCACTTAAGAAAAAAGACAAAGTGGGCCTGATTTCTTTTTCTGCTAAAATTGAAAATATCCTTAAGGCTAATTCCAAATTGAGCCAGTTGCAGCAAATTATGGAGCGTTTGTATAATATTAATACTCAGTTTCCAGATTCAGATTTTAACATGCTCTATAGCAATTTGCGACAAAGAATTACACAACGCAGTTTGCTAATGTTGTACACTAATTTTGAACATATTTCGGCTTTAAAAAGGCAACTCCCGTATTTAAAAGCAATCAATAAAAAGCACGTTTTGGTGGTGATCTTTTTTGAAAATACCGAACTGAATAACATTATAAGCAGCAATCCCGATAACACCACCGATATGGCTCACCAGGTTATCGCCGAAAATTTTGCACACGATAAAAAACTAATGGCAGCCGAATTACGACAACACGGGATTAATACTTTACTCACCAAACCTGAAGATTTAAGTATTAATACTATTAATAAATACCTGGAAATTAAGGCTCGCGGTATACTTTAGTCCCATCATTACGAACAACGCAGGAGCGCGGTAATCTTTTATTGGGGAAGTTACCTCATTTGAAGAGATTGCTTCAATCGTGGCTCCATCGCAACGACGACCTGCTCTTTTCAATAAATAATTATAAGAATTCTACAATTCAGCATTCAATATTTACAATTCGGTAATAATTATTAAATAGGTAGAATTAATCAGTTTAGTTTTGAGGATATAAACCAATAAAAACTAACTAATTATGAAAACTATTGCCATTTTATTTAGTCTATTCCTTTGCAACCTCGCTTGCGCGCAGGTAGAAGACTCTGGAAGCATTAATGTACATGTAAATAATATTTCTTCGGAAAAAGGAAAAGTTCATTTTGCCCTTTTTACGCAGGATAATTTTCTTAAAAAAGCACCAATTCAAGGGGAAATAAGTGAAATTAAAGACGGTGTCGCACAGGTTACCTTCAGCGAAGTGCCCTTTGGAACCTATGCAATAACCGCCTACCACGATAAAAACGAAAATCAAAAAATGGACTTTGATACCAATGGGATGCCTACCGAAGCTTATGGTGTTTCAAATAATGAAATGAATTTATATGGTCCTCCACTTTGGGATGATGCAAAATTCGATTTTGATGAAGAAAGCAAGGAAATAAACCTTCGGTTTTAGCTAAAAGAAGAAACGAAAATAACTTTTCATATAGATAAAATCATATTTATTTTAATTTAGAATAGAAAAAACCAATACATTTGCAGTAACAATAAGGCTTTAATTTATGACGATTACACAACTGCATTATGTGTTGGCTGTTGCCGAACATAAGAATTTCACCAAGGCTGCTCAAAAAGTTTTTGTAACTCAGCCTACATTAAGTATGCAAATTCAAAAGCTGGAAGAAGAACTGGATGTGCAAATTTTTGACAGGACCAAGAAACCTATTCAGCTTACTGAAACCGGACAAAAAATTGTGCAACAGGCCAGGAATATTGTTAATGAAAGTGACCGTATAAAAGATATTGTAGATCAGCAAAAAGGTTTTGTAGGCGGAATTTTCAAACTAGGGGTAATTCCTACGGTTATGCCTACTTTGCTGCCCATGTTCATCAATAATTTTATTAAAAAATATCCAAAAGTAAAACTCAAAATTGAAGAGTTAAATACCGAAGCTATAGTTGAGCGTTTAAGGGAAGGACATTTAGATGCTGCAATTGCCGCAACTCCCCTGGAATTGCAGGGAATTAAAGAAAATGTGCTTTATTACGAACCTTTTGTAGGCTATATCCCAAACACCCACCGACTTTATAAGAAGGAAGAGATTGAAATTAATGATCTTGATATAGATGATATGCTGCTTCTTGAAGATGGGCATTGCTTTAAAGACGGTATTCTTAACCTGTGTAAATCTTCAAGAAATTATGATGATGACCATTTTCAATTGGAAAGTGGAAGTTTTGAAACTTTAATAAAATTGGCCAACGAAGGTTTAGGAATGACGCTGCTCCCCTATTTGCATACCCTTGATATTAAAGATTCTGAAAAGAAAAATTTGAGGATGTTTAAAGAGCCGGTACCCGCACGAGAAGTGAGCCTTATCTACAACCGCAGCGAATTAAAAATGCAAATTATTGAAGCTATACAAAGCACCATTGCCGGTGTTGTAAAAGGGGCTATTGCTTTTCACAATGTGAAAATTATAAGTCCGGTGAATAAGAAAAAAGAATATCAGGAATAGTATATTTAGAAAAATTAAAATGGCTGTCGGGAGATTTTTTCACTCTCTCTAACAGCCATTTTAATTTTTAAAACCTATAAACTCTGATACTCAACAGCAGTCCAGGTTCCCTGGTGATTAGGATAATCAAAAGTACCAGCCATTGCTTCTCCTTCAAGAGTTCCGTAATACATCACATTTCCCGGGTCTGAGCTATCAAAATCGTAAGTAAGCTCATTGCCACTTAAAGACCAGGTTCCATTTGTTAGGTAAGTTCCGGGAGAAGAAGGTTCATCATAGATAGCTGTTCCATCGGGATTAAATACCACGTCACCATGCCAGGAGCTATTTTGATCATACACTACATGAAAATCCCAGGTGGTTCCTTCTAATGAATTAGTTGTGAAAGATTCTTCATTACTATACGCCGTACCTTCAGCATTGGTCGCGTATGTTCTAAAGTAATAAGTTGTGTTTGCTTCTAAATTTTCTATTTCACTGGTAAAACTTGCTGAAGATTCTGTTGTAAGATTATCATTTATCGTAGGACTAGCGTTAGTACCCCAAACGGTTCCCTGCGCTGTAACCGGATCTCCGCCATCGTCATCAACTGTTCCACTGATTTCAATGGTGGTATAGGTCTTTTCCACATCTGAAGTTGTCGTTTCCAAACTAACGCTTGGTACTGTAGCTGCCAGGGTTTGAGGACCATCATCGGTTGAACAACTTGAAAAAAATAAGCTTAAACTTATTACAGAAAGGGTTTTTAAAATAATTCTCATAATGATTGGTTTAATTGCTCCTACTTCAAAATTGAATTGGCTTTTCGGAATGTTCCCAAGGTTTATAGATTGCTTTTAAAATTTTGAATAATTTAGTTGTAGGGAAACCAAACGATAAAAGAAATTAAGCTTGATAATGAGCAATATACAAAAATTAAAAGGAAATGTTAAATTCCAGGAAAACCCCGATAAGTAAAAGGTAAGAAAACCTTTAGAATACTAAAAAACTATAACTTATATTGAAATTATTAAAGTCGTAGAATATATAAGGCTACTTTGGATAGATTGAGGAAAGTTCAATAAATAAAAAGCGGCCAAAATGCCGCTTTTTTTATGTATTTAAATAGGTTAGACATTGATTAAGTTCTGGATTTTTACGCGTTAATGCTATAATCCAGATACGAAGTTCCTCAATTTCATGAGGTAAAAGTCGTTGAAGTGCTTTTTTCACTTCCCTGCAAAACAAGATGGGATCAAAACTGACTTTATCCAGTACAGTTTTGGTGTATTCAAACATCGCTCTCGCCATAATTTGAAAGATTTAAATTAGAAGTTAGGTTTAAAAAAGTAGAAATCTTTTAATAAGCTAACGGATTTTTTTCAAGTATCTAAATATATTAAAAAAAATATAAATATCTTTCAATTTTCGGATGTTTAACACTTGTTAAAATCGGCGATCACCACTAATAACATCTCCTATTCCGCCAAGAATACTCCCTTCTCCTTTATCTTTCCCGCCACCCTGTGGGGCAGCCTGCCAAATTCGGTTAGCCAAACGGCTAAATGGTAGGGATTGTACGTAAACCGTACCCGGACCGGTAAGCGTTGCGAAGAAAAGTCCTTCCCCTCCAAAAAATGTATTTTTAATTCCGCCTACAAATTCAATATCATAATTTATATCCTGGGTAAAACCAATAATACAGCCGGTGTCTATTTTTAATTTTTCACCAGGAGATAATTCCTTTCTGGCCATGGTACCGCCGGCATGAACAAAGGCCATCCCATCGCCTTCAAGTTTTTGCATAATAAAACCTTCCCCACCAAAAAATCCGCGCCCCAGCTTTTTACTGAATTCTATTCCTACCGAAACCCCTTTCGCTGCACATAAAAAAGCATCTTTTTGGCAAATAAATTTATTTCCATATCGGGTAAGATCTATAGGAATTATTTTCCCGGGATAAGGTGAAGCAAAACTAATGCGCTTCTTCCCCTGAATTTCATTGCTGAAAATCGTCATAAATAAACTTTCCCCGGTGAGTAAACGTTTCCCGGCACCTAAAACTTTACCCAGGAAACCTTCATTTTCTTTAGAGCCATCGCCAAAAATAGTATCCATTCTAATGCCATCGTCCATCATCATAAAATTGCCGGCCTCAGCAATAACTGCTTCCCTTGGATCCAGTTCCAATTCTACATACTGCATCTCCTCTCCAAAAATCTGGTAATCTATTTCGTGTGCATTCATAATTATTTAGCTTTTATAGTCCATTCAAACTCAAATACTGCAACTTGTTCCCCAGTATCGTTTAAGCCTGTAGATTTCATCCATAAGGTTTGCCCCTCTCCGGTTGCAAGTGTTTTCTCTATGGCTTCATCTATTAAATGCCCATCGTAACAATAAAAATTGATCTTTCCGGTGGCTTTTTTGGTAAATGTCGCACGATTTTGCGCTACCAGCATAGAAATTCTTCTATTAGATTGTTTAATTTTTCCCATCATCAATGCCCCGGTGCTTAACTCGGCTGCCATTGCCTGCACGGCAAAGTACATGCTATTAAAAGGGTTTTGGTTTATCCATTTATGCTTAACACCTACCTTACATGTATTTTCTTCAATTTCACTTACCCTAACCCCGCAAAGCCAGGCGCTTGGCAGTTTCAGCATTAGAAATTTATTGAGTTTGCTTTTATTTAATGTCATTGTGAATGGTTTGTTTTTAATAAATGTATTCAAATTAATCAATAAGTCTTCAGAAATAATTTCATAAATATATGTTAAATTTTAGTACTATGCTTTGCAAAATACCTTCTTTTAACCATATATTTGTAATGTAAATTAATAGGTTATGAACTCAAAGATAGTAAAAGAAGAAAAAACACTGGCCACAATCCTGCATTTATCGGTCTTTAGTAAGTTTATTATTCCATTTGGAAATTTTATATTTCCACTAATATTATGGTTAACAAAAAGGGAAAAGCCCTTTATAGATGATCACGGCAGGAAGGCAATCAATTTTCAAATTAGTCTCTTTCTCTACACGATTTTAATATTGGCGGTGGGAATTTCAATTATTCTTTTTCAGGCTATACGCCTTGGCGCCGAAGTACCTTTTGCAATTGGCCCCGACCATTTCTATATCGATGAGATGGGCCAGGCAATTTCAATAGTAATCACTATTAGTGTATTTGCGATTTTACTTTCGCTATTGTTTTTCATAGAAATCTTTGCAGTAATAAGCGCAAGTATTAAAGCCAGCAATGGAGAAAATTACTCTTTTCCGCTAAGCATCAATTTTATTGGAAGAAATTCAGATAATCATCATAATAACCATCAACAATCAAAAAATGAACAGTTTAACAACCCTCAAAACCAAACGCTATGAAGATAGAAAACACCAAGGCTCAAATGCGTAAAGGTGTATTGGAGTATTGTATTCTTTCAGTCTTAAAAGACGAAGATGCGTATGTTGCCGAAATCCTGGACACCCTTAAAGACGCTAAATTACTGGTGGTTGAAGGCACTATTTATCCGCTCTTAACCAGGTTAAAAAATGCAGGATTGCTTAGTTATCGCTGGGAAGAATCCAGCAGCGGACCACCACGAAAGTATTACGGACTAACCGATACCGGGAAACTCTTTCTCAAGGAGCTTACCGGCACCTGGGATGAACTCCAAACCGCTGTAAATGTTGTAACCAATCAAAAAAACAAGAATCATGAATAAGACAGTAAATATAAATCTTGCCGGTATATTCTTTCACATTGACGAAGATGCATATGCCAAACTGCAGCACTATCTAGATGCCATAAAGCGTTCTTTTACCAATACGCAGGGAAAAGATGAAATTATAGCTGATATTGAAGCACGTATTGCTGAACTGTTCAATGAGAAGAAAAAAGAAGACCGCCAGGTTATCAGTATTAAAGAAGTAGAAGAAGTAATCGCCATTATGGGGCAACCCGAAGATTATATGGTAGATGAAGAGATCTTTGAAGATGAGCCAGTTTATACTAAAACCACTAAATCTCCGGGAAAACAACTGTTTAGGGATACCGAACATTCCTATGTGGGTGGTGTTTCTTCAGGACTGGGACATTATTTAGGAATAGATTTTATCTGGGTACGTCTACTTTGGATCTTATTAACCATTTTCTCAAGTGGTGCTTTTATCCTAATTTATATTGCGCTTTGGATCTTTGTTCCCGAAGCTAAAACCACAGCCGATAAACTGGCTATGCGTGGCGAGGAGGTGACTATAAGCAATATTGAAAAAAAGATTCGTGAGGGTTTTGATAATGTTACCGGAAAGGTAAAAGACGTAGATTACCAAAAGTATGGCAACCAGGCAAAAAGCGGAGCCACCTCTGCAGCCACCGCTATAGGTGATGTTATCGGTTTTATTTTAAAGGTATTTGTAAAACTAATTGGAATCCTCTTAATCTTAATAGCCGGTGCTGCATTAATCAGTCTTTTTATCGGTTTATTTACCGTTGGCACCTTCGGACTTATTGATGCTCCCTGGAGTAGTTATGTAGAAATGGCCGTTAGCGGTGCACCGCTTTGGTTGCTCTGGTTACTTAGCTTTTTACTTGTAGGCATCCCATTTTTCTTCCTATTTATCTTAGGATTAAAAATCCTGGTAGGACGTTTAAAATCTATTGGAACTCCGGCAAAACTCGTTCTCTTAGGTTTATGGCTCCTTGCACTTATAGGTGCGGCAATAATAGGTATACAACAAGCAACTCATCGCGCTTTTGATGGAGAGCAGGTAATTACTGAAACGCTTCCTATATCAGCTAACGATACCCTTTACCTGGTCATGCAGGCGAACCCTAATTATTCATCGAGTATTTACAGAAGTACAGATTTTAAAATTAAATATGATGATAATGATGAAAAGGTATTATATAGCTCTAATGTTCGCCTAATAGTAAAACCTACCAAAGATTCGCTCGCCAAAATTGAAATAGTAAAATCGGCAGAAGGTAAAGATTACAAAGAAGCTAAAGAACGTGCCCAGAATATTGTATATAATACCAGCTTTAATAGAAATGAATTGTTATTGAAAAGCTTTTTTACTTCAGCTACAAAATATAAATATCGGGATCAAAAAGTGAAAGTTACTTTGTATCTGCCCACAGGCGCCAGCCTTTTTGCAGACGATAACACCAGTTCTTTTCATAGAAATACCGACTACTGGGGAGATATTTTGATAAACGGCGATGAAGAAAAAATCTTAAAAATCACAGAAGATGCTGCTATTTGTGAAGATTGCCCGGTTGAAGAATGGGAAACCGAAAGCGAAGATGAATGGAATGAAGACGGCGATTTTAATGCCAGGATAAATTCTGGGGACGAAGAGGTGAATATTCAAATTAACAGCAGAGGGGTAACGGTAGATAAAAAGCCGGTTAACAAAGAACAGGAAAATATTGAAAATGAGGAATTATGATACAATTTATGCTACAATTACTACTTATTGTCTTCCCGTTGGGAGAGCCGGTAGTTGAAAATGAAAACCTGGTTAAAGATTATATAGAATGCCATGAAGCCTTAACCAAAAACTGCACAGTAGCTTTCAATGAGTGCTAAGCAAGTCTTAAAAGCCTCCCATGCGGAGGCTTTTTTAGTATATTTGTGTTAAACCCATATTTTCTATGAAAAAGATAATACTCTTACTAAGCATTTTTATGGCTTTTAGCTGTGGTGCAAAAAAAGTAAAAGGAAGCAGAAATGTAACTACCGAGAAAACACGTTTAACAGATTTCCACAGTGTAGATATTGCGGGTGACTTTGAAGTAACTCTCAAAAAGGGATCTACCGCGATGATGGAAGTTGAAGCCGATGATAACCTACACCGAATAATAAGAGGTGAAATTGTAGACCAGGTTTTATACCTGAAGCCTACAAAAAAAATAGGCCGTAGCAAATCCCAGGAAATAACCCTTACCTACCCTGAAAATCTTCAGAAAATTACGGTTTCAGGCAACACAGAATTGGAGGCCGATGAAGATTTATATTCTGAAGAATTAAAAATAACCACTGCAGATGATGCTGAAGTGTACCTTACTGTTACTGCCACTAAATTCGATCTTTTTAATGAAGGAAAAGCTAACGTAGAATTAAATTTAACTGCAGAAGATGTTTATTTTCAGCTCAACGAATCCAGCGATATTAAAGCTTTGGTAAATGCACCCAGGTTCAAAGTAGATATTTATGAAAAAGCCAGCGCAAGAATTGAAGGAGAAGTAGACGATTTACAATTACGTTCTGAACATTCTACCAAATTTGATGGTAGAAGATTAAGTGCTAGAACCGCAGTAGTTGTAGCTGAAGGAAAATCTAAAAATGAACTTGAAGTGCTTGAAACACTTACCCTTACGGCCAAAAACCGTAGCGAAATGGAACTTTATGGAAATCCTAAAGTTGATTTAGTAGAGTTCTCAGAAAAAGCGGTACTCGCGAAAAAGGATTAGGATTTTTAATTACATTTAATCTACTAATCAAAATACATTTTACTATGAAAATTGCATTAAAATCAATTTTATTAATTCTCGCATTAAGCCTAAGTTTTGTGTCCTGTCGGGAAGAAGAAGAAAAATCGGAAATTGAACAATTAGCCGAAGAAGAAGATGCAAAGGTGAAAGTGAAAGATGATAAGATTAAAGTAAAGACGGACGATAAAAAGATCAAAATCAAAGAAGATGACGGCGAAGTGAAGAAAAAAGTAAAGATAGATAACGACGATAATTAATTAGATTAGCGCTATCTATTCTCACTTAGTGAGTCAATTCTAAAAATTGTTTTAAAAGTCCCGTTTTTCGGGACTTTTTTATTGGTATTTAGTATCTTAATTTAAAATTATAACAATGCATAAAAAAGAGATATATACCGCCGGAAAAGAGCTACGCGAGGCCGAAAAAGTATTGGTTTTAATTCACGGTCGTGGCGGCAGCGCTAAAGAATTTCTTGCTTTGGCCAATCAATTAAACACCTCAGAATTTGCGATTTTGGCACCACAGGCCACAGATTTCACCTGGTATCCAAATTCATTTTTAGCGCCAATTGCTCAAAATGAGCCCGAATATTCATCGGCTTTAGAAGTTTTAGAAGAATTGCTTGAAGATATTAAAGAAACTGGCATCACTTCTGAAAATATTTATTTTGCCGGATTTTCACAGGGCGCCTGCCTAACGCTGGAATTTGTAACTCGAAACGCGCAAAGATTTGGCGGGGTTGCCGCGTTTACTGGTGGACTCATTGGCGATAAGATTTATACCGAAAATTACTCGGGTGATTTTAACGCTACACCAATCTTTATTGGAAGTGGTGATCCAGATGCACACGTACCGGTAAAACGTGTAGAAGATTCTGCTGAAATTCTCCGAGAAATGAATGCGAATGTTGAAGTGAAAATTTACAAAAACCGGCCTCATACAATTTCTGAAGACGAAATAAAACTCGTTAATAATTTTATTTTTAATTAAGATTAAAATCAATTTTATGAGAAGCATCAAAAAAATACATACTGCGGTAAGTTCTCCTATTGCCGATCTCATTACTTATCGTGCCCTACCAACAAACTCTGTAGACCATATTGATCCGTTTTTGTTTTTAAACCATCACGGTTACCAGGAATATCCCGAGAATAATAACGGGCTACCTTTTGGCCCTCACCCCCACCGGGGATTTGAAACGGTTACCTTTATTTTGAAAGGTGATTTAACCCACAAAGACAGTGGCGGATATGAAAGCGTTATTAAAGCCGGTGGCGTACAATGGATGACTGCTGGAAAAGGATTAATTCACGCTGAAGTTTCTTCAGAAGAATTCAAGAAAAAAGGCGGTGAATTGGAAATTCTTCAGCTTTGGGTAAACCTGCCCGCAAAACATAAAATGACAGAACCCAATTATGAAGGACTCCAAAAAGAAGATATTCCGCAGTTAAGTTTAGACCAGGGAAAAGTAAAATTAGCTTTAGTTTCAGGAAACTGGGAAAGTGAAAAAGGCGCTTTTGAACCTTTAAATGATATCCAGATGGCTACGCTGCATTTTGCTGAAGGCGGTAAATATTCCGTAGAAATTCCTTCAGAAAAGAATGTTTTCTTCTATGTGGTAAAAGGCAAAGTAAACGTAAACGGCGAAGAAGCCAAAATGCATAACCTGGTTGAATTTAATAATGAAGGAGATAAAATAGAAATTGAAGCTTTGGAAGAAAGTATATTGCTTTTGGGTCACTCAGCCCCTTTTAATGAACCTATTGTAGCCCAGGGTCCTTTTGTGATGAATTCACAGCAGGAAATCCAGCAAGCCTTTCAGGATTATCAAAATGGCGAGTTTGGAAATTGGAATGGTTGATTAATTACTGAAACCACTAATTGAAACTTCGAATACCTTTTGACCAAAAATACCCTTAAAAATAAACTTTTAATTACGTGAAAATAATTTCGACCAATTTAGGAAAACCAACCAAAATAATTTGGAATTCAAAAGAAGTATTAACAGGTATTTATAAAAAACCTACTGATGAACCCATATATTTAGCCAAAAACGATGTTATTAACGATGAAATTTCAGATCGTAAACATCACGGAGGGTTTTACAAAGCCTGCTATTTATTCTCTTCAGAACAGTACCCGTATTGGAAAAATCTATACCCTAAACTGGACTGGAACTGGGGAATGTTTGGAGAAAATCTAACCGTATCTGACTTTGATGAAAGCAGCGTTTTTTTAGGCGATGTTTATAAAGTAGGTGATGCCGTAGTTCAAGTTTCCGATTATAGAGAACCTTGCTATAAACTCGGTTATAAATTTGGAGATCAAAAGGTCCTGAAACAATTTATTGAAAAGGGTTTTACTGGAACCTATTTAAGTGTCCTGGAGGAAGGATTTGTAGCTAATAATGATCAATTCACATTAATAGAGCGTCCTGATAGCAGTTTAACTTTAGCCGAACTTTTCCATTTGGTTTATGCTAAAGAAAAGAACCAGCGCTTTTTAAAAATTGCTGCAAATAATAAAGCCTTAGATCCTAAGAAAAGAAAATTGTTGGCGAAGCATATAGTGTAATAAGCTTTTAGCTTCAATAAAAAAACCTCCTTAGCGAACTAAGGAGGTTTTTATTTATGATAAATTCTGGGATTTACTTCCCTTCCATTTTATCTTTTAAAGCCTGAAGATCGGCATTAACATCACCAATAGTGGTTTTGTCATTGTTTTGCGAAGCTGCTTTTTTAGCGGCTTGCTTAACAATTTGCTGTTCTTCTTCTTTGTGAATAGCCATATGTGAAGCTACCACTCTTTTGAATTCTTTATTGAATTCAATGATCTGGAACTCTGCAGATTCACCTTTAGTTAATTTGTTACCGTCTTCTTTTTCAAGATGTCTGGTTGGAACAAATGCAGTGATATCTTCGTTAAAGTCTATAGTCGCACCTTTATCTACGATCTCTGCAATCTCTGCGGTGTGTTTAGTACCAACAGCGAACTCAGTTTCGTATTTATCCCAAGGGTTGTCTTCAACCTGCTTGTGACCAAGGCTTAACTTACGACCATCAACATCTAATTCAAGAACTACAACCTCAAGCTCATCACCTACATTAGTAAATTCTGATGGGTGCTTGATTTTCTTAGTCCATGAAAGATCAGAGATATAAATAAGTCCGTCAATTCCTTCTTCTAATTCTACGAATACACCAAAGTTGGTGAAGTTACGTACAATCCCTTTGTGTTTAGAACCAACAGGATATTTAGTAGTAATATCTGTCCATGGGTCTGGAGTTAATTGCTTAATTCCAAGAGACATTTTACGGTCTTCACGATCTAAAGTTAAGATTTGAGCTTCAACCTCATCCCCAACATTCACGAAATCCTGGGCTGAACGCAAGTGCGTGCTCCATGACATTTCAGAAACGTGGATAAGACCTTCAACACCATCGGCAACTTCAATAAATGCACCGTAATCTGCGATTACAACTACTTTACCTTTTACCTTGTCTCCAACCTTAAGTTTTTCGTCAAGAGCTTCCCATGGGTGTTTGCTTAATTGCTTAAGACCAAGTTGGATTCTTGTTTTAGCTTCATCAAAGTCAAGAATTACCACGTTTAGTTTTTGATCAAGTTCAACGATCTCATTTGGATGGTTGATACGAGACCAGCTAAGGTCGGTAATGTGAACAAGTCCGTCAACTCCTCCAAGGTCAACAAATACTCCGTAAGAAGTGATGTTTTTAACAGTACCTTCAAGTACCTGACCTTTTTCAAGCTGACCGATAATTTCTTTCTTCTGTTCTTCGATATCGGCTTCAATAAGCGCTTTGTGAGAAACCACAACGTTTTTGAATTCGTGGTTGATTTTCACAACTTTGAATTCCATTGTTTTTCCTACGTAAGCATCGTAATCACGGATAGGCTTCACGTCTATTTGAGAACCTGGCAAGAATGCCTCAATTCCAAATACATCTACGATCATACCACCTTTAGTTCTACATTTCACAAAACCGTTTACGATAAGACTTTCGTCATGAGCTTTGTTCACACGATCCCAAGCCTGGATTACACGAGCTTTACGGTGAGAAAGAATTAATTGTCCTGTTGAATCTTCACGAACATCAATCAATACCTCAACGTCGTCTCCAACTTTAAGATCTGGATTGTAACGAAATTCGTTAAGAGAGATAACGCCTTCACTTTTTGCGTTAATGTCTATAATTGCATCACGATCTGTAATATTAATTACTTTTCCTGTTACAACTTCGTCATTTAAAGTGTCTACGAAATTTTCTGCAACTAATTTCTCAAATTCTTCCAGCTTCTTATCATCAATAGGGTCAATTCCCTCTTCATAATTGTGCCAGTTAAATTCTTCAAGAAATTTCTCAGGGTTTTCCTGCTGCTCGGTAGGAGCAGGTTGCGATGAAGTAGCCATTCCAGCTACCGGTTGAACTTCAAGATTTTCGTCCTGAACGTCCTGGTTTTTTTTGTCTTCAGCCATTGCTGATAAAAAATTTGTATCCTGTATTCTTCGGAAAAATTAAGCAAATAAAACACAGAAGTAGTTATGGTTTTGATTTTCAATCCCTTTTGATTTTCCGATTCTTCGCCAAAAAGGGCTGCAAAAATACAACTTATTTTTATATTCTCAAACCCTAAATAGTTTAAAAACAGTATGCTTATTCTTCAATTTTATCTTTGGCAAGTTTCAATACTTTTTCAAATTGTTCTTCCAAATGCATATCAGAATTATCTATTTCTATAGCATCTTCGGCTTTTACCAATGGTGAGTCTTCTCTCGTAGTATCCAGGTAATCCCGTTCCTTTACATTTTCAAGAACATCTTCATATTTAACAGCGTCCCCACGATCTTTCAACTCATTATATCTTCGCTCTGCCCTTTTTTCGGTCGATGCGGTCATGAATAATTTAAGATCGGCATCAGGGAAAACCACGGTGCCAATATCACGGCCATCCATAACCACCGCTTTATTTTTCCCGATTTCCTGCTGAATTTTAACTAACATTTCTCTTACCTGAGAAATAGCAGCCACTTTACTAACCTGCTGCGACACTTCCATCAACCTGATTTCCTTTTCTACATTTTCCCCGTTTAAATGCACTTCACCATAACCAACCTCTTTATTAAAAACAAAACTGATATTAATAAATGGCAATTGTCTTAAAATGGTTTCTTTATCAAAATTGGTGTCGGTGACTATCATTTTGCGCATTAGGTATAAGGTCACCGCGCGATACATAGCACCCGTATCAACATAAACATAACCAAGTTCTGCCGCGAGTTGTTTGGCAACCGTACTTTTTCCGGTTGAAGAATAACCATCTATGGCAATCGTTATTTTTTTACTCATAATTTAATTTCTGTGTAGATGCAAAATTAGGCAAAGCTTTAGTTTCCTGAAACTTTCAGTTTAGAATTAAAAAAGCTGTCTGGAAAGTCCCTGAGAACGTCATTCTGAATTTATTTCAGAATCTAAGAAAATGAGAATTAATCTCATGTTAGAACCTGAAACCAGTTCAGGTCGACGAAACTAGATGTTCCAAACAGCTTTAAAATTTAAAGCGTTTTTGCGTTTTTTACATTTTCATCAGTAATTGCAAGATCTATAACTTCACTCATTTCATTTACATAATGAAAAGTAAGTCCTTTTAAATAATCTGCTTTAATTTCTTTTATATCACGTTCATTCTCCTTACAAAGAATGATTTCTTTAATACGGGCACGTTTGGCAGCAAGGATTTTTTCCTTGATTCCTCCTACCGGAAGAACTTTCCCTCTTAGGGTAATTTCTCCTGTCATCGCAATACTTTTCTTCACTTTCCTCTGCGTAAACAGGGAAACTAAAGAAGTAAGCATCGTTATCCCCGCACTCGGCCCATCTTTTGGCGTAGCACCTTCTGGCACGTGAATATGTACATTATATTTTTCAAAAATAGCAGGATCTAAACCAAGCTCTTCGGCATTAGACTTCATATATTCCATAGCAATGGTAGCCGATTCTTTCATCACTTTTCCAAGGTTACCTGTAATATTCAGATTACCTTTTCCTTTAGAAAGAATAGATTCAATAAATAGTATATCGCCACCAACTTGCGTCCAGGCAAGGCCTGTAACAACACCGGCAACTTCATTATTTTCATATTTATCGCGCTCCAATCTCGGACTTCCAAGAACTTCTATAACATCTTCGTTGGTCACCTTAACATTATACTCCTCATCCATCGCAATATTCTTGGCGGCGTGACGAACCATTTTTGCGATTTGCTTTTCTAGTCCACGAACACCCGATTCACGGGTATAACCTTCTACAATTTTCTCTAATTGCGGTTTAGCAATTTTTATATGCTCTTTTGTAAGTCCGTGTTCTTTTAATTGCTTCGGCAGCAAATGCTGCTTCGCAATCTCTACCTTCTCCTCTATCGTATATCCAGTCACATTAATAACCTCCATACGATCTCTAAGGGCAGGCTGAATTGTACTCAACGTATTAGCTGTAGCCACAAACATTACTTTTGAAAGGTCAAAGCCCATCTCCAGGAAATTATCGTGGAATTCGCTATTCTGCTCAGGATCCAACACTTCTAATAATGCAGAAGAAGGATCGCCGGCATGGCCCATACTTAGTTTATCAATTTCGTCTAAAACAAAAACCGGATTGCTGGTTCCAGCTTTTTTAAGCGATTGGATAATTCTACCCGGCATCGCACCTATATAGGTTTTCCTGTGCCCACGTATTTCTGCTTCATCACGCAAACCACCAAGAGAAACTCTCACGTATTCTCTACCCAATGCCTCGGCCATAGATTTACCAAGTGAAGTTTTACCAACTCCGGGAGGTCCGTAAAGACAAAGTATTGGAGACTTCATATCATTACGCAGTTTTAATACTGCTAGATATTCTATAATTCGGCGTTTTACATCGTCTAAGCCATAGTGGTCACGATCCAAAATTTTCTTCGCTCTTTTTAAATCGAATTTATCTTTACTGAATTCATTCCACGGAAGATCCAGGAACAGATCCAAATAGTTTCGCTGAATGGAATATTCTGCAACCTGCGGATTCATGCGTTGCATTTTAGAGATCTCCTTCTCAAAATGCTTTTGCACTTTTTCGCCCCATTTTTTCTTTTTGGCGCGCAGTTTCATTTCTTCAATTTCATCTTCATGAGAAACACCGCCCAATTCTTCCTGGATGGTTTTCATTTGTTGATGAAGAAAATATTCACGCTGCTGCTGGCTCATATCGCTTTGCACCTTGCTCTGAATATCATTTTTAAGTTCCAGTTTCTGAAACTCCATATTCATATGCCGCAAAGTAGCCAGGGCGCGATCTTTAAGATCGTTTGTTTCCAGTAATTTTTGTTTATCCTCTACCGCCAGGTTCATATTAGATGACACAAAGTTGATAAGGAAAGAAGAACTTTCTATATTCTTAATCGCAAAAGACGCTTCACTTGGAATATTAGGACTTCCCTTTATAATTTGAAGTGCAAGTTCCTTTATAGAATCTATAATCGCAGGAAACTCTTTATTATCAAGTTCTGGTCTTGCTTCAGGAACTTCCTTAATTTTCGCTGTTAGGTAAGGTTCTTCTTTTACAATTTCATCAATTTCAAAACGCTTTTTCCCCTGAATAATTACCGTGGTGTTCCCATCGGGCATTTTTAAAACCCTTAAAATACGAGCCACAACGCCGGTATTATAAATATCTTTTGCTGAAGGGTTTTCTACTTCTTCGTCTTTTTGAGCAACAACCCCAATAATTTTAGAATCATTATTGGCTTCATTAATCAATTTAATAGAAGTATCCCTTCCAGCAGTAATGGGAATTACCACCCCGGGAAACAATACTGTATTTCTTAATGGAAGTATTGGTAAAGTTGAAGGCAATTCTTCCCTGTTTATTTCTTCTTCATCCTCTGGCGTCATTAAGGGAATTAAATCTGCATCCTGATCTATATCTTGCAATGACAAACTGTCAAAACTCGTCAATTTAGTTTTAGCCATAATTTATTTTAAGTCAAACTGTCACAAACAGCTTGTGGTTCTTAATCTTTTCTTTTTCTATAAAGCCTTAAGCTCAGTAATCTAAGCAGCTTTTTGTACAATTTCATTTAGAAGTAGTCAATTCCTATGCCACCATCTTTTTCAAATTTTTTTTCTGAAAAGTGTAACAAATCAAATTCAAAGCTATCTTTAGTATAGAAACAAGATAATTTTAATTGACACCAACCATCACACATATCAATGATCTTGTTGCTCGTTGCCGAAAAAACGATCAGCGTGCACAAATGGAAGTCTACGCTCGCTATTACAAAGCGATGTATAACACTTCCCTACGTATTGTAAACGATACAGCTGAAGCTGAAGACATTATGCAGGAAGCATTTTTAAAAGCTTTTGCAAAAATAGATAGCTTTCAGGGTACTTCAACCTTTGGCGCCTGGTTAAAAAGAATCGTGGTAAACCTAAGTATTAATGCCTTCAATAAAAAGGTGAAATTAAATGAAGTAACCTATAATGATGAATTGAAAAACGAAATAGATGAAAATGAAGGAATTATCCTGGAAGAAGATTCAAAAAATGAAAAAGTAAATAAGATTCTTAAAACGCTCAATTCACTTAAAGAAAATTACCGCGTTGCTTTAACCCTGCACTTAATAGATGGTTACGATTATGAAGAGATTGGCGAGATTCTAAATTTAAGTTATGCCAATTCCCGTACAATGATTTCAAGAGCTAAAGAAAGTTTAAGAAAAAAATTGCTGAAATTATGAAAAAGGATACTATAGACGAGCTTTTTAAAGAGCTTAATTTTGATAATAAAGAACCAGGTTCAGGTCATAAAGCAAGGTTCCTGGAAAAACTGGAAGAAGAGACCAGCCAAACCAAGAATTTTGGCGGCAGGCCCCATAAAAAAAGTCTTTGGGCGCCAATGCTTTCGGTGGCCGCAATACTTGCAATAGCCTTTATGATTTTTGCCGGATTTTTAAATGAAAATTCTGGCAGAAATTCAGGAGAGTTAGCAAGTGTTTCCCCTGAAATGAAAGAAACCCAGCAGTTCTATATCCAGCTTATAAAAACCGAATTGGCAACCCTTGAAACTGAGAATACCCCGGGAACCGAAGCAATTGTAAAAGACGCTTTAATTCAATTAGAAAAATTGGAAACCGAATACGAAAAACTGAAAAAAGACCTGCAGAATAGCGGTAAAGACAAACGGGTTATCTACGCGATGATCTCCAATTTTCAACAAAGAATAGACCTATTAAACGAAGTACTTGAACAAATAGAGAACATTAAAACCCTAAAAAAGCAAAACGATGAAAACTATATTTAAAATATTAATGGTAACGATGCTGTCCCCGGCTTTAAGCTACTGCCACGGCGACCTCAACGGCAGGCACACCAAAGAGAAAAAGGTCACAAAATCTTATAATGTGAGTGCCACCGATTTACTTACCATAGATAACAGCTACGGAAATGTAGATATTTCAACCTGGAATCAAAATAAGGTGGTGATAGAAGTGAATATAAAAACTAATGGTGACGACGAAGAAAAAGTACAACAGAAACTGGATGAAATCAATATAGAATTTAACCAATCTTCATCTGGAGTGAGTGCAAAAACCCATTTCACAAGAGAAGACAGATCCTGGTGGAGTTCGCTTTTTAATAGCTCAGGCAATGTAAATATGCAAATTAATTATACCATTAAAGCACCTGAAAAACATAGCGTAGATATAGAAAATGATTACGGTGGAATTTATATAGACCGCCTCCTGGGAAATACGAAAATAAGTTGCGACTACGGTAAAATTGATATTGGCGAATTACGCGGAAATTCTAACCTGCTTAATTTTGATTATACCCGCAACAGCCACATAGGCTATGTGAAAAATGCTGAGATAAATGCTGATTACAGCGGGTACGAAATAGAGGAAGCTGAAAGATTAAATATTAGTGCCGATTACACAGATTCCAGAATCAAAAAAGTAGCCCAGCTGGATTTTAACTGTGATTATGGCAGCATTAATATTGAAAAAGCAAAAAGAATTGTAGGCAACGGTGATTACCTGAGCACTAAAATAGGTCGTGTTTTCGAATCCTTAGACTTAAATCTCGATTACGGTTCTGCAACTATTGAAAAGATCTTAAAAGGAGTTTCTAAGGTAGAAATAAATACCGATTATGCCGGAATAAAAATAGGTTACGATGCTGAACATCCGTTTAATTTTACCGTAAAATCATCTTATGGAAGTGCAAAAGGGCTGGATGAGCTGCAAATTAGAAAACGCCACGATGAGAATACCAGCCAACTTTTGGAAGGTTATCATCTTGAAGAAAACTCTGGGAACACCGTTTTTATCAATACCAGTTATGGAAACGTAACTTTTAACAAACAATAAATCATCAATCATTAAACTTAAAACATGAAAAAACTAATCTTAATTTTAGCAGTATTATTTATTGCGTCAACACCAGTTCAGGCGCAATGGTGGGGCAGTAACGAAACCGTGAAAGGGAATGGCAAAATGACTTCAGAAAAAAGGAATACCGGCGATTACGACGAAATTTCCCTGGTAGGTTCTATGGATGTGGAACTGGTTTCGGGCATCGAGGGAAAGTTAACCGTAGAGGCTGAAAGTAACCTCCAGGAATATATTACTACTGAAGTAAGCGGTGGTACTTTAAAAATTTCAGTAGAAAAAGGTTATAATTTAAGACCTTCCAGAAATAAAGGCATAAAAGTAACGGTGCCTTTTAAAGATTTAGATGCGGTTGAAGTAACCGGCTCTGGCGATCTTTGGAATTCTTCTACCATTAATGCGAGAAACTTCAGCACTAAGCTTACCGGCTCTGGTGATATTAAATTAGACCTGGAAGTTGAAAATCTGGAAGGTGCAGTAACTGGCTCGGGAGATATTCAGTTAACGGGAAAAGCCCGGAATTTTGATTGTAAAGTAACCGGCTCGGGAGATTTTAAAGCTTTTAATCTAAGAGCAGAGAATGTTGAAGCAACCGTAATGGGATCTGGAGATATTCAAATTTCAGCAAATAAAAAATTGAAGGCTAAAGTAATGGGCTCAGGAGATATAAAATATAAAGGAAACCCCGAAACTCAGGATTTTAAAACCTCGGGATCAGGTTCAATTTCCTCCAATTAATAGAGAAAGCTCACAATAATAAAAATGGAGAGGAAAAATTGAAAAACGGTTTGAAAAGTTTCTTAAAAGCGTCATCCTGAATTAATTTCAGGATCTAGATTGTAATAATTTAGAATCTGAAACAAATGTTAGTATTTGGGACAAATTGACAATGAGAAGCCTTTTCAAACTGTTCTTTTTATGGGAACCCGCAACAGTAAGATTACCCCGGCAATAAAAAATATCACTAAAAATAAGATTGAATTTCTAACGCTTCCGGTAATTTGAGCCACAATTCCATACAGAAACATTCCTATTACAATTCCTATTTTTTCGGCTACATCATAAAAACTGAAATAACTCGCGGTATCAATAGCATTTTCAGGAAGCATTTTAGAATAAGTAGATCGGGAAAGAGACTGAATGCCGCCCATTACCAAACCTACCGAAGCAGCTGCCACATAAAACTGTTGGGGACTCACTATAAAAAAGGCATACCCACAAATGGCTATCCAAATTAAGTTTATGAAAATAAGGATTTTAATATTTCCGAATTTTAGCGCCAGTCTGGAAGTTAAGGTTGCACCAACTACAGCAACTAATTGAATTAATAAGATACTAATAATTAATCCTGTTGTTGCGTCCTGTTCTCCCCATTCAAGTTCCTCTATTCCAAAGTATGTTGCTACAAGCATAATAGTTTGTACCGCCATACTATAAACAAAAAATGCAGCTAAATATCGCTTTAATTGAATATTGTGTTTCAGGGTGATCCAAATTCCTCGAAGTTCTCTAAAGCCGTTAAACAGCACATTTTTAGTAAAAGCGGCTTTTTTATTTCCTTTTGGTAAATAGATATAGGTATATTGACTAAAACCAATCCACCAAACTCCGGTTAAAACAAAAGACAAACGTGTTGGTAAAGCTTCACTTTCAAAACCAAAAGTTTCATAATTAAGAATCATAAGGAGACAAATAACCAGTAGAATCACACTTCCAATGTACCCCAGGGAAAAACCTTTTGCGCTAACTTTATCCTGCTGATTGGGAAAAGCGATATCTGGCAAATAGGAATTATAAAAAACCAAACTCGCCCAAAAACCTATAAGTGCCAGAAAATAACACAAGAGCCCAAGCCATAGGTGCTCCAAACTAAACCAAAAAAGCCCTATACAGGAAAGCGCACCTAAATAGCAGAAAAACTTTAAAAAACTCTTCTTATTTCCTACATAATCGGCAATTCCCGATAAAAAGGGGCTCAGAATAGAAACTACCAGAAATGCTGCTGCAGTTACATAACTTATTAAAGAGTCGTTATTAAAACTTATTCCGAAGAAATCTACTGTATCGTTTAGGATGGTACCGTCTTCATCTTTTACAATAGTAAGTGCACCATAGAAAATAGGAAAAATAGCAGAAGAAATTACAAGACTGTAAACCGAGTTCGCCCAGTCATAAAAAGCCCAGGCATGTAATAATTTTTTATGCCCCCTGGGAAGTTTATTCATTTACAACAACTATTTTTTAAGAAGCCCTAAAATAGAAAAAGCTGCCTTAAAAGACAGCTTTTTAATATAAATTATATGTTATATACTATTGAAAACTTGTTACACCGTATTTCTTAGCTTCGGCTTCGGCTTCAGGCGCCCATTTTTGCAGGTTATTAATCCTGGTCTCGTTAGCGGGGTGAGTACTTAAAAACTCCGGTGGAGACTGGCCATCACTTTGTGCAGCCATTCTTCTCCATAAATCGGCCGCTTCGTAGGGATCGTAACCGGCTATCGCCATTAAGGTCAACCCAATTCTATCGGCCTCGGTCTCGTGGCTACGGCTAAAAGGTAACATTACTCCCAATTGCGTTCCCAATCCATAGGCTTGTGCAAAAATTTGTTGAGTTTCCTGGCTTCTTCCACTTACGGCTACAGAACCGGCAACGGCACCAAGTTGTTGTAATTGTGCGGCACTCATTCTTTGTGCACCGTGATCGGCAAGGGCGTGGGCTATCTCGTGGGCCATAACTACGGCTACACCGGTTTCAGTCTCAGCTACCGGTAAAATTCCGGTAAAGAAAACTATTTTTCCGCCGGGCATTGCAAATGCGTTTACTGCATCGTCTTTTACCAGGTTATATTCCCATTTAAAATCTTCTAAAAAACCTTGATAACCATTGGCATTTAGATATCTTTCAGCGGCGGTTTCAATTTTATTACCTGTTCGCTTAATCATTTGTGCCTCTGCAGTTCCCGTCACCACTTCATTTTCAGACAAAAATTGATCGTATTGCTGAAAAGAAGCAGGAAACAACTGATCGTTAGAGACAAAATTTAAATTCTTTTCTCCGGTAAAGGGATTGGTTTTACATGCTACCACGAGCAGTAAAACAGCAATCACACTAATTGTCTTTTTAAGTTTCATATGTTTTGGTTTAGTTTTGTTAAAATTACAAAAGCCTTTAATGCTTATTTATCGCTTTAAGCATCATTTAACAGTTTACAGATTCCAAAAATGATACCACAAAAAGAATTGGCCCAGAGATAGCCATTTCTTCTATGGTTTGGCATTTAGGAAATATGTAAATTGCGGCTTAATTACCCAAAATTAAAGATGAATAAACAACAAAAAGATCAAATCCCGGTACAAAGATTACTTGTACCAAATTATATTAGATATACAGGTAACATACTTTCTAAACTTTCTCCATTTGTGGCCAGTAGGTTTGCTGGGCAACTTTTCTTAACACCCTTTAAGTATAAATTGCCCGAAAGAGAAAAAAATATGGATGAACATTCTAAACAATATCGGGCCAAAATTCTGAAAACAGGCCGTGAGATTGTGGTATATGAATTTGGTAAAAGCAAAAAGAAAATTTTATTGGTTCACGGCTGGAGCGGTCGCGGAACACAATTAGCCAAAATAGCTGAAGCTTTAAAGGCTCAAGGTTATAGTACCATTAGTTTTGATGCTCCCGCCCACGGTAAAGCTCCCGGTAAAAAAAGTATGATGCTGGATTTTATAGATTCTGTTCAGTTTTTAGACGAAAAATATGGTCCATTTGAGGCTATTATTGGTCATTCCCTTGGTGGAATGACCACTCTAAGAGCTGTAAAAGAAGGTTTGAATACCAAAAAACTGGTAATTATAGGGACAGCCAACAGTATTACCCATATAACCCGTGAATTTGCGCGAAACCTTAAAATGAACCGCAAGGTAGCTGATAAGATGAAAGCCCACTTCGATAAAAAATTTGATATTGATATGGATAGCTATTCCGGGGCGGTCTCAGCTAAAGAAGTAAAAACACCTACCCTGGTAATTCACGATGAAAATGATGTAGATGTGGAAATCTCTTCAGCCTACGATATTCACGAAGCATTAGAAAATAGCGAACTTTATATTACAAAAGGATTGGGACACCGCCGCATATTAGGCGATTCTAAGGTAATTAACAAAATCACAACGTTCATCGCGGTATAATCTTTGTACTTTTAAAATAAAAAACCCATCCGGGTATTTAAATGGCTGATTTTTCTCGCAAAAAGAGGCCGGTAAAATTTTGAAAAGCAATGAAAAAGATAATACCAATTTTGCTCGCAGTTTTTATGATGAGCTGCCAGGGCAATGCACAAAAAGACCAGGAAAAAGACCAGCAAAAACAAGAGGAATTTGAAGTTTCCAAGACCGACAAAGAATGGAAAGCAGAATTAACCGATGCTGAATATAGGGTTTTGCGAAAAGCCGCTACCGAACCTTCTTTTTCGAGTCCGTTAAACGACATCAAAGAACCTGGAACCTTTGTTTGCGCTGCCTGCGGAAATGAACTTTATAAAACCGAACATAAATTTATGAGCGGTACAGGTTGGCCAAGTTTTGATCGCCCTATTAAAGATGGAGTTGCTTATGGCACCGACTCTAAAATAGGCTACCAAAGAAATGAAGTACACT
Organism: Salegentibacter salegens; assembly: GCF_900142975.1. NCBI lineage: Bacteria > Pseudomonadati > Bacteroidota > Flavobacteriia > Flavobacteriales > Flavobacteriaceae > Salegentibacter > Salegentibacter salegens. The sequence goes on from NZ_LT670848.1 coordinate 1,155,258, forward strand.
GTGCCCGTTGCGGTGGGCATTTAGGCCACGTTTTTGAAGACGGTCCTAAAGAAACTACCGGCAAAAGACATTGTATTAATGGGATTGCGATGAATTTTAAAGCAGATGAAAAATAGATTTTAGCAGTATCAGAAAGAGAACGTTGAAGAGATTTCCGTCTACACGGAAATGACAAAAGAATAAATATGAAAAAATACAGTATAGAAAAGCCTGAAACCAAATGGAAAGAACAGCTTTCTGAAGAACAATTTCGGGTATTGAGAGAGAAAGGAACTGAAGCGCCACACACAGGAAAATACAATGTGCATTTTGAAGATGGTGAGTATTTTTGCGCCGGTTGTGGCGAAAAACTTTTTGACAGCGAAGCCAAGTTTGAAAGCGGCTGCGGTTGGCCTAGTTTTGATAAAGCCATAGAAGGAAAAGTAGAATATATACAGGATAAAACCTTTGGTATGATAAGGACTGAAATTCTATGTGCTAACTGCGGTGGCCATCTTGGCCACGTTTTTGATGATGGACCTACAGATACCGGCCAACGCTATTGCGTAAACTCGGCCAGTATTAATTTTAATAAATAACAAACTAACACCTATGATTATGAAAAAACTATTTTCAATTTTATTTATGACCGCTTTTTTATTTACATCCTGTTCAGATGATGGCGAACGCGGTCCGCAAGGTCCTCCAGGCGAAGACGGTCTGGATGCTGCATCTGCAACGATATTTGAAATTAATTCAAACTTTTTCTATGACGAGGAAGCTAATTTATGGACTACTGATCTTTTAGCCTTTAGCGACTTTACTGATGTTAAAGTTCTTGAAACAGACGTAGTTTTAATTTACCGCCTGGATGCTATAGGACAATTAGATGACGGTAGCGATGTAGATGAATGGAGCATGTTACCGCAGAATTTCTTCACTGAAGAGGGAACCATACAATATGTTTTTAACCATACTTTTGTAGATACTGAAATTTTTATTGATGGAAATTATGATATAGGCGGACTAAGTGACGATTTCACTACAGATCAAATATTTAGAATAGCAATTATTCCTGCTAATTTTTATGAAAGTGCGAATTTTGATAGTTCAAGCATTCATTCTGTAATGAATGCACTTGATTTAAAAGAAAGTGATGTAAAAAAAGTGGAAGCGAATAAATAATCCTTCATTTATATTATGTTTTTATTAGACCTCACAGGTTTTAAAACCTGTGAGGTCTTTTTTTTCATTCATAAAAAACAGCACAATGTAAATTGATTTCAAAATCTTTACCTTTAATATAGCTGTTATACTCCTTACGAAAACTTTTCAGTTTAAGCGATTATTCCTTAAATTCGCAACTTCACTCGCTAAGCGAGATTTGATTTATTAAGCCTAATAAAAATTTCCGAATATGAGTAAATACGATATCATTGTTTTAGGTAGTGGCCCAGGAGGTTACGTAACCGCAATTAGAGCTTCACAGTTAGGATTCAAAACCGCTATTGTGGAAAAAGAAAGCCTTGGGGGTGTTTGTTTAAACTGGGGGTGTATCCCAACCAAAGCACTTTTAAAGAGTGCAGAGGTTTTTGATTACCTGAAACACGCCGAAGATTACGGATTAAGCCTGGAAAAAGCCGATAAAGATTTTTCAAAAGTGATTAAACGTAGCCGCGATGTAGCGGGTGGAATGAGCAAAGGTGTTCAGTTCTTAATGAAAAAGAACAAAATTGACGTAATTGAAGGCTTCGGAAAACTAAAGTCTGGTAAAAAAATTGTTGTTACCGATAAGGATGACAAAACAAAAGAATACCAGGCCGATAATATTATCATTGCAACAGGCGCTCGTTCTCGGGAATTGCCAAACCTTAAACAGGATGGTAAAAAAGTAATTGGTTATCGAGAAGCAATGACTTTAGAAAAACAACCGAAATCTATGATTGTGGTTGGATCTGGCGCCATTGGCGTTGAGTTTGCTCATTTTTACAATGCTATGGGAACCGATGTTACTGTAGTAGAATTTTTACCGAATGTTGTGCCTTTGGAAGATGAAGAAATTTCCAAGCAATTTGAGCGTAGCATTAAAAAAGCCGGAATTAAGGTAATGACCAATGCTTCAGTAGAAAGTGTAGATACTTCAGGTAAAACTGTAAAAGCTAAGGTGAAGACCAAAAAAGGCGAAGAAACTCTGGAGGCCGATATTGTACTTTCAGCCGTTGGTATCAAAACCAATATTGAAAATATAGGTCTTGAAGATCTAAAGATCAAGACCGATAAAGATAAAATTGTTGTAGACGATTTCTATAAAACCAATGTTGACGGAATTTATGCCATTGGAGATGTTGTACACGGTCCGGCGCTGGCACACGTTGCTTCTGCAGAAGGAATACTTTGTGTAGAAAAAATTAAAGGAATGGATGTAGAACCATTAGATTACGGAAACATCCCCGGTTGTACTTATGCCACTCCTGAAATTGCATCGGTAGGAATGACTGAAAAGCAAGCCAAAGAAGCAGGATATGAACTTAAAGTTGGGAAATTCCCATTCTCTGCTTCAGGGAAAGCAAAAGCTGCAGGAAAGTCTGAAGGATTTGTAAAAGTGATCTTTGATGCAAAATACGGCGAATGGTTAGGTTGCCATATGATTGGCGCCGGCGTTACCGATATGATCGCTGAAGCGGTTCTTGGACGTAAACTGGAAACTACAGGCCACGAAGTACTAAAAACAGTACACCCTCACCCAACAATGAGTGAGGCTGTGATGGAAGCCGTTGCTGCTGCTTATGATGAAGTAATTCATATTTAAGAAGCACATAATTTAAAAATCAAAATCCCCGAAGCGTTAAGGCTTCGGGGATTTTTTGTTTATAAACGGTCTCTCATTAAAATCATTGTTTCGTCAAGCTGTCCCGACGCTTCGGGATGTTTCAGACTTTATCCCGAATTTTCTACGGGATTCCATCATGTTCAAATTTCAACATATTAGATCTCCGAAAAAAATTCGGAGCAAGCTCTGAAATAAATTCAAGATGACGGCACGGCTATAAAGACCTTTCGAGAAACAGTAGTTTGATATTGATCTAATCTACATTTTCTTTGTAATCTTTTCCCTGAATAAAAATTTTACTCCCACAATAAATCACAGTACACAAAACTGGTATCCCAGGATTTTTGATCATCTGTAAAGCAATTATCATCTAATTCTTCAGGTTTATAAGATTTCTCTACCATCTCCCCTATTTTAAAATCAATTGGTTTCTTGAAAATTGGTCCGTCAAAAACGAAGGTGTGAAATTCTCCATTTTCTCCGCAGGGATCTACATTTTCGGAGAGATCGTTTAAAAAACTTTGGTCAATAAGTCTTCCGCAGAATGATTTATCGAGTTTATCGGTATTTACACAAACTACAATCGCTTTAAATCCGCTTTCAATAAATTCTTCTAATAATTCTGTTGTATTTTGATTCCAAAGCGGAAAAACAGCTTTTAAGCCTACTTCCTGCAATTGATTCTCGCGATAAGTTTTCAAATCTTCCAAAAAAATATCCCCAAAAATGCTATGGGTAAAACCTTGATTTAATAAGCTTTTGGTTTCTATTTCCATCACCTCATTATACTCCTCCATCGAAATTTCCCCGTGTAATTTTATTTGATGTAGCGGCAAATCTAAATGCTCAGCTTGTTTCTGAAGCAATTCTATTCTCACACCGTGCATGGAGATTCGGTTAAATTCGGTATTTACGGTTGTGACTAATTTCTCTACCGAATACTCGCTATCCTGCTGAACTTTATATAGCGCCAATGCAGCGTCTTTTCCACTACTCCAGTTTATGTAAGCCTTTTTCATCATTTTTCATTTAAAAAACTTTGAATTGCCAAATCATAACCCATAAGTCCAAAACCAAGAATTACCCCTTTAGCATTAGGTGCTATATACGATTTATGCCTAAATTCCTCTCGCGAATGTGTGTTTGAAATATGCACTTCTACTACAGGCGTTTTTATACCTTTTACGGCATCTGCCAATCCAATTGAGGTGTGTGTGTAAGCCGCGGCGTTTAAAACAATACCGTCAAATTCCTTATCGGCTTCGTGAAGTTGATTAATAAGTTCCCCTTCTACATTACTTTGATAATAAGAAAGTTCGGTTTTTTGAAATTTAAACTGAAGTTCAGAAAAATAGGTTTCAAAACTTTTATTTCCGTAGGTATCGGGTTCACGGGTTCCCAGAAGGTTTAGATTGGGCCCGTTAATAATCATTATTTTCATTTTCTACCGCTTAGCTTGTTATACCCGTAAAGGTAAAAAATTAGCTACAGCTGTAGCATAAAAAACCCTTCAGAAAAAAGGAATATCGGTTTAACGAGTTCCAATTCTTCCGAAGGGTAATTGGTTGGTTAATTAAAACTATAATCCGAATTCAAGTCCCAGGTTTATGGAGCCGAAGCTACCACCATCTACACTAATCCCGGTGTAAGAACCTACAAGTCCAATTTTACCGAAATTATAACCTACTTGTGGGCGGTAATAAAAGCCACCATCGTTGCCATCATTTAAACCTACGGCATAGCCAAGATCGGTCCCAAAGAAAAAGCCTCTTGCCAGACTTACGCGACCTGAAGCTGAAATAGGTAGAAAGGCAGGGTCGTCTACCTCAAAGCCTCCAATATCGTCTTCGTCCATGAAAAAGCGAGTATATCCAATTTTAGGACCAACATATAGCATATCTGCAACGCCAACCATATAAGCTAAATCTGCACCGGCCTGGAAATTACTAACTTCTTCAATATCACCAACGGGTAAGCCAATATTTGCAACAATTCTTAATCCACTTTGTGCCTGCATAGCATAGGTTCCCAAGAAAGCAAAACACATAATAAGTACTAATCGTTTCATAATTATACATTTTTGGTTACTTACGTAAAGTTATTGTAAGCCGCAATTAGTACAAACCATAGTAACGAATTACAGGATTTCAAGTATAAAAAAAGCGGGAACCTTTAAGTTCCCGCTTTCCATACATAGGTGTTAATATGCTGGCTTAAAACATTAGTCCGATACCTGCCTGGATTCCATTATTTTTTATGGCATCATCATCCCAGTTGTCGCTATCAAATACATCGGTAAATCCTTGAGTATATCTGGCAGATACAAAAAATCCATTATTGAATTTATAAGAAGCACCAATGGCTCCACCAAATTCAAAAGTACTTCCGGCTTCAGTATCAAATTCAGTATCGCCAAAATCACTCTCAAAATCATACTCCTCTTCTACAAGAAAATTAAATGATGGTCCTGCTTCAATAGAAAGTCCTTCTATTAAATAGATTTTAGCTAAAACCGGCACCTGAATATAATCCAGTTGATATTCCCCGTTCACTGTTTGACCGGCAAAAGTTCTATCGGCTTCAAGTCCCTGAGTTGCATAAAGCACCTCTGGTTGAAGTGAAAAACGTTCGCTTAAAGGAATTTCAGAAAGTAGACCTAAGTGGAATCCTGTTCTGCTTTTTTCATCCTCAAAACCGTCTGAAGACATATTGGTGAAATTCACACCACCTTTGGCTCCAAAATAAACAAATTCCTGTGCGCTTGCTGCAGATGTAAAACCTAATACGGCAATTACTGCAATTAAAATCGACTTTTTCATTACTTTCATTTTTGTTAGTATTACAAGAACAAATGTAGGAACAGGCTTCTTAATAAAATGTTATCCAAGCCTAAAGTATTACTAAGATTAGGCTAAATTGTTTATATCTTTAACGTATGAAATGGACCTCAGCCCTACAGGATTATTGTAACTATCTTCGCATAGAACGTGGACTCTCAGATAACTCCATCACCAATTACAGGTTGGATGTTGTGAAACTTATCAACTTCTTAAGCGTTAAAAATATCGAGGTGTCCCCTATTCAAATTTCCGAAGAAATTTTACAGCAATTTATTTATGAAATCGCCAGGGATGTGAATGCCCGTTCACAATCGAGAATAATTTCTGGTTTACGCGGATTTTTTAATTACCTGGTTTTTGAAGATTACCGTAAAGACAATCCTTTAGATCTTATCGAATCTCCCAAAATTGGCAGAAAATTGCCCGATACCATTTCTACGGAAGAAATTGATCTTCTTATTGCAAGCGTGGATCTTGGCAAAGCTGAAGGCGAACGCAACCGGGCTATCCTGGAAACTTTATATGGCTGCGGCTTGCGGGTTAGTGAACTTACCGAGCTAAAAATCTCTGATCTTTTCTTTAAAGAAGGCTTTATAAAAGTAACCGGAAAAGGTAATAAGCAGCGTTTTGTACCTGTTTCAGCTTATACACAGAAGTTTATTAATATTTATAAAGATGAAGTTAGAATTCATCAAAAGATCAATAAAGAATTTTCTGATACTTTATTTCTAAATCGAAGGGGAAACCAGCTCACCCGGGCAATGATTTTTACCATTATTAAACGCCTGGCAGAAAAAGCCGGAATTCAGAAAAAGATAAGTCCGCATACCTTTCGGCATTCTTTCGCTACCCATTTATTAGAAAATGGGGCCGATTTAAGAGCTATTCAGCAAATGTTAGGTCACGAAAGCATTACCACTACCGAAGTGTATATGCACGTAGACCGCAAACATCTACGGGAAGTAATGGAGCAATTTCACCCACGACGTTAGTGCTATTAAATTTGGGTTAAACCCTGCTAAAATCTTCTAAAAGCCCTTATTTATTAGTAATTTCAAGCTGAATAATATTTTTAAAAATTGCTACGGAAACCTGGTTTCCTTAAAAACAATACACAAATGAAAACATTAAAATTTAAGAACGGCGATGAAATGCCGGCCATAGGATTAGGTACCTGGAAATCTGGAAAAGATGAAGTAAAGAAAGCGGTTAAAATCGCCTTAAATAATGGCTACAAGCATATTGATTGCGCTGCAACTTATGGAAATGAAGATGCCGTAGGTGAGGCTTTTTCTGAAGTTTTTGCTGAAGGAAAAATAAAACGTGACGAAGTTTGGATAACCTCTAAATTATGGAACAATGCTCATAAACAAGAAGATGTAATCCCTGCATTAAAAAAGACATTAAAAGACCTGCAGTTAGATTATCTAGACCTGTATCTAATTCACTGGCCGGTGGCTTTTAAGCCCGAGGTAGATTTTCCTCAGAATGATGACGAATATTTATCATTAGAAGAAGCGCCAATAATTGAAACCTGGAATATGATGCTGGAAGCGAAAAAACAAGGTCTGGTAAAGCACGTTGGGGTTTCTAATTTTAGCAGTATGAAACTTGAAGAATTAATGGAAGAAACTTCTGATTATCCAGAAATGAACCAGGTAGAATTACATCCTTATTTACAACAAAATGAGCTACTGGAATTTTGTAGCAGTCATAACATTCATGTCACAGGATTTTCTCCACTTGGAAGCGGCGACCGCCCTGATGGGATGAAGGCAAAAAATGAACCTTCTTTATTAGAAAATCCTGTAATTAAAAAGATTGCGAAAAAACACGGTGCCAGTGCAGGACAGGTTTTAATAAAATGGAGCGAAATGCGAGGAACCGCAGTAATTCCTAAATCTACAAATGAAGAACGTATTATAGAAAACCTTCAAAGTACAGGTGTAAATTTAGATGAATCAGATCTTCAAAAAATCGCCGAATTAGACGATCATTTTAGATATGTCACCGGAGAGTTTTTTGTTACCAAAGGAAACTCTTACGAGAACATCTATGATGACGACGATTATAAAGCTTAATTAGTGAAGAACAAAAAGGGTGCTGAGAATTTTCGCACCGTCCCCCTGAACTTGTTTCAGGGTCTAATAACTTAGATTCTGAAACATGTTTAGAGTGACAAGTTTTTTATATAATACATAAAAAATGCCTTAGAAAATTTCTAAGGCATTTTTTATTTAATTACTTCCTCTTTGACTTATTAGGTTACTTAGCAATATTTACCGCTCTTGTTTCGCGAATTACGGTTACTTTAACCTGCCCCGGATAAGTCATATCGGTTTGGATCTTTTGTGAAATTTCAAACGAAAGATTTGAAGCTTTTTCATCGTTTACTTTCTCGCTTTCCACAATAACTCGTAGTTCACGTCCCGCCTGGATAGCATAAGCTTTCTTCACTCCACCAAATCCAAAGGCGATCTCTTCAAGATCTTTTAAACGTTGAATATAAGAATCGAGTACCTGTCTTCTTGCACCCGGTCTCGCTCCACTAATCGCATCACAAACCTGTACAATAGGAGATAGTAAAGAATTCATCTCGATCTCGTCGTGGTGAGCACCAATAGCGTTACAAACTTCTGGTTTTTCCCCGTGCTTCTCTGCCCATTGCATTCCAAGAATAGCGTGAGGAGTCTCAGTCTCGGTTTCCGGCACTTTACCAATATCATGGAGTAATCCGGCACGTTTAGCCAGCTTAGGGTTTATACCAAGCTCTGAGGCCATCACACCACAAAGTTTAGCAACTTCCCTGGAGTGTTGTAACAGGTTTTGACCGTAAGAAGAACGGTATTTCATTCGGCCTACCAATTTAATTAGTTCGGGGTTTAAACCGTGGATTCCTAAATCAATTACGGTACGCTTACCAATATCTATAATTTCCTCGTCAATTTGTTTACGGGTTTTCTTAACTACTTCTTCAATTCTGGCCGGGTGAATTCTTCCATCGGTAACCAATTTATGCAGCGATAAACGAGCTACTTCCCTTCTAACCGAATCGAAACAGGAAAGAATAATAGCTTCAGGCGTATCATCTACAATGATTTCCACACCGGTAGCGGCTTCTAAAGCTCTAATATTTCTACCTTCACGGCCAATAATTCTACCTTTTACATCGTCGCTTTCCAGGTTAAATACCGAAACGCAATTTTCTACAGCTTCTTCAGTTCCTATTCGCTGAATGGTAGTAATAATAATTTTCTTCGCTTCCTGCTGTGCAGTTAGTTTAGCCTCTTCTATAGTATCCTGAATTAACGCCATAGCATCTGTCCTTGCGCTGTCTTTAAGTGCTTCAGAAAGTTGAGCCTTGGCTTCATCGGCAGAAAGGCCAGAGATCACTTCTAATTGCTGAATCTGGCTGTTGCGAAGTTTATCAATTTCTTCCTGTTTCTTTTCAAGATACGCTACACGTTGGTTATAATCATCTAATTTTTCTTCATACTCTTTATTGAGCTTTTTATTCTTAGAAAGTTCTCCCGAAACCTGTGATTCTTTATCCCTAATGCGTTTTTCGGCATCATTCATCTTTTTATCACGGTTAAGAATTACCTTCTCGTGTTCCGATTTTAATTCGATGAATTTTTCTTTAGCCTGAAGTATCTTGTCTTTCTTGATACTTTCTCCTTCAGATTTTGCTTCTTTAAGAATGTTAGTCGCAGTTTTTTTGGCGTTTTTAATGGTTTGTGAAGCTCTTTTTCGCTCCAAAAACTTCGCAATGGCAAACCCTATTGCTGCCCCAATAACCCCTATAACTATATTTAATAATATCTCCATATTTAAAATTTATGTATAAAAAAAGCCTGTATTAGATAGGTTTTTGGATTAAACTCCTTAAAAACAAGTTTAGGGCTAACAAGCTGATCAAGAATCCGCTCATCCCGACTAATCGGGAGCGGCGCGCTTTTACAACTTAGACTCACCCTTTTTAAAGAATCTTTGTTGAGTTTATCAAAATATCACTAATACAGGCAGTAACCTTTATTTATTTAAAGAACGTTTATGACACCAAGTGCTTCTGCAGTAAATCATTAAGCGATTTAAGTTTATCTTCTGCTTTAAGCGTATCGGTAGATCTATCTATATCTTTCTGCTCGGTTTGGGCAGCAAACTGCAAGGCGCACATCGCCAATACATCTTGCTTATCCCTTACGGCATAACTTTGCTCAAATTGCTTGATCATAGCCTCAATTTTCTTCGCCGCCTTGCGTAAACCTTCTTCCTGTTGTGGATTAATAGTTAAAGGATACACACGATCTGCAATAGAAAGTTTTATTTTTAGTTTATCGGCCATATTTATTATTCAGATAATTGAACGATACATTGATCAATTTCCCTAATTAAGCTATTTAATTTAAGCTTGGTCTCTGTTTTGAATTCGGTACTGCCCAGCATTGCATTGGCGGCTTTGAGGTTTTGAACTTCCAGATTAGAACCTTCCAGTTTTTGGACTAATCTTTGATTTTCTTCTTTAACAGTTGTCATTTCTTCCTCTAAAGAACGGTGATTCTGCTTTAAATTTTCGTACTTATGAAGCAGTTTACTAATCCTATTTTCAAGGCTATCAACGATGTCTGTCAATTCACTCATAAAAGCCAAATGTAATGCTTATCCCCACAAAGTTAACATTCGCGCTCTAATATGCCAATTGTTTTTTCGTCTATTTTTAAAAATCGGCAGGACTATTGCTAAGTTTCTAAGCACTAAGGCTTTAATTTTTGGTTAAACTTTAATTAACTTTACCGCCCGGTAATACTCCAAATAAAATATTTATATGAAATCTATTTTAGCTGTTATTCTTTTATTCGCTAGCACTGCAATCCTCGCCCAGGCGCAGCTCCCAAAAGATTATTTTCAGAAACCACTTGAAGTTCCCCTTGTTCTTTCAGGCACTTTTGGAGAACTGCGTTCTAATCATTTTCACAGTGGGTTAGATATTAAAACCCAGCAACGACAGGGATTAAGTGTTGTCGCCTCAGCAAAAGGATATGTTAGCCGAATCAATATTCAGCATTATGGCTACGGAAAAGCGCTTTATGTGCAGCACCCTAACGGCTACACTACAGTTTATGCCCATTTAAAAGAATTTTCTCCTGGAATTGAAGCTTATGTAAAAAAGCGACAATACGCTAATGAAACTTATGAAATAGAACTTTTTCCGGAAGCTGGAGAATTACAGGTAGAAGCAAATGAGCTTTTAGCATTTAGCGGAAATACCGGTGGCAGCGGTGGCCCTCACCTGCATTTTGAAATTAGAGATGGCAGCCAGCGACCAATGAATCCAAAACTCTTCGGAATAAATATTGACGATAATCGCGCCCCAATAATAGATGGCTTATATGCTTATCCTTTAGATGCCGAGGCACACGTAAATAACTCAAGAGAGCGACAAAAAATTAACCTTACACCCCTCGAGGACGGAACCTATATTGCAAGCGAAATAGATGCTTGTGGAAATATTGGCTTCGGCGTTTCATCTGTAGATCAGCAAGACGGGGCACCTAACCGAAACGGAGTCTATCAAATTGAAGCTGAGCTAAATGGTGATCGCATATTAACCTTACCCTTTAAGCGTTTTTCTTTTGCTGAAACCCGCCATTTAAATCAACTTATAGATTATGAATACTACAGTAAAAACAGAAAACGCATTCAAAAGCTTTTTGTTGAAAACGGAAATCCACTAAGCCTTTATGAAGATGTAGTGAACAAAGGAGAACTTCATATTCAAGATAGCCTTAATTACAATTACACAATAAAAGTGAGCGACTTTGCCGGGAACCAGCGCGTGATAAGAGTTCCTATCCAGGGAATGCAACGCAACGATATTCCGCCTAAAAAAGAAGATAAAACCGATTATTTCGCGCAGGCGAATCAGCCCTTCGCTGCTGAAGCTAATGGAATGGACGTTTATATCCCCAAGGGAAGTCTTTATAGTGACACCTATTTAGATATTGAATTTGGAGAAGACAAAGTGAAAGTTCATCAAGACCACACCCCGCTTCATAAAAATATCACTATAGGATTTGATGTAAGCGGATATTCGGCTGAAGAAAAAGAAAAACTTTTTATCGCCAGGTTAGGCTATGGAAATAGGCCTAATTATTCTTCAACTTATAAAAAAGCAAACCGTTTCACCACTGGTACAAGAACTTTTGGGGAATACACGCTAGCTTCAGATGTTACCCCTCCAAAAATATGGCCTACGAATTTTAACGATGGCCAGTGGATCTCAAGCAATAACAATTTACAGGTGAAAATTAGTGATGATCTCTCAGGGATTAAAAGTTACCGGGCTACGGTAAACGGAAAATTTATCCTGATGGAATATGAGTACAAAAATAATACGCTAACCCACGATTTTAGCGATGGCGTAGTCACTGAAACCGAAAATGAGCTAAAAATAATTGTAACCGATAATGTGGGGAATAGCAATACTTATGAAGCTACGTTTTTTAGGAAGGATTCTTAAAAACAGAAGTAATAAGTTTTTAATGAAAGAAAATAAAAGGCTATCTGAAATATCTTTAGTTCAGTTCGTCATCCTGAATTTATTTCAGGATCTAAGTTGTTTCAATTTGCAACATATTAGAAGCTGAAACAAGTTCAGCTTGACGAAAATTAGATATTTCAGGTAGCCTTTATTAATAATTTTTTGGAAAGTAATGTTTTAACAAACTAACCTCTCCTCCACTTGCTAGTTTCCTCAAAAACGTGCTCTAAAATCTTTTTATCGACTTCTGAAAATTCTATGTTTCGACGGTTCATTACAATTTCAGCAACTTCAAAAGCTTTTTGAGTTTTGTAAACCGTCATTCCCGCGCTGCCACCCCAACTGAAGCTGGGTACAAAATTCCGTGGAAATCCTGCTCCAAAAATATTTGCACTTACGCCAACTACCGTCCCGGTATTAAACATGGTGTTTATTCCGCATTTACTATGGTCACCCATCATCAAGCCGCAAAATTGCAATCCGGTTTTAGCAAAACCTTCAGTTTCGTAATCCCAGATGCGCACTTCAGCATAATTATTCTTTAGATTAGAATTATTGGTATCGGCACCAAGATTACACCATTCCCCTAAAACCGAATTTCCTAAATAGCCATCGTGACCTTTATTGGAATTAGCGAAAAGCACCGCATTATTTATCTCGCCACCACCGCGGCAACCGGGGCCTAGAGTAGTTGGACCGTAAATTTTAGCGCCCATCTTTACTAAAGCACCTTCGCAAACCGCAAAGGCCCCTTTTATAAGGCTGCCTTCCAAAACTTTTGCATCTTTTCCAATGTATATTGAGCCGCTGGAGGCATTTAATGAACAATTTTCGACTTCAGCTCCCTCTTCAAGAAAAATCTTTTCGGGATTTTTTACATAATTAGATTCGTGAATGGGCTGGGATTTTCTGTCTTTGGTTATAATCTCAAAATCGGCTTCTATAGCTTCGCCATTTTTGGAAAAAATATCCCAGGAGTTATTTATTTGAATAACCTCTTCAGCCAATTCTATTTGCTCATATTCATCTAAAGCTACTTCCTGATCTTCGTAAGCGTGGAAAGCAACAATATCTTCCTGATGAAAAATTGCCTGGTTAGGTTTTAGGTTTTTTATTTGATTTAAAAATTCAGGATTTGGAAGAAAAGAAGCATTTATCATTACATTTTCTTCGAACTCTACCATGGGCCATTTTTCGGCTAAATAATCTTCAGTAACTGTAGAAGTGGTAGATTTTAAAAGTAATTCCCATTTTTCCCGAATTGTAAGAATTCCAACTCTAATATCGGCAACTGGCCGTGTAAAGGTAAATGGGAGTAAGCGGTTCCTGGCAGAACCGTCAAATAATATATAATTCATCCGCACAAATTTAGGGTTCAAAAATACAAATAAACTCACTTGACGCAAGTTTACCAGGTTTTAAGTTATAAAATGAAGTCAATTAATAATTCACTTCTTTCATATTTAAGTCTTTTTTAATCTTCCTCTTAAGTAACCCTCAAATTTACACACAAAAAAAGTCGCCTTAAAAAAGACGACTTTTGTAATTATATATAACAAAAAACTTATTTCTTGAATTTCTTGTACTTGTTTTTAAACTTGTCAATACGCCCGGCGCTATCAACCAATTTGGTTTGCCCGGTGTAGTATGGGTGAGAAGTTCTTGAGATCTCCAACTTGATAAGTGGATACTCTGTACCTTCTACTTCAATAGTTTCTTTAGTGTTCGCGGTAGATTTAGTAATGAATACATCTTCGTTAGACATATCTTTAAACGCTACTAATCTATAATTTTCCGGATGGATTCCCTGCTTCATCGCTTTGTTTCTTTTAATTTTCGAGGTGCAAATTTAAGAAATTCAATTATAAAAACAAGGAATAGACAAAATTATTTTTAATTCTTATGCAATGTAACGTTTTGCTATATTTGCTTACTAACCGGTAAACTAATCAACCTTAAAATTATGGAAAATTCTACTTCAGTCAAATCGGTTGCCTATCCTTACGGAATAGTACTTGGTATTTATTCTATTTTAGCTCTCGTCCTTATTTATGTTTTTAACGTTGCCCAAGATAACTGGACGGTTGGAATAATAAATACCCTTGTTTCGATTATTGTTTTTGTCTTAGCGATAAAAAAATTCAAACAAAATAACAGCGGCTTTTTAAGTCTCAAGGAAGCGCTAAAAGTTGGATTAGCCGTAGCAGTAATAAGTGGAGTAATTGGAGCTATTTATTCATATATTCATTATAGTTTTGTATATCCTGAGTTTTCAGAGATGATGTATGATCAAGCTGTTTTACAAATGACTGAACAAGGCTTATCTGAAGCTCAACAATCTCAAGGTTTGGAAATGACCAAAATGTTCACTAGCGCATGGTTTTTTGCCACAATGGCTTTAGTGGGAAGTTTGTTTTTCGGTTTTATTATTTCATTAATCACAGGCTTAATTCTAAAAAGAGAAAATCCAGCACACCAATAGCAATATAAAGAATGCAAATTTCCGTCGTTATTCCTCTTTTAAACGAAGAACAATCTTTAACTGAATTGTATAATTGGATCGCAAAAGTAATGCGATCCAATTCCTTTTCACACGAGATCATTTTTATTGACGACGGCAGTACCGATGATTCTTGGAAAACTATTGAAGCCCTGACTCAGAATGACAAGGCAGTTAAAGGAATCAAATTCAATAGAAACTACGGGAAATCCCAGGCACTGCACGCCGGCTTTCTTAGAGCTAAGGGCGATGTGATCATTACCATGGATGCCGATCTACAAGACAATCCCGAAGAAATTCCCGAACTCTATAAAATGATTACCGAAGAAGGTTACGACCTGGTTTCGGGCTGGAAAAAGAAACGCTACGACTCTGTAGTTTCCAAAAATATCCCTTCAAAGATTTTTAACGCTGCGGCGAGAAAAACTTCTGGTGTAAAACTTCACGATTTTAACTGCGGACTTAAAGCTTACAAACAGGCAGTAGTAAAAAATATTGATGTCTATGGCGAAATGCATCGTTATATTCCGGTGTTAGCAAAAAATTCAGGTTTCACTAAAATTACCGAGAAAGAAGTACAGCATCAGGCCCGTAAATACGGGAAAACAAAATTTGGTGCCGAAAGATTTATTAATGGCTTCCTGGATCTTATCAGTATCTGGTTTCTTTCTAAATTTGGGCGCAGGCCTATGCACCTTTTTGGTGCTTTGGGCGTGCTAATGTTTATTTTCGGTTTTATATCTGCGGGATGGATCGGGATTTCCAAACTTTACAAACTTTATCACGGCCTTCCCAACGTTTTGGTTACTTCGAACCCCTGGTTTTACATCGCGCTGGCGGTAATGATTATAGGTTCGCAATTATTTCTTGCCGGTTTTCTTGGAGAGCTCATTTTACGCTCTAAACGTGAAAAAGAACGCTACCTTATCAATAAAACCACGCCAAATTTATAATGCCATTAAGGCATTAATCCTTATTTTTGTTTCTCTAAACTTATAATTATGGCTAAAAATAAACCAGAAATCCTGGCTAAGGCTAAAACCTGGCTTACCGATATATTTGATGTAGATACGCATAAAGAAATTAATCATCTTATAGAAAACGATCCGGCTCAACTGGAAGAATCTTTTTATAAGAATGCCGCTTTTGGAACTGGTGGTATGCGCGGAATTATGGGTATAGGCACCAACCGAATCAATAAATATACCCTCGGAAAAAATACCCAGGGACTTTCAAATTTACTGAAAGATGAGTTTAAAGATGAAAAAATAAAAGTTGCCATCGCTTACGATTGTAGAAATAACTCCAAAGAATTAGCGCAAATGGTGGCTGAAGTATTTTCGGCTAACGAGATTGAAGTGTATTTATTTTCAGAATTAAGGCCAACCCCAGAGCTTTCTTTCGCTCTAAAATATCTTGATTGCCACGCCGGGATCGTATTGACCGCAAGCCATAATCCGCCGGAATATAATGGTTATAAAGTATATTGGCAGGATGGTGGCCAATTGGTTCCGCCGCAGGACACCAAGCTTGTAGACATTATCAATAATCTGGAATATGACGAAATTAATTTTAAAGCCCAGCCGGCATTAATTCATAGTATAGACAAAAAAGTAGATGATGCTTTTCAAAAAGCTTCAGTAGAAAATGGAAGTTTTAATACTTCTGCTTCGGCAAAAGATAATTTAAATATTGTTTTCACCTCTTTGCACGGAACGGCTTGTAAGACGAATCCGCAAATTCTGGAGAAAGCTGGTTATAAAAATGTTTTTCTGGTTGAAGAGCAAAAAGAACCTAACGGAAACTTCCCAACGGTAAAATCACCAAATCCAGAAGAACCGGAAGCCTTAAAAATGGCCCTGGACCTGGCTGAAGAAAAAAATGCCGATATTGTAATTGGCACCGATCCAGACGGCGACCGTCTTGGCGTGGCTGTTCGTGATTTGAATGGAAAAATGATTCTACTTAACGGAAACCAGACGATGTTGGTTATGACCTGGTTTTTGCTTGAACAACATAAGAAACAGGGTAAATTATCAGCTAATTCTTTTGTAGCTTCTACCATTGTTTCTACACCAATGCTTAAGAATATTACCGAAGATTTTGGCGCTCAATACCACGAGGTTTTAACCGGATTTAAGTGGATCGCTAAATTGATAAAAGATAATCCGTCGCTTGATTTTGTAGGTGGTGGTGAAGAAAGTTTTGGTTTTATGGTGGGTGATTTTGTGCGTGATAAAGATGCGGCTACCGCTACCCTACTCGCCTGCGAGATAGCTGCCCAAATGAAAGCAAACGGAAGCTCTTTCTACGAGCAACTTTTAAAACTTTATACCCAATACGGTCTTTACCGTGAAGAACTTATTTCGTTAGTAAAAAAAGGTATTGAAGGGGAAGCAGAAATTAAGCAAATGCTAATTGATTTAAGGGAAAATCCGTGGCAGGAAATTGATGGTGAAAAAGTAGTGCTTATTGAAGATTATCACACTTCAAAAGCAAATAACCTCCAGGATAAAATTGAAGAAGAGATTAAAATTCCAAAATCTAACGTACTAATTTATTATACCGAAAATGGGACAAAAATCGCTGCCAGGCCAAGTGGCACAGAGCCAAAGATTAAGTTTTACATCAGTGTAAATTCAGATTTGGATAAAGTTGAAAACTTTAATGCTGAAAATGCTATAATGGCCGAAAAGATAAAGCGCATTAAAAACGAATTACAACTGGGCTAAGCGCTCTAATCTATGACCTATTTAAAGAAGATTCTTCAGTTTGCAAAACCCTACAAACGTTTTGCAATCCTTAATATTATAAGTAATATTTTCTACGCGCTTTTTAGCACCCTGGCGTTTATTTCATTCATTCCAATGCTTAGGGTGCTATTTCAGGAAGAAGATCCCATTAGCACAAAGCCGGTTTGGAATGGAGAATTTGGCGGCTTAAAAGATTACGCTAACGATTATTCTAACTTCTTTTTGAATCAGCAGGTAGAAGAACACGGCCAACTGGCGGCTTTGGTAAGCATTTGTATCACCGTAATTGTACTTTTCTTTTTAAAAAACTTTTTCAATTATCTGGCCTTATATTTTATTGCCAACCTTAGAAACGGGATGCTTAAGGATATTAGAAATCGCATCTACGATAAAATTGTAGAATTGCCGGTTTCCTTTTTTTCTGAAAAACGAAAAGGAGATTTTATTTCCAGGATCACCAGTGATGTTCAGGAAATACAGACTTCATTCTTAAGTATGCTGGAGCTTTTTGTAAAAGAACCACTTACCCTAATTTTCACCCTGGTTGCAATGATTGCGCTTAGTCCTAAACTAACGCTTTTTGTGCTGGTATTTTTGCCGCTTTCAGGATTACTAATTTCTTCAATTGGAAAAAAATTAAAATCACAATCTACCCAGGCACAGCAGGAAAATGCAAACTTTCTAACTATTGTTGAAGAGTCTCTTTCCAGCCTAAAGATTATCAAAGGTTTTAATGCTGAAGATAAATTTAAAAAGAAATTTTACGATAGTACGGGCAGATTAAACCAAATTTTAAACACCCTTTTACATCGCCAGAATTTAGCTTCACCAATGAGTGAATTTTTGGGCGTGGTTGTAATTACAATAATTCTTTGGTTTGGCGGAAGAATGGTCTTGATAGATAATACTATGGATGCCTCAACTTTTATAGGGTTTTTGGTATTAACTTATAATATATTAACTCCTGCTAAAGCCATTTCAAAAGCTACCTATTCCATACAAAAAGGAAATGCCAGTGCAGAGCGAATCCTGGAAATCCTGGAAACCGAATCTACAATCCAGGATGATAAAAATGCAATAAAAAAAGAGAGTTTTGAGAAGAGTATTGAAGTTGAAAATATCAATTTTAGATACGAAAAAGAAAACGTACTCAAGAATTTTTCCATGCAGGTAGAAAAAGGGAAAATGGTGGCACTTGTGGGCCAATCTGGGAGTGGGAAATCTACCATCGCAAACCTAATAACCCGTTTTTACGATGTTAACGAAGGTGATATTAAATTAGATGGGCATAACATTAAAGGAATTACCAAAAAATCGCTGAGAAACTTAATGGGACTTGTCACCCAGGATTCTATACTTTTTAATGATACGGTTAAAAATAATATTGGGTTAGGAAAGGATAATGCTTCCGAAGAAGAAATTATTGAAGCACTAAAAGTAGCTAATGCCTGGGAATTTGTTAGAGAGCTGCCTAAAGGCTTAGAAACAAATATTGGAGATAGTGGCAACAAATTAAGTGGTGGGCAAAAACAAAGGCTTTCTATTGCTCGGGCGGTACTTAAAAATCCACCAATTATGATTCTGGATGAAGCTACCTCTGCCCTGGACACCGAAAGCGAAAAACTAGTGCAAAAAGCCCTGGAAAATATGATGAAAAACAGGACTTCTATAGTTATTGCCCATAGACTCTCCACAATCCAGAATGCAGATAAGATAATTGTACTGCACCGGGGTGAAATTGTAGAACAGGGTAAACACCTGGAATTACTCGCCCAAAAAGGCACCTATCAAAAGCTGGTAGAAATGCAATCTTTTGATTAAGTCACAAAAAAAAGCTGTCTAAGAAAATCTTAGACAGCTTTGCTTTTTTCAATTTAAGAATTATTGTTCTATAAAACTAACTCTCCGTTTTCAAGAGCTTCATCTATATTAGCACTAATCGTAGTATGGGTTCTAAAGAATTTTCTTCCATCTTCTCTTCTCAGTTTAACAGTAGTTTCACCCGCATCGTTTGTTTCAATTGCAGTTACTTCTACCCTATTCCCATTCAGGCTCTTATAGTTAGCAATTCCACCTTTTTTAATAATGAAATTAGCCTTAGGTAAATCTAATGATTTAAAATCCTGATTTTCAGTTTGATTAATCACTAATACGTCTCCTACCGTTACCGGTTCGGTTTGGTTCTGTGCCTCTACTTGAAAGGCAAATAATAACATAATCGGAATTATAAGTAAATTTTTCATAGGTAAAATTTTTATTTAGCAAAAATATACAGATTATTTTACCATTATACAATTTTAGAGCACTTTTAGCATAATTTTCACATGGTCACTTTTGGGCATAAAAAAAGGATGAAGTAAACTCCATCCTTTTTTAAAAATTATTCTCATTGTGGGGCAATTAAGAATAATAGATTTAATTCGTTTTCATTTGGGGCAAAAAAGATTAAATCATTCTGATGGTGTAAATATAAATCAGAAAAACCAATTCACCAAACAAAAAGTGCTTTTTATCTGATTTATTTGCATTTTGTCGATTAAACAAGGATTTGACTCAAAAGGAATTCTGCACTAAATTCTTTTACACCCTGACTTTAAGAAGAATAAAGTTTTAACTACCTTTGGCTTCCGTTACACGGGATTCCACATGAATATTAAGACAAGTATCCCTTTGAAAACGTCCGAAGATCTACTTATTAAACGCTTACAGGAAAAAAAGACTTCTTCTGAAGCTTTTAAGGAACTGGTATCTCTATATAAGGAGCGTTTATACTGGCACATTCGTAACATGGTGAAAGACCATGAGGATGCCCATGATGTGCTTCAAAATACTTTTATCAAAATTTTTAGAAATATTGATAATTTCAAAGGTGAAAGTAAATTGTTTTCCTGGATGTATCGCATCGCTACCAACGAATCTATAAGCTTTTTAAATAAACGCGCTAAACGCAATCACATAACTTCAGAAGATTTACAGCAACAACTCATTTCAAATTTAAAAAGCGATGTTTATTTTGAAGGAGATGAAATTCAATTAAAATTGCAAAAAGCAATTGCCAGTCTTCCGGCTAAACAACAGCAGGTTTTTAATATGAAATATTTTGAAGACTTAAAATACCGGGAGATGTCTGAAATTCTTGAAACCAGTGAAGGAGCACTTAAGGCTTCCTACCATCACGCGACTAAAAAAATTGAAGAATACTTAAAAACCAATTAAACCTTTTGTACTTTTCATAGTCAAATAAGCAAATGAAGAAAGAAAAAATATCATATAATCAAAAATCCGGCTTTGAAACCCCAACAAATTATTTTGAGGGTTTAGAAGATGAATTATTGGATATTGTGAAGTTTTCAGAAAACCTGGGAGAAAAGAAATCTGCCGGTTTCACTACCCCAATGGGATATTTTGATGCTCTGGAAGATAAATTGCTTAAAAAACCGAATAAATCTGAGCCCAGGGTTCGAACCTTATTTACGAAAGAAGCTTTTCTTTATGCAGCAAGTATCGCCGCAATTGTAATCGCTTTTGCAAGTACTTTTTATATAAACCCTGAAACCCAAACCAGTTGGGAAAACCTGGAACTTTCAGTGATGGAGAGCTATATAGACGACAATAACATAGATCTCTCTACCGGTGAAATTTCAAATTATATTTTTCAACGAGGTTATATAGTAGACGATACCGATTTAGATAAGGTAGATTCTGAAGCAATGATGAATTATCTTGATGAAAATTTAGAAGAACCTCTTTATATATTAGATGAAGATTAAGATGAAAAACCTACTTATAATAGTATTAATGTTTTCCGGATTGTGGCAAATGCAGTCACAAAATCGAGATGGCTCTCATAGAGAGAAAATTAAAGAACTAAAGACCGCTTTTTTTACCCAGGAGTTAAATCTTGACAAGCAAAAAGCCCAAAAATTCTGGCCAATTTATAATAAATATGAATCTGGATTACACGAATTGAGAAAACGAGAGCATAGAGATCTTCCAAATTTGGAATGTATTTCTGAAGATGAAGCCGAAAAAATGTTAGATGAATATGTTACGATAGAAAAACAGGATTATATTTTAAAACAGGAGCTTTTCAAGGATTTAAAGGAAATAATGACCGCACAGGAAATTATTAAACTTCATAAACTGGAAGACCAATTTCATAAAAAATTGATTAAAGAATATCGGTCCAGAAAAGATCGTGAAAATCAGGAAGAAGAATAAATTAACTTTTGTAATTCCCGATTAAGAAATAAAACTCAACTGGTGAGTTTTAAAATTTAGTTTTTTGGTTAGTTAGTAGTTAGCATCCCGGTAGGTTTAGGCCTTCCGGGATTCTTTTTATTTAAAAGTGAGCCGTGCAATTCGTCCTTTACCAGCAGCATAGGCCACCGAATCATTTTTAAATCGTAACGTATAAAAACCTTCCTTAGAAAGCTCTTTCCAGGTTTTCCCCGAATCTTTAGAATATGAAATTCCGCTAAATCCCGTTGCAATTATTTTCTTTCCTTCACTATTTGGCACAAATCGCACACTACTTTTATAGCCCGGCTCCTGCCCTTCCGCAATCAATTCCCAGCGCTTCCCACCATCTTTAGTAATTGCTTTATTTCCTGTATTTCCTTCAGGTTTGGTATAGTCTCCACCAATAATAATTCCGAAGTTTTCATCATAAAAATCTATACTATATCCGCCGGTTGTCGCTTCTCCGTCTATTAAAGGAGTATCATAAACTTCCCAGGTTTCACCTTTATTTGGAGAAAAATAAACTCGGGATTTCATTCCACCGGTTAAAATCCAGGTCTTATCTCCTTCTATCGCTATATTAGAATTACTCGCCGCAAAAGCTGCTTCTCCTTCTATAATTTCAGGCAATATATCGCAACTTAATTTTTCCCACGATCTTCCACCATCACGGGAAATAATAATAGAAATACAATTATCGGTGGGATCGCCCATCGCAATCCCTTCTTTGTTATTCCAAAAAACCATAGCATCGTAAAACGCTTTTTCGTGATCTTCTTTATAGACCAATTCCATTGCGCCAGAATCCCCTGTTTTATAAAGCAAGGCAGGACTTCCAACACTTAGCATAAAGAAATCTGTATCTGTTGAAGCTACCGCTCTATATTCAGGAACCAGGGTATCATACTCTTGGGTATTGGTTCGCCAGGTTTTATTATCAAAATTATACATCCCGAAAGTAGCATTATTTGCAGCAAAGGCGAGATTGTTCCCAATAATTTCTATCGCTCTAATACTTAAAGAATCATTTTCCAGAATAGGTTCTATTGCTACTGAAGAAAAATCTATTTCAGCTTTAACCTGTTTTTCGTTCTCTGCTTCTTTGTCATTTTTGCAGGCACTAAAAATTATAAGCAGGCAAAAAACTATAAGTCTGTTCATAGCTTAAATATTAATCGATTTATAAATCCCGCCAAAGATAATTTTTTCCGAAGCAAAATAGGGCATCGCAAGCTTAGAAAGGCTACAAAGACTTATTATTTAATATCAAGCCAAGCCTCGAAGCATTTAAACCTCAATTATCGAGTAAAAAAATTACCTTTGCAAATTCAAAATTTAGTTATGCGGTTACACAGGAATTTAGTTTTTGCTACCATAGATGCCTTAAATGAAATTTTTAACAATAATAAATATGCCGATAAGGTTATCGAGCAAACCCTAAAACGCGATAAACGTTGGGGTTCTCGCGATCGTAGTTTTATTGCCGAAACCGTTTACGATATTGTTCGGTGGAAAAGACTTTATGCTGAAATTGCTGAAGTAAAAGAACCTTTTGATCGGGAAAATCTATTTAGATTATTTACCGTTTGGGCTACCTTGCGTGGAATTGCGCTCCCAGACTGGCCTCAATTTGCCGGCACACCTACCCGAAGAATTAAAGGGAAATTTGATAGTTTAAGCAAAATTAGAAAATACCGCGAATCTATTCCCGATTGGATGGACGAGCTTGGCGCTAAAGAACTCGGTGAGAAAGTTTGGGAAAAAGAGATCGCAGCGCTTAATGAGCAGGCTCCGGTTATACTTAGGGCCAACACACTTAAAACCACCAAAGATAATTTACGCAGTGTTCTTAAAAACGAAGAAATAATTTCTGAACCTATAAAAGGTTATAAAAACGCTCTAAAACTGGAAGAACGCGGTAACGTTTTTAGAACCCAGGCTTTTAAAGATGGTTTTTTTGAAGTACAGGATGCCTCTTCGCAATTAGTAGCTGAATTCCTGGAAGTAGAACCCGGAATGCGCGTGGTTGATACTTGCGCCGGTGCCGGTGGTAAAACGCTTCACCTGGCTGCTTTAATGGAAAACAAAGGTCAGATTATCGCTACCGATATCTACGGAAATAAGCTCAAAGAACTTAAACGCCGCGCCAAACGTGCCGGTGCTCATAATATAGATCCGCGTGCCATTGACACTACAAAAGTGATCAAGAAACTCTACGGTACTGCAGATCGTGTACTTATAGATTCCCCGTGTAGTGGTCTCGGAGTGTTAAGTAGAAATCCAGATGCTAAATGGAAATTGCAACCTGAATTTATAGACAATCTTATAAAAACCCAGGCCGAAATTATCGAAACCTATTCCCGCATTGTTAAACCAGGCGGAAAAATGGTTTATGCAACTTGCTCTGTTTTGCCTTCTGAAAATGAAAAACAAGTAGAGAATTTTTTGAAGAATACTGAGGAAGGAAAAAACTTCAGGTTGTTAAGAGATCAAAAAATACTTTCTTCAGAAACCGGATTTGACGGGTTCTATATGGCACTTTTAGAGAAAAAAGCTTAAGGGTTTTTACCCAAATTTTTTGAACGAATCAATTTCAGGGGAATTCCTTTTATTTTCCCTGAAATTGATTTTCAATGAAAAATTACTACTTTTTATTTCTTTGCATACTCATTTATTCCTGTTCAGAAGACGATGCCTCAATTCCTGAAGAAAGGCCGGAAGAAAATAATTTCTCTACTGAAATCTTCTTTTCTGAATATGTAGAAGGTACTTCTTATAATAAAGCGCTGGAAATTGTAAATCTTACCGGGGAAAATATCAACCTGGAAGCTGATGCATATTCCATTAAAAAACAATCTAACGGCACCGGCGACTGGATGGGTGAAGTTTTTCTGGAAGGTGATTTAGCGCACGAAGCGACTTTCGTTATCGCCCATGAATCTGCCCTTTCTGAAATCACTTCAAAATCCAATCAATTAAAATTTGGGGCACCGCTGGATTTTAATGGTAACGACCCTATTGGATTATTCAAAAACGGGGAACTAATCGATGTAATTGGAGAACTGGACAATTCTGAAGATTTTGCATTTGACCAAACCTTAAGAAGAAAGAAAACAAACACAGAACCATCTCTTGAGTATAATCCAGAAGATTGGGAATTCCTTGAAATGGATACTGTTGAAGATTTGGGTAGTTATTAAACTACGAAAGGAGTTATGTTATTGCGAGCGCGGGACGAGCCTGGCAATCTTTGGTTATAGTCCGCCTATTTTAAAAGGAACTTATTCAAAAAAGTACAGATTGCCGCAGTCGCCTAAAAAGACTCCTTCACAATGCCAGTACTTTAAAAGAGCAATACTTAAAAATAAAAATCGATTCGTGAATTCGTTGCAAAATCCCTTTTAATATTTTCTGCATTAACTTCCTAAAATATTTCCTTTAAAAAACCTAAATTTGTCTTTTCGCGAACAACACAAAACAACATAGAATGATCCTTTTCTTTGGAGACCAAACCACTAAGGTTTTTGCGGTAGAAACGCATACCAACCTTACGGCGCAAGACATCACTAAATTAAACTGGCTTTTTGGGAATACACAACAAATTAATAAATCTGCTCTGGCAGATTTTTTTGTTGGTCCCCGTGCCGCAATGATCACGCCCTGGAGTACCAATGCGGTAGAAATTACCGAGAATATGGGAATCCACGGCATAATTAGAATTGAAGAATTCTTGAGAATTGACAAGAACTTCCACGATTTTGACCCGATGCTTTCCCAAAAATACGAAGGTTTAGATCAGGATATTTTTGATATTCATATCAATCCAGAACCAATTATTGAAATTGAAGATATTGCAGCCTATAACCAGCAGGAAGGCCTCGCACTTAATGTAGAAGAGGTTGCTTATCTGCAAGGATTAGCCGATAAATTAGGCCGAAAACTTACCGATTCTGAAGTGTTTGGATTCTCCCAGGTGAATTCTGAACATTGCCGTCATAAGATCTTTAATGGCAGCTTTGTGATTGATGGAGAAGAAAAACTAAGTTCGCTTTTTAAACTAATCAGGAAAACTTCCGAAGAAAATCCGAACGAGATCGTTTCGGCATATAAAGATAATGTGGCATTTATCAACGGGCCACGCGTGCAGCAATTTGCACCAAAACTTCCCGATGTTCCGGAATATTACGAAAATAAAGATTTTGATTCGGTTATTTCCATAAAAGCCGAAACCCATAATTTCCCAACTACGGTAGAACCTTTTAACGGTGCTGCTACCGGAAGTGGGGGCGAAATTCGAGACAGGCTTGCCGGTGGAAAAGGCTCTTTACCTTTGGCCGGAACCGCGGTTTATATGACATCTTATTCCCGACTTGATAAAGACCGAAAATGGGAAGACGGGATGAAAGAACGCGACTGGTTGTACCAAACTCCAATGGATATTTTGATCAAAGCTTCTAACGGAGCTTCCGATTTTGGAAATAAATTCGGTCAACCTTTAATTTCTGGTTCTGTATTAACTTTTGAGCATTCAGAACACCAAAGAAGTTTAGGTTACGATAAAGTAATTATGCTTGCCGGCGGAATTGGTTATGGAAAAGCCAGCCAGGCGCAAAAAGATATTCCTAAGAAAGGCGATAAAATTGTTATTCTTGGTGGTGAAAATTACCGAATTGGAATGGGCGGTGCCGCGGTATCTTCCGCTGACACGGGAGAATTAGGTAGCGGAATCGAATTAAACGCTATCCAAAGAGCTAACCCTGAAATGCAAAAACGTGCTTCTAACGCGGTGCGCGGAATGGTAGAAAGTCAAGAAAACCCAATTGTTTCTATTCACGATCACGGTGCCGGCGGACATTTAAACTGCCTTAGCGAACTGGTTGAAGAAACCGGAGGAAAAATAGACCTCGATAAATTACCTGTTGGCGATCCTACTCTTTCAGCAAAAGAAATTATCGGGAACGAATCTCAGGAACGTATGGGATTGGTTATTGGCGGTAAAAATTATGACATCCTGCGCAGGGTTTCAGAACGCGAACGCTCTCCTATTTACCAGGTTGGCGATGTTACCGGAGACCATAGGTTTACTTTTGAAGGTTCTAAGTCTGGTCAAAAACCAATGGATCTGGCACTTTCAGATATGTTTGGAAGTTCTCCAAAAACCATAATGACCGATAAAACCGTAAGTAGAAGTTATGACGACTTAGTCTACTCTTCAGAAAATATAAACGATTATTTAACGCAGGTGCTTCAGTTGGAAGCAGTTGCCTGCAAAGATTGGTTAACCAACAAAGTAGACCGTTGTGTAACCGGGCGCGTAGCAAAACAACAAACTGCCGGGCCCTTACAGCTTCCGCTAAATAATTGCGGCGTAATGGCGCTGGATTACAACGGGAAAGAAGGTGTGGCAACTTCTATTGGCCACTCTCCGGTTTCGGCATTGGTTGATCCAGTTGCAGGTTCTAAAAATTCAATTGGCGAAGCACTTTCCAATATTGTTTGGGCACCGTTAGAAAAAGGTCTGAAGTCTATTTCTCTTTCAGCAAACTGGATGTGGCCTTGTAATAACGAAGGCGAAGATGCAAGGCTCTATGAAGCCGTAAAGGGAGTTTCAGATTTTGCGATCTCGCTTGGAATTAATGTGCCAACCGGGAAAGATTCGCTTTCCATGAAGCAACGCTATAAAGATGGGGAAGTACTTTCTCCGGGAACGGTGATTATTTCCGCAGCGGGACATTGCGATGATATAACGAAAATTGTGGAGCCAGTTTTGCAAAAAAATGGAGGTGACATTTATTACATCAATTTATCCCAAGATAATTTTAAACTTGGCGGATCTTCTTTTGCGCAAACCTTGAACAAGGTTGGAAAAGAAGTACCTACGATAAAAGATGACAAAAAATTTACCGATGCTTTTTATAATATCCAGGGATTAATTAAGCAGGACCTAATTCTTGCCGGGCACGATGTGGCTTCAGGCGGATTAATTACCACGCTTCTTGAAATGTGTTTTGCCGATAATAATCTTGGCGCCGATCTAGATTTTTCAGCCTTAAATGAAAAAGACAGCGTTAAATTGCTGTTTAATGAAAACTGCGGAATTGTTTTCCAGGCAAAAGACGATACGGCAGAAAAAGTACTTACCGATAATAAAATTGAATTCTTTAAACTTGGAAAAGTAACTGAAGGAAACGAACTAAAAATCAAAAACGGATCAGAAAACCTGAATTTCAATATTCCTGAATTGCGAGATGTGTGGTATAAAACCTCCTTCCTTTTAGATCAAAAACAAAGTGGTGTAGATAAAGCTACCGAGCGCTTCAATAACTATAAAAATCAGCCGCTGGAATTTAAATTTCCTTATGGGTTTACTGGTCAGCTTCCATTTCAATCTAATTTAATGGAGAAACCAACCCAACCCATTAAAGCGGCAATTATTCGTGAAAAAGGTTCCAATTCTGAACGTGAAATGGCTCGTGCAATGCACTTAGCCGGATTTGACGTAAAGGATGTGCATATGACCGATTTAATTTCGGGACGGGAAACCCTGGAAGATATTAAGTTTATCGCAGCGGTTGGTGGATTCTCTAACTCAGATGTTTTGGGAAGTGCCAAAGGTTGGGCCGGCGCATTTTTATATAACGAGAAAGCTAAAACCGCCCTCGATAATTTCTTTAAAAAAGAAGATACTTTATCGCTTGGAGTATGTAATGGTTGTCAGCTTTTTGTGGAGTTAGGATTAATAAATCCCGATCACGAAAAGAAACCGAAAATGCTTCATAACGCGTCGCATAAGTTTGAGTGTAATTTTACTTCCGTAGAAATAAAAGAGAATAATTCAGTAATGCTATCCACACTTTCTGGAAGTACACTTGGAATTTGGGCTGCACACGGTGAAGGAAAATTCAGTTTTCCATATAAAAGAGAGCATTATAATATCGTAGGAGAATATGGCTATGATAAATATCCGGCCAATCCTAACGGTTCTAACCACAATACGGCAATACTTACCGACGATACCGGAAGACATTTGGTTATGATGCCGCATTTAGAACGCTCAACTTTCCCATGGAACTGGGCATATTATCCAAAAGACAGAAAAGACGACAAAGTAAGCCCCTGGTTGGAAGCTTTTGTAAATGCAAGAAAATGGTTAGAGAATAAATAAATTTTCTTCAAAATTATTTAGAACGCCCGATTATATTTTTATTATCGGGCGTTTTCTATTTTAATGTAATGATTATCAATTTAATAAAACGAAATTTCAAAGTAATCATCCTATAAATTTAATCCTGTATTTATTAAATATTTTATATTCTTATTAATATATCTATGTTTATTTTAATATTTCAATTTGAAATAGGCTACAAATTTGCTATTTTGCAAAGTATATAATAATGCTACACCCTAATGGATAAACCAACAAGACTTTTTGACTTTCCTTATTTTCAACTGGAAAAACACGCTTTAGATAAGGCTTTAGTCACTAAATATAACGGAGAATGGAAAGCAATTTCCACCCAGGAATATATTGATCAGGCAAATGCAATAAGCCGCGGATTATTGAGATTGGGTATAAAACCTAACGATAAAATTGCCATAATTTCTACCAGTAACCGAACTGAATGGAATATCATGGATATTGGAGTTTTGCAAACCGGTGCTCAAACTGTACCTATTTATCCAACGATTTCTGAAGATGATTATCAATATGTACTGGATCACAGTGAAGCGATATTTTGTTTTGTTTCAGATACAGAAGTTTTGGAAAAACTAAATTCCATTAAACAAGACACCAAGCTTAAAGAGGTTTATACTTTTGATGAAATAGAAGGTTCAAAAAACTGGACTGAAGTTCTTGAACTAGGTAATGATAAAAGTAACCAGGATGAGGTTGAACAGTTAAAGAAAGCTGTTAAGCCAGACGATCTGGCAACTTTAATCTACACTTCTGGAACCACAGGTAGACCAAAAGGAGTTATGCTTTCTCATAAAAACCTGGTAAGCAACGTATTAGATAGCTCTAAGCGTGTACCTTTTGAACGGGGAACTTATGTAGCGCTTAGTTTCTTACCGGTTTGCCACGTTTTTGAAAGAATGATCCTTTATTTATATCAGTATTATTCGGTTTCCATTCATTTTGCAGAATCTATAGATAAAATTAGCGATAACCTTAAAGAAGTAAAACCCCACGTAATTACTGCCGTACCGAGACTTTTGGAAAAAGTTTACGATAAAATTATCGCAAAAGGTTCTACCGTTGGAGGCATTAAGCAAAAATTATTTTTCTGGGCTGTAGAACTCGGTTTGGAATATGAGCCTTACGGCCAAAACGGATGGTGGTACGAAAAACGTCTATCTTTAGCAAGAAAACTTATTTTCTCTAAATGGAAAGAAGGTTTAGGCGGAAATATTGAATTGATCGTTTCTGGATCTGCTGCGCTTCAACCGCGTCTAGCCCGTGTTTTTGCCGCAGCCGATATTCCGGTAATGGAAGGTTACGGTTTAACTGAAACTTCTCCGGTAATTGCGGTAAACGACCAGAGAGATAAAGGCTTTAGAATTGGAACCGTAGGAAAACCTATAGATAATGTAACGGTAAAAATTGCCGAAGACGGGGAAATCCTGGCAAAAGGACCAAATGTAATGCTGGGTTATTATAAAGAACCGCAAAAAACCGAAGAGGTTTTAAATGGTGACAAATTTTTCCATACTGGCGATATTGGGGAATTGGATAAAGACGGTTTCTTGAAAATTACCGATCGTAAAAAGGAAATGTTTAAAACATCGGGAGGAAAATATGTTGCACCGCAAATTATTGAAAATACGATGAAGCAATCTCGTTTTATCGAACAAATAATGGTAATTGGTGACGGCGAAAAAATGCCCGCCGCCCTTATTCAGCCAAACTTTGAATTTATCCAGGAATGGGCCAAACGCAAAAATATTGATATTGGTGATGGTTCAGAAAAAACTATTGCAGAAAATAACCAGGTTAAAGACCGTATTCAGGAAGAAGTAGATTTTTATAACGAAAAATTCGGAAAATGGGAACGTATAAAAGTAATAGAACTTACCGGCGAAGTTTGGGGAATTGAAGAAGGTCACCTCACTCCTACTATGAAACTAAAACGTAGAAATATAAAAGATCGTTATAAGAAATTATATGAGAAGATATACAGACCTTCATAATTATAGATTTTTTACAACTTAAGTTAAAACCCTTCTTTTTGAAGGGTTTTTTTATGGACTTTCCATAAATTTAAGTAATAAATATAAAGACCCGATAATTTATTCGATTTTACTATGCGTGCATAATATATTTTTCTTAACTTTGAGAATCAACATTCAAAAATGAAGGAAAAGACAATAGATTATGTTTTACGGGCCACCTGGATGGCAGTTTCTAAAATGTACAATGAAGAGGCCGGTAAAGCCGGAAGTACAATGTCTACCGGTTTTGCGCTTTTAAGCATAGATCCTGAAAATGGAACCCCTTCTACCTCACTGGGCCCTAAAATGGGAATGGAAGCTACCAGCTTATCGCGAATCTTAAAAACGATGGAAGATAAAGGATTAATTCTTCGGAAAAAAAATCCAAAAGATGGCCGCAGCGTCCTTATCTATTTAACCGATTTTGGACAGGAAATGCGGGAATATTCCAAAAAAGTAGTATTGCGCTTTGATGAAGCTGTAAAAGAAAATGTTTCAGAAGAAGATCTAAAAACCTTTATAGAAGTCGCAAATACAATTTTGAGCCTTATTTCTGAAAAGAAAATTTATAAAGAAGAAATTAGAATAGAATAAACCTCACAGGTTTTAAAAACCTGTGAAGTTTCAATAGAAACCGAAAACCTTATAGTAAAAACCAGATAAAAATTATGAAGAGAAGAATTAATAAAGTAGCGGTAATCGGCTCCGGAATTATGGGAAGCGGGATTGCCTGCCACTTCGCCAACATTGGCGTAGAAGTTCTCTTGCTGGATATCGTCCCGCGGGAACTCAACGAGAAAGAAAAGAAAAAAGGCCTCACTTTAGAAGACAAACAAGTAAGAGACCGACTGGTAAATGAATCTTTGCAAGAGTCTTTAAAATCTAAGCCCTCTCCTATTTACCATAAAGATTTTGCCAATCGAATAGAAACCGGAAATATGGAAGATGATATTTCTAAGGTTTCTGAAGTAGATTGGATTATCGAGGTGGTAGTAGAACGCCTGGATATTAAGCAACAGGTTTTTGAAAAACTAGAAAAACACCGTAAAAAAGGAACCTTAATTACATCGAATACTTCAGGAATTCCTATTCAGCAAATGAATGAAGGAAGAAGTGAAGATTTTCAGCAGCATTTCTGCGGAACGCATTTCTTTAATCCGCCGCGTTACCTGAAATTATTTGAAATTATCCCGGGACCAGATACAAAACCGGAAGTTTTAGATTTTCTAAATGAATATGGCGAAAAATACCTTGGTAAGAAATCGGTATTAGCGAAAGACACTCCGGCGTTTATCGGGAATAGAATTGGTATTTTCAGTATTATGAGCCTTTTCCATATGGTAAAAGATATGGATATGACCATAGAGGAAGTAGATAAACTTACCGGCCCGGTTATTGGCCGCCAAAAATCGGCTACTTTCCGTACGGTAGATGTGGTTGGTTTAGATACTTTGGTACACGTTGCCAATGGTCTTCACAAAGGCGTTCCTAATGATGAAGCGAACGATCTTTTTGCGCTACCCGATTTTATCCAAACCATGATGGATAACGAATGGTTGGGTAGTAAAACCAATAATACCGGTTTTTATAAAAAAGTAAAAAAAGAGGACGGCTCCAGTGAAATTAAGTCTTTAGACTTAGATAAGATGGAATTTCGCGATAGAAAAAGTGCGAAATTCGATGTATTAGAACAAACCAAGACTATTGATAACCTGGAAGATCGCTACGAAGTTTTAGTTGGTGATAAAGGAAAAGCTGGGGAATTCTACCGTAAGAACTTTGCAGCATTGTTCGCTTATGTTTCTAACCGAATTCCAGAAATTTCAGACGAACTTTATAAAATCGATGATGGTGTAAAAGCCGGATTTGGTTGGGAGCACGGCCCATTTCAAATGTGGGATGCCCTGGGTGTAAAGAAAGGTGTTGAAATGATGAAAGCCGAAGGCAAAGAACCGGCGGCCTGGGTTAATGAAATGTTGGATAATGGTAAAGATGCTTTTTACACCGTAAAAGAAGGAAATACCTATTATTACAATATTCAGAAAAAAGATTACACGAAAATTCCTGGTCAGGATGCATTTATCATTTTAGATAACATTCGCGAATCAAAAGAAGTTTTTAGCAACAGCGGTGTTGTGGTTGAAGATCTTGGCGACGGAATCCTGAATGTAGAATTCCGAAGTAAAATGAATGCCATTGGCGGTGATGTTCTAGACGGAATCAATAAAGCCATAGATATGGCCGAAAAAGATTACCAGGGATTGGTAGTTGCGAATAACGGAAAGAACTTTTCTGTTGGTGCAAACATCGGGATGATCTTTATGATGGCCGTAGAGCAGGAATATGAAGAGCTAAATATGGCGATTAAATACTTCCAGGATACGATGATGCGTATGCGCTACTCTTCTATTCCAACGGTAGCTGCACCTCATTCTATGACATTGGGAGGTGGATGTGAACTTTCACTTCACGCCGATAAAGTTGTGGCAGCAGCTGAAACGTATATGGGTCTGGTTGAATTTGGCGTTGGGGTAATTCCCGGCGGTGGTGGTTCTAAAGAAATGACCGTTCGTGCCGCAGATACTTATGAAAAAGACGATGTGGAATTAAATAGACTAAGAGAACATTTCTTAACTATTGGAATGGCAAAAGTGTCTACATCTGCACACGAAGCGTTCGATTTAAATCTTCTTCAGAAAGGAAAAGATATCGTGGTAGTAAATCAGGAAAGACAACTCACTATCGCTAAGAAACACGCTTTGCTGATGGCTGAGAATGGATACACAAAACCAATTGCTCGAAAAGACATTAAAGTACTTGGTAAACAAGCTTTAGGAGCTTTCTTAGTGGGAACCGACCAAATGAATGCCGGAAAATATATTAGTGACCACGATAAGAAGATCGCCAATAAATTGGCTTATGTAATGGCCGGAGGCGATTTATCTGAACCACAAATGGTAAGCGAACAATACTTGTTAGATCTAGAAAGAGAAGCTTTCCTTTCCCTAACAGGAGAACGCAAAACCCTGGAAAGACTTCAGCATATGTTGAAGAAAGGGAAACCACTTCGTAACTAAATAGTATAGTGTATAATGTAGATTGTATACTGTAATCTAAAGATGATATGAATTACTTCAAAGAATTAAAAGTTTGGCAAAAATCTATTGATTTAGTTACGGAGACTTATTCAAAAAGTAAGGAGTTTCCAAAAGAAGAGGTTTATGGATTGACGTCTCAGATTAGAAGATCTGCAGTTTCAATTCCTTCAAACATAGCAGAAGGTTGCGGCAGAAAAACTGCTAAAGATTTTGCTAATTTCTTGGGAATATCTCTTGGATCGGCATTCGAATTAGAAACGCAGTTGATAATTGCAAAAAATCTAAATTTTATGAATTCAGATGATTTTAAAATTCTTGAAAATGAAATTCATCATATTCAAAATATGATTATCAAATTACAATCAACATTATAAATAAGAGTAAAATGTATAGTGTAAAGCGTATACCGTTCACTTAATTAAATTTAAAATAGTTCAATTTACATTATACAAAATACACTATACAGAATAAAACAATATACATTATACAAAATACAATATACAATGAACAAGACAGCATACATAGTAAAAGCATACAGAACAGCCGTGGGGAAAGCTCCCCGGGGTGTGTTCAGGTTTAAGCGTCCAGATGATCTGGCTGCAGAAACCATAGAATATATGATGAAACAATTACCCGATTTTGATAAAACCAGGATCGATGATGTAATTGTAGGAAACGCAATGCCAGAAGCAGAACAAGGACTTAACGTTGGACGTCTAATCTCACTAATGAGTTTAGATACCGATAAGGTTCCCGGGATGACGGTTAACCGTTATTGCGCTTCGGGACTCGAAACCATCGCTATCGCTTCGGCTAAAATCCAAAGCGGAATGGCCGATTGTATTATCGCCGGTGGAGCAGAAAGTATGAGCTATATCCCAATGGGCGGTTACAAACCGGTACCAAATTATAATGCCGCAAAAGAAGGCAATGAAGATTATTACTGGGGAATGGGACTTACTGCGGAAGCCGTAGCCGAGAAATACAAAGTTTCCCGTGAAGACCAGGATGAATTTGCTTTTAATTCTCATCAAAAAGCTTTAAAAGCGCAGGAAGAAGGTCGTTTTCAGGACCAGATTGTTCCAATAGATATCGAAGAAACTTTTGTAGGAAAAGACGGCAAAAAGCAAACCAAAACCTATACAGTAAACAAAGATGAAGGTCCGCGTGCTGATACTTCTAAAGAAGTTTTAGGAAAACTAAGACCAGTTTTTGCTGAAGGCGGAAGCGTTACTGCGGGTAATTCATCTCAAATGAGTGACGGTGCTGCATTTGTAATGGTGATGAGCGAAGAAATGGTAAAAGAATTTAATCTTGAACCAATCGCCCGTATGGTAAGCTATGCACCGGTAGGTGTAGATCCTCGAATTATGGGTATTGGGCCGGTTCACGCAATTCCAAAAGCTTTAAAACAAGCTGGATTAAAACAAAACGATATAGAACTTATAGAGCTTAACGAAGCTTTCGCTTCACAATCTCTGGCAGTAATCAGGGAACTTGGATTAAATCCCGAAACCTTAAATCCAAATGGAGGTGCTATTTCTATGGGCCACCCACTGGGCTGTACAGGAGCAAAACTTTCGGTTCAAATCTTTGATGAAATGCGTAAACGCAATCTTAAAGATAAATACGCCATGGTAACCATGTGTGTAGGAACCGGACAGGGAGCAGCTGGAATCTATGAAGTATTTTAAATGATGAATGTTGAATGTTGAATGTTAAATGAATAAAATTGAAAAGTGAGAATATCATAGTAGACAAAACCTTTAAGTTTTCTCTTGATATAATCTCGCTTTTCAAAAAACTTCAAGAAGAAAGAGAGTTTATAATATCCAGGCAATTATTAAAATCGGCAACAAGTATTGGCGCTAATGTAGAAGAAGCAATTGCGGCACAATCAAAGAGAGATTTTATAAGCAAAATGTCAATCGCTTCCAAGGAAGCCAGAGAGACAAAATATTGGTTGCGACTTTTAGAAGATTCAGAAATAACAAAAATTGAAGTTTCAAATCATTTAAATGAAATCACATATATAATAAACATCATAACAGCTCAAAAAACATTAATAACACTGAATTATAAAAAGTTAGATCATTCAAAATTTATAATTCAAAATTCAAAATAATAGGATGGAAACAACAGAAAATAAAAAAGAACTTCTTCGCGGTGGGCAATTCCTGGTAAAGGAAACCAAAGCTGAAGATGTATTTACTCCTGAAGATTTTACTGAGGAGCAAAAAATGATGCGTGATTCGGTAAAGGAATTTGTAGACAGAGAGATCTGGCCGAAAAAAGAAGAATTTGAAAAGAAAAACTACGCGCTTACCGAAGAGGTAATGGGAAAAGCCGGGGAACTAGGCTTTCTTGGTGTTGCAGTTCCGGAAGAATATGAAGGTCTTGGAATGGGCTTCGTTTCAACGATGCTGGTTTGCGATTATATTTCAGGAGCAACGGGATCTATCGCTACTGCTTTTGGCGCACATACAGGAATTGGAACTTTACCAATACTGCTTTACGGAAATGAAGAACAACGCAAAAAATACATTCCGAAGTTAGCTACGGGAGAGTGGTTTGGCGCTTATTGTTTAACAGAACCAGGAGCCGGAAGTGATGCAAATTCAGGTAAAACAAAAGCTGAACTTGCCGAAGACGGGAAAAGTTATAAAATAAACGGACAAAAGATGTGGATTTCCAATGCGGGATTTGCAAGTGTTTTTATCGTTTTTGCCCGAATTCAGGATGATAAAAATATCACTGGATTCATCGTGGAATACGATAAAGAAAATCCGAATGGAATTACTTTTGGTGAAGAAGAGAAGAAACTGGGAATCCACGCCTCCTCTACCCGCCAGGTGTTTTTCAATGATACCGTAGTTTCTGCTGAAAATATGCTTTCAGAAAGAGGAAACGGATTTAAAATCGCTATGAATGCGCTAAACGTGGGCCGAATTAAACTGGCTGCGGCATCTTTAGAAGCACAACGACGAGTAACCGATGTTGCGGTAAAATATGCGAATGACAGGGTTCAGTTTAAAACTCCAATTGCAAAGTTTGGTGCAATTAAATTAAAACTTGCAGAAATGGCTACTTCAGCCTGGGTTGGGGAAGCTGCCAGTTATCGTGCCGCAAAGAATATTGAAGACCGAATTAATCTTAGACTGGAAGCCGGAGAATCGCATTCAGATGCCGAATTAAAGACTTTTGAAGAATACGCAATAGAATGTTCTATTTTGAAAGTTGCCTGCTCTGAAGATGTTCAGAATTGTAGCGACGAGGGTATCCAGGTGTTAGGCGGAATGGGCTTCTCGGCAGATACTCCAATGGAATCTGCCTGGAGGGATGCCAGGATCGCCAGGATATATGAAGGTACTAATGAGATCAACCGAATGTTGGCCGTTGGGATGCTAATTAAAAAGGCGATGAAAGGCCACGTAGATTTACTTGGTCCCGCTCAAGCAGTTGGTGAAGAACTTACCGGAATTCCTTCTATGGACAAACCAGATTTTAATGAATTATTCGCTGAAGAAAAGAATATGATCAAGAAACTGAAAAAAGTTTTCTTGATGGTAGCCGGTAGCGCAGTTCAAAAATTTGGCCAGGACCTGGAAGAACACCAGCAATTACTTTTAGCTGCTTCCGATATTTTAATTGAAGCCTATATGGCGGAATCGGCTATTTTAAGAGCAGAAAAGAATGTGAATCGATTTGGTGAAGATTCTCAAAAAGAGCAAATCGCAATGGCCCAATTATATCTCTATCACGCGGTAGATATCGTAAACCAAAAAGCTAAAGAAGGAATCGCTTCTTTTGCTGAAGGTGACGAACAACGTATGATGTTAATGGGACTTAAGCGTTTCACTAAATACGACAGAATGCCAAATGTGGTAGAATTAAGAAATACTATTGCTGAAAAACTTACTTCAGAAAATAAATATTGTTTCTAAAAATTCTGATAAATCTGTTTTAAAAAAGACCGTCAAATTTAGACGGTCTTTTTTTATTGCTTAATTTTAAAATTATTCCAATCAATAAATTTCGAATAGACTTCAATAAACAGGTATGAACAACCAAATGAGATTGTTATTTTTAAGTTTCAGCATATTTTTGCTCCCTATTTCGGTTTTTCCTTTTCAACAAGATTCAACAAGCACTGAAGGTGACCTTCCCTCTGAAGAAAAAATAGCAGATTCTATTGCTTCTAATTATTTACCGAATAGCATAAAAGATTATAATGAAGCTTATTATTCATTAACCAGATTAAATAACCCTCTGGGTTTTCCGCCAAATAAATTCAATTTACAAACTCCGCAGGCTACCTTAGAGCATTTTGTAATTAGTTGTAGAAACAAAAATTTTAAAGAAGCTGCCTATGCATTAAACCTCAACCTAATGCCTAAAACCATAACCGAGGATGAAGCAATAGATATGGCTCAAAAGCTTTATTTCGTGATGGACCAAAGGGTTGCAATTAATTGGGATGGTTTACCCGATAGGCCCGATGGGCAGGTAGATATTAGAACCACCACCAACCAGGCAGTAGCCGGAGCTCCCAGAAGAAGTGTTGTTTTTGGTGAAACAAACATAGAAGACCGCGATATAATTTTTAGGCTGCAAAGAGTAAAATACCAGGATTATGGGGCTTTTTGGTTAATTTCTGCCAATACCGTGGAAAATACAGAAGAACTCTACCAGGTTTACGGCCCAACATTTTTAGATAGGCATATGCCAACCTGGTCACAGGCTAAAATTGGAACCGTTCCTCTATGGAAACCTGTTTTAACAATATTACTGTTAATAGTTTCTTACATTCTGGGAAAAGTGGTTATTCTACTAATTAGAAAAATTGCTAAATTATTTGAAAAACCAATTATCCTTGCTTTATCTAAACGCCTGGGCGTGCCGGCGGCCTTAGCAACCGGAGTTTTGTTTTTCTATGTGACTCTTAATAATCTAATTTCTTATTCCGGTGCTTTTTCTAGCACCATTTACGCTATTCTACTCGCCGTTGTCATTGCCTCGATCACATGGTTTTTTATGCGAATTTTAGATTTTGCGATGCGTTATGTTGCCGAAAATAAAATAGGCGATGTTACTTCAGAAAATAGCCACGAATCAAGACAACTTTTCACTTATTTATCAGTAGCCAGGAGAATCTTAACCTTTACCGTGGTGATTGTGGGTACAGCAATTATCCTTTCGCAATTTCGTTCTTTGGAGAAACTAGGAGTTTCTATGCTGGCCTCTGCCGGATTGGCGACTATAATTTTAGGTATTGCTGCTCAAAGCACTTTGGGGAATATTATTGCTGGAGTTCAAATTGCCCTTACCAAACCAGCCAGAATTGGCGATACTGTTATTATAGAAGACCGTTGGGGATATGTTGAAGATATTAGGTTTACCTATATGATAGTGAGAACCTGGGACCTTAGAAGGCTAATTGTTCCTTTAAAAACAGTGATTTCTGATACTTTTGAAAATCTTTCTATTACAAGTCCGCATTCAATAAATGAAATTGAATTCTATGTAGATTACCGGGTAGATGTAGATAAATTAAGAACGAAATTTAAAGAATTGCTTGAAAACTCTGAAGAGTGGGACGAAGAACATCCACCAATGCTACAGGTTACCGAAATGACAGAAAAATCTCTCAAACTTAGAGCAATATGCAGTGCCAGTACCGCCACTATTGCCTGGGAACTTCATTGTAAATTAAGGGAAGAAATGGTGGCGTATATTAAAGAACTTGAAGAAGGTATATATTTTAGTCGTTCACGAGTAGAATTAAAGGAACCACATTTTAAAACTGAAGATCCTAAAAAAGCAGATAAATAAATACATATGACCTCAGACCCTTTACTATTTAAATATATTCTTTCTGGTGCAATTAGCCTGCTTGTTTGCTTCTTCATAGCGTTTTATATTCTAAAGAAAATAGGTAAAGATCCACGAAACATACTACCTGTAAATTTTGCACAAAGGGTTTGGATTCCACTTTTAATTTTTCTTGCTGCTTTAATCTTAAAAATCGCCCTGCTAAGCAAGATTTTTATATATGAATACACCTATAACATTCTCCAACCCATAAGTACCCTCGGAATAATACTCAGTGCTACCTGGTTAATTATTCTCACGCTAAAAATTCTCAAAAACCGCATGCTGAAGCGGTATGATGTAAATACTTCTGATAATTTAAAGGCCAGGAAAATTTATACACAATTTAATATCCTTGAGAATATTATCATTTTTATTATCGTAATTATGGCTATAGGAATTGCCTTAATGAGTTTTGAAAGCATACGCTCTGTTGGAGTAAGTGTTTTAACTTCAGCAGGAATTGCGGGAATTATTATAGGTTTTTCGGCCCAAAAAGCTATTGGAACTTTACTGGCGGGAATTCAAATTGCATTTACGCAACCCATAAGATTACAGGATGCCGTAATTGTAGAAGGCGAATGGGGATGGATTGAAGAAATTACACTTACCTACGTGGTGATTAAAGTTTGGGACAAAAGAAGATTGGTAGTACCCTCTACCTATTTTATTGAAACTCCTTTTCAAAACTGGACTAAAAATTCAGCCGATCTTTTAGGTACCGTATTCATTTATACAGATTATACCGTACCTGTAGATAAAATTAGAGAAGAACTGGATAGACTGCTTGAAACTACTCCGCTTTGGGATAAACAAGCCAAAGTAGTACAGGTTACCGATGCAACTGATAGGTCTATGGAAATAAGAATTTTAGTAAGCGCTAAAGATTCTCCAACCGCATTTGATTTACGCGTATTTATTAGGGAGAAACTCATAGATTTTCTTAAAGAAAATTATCCGGAGAGTCTCCCTAAAAGTCGCGTGCAAATTAATAAAGAAGATGACAAACAAGTTCAGAATCCTAAAACTCACTAAGCCAGGTCTCTTCAGAAGTTGTGCCCAAACTAAAATTAGCAGCTGTTTCTATTAGCGCCAAATGGGAATAAGCCTGCGGAAAATTACCCAACAATCTTTTGGTCTCGAAATCTATATCTTCACTAAATAAACCTAAATGATTACTATAAGAAAGCAACTGATCAAACATTTGTTTTGCTTTCTTCTTTTCTCCAACTTTAAAAAGACTGTCAATTAGCCAAAATGTACAAATAGTAAAAGAAGAAGTTGGTTCTCCAAAATCGTCTTTATTCTTATATCTATACATTAATCCGTCTTTACACAATTCCCTTTCGGTTGCGTGTACCGTACTCACAAAACGCGGATCTTTCGCTTCAATAAACCCGTATTGCTCCATTAATAAAGTTGAAGCATCTAAATCTTTAGACCCATAATATTGGGTATATGCCTGTACTTCTTCATTCCAGCCGTTATTATAAATATCATTATAAATTTCGGCACGTAAAGACTTCCAATGCGTATCGTTAATTCCCATTCTTAAAACTTCCCCAATCTTTATCGCTCTGTCTATCGCCACCCAGCAAAGGAGTTTTGAGAATACAAAATGCCGGTCTTCGGTACGTAATTCCCAAATTCCTTTATCGGGTTTCTGCCAGTTTTCTTCTACAATACTCACTATTCCGCGTACTACAGTCCAGAGTTCTTCTGAATTTTCTAAAGAAGTTTCAAATTGATTGAA
Source organism: Salegentibacter salegens (assembly GCF_900142975.1). NCBI lineage: Bacteria > Pseudomonadati > Bacteroidota > Flavobacteriia > Flavobacteriales > Flavobacteriaceae > Salegentibacter > Salegentibacter salegens. Next base: position 1,196,875 of record NZ_LT670848.1, read on the forward strand.
TTGCTGATAGATCACCTCCATCAAAATTCCGTAGATATCATTTTGCTTCTGAATATAAGCAGCATTTCCGGTCCTTACCGGATGAGAATCTTTATAACCCGATAAGTGATCTAAAATATGTTCGGTAAGCTCCTTCTCCCCGTTAATTCCATACATAATCTGGATTTTCTCATCTTTATCTGGGATAATATCTATGATAAATTGAAGAAAATCTTTAGCCGATTTTATATGGCCAAGGCCTGCCATTACTTTAATTACCATAGAAGCATCACGAATCCAGCAGAAACGATAATCCCAGTTTCGCTCTTCCCCAATGGTTTCGGGCAAAGAAGTGGTGGCTGCGGCTAAAACCGCACCAGATTTTTTATAACTAAGGCATTTTAAAACCAAAGCGCTACGCATTATTTCATTTTCGTAATGCGTATAACGGGTAGTTTTGGCGCTCCAATTCATCCAATAAGTCTTGGTTCGCTGAAATTTTAAATAAGATCTATCTAAAGATTGCGTGATAAGCTTTTCGTGATAACCGAGTAAAAAGTAGGCATTCCCGGTTAATTCAAGTTCCCTTTCTTCTAAAACATCATTCAGGTCAAAACTAGAATATAGAAAAAGCGAATCGTATTTACCTTCTTTGGTAAAACTTTTAATATAATTTCCTTTAAATTCATTGTAGGTTTTTTCCCGGGCAAAATCTAAACGAGGGTCATATTTCACCTTAAATTTAGGCTTTCCGCTAATTAAACGTATAAACCTAATTATATCTGGCGGGGCGTAAAAGGAACCATCTTCACGGGGATAACGCGGCATAAAATCTATAACCTGAAAAGAATTTTCTCCATCGGTAAATTCGGTATTTAAAATATTGGTTTCCCAAAGATATTCCTGGGTAATTTTATAAGAATCGTCTACGATAATTTCAAAACTTCCACCTTTTTTCTCGTCCAGTAATTTTGCAAAAACCGCGGCCGAAGCAAAATTTGGCAAACAACACCATTCTAACGAACCTGTTTTTGATATTAGTGCCGCACTCTTGCAATTCCCTATAATTCCGTAATCTAAATTCTCCATATACTCTTAAAATTCTTTAAAAAGACTTGTCGTGTAAAATGATTTTCGGAAATTTAATAAAAATCAATTTCGCAACAACAGCATTCACATATAATTATGAGTAAGACAATAATAATTTCCAACCGATTACCATTACAAATTAACCTCGAAGATAACAACCTGGAAGTCACGCCGAGTGTAGGCGGGCTCGCAACCGGCTTAAAATCATTTCATAAGGATGGTGATAGTATTTGGATTGGTTGGAGCGGACTTACCGAAGAGGAAATTCCTGAAAATCTTTTAGAAGATGTTAAAGAAAAAGCCCGAAAGGAAGATTGTGTTGCTGTAAATCTTAGTGAAGAAGAAATTGAAGGATTTTATTACGGGTTTAGTAATCGTACCATTTGGCCGCTTTTCCATTATTTTATGGAATATACCGAAGCCGATAAAGATCACTGGGAAATTTATAAAAGTGTAAATAAAAAATATGCCGAAGAAGTACTGAAGCATTATAAAGAAGGAGACCACATTTGGGTGCACGATTATCAATTACTTTTAGTCCCAAATATGATTAGGGAACAGCAACCTGAAGCAATTATTGGATTTTTTAATCATATCCCCTTTCCTTCTTATGAAGTTTTTAGAACCCTGCCCTGGCGTGATGAAGTTTTAAAAGGAGTGCTGGGTGCCGATTTAATTGGTTTCCACACCTACGATTACGAAAGGCACTTTTTAAGTTCGGTAAGCCGTATTTTGCGCCACCAGGTGAATTTTAATGAAATCACCCTTCCGGAGCGTATTGTAAAAGTAGATTCTTTCCCAATGGGGATTGATTATAACAAATTTGAAGACGCAGCATTAAATCATTTTAAAAATACTGCCGAACAACGCACCGAATTACAACGAAGGTTAGATCATCACTCAAATGAAACACCTGAAGCTAAACTTATATTAAGTATAGATCGATTAGATTACACCAAAGGAATCGCCAACCGAATTCGCGCTTTTGAATATTTTCTTGATAGACATCCAGAATTCATTGAAAAAGTTAGACTGGTCATGCTTGCTGTACCATCCAGGTCTAACGTTCCGCAATACCAGCGTTTAAAACGTGAAATAGACGAATTAGTAGGAAGAATAAACGGAAAATTCTCTACCGTAAGCTGGACGCCTATCTGGTATTTTTACCGCTCCATGCCTTTTGAAAACTTAATTGACCTTTACACCAGTTGTGATATCGCTTTATTAACGCCAATAAGAGATGGAATGAACCTGGTAGCTAAAGAATTTATAGCCACTAGAGTAAATCAAACCGGGGTGCTTATTTTAAGTGAAATGGCAGGTGCAGCGCACGAAATGAATGAGGCTTTAATAATAAATCCGAATAATTTTGAGCAAATTTCAGAGGCCTTAATTCAGGCTATAGAAATGCCAGAAGAAGAACAGAAACAACGTAATAAAATACTTCAAAAGCGATTAAAACGCTATAGTGTAGAGAAATGGGCAAACGATTTTATGAAAGCCTTAGATGAAACGAGTCAGGATAGGGATGCATTTAAAGCGAGAAGAATTTCCTCTAAAGTTTCAGATGAAATTCTGGAGAAATTTAAAAACGCGAAAAACAGAATTTTATTCCTTGATTATGACGGTACCCTCGTGAATTTCACCGATAAACCTGAAAAAGCGAAACCAGACCAGGAATTAATAGATTTGGTTCATAAGCTAAATCAGTCTGAAAATACCGATGTAGTTCTTATTAGCGGAAGGGATAAAGACACGCTTGGGTCGTGGTGGCAGCAAATTCCCGTAGAACTAATTTCTGAACATGGAGTTTGGATGCGACAAAAAAATAGCGAATGGGAACTTTCAGAAAATGTAAATAACGACTGGATGAGTGCTGTGCGACCGGTAATTGAAACATTTGTAGATAGAACACCGGGTACATTTATAGAAGACAAAAATTATTCCCTTGCCTGGCATTATAGAAAAGCCGATCCTGAACTGGGAGAAATTAGGGCCAACGAGCTTTCTAATGTTTTAAAAGAATTAATTTCTAACCGTGGTCTAAGTGTTTTAGAAGGTAATAAAGTACTGGAAATTAAGAGTAGCGGGGTAAATAAAGGGAAAGCCTCAAATAAAAAACTGGTTGGCAAAGATTACGATTTCATTTTTGCAATTGGAGACGATTGGACAGATGAGTATATGTTTGAAGAACTTCCAGAAGATTCTTTTACGGTTAAAGTTGGGATGAAGAAAACCAGCGCCCGGTATTATGTAGAAGACACTTTAAAGGTTAGGGATATTCTTAAAAAATTTGCTGAAATTTCATAAGTTTTTAAAGTGTTAAATTCCTTGACATTTTCCAGGAAAGTTTATGCATAACTTAACTTCAAAAATATGGTAACTGCGTGATTATAATCTAATTTTACATTAAACAAAATTACGAACCAAACTTAAAACTTAGATCGATGAAATCAGGAAAAATGTTATTAGGATTAATATCAGGAGCAGCTGCAGGAGCGGCCCTAGGATTATTATTTGCCCCTAAAAAAGGTGCAGATACAAGGAAAGCGATTTCAGATTCAAGCAACGAAGCTATAGAAGGAACTAAAGGAAAATTCAACGAATTCTCTGACTCTTTAAGCCACAAAGTTGATGCCTTGAAGAATAAAACTAAAGCCAGCCTTTCTAACTCGAAAGCTGATCAAAAAGCACACGAAGCAAAAGCTGAAATTCATAATATGAAAGCAAGCTAAATTGTAGTTAATTAGAATGTGATTTAAAATCCCGGCAAATTTTGCCGGGATTTTTTTGTTTTATAATACTGCTAAAACCATATTTAATTGTGCTATCACCCAAACTTTGGGTATTTTAGAAGCTATAAAAAATTATTATATGATTAGAAATATACCCTGCCTTGCCCTACTCCTGTTTTCAGGACTAATTTTTCAACAAACCAATGCGCAAACAGACCAGCGTATTTATGAAATAATAGAAAACGTTTCAGCTGATAGTATTGAAGCCGATATTAGAAAACTTGCCGGTTTTGGAACCAGAAATACTTTTAGCGACACGGTTTCTGACACGCGTGGAATAGGAGCCGCACGTAGATGGATAAAATCTGAATTCGATAATATTTCCAATAATTGTGATAATTGTCTTGATGTTTTTTACCAAAAAGACTTTGTCACTACAGAAGATGGCGAACGCATTCCGCATGATGCCTGGGTTGTAAATGTGGTGGCAGTTCAGAAGGGAACCAAATATCCAAACCGTTATATTATTATGAGCGGCGATATAGATTCCCGCGCCAGCAATACTATGGATTTTGAAACCGATGCCCCCGGAGCCAACGATAATGCCAGCGGAATGGCCGGTGCCATCGAGGCAGCCAGGGTATTATCCCAATATCAATTTGAAAGCAGCGTGGTTTACGTAGGCCTTTCAGGTGAAGAACAAGGTTTGTTTGGCGGGAAAGGTCTTGCCGAATACGCCAAAGAAAATGACTGGGAGATCATTGGAGTTTTAAATAACGATATGATTGGGAATATTGAAGGTGTAGATGGCGTAATTGATAATCGCTCTTTTAGAATATTTTCTGAACCCGTTCCTCCAAATGAATCGGAGAGGGAAAGAACTATGCGCAGGTTTTACGGTGGTGAAGTAGACGGAATTTCGCGTCAACTTGCTCGTTATGTGCATAAAACTACTGAAACTTATATGCCTGAAATGAACCCAATGATGATTTATCGTTTAGATAGATTTGGTCGCGGTGGCCATCACCGCCCCTTCAACGATCTTGGCTTCCCGGGCATTAGGATTATGGAAGCCCACGAAAATTATAACCGTCAGCACCAGGATATCAGGACTGAAGACGGTATTGAATATGGCGACGTTGTAGAAGGAGTGAATTTCGATTATGCTGAAAAACTTACGGCTGTGAACGCCATAAATATGGCCAGCCTGGCCTGGGCCCCACCGGCTCCTAAAAACGTTGAAATTGGTGGAATAGTAGAACCTTCCGCAAAATTACGATGGGATAAAGTTGAAGGTGATATTGCCGGCTATAAAATTTACTGGAGAGAAACGACTGAAGCTCATTGGCAATATTCCCGTTTTGTAGGAGACATAAATGAATTCACCCTTGATGGAATTGTTATAGATAACTTCTTCTTTGGTATTGCTGCAGTAGGAAAAGACGGACACGAAAGTGTGGTGGTTTTTCCTTCGGGAGTTTTTAGATAGGAAATTGAAAGAATTTTCAATTAAAATTTTATAATTATGAAATATTTACATCACTTACTGGTATTGCTTTTCTTCACGTTTTCTCTTTTTTCCTGCGGAAATAAAAACGATAAAAAAGAGGAAAATAAAGATGAAGCTAAAGTTGAGACCGATACTACAGTAGCTCCAAAAACTGAGGACGAAGAACTTTCTGAATCTCCAAGACATCACGAATGGGTTACTTTATCACACAACGACAGAGAATTTCAGGCTTTTGTAGCATATCCTGAAACAAATGAGGCTACAAAATCTGTGATTGTAATACATGAAAACCGTGGTTTAAATGATTGGGCAAGATTGTTTGCCGATAAACTTGCTGAAGCCGGCTATTTGGTGATCGCTCCCGATTTGATTTCGAATACACAAGAGGGGAAACGCCGCACCACCGATTTTAAAAATCCAGATGCTGCCAGGGATGCCATTTATGCTTTAGAGCCTCAACAAGTCACTGCCGATCTTGATGCGGCATTTAATTATATTAAAGAAGATTCAGCATCAACGGGAGAAGTTGCCGTAGTTGGATTTTGTTGGGGCGGTTCACAAACTTTTAGGTACGTTACCAATAATCAAGAAATCTCTTCTGCCCACGTTTTCTATGGAACCGGTCCTGAAGATGTAAAAGCCATTGCCAATATTTCTGCTCCTGTTTATGGTTATTATGGCGGTGATGACAACAGGGTCAATTCTACCATTGAAGCCAGTGAAAAAATGATGGAAGAAGCCGGCAAGACTTATAAATATGAAATCTACGAAGGCGCTGGTCACGCTTTTATGCGCAGCGGCCACCAACCAGATGCCGAAAAAGTAAACAAAGAGGCTCATGAGAAAGCCTGGGAGCGACTTAAAGATCTTTTAAAATAGCTGATTATTATTAACAGTTTAACTATACTAATTTAGTTACAAGCGTTTAATTATTTTTCAAATACATTTCTTGAAAGGGCGTTCCATAGGGATGCCCTTTTTTTGCTTATGATCTAATTAACAATAGTTTGGGCAAACCTTAATAATATTAGTAACAATATTGTTTAACTTTAGTAGTCTAACCAAACAAAAACTAAGATTATGGCAGAAATTAAAATTGAAAAGAAAAAACCTATTTGGCCCTGGATTCTTCTTGGCCTAATAATCCTCGCAGTAATATTATATTTTGTGATCGCCGATAACGACGACGATGATGATTTTAATGAAGAGGAAAATACCGAACAGGTTGCAACACCTATGGAGACTGAAGAAGATACTGAAACCGCAAGCTGGGAAGAAGATAACCTTTCTGGAGAAGAAAGTGTTTCTAAATATCTCACCCATATTAGTGACCAGGAAAAAATGGGAATAGACCATGAATATAGTAGTCAGGCCCTGGTATATCTCATAAATGCTCTAGAAAACAGATCAGAAGAAGCTAATATTGATACTGAGGTTGAAATTCAGGAACTCAAAAATGATGTAAGAGATATAAAAGAGGATCCGCAAGCACTTACCCACGCAAATACTATTAACGATGTGGGTGCCAAAATAGTAGACCTTATGGAGAAAATGCAGGAAGAAAAATTTCCAGACATTTCCCAGGATGTTCAGGAGGTAAGAACAGCATTACAAAATATTGAACCTTCAACTCCTACCCTAGATCAAAAAGATGCAGTTAATTCTTTTTATAAAGAAGCTGGCGATGTAGTACAGAATATGAAAATGAGCTAATTAAAAAATTAAAAAGATTATGTCAAACAATGATAATAACAACAGAAATAGAGATAAACATTTGTTCTATTTAAATGAACTTTCAGACTATAAAGTAGCAAGTGATGATCCAGATGTACGCGGCTGGAAAGTAAAAGATGTAGACAACCGGGTTATAGGCCAAGCAGACAACTTTCTTGTAAATAAAAATACAGAACGCGTTGTTTACCTTGATGTAGAAGTAGACAAGAGTATCCTTGAAGCAAATCACGATCCCTACCGGTCTTCTGCAAGCGAAGGGGTTCACGAATTTGTAAATAAAAAGGGCGAAGAACATTTAATAATTCCTATTGGTCTTGTAAAATTAAATGAGGATGACAAGTTTATTTATACAGACAAGGTGAACCACAGAACGTTTGCCGAAACTAAGAGAAAGAAGAAAGGTGCTAATATAGACAGAGAATATGAAGAAGTTGTTTTAGCGTCTTATAACAGGGGTATTACTTCTTCAGATAGTCGTAAGCAAGACGAAAGCAGGCAGGCAAAATTTGACAAAGATACTGCTACTAAAACAAGTAATCGGGAAACAAACTCAAGAGATTCAGATGTTTCTCGTAACGAGCCTACTACTCATAAGAAAGGTAGTGAAAGTGGTAAAATAAAGGATGATTTTAATCCTTCAAATTCTAAAAAAACAAGTTTCTCGAGCGAAAAAAGTAAAGACTCCAAGCCCGGGGCTTCCCAGGCAAAGACAGACGCTGCTTCCGACAGAAGAGACCATACCGATGATGAAGACTTCTATAACAAGAAGGAATTCGATGATAAAAATTATCGAAAAAAGAAATAGATTATCAAAAGGGAAACTAAAAAGTTTCCCTTTTTTCTTTTAGCAGAATTCTATTTTTTTTCAGCAGGATTCTTTAAAAATCCTTTTCTAAAATTATAAGAACCGTTTCTTTGCTTATGATCTAATTAACAATTGTTTGGGGTAATCTTAATAAATTAAGGAAACAATATTATTTACCTTTAAATAGTATAACCAATCAAACAATATTATGGCAGAACTTAAAGTTGAAAAGAAAAAGCCAGTTTGGCCGTGGATTCTTTTAATAGCTATTATCATACTTGGAATATTATTTTATGTATTCGCTTATGATGACACTAATGACGATGTAGACGACATTGATGATACCAATGATATTGAAGAATTGAATGATACTTCAGGCATCAATGTTAAGGAAAAAGGTGAAATCAGCTCTTTTCCTAATAAAGAATTGATTTCGTAACCAAAAAACTATGCATTATGAGTAAAGATATCAAGAATACGAATTTATACTATTTAAGTGAATTAAAAGACTATAAAATTGCAGGCGGTTACCCCGATATTCGTGGCTGGGTTGTAAGAGATGCCGATAAACGTGTAGTTGGTAAAGTCGATAATTTATTGATTAATAAAAATCTTGACCGTGTAGTTTATGTAGACGTAGAAGTAGACCAAACAATTATAGATTCCCGTCACGATCCCTACGGAAAACCCGCAGATCCTGAAATTAAAGAGTTTGTGAATAAAGATGGGCAAAATCATGTAATTGTTCCCATTGGCCTGGTAGAGCTTGAAGAAGATGAGAAATATATCTATACTTCCAGAATTACCCACCAGACTTTTGCTGAAACAAAACGAATTGAGCGCGGAACTAATCCAGACCGACATTATGAAGAAACTGTTTTAAGCTCTTATAATCGTCCGTCTGCTGCCGAAAGAGAAGATGAGCACATCCAGCGCCGAAAAGAAGATGAGTATGTCGATAAACCTATTTCTGAACGCAGGGAAGGAAATATTGTAGACGATGAAAATTATAAAGAAGACCATCGTAACAAAAATCGCTATACCGATGATGAATTTTATGACCGGGAAGAGTTTGATGGTGCAAATTTTAGAAAAAGAGATTAGGAATACTAAAAATAAACGAGGCTGTTTGAAAAGTCTAACTTCATCGAGCTGGACTGATTTTCAAACTTTATCGCGAATGAATTTCGGAATTTTAATAGGTTTTGATTATCAAAATCTTAGATCCTGAAATATCCCGAAACTTCGGGGCAGGTTGACGATTTTAAAACTTTTCAAGCAGCCTCTTCTTATCAATCAATCAAAGAAAGTTGAACGCGCTTTTTTTCTTCATCTACAGAAAGTACAGTAACTTCTAATTCCTGATTTAATTTTACCACAGAATTTACATCGCTAATAAATTCATTAGCAAGTTTCGAAATATGGATAAGTCCGCTTTCTTTGATTCCAATATCTACAAAGCAGCCAAAATTGGTTATATTATTTACTATTCCCGGAAGTTTCATACCCGGCTTTAAATCGGCAATACTTTTTACTGAAGGATCGAAACTAAAGGGTTTTTTCTTTGCCCTGGGATCGGCGCCCGGCTTTTTTAATTCCCCTAAAATATCTTTTAAACTCGGTAAACCAAGACTACCGGAAATATAATCTTCAGGTTTTATTTTTTCAAGAACTTCAGTATTTCCTATCAATTTTTCAGGCTTTAAAGTATTGTTTTTTGCCATTTTTTCAACTATAAAATAACTTTCAGGATGCACGGCTGAATTATCTAAAGGATTTATAGCATTTTTAATTCGTAAAAATCCGGCAGATTGTTCAAAGGCTTTTTCTCCCAGGCGTGGCACTTTTAGCAATTCTTTTCTGCTTGTAAAACGTTTATTTTCTTTTCTGTAATCCAGAATATTTTGTGCCAATCCCGGGCCAATTCCAGAAACATAGGAAAGCAGTTCCTTACTTGCAGTATTTAAGTTTACGCCTATTTTATTTACACAACGCATCACTACTACATCAAGTTTCTCTTTTAATTTGGTTTGATCTACCTCGTGCTGGTACTGCCCTACCCCTATTGATTTTGGATCTATTTTAACCAGTTCTGCCAGCGGATCACTTAATCTTCTGCCTATAGAAACCGCTCCACGAACCGTAACATCATAATTAGGAAATTCATCCCTGGCAATTTTTGAGGCAGAATACACCGAAGCTCCTGCTTCATTAACCGTAAAAACCACTACTTCCCTGGGTAAATAGACATTTTTAATAAATTGTTCGGTTTCTCTGGCAGCGGTGCCGTTACCTATAGCAATGGCTTCAATTTTATAAGCATTTACCAGGCTTTTTATTTTTGCTGCAGCTGCATCTATTTTCTTTTGCGGGGGATGAGGAAATATCGCTTCATTATGCAACAAATTTCCCTGCTCGTCTAAACAAACTAGTTTGCAACCAGATTTAAAACCCGGGTCTAATGCTAAAATTCGTTTGCTTCCCAGTGGAGCTTCCATTAAGAGTTGCTCAAGATTTGAAGCAAATACGGCAATGGCATCTTCATCTGCTTTTTCTTTAGCTTCATTTAGGAATTCGGTAGCGAAAGATTTTTTAAGCAATCGTGTAAAAGCATCTTCAATCCCGTCTTTTAAATATTTCACTCCAGAAAAACCGGGATTTTTGATTACTGCTTTTTCAATTAAGTTTAAAGCTTCCGATTTATCGACTTCGATTTTTAGCTTAATTATTCCCAATTTCTCTGCACGGTGAATAGCTAAAAATCTATGTGAAGGAATTCTTTTAAGCGGCTCTTCCCATTTTTCAAACTGGGTGAATTTGGAGGCTTCCGGGTGTGCTTCTTCTGTTTTTACCCATTTTGTAATTAACTGGGCTTTTCTCGCATATAATCTTCTAAGTGAATTTCTTACATAGGTATTTTCATTAATCCATTCAGCAATAATATGTCCGGCGCCACTATAGGCGTCTTCTTTAGTTTTTACCTTTTCAGAAAGAAACTGTTTTACCGATAGATCAATATTTGGAGTGTTTTGCGCCATTAAAATTTTGGCTAACGGCTCCAGGCTGGCTTCACGAGCTACATCTGCTTTCGTTTTTCTTTTCTTTTTAAAAGGTAGATAAAGATCTTCAACTTCAGTTAAAGTTGTGGCTTTATCAATTTTTTCAGCTAAAGCTTCGGTTAACTCATTTTGGGTTTTTATGGCTTTAAGCACCGCTGTTTTGCGCTTTTCCAATTCATTAAAAGAATTGAGCAACAGCGCAATTTTTTCAACTGCTACTTCGTCTAAATTCCCGGTGGCTTCTTTTCGATAGCGGGAAATAAACGGAATGGTAGCGTCGGCTTCCAAAAGGGCGATAGTATTTTGAATACTTTTGGCGGGCAATTGGGCCCTGGATTGTATATAGTCCTGTACGTTCAAAGAATGGAATTTCAGATTAAATAAAATATCGACTTAAGTTTTGGCTTTCTTTTTATAGCCGGGAAAGTTAATTTTCAACAAATATAAGATTCAAAAACTTCAAATTATCCCCTCTTCGCGTGAATGTTTTATGGCTTTATTGCTATTCTTAAAGTAACAAATACTTACCCCAAGGCTTTCTATATTTTTGAGAATTTTAGTGATTTCCGATTTCTTTTTTCTTCCGGTTTGCCTTATATAAACCGCTTTTACACTCATTGGGAAAATTTTACAAATACGCTCGTAGATGTTGGCATCTTTTTGTGAATCGTCTCCTAAAAGCACATAAGGAATGTTTGGGTAAAAAGAGATAATATCCTTAATTTTTTCAAATTTATGATCGTGGCTTCCGCGACCGGTAGAGAGAAAATCTGAAATTCCCGTTTTAATTTTTTTAAGTTTAATTACTGCCTTGGGCAGCTCGTGCATCTTAGCAAATTCATTAACAAATTCGTATAAATTCCACTCACTGCTGGAAACATAAAAGAAGGAATTTGAAGCTTTATCTGAATCCTGCCCTGCACGGCTTAATTCTTTATAATGATCTACAACATCATCAAAGATCTTGCGTTTATTGATGTTTTTTGAAAGCATAACATATAACTTCTTAAAAAAACTATTGCTATGCGAAATAAGAAAAGTATCATCTATATCTGAAATTATCCCGTATTTAGAAGGATGCGGTTTTAACACCTCTCCCTTTTCTATCATCCCAAAATCCTTGATGTTACAACTTACCTCATATTCGTGCCAGCCACTTTTTAATTCTTCAGAAAAAGGAATAGTAAACCTAAAGTAACCATCGTCCAGCGTTTTGGTAGTAACTCTGGTATTCTTAAACTTAAGGGTAATTTCCTTATTCTTTAATGGACTAATGCGAAACATATGAATAATGGCCACCGCATGTTTTATTCCTTTTCTATCCAGCCTGTACTTATCTGGTGCCCAGGATTTAAATAAATGTCCATATACAACAAGCTCCTGATTATTTACATAACCACGATAGAGTTTTAGGTCTAACTTCAAAATTTTAGATTTTTATTGAATTTTTCTTGTTCCAAAATAATTAAATTTAAGCATATTCTAGAAGCTATATGAAAGAAATACAGAAGGTATTACTTATTGTAAATCCAATTTCAGGAGATCTGAACAAGAAAAATATAATTGAAACAGTTGAAAATGAGCTTCTAAAAATTAATGCCCGGCTAATAACCTTCAAAACAACGGGTGAAAATGACCAGGATAAAATTAAAAAACTCGTTGCTGAGAATACGTTTGACAGGGTTTTTATTGCCGGTGGTGATGGGACTATAAAACAAGTCGCAGAAGCTTTAATAGACTTTTTAATTCCTATTGCAATCTTTCCGGCAGGTTCTGCCAACGGTCTTGCTGTTAATTTAGGTATTCCAATCAACCTGGAAGAACAGTTAAAAATAGCTTTGGGCAATAAGCATACAGAAATGGATATGCTGGAAATTAATGGTGAACTTTGCCTGCATATTAGCGATCTTGGATTAAATGCAGAATTAATTAAAAATTACGAACATTCCAGGATTAGAGGAAAAATGGGCTATTTGCTACAATCTATACCTACCCTTTGGGAAAGTAAATATCCTTTTGAATTTGAGATTGAACTGAATAATAAAAGATTTACCAGAAAAGGAATTCTTCTTGCATTTGCCAATGCCAAAAAATATGGCACCGGCGCCAATGTAAATCCTAAAGGCAAAATAGATGACGGGGTTTTTGAAATCCTGTTATTTAAAAATTTCGACGTCCTGGAGATTCTAAAAACATTACGGAATGAAACAGATGTAAACTCAGAGTTTGTAGAGATAATTCCGGTTAAAAGCGCCAGGGTCTTCTGTAGAAAACCGGTCGCTTTTCAGATTGATGGAGAATATATTGGAGAAAAGGAAGAAATTTCTGTCAAAATTTCGCCCAAAAAACTACCGATAATGACATATTAATGGGTTTATATTGAAATTTTATCAACAATAATTGTAAAATCCTGATACTTTCACGTGTCAAAATTACATTTATTTTTCAAATTGCTGTTATTCAGCTATTTAACATTCATTACGAATTTTTTAATAGAATTTTAAGCTACGTTTTATTCTCAATTCACCCTTCTTTATACTCATTTCCGAAAACACGCAAACGTTTGCGTTTATAGCCTGCATAATAATTAGCATAATTTTTTACTAATTTAGATCATCAACTTAATGGTTTAATTAATCAACTGTAAAATTAAATTTATGAAACAAAGATTACTCAAAATCGGTTTGTTTCTGTTTGCTATTTTCAGCTTTGGCTTTGTCCAGGCGCAGGAAACAATAACGGGAACAGTAACCGATGGGGAAATGCCCTTACCGGGAGTGAATGTTGTGGTAAAAGGTACCTCCAATGGTACCGTAACCGACTTTGACGGAAATTATTCGTTAAACGATGTTCCAGGTGATGGTGTGCTGGTATTTAGCTTTGTAGGCTATGCCCAACAAGAAATTTCGGTAGACGGAAGAACAACAATTAACGCAACAATGGCAGAAGATGCCAGTGCACTTAGCGAAGTAGTTGTTATTGGTTATGGTAATGTAGAAAGAAGAGACGCGACTGGTGCGGTTTCTACAGTTTCATCTGAAGAATTTAACCAGGGTGTAATTTCTTCGCCAGAAGAACTTATACAAGGTAAAACAGCCGGATTACAGGTAACCACTTCTAGTGGGGAGCCGGGAGCCGGAGTTAACATTCGTATTCGTGGTACAACATCGGTTAGAGGTGGTAACAATCCTCTATTTGTAGTAGATGGGGTTCCATTGGCTGGAGATGAAGTTTCGGCAGGTGGGGATGATGTAGGTTTTGGATCTTCCAGTTCTAAAAACCCACTTAATTTCCTTAACCCATCTGATATTGAAAGTATGAGTGTACTTAAGGATGCATCTGCAACCGCCATTTATGGTTCCAGGGGAGCTAATGGGGTTGTTATTATCACTACAAAAGATGGTAGAGGAGATAAAGGAAGATTAAATTATAGTACAAACCTGGGTATTGCAACTCCGGCTAACGAATTTGATCTTTTAAACCGGGAAGAATTTTTAGACGCTGCTGAAAGTTATGGTGGCAACAGAGAAGACCTGGATTTTGGTGGCAACACTGACTGGCAGGACGAAATTACCCGCTCTGCTTTTTCCCAGGTTCATAACCTTTCTTATTCCAACTCTTATACCGGTGGTAATTATAGAGTTTCCGGTAATTATACCAATCAAAATGGAATTATAGAGAATTCTTCTATGGAGCGGTTAACCGGTAGGCTAAATTTAACTCATAGGCTTTTAGATGATAAATTGAAGTTAAACCTTCAATCTACCATTGCCAGGGTTAATGATGAACGTGCTCCAATATCAGATAACGCAGGAGCGCAGGGAGATTTATTAGGAACAGCATATTTTGCAAATCCAACATATCCGGCAGATCCTGAATTTACTCCGGGTGGTGATTTTATAAACCCACTTGCATTATTAAAGTATAACCAGGATGAAACTGAAACCGATAGGGTTTTACTTAATCTATCGGCCGATTATAAAATTTTACCAGAGTTAAGTGCAAAAGTTGCCCTGGGTTATGACGAATCTAACTCTTATCGTGGTGCTGCTCTTTCTGGAGACATTGCGGGTGTAGGATCTGGTGTTCCGGGCAATGGTAGAGGTTATATCAATGAGATTAATTCTACAAACCGATTAATGGAACTTACTGTTAATTACGAAAAGCAATTTGAGAATTCTAAGTTCACTGCATTAGCCGGTTATTCATTCCAGGACTTTAGTCGTTCAGGAATTACTGTTTCAGGTTTTGGTTTTTCAACCGGAGATATGGATGCAATGATAGATGAACTTCAAGCCGGTAGAGATGCTATTGAAGGCTCTATAGACGGCGCATATCAACAATATGGATATACCGGAGAAGATATATTTGTAAACCGTCTTTTCCCTGAAATAGCTACAGATAATGTGGCCAATCCTGGTAATATAGCTGCAAGTGCCATTGCAGGAGATAGATTTGATGTTACCGATGAATTGCAGTCTTTCTTCACCAGGTTAAATTATGAATTGGCAGGTAAATATTTATTCACCGCAACTTTAAGAGCTGATGGTTCTACTCGTTTTGGTGGAAATAACCAATACGGATATTTCCCTTCTGGTGCTTTCGCATGGCAAATAGGTGATGAAGATTTTATTCCGGAAGCTATTTCGACCTTAAAACTTAGATTGGGTTACGGAGTAACCGGTAACCAGGAAATTCCATATAACCAATACGAACAGCGTGAGAGATGGGCCGGTTTCGGAATTAACAATGGTGGTGGCATAGATGCTCCGGGTACTACGCTTGTATCTTTTGCTAATCCTAACTTACAATGGGAAGAAACAAGCCAATCCAACATTGGACTTGATTATGGTTTTATGAACGATAGATTAAGCGGATCTTTAGATTTCTATTACAAAAATACTACAGATCTTTTAATCCAGGTATTTTCTGCTCAACCTTCTCCCCAACCATTCGTATTCCAGAACCTGGATGCTAATGTGATTAATAAAGGGGTTGAATTTGCGATAGATTATGATATCATTCAGCAGGAAGACTTATTCTGGAACTTCGGCTTCAACATTGCTTACAACGATAATATGGTTGAAGATTTTGACGGAGTAATTGATACCGGTGAAATAAGTGGACAGGGATTAACGGGAGCCTTTGCCCAACGTTTAGTTGGTGGCCAGCCGCTTTTCTCCTATTTTTTAAGAGAGTTCGAAGGCTTTGATGAAACGGGCCAGTCCATTTATCCTAATGGAGATGTACAGCAATTTGTTGGCAAAAGCGCATTACCAACCACAAATTTAGGTATCTCTACCAGTGTAGAATATTTAAATTGGGATTTATCTGCTTTTCTAACAGGACAATTTGGACATTATATTTATAACAATACCGAAAATGCTTTCTTTACTGCGGGAGCAATTGGTAATGGTAGAAATGTGACTCAAAATGTTATTGGTAATGGAGAATCTAACCTTAACGCACCAGATGTGTCTACAAGGTTTCTTGAAAAAGGAGATTTCCTAAGAATGCAAAACCTTACTTTAGGGTACAATTTTGATATCGCTGAAGAAAGCTTATTCAACACCTTGAGATTATCGTTAACCGGGCAAAACCTTTTTGTAATTACAGATTACACAGGTCTTGATCCAGAGGTAGATACCAATAAAGCACTAAATAATGTTCCTTCGGCCGGTATAGATTATACCGCATACCCGAGACCAACAACAGTGACTTTTGGTTTAAATGCATCATTTTAAAAAAGTATTATGAAAAGGAGTATTTTAAAAATAACACTAGCTACTTTAGGAGTTCTAAGTATCGCGTCCTGTACCGATCTGGAGCTTGAAGATACCGACTCGGTAACCCGTGAATCATCAGATGGTGGATTTGACGGAGTAAGTAACGTAGAAGGCTCAATAAATAACGCGTATAATACCATCCAGGGACATTTACAAACCCAGGAAAATTTATATGCCTTACAGGAAGCCACATCAGATGAATTATTAATTCCCACCAGGGGAACTGACTGGGGAGACAATGGAGTTTGGAGAACTTTGCACCAGCACACCTGGGATGCTACTCACCCTTATCTTTTAAATACATGGAACAACTTTAATTCCAGTGTATTTTCCCTAAGCGAAATTATTGAAACCCCGGAAGCAAGTGCAGCCCAGGTTGCAGAAGCCAAAGTCTTAAGGGCTTTCAGTATGTACTGGATAATAGATTTATTCGGCCAGGTTCCCTTTAGAGGTGTAGATGAAGGTCCCGATGTAAGCCCAATGGTAATGTCACGGGCTGAAGCTTTTGACTTTGCGATGAACGATCTTGAAGAAGCTTTGCCGGAATTGCCAGCCAATGGACCGGGAGCGGATACCGATAGAGCTTCTAAGGCTCTTGCGAACTTTCTACTGGCTAAATTGTACTTAAATAAACATATTTATTTAGGTACAGGAGCGCCGGCTGCTGAAGATATGACTGAAGTGGTTACTCACGTGGATGCTATTGCTGAAAATGGATTTGCACTTCAAAGTGGATTCTTCGAGATTTTTGAACCTGATGTAGATGTTTCTGATACTGAGATAATTTTTAGAACTAATTACGGTGCCGATGCACGTATGTGGAGTACCTTACACTATAACCAGGGAACGCCCGGACAACAAGCAGGAGGATGGAATGGTTTTTCAACTTTAGCTGAATTTTATGACCTTTTTGAAGGAGATCCCGAAGTTAACGTACCGGGTTCAGGCCAGGAAGAACGTAGAGGTTTTGTACCTACTTCAGGGAATACTGCGGGAGAAGGTGATTTAGATGATGACGACGACGGAATGGAAGATGGATCTTATATAGGATATGGATTTCTAATAAACCAGCAATATGCTTTGGATGGATCAGAATTAAGCGACAGGACTGGAAACCCATTGGTTTACACTAAAGAATTGCCAGGTCTTGTAGGTAACAATGAGAGAACCGGTATTAGATTACTTAAATACCACCCATCAGATGGGGCTTATCCGGGTAATTTAATTGTTTTCCGTTATGCTGATGCCCACCTTATGAAGGCTGAAGCTATTCACCGTGGAGGAACATCTGGCGAATCTGCTTTAAGCTTAGTAAACGAGTTACGGGAACTAAGAGAAGCTACTCCGTTAGAAAGTCTAACAGATCAGGATTTACTTGACGAAAGAGGTCGTGAACTTTATATGGAATTCACCAGGAGACAGGATCAAATTAGATTTGGTACTTATACCGATACGTGGAGCTTTAAAGATAACACAGAAGCTTTTAGAGTATTGTTTCCAATACCTTCAACAGCCTTGACTTCTAATCCTAATTTAGAACAAAACGAAGGTTACTAATTACTTGAATTAGTTTTTATAAAAAAGAGGCTATTAATGCATTGCATTTTTAGTCTCTTTTCTTTTAGACTCCTAAAACCTTCTTAAAATTTGTTTAAATTGCCAATCAAAATAGCCTCCCTTCAAACCTGTTTTTCTCAATGAAAATCAATTCTCATTTATCTTTTCTTTCAACTTTAAGTTTAATCTTTATTATTCTGTTTTTCAACGCATGTACAGAAGATAAGGCGCAACATAAATTACCGGAAGAAAAAGAAAATCAAGATGCATTATTCTCTAAATTGTCCCCTCAAGAAACAGGCATCAATTTTGAAAATAAAATAACCAATACAAAAGATTTCAACATTTTTCGATATAGAAATTTTTACAATGGCGCTGGGGTAGGCATTGGGGATATTAATAACGATGGTTTGCCTGATATTTATTTAACCTCCAATCTTGGTGAAAATAAACTCTACCTAAATAAAGGCGATTTTAAATTTGAAGATATTACCGAAAGCTCTCGCACTGCGGGAATAAAAAACTGGAGTACCGGTGTGAGTATGGTAGATATTAATCACGACGGATTTCTGGATATTTATGTTAGCAATGCCGGAAATATTGAAGGAGCCGATCGTAAGAATGAACTTTTTATAAATAATGGCGATCTTACCTTTACTGAAAACGCGGCTTCCTATAATTTAGATGAAAACGGGTTTACAACCCACGCTGCTTTTTTTGATTATGATGGCGACGGAGACCTCGATGTATATATACTTAACAATAGTTTTATTCCGGTTTCCAGCCTAAGTTTTAATAATAAACGGGATCTTAGAAGTGAAGATTGGGATTTGCCCGAAATCTTTAAAGGTGGAGGCGATAAATTACTTCGTAACGATAACGGAAAATTTACCGATGTAAGTAAAGAAGCAGGGATCTATGGAAGTTTAATTGGTTTCGGACTTGGAGTTACCGTTGGTGATGTTAATAACGATCAACTCCCCGATCTCTATATTTCTAACGATTTCTATGAACGTGATTACCTTTATATCAATAATGGGGATGGTACTTTTACTGAAGATATTAAAAACCGTGTTTCTCATTTAAGTCTTTCGTCGATGGGTGCAGATATGGCCGATATAAATAACGATGCCCGCCCCGAGATCTTTGTCACCGATATGCTTCCTGAAAGTGATAAACGCCTTAAAGAAACCTCAGATTTTGAACGCTTTGATATTTATAAACTCAAAGAGAGCAGGGATTTCTATCATCAATTCATGCAAAACACGCTGCAGCTTAATACGGGGAACAATAATTTTAAGGAAATAGCATTTCATAGTGATGTGGCCCAAACCGATTGGAGTTGGGGCGCCTTAATTTTTGATATGGATAATGATGGCTTTAAAGATATTTATGTAAGCAATGGTATTTACCACGATCTTACCAACCAGGATTTTATGGATTTCTTTGCCAACGACATCCTTCAGGAAATGGTGATAACAGGTAAGAAAAAAGAATTTGATTCTATTTTAAATGAGATGCCCAGCAATCCTATTCCCAATTATGCTTTTCAGAATAATGCCGATCTTACTTTTGAAGATAAAACCCGGGATTGGGGTTTAAATGAACCCAGCTTTTCTAACGGTTCTGCATACGCCGATCTAGACAACGATGGGGATCTTGACCTTGTGGTTAACAACGTGAATCAGGAAATATTCATTTATAAAAATCGATCATCAGAGAAATTAGAAAATAATTACCTGAAATTAAATCTAAAAGGTAAGGACAAGAATACTTTTGCCATTGGTAGTAAGGCCCTACTCTACCTCAATAATCAGGTGCTTTCTCAAGAATTAATTCCTACTCGAGGTTTTCAATCTTCCATAGATTACAGCCTTACATTTGGCCTTGGAAAAGCTAAAAAAATAGATTCGCTTAGAATTATCTGGCCAGATAGAACTACACAGCTTCTTGAAAATCCAAAGATTAATACCACTTTAGAACTAAATCAAACTAAAGCTAATTCCACTTATAGCCTGAAACAACAGCAAAATCTACCTATTCTTACTGAAATAAATACAAAGCTTCAAACGCATAAAGAAAATAATTATATAGATTACGATTATGAAGGTCTAATACCAAAAATGTTATCGCGTGAAGGCCCGGCATTAGCTGTAGCCGATATAAACGAAGACGGAAATGAGGATTTTTATTTAGGAGGCGCAAAAGGCCAGGCCGGAGTACTATATCTGCAAAGCAATTCAGGAGATTTCACTAAAAAAAAGCTTGACATTTTTAATACCGATGCAAGTTTCGAAGACACCTATGCTGTATTTGCCGATGTAAATGGAGATAACAAACCAGATCTTATAGTAGGTTCAGGCGGGAATGAGGCAAATGTTAGTAAAGAAATTTTCCGCAATAGAATTTACCTGAATCAGGGAAATAACAATTTTAAGCTCTCAAATTTTAACTTACCAAATACCGGCCATAATACTGCGGTTATCGCAACTTACGATTTTGATACCGATGGTGATTTAGATTTATTTATAGGAAGCAGGAACGTACCCGGAATTTTCGGTATAAATCCGAAACATCAATTACTGGAAAACGATGGAAACGGCAGTTTTAAAGATGTAACCGATGCCAAAGCTTATATTCTCAATGACCTCGGGATGATTACCGATGCCACCTGGGAAGACACTAACGGGGATGGTAAAAAAGACCTCGTGTTAACCGGGGATTGGATGGCGCCGAAAATCCTGCAAAACAATAAAGGATCATTTAAATTAATAGAAACCAACCTTGAAGAATTTTCCGGCAGCTGGACATCCCTCTCGGTTCTTGATATAAATGAAGATGAAATCCCAGATTTTATTTTAGGGAACCGGGGCACCAATTCATTTTATCAAACTTCAGCTGAAAATCCAGTTAAGGTTTATATTAACGATTTTGATAATAACGGCACCATAGAACAAATCTTTACCCGAAATATTGATGGAAAAGATGTTCCAATTCATTTAAGAAGAGAACTGGCTGGTCAAATTTCAGCAATAAAAAAGCAGAATCTAAAATTTTCAGAATATGCTACAAAGTCTATACAAGAACTTTTTCCCGAAAAAGTTATCGATAATTCTATCGTAAAAGAAATTACAACTTTTAAAAGTTTTCTTGCTTTAAATAATGCTGAAGGCAATTATGAGTTTAAAGAACTTCCTACCGAGGCGCAGTTATCGAGTATTCACGCGATTGAACATTTAATTACTAAAAATGGCAATAAATACTTTTTACTCGCCGGAAATAATTTTAATTTAAAACCTCAATTCGGTCGTCTAGATGCCGGTAAAGGACTTCTTTTAAAAGTGAAAAAAAACGGAAACATGGAGATTATTTCTTCAGAAAAATCAGGCTTTTTAGTTGAAGGGGAAGTGAAGTACATCAGGAAAATTGCCAATAAAAATGGAGAAATCTTAATTCTTGTAGCGGTAAATAATCAGGAACCCAAAATATTTAAATTTGATGAAAAAGCCTTGTAGCCTGATATTTTTACTGATCTTTTTCGTTTCCTGTGAACAAGAAAAAGCACCTGAAGATTTTCTTTTTGAAAAACTTCCGGAAGAAACTACAGGTTTAAATTTTAGCAACAATCTTACCGAAACCAATGCCTTAAATATTTTAGATTACCTGTATTTCTACAATGGCGGTGGCGTTGCTGTTGGCGATATCAATAACGATGGCTTGCCCGATATTTATCTTACCGGAAACCAGGTAAATAACAAGCTTTTTCTCAATAAAGGAAAGATGCAGTTTGAAGATATTACCGAAAAGGCAGGGGTTTCAGGAGAATCAGACTGGAATACAGGTGTGGTTATGGCCGATGTGAATGCCGATGGTTTCCTGGATATTTATGTGTGTGCCGTTTCGGGAATTAACGGTTTAAACGGAATAAACGAATTATTCATCAATAATGGCGATGGCACTTTTACTGAAAAAGCGGAAGAATTCGGATTAGATTTTAAAAATTATTCTTCAACGGCTGCTTTTTTCGATTTTGACAATGATGGCGATTTGGATATGTACCTCCTAAATCACGCCGTACACACAGTAAACACTTACGGCCCGGCCGATATTCGCAATAAGCGCATTGCAGAAAGTGGCGATAAACTTTTAAGAAATGATAACGGTAAATTTATTGATATAAGTGAAGAAGCCGGAATTTACGGAGGCGCAAATGGTTATGGGCTCGGTCTTGCTACTGCCGACTTTAATAATGATGGCTTTACAGATATTTATGTGAGTAACGATTTTCACGAAGACGATTATTATTATTTGAATAATGGCAATGGTACTTTTACCGAAACCCTAAAATCAAAATTTGGTCATGTAAGTCGGTTTTCTATGGGAAATGACGCCGCCGATGTAAATAACGACGGTTTTATTGATATGCTTAGCCTGGATATGCTCCCTCAAGATGAAAAGGTTTTAAAAGCCTCTGTAAGTGACGATCCCCGAGATCTGGATAAACTTAAAACCGAAGAATTAGGCTATCACTACCAGTATGCCAGGAATATGCTGCAAATAAATCAGCAGGGAGAATATTTTCAGGAAACAGGGCTTTTAAGCGGGATTGCTGCTACCGATTGGAGTTGGGCTCCCCTATTCGCAGATTTTGACCAGGATGGCTTCCAGGACCTGTATATCGCCACCGGGATACCTAAACGCCCCAACGATCTAGATTATATAAAATATGTTTCCAGTAACCAGATTCAGAAAAAAATAAATAATACCCGTTTGGTAGATAATGAAGCCTTAGAGATGATGCCTTCGGGTAAAGTGCACAATTATGTTTTTAAAGGTTCTGCCAGCCTAAATTTCACCGATCAATCGGGGAAATGGATGGCTCGAGATTCTGTGATCTCCACAGGAATTGCTTATGGCGACCTGGACAATGATGGAGATTTAGATATTGTAAGTAACAATATTAATGCAAATGCGAATATTTATGAAAACCAGTCAGACTCGACTTCGGCATATTTAAAATTATCTTTTAACCTGAAAGATAAAAATACCTTCGGGATTGGCACCAAGGCAATTGCCTGGCAGGATGGAAAAATGCAAACCCGCCAGCTTTATAATTCAAAAGGCTTCCAGTCTTCATCAGAACCTATTATTCATTTTGGATTTCCAAAGCAAGAAAAGTTAGATTCTTTATTAATTATCTGGCCAGATAATACCTTTCAGAAAGAATTTCAGCTTGAAATAAATCAGCATTTAGAAATAAGCCAAAATCAAAATCTTGAAGAGATTGATTATAAAAAGCTTTTTCCTGCCCCATCACCCTGGTTTGAGAAAATTGATTCTTTAGGCGGAATTAACTTTAATCACAAAGAAAATAGATATACCGATTTTGACCGTCAAAAATTGATCCCTTACCAAATTTCAGATCGAGGACCGGCAGTTGCGGTTGGAGATTTGAACGCTGATGGTTTGGATGATATTTACTTCGGAAATTCAAAATTTGAACCCGCAGAAATTTATTTTCAGCAGAAGAACACCTTTAAAAAACAGGATTTTCAACTTTTGAAAGAAGATGAAAAAACCGAAAATACTTCAGCATTTATCACCGATCTTAATCAGGATAATAAGAATGAACTTTTTGTCACTTCAGGTGGTGGGGAATTCTACGGTGAGGCTGATGCTTTATTGGATAAAATTTATTCTGTTGAAAATGGGGAACTAACGGCTAAGGAATTGCCCCAATATTTTGAAAATACTTCGGTGGTTAAAGTTAGTGATCTAGACGGCGATGGCGATCTAGATATTTTTGTAGGCGGCGCCGCGGTTTCTAACGACTTTGGCAAACTACCTTCCTCCTATTTACTCTTTAATGAAAACGGTAAATTCAGGATTCAGAAAAATCCTGAACTCGAAAAAGCTGGAATGGTAACCGATGCAATTTGGACTGATTTTGACGAAGATGGCCTTGACGATTTAATCGTGATTGGAGAATGGATGTCGCCAAAATTTTTCAGAAATAATAACGGGACTTTAGAGAATACTACAGCAAAAATGCTGGATAAAGAACTAAACGGGCTGTGGCAAACAATTATTCCTTTTGATATAAATAACGACGGGAAAATGGATTATTTACTCGGAAACTGGGGCTTAAACACCAAATTTCCTGCTTCAAAAGAATTTCCGTTAAAAATGTATTATTCAGATTTCGACAAAAACGGAAGTACAGAAACAATTATAGCCTATGCTAAAAATCAAAAATATTATCCTGCAAATGGACTCGATGAGCTGGTAGGACAACTTTCATATTTGCGTAAGAAGTTCCCGGAGTACAAGGATTTTGCCGGGAAAACTATAGAAGATATTTTTGAGAAAGAAGTGCTACAAAAAGCTAAATTACTGAAAGTGCACACAATGGCTTCAGGATATTTGCTAAATCAGGATGGAAAGTTTATTTTTAACCGCTTTCAAAATGCACTGCAGGTAGCCCCTATTTTAGCCTTTTTAAAAGCCGATTTTAATAAAGATAATCAGGATGAAGTATTGGTTGCCGGGAATTATTTTGGAATAACCCCATATCACGGGAGGTTTGATGGAATGGCTGGAAATATGATCACGCAAAATGGAGAAATTCTGGAAAGTGTTGAGCTGGGAATAAATCTTACCCAAAAGAGCGTGAGGAGCCTTGATTTAATTAATTTTAAGGGGATTGATTATCTTATGGTGAGCCTGAATAATGGCAAACCTGAATTTTATAAATTGAAGAAGTAAATGAAAAAAATATTTTATTTATTCATTTTTACCATAGTACTAACTTCCTGTGTTAAGGACGAAAAACCTATTGTGGTTACGGCTGAAAACTATCACCAAACGGTAGATAAGATCACCGAAATTATGGTTCACGATATCTTTTCGCCCCCCGTTGCCAGCCGCATTTATGCCTATTCTAACCTGGCCGCTTATCAAATTATGCGACAGGAAAATAAAGATTTAATAGATTTTACTTCAAAATTTGAAGAGCTGAAGCCAATCCCTAAAGCCGACACTACTGCCAACATCAATTTTAAGCTGGCAGCCCTAATTGCGAACATGGAAATTGGAAAAAAATTAATATTTTCTGAAGAACTACTTACCACCTATCGTGACAGCCTTTATACAGAGTGGAAGAGAACAAATGAAGAAGAATTCAATAATTCAAAAGATTATGGTTTAGCGGTTGCGCAACACCTATCTGAATGGATTGAAAAAGATAATTACAAAGAAACCCGCACTATGCCTAAATACTCTGTGTATAGTGACGATCCCGGCCGCTGGCAACCCACCCCACCCTCCTATATGGATGGTATTGAACCGCATTGGCCAAAAATAAGACCTTTTACACTTGATTCTTCTTCCCAATTTAAACCGGCACCTCATCCCGAGTTTTCACTTAAGAAAGGAACAGCTTTTTACGATGAACTTGTTGAAGTTTATGAGATTAAAAAAGAAATGGAGAAAACAGGTGATGATGCTGAAGAAGTGAAAATAGCCAAGTTTTGGGATTGTAATCCTTATGTTTCAACCCAAAGAGGCCATCTTATGTTTGCTACCAAAAAAATTACTCCCGGCGGGCACTGGATGGGAATTTGTAAAATTGCTTCTAAAAAAGCCGACCTGGATTTTGCGCAAAGTTCTTATGCTTATACCGCAACTGCCATTGCCCTGGCAGACGGGTTTATAAGCTGTTGGGACGAAAAATATAGTAGCAACCTTGTTCGACCTGAAACATTAATTAATAAGTTTATAGACGATAATTGGAAGCCCGTGCTCCAAACTCCACCATTTCCTGAGTATTCCAGCGGGCATTCTGTGGTTTCGGGTGCAGCTTCTATCGTTCTTACCAGGATCTTTGGAGATGATTTTAATTTTGAAGATGACACCGAGGTAAAATACGGATTACCAATAAGATCGTTTAATTCCTTTTCTCACGCAGCCAACGAAGCCGCTATAAGTAGATTATATGGCGGAATACATTATCGCTCTGCAGTAGAAAATGGTATTGTTCAGGGTCGAAATCTTGGTAACCACGTAGTAAAAAACCTCAACATACAACCTCTCACCTACTAATTTAATGTCAAAAAAATACTGGCTACTGCTTCTTACTGGCTTACCTGTGCTTTTTCTGCTTTGGTATTTTGCAATTAAAAATGATGATTATACGATAAAGTTTGAAGCCAAAGCACTTCCCGGCGAAATAGCCTACAGGATAGATGCTCCTGTTTTCGATAGAATGGAAATTAATAATTCTGAGATTAAATTTGATTTTTCGCGAGTAGTACAGGAAGCAAAATTGGGTTCAGAAAGCTATAACCTTAATTGGATAATTAAACCGAAGAATGACTCTGTCACTAAAATAAAAGTAGAGATCACCAATAAAAATAATTCTTTTGAAGATCGTTTTCTCTTACTCATAGGCCAAAACGATTCTCAAAAGGAAATGAAAGCTGAAATAGCTTACTTTAATAAAGCCCTGACTACTAATCGTGAATTATACACGGTAACAATTGAAGGTGAGACTGTTTCTCCTGAAAATACCTGTGCCTGTATTACAACCGATAGTAAAGTAGATCAAAAAGCTTTTGAAATGATGAAAACTATAGATATACTTTCAAATTATATCCTCGATAACGATCTCAAAACGCTTGGCAGACCTAGAATACTCATTAACTCCTGGGATAAAAAATCTAAAAATATCAACTTCAGCTTTTGTTTTCCTATTGCAGAAATTAAAGACTATCCAGAGAATTTATTGATTAATATTCAAAAAATTAGTTCAGAAAAAGCTTTGAAAGCGAGTTTCTACGGCAATTATATGTTTTCACATAATGCCTGGTTTCATTTACTCGATTATGCTGAAAAAAATAATATTGAAGTTAAAACGGAAAATATCCTGGAGGTTTTTAAAGATAACCCGCAAATGGGTGGAGATGAATCGCTATGGGAAGCTGAAATTTACATGCCTATAGCAGAATAGAATTCTGCCAATTTCACCACACGTGTCTTAGCATCTAATTTTATTAAAAAGAAAGTCTGAAAACTTCTATTTTCGTCAAGCTGAACTGGTTTCAGCTTCTAACTTGTTTTGATTATATCAATCATCTTAGATCCTGAAATAAATTCAGGATGAAGAATTTAAAAACTTTTCAGACTTTCTCTTTATACAGTAAAATCTGAAGTAAACTGCCCCGGGAGGCAGTATTGGGAAAATACATCTTGTTTTCGAGGCAAAACTCGGTGCATTTAATATTAAAAAAACCTCACAGGTTTTAAAAACCTGGGAGGTTTGATATTTAATCAATGTACTCTTAAAAATTAAAGCGACATAGCCTTGCCACCACCCAGTTCATCTACTGGGCCACAAGGAATATATTCCCCGGGAATTGGATCATACCACATTACTTCTTCACCAATTTTTTCACTGGTTTTGTAAGCCCATATCCCCATACTTCGTACTTCTTCTAAATAAGCCAAAGTACCTGCATCAGCATCTAAAGTCACTTTTTGATCTTTATCCTGCGGATCCTGGGTTTCTGTATTTCGTTTAGCTATTTCATCTCTTTCTGCAGGGGTTGCTTTAAGATATTTCGCTACAATTTGCTCATATTCTTCTGCACTGCCGTCCCCTTCATCTTTATCAAATTCATTTTTGAAAGCCCTCGCAAAAGCATCAGCAGATTGTTTGAATTTCTCCTGCCTATCTTTAGGAGCAACCTCTTCCATATAAGAATCTATAAATTCAGCAATATTCAAATCCTCAGCACCCGGAGTATCCGTTTTTGGAATAATAACTTCTAAAACTTGCTTTAGCGCAAAACCATTAGAAGCACTTAAAAAAGTAGGTTCCCAGTTATAAGAAGGATCATTTTTACAGCTTTGCAAAAGGTTTAAGGTTGTGGGACCTACAATAATAGCCCCTGCTCCAAGTCCTATATTTCTTAATGCCTGTCTTCTATTCATAATCCTGATTATTAAGCGTTAGATTTTTTAAAGTTTTTAGAAGCATGATCTGCTGCTCTGGCAGTCATAGCCATATAAGTTAAGGACGGATTCTGACAACCTGCAGAGGTCATAAAAGAACCATCGGTAACATATACATTTGGAACAGCGTGAACCTGGTTGTTACCGTTTAAAACCGAAGTTTTAGGATCTCTTCCCATTCTGGCAGTTCCCATTTCGTGAATTCCAAGTCCAGGTGCGCCAATATCATCATAACCCTGTACATCTTTAAATCCGCCTTTTTCCAACATTTCTACCGCCTGGTTTACCATGTCTTTTCTCATTTGAAGTTCATTTTCTTTGAACTCTGCATCAAAAGTTACTGTTGGTAAGCCCCATTCATCGGTTTTATTATAATCCAGGCTCATTTTATTCTCATGATAAGGCAAAGTTTCTCCAAAGCCCATTAGGCCCATAGTCCAACCTCCTGGCTTTTCGATAGCTTCTTTTAACTCCTTTCCGTAAGAAGCTTCAGCAATACCTTCGCTCCAATCTCCACGACTGGCACCACCCTGATAACCATAACCACGGGTGAAGCCCAGGTTATCGCTTCCGTTTATATTTCTAAAACGGGGTAAATAGATTCCGTTAGGTTTTCTTCCTTTATAATATTGATCTTCAAAGCCATCATATTTTCCAGATGCTCCGGCTTTAAAATGATGATCCATCACGTTATGCCCAAGTTCTCCACTATCGTTCCCCAAACCATTCTCAAATCTATCAGATTTTGATTGCATAAGGATGCTTGTAGAAGCAATTGCTGACGCGCAAAGGAAAATAACATTGGCTTTAAACTCTATTTCTTCTTTAGTTTCGGTATCAATTATTTTTACCCCTGTGGCGAGTTTGGTTTCGGGATCGTAGAGAACCTCATTTACCACAGAATTGGGTCTCAACGTCATATTTCCGGTGCGTTCTGCCGCCGGTAAAGTAGAAGAGTTACTACTAAAATAAGCTCCGTAAGGACAACCTCTAATACACCGGTTTCTATACTGGCAATTAGAACGACCTTCAAATTCTTCATCTCCCGTTAAGTGTGCTACTCTTCCTGCGGTTAAAACCCGGCCGTCATTAAAATTCTCGGACATACTTTTTTTAAGGTGGTCTTCAACGCAGTTAAGTGGCATGTGTGGAAGAAATTTCCCATCTGGTAATTGGCTTAAGCCCAGGTTTTCACCACTAACCCCAATATACGATTCAACATAATCATACCAGGGTGATATATCTTTGTAACGAATTGGCCAGTCTACACCGTGACCGTCTTCTTTATTTGCAGTAAAATCTAAATTACTTAGGCGGTAGCTGTGACGCCCCCACATAATAGATCTGCCTCCAACGTGGTAACCGCGCATCCAGTCAAATCTTTTAGTTTCATTATAAGGATGTTTAATATCGTCTACAAACCAGTGTGCACTGGCTTTATTAGTAGTATAACCGGTACGTGCTTGTTTTTGTTGACGCTTTTCTTCTTCCTGGGTTAATTGGCCTTTAAATTTATAATCCCAGGGATCATCGTTCATTGTGGGATAATCTTCAATATGTTTTACCATACGTCCACGTTCCAGCACAAGGGTTTTAAATCCTTTTTCACTAAGCTCTTTTGCGGCCCACCCACCGCTAATTCCTGTACCTACGACTATTGCATCATAAGTGTCTTTTTCATAATAATTGCTCACTGTCTTGTAGTTAATTAATAATTTAGTTAATCGAATGTTTCCAAATATATAAATTTATGGTTATAATTTTGCTTCTTTAAAAAAAAGTATACTTTTAAGATCTTAAACTATCAGTAAAATCACATTCCAGTAACACTTAAATACATTTTATGAACCTAAGACTAACCAAAGTTTCTTATTATTTATTATTCCTTTTTATCTCCTTCGGAATTTTCTCCTGTAAAGATCAAAAAGCTGAAAAAGAAAACACAGCAACCGCTGAAGTAGCCGAAGAAAATGCTGAGCCATTTTTTAAACTTTCTCTTGCACAATGGTCTCTTAATAAACCAATTTTTGCCGGAGAATTAGACCCGATGGATTTTGCAGAAAAAGCAAACGAAATGGGATTTGAAGGTATTGAATATGTAAGTAGTTTTTATGGCCAACGAATTAGTGAAGCCAGTAATCCAGAAGAAGCAATGCAAAAAATGCTGGATACTTTAAAGGCGAAAAGTGAAGAATTTAATGTTGAAAATGTTCTAATAATGGTAGATGGCGAAGGCGAGTTGGCCAGCCCTAACAAGGCTGAACGCGATAAAGCCGTAGAAAATCATAAAAAATGGGTTGATGCTGCCAGTTTTCTTGGAGCTCACGCTATACGTGTAAACCTTTTTGGAAGTGAAGAACCAGAAGAATGGAAAACTTCAGCTACCAAAGGTCTAAAAGCTCTTAGTGAATATGCCGCTGAACAAAATGTAAATGTTTTGGTTGAAAATCATGGATATCTTTCTTCTGATGCAGCGCTTCTTGTAGAAGTAATTGAAGGCGTAAATATGGAAAACTGTGGTACACTACCCGATTTTGGAAATTTCTGTCTTAAAAGAGAAGGTGGCGAACGTTGGGAAGCAAAATGTGTAGAAGAATATCCAAAATACCAGGGCATAGAAGAAATGATGCCGCACGCCAAAGCGGTTAGCGCCAAATCTTATGATTTTAATGATGAAGGTGAAGAAACATCCCTTGATTATGAAAGAATTTTAAAAATTGTTCAGGATGCGGGTTACACCGGTTTTGTGGGTGTAGAGTATGAAGGCGAAAATTTATCTCCTGAAGAAGGTATAAAGGCCACCAAAGAACTTTTAATAGAAGTAGGCAGCAAATTAAACAGCAACAATAATTAAGAGAAGCTACATAAGATAATGAAAAGTTTAACCAGATTTCAACTATCAACCATGATGTTCCTCCAATTTTTTATTTGGGGAGGGTGGTTTGTAACTTTAGGAACATTTTTAGGTAATGAAAATAATCTCGATGCTACTGACGGGCAGATAAGCATGGCATTTTCAACACAATCCTGGGGAGCAATAGTGGCTCCCTTTATTATTGGTTTAATCGCCGACCGTTTTTTTAATGCGGAGCGCATTCTAGGATTTCTTCATATTGCAGGTGCGATTTTGCTTTATATGATGTTTCAATCAGAAGATTTCACCAATTTTTATCCCTTTGTTTTGGGGTATATGATTCTTTATATGCCAACACTTGCCCTAGTAAATTCTATTTCGTTTTACCAAATGACAGACCCATCAAAACAATTTGCCAGCATTCGAGTTTTTGGTACTATTGGGTGGATAATTTCAGGGCTGGTAATAAGCCTAGTTTTTGCCTGGGACTCTTCTGAGGGTCGCGCCGAAGGGATGCTACGCTACACTTTTTTAATGGCAGCAGTTGCTTCAGCGGTTTTGGGATTATTCAGTTTCACCTTGCCTAAAACACCACCAAGCAGTAAAGGAGAAAAAGTAACTATTTCAGATATCTTAGGTCTGGAAGCTATTGGTTTACTTAAAGGAAGAAACTTCTTGATTTTCTTTATTTCATCTATTTTAATATCTATTCCGCTGGCTTTTTACTATCAAAACGCCAACCCTTTTCTTTCGGAAATAGGTATGGAAGATCCTACTGCAATGATGTCTATTGGCCAGGTTTCTGAAGCACTATTTCTTTTGTTAATTCCATATTTTTTCAAAAAATTCGGCTTTAAGATCACGATTCTTGCTGGTATGTTGGCCTGGACGATACGATATTTACTCTTTGCGTTTGGCGACACCGGAGAGCTCGTATTTATGCTCATTCTTGGAATAGCACTTCACGGAATTTGTTACGATTTCTTCTTTGTATCGGGTCAAATTTATACCGATTCTAAAGCGGGACCAAAAATTAAAAGTGCAGCGCAAGGTTTAATTACCCTGGCCACTTATGGTTTTGGTATGTTAATAGGATTCTGGGTAGCAGGAATGGTTAGTGATATGTACCTTCTAGCCGATGGAAGTCACGACTGGCAACAAATATGGATAATACCAGCAGCATTCGCCTTTTTAGTAATGATTTTATTTGCTATCTTCTTTAAAGACGAAAAAATAGAGAAAAAAGATATTGAAATATAACCAAACAAAAAATAAATAATTTATGGGTAAAAAAATAAAATTAGGAGTATTAGGCGGCGGTGGCGATTCCCTTATCGGGATCTTACACCGGGTGGCCTCTTCTATGTTTGATAAATTTGAATTTGTAGGTGGAGTTTTTAATCCCGACATTGAAGAGAGTAAGAAATTCGCTCAGGAATTAGGAATTGGAACCGACAGGGTTTATAAAGACCTGGACCATCTAATCGCTGAAGAAGCAAAGTTGCCGGAAGATGAACGCATAAAAGCGGTATCTATTCTTACACCAAACTTTTTGCATTTTCCAATGGCAAAACAGCTTTTGGAAAATGGTTTTCACGTAATCTGTGAAAAACCAATGACCACTTCTTACGAAGAAGCAAAAATCCTTGAAGATACGCTCACTAAATCTAAAACTATCTTTGCGGTAACTTACACCTATACCGGTTACCCAATGATTCGCCAGATGAAAGAAATGATCGCAGCTGGAGAGATCGGGGAAGTTCAAAAAATAGACGTACAATATTATCAGGGATGGATAAATTCAATTATACACGATAAAGATGAAAGAAACAGCATTTGGCGACTTGATCCTGAAAAAGGAGGAATAAGCTGCTGTATTGGTGATATTGGCACACACGCTTTTGATATGATTGAGTATGTTACCGGCCTGGAGGTAAAAGAACTTTTAGCCGATTTGAATTATGTATATTCAGATAATAAAATGGATGTAGACGGCACCGTACTACTGCGTTTTTCAGAATTTGTAAAAGGAGTGCTTAGATCCAGCCAGATCGCTACGGGAGAAGAAAATAATTTTGCCGTAAAGATCTACGGAAAAAAAGCAGGCTTAAAGTGGGAACAAGAAAACCCGAATTATCTTTATAAATTAGAAGACGGGCAACCTATGAAAGTTTTAAAACCGGGCCACGATTATAATTCAGCTTTGTCTTTAGACGGTACTAAACTACCTCCTGGACATCCAGAAGGGATTTTTGATTCTATGGGAAATATTTACAAAGGCGTGGCAAAAGCTATAAATGGTGAAAAATATCACCCTGCTGAATTTCCTACAATAAAAGACGGTATACGCGGCATGAACTTTATAGAAAAAGTAGTGGAGTCTCACTCAAAAGGAAATGTTTGGATAAAAATAGACGCATAAAAAATTAATGAGATGAAAACAGTAAAAGGACCTGCGGTTTATTTAGCTCAATTTATGGATACAGAAAAGCCATTCAATAGCTTGGATGGTTTGTGCGAATGGGCGGCAGATTTAGGATATAAAGGAATACAAATCCCAACCTGGGAATCGGCTTTAATAGATCTAACAAAAGCCGGGGAAAGCAAAGATTATTGCGACGAAATTAAAGGAAAAGTAGAATCTTACGGCCTGGAAATTACAGAGCTTTGTACGCATTTACAGGGGCAACTCGTGGCAGTGCATTCGGCTTACGATACTATGTTCGATAATTTTGCTCCAAAAGAAGTTAGAAACAATCCAAAAGCCCGAACCGAATGGGCCGTAGAGCAAATGAAAAGCGCAGCTCGTGCCAGCAGGCATTTTGGTTTGGATGTGCATGGAACTTTTAGTGGATCCTTGCTTTGGCATACTGCCCATCCCTGGCCGCAGAGACCGGAAGGTCTTGTAGAAATGGGATTTAAGGAACTTGCAAAGCGCTGGATGCCTATTTTAAATGAATTTGATGAACAAAACGTAGATGTGTGCTACGAAGTACATCCAGGGGAAGATCTTCACGACGGAGTTACTTTTGAACGATTCCTTGAAGCTACCAATAATCATAAAAGGGTTAATTTATTATATGATCCCAGCCACTTCGTGCTGCAACAATTGGATTATATTTCGTACATAGATCATTATCACGAATTCATAAAAATGTTCCACGTAAAAGATGCCGAATTTAATCCTACCGGAAAAAAAGGCTCTTTTGGAGGTTATGGCGACTGGATAGATCGTGCGGGAAGATATAGACATCCCGGAGATGGCCAGGTAGATTTTAAAACCATTTTTTCTAAATTAACCGAATATGGTTGCGATGTTTGGGCAGTTCTTGAATGGGAATGCTGTATTAAATCGCCAGACCAGGGTGCGCGCGAAGGTGCGCCGTTTATTAAAAGCCATATTATTGAAGCTACCCAAAAGAAATTTGACGATTTTGCAGGAAGTGAAATTGACGAACAAAAATTAAAACGAATCTTAGGAATTAACTAATCACATAGAATGAAGAAAACAAGTTTAATTATAGTAACGGCTGCAATTATGGCCACCGCCTGTAAATCTGATAAGAAATCTGATAGTGAAGCACAAGAGGCAAAAGAGGCCTATGAAGCTGATGCAGCGAATGACACTACAGCAATGGCGAACAATGAAGAAAATTATACCGCCTTATTCAACGGTCAGGATCTTGAAGGTTGGAAAGCCTTTAACGCCGATTCTATTTCAGACCAGTGGAAGGTAGAAGATGGTGCTCTTGCATTTACCCCCGCTGAAGGAGAACGCGAAGGTTCTGAAAATCTTATTTCAGAAAAAACCTACACTAATTTTGAACTTTCCCTGGAATGGAAAATTTCAGAAGGAGGAAATAGCGGAGTTATGTGGGGCGTGCAGGAAAGCGAAGAATTTTCTGAGCCTTATTTCACAGGTCCCGAAATCCAGGTTTTGGATAATAAATTGCACCCAGATGCAAAAAATGGTGAAGTTAGACAGGCCGGTGCACTTTACGATATGATGCCGCCAAGCGAAGACAAAACCAAAAACGCGGGAGAATGGAATAAAACCGTGCTTAGAATTAATCACGAAACCAATAAAGGTTCGGTTCGTTTAAACGGAACTTTGATTAATGAATTCCCGGTTCACGGAGAAGAATGGAGTAAACTGGTTGAAAATTCTAAATTTAAAGACTGGGAAAATTTTGGAAAAGATAGAGAAGGCCACATTGCATTGCAGGATCATGGCGATAAAGTATGGTTTAGAAATATTAAAATAAGGGAACTGGAATAACCCATAATCTCCCTTTATTTAAAAGCTGATTGTAAACTCAAAGAACTATTTTTTGATTTTCAATCGGCTTTTTTGCTTTAGCCGTTGCCAAACAATTTGTACCTTGAATAAAAACTTATAGATGAAAACTGAAAAAGTAAACTTTAAGAATAAAAATGGTGATGATCTATCTGGTTATTTAGAGCTTCCTTTTAACCAGGACCCTCATAATTTTGTGCTTTTTGCACATTGCTTCACTTGTAATAAAAATTTCTTTGCTGCTAAAAATATCAGTAGAACTTTGGCGCAAAACGGCTATGGGGTGTTACGTTTTGATTTTACAGGATTAGGAGAAAGTGAAGGCGATTTTGCCGATAGTAATTTTTCAGGAAATATTCAGGATCTTCTGGCTGCGGCAACTTATTTAGAAGAAGAATTTAAAGCTCCCAGCTTAATAATTGGGCATTCGCTGGGTGGTGCAGCAGTTTTATTCGCCGCTAAAGAATTGAAATCGGTTAAAGCGGTTACTACTATTGCCGCCCCTTCCACCACAGCTCATGTTCAGCATTTAATACAAAATAATGTAGAGGAAATTGAGAAAAACGGTGAGGCACAGGTAAATATTGGCGGTAGACCTTTTAAAATAAAGAAGCAATTTCTTGAAGATATTGATAAACACGAATTAAAACCTTACCTGGGTGAACTTAGAAAGTCACTGTTAATTATGCATTCCCCACAGGACAAAATTGTAAGTATTAAAAATGCCGAAGAACTTTATATCGCTGCCCGACATCCTAAAAGCTTTGTTTCGCTAGATGGGGCAGAGCACCTATTGGCTTCCGAAGGTGATGCAGCTTATGCCGGCAACGTAATTGCTACCTGGGCTTCGAGATATTTGGAAATTCCGAAGAAAGAAATTCCTGAATCTAATGCAGATGTGGTAGCAGGATTAGAAAAAGAAGATGATTTTACTACAAGTATGAAAGCCGGAAACCACACTTTCCTAGCCGATGAACCTATAAAAGCCGGCGGAAAAGATTATGGCCCTACACCCTATCAGTTTTTATCTTCAGGATTAGCCTCCTGTACTTCTATGACGCTTCAAATGTATGCTAAACGAAAAAAATGGCCTTTAGAAGATGTAGAAACCCATGTTTTTTATTCCCGGGAACATAGCACAGATTGTGAAAACTGCGAAGAGAAAAATTCTAAAATAGATACTTTTAGAAGGGAAATTAAACTTATTGGCGATTTAGACGAGAAACAAAAACAAAGACTTTTGGAAATTGCCGATCGTTGCCCGGTGCATAAAAGTTTAACTTCAGCAACTAATATAACTACCCAGCTTATTTAGAAAATTAAAAATAGAGTTGTTAACCTATCCTTAAATCTTTGGCTAAGCCTTGGGATAGGCTTAATTTAGTAGTGTTTAATCTAAAAACCAATCTATAGATTATGAAAAGAATAAGTTTATCATTAGTATTTTGCGCCTCTTTATTTATAATAGGCTGTAAAAACGACAAAAAAGCAAATGACGCTGAAAACGCTGCCGAAACAGAAATGAATTCTGAAATGGAAGCACAGCAAGATGAGGAAGAAGTTAAAGAAATTACTGTTCCTCTCGAGCCTAAAAGCGGAAGCGAATTAGGTGGCGAAGTAACGTTTACCCAGGAAGATGGAGAAGTTACTATGGAAGCTACCATTACAGGTTTAGCTGAAGGTAAACACGCAATCCATATTCACCAGAAGGCAGATTGCTCTGCTGAAGATGGAACTTCTGCCGGTGGCCACTGGAATCCAACCAACGAAAAGCATGGGAAATGGGGCGATGCTGAAGGTTACCATAAAGGTGATATTGGAAACTTTGAAGTTGATGCCAATGGAGAAGGAACTGTTAGCATGACTACCGATGAATGGTGTATAGATTGTGACGACGACAATAAAAATATTGTTGGAAAAGCAATAATTGTACACGACGGTGTTGATGATTTTACTTCTCAACCATCTGGA
The DNA here is from genome assembly GCF_900142975.1 of Salegentibacter salegens. Lineage (NCBI taxonomy): Bacteria > Pseudomonadati > Bacteroidota > Flavobacteriia > Flavobacteriales > Flavobacteriaceae > Salegentibacter > Salegentibacter salegens. The sequence continues at coordinate 1,234,262 of NZ_LT670848.1, forward strand.
GCTGCAGGCACTAGAGTTGGATGTGGAGTGATAAAAATGTAAATTTTTTCACATAATTATTAATAAAAAGCGGCAAATAGCCGCTTTTTATTTTTTTACACGGGAGTTTATCCTATTTTTACCCTGTAAGTCATTACCTCTTTATGCAACAAGACGCTTTAATTTTAGAACTTCAAAATGGAAACGAACGCGCCTTTGAGCGTATTTACCATCTATATTCCGAAAGTACCTACGGGATTATTTACACTATAATTAGAGACGAAAAAGTTGCAGAAGAAGTGCTTCAGGACGTATTTTTAAAAATATGGGACAAAGCGCCAAGCTATAATTCTGATAAAGGTCGGTTTTTCACCTGGATCCTTAACATCGCCCGGAATGCTTCCATAGACAAAATAAGATCAAAAGATTTTAAAAACGATCAACAAAACCTTAAGACAGATAACTTCGTAGATATATTAGAGTCTAAAACTAATTTCTCTGAAGCTGTAGATGCAATTGGCCTTAAAAAATATATTGATGCCTTAAAGCCGGTTTGTAAAAAATTAATAGATTATTTATTTTTTAAAGGCTACACTCAAAAAGAAACTTCAGAAGAATTAGATATGCCACTGGGAACGGTTAAAACCCGAAACCGTGTTTGTATAGATAAATTAAGAGCAATGGTAATTAAATAATGGATATTCAAAAGTACATATCGTCTGGAATCCTTGAACTTTATGTTTACGGTGCGCTTTCTGAAAAAGAAAGTCGGGAGGTAAGCAGTGTGCTAAAAGAATATCCTGAAGTTAAAACCGAGGTAGAAGAAATAGAAAAAGCATTACTTACACTTTCAGCTGCTACAGCTCCAAATAATGCCGAGCATTTAATTGCTTCAATAAAAGAGAAATTAAGTAAATCACCAACGGGAACCGCTCCGGTAGCGACTCCGGTTAGAACCATAAACTGGATCACCTATTCCGGTTGGGCAGCGAGTTTATTATTACTTATTGGCCTTTTCGTTTTCTTTAACCGAACCAACGAACTAAGAGAAGATTTACAAGCTGCCAATGCCAGAAATGTTCAAATGGAAGAACAGATCGCTAATGCCCGTGAGGATGCTGAAAAAGCGGAAGAATTGCTTGCGGTTATAAGAGACAGAAATGTAGAACGCATCCCGCTAAAAGGCCAGCAAGTTGCTCCTGAAGCCTTTGCTTCCGTTTACTGGAATACCCAGGAAAATACCGCTTATATAGACGCAAAAGATCTGCCTGAACCTCCAAGAGGAAAAGTTTACCAGGTTTGGTCACTTACTATGCAACCCCTTACTCCTACCAGCATAGGTTTGCTGGCTGATTTTGAAAGTGATGATAATAAAGTTTTCAGTCTTGAAAATCAAAACCAGTCTGAAGCATTTGGAATTACCTTAGAACCTGAAGGCGGTAGCGAAACTCCAACAATGGAACAATTATACGTTTTAGGAACTGTAGCTGCACCGTAACAATAGTGTAAGCACAGATAAGTTTTTTGCTCCAGGAAATTTAATTTTGATTTCGAAAAAAGATTGTCTGTATTCGAGCAGGCTCCGGAATATTTTAATCTCGATTATCAAATAAAAAATGAAGGTCTGCCATAAATACTACAGCAAACCTTCACATAACCAACCAAAAAAATAAAATTCGGAAAACCAGTGGGCTAATAAAAACGAAACTGTTTTTAGTTACCCAACTTTTCATAAATATTTACGTAGAAATTTAGGCCCCGGTTTTTCTTTGCCTCAATTTTAACTTTTCAGTTTAAGAAATCCAGTTTTTGAAGTCTCGCACTCGCTCCCGACTAACAATAAGCTGAAATTCACTAAAAACTTTCACTTTAACCTCTAAACGACTATTGGTATAGCTAATAATATCTTCTATACAGTCAATATTCACAATAGATTTTCGATTAATTCTGAAGAATTTCTCTGGATCCAATTCCTTTTCTAAATTTTCAAGGGAAACATCTACAGGGTAATTTCTCCCCGAAGTGGTAGTAAGATAGGAAGCTTTATTTTCTGAATAAAAACAGCAAATTTCGTTTGCGGGTATAATCTTTAAATGCTGGCCTACCTGGATGGTATAACGGGTTTTATAATCTGGCTTATTTCCGGTTTCTAAGATTTTTCTAAAGGCGTTAAAATCTATTTGTGGTGAATTTTTAAGGTAATTTTCTTTGAATTTTATCACTGCATTTGCCAATTCTTCTTCATCTATAGGCTTCAACAAGTAATCAACACTATTCAGCTTAAATGCTTTTAGAGCATATTCATCATAAGCCGTAGTAAAAATAACGGCACTATTGATTTTTACCTTTTCAAAAATTTCAAAAGAGATCCCGTCACTCAATTGAATATCAAGAAAAACCAGATCTGGTTCAGGATTTTCTTTAAACCAGGCAATTCCTTCCTTAACCGAATGCAGCATGGTATTTACTTCTAAATCCAGTTTTTTAAGCATTCTTTGCAAACGCCGGGCAGCGGGCTTTTCGTCTTCTACAATTACTACTTCCATTATTCCCAGCGCTGTTTTTCTTCTTTCTCCATATACTCCTGGATCTTGCGTTCTTCCCATCGCTTATCGAACATAGGGTTCAATCTAAAGGCTTTTAGAGCATCAAAGGCTAAACCAATTCCCCAACCGCCTACAACCCATAAAAACCAGGGATACGCCCATTGATTTGTATAGTAATTGATCCCAGCCAGAAATATATTCACTATAATATACGAGAATAAGTGATTATAAAACTCACGTAATTCTTTAACCCGCTCCCTTGCTTGTAGATATTTGTCTTCTGAAGTTTCCATAATTAGTTGGTTTTATCTTTTTGCATTAGTTCCTTTATTTTACGCTCCTCCCAGTTTTTACCCAGTAGAAGATTGTAATTGAATACAGATAGCCCGTGAAAAAACACGCCTATTCCCCAGCCAATTGCGGGAAAGATAACCCAAACGAATCCGCCGTAGGTTAGGTAATTAAAAAGCCCCAGTACAGGAATTACAATTAAGTAGGAAGTTAAATTTCCGTAGAAATCGCGCTCTGCCTTTACCTGCTTTTGCGCCCGTAAATAAGCGTCTTGTTTGGCGTAAACCGGTGCCTGTTTTTCCATTTTTACAATTTTGGTTAATAGTGGTAATTTTACACTAAATGTGTTGTTGGTGTTAGATATTTCAACTTTTCTATCGGTAAGTAAATGATAACGTTGCTGAATATTTGAAAGTCCAACCCCACTTCCCCGTTTCAATATTTCTTTTGGCTGAATATTATTTCTCACCACTAAGTTTCTGTCTTCTTCTACAATTGCTATTTCTAAAGGATTTTCAGAATTTACCGTATTGTGTTTTATGGTGTTTTCTAACAATAACTGAAGTGAAAGTGGAACCACCTTGGCTTCGGGGTTTTTTAATGTAGCGGGAAAATTAAAAATAATCGCATCTTCAAACCGCATTTTCAGCAAATCCATATAGGTTTTCGCAAATTTTAATTCTTCTTCCAGGTCTACCAGTTCTTTATTCTTCTGCTCTAACACATAGCGATAAACTTTGGAAAGCGCGCTGGTAAATTTTTGCGCCTGGTCGGGATTTTCATCAATTAACGCACTTAACACATTTAAACTATTAAATAAAAAATGCGGATCTAACTGATTTTTTAGCGCATCAAATTTAGCGGATGCCGTACCGGCAATTATTTTTTGCTCTTTTACTTTCTTTTCCTGTAAAGCTTTATAAAAATAAATAAGATGAAAAAATAGTGAAATAATGGTGGTGAAAAGAAAAGGAAAAAGATAAAAAGCCATCTTTTCGTTGCTCAAAAATTCCTGAAGTACTACTCCTTCATAAACTACGTAGTGCAGAAAACGGCAAAAGAAAAATCCTATTAAAGTTAAAATAACAGCGCCAAAAGCCCCCACCAGGACCTTTCTTAAAGTAGCCTTTTCCCAGCCTATTTTAGCGCCAAACCACCAAAAATAACTTCCATTTATCAGGGTTAGAATAAAAGCATAGGAAAAGTAAATTATCCAGGTTTCTAATTCCAGTAATGCTTCCAGCTTAAATCCGTTGAAGATAATTTCGAGAAAAACCACCAAAAACGTGATTATGAGACTGATTTTAAATATTTTCTGGAAAAATTTCATCGATTTTTATTTACAGGGCTAAGATGCGTGAAAGTAGTCTTCATTACTAAATATTATTTCTGAATTGTAGAAAAACGAAACTGAACCGTTAACTTCTTTAGAACCGATTTAAACTGTTTAGGAAAACTCTCGTTTAAATTTTCCTTAACATATAAATCAATAATTTAGAAGCTTAACCAATACCTAAATTATGAATATTTTTGAAGCTTTACGCCAGGAACACGAAATACAGCGTAACCTTGTTGCCAAACTGGTAGAAACCCACGGCGATACTCAGGAGCGTAAAAAGATCTTTGAGCAATTAAAACATGAATTGAAGATTCATGCTGATGCCGAAGAAAGGCATTTTTATATTCCACTTATGAAGAAAGACCTTACCCAGGAAAAAGCCAGGCATAGTGTAGCAGAACACCACGAGATGGATGAACTTATAGAGCAACTGGAAGATACAGAAATGGACGCTTCTAACTGGTTAAAAATAGCGAAGGAGCTTGAACATATAGTAATTCATCATTTAGATGAAGAGGAACAGGAAGTTTTTCAAATGGCCGGAAAAGCACTAACCGATAACCAAAAGACTTCTCTCGCTTCAGACTATAATAAGGAAATTAAAAAGATGAGGTAATTCTAAAGACTAATAAATAAGCTTCCGGGATAAATTAAAAAGGGAGTCAGGCTAAAGAAAAAGAGACTGTCAGAAAAAGTTTTAAAACCGTCATCCTGAATTTATTTCAGGATCTAACATGTTGATAATTAAAGAACATATTAGAATCTGAAACGAGTTCAGCTTGACGAGAATAAACTTTTCAGACAGTCTCTTTTTTTACTCGATAATCGAGATTAAATGCTGCGAAGCTTGCCTCGGGAATCAAATTATATTTACTAATAATAATGCTTCGTGAGCTTGCTCCGAAGTTGTTTACTATTTATATCTCTTCTTTATCTACTTTCATTTGATTTTCATAACCTTTAAATGGCCTGATTATTAATCGTGCGGCTTTGTCGTAATTCCAGTAGTTATAAAGCCAGTTAAAGAAAGTTACCAGTCGGTTTCTAAATCCAATAAGAAACCAGAGGTGCACAAACATCCAGATAAACCAGGCGAAAAATCCGCCAAAAGAACCTTGTTCTATATCTACAACCGCCCGATTTCTGCCCACGGTGGCCATGGTACCTTTATCTTTATATTTAAAAGCTTCGAGTTTTTTACCTTCCAGGATATTCATAATATTTTTAGCCAAATGTTTCCCCTGCTGAATTGCTGGCTGGGCAACCATAGGATGCCCTTTTGGATAGGCTTCAGTTTGCATTAAAGCTATATCCCCTATTGCAAAAATATTTTCGTAGCCGTTAACCTGGTTGAAGGCATTAACCTCGTACCTATTTGCCTTTTCTACCATGGCTTCGGCTTTTAAACCTTTTACCGGCGCACCGGTTACTCCGGCAGCCCAAATAAAAGTTTCGGTTTTTAGGGCAAGATCTGTGTTGGTTGTTACCAGATGGCCATCATATTCTTCTACCATGGTATTTAAATGAACTTTCACCCCAAGTTCTTCCAAAAATGCGTGAGCATTTTTAGAGGCCTTTTCGCTCATCGGTGGCAAAACCCTGTCCAGGCCTTCCAGAAGATGAATGTTCATCTCGTTAGGATTTATATCTGGATAATCTTTAGGTACAATATGGTTCTTTAATTCGGCAATTGCGCCACTAAGCTCTACTCCTGTTGGCCCTGCTCCTACTAAAACAAAATTAAGTAGTGCTTTTCTTAGTTCAGGATCATCGGTAATAACCGCCTGTTCTAAATTTTCCAGGATCAAACTACGAATATTTAATGCCTGCGGAACGGTTTTCATCCACATCCCATTCTTCTCAATACTCTTATTTCCAAAGAAATTAGTTTTAGAACCTGTAGCGATCACCAGGTAATCGTAGATTAAATCTCCAATAGTAGTTTCAATATAACTTTTTTCGGTATTTATAGATTTTACCTCGGCCATCCTAAAAATGCATTTCTTACTATTTCGCGTAATTTTACGCATAGGATATGCAATAGAGTCTGGCTCTAAACCAGAGGTAGAAACCTGGTAAAGTAAGGGCTGAAAAGTATGATAGTTATGACGGTCTAAAATCACGGTTTGAACGTCTTCGCCAATCAATTTTCTCACCATCGCCATTCCCGCAAAACCGCCACCAATAATAACGACTCTAGGTAAATTTGTTCTTGGAATATTCATAAAGCTTGGTTTTACTCGCTAATCGAGATTTAAATTAACCCAATTACAGAGGTAGTGTACTCAAATTTAAGTTTTCTCGTGCTTTGACTGAAAAAATAAGGCTGCATTAACTATACTTTATACTTTTTTGTAACATTGCAGCCTCTTATACTACATATAAGAGCTAACCAATTATTGTGGATAAGGAATTAGAACATCAGTTTGTAACAAATCTGGAAAAACACCAGAATATTGCGCATAAAATTTGCCGCCTTTATACGAATGATCAGGATTCTCACAACGATCTTTTTCAGGAAATTACCATTCAGCTCTGGAAAGCTTACCCGAAATTTAGGGGTGAAGCTAAATTTAGCACCTGGATGTACAGAGTTGCTTTAAATACTGCCATCACTTTATACCGAAAGAAAAAAAGAAGTATAAAAACGCAGGATTTTGATACCGTAGATTTTAAAATTAAAGCCGAAGAATATGACGATGAGACCGAGCAGCAATTAAAAGTAATGTATTCTGCAATTCAGGAATTAAACGATATTGAAAAAGCGCTCGTTTTTTTATATCTGGAAGATGAAAATTACAGGGACATTTCTGAAACCCTTGGTATTACTGAAGTAAATGCACGAGTGAAGATGAACAGGGTGAAAACTAAGTTAAAAAATATTTTAAATCCGTAGAGAATAATGGATGGACTGGATTTATTGAAAAAAGACTGGAAGAAGCGGGAAGGCAATATTCCCCAACTTTCCTATAACGAAATTTATAAGATGCTGTGGAAGCGCTCATCTTCAATTGTTAAATGGATATTTGTAATTAGTATTCTTGAATTTCTATTCTGGGCTCTTATTACCATTTTCATGGCAGATCACGAATATTGGGCAGAGATGGAGCGTATTCATTTAAAAGAATTTACCGTAATAACTTATGCGATTAATTATGGAATCACTTTTTTCTTTATCTATTGTTTTTATAAGAATTACCGAAGAATATCTTCTACAGATAATGTGGCAAAATTGATTAAAAATATTCTACGCACAAGAAAAACTGTAAAATATTACATAGGATATATTTTAATCTCAACAGCGGTAGTTACACTTATATACACCTATTTTTTTATGAATTATCATGCCACTAACACAGTGGTTGATGATATTGAAAAATACAGTTTTACTCCGCTACAATGGCTTATGTTCGCAGGAATAGTTATAGGTGGTTTAGCTGTTTTTATAGGATTTATTTGGTTATTCTACAGAATTATATACGGAATACTTCTACGCCGATTAAATAAAAACTATAAGGAACTCAAGAAATTGGAGCTTTAAAATAACAATTATCACTCGTCACCCTGAACTGGTTTCAGGGTCTAAGATGAATTGAAAGTTAGATTCCCTAAATTCGGGATAAAGGTATAAAGGCTGAAACAAGTTAATTTATAAAATAATAGCCAGATTAAATTTTAAGCTATAAATCAAAAAAATGGCTGTTTGAAATTACTATCAAACAGCCATTTTTATATAAATTATAATGCTGATAATTAACTATACGTGAAGCGCACGATTATCTGTAGCAGCAAGAGCAGCTTCCTTAACAGCTTCAGCATAAGTTGGATGTGCGTGGCTCATTCTTGCAATATCCTCGGCAGATGCTCTATATTCCATAGCGGTTACAGCTTCAGCAATAAGATCGGCAGTACGGGCGCCAATCATATGCACGCCTAAAACCTCATCGGTCTTTTCATCGGCAAGGATTTTTACAAATCCGTCTGTATCTCCACTTGCCCTGGCACGTCCAAGAGCACGCATCGGGAATTTTCCTTCTTTATATTTAACGCTATCTTCCTTAAGTTGTTCTTCGGTTTTTCCTACAGAAGCAACTTCCGGCCAGGTATAAACAACCCCGGGAATTAAATTATAATCAATATGTGGTTTTTGACCCGCCATTATTTCAGCAACAAAAGATCCTTCTTCTTCGGCCTTATGAGCCAGCATTGCGCCTTTTACAACATCACCAATAGCGTAAATATTATCTACATTAGTTTGTAGATGTTCGTTCACTTCAATTCTACCTTTATCATCAACTTTTACTCCTGCAGCATCAGCATTTAAACCATCGGTAAAAGGTTTACGCCCTACAGAAACAAGACAATAATCTGCTTTTATTTCAATCTCTTTATCCTTTTTATCATCAGCTTTTATAATGATCTCGTCGCCTTTACGCTCTACCGATTTTACTTTTGTAGAAGTATGGAATTTCACGCCTTGCTTCTTAAGTACTTTTTGAAGTTCTTTTGAAAGTGCAGCATCCATTGTAGGAATAATTCTATCTAAAAATTCTACAACAGTAACCTCAGCTCCTAAACGACGGTAAACCTGGCCTAACTCCAGGCCAATTACACCACCGCCAATTACGACCATATGTTTAGGAATTTCTTTCAGTTTTAAAGCTTCGGTAGAAGTTATAATTCGTTCTTTATCCAGCTCGATAAACGGAAGGTTTGCTGGTTTTGAACCTGTAGCAATAATCGTTTTAGCAGCTTCAATGGTTTCGGTTTCACCATCGTTTTTTTCAATATTAATGTGGGTTTTATCTTTAAAAGATCCTACACCTTCAAAAACATCAATTTTATTTTTATCCATCAGGAACTTTACTCCATCGCAAGTTTGACTTACTACTGAAGATTTACGCTCCATCATTTTCTCAAGGTTTACTTTTACCTCACCAGGAATTTCTATCCCGTGTTCTTCAAAATGTTTAACTGCATCGTGGTAATGATGCGAAGAATCTAGCAAAGCTTTACTTGGAATACAACCTACATTAAGGCAGGTTCCACCCAAGGTTGAATATTTTTCTATGATAGCAGTTTTCATTCCCAATTGCGCGCAGCGTATAGCGGCCACATATCCTCCGGGGCCCGAACCTATAACTGCAACATCATATTTACTCATAATTCTAATTTTTATGTTGATTTTTAAACAAACAGAACACAAAAGTACAACTATTCGGGGCAATGACCAATGCTGATAAAATTATGATTTAGGCTTTAACATAAACTGTTTTCTTATTAACAAACTCCATCATTCCTTCTTTGGCTAACTCCCTCCCGTAGCCCGATCGCTTAGTTCCACCAAAGGGAAGTCGGGGATCAGATTTCACAAGCTCGTTTACAAAGTAGGCGCCATCGCTAACGCTTCCCGCCATTTCCATCGCTTTTTGAATATCTTTTGTAAAAACCGTAGTTCCCAACCCAAATTTAGATTTTTCTGAAAATTCAAATGCTTCCTCTATGCTTTTTGCCTTAATAATTGCTGCGAGAGGGCCAAAAGTTTCTTCATCGAAAGCGGGCATTCCCGGTTTTACATTTCCTAAAATAGTTGGTTGGTGGAAACACTCGTTCTGTTCCCCACCAAGTAATAACTCAGCTCCATGTTCTAAAGATCTTTTTACCTGACTTTGAAGTTGATCTGCCAGGTCTTTTCTGGCAAGCGTACCAACCTGGGTAGTGTCTTCCATAACATCTCCCGCTTTTAAATCACTTACCGCAGCCTTGAATTTAGAAACAAATTCATCATAAATTCCTTCCAACAAAATAAAACGCTTCGCTGCAATACAGCTTTGTCCGCAGTTTAACATCCTGGCTGAAACCGCTGTTTTAACAGCGCGATCAATATCGGCATCTTCCCAAACAATAAAGGAATTATTACCGCCTAACTCTAGCAAACTCTTTTTTATATATTTCCCCGAAAGTTGGGATACAGCAGATCCGGCAGCTTCACTTCCTGTTAAAGTAACCGCCTGCACGGCATCGTGGGCAATAATCATTTCTGTTTGATCGTGATGCACAATTAAATTCTGAAAAACACCTTTTGGATAGCCTGCTTTTTCAAAAACCTCTTCAATCATTAAAGCACATCCAAAAACATTGGGCGCGTGCTTTAAAATACCGGTGTTTCCGGCAGTAAGTGTAGGAGCAGCAAACCTAAAAACCTGCCAGAATGGAAAATTCCACGGCATAATAGCAAAAACACCTCCAATGGGATCGTGCCTAACATAGCTATGGGTAGCATCGGTTTTTATTTCTTCTGAAGCGAGAAATTCTTCAGCATTTTCAGCATAATAATCGCAAACCCAGGCACATTTATTTACTTCAGCCCTGGATTCAGAAATTGGTTTTCCCATTTCTTGAGTGATCATTTTGGCATATTCCTCTACATTATCTCTTAATACCTGAGCTGCTTTTTGTAAAAGCTCGGTTCTAAAAGAAAGCGGCTGTTTACTCCAGTCTTTAAAAGCTTTAGCAGATAATTCTAAAACCTGCGTAGTTTCGTTAGGTGTTTGAGCTGTATATTTCCCTACCTGTTCTCCGTTATAGGGATTTGTGCTATAAAATTCCATTGTGTTTTATTTTTTATGGACTATTGAATTAGATTTTCAAGGAAGAATATTAACTAAAAAACCTGATGAAATAAACAGGGAAACATCCATTATTTATTACACCAGGTTCTATAGAAAATTATTTAACAGAAAGGTCTAACTCTTCCAGGAATCGGCATATCCTGTTCCTATTTTACTCCAGAAACCGGCTACTGCCTGCCAGGAGACTTCCCCGTTATTAATTATTGTTCCTCTTAATTTTTCAAGGTCTCGCTCATTTGTTGTTGGGTGAGCCTGGGCCATGGCATTTACCAAAATTTCGGTAACAGTTTCCTGCCAATCTACATTTTCAGCATACTGCTCTTCGAATGGATCTTCTACCGTTTGGGCCATTTCTACAGCCTCCTGGATCCACCATTCAGATGCAACCTGAGCTGGTTCGTAATTTATGAGTTTATAAACTTCCTGAAAGTTTTCGAAACTTTGTTCTACCGAAGTTTGCGGCCAGCGAAGTACTACTTTTCCTTCTAACGGTCGGTATACCGAGGTAAATAAAGTCCCGAAACCTTCCTTGAACTTAGTATTGTAAAGCGGTGCCTTTAAAAAAGCATCGGCTACCTGAGTGGAATCCACTCTTTTGGCAGACAACATTTTATTCAGAAAAGACGAACGTTCCTGAGTTTTATTAAAGGCTGCGTTTTCTGGCCAGTCTATTGTTCCCTGGTGATTAGTAGTAAAAGAAGCATCGGTAACCAAAGGTGCCTTGTCTGGTGCCAATTGCACGGTTTTGAATTTTCCGGTTTTATCTACCACGGTTACGTTGTAAGACATATGCGAAGGAATCCTGATTAAAGCTGCAACAGCTTCATCAACATTACTACAAAATTCTAAAACGTAACGTAAAATAAACGGAATACCGAAACCTACTCCTACCTCTTTTCGACCTCCGAAAGTAAGCGAAATAGCCAGCCCGTCTTCATTCATTCCGTCTACAACCCCAATAAGGCAATCGCTGGTGGCGATTACTTTTTTATTATTCCAGGAGGTTAGTAATTGCGTTCCTTCCATAAGATCTGGATGAAAATCGTAATTTCTAACCAGTTGAATTTCTTCTCCCGTAGTAACCGCTTGTGAGCAACCACTTATATAAGCAGGAGGCTGAAAGCCTGTTAAAAACCGGGCTGCCACCTTATCTCCTTTTGCCAGTTTGCACAAACGCTGATAAGTAGGCCACATCTCTGGCATATATTTTTTAAGCGCTGCCTGTGAGGTTTTAAGATCTGGATAATTAGCTGTTCCTTTTGAATTAAGCCAGCTTTTATAAGCAGGCCAATGAGTTTTATATAATTTCTGCCATTTGGAACCCGGTTTTTCGGGTTCAGAAATAGCATTAAAATGTAATTGCATGTTGAATGGTTTTTAAATAATAATGGTTTATTGATATGGCAAAATAGTTTTATTTCCTTTTACTCCCTCAAAATCCCACGATATTATTTAGTTAAAGTTCCTGACAATTTTGGCTTTTTTTTATCTTCTACCATTTCAGAAGTGTATTGTGCCCTAATCGCCTTAATCCAGTGTTTAGCCCTGTTGTTAAGCTGAAAATCATCGGTCATCATACGTCCCCGGCTCACTAAAATTCCCATATCTGCTCCTTCATACAGGTAGTCTCCTTTTCTGGTTATACGTAAGAAAAAAGCTTCATTTTCATTTTCAACCGCCCTCCGGTGAGTATCCATCCTGTCAAATTGAATATGGCCGGTATCATACATTCTGTAAATACCAGAGTTTGGGGCATTTGTTACATATTCTACAGTATCTTCGGTATGTTTTACAATAAGCTGGCTCCAACCATCTATATTCTCCTGGCGGGCCCAACGATTATTAATAGCCTCTATATCAAGGTCATAATCGATATCCATCCATTCTAAAATATGAAAAACAAATAAGGGTGCATCTGCAAGAGCAAAAACAGCGTGATTGGTTATGGAACTGGCTCCAGTAACCCGCGGATTTAACTCCCCAAGATAAATCTCACCATTGTCCTGATCTATTAAAAAATCGAGTTCAAAATATCCTTTATAACCTTCTTCCCGCAATTGGTTACCAAATAACTGGGTGTATTCTATCGCTTTATCTCTTAACTCGGGAGTAAAAGCATTGGGATAAATCTCGTTGCCACACCAACCACCTTCATAGGGAGTAAGTTCTTTAAATCCTACCAATTCTGTCATTAAAGGAGCTACGATGGTGCCGTGCCTGGTAACACAAGCTTCTATAGCAGAACCTCGGCAACGAATACGTTTCATTACCTTAACTTCCTCTTCTTTTTCAATCTCTTCAGCGTGTTTTTGATAGTCTTCTTCATTCGAAATAAAGAAAGTAGTATGCCCGGAATCTCCAAAAGGTGTTTGAATAACCAGTTCGTTTCCAAGGTGTTTAGAAATTTCCCTTAAATGTTCATAATTATTTACTTTGTTAAGTACATAAGGAACACAGGCAACACAGGCTTTTTCTGCAATACGGTTGGTGTTTACTTTGTTATCCAGGAAAGTTCGCATTTCGGCTTTTGGAAACATAATTTCCAAACCTAGCTTTTCTGCAAGTTCTTCGGTTTTTTCATTGAACATAAGGAACATTGCCTTACCAGCCCTTCCGTCTATAGATCTCGTTTTTAAATAATCCTGAACTTCGGGATGCTGCAATAAATAATTATTTATGTCTTCGATTCCTTCAAAATCATCATGAGGAATCTCGGTTTTAGGTGAAAAAACATTAGGATGAAGACCATCAAAACACTCGATATGGCAAATAAATTTGAATCCTTTAATCCACTCATCGGCACCTAAAAGATTGAAGTTTGTTGCACTTATAAAGTATAAGGGTTCTTCATTTTTATGAAAAGACCGTCTAATATCCGAAACCCCCTCAAGGGCATTCTTACTCTTATATTGTCGGGGAGCTTTGGCTGGAGATTTATCATCTTTCACCTGCTTCGGGGCCACCGCCTTTTTACTTTTAGTAGTTTTCTTTTTAGCACCAGAAGCTGTAGTAGCTTTTTTCTTTTTGCTAGCGGAAGCAGGAGCTTTTCCTTGCTGTGCCGTAGAATCCAAAGGCACAGATTTCTTCCCTTTTAAAGTTTTTTCTTCGGTAACTTTTAATTTTCTGTCTTTTTTAGCACTACGTTCCGGAGAAGCCGGTTCTTTTTTAGGCGTGGTTTTCTTTGTATTGGTTGCTCCCTTTTTATTGGAGGCTTTTGGTTTTTTAGAATCCATAATTTTAATTTTTTAAGTTAGTGATTTTCTTTTTCGCATTATTCCCCATGGAGCCCATAGAACTCACTGTTTTTTGGCGGTTTAGCACATTATCTTTAAAAATTCTTAGACCAAGATCTGCCCGGTAGCCGTGAATTTCAGAGACATCGAGGGCGGTAAGAAATCTTATAATTTCCTTACTTACCACCTGGCCGGGAACAAGTACCGGAAATCCTGGGGGATAAGGAATTATAAAAGATGAAGCTACCAGAACCCTGTTTTCTTCCATTGCCGGCAAGCAATCGGTTAGTGGCATGTATTCGTAATTTTCTTCGTTGTATGCTAGAAAAAATGCTTCTCTAATATTTCCTCCCGGAACTCCTGGAACGGCCTGAAAAGAATGGTGGAAATAACTAAAATCGGGTAAAGGCGGGAAATCTTCGGTTAAAGATTTAATGCGGTCCCTGCGGTTATTCCCTTCTTTCTGGCTCAAGGTTTTGAATTCCTGATCCAGCTCATCGGCTATCTTCAATAGTGCATTGGTTAAATAGGTGACGCTTCCCCTGGTAGTTCCAATATTCGTCATAAACAAAACCGTATTTCTTGAGGTTTTATTAATCTGAATATTAAATTTATCCATTAGATACCTGTTCTTAAAAGTATCGCCATCAACTCCTGTTCTTCCTATATGCAAAGTGATTTTAGTAGGATCTAAAACAAATTCATCCTGTTCCCAGGCGGTTTCCATCCTGTTCCAACCTTCTTTGGAATTATAATATTCTTTTATGCCAGATTTACGATGTTTCTTTGGGATAAAATTTCCTATGGTTAACACATCAAAATATTTCTTCAATTTAGGATGATCGTTCACTTTAGCTCTTAAGACCATAGCCAATTCTATACTCTTTTCTACCAGCTCATAACCTTCAAATTGTACCTGTCTCCTTCCTACATCCAGCGAAGCGAGCATCTGGTAATTAGGAGAAGTTGAAGTATGCGTCATATAGGCTTCCATAAAAGTATTTTCGCTTTTTTTACGAAAATCTTCATCCCAAATATGTATCATAGAACCCTGGCGAAAACTACTAAGGGTTTTATGGGTACTCTGTGTAGAATAAACCCTAATTCTCACCTCATCGGGGTTTGGCAACCTTGGTATTTCATTCTTTTTCAATTCTTTAATATGCGCGTTGTATTCTTCCCGGTAACTATCGGTTTGGTATTTATTAAATAGCTTTTGCGCTGCGAACATTCCGGTTCGTTGCTTATAATTATAGGTGAAACCGGCAAATGCAAACCAGGCTTCATCCCAGAGAAAAACCATATCTGGCTTAATGGCCAGTATTTCCTGCATTACTTTTTCAACATTATAAACCAGTCCGTCAAAAGTGCAATTGGTAAGCAGTAGCATTTTAACCAGGCTTAACCTTCCGGCCTTTTTTAACTGGAGCAATTTTTCTTTTATCTGCTCGAGCGGTACCGCTCCATACATAGAATATTCTTCTATGGGGTAAGAATCCAGGTAAACGGGATAAGCTCCTGCCAATACAAGTCCGTAGTGGTGCGATTTATGGCAATCCCTGTCTATTAAAATTACATCGCCCGGTTTTACCAAAGCCTGCACTACAATTTTATTGGCGGTAGAAGTACCATTGGTGACAAAATAGGTGTTTCTTGAACCGTAAGCGTCACTGGCCTTTTGCTGTGCTTTTTTGAGCGAACCGGTTGGCTGCAATAAGGAATCTAAACCACCGGTGGTAGAAGATGTTTCTGCCAGGAACATGTTACGACCGTAAAAATTTCCAAAATCATTGATCCACCTGGATTTAAAAACAGAATTACCTCGCGAAATTGGCATGGCATGAAATATCCCGGTAGGTTTTTTACTATAATCCTTTAAGGCTGAAAAAAATGGAGTTTCATAGCGTTCGCTTATTCCTCTAATAACGGTAAGGTGCAACTCCTGTAAATCTTCAGTTCTATAAAAAATTCTTCTGAAAGTTTTTAGAGTGCTGTCCTTTAAATTACTTAAGGCTGTATCAGTTACATAATAAGTGTCCAGTTCAGGCCTGAATTTTTTTATCATCGTTCCTAAAATTGGACCTAACTCAGTAGGTGCTTTGGAACTATATTTCAATTTTAAAATATTCTGAATAAAAGGTTTAATTACGGGAGTGATCTTTTTAGAATGATAAGGAGGCGCATAACGAATTACAACCGCCTGGATATTGAAATTAAACTGAAGCGCGATTAAAGCATCTTCAAAAGAACGCTGTACTACAATCCCATAGGCAAACTGCTCGTTAGAAAGTCGCATTTCTTTTAGGTCATTCCTGAGTTTATTTTCTTCTGCCTGAGAAATATCTTCCACAAACATGACCTCAAAATAATTTTTCTTCGCTACTTCGGTATATTCTCCTTTATCGGAAAGATCTGTGCCGGGATCTTCATCTTCCAAAAAATCTGGATTGCTTCTATACCGGTCACTTACTAAGTTTTTTGTGATTTCTGCAATTTTATGGGACAGGGCTGTGTGTTCCTGTCTTTCTAACATTTCCCTTAAAGAATCAATACAGGATAAACCCGGAAATGCAAAAAAGCATTCTACGCCCTCAAGATCCTTTAAAAGCTGCCCAAGAATTTTTTTATGTGTTTTTTCATCTTCCGATCCACGGGGAAAAGAATGAAGTTTTGTAGACTCACTTTTTAAGGTATTCCAGGATTCTACTCTAAGTTGAGCGATATTATAATAATGTGCACTATCTAATTTTTTCTCTGGCATAATTATTCTTTTGAGTGTAAAGCGAGTTTATTTCCTTCAGAATCAATAAAAATTGCGAAATATCCCGATTCAGGGTTAATCAGGGTTTTGGTCATCACAATTCTTCCTCCGGCTGCTTCAACTCTATTTAAAATTCGATTTAAGTCCTTTCCAGCATTGAGATAAAGCAATGGCCCTATTATACCCGGAATAGAATTTGGCCCGGTTACAATCGCCCCGCCAATACCCTGTTCTGCGGGAAAAAACGCCATGGCGTAATTTCCGTCAAACTGAGTTTCCATATCTATTTTGAAAATACGGTTATAAAAATCTACCGCTTGCTGAAAATTAATTGCAGGAATTTCAAACCAGCTAATAAAATCTTTTACAGTTTCTTCCTGTCTTTCTTTTTTCTTCTTTTGTGATGTTCCTCCCATAGTTTCTGTTTTTTAATTATGCTCCAAATCCTTTATATCCTGTAGGATTTTCAGGTGGTTCATATTCATGTTCTTTCATTTTTAACTTGGCAAGATTATCTAACCTGGTAGGCTTAATAAGCGGCCCCAGGGAATTGAGATACGGCAATTGCGTACCTTTTTGATAAATATTAAAATCACCAATATGATCTCTAAAGCTTTTTAATGGTTGCCCTAAACGTAAAACGCCGAGTTCCCTGCTTCTTCTCACCCTGTTAATATTAAGTTCCAACGGAAAAATTTCTTCATTGCCTTCGGCCTGATAAATAACCCGGCCATCGGGCCCACAAACCAGCGATCTTCCATTACCTCCAGATTCAAGTCCGTTTACATCAAAGAAATAACACTGATTTACCGCGGCCATAGCTCTTACTATTGATAATTCTATATCCCTGTCTATAGTACCGGTCATGGTAGGGTGCAAAATAACTTCTGCTCCCATAACTGCGAGGGTACGCACTGTTTCGGGAAACCACATATCATAACAAATGGACACTCCAAATTTTGCCACTCCCGGCACATCAAAAACGCAATACCCGGAACCCGGGGTTACTCCTACTTCGTAAGGATAAAAAGGAAACATTTTTCTATACCGGGTAACTATTTCACCTTCTGGATTAATAACCGTAGCGGTATTATAAATTTTCCCTTCGCTTTTTTCAAAAATAGATCCCGGGAGTAACCAAATCCCGTGTTTTTTGGCCATAGCCTGCATTTCTTTTTCAAAATTACCCGGTATTTCCTGGGCATTATGTGTTAAAGGGCCGTAGCCACATAACTCACTAAAAACTACCATATCTACCCAGGGGTAAAGGCTCATGGTAATATCAAGTTTCAGCTTCATCATCTCTACGTTAGAGGCGACTGCGGAAACCTTCATCTGTATTCCTGCTATTGCAAATGGATTCATATATTTTTTATTTCTTATTATCCGTAGAAAATATTTTCCAGGGTTTAAGTATTCAATCTATACTGTTATAAAAGACTGAATACCTGACAATTAATTTAAGTTAAAAATAAGCGCACCAAGTTCTTTGAATCTTCCTTTTGGAGAATTACAACTCTTAATATTTAGGTGTTTTTTCTTATTTGGTTTTCAAGAATATCCAGCGCTTTATTTAGTTGTTCATCGGTAATTACAAGGGGGCATAATATTCTTAGTACATTTTTAAAGGTACCGGCGCTTATTAGAATTAACCCATCCTGGGCACAACCTTTTACAATATTGGCGCATAGTTCTGTATGTGGGTTGCCGGGATCATTATCTTTTATAAATTCTATTCCTATCATTGCACCTAATCCTCGCACATCCCCAATTTCAGGACATTCTTTCCTGAAATTTTCCATTCTTTCTTTAATGATCTTACCAATATAAATTGCTCTTTCATTAAGGTTTTCATCTTTCATTAACTGAATAGTAGCCAAAGCCGCGGCGCAACAAACAGGACTACCAATGTAAGTGCCACCAATAGTACCCGATTCTGCAGCATCCATAATTTCGGCCCTGCCAAGTACAGCGGCAATAGGAAGTCCGGAGCCCATAGATTTAGCGTAAGTACTAATATCAGGTTGTACCCCATAATGTTGCCAGCTAGCCCAATGACCCGTGCGGCAGAAACCGCTTTGAATTTCATCAAAAATCAGCAAAACACCGTGTTCGTCACAAAAAGAGCGAAGTCCTTCCAGGTATTTTTGCGGAATTGGGTTAAAACCACCTTCTCCCTGAATTGGCTCCACGATGATAGCAGCAACACTGTTTATATCAACCATGCTATGGGCGCTTTCCCTAAGTCTTTTTAGCTCGGTTTCTACAAACTCTTCCATACTTTGTGTACCGTGATATTTGTAAAAATTGGGGAAAGGGATTCGGTAAACTTCGGGAGCAAAAGGCCCTGAAGAAAATTTGTAGTTTACTTTACTGGTTAGGCTCATACCCATTAGAGTACGACCGTGATATGCTTCTGTAAAACAAATTACCGCTGGCCTTTTTGTAGCCTGCCTGGCAATTTTAATCGCATTCTCTACGGCTTCTGCCCCGGTGCTAATAAGCATTGCTTTTGTTTTCTCCCCGTGCGGAAGGATTTCAGCCAGTTCTTCACAAAGTTGAATATAAGGTTCATAAGTAACTACATTAAAACTGGTATGAAGATACTTTTCAGCCTGTTCCTGTATAGCTTTTACAACAGGTTCGGGACAATGGCCTGCGTTTACCACACCAATCCCGCCGGCAAAATCTATATGTTCTTTTCCGTCTACATCTGTTATGATGGCGCCTTTTGCCTTTTTAACGGTGGCTGTATTGAAAACACCAACTCCGTTGGCTACAATGTTCTTTCTCCTATCAAGGAGCTGCAGAGATTTAGTTTGCTCTTCAGTCATAAAATATCTGGTTATTCAGTTGAATGGTTAATCTAAAACATATAAAAGCGTGGAAGAGATAAATGATAAACCCCACTTTCTTTCGATGCTTGTTAATATACAATATTATTTTGTTATTTCATATGGCTTCATTGCTGAAAACCAACCAGAAAGAGCTTCTGACACTGATATAAGGAAAGAAAATTTGAAGAGTTTTTACTTTTAAAGAGAAGATGAAAAAGCTTTTATTTCATTAGTATTCAATAAATTATAGATTCCTGCAAGACACCTTAAAATCTAAAATAAAAATTATTTAATCAAAACTTATTATAAATATTTCATTATAATTTATTTGTGATTTTCTTAATATTTTTAATATTAATTTAACCGAATTACTGAAGGGGTACTGCCGTGGTGCTTTTTACCGGACTTATAATAAAGGTACTTTGTGTACTGCCTATATGATCTAAATTAGTGAGTTTAGTTACCATAAATTCACGGTAAGCTTCCATATCTTTCACGATAACTTTTAAGATATAATCATATTCGCCGCTCACGTGATAGCATTCCAAAACTTCCGAAAGCCTGGTGACTTCACTTTCAAATTTGGTTAAATAAGAGCGTGAATGCTGAATGAGTTTTATTTGGCAGAAAACCATAAAATTCTTTTCCACTTTATCCGGCGAAACCAATGCGACATACTTTGAAATTACCCCTTCCCGTTCCAAACGTTTAATTCTTTCAAAAATCGCGGTAACCGAAAGTTTCAACTTATTAGAAATCTCCTTATTTGTCATTTTACTATCCTGCTGGAGATGTTTTAAAATTTGCAGGTCTTTCTGGTCTAATTTCATACTGAAAAATTTTCTAAGTTGAACTACAAAATTAAACAATAAGTAATTATAATTCTACAATACACCTTATTTATAGTTTTATATACTGAATAAAACTAATACTATTGATTTTAATTCAGTTAAAGCTTAGTTTTGAGATAACAATAAACTTGATCAAGATGAAATATAAACCTGCAGATAACATCCAGGACCTTCAATATTTTGGCGAATTTGGAGGGGTAAATCCTTCAATTTCCGATTCTTCAACCTATACTTTCCTTTCCGCAAAAACCATGTTCGATACTTTTGAAGGAAATTCTGAGGGTTGCTACCTTTATTCCAGGCATTCTTCACCTTCAAATTTATATTTGGGTGAAGCGCTTGCAGCGATGGAAGCCACCGAAACTGCTAATGTAGCAGCCAGCGGAATGGGCGCTATCACTTCTACCCTGCTCCAACTATGCCAGGCGGGAGATCATATTGTTTCCAGCCGAACGGTGTATGGCGGGACTTATGCCTTTATGAAGAATTTTATTCCGAAGTTCAATATTCAGACTTCTTTTGTAGATATTACAAACCTTGAAAGTGTTGAAGCAGCGATCACCAAAGATACCAAAGTGCTTTACTGCGAATCGGTTAGTAATCCGCTTTTAGAAGTTGCAGATCTTGAAGCTTTAGCAAAAATCGTCAAAAAGCATAAGCTCACTTTCGTGGTAGATAATACCTTTTCCCCGCTTTCTATAAGTCCGAAAGAATTGGGGGCCGATGTCGTAATTCATAGTCTAACCAAATTTATTAACGGTAGCAGCGATACGGTTGGCGGTGTTACCTGCGGAAGCCAGGATTTTATTAACGCACTTCGCAGTGTGAATGACGGCGCAAACATGCTACTTGGACCAACAATGGACAGTATGCGGGCGGCTTCGGTTTTAAAGAATTTAAGAACCTTGCATATTAGGATAAAGCAACACAGCCATAATGCCATGTTTTTAGCTGAAAAATTCCAGGAAGACGGCTTAAGAACTGTTTACCCAGGCTTAAAGAATCATCCCGGGCACCAGACTTTTAAAAAAATGATGAATGAAGATTATGGGTTTGGAGGCTTATTGACCATAGATGTTGGCAGCCTGGATAAAGCCAATGCTTTAATGGAATTAATGCAGGAAAAAAACCTGGGTTACCTCGCGGTAAGTTTAGGCTTTTACAAAACACTATTTAGCGCTCCCGGAAGTTCTACATCTTCTGAAATCCCAATCGAAGAGCAGGAGGAAATGGGCCTAAGCAACGGACTTATTCGTTTTTCTATTGGTTTAGATAATAATATTGAACGCACTTATAAGATGATGAAATCCTGTATGGAAGAAGTTGGTATTTTGAGTAACGAGATGGTTTAAGCTATCTTAAACATAATTTAAAAACCCTTGCAGCAAATTGTATTCTGTAAGGGTTTTCTTTTATAATTATTATATTTATAAAAAATTAGGCTATGAATTCAGTCTTGAAGAGAAAAATTATAAATATTGTTGAAAGATCTGAAAATACTTTTTTTCTTGAACAAGTGTATAGTATTCTGGATAGAAACACTTTATCAGAAGGTGAACTTTTAGAGCAGCTTAGCGTAGAAGAAAAGGAAAAAACCTACCAGAGTTTAAAAGATTCAGAAGATTCAAGTAATTTAATTGACCACGATTTGGCAATGGATGAAATTCGGAAAAATCTCGGATGGAATTAAAAATTAAATGGTCCGCAAAAGCACTTTCCAATTATGTAATTATTCTGAAAAGAATTCAGCAAAATTTCGGAGAAACTTCTGCTAAAAATTTTCGAAACAGGTTTCAAAATATTCTTGACTTACTTGCGAAGTTTCCAGAATTAGGAAAAATGCAGGACAGTAAGGAAGACTTACGCGGAATAATACTATATTGAAAGAATACTATTTTTTATAAAATAGCAAATACTAACTTACAGATTATAAACGTTATCGACAACCGGTGGCAAAATAAGAATACATAAATAATTCATTTTGAAAAAACTACAACTCCCCCTATTCCTCCTATTTTTTAGCCTTAGTGCTTTTGCACAAACTCAAAATGAAGTTCGGCTTTATTACGGGTTTACTAATAGCGATTTACTACGGAGTGAAAGAATTGATGGTGGCGGCAGTGCTGACATTGAAAACTCATATGAATTCGGCTTCAGATATTTACTTTCTGTAACCGATAACCTATCCCTGGAAACCGGACTAAACTACTGGCGTGGTGATGTGCTCATTACTTCAGCACCGATGCCCGAACAAACTACACGTTCTGAAGAATTACAAACCACTTCTATTCCTATTTTTGCTAATTATAATTTCTTAGATTATTTCTTTGTAAATGGTGGCCCGGTAATGGATTTTCAAGGATCAGAAAGTGAATCTGTAGATCCACAAGCGGGAATTGGTGTTGGTTTTGGATTAGGCGCCCAATATGCGTTTAATAACTTCAACATTTACGTAAATCCTAATTTTAGAAGATATTCGGTAATTCCTTTTGAAGAGAAGAATTACCACCAAAAACTTACCACCTTTGGAGTACAGTTTGGAGTTGGATATAAATTTTAATCAATTTATAGTTTTATAGAAAACTTGCTCATTTTCCTGTAAAATCGTAAAATTACAGGCGAATAGAAAAATCTGATTAAAATAAATTCAACCGAAAACCTTTTTAATAAGGTTTTAAACATATACTTCAAGCCTTAATGGAAAACCAAAACCCGTCCCAAGCTGAACAAATTCCTACGAATAAAGAACTCGGCATTTGGCCCGCATTAATTCCTGTTTTTGCACTTATCGCAATGCTTGCTTTTAATGTTTTTGTTTTTGGAGACGATTCATTAAGTGGTTCCAATCAATTTGTTTTATTGCTTGGTGGTGCTGTTGCAGCTGTTGTTGGCTATTTCCATAATGTGGAGTACGACAAAATGATAGACGAAGTTGCGGGAAATATACAAAGTACTGCCGGGGCAATTCTAATTTTATTAATGGTGGGCGCGTTGGCCGGAACCTGGCTTATTTCAGGAATTATTCCCACAATGATCTATTATGGGTTACAAATTTTAAATCCTACAATTTTCCTGGCTGCCTGTGTGGTTATTTGTGCGGTAATTTCAGTAGCAACCGGAAGTAGCTGGACAACTTCAGCCACTGTGGGTATTGCACTAATAGGAATTGCGGAAGCTTTAGGGATTTCGGTAGGTATGACTGCAGGGGCAATTCTATCTGGAGCTTATTTTGGGGATAAATTATCGCCTTTAAGCGATACCACCAACCTCGCACCGGCAATGGCGGGAACCGATTTGTTTACGCATATTCGATATATGACACTTACCACCGTTCCCACGGTTACAATAACCCTGATTATTTTTGTAATAATCGGACTTAATTTAGATACTTCCGGCACTACCGATACTTCAGCTATTCTTGCTTCCATAGAAAATTCATTTAAAATATCTCCCTGGTTATTTTTAGTACCAGTAATTGTAATTGCATTAATCGTAAAAAAGACTTCCCCCTTAATCGCTTTATTATTGGGAACGCTACTCGGTGCTGCTGCAGCCTTATTCTTTCAACCTGATATTGTAGCACAAATTGCAGGAACTACAAACCTGGATTTTGTTAGTGGTTACCGGGGCGTAATGCAGGCAATTACTGTAGAAACCGCTGTAGAAACCGATAATGAAAATTTAAACGATTTATTTTCTGCCGGTGGAATGGCGGGAATGTTGGGCACGATCTGGCTAATAATTTGTGCAATGGTTTTTGGCGGAATTATGGAAGCGATTGGCGCCCTTGCCAGAATAAGTAAAGCTTTATTGAATTTATTTCACACCACCTTTGGTTTGTTTGCCAGTACGGTTTTTAGCTGTTTGGCTTTAAACGCAACTGCATCAGACCAATATTTAGCTATTGTAGTTCCTGGAAAAATGTTTGCCAAAGCGTATCGTGATAAAGGCCTTGCTCCCGAAAATTTAAGTAGAACCCTGGAAGATTCCGGGACTGTGACTTCAGTATTAATTCCCTGGAATACATGTGGTGCATACCATAGCGGTGTTTTAGGTGTTCCAACTCTAAGTTATGCCGGCTATGCTTTCTTTAATTATTTAAGTCCGTTTATGACGCTACTTTTTGCTGCTTTCAGTATAAAAATCAAGGAATTAAGCGAATCTTCTAAAACTCAAACTGCTTAAACGGCCTGTATTTACGGGTGAAACACTTCTTAAATAAGACTTCTCTATTTGATTTTACAAAAGCAATAAACAAAACTTATTATTGTATAGTATTTTAAAATTTTAATAACTTTTTTAAGGGGAAACTTTCTTTAAATTTGCACCAGAATTACAATAGAAGTTAAACCAATAAAAAACAGAATTAATATGTCATTAGTAGGAAAAAAATTTCCAAATTTAAGCGTAAACGCAATGGATGAAATGGGTGATACCTTTCAACTAAATATTTTGGAAGAAGCTCAGAAAAACAAGAAAAAAGTATTGTTATTCTGGTACCCTAAAGATTTCACCTTTGTTTGCCCAACAGAATTGCACGCTTTCCAAAAAGCAGCTGAAGAATTTGAAAAAAGAAATGTAATGGTAGTTGGAGCTTCTTGTGATACTCCAGAAGTACATTTCGCCTGGTTAAATACTCCAAAAGATAACGGAGGAATTGAAGGCGTTAAATACCCAATCCTTGCAGATTCTAACAGAAACCTAAGTTCTCGTCTTGGAATTCTTGACATTACCGGAGAGTCTTATGACGAAGAAACCGGAGATGTTACTTTAGAAGGTGACAACGTAACTTACCGTGCTACTTATCTTATTGACGAAGATGGAAAAATCTTCCACGAAGGTGTAAACGATATGCCACTTGGTAGAAACGTAGCAGAATTCTTAAGACTTGTAGATGCTTATACTCACGTACAGGAAAAAGGTGAGGTTTGTCCTGCAAACTGGGAAGAAGGTAAAGAAGGAATGAACGCCGATAGAGACGGAGTTGCTTCTTACCTAAGCTTAAACTAAGAGTAAAGGGAAAGAGATTGTTATGATAAAAGAACTAGAACAAGATAATTTAAACGAAATAGTTTCAGATAATGAAACCGTTGTGGTACAATATATGGCCGGATGGTGCGGTAACTGCCGACTAATGAAGCCTAAATTTAAAAAATTGGCTTCAGAAAATGAGAACGCAACGTTCTTATTGGTAGATGCTGAAAAGTATCCGGAATCCAGAAAAATGGCTAATGTAGATAACCTACCAACTTTTGCCACTTTTAAAAACGGAAGTTTCGTTAATCAGGTACAAACTAATAAATTTGAACCTCTAAAAGACCTAGTAAATGAAGTTACCAGTAATTAAACATTTAGCACGCGAGAACGAAGCTCAAAAACTGGAACATACCATAGAAGTCCTTGAAAGCTATTCTGAACATCGTTCGGTAAAAGACGAGGAAATGGATGTAATAGGTGAATTGATCTCGAATTTATGTGGCGCTGTAGAAGTTAAGCATTCTATTGATGGGGGAACTCCAGAAAAGGATGCCTGTAACAACTTTATGCAAAAAGTAGTTGGTTCTATAGACCGTTAGAAATCGCGTTTTGATTATAAAGCAAAAAGGGCTGTCTTATATTAAGGCAGCCCTTTGTTTTTATGATAATTTTAGTAAATCCCTAAAACAGATGTTCTAAATTTATCAATCCAATTTAATAGCAAACATTCATGTCGCAGATAACATTAAAAGGTGAAAAAATTAACACCTATGGCAACCTTCCAGAAAAGGGAGAGAGAGCACCACATTTCGCTCTCATTAAATCAGATCTTAGTACCGCAACTTTAAACGATTTTAAAGGAAAACGCGTTATTTTAAACATTTTTCCCAGTATAGATACAGGTGTTTGTGCAACTTCTGTAAGAAAATTTAATGAGCGGGCTACCGAGCTTGAAAACACGGTTGTACTTTGTATTTCCCGTGATTTACCATTTGCCCAAAAGCGTTTTGTAAACGATGAAGGTTTAGAAAATGTAATCAACCTATCAGATTTTAGAGATAGAAACTTCGGAAAAGATTACGGCCTGGAAATTATGGATGGTCCTTTTGAAGCTTTACTTTCTCGTGTAGTAATTGTATTAGATGAAAACGGAAATGTAATTCATAGCCAGCAAGTTCCTGAAATTGGTGAAGAACCAGATTATCTCGCCGCTCTTAAAACCCTGTTATAATGCGGGATAGTTTCCTCGGAAAAAGAATAAGAGGAGGCGGCTATGCCATTAAAGGTGCCTGGTTGTTATTAAAACACGAGCAGAGCATACAGGTGCAATTTGTGCTTGCTATAATTATGTGTGTTGCCGGTTATTTCTTTGGTATCACCAAAACCGAATGGATGTTTCAATTTGTAGCCATAGGCCTTGTAATGACTGCTGAAGGTCTAAATTCAGGCTTGGAAGCAATGGCAGATTTTGTGCATCCAGATTTTCATAGTAAAATTGGCCATATAAAAGATATTGCGGCGGGTGCGGTCTTTATTGCAGCCGTAATCGCACTAATTATTGGGGTGTTTATTTACTTTCCTTATATTTTTTGACAAATCTTTTTAAATAAGATTTCATTTCAAATGGTTTTTTCCACGGCTAGTGTAATCAAAAGATTAAACAAAACTTTTCTTCCGGGCTTGACCCTATAGTTTTTATTTTCAATTTATTATTTAAATAATTTTTGAGCTTTAGTTTTCACAACCTAAAGCTTTTAAATTCTGGGGTATTTTAAGCTTTACTTCTCAAAAAATAATTGCTTAGATTTGAACGTTTAAGCATATAAAACATCACCCGCTAAACTGAAAGCAATTTTCTTTATTTTAGACGGGGCTAATTTGTATTTTTGCTCAAAATCCTACAAATCATCTATGGCCAAAAAGAAAATCAGGACTAAAACAAGCACCGGGAAAAAGTCGACTAAATTTTCCTTTAAACTTAACCGGCAACAAAAGGTAGTTTTAGGCAGTTTCTTAATGTTATTTGGCCTGGCTTTAAGCGTTGCATTTATTTCATTCTTATTTAATTGGGAGGTAGACCAAAGCACGCTTGGGGAGTTTTCAAACCGGGAAATAGAAACCAAAAACTGGCTAAGTAAATTTGGCGCAACGGTGAGCGACTTTTTTATGTATAAAGGTTTTGGAATTGCCGCTTTTATCTTTTCAATTTTAGTAAGCTACACCGGTTTTCATCTTTTTCTTGGCGTAAAATCTACAAAACTAAGGGAATCCTGGTTTTGGGGTATTTTAATTATGCTGTGGCTGGCCATTTTCTTCGGATTCTTCGCTGCAGAAAATCCCCTTTTAGGTGGCAGAATTGGCTTTGAAATGAACGATTTCCTACAGGATTATTTAGGTTTCTTCGGAACAATTTTATTGATGTTATTCCTCTTCATCGCATATTTAACTTTAAGACTAAACCTTACCCCCGAATTAATAGGAAGTTTTCTGAAGTCTAAAAAAGAAAGCCTAAACAAAGAATTCAAATCTAATGGCGAAGAAATTTCGGCTACAGAAGAAGAAACCGACTGGAAAGAAAAAGTAACTCCTAAACAGGAAAAACCTACCGAAAAATCTTCGGCTGAAATAAAACTGGATGCTACGCCTCCAAAAGACGAAAAACCTTCTCCTGCTTCAAAAACAAAATCGGTAGAGCCCGAAGAAGTAGAGATGGAAGTAGAAACAACCCAGGAAGAAGAGTTAGATGAAGATAAAATAAGTAATAAAATCGTTAAAGATTTTGGTGAATTTGATCCCACTTTAGAACTCAGTAATTATAAATTCCCTACGCTGGATCTGCTTCAGGAATATGGTGGCGGCATTACGGTAGACCAGGAAGAACTTGAAGGGCACAAAAACCGAATTGTAGATACGCTTAAAAACTACAAAATTGAAATCGCTCAAATAAAGGCTACAGTAGGCCCTACGGTAACGCTATACGAAATCGTGCCGGAAGCCGGAATTAGGATTTCAAAAATTAAAAACCTGGAAGACGATATTGCGCTTTCCCTTTCAGCATTGGGAATTCGTATTATTGCGCCAATTCCGGGAAAAGGAACTATTGGTATTGAAGTTCCGAATAAAAACGCAACTATTGTGTCTATGCGTTCGGTAATTGCTTCGCCAAAATTCCAAAATGCAGAAATGGAATTACCAATGGCACTTGGGAAAACCATTTCTAACGAAACTTTTGTGGTAGACCTGGCAAAAATGCCGCATATGCTTATGGCCGGTGCAACAGGTCAGGGTAAATCGGTTGGATTAAATGCCATTCTTACTTCCCTACTCTACAGCAAACATCCTGCAGAAGTAAAATTTGTGCTGGTAGACCCTAAAAAAGTTGAACTTACGCTTTTCAATAAAATTGAAAGACATTACCTCGCAAAACTACCAGATTCAGGAGATGCAATTATTACCGATAATACCAAGGTAATCAACACCCTGAATTCTTTATGTATTGAAATGGACAATCGTTACGAACTGCTGAAAGATGCGATGGTTCGTAATATTAAGGAATACAATGTCAAATTTAAAGCAAGAAAATTAAATCCGGAAAACGGGCATAAATTTTTACCATACATCGTACTGGTAGTAGATGAATTTGCCGATTTAATCATGACCGCCGGGAAAGAAGTAGAGACACCAATTGCCCGCCTGGCCCAGCTGGCGCGTGCCATTGGAATTCATTTAATAATTGCTACCCAAAGACCTTCCGTAAATGTAATTACAGGTATTATAAAAGCTAATTTCCCGGCCAGAATAGCTTTTAGGGTGACTTCAAAAATAGATTCCAGGACAATTTTAGATGGCCAGGGAGCAGATCAACTTATTGGGCGTGGAGATATGTTATTTACCCAGGGAAATGAATTAAGACGTTTACAGTGTGCTTTTGTAGACACTCCCGAAGTAGACAAAATCACCGAATTTATAGGTTCTCAAAAAGCTTACCCGGAAGCGCACCAACTTCCGGCTTACGAAGCCGATGATAGTGGCACAGGTGTTGATATAGATATTAGCGAAAGAGATAAACTCTTTAGAGAAGCTGCCGAGGTGATCGTTACCGCTCAACAAGGCTCTGCTTCTTTGCTGCAACGTAAACTAAAATTAGGTTACAATCGCGCCGGCAGGATTATAGATCAATTAGAAGCAGCCGGCATTGTAGGACCTTTTGAGGGAAGTAAAGCCAGGCAGGTTTTAGTGACAGATCTTGCAGCCTTAGATCAATTATTAAATGAAGAATAATACACCTAATTACTAAGATGAAAAATTTAATTTTTATTACACTCGCTATTTTCACCATTAGCTTAAATGCCCAGAATTATCAAAAAGCCGAAAGCCTTTTAAATGAAGTTTCTTCTAAGGTTAAAAGCTATGATAATATGGTGATAGATTTTAAATACACCCTGCAGAATAATGCTGCCAACGTAAACCAGGAAACCCGTGGGGATGTAAGCATTAAAGGGGAAAAATATGTGCTAAACCTCATGGGAACCACCCAAATGTTTGATGGGAAGAAAATCTACACCATAATTCCCGAAGATGAAGAGATCAATATTTCTACCTATGTTGAAGAGGAAGAAAATAATATTACTCCGTCAAAAATGTTCACTTTTTATGAAGAAGGCTATAATTATGAGATGGATGCCGCTCAAAATTTAAATGGACGCAAAATTCAATATGTAAAGTTAACCCCTAAAGACAGTAATGCCGAGGTTAAAAATATTCTACTGGGAATAGACAGCCAAACCAAACATATTTATAACCTTATCCAAACCCAGGATAACAATACCAAAATAACTATTACCGTAAAAAGCTTTAAAACCAACCAGGAGCTTGCACAAAACCTTTTTACCTTTGAAGAAGATCGTTACGAAGATTTTTACATCAATAGATTAGACTAAATTGAAAATATTAGACCGGTACATACTCACCAGTTACCTAAAAACGTTTTTTACAGTTTTTATCATCTTAATGTTCATCTTTGTACTCCAAACCATTTGGCTGTACATAGGTGAACTGGCGGGGAAAGATTTGGATACTGAAATTATTCTTAAATTCCTTCTCTATTTTTCTCCTAAACTGGTACCGCTGGTTTTACCCCTTACTATCCTGCTTACTTCCATAATGACCTTTGGTAATTTTGCCGAAAATTATGAGTTTGCAGCAATGAAATCTTCCGGGATTTCCCTTCAAAGAGCTATGCGAAGCTTAACTTTCTTTATTCTATTGGTAAGTGTTACCGCTTTCTTTTTTGCTAATAATGTAATCCCTGCCGCTGAATATAAATCGATAAACCTCAGGAAAAATATTGCCAAATTAAAACCGGCAATGGCTATCACCGAAGGCGTTTTTAACGATTTAGGAACCATAAATATTAAAGTGGAAGACAAAAGTGGAGATAACGGCCAGTATCTAACCGATGTGATTATCCATAAAAAAACTGCCCGAAGCGGAAATTTTACGGTAATGAAGGCCAAAGAAGGGGAATTAATGGGCAGTACAGATTCCGAGGTACTTTCTCTCATTCTAAAAGACGGTAATTATTACGACGAAATTCAACCTTCCGATTATTCTAAAAGAAGAAATAAACCTTTTGCCAAGAGTTATTTTGAGGAATATACCATAAACCTGGATCTTTCTGACTTTAATAATGTAGACCTCGAAGATGAAAGTTATAGCAACACCCAGGGAATGCTTAATATTTCTGAACTCAAACAAAGTATAGATTCATTTTCTACCGCTTATAACGAAAAGAAAAGAAATCTAAGTGAAAATATGTACCGGCGTACAGATTTTGATAAAATTGAGGTAAACCTTAATCCTTCAGATTCTATAACGGAAATAGAAAATACTATTCTTGAAGAATATGACACCTACCAGGCTGTCCAAATTGTTAATCTATCACTTGGGTCTATAAACGGTGCACTTTCGCATCTAAATATAAAAAGATCTGAATTAAAGAATTCTACCAAACAACTCAATAAATTTGAAATAGCCCTCCACGAAAAATACGTTCTGGCTGCAGCCTGTATTATCTTATTTTTTGTTGGCGCACCCTTAGGTGCGATAATAAGAAAAGGCGGTATGGGATTACCTATGGTTGTTGCTGTTCTACTTTTTCTAACCTATCATTTTATCGGAATATTTGCTAAAAATAGTGCCGAAGATGGAAGTGTGAGTCCGTTTTTAGCCACATGGCTTTCAACATTAATTATGCTGCCATTGGGAATTTACCTCACCTATCGGGCTACTACAGACCAGGGTCTTTTTGCTTTTGATAATATTACCCAGCCTATTCGAAAAGCTCTTAAAAAAGCTGGTATTATTAAGCCGAAAAGAAAAATAGATTAAATATCTTTGCAGCCCAAAATAACACACAACATGGCTCAGGAAACTACTACCCAAACTCCACTTAAACTTCACAATATCCAGGAAGCGATAGACGATATTCGTGAAGGCAAGGTTATTATTGTGGTAGACGATGAAGACAGAGAGAATGAAGGCGATTTTGTTGCAGCCGCAGAAAAGGTGACCCCAGAAATGATAAATTTTATGGCCACTCATGGCCGCGGACTCATTTGCGCACCAATTACCGAAGAACGTTGCAAAAACCTGAAACTGGAAATGATGGTGAGCAATAATACCGATCCCATGGAAACCGGTTTTACCATTTCGGTAGATTTGCGAGGAAAAGGTGTAACCACGGGAATTTCAGCTTCAGATAGGGCCAAAACAATTCAATCGTTAATAGATCCTGAAACCAAACCTATAGACCTTAACCGTCCCGGGCATATTTTTCCGCTTAAAGCAAAAGAAGGCGGCGTGTTAAGAAGAACAGGGCATACCGAAGCTGCTATAGACTTTGCCAGGCTTGCAGGTTTTGCTCCCGCAGGTGTTATCGTAGAGATAATGAACGAGGATGGTTCTATGGCCAGACTTACGCAATTGATGGAAGTGGCGAAAAAATTTGACCTCAAAATTGTTTCAATTGAAGATTTAGTGGCTTATAGAATGCAGCACGATTCTTTAATTGAAAAGAAAGAAGATTTTGATCTTGATACCCGTTTTGGAAAATTTAGATTAAGAGCTTACCGCCAAACCACCAATGGGCAGGTTCATTTAGCACTTACCAAAGGGAACTGGAAAAATAATGAAGAAATTTTGGTTCGGGTAAATTCTACGCTGGTTAATAATGATATTCTTGGAACACTAACTAATAATGCCGACAAGAAACTGGATAATATGTTTAGGGCGATTAATGAAGAAGGTCGCGGCGCAATTGTGTTTATAAATCCAGCCATACAATCTTTAAATTTATTACCGCGTCTCGCCGAGCTAAAAGAACGCCAGAAAAAAGGCGAAGTAAAAGCTCCGCCTTTAAATATGGATAATAAAGATTTTGGAATTGGTGCCCAGATTCTACACGATCTGGAAATTCATAAAATAAAATTACTTTCTAACTCCCAGCAAACTAAGCGTGTGGGAATGATTGGCTACGGACTGGAAATTACCCGCTACGTAAATTATTAATTTACTTCAATTATAACATCATCTAAAGGTCTTCGCACCTTTTTAAATTCAGAAAACATATCGTCTTCTGCACGATAACCTACCGGTAAAACCAAAACCGATTTTAAGTTGTGTTCTTCTAATTTTAAGAGTTCATCGTACTTATCGGGTTGAAAACCTTCCATAGGGCAGGCATCTATTTCTTCGGTAGCACAAACGGTTAAAAGTGTCCCCAAAGTTAAATAAGCCTGGTTTAGTGCCCAGGCGTGTACCTCTTCTGCTGCTTTAGATTCAAAACTTTCCACAAGAGATCTTTTAAAAGGATCTAAAATATCATCGGGGGTTTCGCGTATATGCTTTACCCTTTTAAAGTACTTTTCAATAAAATTCTTATCAACTTTCTTTTCAATACAAATCACTAAAACGTGAGACGCAGTATTTAACTGTTGCTGTTCCCAGGAAGCGGTTTTTAATTGTTCCTGTAATTCTTTATTGCGAACCACCACCATTTTTAAAGGCTGCAAACCATAAGATGTAGCAGTTAAATTAAAAGCTTCTTTAAGAATGTTTATTTTCTCTAAAGAGAGTATTTTTTCAGGATCGAACTTTTTGGTGGCATAACGCCATTGTAAAGCTTTTATATTACTCATGTTTCAAATATTCTTTTTAAGAATTTCAAAGGTAATCAATCACTTTTTATACATAAAGCTTCCTTAATAAATTAAACACATAGGTAAACTATATTTCTTTATCTTCGTTCTATAATTGGCGCTGCCCTATGAAGCTGTTTAGAAAATTTATTCTCGCTTTTGCACTTTTCGTTATCATAAGCATCCTCATAATATTTGGATTAGAAGCCTATGTGCAAAAAGAAACTGCTAATCTTATTTATTCTGAAATTGCAGAAATTCCTTCAGCAAAAACAGGAATAATTCTTGGCGCTAGTGTACATGCTGATGGGAAATTATCCCCAATTCTTGAAGATCGTGTAGAAACTGCCTACCAGCTTTACAAACTCAATAAGATTGAAAATTTTCTGGTAAGTGGAGATCATAGAACCGATGATTATGACGAAGTAAATGCAATAAAAAGTCATTTGGAGAAAAAAGGCGTTCCTACTGAAGATATTATTTTAGATCATTCTGGCTTTGACACTTACGATAGTATGTTTAGAGCAAAATCGGTTTTTGAAATCGAAGACGCCATAGTAATTACTCAGAAATTTCACTTACCCAGAAGTCTTTATATTGCTAAAAACCTGGATGCCGACTATAAAGGATTAGAAGCCGCTCCCGTTGCATATACTTCTTCTGAAACTATTAAACGCCGGGAACAACTGGCGAATTTTAAAGCTATTTGGGAAATTGTTACCAATCAACAACCTACCACGCTAGAAAAACAACCTAAGTAAACTACCGCGGAACTCCCGATATTTCTCGAGAAAATCTCGATTATCGATTAAAATTGATTTTAAGCTTCTGGCTATTTTTTTCTATCTTTAGATAACCTAACCAAAAAATCTAAAAACTATGCTTCAATGGATAGTGCATATCGTTATAGATGCCCTGGTTTTACTAGCCGCAGCCAATATCATGCCTAAAGTGAAACTCGAGGGTTTTAAAACGGCTATTATTGTAGCTTTAATTATCGGGGTACTTAGTTTTTTATTAAGCTGGGTGCTCACTCTCTTACTAAATGTAGCAACCTTCGGAATTTTTTATTTTCTGGGATTAGGATTTATCACCCGGGTTATTGCCTACGCCATTATAATTGAAATAGCCGACCAGTTTAGTGACGATTTTAAAACCGAAGGTTTCCTTCCTTCTCTATGGCTTGCCGTTTTTATAGCCATTGTAGGTGGAATTGTGGATTGGGTACTTTTTTAAGTTTTTGATTTAGGCTTTTTATTTCTGCGACCAAACCAAATTACAAACCCGCTAACGGGAAGTGCAGCTACAAACAAACTTGCAAAGAAGGCAATTATTTTACCGGTTAATCCAAAATACTGGCCGGTGTGCAAACCAAAAGTCATTTCCTGCAATTTCATCCCGGTACTTTTGCTAGAGTATTCGTGATTTTTCAATAATTCACCGGTTTCCGGATGAAAATAAAAGTTAGATTGATGATCATAATCCATCGCTTCGGGATAAGAACCTGTTGTTATTGGCGCGCTTCCACCCTGTTCCCACACAAAAAACATTTCATCTTCAGGCCGTTGTTTTAAGGTTTCAACTATTGCAATATCCAGGGCGTTTTCAGAATATTCAGTATCTTCAATTTGAATATTTAACCGGTCTTCCGGTTTTTCCTGCCATAGATTTGCCAGGTCGTATAGGCCGTGATTCATCCATTCATAAGAAAAACTAAGTCCCATAATGGCTATAAACAAAGCCAGAAGCGAAATATATAATCCGGTTATACTATGCCAGTCGTAATTTACACGGCGCCATTTGGCATCCCATCTTATTTGAAGACGTTTCTTGAAGTTTTTTCGCTTTTTTGGCCACCAAAGCACAATTCCAGAAATAAGCATGAAAACGAAAATTAATGTAGAAATTCCTACTACCTGTTTTCCTATTTTCTCCGGAAGCCAGAGATGCATATGTAAATCTTCTACAATTAGAAAAAAGTCGTCTTCCAGGTTTTCTTTCTGAAGAAATTCAGCAGAATAAGGGTTGAAATAAATATGATGCGGCACCTCATCTACCATAGTATAAACAAAAGCCGAACGATCCC
The DNA here is from genome assembly GCF_900142975.1 of Salegentibacter salegens. Taxonomy (NCBI): domain Bacteria; kingdom Pseudomonadati; phylum Bacteroidota; class Flavobacteriia; order Flavobacteriales; family Flavobacteriaceae; genus Salegentibacter; species Salegentibacter salegens. The sequence continues at coordinate 1,269,992 of NZ_LT670848.1, forward strand.
TACCCTGGTACACAACCATTCCGGGTTGAACTTCAGGAAAAAGGTCTTTTGTTTTATTCTGAAGTTTTGAAGGCGCTACAAATGTTGAAGCTTGCGGAGTAAGATTTCGATAATCGCGGGTTATGTCCTTAATCTCGTCGTGAAAAACAAAAATGCAACCGGTAATAGCCACTATAAAAACAATAAGACCGGAACCAAGTCCCAGCCACAGATGAAGCTTAGCAATCCACTTCTTTAAACCTTTATTTTTTGTTTTTTTCTGCATATAAATAGGCCACCACCAAAACTCAAAACAATTTTGATGGTGACCATATTAATTCATTTATTAGAAATTATAAGTTAAACTCGCCGCAAAGTTTCTTGGTCTTTGTGGGTTTATTGTAGACCAACCGGTATAATATTCTTCGTTGGCAAGATTATTCAACTTCAGGTTAATTCCAAATTTATCTACATTATAGAATAACGAAGCGTTTAAAATAGTATAAGAAGGCAGGGTAAAAACTCCCGCAGTCTGGCGATTAAAGATCATATTATCACTCGCGTAGTTTCCTCCAAAACCAACACCAAAACCTTCAAGATTCCCCTGTGTAAAACGGTAACTCGCCCAAAAATTAGCTAAAGTTTCAGGCCCTGCCGATTCCGGTCTTCTTCCAAGGAAATCTAACTGATCAGATTCGGTTAATTCGCTATCATTATGGCTAAATCCTGCGATTAAGTTTAAACCTTCAAAAGGGCTGGCGGTAATACTCGCTTCAAAACCACGACTGTATTGTTCTCCATCCTGAACAAGATTAAAAGGATTTTCAGCATCCTGCATTACCATATTAGAAACCTGGATATCGTAGTAACTTAAAGTGGCAGAAAGATGATTTTTGAGTAGGTTCAATTTTGTTCCCACTTCAAATTGTTTTGCTCTTTCAGGATCAAAAACTATGGTTCTTGTTTCTCCGGTTTCCAGGTTATCTACCTGTCTTGGGCCCACGTTGCTAAAACCATCCATATAATTTGCGAAAAGCGCTACTTTATCTAAAACCGGCTGATAAACCAATCCAAATTTTGGGGAAAGTGCCGTTTGGCTATTGGTTTCAGTTTCAAACTGGTCTAATCTTAAGCTCGTCATTAAAGCAAGCTGCGGAGTAAAATTAAGTACGTTAGAAATGTAGGCACTGTAAATATCTTCTTCAGCAATACTATTATTTCTATTAACGTTTTCCAATAAACCGGCCGTGCCTTCTTTACTTAGAATTCCGCTATCGTTATCTGTAATATAATTTGCTGGCTCATAGATGTCATAAACACTTTCGTTTACGTTTTGCAAGCTTGCATTACCAATATAAACCTCGCCATTTGCAACATATCCGCTATTGTTATCAATTACTTTTCTATTGAAATAATCTAAGCCAACCACGGTACGATTGCGCATTCCGGCGATTTCAAAATCCCCGATAAAGTTCTGTTGAATATCATTACTTATCGTCGTAGAATTTTGATTGCTTATATAGCGTGTAAAAACAAGACCTTCGTCTAAGTTTGTTACATCTCCTGGTACTTCTTCTCTACCCTGATTAAATTGAGTAGATTCATATAAATAAGAATAGTTACCTAGTGCTTTTGCCGAACCTGTAGAAACCGCCGTTTGTGAAGTCCAGCTTTCTGAAAGTTTATAATTCATTTGCGCCTGCAGGCTAAACGTAGGATTCTCTACCGTAAGATCGTTACTGGTGTAAGACTTATTGTTATCATAACCTAATTCTTCAATATTGGTAGCGCTAAGCGGTGCACCTCGATCTACGAACAACATTAAAGGATTTGTACTTTCAGAATCGTAAAATTCAGTATTTATAAAAAATGAAAGTTTATCATTTACTTTATAGCTTAACGAAGGCGCTACAAATAGAGACTTATTAAAGCCTGCATCCTGGAAACTGTTTTCGGTATGGTAAGCAGTATTTACTCTTAAAGCTACATCACCCGTTTCATCAAGCGGTGTGTTTACATCGGCAGTTACACGGTTTAGTCCAAAACTTCCCAGGGTGTAAGAAATATTTCCACCAAAATAATTATAAGGTTTTTTAGTTGTAATATTAATTAAACCACCATAGGAAACAAGGCTACTTCCATAAAGAGTTCCCGATGGCCCCTTAATAACTTCAATATTTTCCATATTTGCAGGATCTGGGCTGCCGTTAGTTAGTGCAGGTAATCCATTAACCAGGTTTGGTTGTACAGGAAAGCCTCTAAGCGAAAAATACCCCGCACCATCGTTTCCACGGCCGGTAGATTCCCAAAGCTTAGTAAGCCCTGAAGCGTTTTTAATCGCATCATCAAAATTTGTAATCACCTGTTCCTTTAAAAGCTCTGAAGTGATATTATTATATACCTGCGGATTTTCAATTTTCTTAAGTGGCATTTTTGCTACACTTACGCTGGTATTTCGGGTAAATTTATTACCGTTCCCATTTCCTCTCAACACTACAGTACCTAATTCTTCCTGCTTACCTATTAAAACAATAGATGGAATATTAGTAGTTGCGCCAGGCTGCACGCTTATTTTTAAATTTTGGGTTTCATAACCTACATAAGAAATTTGCAAAGTATAATTTCCTTTCGGAATATTTCTTAACGTAAATTCTCCCCTATTATTGGTTTCATCACCAATTTGAAGTCCTTTAACTTCAACATTTACATTAGACAGCGGGTTTGCTGCATTATTTACTACATTTCCTTTAATTGCACCCGTATTTTGTGCAAAGCTAATTTGAATAGCTAAAAGAAAGAACATAACCAGGCTATTTGAAAGCTTCATTAGTCAGTGTTTTTATTTAGATTGGATTTAAATACGGGGCAAATGTATAAACCAATTCGCTTTTTCAAAAGCTTATTTATAATTATTTTAAATAAAAATAAAGACGAACACCTCAGGTTTTTGTATATCAAATAAATAGATCAAAAAATTCTATCTAGATAAAAGCACATTTGATGCTTTCTTAACTTATACCCAATTCTAATCTTTTATATTTGCAGCTTAATTTTTGCGCTATGATAAAACTGATTGTGACCGATATGGATGGAACTTTGTTGAACGACGAGCACGAGATACATCCAGATTTTTGGGAGATAGAAGAATTACTTAATAATAAAGGAATAATGTTCGCTGTGGCAAGTGGCCGGCAGTTTTACAATCTGGAGAGCAAATTTGAAAGAATTAAAGACCGAATGATGTTTTTTGCCGAAAACGGTACCCACGTAGTGCATAAAGGAAAAGATCTTTATGTAAATCCTTTAAACAAGGAGGCTGCGATGAACTTTGTAAGAAAAGGCAGGGAACTTTCTAGTACTCACTTAGTACTTTGCGGGAAAAATTCGGCGTATATAGAAAGTAAAGACGATAGCTTTTTTAACGAGATCAATAAATTTTACAAAAAGATAGAAAGAGTAGACGATCTTACTAAAGTAGAAGACACATTTTTAAAAGTAACTTTTTGCAATTTTAATGGGGTTGAAGAAAATACCTACCCTCATTTAGAAGAATTTGCAACTAATTATAAAGTGGCCATTGCCGCCCATGTTTTTATAGATGTTACTTCAATTACTGCAAATAAAGGAAATGCTATTAGCGGCATCCAGGAAGAACTAAATATTTCTCCCAAAGAAACCCTGGTTTTTGGCGATTACCTCAACGACCTGGAAATGATGCAAAACGCAAAATACAGCTACGCCATGAAAAACGCGCATCCAGAGATTATTAAAGTAAGTACCTATTTAACAAATTTCGATAATAACGAAAATGGAGTGCTAAAAACCATCGAAGAACTCGGCTTGCTAAAAGATGAGTATGCGATAAAAAGTTAAAACTTTATGAGGGTGTAATCTCAAGTCTGTCTAGACTTTGAAAATTAAATTAAAATTTTTAGACTAGATTATGACACAAGAAGAGATTAAGGAATTAAAGGAAAAAGCATTAAAACAATTTTTATCAGGAGAATCCCTAACCGGCAAAAACGGCGCTTTTGCTCCAATGCTTAGGGAGTTTATGGAAGAGGCCCTGGAAGCAGAAATGTCTTCGCACCTTTCCGATGAAGAAAAAGGCTCAAAAGCAGGTAATAAGCGTAATGGCAAAGGCAAAAAGACCCTAAAGAGCAGCCAAGGGGACGTCACCATTAACACGCCCCAGGATCGTAACAGTACCTTTGAGCCGGAGATCGTAGCGAAACGCCAGCGTATCCTGGCCGATAATTTAGAAAAGCAGATTATAGGCATGTACGGGATGGGCAATAGCCTGCGGGATATCTCAGCTCATATAGAGGAAATGTATGATTCCAAGATATCCACACACGTTCTAAGTGATATTACGGACCGGGTGATTCCCAAGGTTAAGGAATGGCAGGATCGCCCCTTGGAGCCGGTATATTGCATCCTATGGCTCGACGCGATGCACTTCAAGGTACGCGAAGAAGGCAAAGTAAAGCACAAGGCCTTGTATAATATTTTAGGAATAAATAAAGCTGGAAGAAAGGAAGTGCTGGGTATGTATATCTCGGAAAGTGAAGGGGCCAATTTTTGGCTTCAGGTGCTGACCCAATTAAACAACCGTGGCTTAAAAGATATTCTGATTGCCTGTACGGATAATCTTACGGGCTTTAGTGAAGCCATTCATTCTGTTTATCCCAAGACTGATATTCAGCTATGTATTGTCCACCAGATCCGCAATAGTATGAAGTATGTGGCCAGTAAGGATCAAAAAGATTTTATGAAAGACCTTAAACTGGTGTACAAGGCTGACACCAAAGACCAGGCTGAATCGGCTTTACTGGATCTGGAAGAAAAATGGGGCAAAAGATATCCCATAGTGATCCGTTCCTGGAATGATAACTGGGACCGATTGAGTGCTTATTTTGAATATACCGCACCCATTAGAAAACTCATATACACCACAAATGCCGTAGAGGCTTTTCACCGGCAGGTAAGAAAAGTAACCAAGACCAAAGGCGCTTTTACCAATGATATGGCACTATTGAAGCTGGTTTACCTAGCTACCAGAAGAATTGAAAAGAAATGGAACGCCCCACTGCAGAACTGGGGTTTGGTAGTTCAACAATTAGCTATTAAATTTGAAGGTCGGCTAGAGTTGGACTTAGCCACCAATGAAACGAAAAACTAAAATTTTCTTCTCCCGGGGGTACCCCCGGGAGAAGAAGCAGACAGAGTTGAGCTAACACTCCCAACTTTATTCAATAATTGAATTTTAAGTATTCAGGCTTGCTTTCAACCTAAACTATTATTCCTTTAGAATGCTTTATGAGTATGCTTCAATTTAGTTTATTATCATTCACCTCAATCCAGTACCCATCGGGATCCTGAAAGTAAATTTGCCTGATCCCGTCTGGACGGTTGGTTACCGTATCTTTTTCACCCTTCCCGTTTTCAAAAGGAATGTTTTTATCTTTCAGAAAATCCATAAATTCTGATAGATTCTCGGTATTAAATGCAGAATGAAAGCCTTTATTCTTTACTATTTCCGTATCACTTTCAACCAAATGCAGCTGTACCTTATTATTTAGCTGAAACCATTTTATGTGATCTCCAAGACCACCATTATATATTTGCTTTAATCCCAGGATGTTTTCATAGAAATTCACAGAAGTTTTTAAATCCTTCACCCGAATGGTATCGTGATCTTTGCTGAAGTTAAAATTTTTTGAAGCCGTAGTAGCTGCAAATAAAATAATTGCTGGGAGATTTTCATTTTTCATAATTAATTAATTTTTCTTCAAAATAGTAATAAACCCTACTTTTTGCAAAAAACAGGCTACCTAAACTAATTCAGCGAAAATTACGTAAATTTAGTTTATTTAAAATACTGATTATCAAACCACATCACCAACCAAAACTTCTAATTATGAAATATTTTATTTACTTAATGGCTTTTCTTAGCCTTCCCGTATTTGCGCAACAAAACCAGGAACCGGAAGATTATACTATTGAACAGTTTTACGAAAATACTCGTATAGGGGGAGGTTATTTTTCTCCTGAAGAAGATAAAATACTGGTAAGCTCAGATAAAAGCGGAATTTTTAATTTGTTTGAAATTGATATTTCTTCCGCAGAAATGCAACAAGTAACTTCTTCTGAAGAAGATTCTTATTTTGCTATAGATTATGTTCCAAATTCTGAGAATATCCTTTATTCGGCAGATAAAGGCGGAAATGAAATTAACCATATTTACCTGCTGGAAGAAAATGGAACTTCTACCGATTTAACTTCTGGAGAAAATGAAAAATCACAATTTGCCGGATGGAACAATGAGAAAACCGGTTTCTATTATCTTTCAAATAAAAGGAATCCGCAGTTTTTTGATTTATACGAAATGGATATGCAGAGCAGGGAAAGTGAGTTAATTTATAAAAATGAAGAAAATCTCTCTTTTGAAGATATCTCTCACAATGGGAAATTAATTGCCCTCACCAAAGCTATTACCACCAGTGAAAATAAGCTTTATTTATACCATTTAGAAACCGAAGAAATGACAGAACTTTCAGAAGAATCAGCTCAATATTCAGCTTCCGGTTTTTCTAAAAATGACGAACATTTCTATTACATTACCAACGCCGGTAGGGAATTTAAAAGTTTAATAGCATATAATCTTGAAACTAACCAAAGCAGCAATTTGTTTGAGACCAATTGGGACGTAATGTATAGTTATCTTAGTGAAAATGATAAATACAGGGTGATAGGTATTAATGAAGACGGAAAAAACAGTCTAATTATCGAAAATACCGAAACCGGTGAGGAAGTTGATCTTCCCGATATGGAAAATGAAGATATTGTAGCAGTAAATATTTCGAATAGTGAAGAACTAATGCGGCTTACCATTGGCACAGCAAAAGCTCCTAATAATCTATATATTTATAATTTTTCATCGGGAGAATTAAAGAAATTAACCAATACGCTAAATCCCAAAATTAATTCTGAAGACCTGGTTTCAGCTGAAGTGGTTCGGTACGAATCTTTTGACGGACTGGAAATTCCTGCCATTTATTACAAACCGCATCAAGCTACAAAAAACAACAAGGTTCCCGCCCTGGTTTGGGTTCATGGTGGGCCAGGGGGCCAATCGCGAGTGGGTTACTCAGCTTTAATTCAGTATTTGGTGAACCAGGGTTATGCAATCCTGGCGGTAAATAACCGTGGCAGTAGCGGTTATGGAAAAAGTTTCTTCAAAATGGATGATAAAAAACATGGAGATGAAGATTTAAAAGATTGCATTTGGGGTAAAAAATGGTTGCAGCAACAGGAATATATAGATTCAGAAAAAATAGGGATTCTTGGAGGTAGCTATGGCGGTTATATGACGATGGCGGCAATGACTTTTACTCCAGATGAGTTTAAAGCAGGTGTAAATATATTTGGGGTAACTAATTGGTTACGCACCTTAAAATCTATTCCGCCTTACTGGGAAGCTTTTCGTGAAGCGCTTTACGAAGAAATGGGCGATCCTGTAAAAGATTCCATCGCGCTTTATAATAAATCACCGCTTTTTCACGCCGAACAGGTTAAAAATCCCGTAATGGTTTTACAGGGAGCTAACGACCCACGGGTGCTTCAGGTAGAATCAGATGAAATTGTTGCCGCATTAAAAGAAAATGATGTTCCAGTAGAATATGTTGTTTTTGAAGATGAAGGTCATGGGTTTATTAAAAAAGAGAATGAAATTGAAGGGTACAGGCAAATAAGACAATTTTTAGATAAATACTTAAAGGAAGAAGACTAAGCTCAAGCTATTCTTATAGTCTAAGTCAAAAACTCAGGTTAAACTTTTAGTGCCGATTTCAAAAAGCCTTATCTTGGCGCTGCAATCGCAATAAGAAACTATGCTGTATATTTTACATCATCCTGATGATAGGGAAACTGTGGAGAATGATATTTTTCCGTTATTAGAAAATACCGAAAAACAAACCATAGATTACCCGGAAACCGAATTTGAAGCAGGAAATGATGACATAATAGTCACTTATTTAAGCGATGAGTTTCTAAGGGAATTTTTGCCGAAAGCTGCCAAGAAAAACCAGAAAGTTGGGATTCTACCCCATCCCGAGAACACCTATACCACCAAGGGCCTGGGGATTGCAAATGACCCAAAAGAAGTTATAGAAGAAATTCTCGAAAATGAAGAAGCGCATACTTTAGATATGCTCTATTGTAACGATATTCCCATATTCCAGTCGGTTAATATTGGGAATGTTTTTATTTTCACTGAAGATCATCAGAACAATAATTTTGTAAGGGAAGTTTACACCTTTTTTAAAAACATCAGGCATTTATCTTCCCTTTCCCACAACTCGTATGTGATAAGCTCAGAAGATGAAAAAATAATTCATACTTCGGCCCTGGGAATAATTGTAGTAGAACATGCATTAAGCTCGGTTGTAGCTAGAAGACTGGTTTCTGAAAGTTCTTTGAACGATGGGATGTTTACAGTACTTATTATTTCTCCTACTAATTTATTGCAATTAATATGGTTTTTATTACGCAGTTTACTTCCTGGTGGCAAACAATTAGATAAGACGCCATCTTTTATTGGTAGATTAAAAATTGCCAACCTACACATCAAAAATTCTTCTGAAATAGAATTTACCATAGATGGAGAAAAAGAGCAGGCCAAAGAAATATCTCTCAGGGTAGAACCCGAATCACTTTGCCTGGCGCAGGCCAGTAAATATTGCACAGAAAAAGATGAAGCCAATTTAAAAAAGAGTAATAAAACCGATACCCTGCCTACCGGCGAAAAACGCGAAGAATTAACCAAACGTACATTACCTATTTTTCCCCGCGCCACAACCGAGGAATTTCAGGAATTATTTAAAGTATTGCGGGAAAATTCTAAAACTACCTCAATTTATGTGGTAATGATGATCCTCTCCACCCTCATCGCCACTTTCGGACTCTTCGCTGATTCATCACCGGTTATAATTGGAGCGATGATTTTGGCACCTATTATTTCTCCTATCGTCTCTTTTGCGATGGGAATGGTACGTTACGATACCAATATGCTCAAAAGGGGAATTATTACCATTTTAATTGGAACCGGAGTTTCGCTCTTATTCTCCTCTGGGGTTACCCTTATTATTCCAATAAAATTAATCACTTCTGAAATTGATGCTCGCCTCTCCCCTACACTCTTGGATATGGGAATTGCGGTAGCGTCTGGAGTGGCTGCGGCTTATGCACATGCAAAAGAAGGTATTGCAAAAAGCCTTGCGGGTGTAGCTATTGCGGTTGCGCTGGTACCACCATTGGCCGTTGCAGGGATTGGAATTGGCTGGTGGGACTGGCAGGTATTTTCAGGAGCCTTTTTACTGTATTTAACCAACCTTGCGGGAATTATAATGTTTGCGGGAATTACCTTTCTCGTCCTCGGTTTTGCGCCATTTAAACGTGCAAAACTCGGTTTGGTTTATACCTTAATTTTAATCGGGATGGTGATGGTGCCCCTTTCCCTTTCTTTTAATCGAATAAAAAAGGAGGCCAGTATTACCCGGGAATTAGAAGGCTCTACCGTAAACGAATTGGTAATTAGGGATGTGAAAGTTAGATTTGGAGATCCTTTACGCGTTTCGCTTACCCTGGTGGGGCCAGAAAACCTGAGTAGCGATGAAATTCGTGAAATTAAAAAGAAGCTGGAAGATGATATTGGAGAACCTATTAATCTGGAAGTAATTTCTGCTCGTGGATTTTAATAATTTGTATTCCAGGTGATTACGAAAAGTATAGTACAAAAATATTTCCTTCAAAAACTATTCATTTGTTACCGGTATTATACATATGAAGTTAAAAACTGAGCAATTAGAGAAAGGATTTTAACAAGGTTCTCAAATTGAGTTAAATTTCTCTAAAAAACTAAATATTAATATCAATAATATTTGTGTCGCAATATGATATTTTTAGATTGCGCTTCATTAAAAACTTTAAACAAAGATTATGATTAAATCAAAAAAGATTGCAGGTTTATTATTTGCTTTTGCCCTACTAGGATCAGCAAGTGTATTTGCCCAAACTCAACAACTGCCACAGCAACAACAGCAAGCTGTAGAAGTAGATGTTAGTGACGAGGAGCTTTCTAAATTTGCTGATGCTTACCAAAAAATTAGAATGGTAAACCAGCAGGCGCAACAGGAGATGGCGAAGAAAGTAGAAGATAGCGGATTTGACATTCAGCGTTTTAATGAAATTCATCAGGCATCTTTAGACCCAAATACTGAGGTTGATGCTTCTGAAGAAGAAAAAACAAAGCACAAAGAAGTTGTTGCTGAAATTGAAGGAATGCAAAGCGAATTTCAAGAAGAAATGGAAAGTGCTATTTCAGAAGAAGGTCTTGATGTTGCACGTTACGAGAAAATCGCAATGGCACTTCAAACCGATACTGAATTGCAACAGAGATTACAGCAGTTAATGCAAGGATAATTTCTAAATAAAGTTTTAGAAATTCAATAAAAAAAGGTCACCAATAAGGATGGCCTTTTTTTATGTTTATTTTATAACTACTTTCTTGGTGAAACCAGCAGGTTTACTATATTTTTAGCACTACAGACAAGAAACTAAATTGAATTCTATACGTAAAACATATTTTTTATTAATTACCGCAATTCTATTTTGCCAATGGAATTGGAGTACGCTTTATGCCCAGGAACAAATGAAACAGAAAGATACTTTAAAGTTTGAAAATAAAATTGTGCCCGATGAAATTTGGAGAGAGACCTATGTGGCACTATCCCACTACCCCGAGTTAAAAGACACGCCTATTGAATTTAAGTTTAAAAAGAAAATTCAGAAATCTTTTATGCAGGCGCAGCCAAAAGTTTCAGGCTTGCTAAAAAACAAAAAGAATCGTAGTTATTTTGTGATGATAAGCGAACACATTAAAATTGAAGATGAAGTTTTTGATGTAAAAAATGTTCCTTCTGATGTACTTATTGGATGGATTGGGCACGAGTTGGGTCACATTATGGATTATCGCGAACGCAGTGCAGTAAATATGGTATGGTTTGGAGTTAAATATCTAACTTCAAAACGGTATATTCAAGAAGCTGAAAGAGCTGCAGATACCTATGCAGTAAACCACGGACTCGGAAAATATATTATCGCTACTAAAGATTTTATCTTAAACCACACCCATCTCGCTGATACCTACAAAGCCAGAATTAAAAAACTTTACCTTTCGCAAGAAGAGATTATGGCTTTAATTGATGAAATTGATGAAGACGACGATTAGGCTTTTTGTTCGTTTACGAATTTTTCCCATTTTGCAAATTTCTCCTCGTCCATAACTTTTTCCATTTTCACCTGTCCGCCTTTTTTCTTATTGGCAGCACTCCACTCCGGGAAAATATTTGGATGAACTTTAGTCACTTTAACCCCTTTTAAAGCTTTAGAACGGGCTACTTTATAATTCTTATTAGCATTTTTTAAAGATTCATCTAAAGCTTCTTTAAGTTCTTCTTCTGGAGTATCGCCTTCGGTTCCTAAATACCAGTGGTGATGAAATTCTCCATCAATTCTTACCGCGGCCAGCGTAAACTCAGGAATTTTTATATCAAATTTATCTTCAAGCTCCTGCACTGCATCATTCATTTTATTTACTGAAAGTTGAGAACCCACCACGTTTAAGAAGAATTTTGTTCTTCCGGTTATACGAATTTCTTTGCGTTCCACATCGGTAAATTTAATAGTATCTCCAATAAGATATCTCCAAGCCCCGGAAACAGTACTAATTAGTAAAACATAATCCTTTTCCTCTTCAACTTCATCTAAAGAAATCACCGGTGCATCTTCAACTATAGAACCATCCTGGTTGATATATTCGGCTTTAAACGGAACAAATTCGAAATAAATTCCGTTGTCCAGAATCAGCTTCATCGCGTTAGTTTCGGGTCGTGCCTGCACTGCCAAAAATCCTTCTGAAGCCAGGTAAGTATCAATAACCGTAATTGGGTGGCCCAGCAAAGCATTAAAACTCTTTTCGTAAGGTTCAAAGGCAACCCCGCCGGAAGCGTAAACCTTTAAGTTAGGCCAGATATCGTGTATATTATCCAGGTTATTATATTCAATAACCTTTTTCATCATAAGCTCAAGCCAGGAGGGAATGCCGCTTAAGGCTCCAATATCCCAGTTTTTAGCGTTTTCGGCAATACGTTGAACGCGCTCATCCCATTCTTCAATTTTTGAAATTTCTTCCCCTGGTTTATAATATCCGCGAAACCAAAATGGGATATTACTTGCGCTAATTCCGCTAATTTCACCTTCCTGGTGATCTCCTTCTTTCTCAAGATCGGTAGAGCTTCCCAGCATCATGATTTCCTTTTCAAAGAAATCTGGGGGAAGATCAAAATTACTTAAAGCACTCACCTGTTTTATTCCTGCTTTTCTAATAGATTCCAGCATTTCATCGGTAACCGGAATACGCTTACTGCTTGTCCCGGTAGTACCTGAACTCACTGCAAAATAAGGCGGTCTACCCGGCCAGGTTACGTCTTTTTCGCCATCGTGTAATTTATACCACCATTCCTTATTAAGCTTATTGTAATCAAAATAGGGTACTTTTTGGGCAAAGGTTTTTTGAACATCATCTGACTTTAAAATCGATTCAAAATCGTAATGTTTACCAAATTGAGTGTCTTTTGCTTTTTTAAGTAACCTGGTAAGAACCTCTTTTTGGGCTTCTTCTGCCTCCGGTTCTGAAACTATGTTGTCGCGAAGATCTATAAGGCTTTTTATTAAGGAACCTACTATGGGCATAATTCTGATTTTTAACGGTGGTTGTTTTCAAAAAATGAAGATAAAAAAAACCAAAATCAACACTATTAATGTCTTGACAATTATCAAGAATTTAACCTTTATAAACGGTTAAGATTTCTGCATACTTTCCACACATTTTTCGGCACACCTTTCTCCATCTATTGCTGCCGAAATAATCCCACCGGCGTAACCGGCACCTTCCCCGCAGGGATATAGCCCTTTTATTTGCACATGTTCAAAACTGTAAGGGTCCCGCGGAATTCTTACCGGGGAAGAAGTTCTGGATTCAGGGGCGTGCACCACGGCCTCATTGGTTAAAAAACCCCGCATGCTTTTGTTGAATTCTTTAAAGCCTTCCTGTAAAGTTTTATGAATAAATTCCGGAAATACATTTCCTAAATCAGCAGAAGTGACTCCGGGTTTATAGGAAGTTACCGGAAGGTTTTCAGAAATTTTTCCTTGCGTAAAATCTACTAAGCGTTGCGCCGGTACTTTTTGTGTACTTCCGCCTTCCAACCAGGCTTTTTGTTCAATTTGCTTTTGAAATTCCATTGCCGCAAGCGGATTTTTTTCGGTATTTTTAAAATCTGATAGTCTTAATTCTACCACAATCCCTGAGTTTGCGGTTGGTTGATCGCGTTTACTGGGAGACCAGCCATTGGTAACTACTTCACCCGGTGCGGTGGCGCAGGGAGCTATAATCCCGCCGGGACACATACAAAAAGAATACATTCCCCTACCCTTTACCTGCTTCACGATACTATAAGGCGAAGGCGGAAGAAATTCTCCCCTGGAATCGCATTTATACTGAATTTGATCTATAAGCTCCTGGGGATGCTCTACCCTAACCCCAAGCGCAAAAGATTTGGCTTCAATTTCTATATTTTTTCTATGCAAAAGCTCAAAAATATCCCTGGCCGAATGTCCCGTTGCCAGGATAATTTTTTTTGCATTAATCATGTCGCCTTTTAAAGTTTTAATTCCGGTAACTTCATTATTAACAATAAGAATATCGGTTAGCCTCGTTTCAAAAAGGACCTCCCCGCCGCAGTTAATTATGAGCTCCCGAATATCAGCAATAATCGCCGGAAGTTTATTGGTTCCAATATGCGGGTGCGCATCTACCATAATCTCTGGAGTAGCGCCAAAGCCAACGAATAATTTTAAAATTCGGTCTACATCACCGCGTTTTTTAGATCGGGTATAAAGTTTACCATCGCTGTAAGTTCCCGCACCACCTTCACCAAAACAGTAATTAGAATCTTCATTTACAATATGTTCAATATTGAGTGCTTTTAAATCCCTACGCCGGGTTCTTACATCTTTTCCGCGTTCAATAATAATTGGTTTAAAGCCTAATTCAATAAAACGAAGGGCAGCAAATAAGCCCGCAGGACCAGCGCCAACAATTATAATTTTCTCTTTATTTTTCACATTCTGGTAATCGGGGAGATAGATTTTATCTTCCGTGAATGCTTCTTTCACATAAACATCAACTTTTAAATTGATCTTTATGGCCTTTTGCCGGGCATCAATAGATCGTTTTAAAATATTCACATACGTGATATCTTTTAGAGCTATGCCCCCGTGCCGGGCAACTGCCCGTTTAAGTTTTTGCTGATTTACAGCTTCTTCGGGACTTAATCTTATTTGGTACTGGTACTTCATTTTATAAAATATATCGCAAAAATATACTTTTCAAATTTGTTAGATTAAAACTTATTAAGGTAGACAGTTGTTAAAAGGATGTTCCTACTAAATTAATTTAGGACGTTTTAAAATATTAACTTATTTTGGACAACCTTAAAAAAACCTCAAATCTATTACAAACAACTACTCAAAAATGAACGCTACAGCACGTTATCCTATGGTTTCTTATGAAGAAGCCTCTCCCGAAGTTCAGGAAATTTATGATGATACCAAAAAAACCCTTCAACTTCCATTTGTTTTAAACTGGTTTAAATGCCAGGGCACCAACGCCACCCTATTAAAAGGAAACTGGAGTAAATTAAAGAATACCTTGATGGAAGGAGAAGTACCTAATGTGCTTAAACAACTCATTATTTACAATGTATCTAAGGAACGTGGCTGCAATTATTGCTCTCACGCACACGGAATTTTTGCCGATAGCATGAGTGCTATGATTTCGGAAGATGAAGGTTTTAAAGCTACAGAAAATATAAATTCTCCTTCTATGCCAGCCAGTTTTAGAACTGCGGTAAAAATTGTGACTCATGCGGCGCTTAACCATAGTGAAGTTTCAGACGAAGATTTTGAAGAATTAGAAAAAGCCGGATTTTCTCAAACAGAAATCCAGGAATTAATGGCCCAGGCCGATTTAGTGAATATGCTGAATACCATAGCTGATGTTTCTGGAATCAAGATAGACAACGAATTACTGGAAACCCCAGAATAAGTTCAAATTTTAATGGAATCTTTACAGGATAGAACCTCCCGGGTTTATAGAATTACTTACGAAACTTTTTCAAAATTCAGCAACAATTTAAATCGTTGTAAGAGTTTGGAAGAAGTTTCCCAGGTTTCTGTGCGCTTCTTAAAATACCTACTTAATTTCCATCTTTTTAGAATTAGTGTAAACCAGGCAGGATCTTATTTGGTGTATTGCCAGTGTAATGCAAAGGGTGAATTTGAACTTATTTCAAAAGAAAATTTACTTACCCACGAACTGCAGATTTTAGAGAATAATATTCCCATTAAAACTGAAGAAATCCCGTCTCAACTAAGTGAAAAAATTATTTCTAATACTTTAGATTCTCCAGCTTTATGGTGCTGGACCTTTAAAAAGATGGATGTGGATTTTACTGTTTCCCTAATATCAGATAAAAATAAAGCTTTTGATGTTGGAGATATTGAAATGCTAAAATTAATAAGCGATAGTTTCCAGGCGAAATTTCAGGAGATTCACTTAAAAGAAGAACTTTATCATAAGAACCAGTCGTTGTTACAGGCTTTAGACGTAATTAAAATCCAGAATAAAAAAATCAATCAAATAGTAGAAAACCAAAAGCAAACCATTGCCAACCGCACTAAAGAAGTGGTAGAGAAAAATGAGAAATTACTGCATATTTCAGCTTTAAATGCTCATAATGTGAGGGAGCCATTATCTCGAATTCAAGGCATAGTACAGCTTTTTGAAGCTTTTGACGATAAAACCTGCCGGGAAGAACTTTTGCCAAAACTCAAACAATCCTCAGAAGAAATGGACCAGGTTTTAAGAGAAGTAATTGAAATGGCTTCTTCCGAATTAACCCAGCTAAAAGCAAAAAAGTTATGAGTACCATTATCCTGGTAGACGACCAGCCCATAGCCAATTTTATTACCCGAAAACTACTGGAAATAGAAGGTTATGATAAAGATGTTGTAGATTTCACCAATCCCGAAGAAGCCCTGGCCTATTTAGAAGAACGGCAAAACACGCTTATATTTTTAGATTTAAATATGCCCGAAATGAATGGTTGGGAATTTCTTGATTCATTAAAAACTAAGGGACATCAACATAGAATAATTATTCTTACCTCCAGCACCAGTGCTGTAGATCGCAATAAAGCTAAAGAATATCCTTCGGTTATAGAATTTATAGAAAAGCCTTTAAACAAAAATAAATTTGCTCGGCTCCAACCGATTTTGCAATATTCGTAAACTACCTAGGAGCAAATTCCCGAAGCATTCATAGAAAATAATATTTTTAATTTAGAAGCTATTCCCCAACAATGCCGATTATCGAGTAAATGAGTTTAAAACCAAACCATAAAGCCCTTTTAGAACTTGCCCATGCTAAGATGCATTTCGGGAAATACAAAGGCTATTATTTAAGCGACATTCCTGAATATTATTTGGTTTGGTATCGACAAAAAGGGTTCCCGGAAGGAAAGCTTGGCCAGCAAATGAGTGAAGTCTTTGAACTTAAACTCAACGGAATGGAACAATTGCTTAGGGATATAAGAAGAAAGTTTCCAAAACGCTGATTATAATTCATACTTTAAGGCAATTTTCAGCAAAAAAATATTAGGTTTAAAATTAATGGCTTTTCTATTCTTCTTTGTAATTTAGCGCCCTGAATCAAACAACGCAACAAACACTTCTTAAAATGGCCGAAACCAAGTATATTTTTGTCACCGGCGGCGTTTCTTCTTCCCTCGGAAAAGGAATTATAGCAGCTTCCCTGGCAAAATTACTGCAAGCGCGTGGATTTAGAACCACTATTCAAAAACTCGACCCCTACATTAACGTAGATCCCGGCACCTTAAATCCTTATGAACATGGGGAATGCTATGTTACCGAAGATGGCGCCGAAACCGATCTTGACCTTGGCCATTACGAACGTTTTTTAAATGTAAATACTTCCCAGGCAAACAATGTCACTACCGGCCGTATTTACCAAAGTGTAATTGAAAAAGAACGCCGTGGAGAATTTTTAGGAAAAACCGTACAGGTGGTTCCGCATATTACTAACGAAATTAAAGATCGCATCCAGATCTTGGGTCAAAATGGCGATTACGACATCGTAATTACCGAAATTGGCGGAACAGTAGGCGATATAGAATCCTTACCATATATTGAAGCGGTACGTCAATTAAAATGGGAATTAGGCGATGAAAATGCGTTAATTATTCATCTCACCCTTGTTCCTTATCTTGCCGCTGCAGGCGAACTTAAAACCAAACCAACCCAGCACAGTGTAAAAACTTTGATGGAAAGCGGACTTAAAGCAGATATTTTGGTTTGTAGAACCGAGCACGAACTTTCAGATGATATTCGCCGTAAACTGGCTATTTTCTGTAACGTGAGACAGGAAGCGGTAATTCAAAGTATTGATGCAGCTACTATTTACGATGTTCCAAATTTAATGCTGAAAGAAGGCCTGGACACCGTAACCTTAAAGAAATTACATTTACCCGACGAAACCACTCCCAATTTAGACCGGTGGAACCAGTTTTTGGATAGACACAAAAATCCTAAAGCTGAAATCACTATTGGTTTAATCGGGAAATATGTTGAGTTACAGGATTCTTATAAATCTATCCTTGAATCATTTATTCACGCAGGTGCCGAAAATGAAGTGAAGGTAAATGTAGAAAGTATTCATTCTGAATTTATAAATGAGAATACTATAGACCATAAATTCGCAAATTTAGACGGAGTTCTGGTTGCACCAGGATTTGGAGAACGCGGTGTGGAAGGAAAAATTGACGCGGTAAAATACGCAAGACAGCATAATTTACCATTTTTGGGTATTTGCTTAGGAATGCAAATGGCAGTAATTGAATTTGCAAGAAACGTATTAAAGTTAAAAACTGCCAATTCTACCGAAATGGATCCTAAAACTAAACACCCGGTTATAGATCTTATGGAAGAGCAAAAAGAGGTTACTCATAAGGGCGGAACAATGCGACTTGGCGCCTGGGATTGTAAACTTACCGAAGGTTCTAAAATTCAAAAGGCTTACAATAAAACCGAGATCAAAGAAAGACATCGCCACCGCTACGAATACAACAATAAATATAAGAAGGAGCTGGAAAAAGCGGGAATGCTTAGTACAGGAATTAACCCCGAAACCGGCCTGGTAGAAGTTATAGAATTAAAAGATCATCCCTGGTTTGTGGGTGTTCAATACCACCCGGAATACAAAAGTACGGTTGCGACTCCGCACCCGGTTTTTATAGCCTTTATAAAAGCGGCCTACGATTTCTCAAAAAATAAAAAAAATGCCAGTCTGGCATAAAAGCAATACTGGCGGAATTATTGACCAGAAGCAAGTTATAGTTTAAAAGCATGGAAGAAAAGAAATTTGATGTTCAGTCCTTAATTGGATTTATACTTATTGGTGGAATTTTACTTTGGATGCTGTACACCAACAGCGCCTCAGAAGAAGGAGTAGAACCACAACAGGAAACCGAGCAGGTTGAAGTTCCCGGAAATACAGATTCCAATCAGCCACCACAACAAGAACAGGAAGTACAAAGCCAGGGTGCAGATTCTACTGCCCTTGCCCAGGCTCGTGAGCGTTTAGGTGCTTTCGGTTATTCGGCAAGTCTTCCATCGGCTACAGAAAATACCACCACCATTTCCAACGATGTTTTAGAACTTAAAATTGATAACAAAGGTGGATATATTTCAGAAGCAAGGTTAACCAATTACAAAACCTTCGATTCTATTCCGGTTTATTTAATTAAAGACGGAAATGCTTCCTTCAACATTAATTTCACCACTACAGACGGAAGAACACTTGACACCGAAAACCTTTATTTTGAACCCGAAGTAACTCAAAGTGGAGATAATCAGATTATCTCTATGAAGCTGAAAGTTTCAGAAAACGAATTCCTGGAATATCGCTATGTGCTGAAACCGGGTGAATATATGTTAGATTTCAGTATTAGATCTCAGGGGCTAAATGACGTATTTAACAGTTCCAGGGATATTAATATGAACTGGCAGTTAAAAGGTTACCGTCACGCAAAAAGTATTTCTTACGAAAATCGTTATACAGATCTCATTTATGAATATGAAGATGGTGATGACGATTATTTAGGCAGCGGTGATTTTGAAGAACAGGAAGATGACAATATTACTTATGTAGCTTTTAAACAGCATTTCTTCACCTCTATATTATTGACCGACACCCCATTTAGTCGCGGAAAATTCACTTCTCAAAACCTTGTGGAAGACGAAGAAATAGATACGGTTTATACCAAAGATTTTGCTGCACAGTTGCCTTTAGAATTAAATGGTGGAGAGCTTAATTATAATATGAACTGGTATTACGGACCAACCGATTATAAGATCTTAAATGATTATGACCGTAATCTTGATGAAGTTGTACCATTAGGTTGGGGAATTTTTGGGTGGATTAACAAATACGTATTCATCCCATTTTTCGCATTTTTAAGCGGTGTTCTACCAAGCTACGGTATCGCCATTATTGTAATGACCATTGTTGTTAGAATTGTACTGTCTCCGGTTACTTACAAATCTTATCTCTCACAGGCTAAAATGAAGGTTTTAAGACCTGAAATTAATGAGCTGAACGAGAAGTATAAGGATAATGCGATGAAAAAGCAGCAGGAAACTATGAAGCTGTATAGCAAAGCAGGAGCCAGCCCAATGAGTGGTTGTTTACCGGCTTTAATGCAAATTCCGGTTTTCTATGCCTTATTCCAGTTCTTCCCAAGTGCTTTCCAGTTAAGACAGAAAGGATTCTTATGGGCAGACGATTTATCAAGTTATGATACTATAGCTCAGTTACCATTCAACATTCCATTTTATGGAGATCACGTGAGTTTATTCCCAATTTTAGCATCTATCGCCATCTTTGTTTATATGATGATGACCACGGGACAAAGTATGCAACAGGCTCAGCAACCGGGAATGCCTAATATGAAATTTATTATGTATTTGTCTCCGCTAATGATGTTGTTCTTCTTTAACAACTACGCGAGTGGACTTTCATTGTACTACTTCACCTCTAACCTGATTACTATAGGTATTATGTTGGTGATTAAATATGTGATAATTGACGAAGATAAAATTCATGCAAAGATCCAGGAGAACAAGAAAAAGCCTAAAAAGCAAAATAAGTTCACCAGGAAAATGCAGGAAATGATGGAGCAGGCAGAACAGCAAAAGAATCAACAGAAAAAGAAGTAAGCGAACAAAAGCTTAAACATAAGAAAGCCGGTTTAAAATATTTTAAACCGGCTTTCTTATTTGAATTTTTCAGGTTTTGACGCGCTAACAAAATGTGTTATATTTAGATTATAAATTTTCAAAATGGGAAAAAACACTTTAATATCACTTGGAGATTATTTTGAAGATTTCATCAATGAGGAGGTGAAATCTGGTAGATATAATTCAGCTAACGAGGTTATTCAATCAGCGTTAAGATTATTGGAAAGAGAAGAAAGGAAGGAGTTAGAACTGGTCAAAGCTTTGGAAATTGGAGAAGAAAGTGGATTTGTAGAAAATTTTGATCCAAAGGAGCACTTAAAAAAATTACATTCCAATATCGATGAGTAAAAAATATCGCATAAGTCAGCAAGCGATTGAGGATTTAGAAAGTATTTGGATTTATACAATTAAAAAATGGTCTAAACCACAGGCTGATAGATACTATAATCTGATTATTGCAGAAATAGAATTTATAGCTGATAATTTCCTGACCGGAAAATCTGTAGAGCAAACACGAAAAAATTATCGAGTTACAAAAGTGAAATCTCATTTAATATTCTACAGAAAAATTGAGAACAACATTATAGAGATCATAAGGATCTTACACGAACGTATGGATATTCCAGGAAGACTGAAATAGGGTTCTACCTAATATAAATAGTTTAATTAATTTATATCTTATAACTCTTTCTAATTCTTATCCCCAAGCAAAGGCACAAACCTAAACTGGCCAAATTCGGTTTTATCAAATTCTGTAGGAGATTTTCTTATAAAAAGCGTCATAGTTTGCACATCGTCACCCACAGGAATTACCATCCTGCCCCCAACTTTTAACTGCCCTAAAAGGTCTTTAGGCACAAAAGGAGCGCCGGCAGTTACAATTATTTTATCAAAAGGCGCATAATCTGGCATTCCTTTGTAGCCATCTCCAAAACTAAGATGTTTGGGTCGATAGCCAATTTTATTTAGAAAAGCTTTTGTTTTTTTATATAATTCGCGTTGGCGCTCAATGCTATAAACTTTAGCACCTAGCTCACATAAAACCGCAGTTTGATAACCGCTACCAGTACCTATTTCCAGAACTTTCTCGCTTTTTTTAATTTCCAGTTTTTCAGTTTGGAAAGCCACCGTATAAGGTTGTGATATCGTTTGATCTGCAGCAATGGGAAAAGCTTTATCCTGGTAGGCGTGATCTTCAAAACTGCTATCCATAAATAAATGCCGGGGAATTTTCCCAATTGCATCTAAAACTGCTTTATCGGTAATCCCCTTTTTCTTTACGGTTTTTACCAATTGCTGTCTTTTACCCTTATGTCTATAGTTATCTTCGATCACTTTCCCCCCGTTTAATATGCAAAAATACTCATTAGAAATCAAAGTTACCAAGTGAAATCGTGGGAGATTCCCCGCCTCATTGCTAAACTATTTACAATCAAAATGCTATTTTTGTGAAAAATGCTAAATAATATGTTGAAAGTCGGCGTGCTTGGTGCAGGACACTTAGGAAAGATCCATCTCAAATTACTTAATCAGTCTGAAAAGTACGAACTCGTAGGTTTCTACGATGCTAATTCAGAAAATGCTGAAAAGATTTCTGCGGAATTCGGTTATAAAAATTTTGATACTATAGAAGACCTCATCGTAGCAGTAGATATGGTAGATGTAGTAACCCCGACCCTTTCCCATTTTGAAGTCGCTAAAAAGACAATTAGCGCTGGGAAGCATCTTTTTATAGAAAAACCCATCACCAACACTTTTGCTGAAGCTGAAGAACTTATCGCTTTAGCCAAAAAACACGGCGTAAAAGGCCAGGTTGGCCACGTAGAACGCTTTAATCCTGCTTTTAGAGCTGTAGCTTCCCGAATTGAAAATCCTATGTTTATTGAGGCGCATCGCCTTGCAGAATTCAATCCGCGTGGTACTGATGTTCCCGTGGTTTTAGATTTAATGATCCACGATATTGATGCGGTTTTAAGCGTAGTAAAGTCTAAGGTTAAAAATATTAATGCCAGCGGAGTTTCAGTAATTAGTGATACCCCAGATATTGCCAATGCAAGAATTGAATTTGAAAACGGATGCGTAGCCAACTTAACCGCCAGCCGAATTTCAATGAAAAATATGCGTAAATCCAGGTTTTTTCAGCGAGACGCTTACATTTCGGTAGATTTTCTGGAGAAAAAATGCGAGGTGGTGAAAATGAAAGATGCGCCCGAAAATCCCGATGATTACGCGATGATCTTGCAAAATGCTGAAGGAGTGAAAAAACAGATCTATTTTGATAATCCGGATGTTTCTCCAAACAACGCGATTTTAGACGAGTTGGAAACTTTTGCCGATGCCATAAATAATGATACCACTCCAATAGTGACGCTGGAACAGGGCGCTGAAGCTTTGCGCGTTGCCAATGGAGTTATTGAAAGTTTTAGTAAATAATTAGAAATCGATTTTAGCATAATTTAAAGTTGAATTTTAAATAAAAACCACACACAATGAAAAATATAGCAGTTATAGGAGCAGGAACCATGGGCAACGGAATCGCTCACACTTTTGCTCAATTTGGATACAAAGTAAACCTTATAGACATTTCAGAAGAAAGTCTGGATAAGGGAATGAAAACTATTTCGGGAAATTTAGATCGAATGGTTTCCAAAGAAAAAATAAGCGAAGCAGATAAAGAAGCTACACTAAACAACATTACCACTTTCACAGATATTCCTAAAGGTGTAAAAGAAATAGACCTTGTAGTTGAAGCAGCTACAGAAAATGAAGACCTAAAACTTAAGATCTTTAAGCAACTGGACTCAAATTGTTCGGCAACAACCATTTTGGCGAGTAATACTTCTTCTATTTCTATTACAAAAATCGCTTCTGTAGTTTCCAATCCGGAGCGTGTAATTGGAATGCACTTTATGAATCCGGTGCCAATTATGAAACTGGTAGAGATTATTCGCGGTTACAATACCAGCGATAAGGTTACTAAAAGCATTATGGAACTTTCAGAAAACCTGAAAAAAGTTCCTGTTGAAGCTAACGATTACCCGGGCTTTGTTGCCAACCGCATTTTGATGCCCATGATAAACGAGGCGATTGAAACTTTTTACAACAACGTTGCCGGCGTTAAGGAAATTGACACTGTAATGAAATTAGGAATGGCGCACCCAATGGGTCCGCTTCAGTTAGCCGATTTTATTGGTTTAGATGTTTGTCATTCTATCCTGGAGGTAATGTACGAAGGTTTTAAAAATCCAAAATACGCACCTTGCCCGTTATTAACCAATATGGTGATGGCCGGAAAACTGGGAATAAAATCTGGGGAAGGTTTTTACGATTATTCTGAAAGCAAAAAAGCCGAAAAGGTTTCTGCGCAATTCAGCTAATTAATAAATTAACCTGGGTTTAAACTGCGATGAAAAAGTGACAAAGTAAACTACCTCGGGGCAAGCCCACGAGGTAGTTTATAAGAAAAACATTTTGATTCGAGACAAGCCTCAGAGCATTTAAATCTCGATTATCGAGTAAAAAGCTATCTGGAAAATTTATTAAAACGTCATTCTGAATTTATTTCAGAATCTAAGTTGTTATTATTCAAAACATGTTAGAATACCGAAATAAATCCGGGATAAAGCCTGAAACAATCCCGAAGCTTCGGGATAACTTGACGAATTCAGATTTTTTTAGATCTCATTTTAAATCTCACTAAGTAAGTAGAATTTCAATAATTACATTTGACAAAAATACTTCCATTTAGAGCGGTTAGACCGCAACGGGCCAAAGCCGGCCTTGTAGCTACAAAATCTTTTGAAGATTATACTGAAGCTGAAATAAGAGCAATTTTACAATATAACCCGTATTCATTTTTACATATTCTGAATCCGGGTTATAAATTTCAGCACGAGATTACCGGGGGCCAGCGTTTTCAAATGGTAAAAAACCGTTACCTGGAATTTAGGGAAGAAAGTTCTTTTATAAAAGATGAAAATCCGGCTTACTACCTTTATAAAATTGTAAGCAGGGAAAGTAGTTGCTGCGGAATTATCGCCGCGGCCAGTGCTGAGGATTATAAAAATAATCTTATAAAAAAGCACGAAGATACTATTGCCCGCCGTGAGACTTTATTCAAAGATTATCTTAAGGTGGTAGGTTTTAACACCGAACCTGTACTCCTCACCTATCCCGATAATTCTACAATAAATAAAGTTATTGACCAGGTTATGGAAACCCGGGCCGAATACGAATTTGCCACTGCAAACCGGGAAATTCATTATCTCTGGAAAATAGATCAGGAAGAATTATTAAACCAAATTCAGCAAGAATTTGACAAAATGCCGCATTTGTATATTGCAGATGGCCATCATCGTAGCGCTTCATCTTATTTACTGGCCCAGGAATCCAGGAAGGCTAATCCAAACCATACCGGAAAAGAACCTTATAACTTTTTTATGAGTTACCTTATTTCAGAGAGTAACCTTAGAATTCACGAATACAGTAGGCTAATCACCGATTTAAACGGACATACAAAAGAAGAATTTCTTATACAGCTAGATGAATATTTCAGAATTGAAAATCACGGGATGGAAGTTTATAAACCTTTGCAAAAACATCATTTTAATATGTATTTAGACGGGGAATTTTATTCGCTTTATTTGCGAAAAACAAACTATGAATTTGGGGATTCTTTGACTAAATTAGATCCATATATTTTGTATAAAAAGGTGCTTCAGCCAATTTTGGGAATTGAAGACCTAAGAAATGATAAGCGTATTTCTTATATTCACGGTAAGAATGATTTAATTGAGCTTAAAACTCGTATAGATAAAGGGGAATTTGCAGTCGGTTTTGGAATGCTTCCTCTTAGTATTGAGGAAATAAAGGAAACCGCCGACGAAGGCTTAACGATGCCCCCAAAAAGCACCTATATTGAACCCAAACTTTTAAACGGTCTAACCATTTACGAGTTTGAAACCAACTAAAAATTGATTGATGAGTATTTCTGAAAATATAAAAAAATATAGCGCTGAACTCCCTGAAAACATTACTCTCGTAGCTATTTCAAAAACAAAACCTATAGAAGATCTTGTAGAAGCATATGAAGCAGGCCAAAGACAATTTGGAGAGAATAAGATCCAGGAAATGACCGAAAAATGGGAAAAACTTCCCAAAGATATTGAATGGCATATGGTGGGGCACGTGCAGCGAAACAAGGTGAAATATATGGCGCCTTATGTTTCCCTGATTCACGCGGTAGATAGTTTAAAATTATTGAAAGAAATTAATAAGGAAGCCGACAAAAATGAACGTTCTATAGATTGCCTTCTTCAAATTAAAATTGCTGAAGAAGATAGTAAATATGGAATTTCTTCTGAAGAAGCTAAAGAAATATTAGATTCAGAAAAGTTTAAAAGCTTAAATAATGTAAAAGTAAAAGGCCTTATGGGAATGGCAACTTTTACCGAAGATGAAACTCAGGTTAAAAAAGAATTTGAACACCTTAAATCGGTTTTTGACGATTTTAAAGAGACATATTCAAATATGAATATCCTTTCTATGGGAATGAGCGGTGACTATAAAATCGCTCTAGATTGCGGTAGCAATATGGTACGCATAGGGAGTGATATTTTTGGTGAACGGAATTATTAAAAAATAGAGAAAATATTTTTTGTACGCAGTAGTAGACATAGAAACCACCGGTGGTAAATATAACGAAGAAGGAATAACCGAAATTGCAATTTATAAATTTGATGGTTTAAAAGTAATAGACCAGTTTATAAGCCTTGTAAATCCCGAAAAACCAATTCAACCCTTTGTGGTAAACCTCACGGGAATTAATAACGATATGCTTCGTAATGCTCCCAAATTTTACGAGGTTGCTAAACGCATTGTAGAAATAACTTCAGATTGTGTTTTGGTAGCGCACAATGCAAAATTTGACTATAGAATTCTTCGCACCGAATTTAAAAGGCTTGGTTTCGAATTTGAAAGAAAATCACTTTGTACCGTAGAGCTATCCAAAAAACTTATTCCGGGGCAGGCATCTTATAGTTTGGGGAAATTGGTTAGAGCACTGGGAATTCCGTTAAGTGATAGGCACCGTGCCAGTGGCGACGCCCAGGCAACCGTGAAACTTTTTAAAATGTTACTCGCAAAAGATATTGAGAAGAACATTCTTAAAGATGCGGTAAAATTAGAGCCCAAACGCCAGATAGATACCCGACTTGTTTATATCCTGGAAGATTTACCAGGAATTACAGGCGTATATTATTTTCATAATGAAGAGGGCGAGATCATTTACATTGGAAAAAGCAGGAATATAAAAAAACGAGTGACCCAGCATTTCACCAACGAGCAGCGTAAAGCCAGGGAAATGCAGAAAGAAGTTAATTCGGTTAGTTTTGAAGCCACAGGGAATGAACTGGCGGCCCTTTTAAAAGAAAACCAGGAAATAAAACATAACAAACCTAAATACAACAAGGTTTTAAAAAAGAATATATTTAGCCATGCCCTCTACCACTCTGTCGATGAAAACGGCTATATAAATTTAAAAATTGGCCGTGCCGGTAAAAAACACAGTATTACCACTTTTTCTTCGCTAAAGCGAGCTCGAAACGTTATGGAGATGTGGATAGAAAAATATGAACTCTGCCATAAATTATGCAATCTTGAAAAAGGAAATGGAAACTGTTTTAATTATACGCTAAAAAAATGCCACGGGGCCTGTATCAATGAAGAATCGGTTGAGTCTTACAACGAAAGAGTGAGGGAATTAATTGATAAGCATTCCTATAAAAACCAACATATGCTGGTTATAGACCGTGGGCGTGAAATAGACGAAAAAAGTGCACTTCTTGTTGAGGATGGCCAATTTAAAGGCATTGGTTACTTTAATTTAAACCACCAGATTAGCAATATTGATATTATTAGGTCTATAATTACTCCTATGAAAAACGACCGCGATGCACAGCATATTATTCAAAGTTATTTACGGCGAAATTCACGCTTAAAAATTGTACCCTTAACCCCGCAAACTAAATAAACTTTAATTACTTAGAACATAGCGGAATTTCTTTAAATTTGAATAATTCCAAAAAAATCTTTTTTTGAAAACGCAACCCAAACCAGGCTGGAAATCTAAAATTCACGAAATAATTTATGAGGCCGATACTCCGGCAGGTAAATTTTTTGATGTTGCCCTACTTATAGTTATTGCTATAAGTATCATCCTGGTAATGCTGGAAAGCGTTAGCGACCTTAACCTCAAATTTTACTGGCATTTTTATATTGCTGAATGGATTATTACCATAATTTTCACCATTGAATACATCTTGCGGGTTATTGCCATTAAAAAACCTAAAAATTACATTTTCAGTTTCTATGGTATTGTAGATTTACTTTCAACCCTACCAACCTATCTTGCATTTATCTTTGGGGGGCATAATTTACTCTTTGCGGTAAGAGCATTAAGATTACTTAGAGTCTTCAGGATTCTAAAAGTTACCCGATATATTGGAGAATCTAACCGACTTTTATTAGCATTACGAAATAGCAGACCTAAGATTATTGTTTTTCTATTTGCTGTGCTTATTATTTGTGTGATCATGGGCACGGTGATGCATTTGGTGGAAGGAGAAAAAGGAGGTTTTGATAATATTCCTCTTAGTATTTATTGGGCAATTGTGACCCTTACCACCGTTGGTTTTGGAGATATTCACCCCGTGACACCGCTCGGTAGGTTTATCGCTTCTTTTATAATGATTGTTGGATATGGAATTATTGCTGTACCAACAGGAATCGTGACTTCTGAAATCACTCGTTCCGAGAAAGATAAAATTCCTAAAAATACACAAGCCTGCCCACATTGTAACGAGACAAAGCATTTAGATGATGCTGAATTTTGCCATAATTGCGGAAAATCACTTCATGAACACTAATTACCTTATTAATATCGCGGGGCCAACCGCCATTGGGAAGACTTCCTTAGCCATTAAACTCGCAAATAAGTTTGATACCGAAATAATATCGGCAGATTCCCGGCAGTTTTATAAAGAAATGTGCATTGGTACCGCTGTTCCTTCTGCTGAAGAATTACAGGCGGCTAAACATCATTTTATTCAACACATTTCTATTAAAGATGCTTATAATGTTGGCGATTTTGAAACTGAAGCCATTCAGAAATTAGAAGAATTGTTTCAGAATAAAAAAGCTATGGTTATGGTTGGCGGCAGTGGGTTATACACCAAAAGTGTACTGCACGGACTGGATTATTTTCCCGAAGTACCTTCGGAAATTAGACAGGATCTCAACCAAAAGTTTGAGGAAAAAGGCCTGGTTCCACTACAGGAGGAATTACAAAAATGCGACTCCCAATATTATAAAATAGCAGATATAGAAAATCCGCAGCGCGTGATTCGTGCCCTGGAGGTATCTATTGCCTCGGGGAAACCTTATTCTTCTTATTTAAATCAGCCTAAAAAACAGCGTAATTTTATCCCGCTAAGCATCGGGCTTACCGCCGATCGTGAAATAATCTATGAACGGATTAACCGGCGTGTAGATTTAATGATGAAGGAAGGATTACTGGAAGAAGCTGAAAAACTTTTTCTTAATCGACACCTTAATGCTTTAAATACCGTAGGTTACAAAGAGCTTTTCAGTTTTTTAGAAGGAAAAATCTCCCTGGAAACCGCTATAGCGGAAATCAAGAAAAACACCCGAAGATTCGCAAAAAGGCAACTTACCTGGTTTAGAAAAGATCCCGATATTCAATGGTTTGATTATAAAACGCCTGTAGAAGAAATACAGGAATTTATTGACACTAAAATTGCGAAAAGCTCCCCTCCTTTCAAAGGAGGGGAATGAATTCAGCTTTGCTGAAGAAAGGGGTGGTTAAATCTCAATTTTTGCCCCAAGCAATTTTACAAATTCTCTTATAAACGCTGCGTGACCGGGCCAGGCTGGTGAAGTAACTAAATTACCATCTACCACGGCTTCGGTAGGATTAACCTCTTTATACTTCCCTCCTACCAGTTCTATTTCTGGGCCTATAGTTGGATAGGCTGTAAGCGTTCTGCCCTCGAGAACCTTGGCCACGGTAAGAATTTGAATTGCATGACAAATAGAAGCCACCGGTTTATCTTTCTCAAAGAAATGTTTCGTGATTTCTATTACTTTTTTATTCAATCTCAAATATTCCGGTGCGCGGCCACCGGCCATTACAAATCCGTCATAATCGTCTGGAAATACCTCATCAAAAGAATAATTGAGTTCAAATAAATGACCGGGTTTTTCGGTATAGGTTTGGTCTCCTTCAAAATCGTGAATTGCGGTTTTTATCTTGTCACCTTTTTTCTTTCCAGGACAAACAGTATGCACGGTGTAACCCAGCATTTCTAACATCTGGAAAGGCACCATGGTTTCGTAATCTTCAGCAAAATCTCCAGTTAAAAAAAGTATTTTTTTCATAATAAGTTTAGTTAAATTTCATTTTTAAGTTAAGAAAATTCAGCCTAAACACTAATAATCAGCATTTAAAAAATAGTTAAATATAACTTTTGACCACTGATTTTAAAAAAGCTTGAGTAACTTTTGGCTTCAGCCAAAAACATAATTATGCAAGATCGCAGAACATTTATTAAAAAGTCGGGATTATTTGTTGCCGCTACTACCCTTCCAATACCCAATTTTTTACTTCCGAAGAATAAAGAAAAGCTAGGTGTTGCCCTCTTAGGCCTGGGAAATTACAGCACCGGGCAATTAGCTCCTGCACTTCAGGAAACCGATTATTGTGAGCTACGTGGCATTGTAACAGGAAGCCCTGAGAAAATCCCGGTATGGCAGAAGAAATACGGGATAAAAGATCAAAATGTGTATAATTATGAGAACATGGGAGATATAGCGAATAACGATGAAATAGATGTGATCTATATTGTTGTACCTACTGGATTGCACGCTAAATATGCTATTAAAGCTGCGAATGCCGGGAAACACGTTTGGTGTGAAAAACCTATGGCGAAAACTTCAAAAGAATGCCGGCAAATAATTGAGGCCTGTAATAAAAATGGGGTAAAACTTTCTATTGGCTATAGAATGCAGCACGAAAAAAATACACAAACCTTAATGAAATGGGCTGAAACCAAACCTTTTGGTAAAATGAAAAACCTAAAAGCGGAAGCCGGTT
Organism: Salegentibacter salegens; assembly: GCF_900142975.1. NCBI lineage: Bacteria > Pseudomonadati > Bacteroidota > Flavobacteriia > Flavobacteriales > Flavobacteriaceae > Salegentibacter > Salegentibacter salegens. Next base: position 1,300,641 of record NZ_LT670848.1, read on the forward strand.
ATTACGGCGACCCGATGAATCCCTGGAAACTGGAAAAAGAAATGGGTGGCGGCGCCATGTATGATATGGGCGTTTATCCTTTAAATGCCGCGAGGTATACCACCGGGTTGGAACCAATTTCGGTAAGTGCAAAACATATTACTAATCGACCCGAAATTTTTAATGAAGTAGATGAAACAACGGTATTTGATCTTGAATTTCCTAATGGAATTACCGCCAATTGCAGAACCAGTTTTGGAGAAAGCATGAATAATCTTGAAACCAATTGTGATAATGGATGGTATTATTTAAGGCCTTTTCAATCGTATTCTGGAGTTAAAGGAAAAGCCAGCGATGGGACTGTTTTAGCTCCATTCAGGAAAAATCAGCAAGCTGTACAAATGGATGATGATGCCCTGGCAATTATCAACGACAAAAAAGTTATGGTTCCCGGAGAAGATGGATTAAAAGATATTATAATCCTGGAAAAAATATATGAATCTGCCAGTAAAAACGGGGAACGTTTAAGTTTATAATCAGGTTTTGGAAAAGGGAATTTTTATTAGCGTTTCTACTCCAGCCTCTTTATTGCGTATTTTAAAACTCGCTCTTTTTCCATAAAGTGTGAGTAAACGATCCCTGGTATTAGAAATCCCAACTCCTTTTTCTAACAAAGCTTCTTGTTTCTCGCTAAGTGGTTTCCCATTATTATAGACGCTAAGCACCAGGTAACCTCTAGATTTATAAATATTGATTACAATCTTTAGATGTATATTATGGTAAGAATAACCGTGTTTTACAGAATTCTCTATAAGGGGTTGTAGTAGTAGCGATGGCACTAAGTGATCTAACAGGCTCTCGTCTATATTCTTTTCGATTATTAAATGATCTGAAAACCTTAAAGTGAGAATATTTAGATAATAGTCTAGCATTCGTAATTCCTTTCTCAAAGTAACCTTATAATGCTCGCTACTGTACAAGATTTCCCGAAGCAAGTCGCTTAGATCTGCAATGGTATCCTGGGCTTTTTTAGCATCCATTTCTACTAAAACCGAAATTGAATTTAAGGTATTGAATAAAAAGTGTGGCTGCAGTTGAGAAGACAACATCTTCATACGCGTATTGGTGAGTTGTGATTCCAGCAGCATCTTTTGCTTTTCGGTCTCTTTTACCTGTTTTAAATAATAATAAGTGTAGATGATGAAAATCATCGCAAAGTAGATCAGAAAATTAAGATCTATCACAAATATCATTCGGTCTATGCTGGCTTTTAAACTATAATCGGCAAAAGTCATTAGGCCGAGTAAAATCCCATGGAGATCAAAGAAAAACCGAATTACAAATCCTATTAAAATTGAAAATAAGGTATGCAGTAAAAAAATTCTAATCCAGGAATAATTTTTATCTAAAAGGCGCTTAGTACTTATCGCAATCAGGCTCATATAAATCACTACAATAATCCAGTCTATAAGCACATTGTGGATAATAATATCGTGCCAGGATTCTACGATTTCCCTGTAAACAAAGGCTCGCATATAAGCCAGTTTGCCCAAATATACCAGGTTAAATAACGTATAGAAAGCGGCCAAAAGCAAAATAAGCTTTACGTCTATATATTTATTTTTTAAGGCTGAAAAGCTCATTTTAAGATTCTTTTAAATTCCGAGTTTATCAAATAATTCTTTTTTATTGGATTTACTAATGCGTAATAATTTATTGTCCTTCATTTTTACATCTACTTCAGAGAAATCTGAATGCACAATTTCTTTAATATGATTCAGGTTAATAATGGCCGATCTATGAATTCTAAAAAAGGCGTGATCTTTAAAAAAATCTTCCAGGTTATTTAAAGATTCCCGAAGTAAATATTTATTATTTTCAGTGTAAATTTCAGCATAATAACCCGAGGCACAGATATAAGTGATTTCTCCAGGTGTTAGCAAAACGGTTTTGTTTCCCTGCCTAACCGGAAGTTTTAAAGGAATTTTGGAAGTTTTCCTGTCTTTGCTATAAACTTCAAATAAGGTTTGCAGGCGCTTTTCAAAATTTTCCTGGACTTCGAGATTTGAGATGTTAAGTACCTTTTTTATAGTTTTAAAAAACCGCTCGTCCCTAAAAGGTTTCAGCAGGAAATCGAAGGCTTCTACATCAAAAGCCTTAGTGGCATAATTGTCATAGGCCGTTACAAAAACAACTACCGGTTTTGGGTTCACATTAAGCTTTTGCAACACTTCAAACCCACTCATATCTTTCATACTGATATCAAGGAAAACAAGTCCTGGCTTAAGCTTATTAATTTGGGTAATGGCCGATTTCCCATTGGAGCATTCTCCCAAAACTTCAATTTCCTTTACTTCAGCAAGTAGGTTAAGCACTCTTCTTCTTGCCAATTCTTCATCATCTACAACAAGTGCTTTCATAATTTTTACTTTAAGATTCACCCATGTAATTTAAAACTATTTTTTCTTGTTCAATATTATTTTTTCACCTAAGTAACTGATAACAAATAAATTAATTTTATGAATACCCTTGATTTTGCTACCAGAGATCAATTTTCTGATGTAAAGAACCTGATATTTGCAGTAAACTATCTCGAAGCATTAATATTTCGATTATGGAAAGACATAAAAAATGCCTGTAAAGTTTTTGCGAGCTTCTTTTAGACTGAAGCTTAAACTTTACAGGCATTAATAGGACTAGAGAAATTACATACCGGCAACCCGCTCTTGCTCTATATTTTTAGGATCAATTTTAATAATTTTCGATTTATTATTTTTTACAACTTTAATTCGATAAAGTTCTTTATCCAGAAGCTTACCCTGCCCCCTGGCTTTGTAACTATTATTTACCATACTCCAGCCTTCGGTTTGTCTCCATAATTCGTTTCTTACCGCGAGAGGCAAAGCAATATCTTTAAATAGCTGCCTGGTTCGGTTTAATACTCCTTCTTTTGAATAATTGGCTTCAAGAAAACCTTTACTAGAATGAAAACGTACTAGATAACTATCATAATCTTTATATTTCACTTCTTCAATAAAGTTAGAAATATCAAAATAAGACTCCATAAATGCCATCGGGTTCTTAGTGAATTCAGCAGCAAAACTATCGCTAACATTATAGCTGTATTCATCGGGATTATCGGTTTCAGTGAGAATAATAGGAGAAGGAGAAAAAGCAATTCTAGTTTCTTCCAGTTCAGTAATTCTCTGAGCGTAGCTACTAAAGCTAAAGCTCACAAGCATCAAAATAACGACTAATGTTTTCATAATAATTAATTTTTAGGATTTATAAAAGGTTTAGGTACAAGCTTGTATTTAATTATATCCTAAAGTTAAGTAGCAAGACAGGTAAAATAATAATGAATGATCCAGACTACATTATTTTGATAATGAGCAGGTAGAAAATTGATATAAAGCGCGTAAGTTGAATTGCAACAATTTCAGAAATCAAAAATATTTACTAATTTTATAAACTTTTTACACTTAAAAATTTACTCTTATAAAGACATCCACCTTGCATAAAGATTATAAAGCAGACGTTGCAAATATTAATAAAATCCCCATCGTTACTCAGTTATTGGATATTATTTGTCTTACAACCGGGATGGGTTTTACTGCTATTGCCCGGGTCACAGAAGATAGATGGATTACCTGCGCTGTAAACGATAAGATTGAATTCGGGTTAAAACCTGGAGATGAACTTAAAGTAGAAACAACCATTTGTAACGAAGTACGCCAGCACGAGCAGGCTGTTTTTATAGATAATGTAGCTACAAGTGATACTTATGCTCAACATCCAACTCCTGCGATGTATAAATTTTCGAGTTATATTTCGGTTCCTCTTTATAAAAAAGATGGAAGTTTCTTTGGTACTATTTGCGCCATAGATAAAAAAAAGGCCAAGATAGATACTGAAGAAATTAGAGGTATGTTTCAGCTTTATGCTGAATTAATAAGTTTTCATCTTGAAGCTATTGAAGAAAAAGAAAACGCCGTAGCGGAACTTAACGAAGAACAACATATAGCAGAACTTCGGGAACAGTTTATCGCCATTTTAGGTCACGATTTAAAAAACCCGATTGCTACCACCAGAATGAGTGCTGAAATTTTAATGAAATTTAGTAAGGAAGAGCTTGTAAAGCGTAACGCAGCCCTTATTAAATCTACCAGCATTAGAATGGAAGGTTTAATTGATAATCTATTAGATTTTGCCCGCGGCCGATTAGGAGAAGGCATAAAACTTAATAAAACTAAAGATTCTAAAAAGTTGGAGGAGGTATTAAAACAGGTGATTAATGAATTGAAAATTATTTCTCCTGACCAGAAGATAACTTCAAATATTCAAATAAAAAATCCCGTGGATTGCGATCCAAACCGAATCGCACAATTATGCTCCAATCTTTTAGGAAATGCAGTCACCCATGGTACTCCAGGAAAATCTATAGAACTTGAAGCGATATGCTTAAATGGAGAGTTTAAATTAGCAATCACCAACGATGGGGTGAAAATTCCTAAAAAAGTAAGAGAGAAATTATTTGAACCTTTTTATCGCATTGAAGGAGAAGAACCCAAAAAAGGTTTAGGCCTGGGTCTTTATATCGCATCACAAATAGCTTCAGCTCACAAAGGTAATATACAAGTAAGTTCTTCAGATAAAGAAACTGTGTTCAGTTTTGTGATGCCAGCGCAAAACTAACCCGGCAAGCTTAAAAAGCCAACATAGTTTTTTTTAAAGTACGAGCCTAAAATATCAGGTTAAGCGTTCCCAATACAGCAAAAATGGCCGCAATTACAATCCAGGCCAGGATTAATAAAATAAAGAGCTTAGCCAAAAAATGAAAACCGGAAGTGGCTGTTTTGTAATTTTCAAGAAAAATATAAAAAGGGTTCATAGCACAAATATTAAGGTTAGACATAGAACCTTTATAGAAATTCGCTATAAAAAAGTAGTGGTATAAACTTATTATACTGAAATAATTGTTTTAAAGCTTTTCTTCTTCAAAATAATTTACCCAGAATTTTTAAAGGTAATTTTCCACCATATTCTTATGTTATTGTCCCAAAAAGTTCACCTTTAATTTAAGACTATAAATACATTTTTGAAACGGGGGAAATCCCGTATTAATTGACTTCAGCACTAAAATAGAAGAATATTAAAGTAAAAATTCTTTATTTTTTTCCTGTGGAAAGCGATTCAAGAAGTATAGAAATTTAAGCAGTGCTCGACTTATAAGGGAAGAAGTTGTTATAAAAAATGGGGAAGAATTTAATTAATAAACCACTTCCCCAGGAAATCTAACTAATTAAATTTTAGCTCTCTTTTTTAAAAGATATTTTTGCATTTACGGCGTACGAAGCAATTTTATTATTAATAACATTCGCATGCATTTCTTTTACGTAAACCGATTCTATATTCTTTACACTTTTAGAAGCCTCTGCAAGAGCGTTTCTTGTTGCATCATCAAAACTTTCTGTTGAACTTGCAATTACTTCAATAACTTTTACAATACTCATAATTTTTTATTTTTATGGTTATATCCTAAAGTTAATGAACGAGTTAGGCTATTGAAAAGGTTTAACAAACTATAACACGTAGTTAAAACCTTAATCCTAAAAAATATTAAAAATCGATTTTATAAAAAATTTCCCAGTTAATTGAAAATTTGTTTAGAACCGGGAAAAGAGTACACAAAAATCACGTTGTTTATTTAAAACAAAGTGCTTTTGCCCTTAACTTTAAATTAAGAGCTAACAGAATAAAATAGTACCCACGGCAATTACTTGCCGAACCGGTGCGAATTATTTATCCCAGCGGCACGGCCAGCAACGGAATTTGAAGATCGTCTATAAGATCTTTTTTCTTGTTTGATGTAAATAGGCCATATACTAAATTTTTCTTCTTGTGCCCGGCAACTACCAAATCAATATTACACTCCTCTACTAACTTTCTTATAGATTTTATTACCGAACCTTCAATAATACGGCCTTCAACCTCTACATTATACTCTTTCGCAACATTTTCGGCCCATTTTTCAATGGTAGCTTTTTCTTCTTTTCGCTCCTCTGCTCTTTTTTCATAAACATATTGAGGTCCGGCTTCCCTGGCGAGAAAATCATCGGGATCGGCTTGAGTAACGTGAATAAGCCAGATTTTGGCACTAGTTAACTTGGCAATATTTACCGCGTGTGAAATAAGTATTTCGGCATCATTTTTATGATCTACGGCTACTAAAATATTCTTCATATCAAGGCAGATTTAAGAAATTAAAAATAGGAAAAAATTACACGCTTCTAAAATATTTAGGTAGTAACATTCCTCCGCTAACGTCTAAATGTTTGTTTTTTAATTTTTCTAACTAAGGATTATACCTTATATTTACAGCTAATTTTTCAAATTTCATCTAAAAATAAAACAGGGTTAAAAACCGTTTTATTTTTCTTCTCGGCGGTCACGGGAACTTATGCTTTTCTTATTTTTCTATTTTATCTTCCTGATGAAAATAAGGTGACCCAAGAGTTTCTTCACAATTGAATGATTTTTCCTTTTTTTTATTGCTTCATTTTTCAATCAGAGATTTAAATTGAAATACGTAAAAGCTAACCCGATGATCTTTTAGGGAAGAAATGCTGTTTTGTTTCGTGTGGAATTTCAAATTTAGAAATTAAACTATGAAAAAGTATTTTCTTTTAATCCTTTTACTTCCTATTGCAATTTTAAATGCCCAGGAACTTAAGGTAGATGCCAAAGCCGGAAATATATCTAATTTAATTAATGACGGATTTATCGATTTAGAGGTCTCTGGGGGTGAACCGCCATATACCTATAAATGGTCCGATCAAAAAACGGGTTTAGCATCAAAATCGGCTCACGGTCTTACAGAAGGGATTCCTTATAGCGTAAAAATTACAGATAGCAGAGGCATCAGCCTTACCCGTGAAATTAAAATAAAGCCTAAAGCAATTACCGAACATTTTAATGGTGCCGCTGTACCCCTGGTAGAAAGCCTGGGGAATTTCTTGTTCTGGGACCCGTTTAGCGCAATTGGAATATATGATCCTGTGGTTTATGCCGAAACAGCTAAAGTACCTATCCCGGGTTGGAGCCCTGCTTTGGAAGACCGTTACATGCTAAAGGAATGGAAAGTTAATGAAGGCGAAAATGTAAAAGAAGGAGATCTTATTGCGATAGTAAATTCAGAAAGCAAAGGAGCTATAAATATTTATGCTAACACTAGCGGAAGCCTAAAACATCTCACTAATGCTGGAGAAGTAATTTACGATTCCAACAATAGCGATCATCTTATTAAGACCGGCGCTCATAATCTTGCCGAAATTAAATACCCCACTCCCCTACCCGTTACGCATCCCAATGGAGATCCTCAAACACATAATATTCCACTTATTGTTATTTGGTTAATATTTGGCGCGGCATTTTTTACGGTAAAAATGGGTTTTATCAATTTTAAAGGTGTAAAACATTCTATTGATTTAGCTAGAGGGAAGTATGATGATCCTACCGCGCCCGGAAAGATTACTCATTTTCAAACCATGGCTACCGCAGTTTCTGCTACAGTAGGGCTGGGAAATATTGCCGGCGTAGCCATCGCTATATCTTTAGGAGGGGCGGGAGCAACTTTTTGGATGATTATTGCCGGACTCCTGGGTATGGCTTCAAAATTTGTAGAATGTACGTTGGGAATTAAATACAGGGTAATCAATAAAGAAGGTAAGATCTTTGGTGGCCCTATGAATTATTTACAGCACGGTTTAGAGCGAAGAAATATGAAAGGCTTCGGAAAAGTTCTGGCCGTTTTATTTGCTGTTCTTTGTATTGGAGCAACCCTGGGTGGCGGCAATATGTTCCAGGCCAATCAATCTTTCGAAATTCTTGCAAGTCAGTTTGAATTTATGGAGGGAAATGGTTTTTATTTTGGTCTGGCCCTGGCAGGATTGGTTGGATTAGTAATTCTTGGAGGCATTGAGAGCATAGGTAAAGTAACGGGGAGAATTGTACCCTTAATGGCCCTTATTTATGTAGTTTCTGCTCTTGTGGTTATTGGCGTTAATTTCGAAAATATTGGTTCGGCATTTTCGGCAATTTATAATGGTGCTTTTAATGCAACGGCCTTAAAAGGCGGAGTGATAGGCGTACTTATTGTAGGTTTTCAAAGAGCTGCTTTCTCCAGTGAATCTGGAGTAGGTTCGGCGGCGATTGCACACAGTGCCGGAAAAACCCGTCATCCTGCTTCAGAGGGTTATGTAGCTTTAATTGAACCATTTATTGATACTGTTATCATCTGTACTTTAACAGCGCTTGTTCTTATTTTTACCGGCATGCACGAGGTAGAAGGTGTAGGCGGTGTACAACTTACTTCTGGCGCTTTTGCCACCGTAATGCCGTGGTTTCCTTACGTGCTGAGTATTGTTGTTTTTCTCTTCGCGTTTTCTACCATGATTTCCTGGTCATATTATGGGTTGCGAGCCTGGACGTATATATTTGGAAAAACTAATAGGAGCGAATTGGCTTTTAAATCTATGTTCCTAATTTTTGTGGTTATTGGAGCTTCGGTAGGGCTGGGAGCTGTTCTTGATTTCTCAGATATGATGATTTTAACGATGTCTTTCCCTAATATTATAGGTTTGTACATTATGTCTGGAGAAGTTAGAAAAGATCTAAAGGATTATAACCGAAGGCTGAAAGCCGGAGAACTATTTACAAAAACTTCTTAATCATATTTCCGAAAAACAAGAACCTTGGAGCAGTAGCCGGAAGGTTCTTTTGTATTTGAAAAAAATAGATATTGCTATTAAACCAGCCCCGAAATATTTCCTTCCAAATCTACTGTTATATTTTCTGAAGCAGGATGCGCCGGTAATCCGGGCATTCGCATTATATCTCCGGTTATGGGAATAAGAAATCCCGCACCCGCAGCTATTTCAATTTCCCTAACGTTTAGCGTGAAGCCTGTAGGTTTCCCTAAAAGTAATGGGTTATCTGACAGGGATTTTTGAGTCTTGGCAATACAAACCGGCAACTCTTCCAGGCCCAGGTCCATAATGGTTTTAAGGTTTTTCCTGGCTTTAGGAGAAAATTCTACCCTTTCGGCACCATATATCTTTTTTGCAATAGTTTCAATTTTAGTAACCACATCCTGCTCCCACCGGTAAAGTGGTTTAAAATCAGACTTATTCTCTTCAATAGCTTCAATTACTTTTGCAGCAAGATCAAGAGCTCCTTCTCCTCCTTTAGCCCAACCATCAGAAAGGGCTATTTTTACATTTAATTTTCTCGCAAGATCAAATATAACCTGTATCTCCTCATCGCTATCGCTGTAAAATTTATTGATGGCAATAACCGGGGTAATATTATATAATTTTGCGTTTTCAAGATGTTTTTCAAGGTTGGGAAGCCCTTTAATTAAAGCATCTACATTAGGAATTGTAAGCGTTTTCAAGTCTGCTCCCCCGTGATACTTTAGGGCTCTAATAGTGGTAGTCATTACCACTACCTTAGGGCTAAGCCCTGCACTCTGGCATTTGATATCGAGGAATTTTTCTGCACCAAGATCAAAACCAAAACCCGCTTCGGTCACGGTATAATCTGAAAGGCTCATTCCCATTCGAGTAGCGATTACTGAATTTGTTCCCTGGGCAATATTTGCAAATGGGCCTAAATGAATAATTGCAGGATTTCCTTCTATAGTTTGTACAAGGTTTGGCTTGAGCGCATCCTTAAGTAAAGTGGCCATAGCGCCTTCGGCATTAAGATCGCGGGCAAAAATTGGCTTTTTCCCGAAGGTATAACCAATAAAAATATTCCCTAAACGTCCTTTTAGGTCGTCCAGGTTTTCGGCAAGGCACATAATAGCCATAATTTCTGAAGCCGCGGTAATATCAAAACCACTTTCCCGCGGAATTCCCGCACCGGTTCCCCCAAGACCTATTACGATATTTCGCAGGGAACGGTCGTTTACATCCATCACTCTTTTAAGAGAAATAGTGCGAGGGTCAAGACCCAGGTTATTTATTTTTGACTGAATATTGTTATCTGTCAGGGCAGCAAGCAAATTGTGGGCTTTTTCAATTGCTGAAAAATCTCCTGTAAAATGAAGATTGATATCTTCCATAGGAAGCACTTGAGAAAACCCTCCTCCCGTAGCACCTCCTTTTAGTCCAAATACAGGACCTAAAGAGGGTTCCCGCAAAACTACCGTAGTTTTCTTTCCGAGTCGGTTTAAGGCTTCTGAAAGGCCAATAGAAACGGTTGTCTTCCCTTCTCCGGCCGGCGTTGGGGAAATAGCCGAAACCAGGATCAGGTTGGCATTCTTTCCCTTTTCTTTATCAATTCTGTTTAGCGGAAGCTTGGCTTTGTACTTTCCGTACATTTCAATTTCTTCAGAATCTAGTCCTAATTTTTGGGCAATTTCAGTAATAGGTTTTAACTCGATCTTTTGGGCAATTTCAAGGTCGGTAAGTGGTATAGTGGTCATCATCATTACTGCTTTTATAGACACAAAATTATATGCTATACCAGCTTTAAAAAATGACGGGTATCAGGTTATATTATATTATTCAAACGTTTTCGGAAATCTAGAAATTCAGAATCTCGTTTTAGTTTTATTTCCATAATAATTTGAAAACTTGTTATTCAGAATTCCATACAACAGTCTGTTTTTTATTAATTTAATTAAAACTTATCGTTGAAGTCATTGTTAAAAATCCTGCCACGGTGGGTTTGAATTTATTAAATCTGAACGTCCTGATATTTTTGAATTTTAAAATGAAGAGACTTATAGATTTTTAAGCAGAAAATTTCCTATTAGCCTCTTCCTTTATTTTACTGTTTAATGAATTCTCCGTCCACTTCAATGTTCACCTCATCACTAAGCATTGGTTCAGGGAAACTGGCACCTAAGTTAAAATCAGATCGTTTTATGGTTCCCGTAATTGCAAATCCGGAAGTCAAATCTTTACTTTGTGGGTTTTCTACCGTTCCACGATGCCAAACTTCTAAAGTGACCGGTTTTGTAATTCCGTGCAAAGTAAGATCTCCAGAAATTTTATATTTATTATCTCCATTTTTTTCAGAAGAAGTACTTTTAAAACTCATTTTTGGATGGTTTTCAACATCAAAGAAATCGGCACTTTTAAGGTGGCCATCCCTCCGGTCTACTCCGGTATTAATAGAAGCTACATCTATTTCCATTTCGTACTGGGCGTCACTAAAATCGTCTTCAGATGCTATAATACTGCCTTCAAATTCTCCAAATTGGCCTTCTATCTCAGCAATTCCAAGATGTACAATGTCAAAAGAAACCTGGGTATGAGCAGGATCGGCTTTCCAGGTGGTTTGTGCGAAAATGCTTGTACTTAGAAAAGCAACAAACAAAAAAGAAAATACTTGTTTCATAATATTTAGTTTAGATTAATAAAGTTTTATCCGTTAATCACAATTCCCATCAGTAGCACAGGAATCTCCGTCAGAAACCTCCAACTGACTTTTCTTCGGTTTAAATTCTTTCCACGCCTTTTCCAGGGTTTGCAAAAAGGCTTCTGCAGGCTGCGCTCCTGAAATAGCATATTTATCATCTATCACAAAAAATGGCACACCTCTAACTCCAATATTTCGCGCTTCCATTTCATCCTGTTTCACTTCGTAAGCAAAAGCATCAGACTGCAGCGTATTTTTCACTTCTTCGGTTTTTATCCCTATCAAGGTACCGATTTTCTGTAAAACCTCAGAATCATCTATATTCTTTGCTTCTTCAAAATGTGCTTTAAACAGTGCTTCTTCAATTTCATTTCCCAGACCTTTTGATTTAGCCAATTGAATAAGCCTGTGTGCCATAAAAGAGTTTGCGGTCACTGAAGTTTCCAGGTTAAACTTAAGTCCAACTTCGGCAGCCATATTGGTTGCCCCGCTAAACATTTCTCTTGCCTGAGCTTCGCTTACACCTTTTGCTTTCACGAAATACTCCAGGGTACTAAGATTAGGATCAGTCTTTAAATTTGGATCTAGTTGATAACTTTTCCATTCTATTTCCACTTGATCTTCCTGCGGAAATTTTGCCAGGGCAGCTTCAAATTTTTTCTTTCCTATATAACAAAACGGACATCTTACATCTGACCATATTTTAACTCTCATAGTTCTATTTTATAATATTAAATACAAACTTTATTGAAATTTTAGGAAGCCCGTTTTATAAACTGGCTTCTGCCTAATTCTAAATTTAATTTACTCAATAATTGTTATACAAAGATGCACAACAATCTTATTAAAATGATTCACCTAAGTTAACTAAGCCGGATTTTAGTAAAGATTCTTACGAATTCTACTTAAAGACTGGGGTTTAATTGCCAGGTAGGAAGCGATAATGTGTGGAGGAATACGTTGTATTAACTGCGTTCAACAAGTTTATAAGAAAAGTAAGTCCCTTCAAGAATAAAAAACTGGTAATTACAAGGGTTTCTAGCTTCAATAAATCGCAACAAAAATGATACTAATAATAATTCAATAAACCCAGTTTAAAACGTGTATCGAAATCCTACCAGGTAAGCATTATCGCCACTGGAAAATGTTACTTCCATTTGTTTATTCTCATAAGGAGTGGTAAAAAAGAAAGTACTTCCTATTCCTATGGCTGCTCCTGCCAGCACATCCCAGCCATCGTGCCGTTTAGCATTTAATCTACTATAGCCAGTAAAACCAGCAAGAATATAGGCAGGTATACTATATTTAAAACCGTATCTACGATGAAAAAATGAAGCACCCTGAAATGCTACCGAAGTATGTCCCGAAGGAAAAGCATAACCGCCACCTTGAAGCGGTCTTTCTTTATTGATTAAATATTTACCAGCACCGGTTACTGCCAAATTAAGCAGAAAACCTTTTGTAAACTGCCAGGACCCGGTTTTGTCTTTTAAAATTAGCGAAGTAGCAAAGGCTGAAACCGGAAGTAAAATAACCGAAGCATCTCCTGATTTCTCTATAAATGAATCTTCCTTTTCAAAAAACTGACTGTAAGTATTATCTGTGGATAATAAAAAAATACTACAGAAAATGATTAAAAACATTTTCTTAATTACATATTCAGGCTCATTGTTTTGTAAGGCAGAAGTTTGAAAAATCATTAGTTAATTTTAAAATTTATTTTTATAGTGTTAATCCTTAAAAATAAATGGAGCGTTTAACTATGGGAAAAAAGTATTTTTAAATTTTTCATAAACCTTGAGGAGAGAAGTTAAACTATTATTAAGGAAATCTCTTATTACCGGTAAAGTAATAAAATGGAGACAAACCTGATATTATATCCGTAAAATATACTTTCAAATGCTTACACCAAATTTTGATGAGTTGATGTAAACGAATTGAAAGATTTTTTAAATAATATAGGAAAGTTATAGACAAAAAAAGTCCTAAAATAGTAAGTTAGGACTTTTTGATTCGATTTGTAATGTAATTTGCGGGAGTGTTAGCTCAACTCTGTCTGCTTCTTCTCCCGGGGGTACCCCCGGGAGAAGAAAATTTTAGTTTTTCGTTTCATTGGTGGCTAAGTCCAACTCTAGCCGACCTTCAAATTTAATAGCTAATTGTTGAACTACCAAACCCCAGTTCTGCAGTGGGGCGTTCCATTTCTTTTCAATTCTTCTGGTAGCTAGGTAAACCAGCTTCAATAGTGCCATATCATTGGTAAAAGCGCCTTTGGTCTTGGTTACTTTTCTTACCTGCCGGTGAAAAGCCTCTACGGCATTTGTGGTGTATATGAGTTTTCTAATGGGTGCGGTATATTCAAAATAAGCACTCAATCGGTCCCAGTTATCATTCCAGGAACGGATCACTATGGGATATCTTTTGCCCCATTTTTCTTCCAGATCCAGTAAAGCCGATTCAGCCTGGTCTTTGGTGTCAGCCTTGTACACCAGTTTAAGGTCTTTCATAAAATCTTTTTGATCCTTACTGGCCACATACTTCATACTATTGCGGATCTGGTGGACAATACATAGCTGAATATCAGTCTTGGGATAAACAGAATGAATGGCTTCACTAAAGCCCGTAAGATTATCCGTACAGGCAATCAGAATATCTTTTAAGCCACGGTTGTTTAATTGGGTCAGCACCTGAAGCCAAAAATTGGCCCCTTCACTTTCCGAGATATACATACCCAGCACTTCCTTTCTTCCAGCTTTATTTATTCCTAAAATATTATACAAGGCCTTGTGCTTTACTTTGCCTTCTTCGCGTACCTTGAAGTGCATCGCGTCGAGCCATAGGATGCAATATACCGGCTCCAAGGGGCGATCCTGCCATTCCTTAACCTTGGGAATCACCCGGTCCGTAATATCACTTAGAACGTGTGTGGATATCTTGGAATCATACATTTCCTCTATATGAGCTGAGATATCCCGCAGGCTATTGCCCATCCCGTACATGCCTATAATCTGCTTTTCTAAATTATCGGCCAGGATACGCTGGCGTTTCGCTACGATCTCCGGCTCAAAGGTACTGTTACGATCCTGGGGCGTGTTAATGGTGACGTCCCCTTGGCTGCTCTTTAGGGTCTTTTTGCCTTTGCCATTACGCTTATTACCTGCTTTTGAGCCTTTTTCTTCATCGGAAAGGTGCGAAGACATTTCTGCTTCCAGGGCCTCTTCCATAAACTCCCTAAGCATTGGAGCAAAAGCGCCGTTTTTGCCGGTTAGGGATTCTCCTGATAAAAATTGTTTTAATGCTTTTTCCTTTAATTCCTTAATCTCTTCTTGTGTCATAATCTAGTCTAAAAATTTTAATTTAATTTTCAAAGTCTAGACAGACTTGAGATTACACCCTCTAATTTGCGGAGGAAGAGGGATTCGAACCCCCGGACCTGTAACAGTCAACAGTTTTCAAGACTGCCGCAATCGACCACTCTGCCATTCCTCCAATAAAGTGCCTCACATTTCTGCTTAGCGGATGCAAATATAACAAGCTTTTACAAATACACACAAGCTTTTCAATAAGTTTTTTTATGGTTTTACTGAATCCTCTAATTATCAGTATTTAGCATATTTAATATTTCTTTAGTTCTAATTTCCTGAATTAATTTCTACCTTCCTATCTGTTAGCAGTTAAAACAATTTTTGAAGAAATAAGTCTTAATTTTACCAGGCTTTCTCCTTTATTTAATATTAAATACCTCTATGAAAAAGCCGCTGTCATCTATTCATCTTCTTTATTATATTATTTTATTTTTCTCTTTTTCGACAATAGAGGCCCAGGAAAAAGCCGAATCATTAAACACAACAGAACAAAATACAACCAACTTTTACACTTCCAGGTATAAAACTCAAAATGCATTTGATGGGGTGGGTTATTACAAACTATTTAATCAAACCTTTAATTACGAAACCGATAAATTTCACATAGCTCTAGGTGCGGGTATCTTAGAGCAAAATACTATTTTTAATGATATGGCCCCCGGGTTTCATGGTAGCTTTAGTGCCAATTTTGAGTACAATTTAAATAACAGGTTTAGCTTTTATCTGTTTGGCAGATATTTAACCCCATCATTAAATAATGAAGAGCGACTCAATAACCCTCATATGGAGTTTATTTTTCCTCAAAGCGAAGTTGGAGCCGGATTAAGGGGGAATTTTAATAATGTTAACATTGATGTTGGTGCAAGTACCATTTTCGGTAATCAACCTCAACCAAATACTTTATTACGAACTAAGATATCTGTTGGTTTCTAGTATCGCTATCTAAATTTTAAAATTATGAAAAAAGTAATTTCAATTTCTGTGTTAATGCTTTTTAGCATCCTAATCTTTGCACAAAAAACAGAAACTCGTGAACTTATGGAACAGGATTGGGCCAATCTCAAAAATTATAAAGCAGAAAACGAAAAAATACTTGAATCCCAAAATTATCCCGATGTGGTTTTTATGGGAAATTCAATTACCGAAGGCTGGGTAAATTCACAACCGCAATTCTTCAAAAACAATAACTACGCTGGGCGGGGAATTAGCGGGCAAACCACACCGCAAATGCTTATTCGGTTTATGCCAGATGTTATAGACTTAAAACCAAAAGCAGTGGTAATTCTTGCAGGTACCAACGATATTGCCGGAAATACCGGATTTTCTTCCGTAGAAATGATTACCGATAACATTCAAGCTATGGCTCAACTTGCCCATGCAAACAATATAAAGGTAATCCTGGCCTCCATCCTACCTGTTTATGATTATCCCTGGCGACCCGGCTTAGAACCTGTTGAAAAAATAGCCGAGATAAATTCCTGGATAAAAAAATATACCGAAAATCATTCGCACACCTATCTCGATCTTTTCAACGCCTTAAAAGATGAAAAAGAAGGATTGCCAAAGCAATATTCTGAAGATGGGGTGCACCCAAACCTCGCAGGCTATAAAGTGATGGTGCCACTTACCAAAAAAGCTATAGAAAGCAACCTAAAGCAGTAAAATGCCTCCGGGCAAGCCCACTAGGCATTTTATAAGAAAAACATTTTGATTCGAGACATCCCGATGCTTCGGGACGGAGCATTTAAATCTCAATTAGCGGTAAATAAAGAAAGTTTTACAGACTTCTCTGAAATTTAAACCGAAACTACTATCTTGCTGCGACTTTAATAAGAACTTCGAAGATATAATGCGAAGTATCAAATAAAAAAATTAAATAAACTATGAAAAAAATGCTTTTAGTAGCCATCACTGCAGGAGTTGTAAGTTGTGGCACTCAAAAAAATGTTGAAAACGCTAATCCGATGGAGTATGCTGAAACCATTACTGCATCTGAATTAAGGAATAATCTTACCACTTTTGCCAGTGACGAATACGAAGGACGAAACACCGGTGAACCTGGACAGAAAAAAGCAGCTGAATTTATTGTAAATGAATATAAGGAAATGGGTATTGAGGCTCCTGAAGGATATTCAAATTATTACCAGGAAATCCCTACTGAATTTTTCAACGGGAAACTTAAGGCTTCAGAAAATGTATTGGGTTATATAAAAGGAAGCGAAAAACCTGAAGAAATTTTGGTAATCACCTCTCATTACGATCACGTAGGTGTTGATGATGAAGGAAACATTTTTAATGGAGCCGATGACGGTGGTTCAGGCCCAATGGGCATCCTGGAAGTTGCTGAAGCTTTTAAAGAAGCTCAAAAAGATGGCTATACTCCTAAAAGATCAATTCTTTTTATCCATTTAACCGGTGAAGAAAAAGGACTTTTAGGTTCTAAATATTATGTTGAAAACCCCGTATTTCCTTTAGCTAATACCGTTGCTAACCTTAATATGGATATGATTGGCCGTATAGATAAAGAACACGAAGGAAATGATAACTATATTTACCTTATTGGTAGCGACAAATTAAGTACCGATCTTCACGAACTTAGTGAAAATGTGAATTCAGAATATATGAATATGGACCTGGATTATACCTACAACGATGAAAATGATCCTAACCGTTTTTATTACCGAAGTGACCATTACAACTTCGCGAAAAACAATATCCCGGTAATTTTTTACTTTAACGGAGTTCACCCAGATTATCACAAACCGACTGATACAGCAGAGAAAATTGAATATGAAGCTCTTAAGAAAAGAGCACAATTGGTATTCTTAACTGCCTGGGAAATCGCTAATCGCGATGAAAGATTGGTAGTAGATAAAGCTGAAGAATAAATTTTCTTTCGTCAAGCTGAACTTGTTTCAGCTTCTAACTTGTTTTTATTGACAATATCTTAGATCTCCGAATAAATTTCGGAGCAGACTCTGAAATAAATTCGGGATGACATTTAAAACTTTAAGTAAACAATAAAAAAGCCCCGGAAAAATTATTTTCCGGGGCTTTTACTTTTATTTAATCAATCAAAAATTATTCAGCAGGAAGCAGAACAGTATCAAGCGCATGAATTACACCATTGGTGGCTTGAACATCGGCTGCGATAACTATAGAAGTTCTACCTCTTTCATCGGTAATTACTACATTATCTCCAAGGTTTACGGTAAATTCACCACCCTGTAAAGTTTCTACCATCATATCATCAGATAGATCTCCAGATCTTACATTAGCTCCAGCAACAACGTGGTATCCTAAAACAGCTTCTAAAGTTGCAGTTGGGATATCTGCAAGTGAACCAGCTCCAAGCTCATTTAACAATGCAACGAAAGCATCATTTGTAGGTGCAAAAACGGTAAATGGTGCAGGATCTTCTGTTGCCATTAATGTTTCTACAAAATTAAAAGATTCTTCCCTGGTTAATGCCTGTACAAGAATATCAAAATTAGGATCGGCAGTAGCAAAAGTAGTTACATCAGGTAATCCAATAACTGCATCTACAGCGTGAATCACTCCGTTGTCTACTTGAACATCAGCAGTAGTAACAGAAGAAACTCCGTTAATCCTCACCCCGTCAGCAGTATTAATGTAAAGGCTTAAAGGTGAATCTGAAGCCATTCCTGTCGCCATACTTTCAATATAGCCGGTAGACAGAGCGCCAGAAGTAATTTCCCCTTCCTGAACGTGGTTTAATAAGATTTCGGTTAAAATATCTACAGGAACCTCCTCCAGACTACTGAATCCGTTAGTAGATAAAAAGGAATTAAATGCGGCATTGTTTGGTGCAAAAACCGTGTAATTGGCAGAGCCGTCTAACGTAACATCCAACCCAGTTACCTCTAATGCAGCGGCTAAGGAAGAATAATCATCATTTTCGGCCACAAAATCTGCAATGGTATTTGTTGGCGTAATCACATCCCCTCCATCATCATCGTCACTGCAGGAGAAGAGACCAAAAGCCAAAAATGCCAGTACAGCAAGTTTTGTAAATTTAATAGTTTTCATAGTTCTAATTTTTTGTTATACTGTAAAAGTACACGAGACATTCATTATATTTTGTTTATTGTTTGTTAATTAATTTAGAACAATAGTTAAATGTTTAATTAATCATACTTTAATTTAAACAAAATATTTTTTCTTTCGCTTATTCTAACACAATATTTAGGGGCTATCTACGCTTAAACCTATGACTTGTATAAAATTGAATATATTTACAAAAAATTAAAACCTACGTTATGAAGAAACTTTTTTTAATGCTGTTTAGTATTGCCTTCCTGGCATCTTGCAGTGAAGATGATGATGCTAATGCGAATGGTGATGATCCTATTCTTGGCACCTGGTATGTAGTTGAATTGGAAAATGACTTTTCTGATGATGAATTAAATCAATGTAATCTTAATTCCAATATTACCTTCAATGCCGACAATACTGCTAATTCTAAAGTTCATGAGGAGGTTGAAGGAGAATGTATGGCAGAAACTAGCACCGCTGAGTGGGAAAGAAATAGTAACGGCCAGTATACCTTCGATTTACCATTCCTTGGAAGACAAACGGGAGATGTTGAATTTTCAGGAAATAGTCGCTTTATATTTTCAGTGCCCTCATTGCCTGGGGTGAGCCTAACCTTCGAAAAATAATTAATAATTATTTTTATTTAATGGGTGGCTTGTGCCGCCCATTTTTATTTCCCCCCACTCCTTTCTCATTACAGCTTTCTCTTAAATTTTCGTAATTTCGCAAACTCTTTTCCGACTTTATACGGAAAGGATTTCAATTTTAGTTTTATGAAAAAGAAAGTAGTCGTAGGTTTATCAGGCGGAGTAGATTCCAGCGTTTCAGCATATATTTTGCAACAGCAGGGTTATGAGGTAATCGGGCTCTTTATGAAAAACTGGCACGACGATTCTGTAACTATTTCAGACGAATGCCCGTGGCTGGACGATAGCAACGATGCAATGATGGTAGCCGATAAACTGGGTATTCCTTTTCAAACCGTAGATCTTAGCGAACAATACAAAGAACGTATCGTTGATTATATGTTCAACGAATACGAACGCGGCCGTACGCCAAATCCTGATGTTTTGTGCAACCGTGAAATAAAATTTGATGTTTTTATGAAAATCGCTCTTTCCCTGGGCGCTGATTATGTGGCTACCGGTCACTATTGCCGAAAAGGAGAAATTGAAAAAGATGGTAAAACTATTTATCAATTACTTTCCGGGAAAGATAATAATAAAGATCAGTCGTATTTCCTTTGCCAACTCACGCAGGAACAACTTTCTAAAACGCTTTTTCCTATTGGAGAATTACAAAAATCTGAAGTGAGAAAAATCGCTGCAGAACAAAAACTGGTTACTGCAGATAAAAAAGATTCGCAGGGTTTATGCTTCATCGGAAAAGTGCGTTTACCAGATTTCCTTCAGCAGAAATTAAAGTCTAAAGAAGGGAAAATCATAGAAATTGAAGCCGAAAAAAATATTTATAATACTGAAACTCCCGAATTCAGCAACAAAAAAGAAGAACTTGAATTTCTTTCCAGAAAATTCGAATATGCCACCGAAGATGGAAAAGTAGTGGGAAAACACCAGGGCGCGCACTATTTTACTATAGGTCAGCGTAAAGGCCTTGCCGTTGGTGGAACCCCAGAACCACTTTTTGTGATAGATACCGATGTGAATGAAAATGTAATCTATACCGGCCAGGGAAAAAACCATCCCGGAATTTACAGAAAAGCCCTTTTTATCGAAAAAGACGAAGTGCACTGGGTTAGAAAAGACCTGGCGATAAGTGCCGATGAAACATTGAAAGTAAAAGCCAGAATCCGTTACCGTCAAACACTTCAGGATGCAACTCTACACCAAACCGAAAATGGAATGTATGTGGTCTTTGAAGAAGCACAGGCTTCCATAGCTGAAGGCCAGTTTGTAGCCTGGTATGAGGGCGAAGAATTATTAGGTTCAGGGGTTATTTCTTAAATTCGGAGAAAAATTAATGTATATCTGTTTTCACTCATAAATAATAAAAGTAACGTCATGCTGAACTGGTTTCAGCATCTAACACTAATAGTACTATCCACTCAACAGACCCCTGAATAAATTTCGGGGCAGGCTCTGAATCATTCCGAAGCGTCGGGACAGGGTGACGTCCCAATTTTAGAGTATAACTATGTAGGAGTATAAAGAAAATTTAAGCAAATGCCCAACAATAAAATCACGCAGCTTTTTAATATTCAATATCCAATTATCCAGGCCGGAATGGTTTGGGCAAGCGGCTGGAAACTTGCCAGTGCCGTTAGTAATGCCGGCGGACTCGGGATTATTGGTGCAGGATCTATGTATCCAGAAATTCTTAAGGAACATATTGAAAAATGTAAAAAAGCTACCGATAAGCCCTTTGCGGTAAACGTGCCACTCCTCTACCCTGATATCGATAAGATTATGGAGATTATTATCCAGGAAA
The DNA here is from genome assembly GCF_900142975.1 of Salegentibacter salegens. NCBI lineage: Bacteria > Pseudomonadati > Bacteroidota > Flavobacteriia > Flavobacteriales > Flavobacteriaceae > Salegentibacter > Salegentibacter salegens. The sequence goes on from NZ_LT670848.1 coordinate 1,321,919, forward strand.
AAGTGGACATTGTTTTTACTTCTGCCGGAAATCCTAAAACCTGGACTAAACATTTACAAAAGCACGGTATTAAAGTGGTACACGTAGTTAGCGGAGTGAAATTCGCTTTGAAATCTCAGGAAGCCGGTGTAGACGCTGTTGTAGCTGAAGGCTTTGAAGCAGGTGGCCATAACGGCCGGGATGAAACTACCACCTTCACTTTAATCCCAATGGTGAGGGAAAAAATCGATATTCCCTTAATTGCTGCAGGCGGAATTGCCACAGGCCGCGGAATGCTAGCCGCAATGGTTCTTGGCGCCGATGCCGTACAGGTTGGTAGCCGATTTGTAGCTACTCCTGAAGCTTCTTCGCATAAGAATTTTAAAGAGATGGTGGTAAAAGCCCAGGAAGGTGATACTAAACTCACCCTTAAAGAGCTCGCTCCTGTTAGACTTCTGAAAAATAAATTCTTTGAAGACGTTCAGAAATTGTATGCTGAAAATCCTTCAAAAGAACAGCTTATTGAACTTTTGGGCCGTGCACGAGCTAAAAAAGGAATGTTTGAAGGCGATCTGGAAGAAGGAGAACTTGAAATTGGCCAAATTTCAGGATTAATTCATGAAATAAAACCCGCTGCAGAGATTGTAAAAGAAATGATGGAGGAATTTGAAACTGCGAAGAAAGAAGTTTCAGCTTTTTAGCTGGAATATTCGCTTAGCTTATCCAGCTCTTCTTTTACTAAAAATCGCCACTTAAACTCGGCTTCTTTGTCCATACTGTGACTCGTCTCCTTATCAAATTGTGCTTGCATCTGGCGGCGCTGTTTCTCAATTTCAGAATAAATAGCATCCAGTTCTTTTTTCATCTTTGTGCCAGGCTCGAAGTTTTCCAGCGCTTTTCTAAGTTTCCGGGCGTGCAATTCGGTGATATCAAAATGCAGTTGTTCGTGCGCCAGTAAATAATCGACTTCCTGAATTTCCTTTACCCAGGACCTATTGGGATAAAAGTTACTCCCAACTTCGTAATTCAACTCTAAGCCGTTGCTGCTTTCCCTGGAATTCCAGGAGAAGGATATTCCCGAATTGGTATTCGCTTTATAAGGAAGATGCTTTTTAGGACTTGCTTTAAAATCCTCCCAGCTTAAAATTCTGTCTTCAGCCCAGCTTAATTTTTCATCTTCCTGCGCCAAACCCTGAACGCTAAAAACAAATATTAGCAGGAAAAACGAAATTTTCATATGTAGAAATTTATTGTTTTTTAATTGTCATATGTAATTCGCATACCTTCATTGGTGCTTGTATCTTATCCGCGATATGCTCATTTCATAAATAATTAAAGCTAATTATCTTCTCCATATTGGGATGCAGACTCTCCAGCACGGGGCAGTTTTTTGCCGTATGTTCCAGAATTTTTTGTGATTTTGGCGTGTAAGTTTCGGGGAAAGTAATCACTATTTCAACCTTAGAAATTCGCCTGGGTTCAGCGGCCATGGTTTTAGTGATTTCAGCAGTGGTTCCTTTTAAATTCACTTTCAAATCATCGGCTTTAATGCCCATAACGGTGAGCATACAGCTTGCTAAAGCGGTGGCTACAGTATCTGTTGGGGAAAAAGCCTCGCCTTTTCCGTGATTATCGGTTGGCGCGTCGGTAATTATCTTAGCTCCACTTTTAAGGTGTTCGGCTTCAGTCCTTAAACTCCCGGTATAAATTACTTTGCTGGTCATTGACTACTTTTAAATTAAGTTCTTCATCTAAACTCATAATATACACCGCATCATTATAAAAACCTCCATTGCGTTTTGGCGTATAATGAAATTTATTCTCGTGATATTCAGTAAAACCGGTATGCTTTTCAAAAGAATTATAAAGATTTTCAGCAGAAGCTAATCTTAACAGCACATCTAAAGTAAGATCGTAACCCCTAATTACATATTGATTAGGAATCATATCAAATTCTTCCTTGTAAGCTTCTATAAACTCTTCAGAAGAAGCGGTGTCATATTCCTTATCTACTGAAGGATAATGAAAATTAAGTCTCCCTAAATGTTCGTTATCTACGTTATCGTCTTCATAACCACTATTTCTCTCGGTAGTAAATAATTTAATTTCGTGATTTCTTGCTAAACGGTTCAATGCTGAAGTTGCACTACTTAATAAGCCAACATTAGAAGACTCAAGAATCACCCAGTTTTCCTGAGTTCCTGAAAGCTGCGCTTCAATCTTTTCTGCACTTAAATAATTATCTGAAGGAAGAATTACCCTTGAATTTGGTAAAATTTGAGTCAGTTCATTCTTCACCTGGTTTTTAGCCCCGTCAGCAATAATAATAACATTTTTGCCACCAGCGTTTTTCTCCAGATAATTGAACATTGCATTTTTCAGAATTTCATCAGTAGGACGCGACTGAAAAAGATTTTGATAAGATCGCATTTCACGATTTGACAACGGACTTATTACCGGAACATTATACTGTGTTAATTTTGAGGCGGTGGCTTCAATGGTATTCTGCAATAATGGTCCAATTACAGCATCTACATTCGTAAAATCATTGGAGTTAATCAAATTTGTAACATCCTGAACATTACGGCGGGTATCATAAGTTCTTAAACGGGTAGAAATCCCCAATTCTTTTGCTTTTTCAACCGCCATTAGTACACCACTGTAAAAATCCAGAGAAATACGAAGTACGCGATCATCCAGAATTGCATCTTTATAACTTGAAGTAGAATCGCTATCTATTTTATTTAGACTATAAGGCAATAATACTACGAGTTCTTTTGTATTAAAATTGTCTAATTTTTCACTAAGGTCTAAACTTATATTAGAATCATCTTCTGCATCGCTTTTAAGTTCTTCGGTTTCTCCTGCTTCCAGATTACCTTCTCCCTCTCCCGTATTGGGAACTTTCAAAACCATTCCTGTTTTTAGACCATCTTCTAAAGCAGGATTTAAAGAAATAAGTGAATCCTGCGGAACATCGAACTTGCGAGATAATCCGAATAAGGTTTCTTTAGCTTTTACTTCATAAAATTCAAAAACCTCATCGGTTAAGATTACCGGTTCGTCCAAAACATCGGTACCCACACGTATCATAACGCCCGGTTGTAAAACTTCAACTTTAGGATTTAATTCTTCAAGTTCCTTCACAGTAAGACCATATTTACGGGCAATCCCATATTTGGTTTCTTTAGGTAAAACCACGTGCTCGCGGGTCTCAGAAGTTTGGGGTTTATCGGTTGCCGGGATCTCCAGATTTTCAGAAGAAGCTATTTCAGTATTAGTGGCACCTTCTTTTCGCTGCGGAATAAGAATCTCTTCTCCCCGTCGTAATTCTTCGGAATAAAGATGCTTATTAAACCTTTTAATCTCATCAATTTCAACATTATAATCTTTAGAAAGTCGGTATAATGTTTCTTTGCGCTTTACGGTATGCGTAATAAACTGAACATCTTCATTTTCAGCTGAAACTTTTTCCTTTTCGCTTAATGGGATTACTAATTTTGACGATACCTCTAAACTATTGGCTTTAGCATCGGGGTTGTATTTATAAATCGCTTCTTCTGAAACATTATAAGATTTAGCGATGCTGTAAACAGTTTCCCCGGCTTCTACCGTATGGTATTTAAATTCCTGGGCTGACGCAGAAAGACTGGACAGCTGAAATAAAAAACAAACTATTAAAAGGTATTTCATATTTATTGGTTTAATCCCTCCATGAGGGTTTAATTTCCCGTGGCTTGCCTCGAGGTTCTTGAATTTGGCTCAAAACTTATTCCCATTCTATCGTAGCCGGTGGTTTTGAGCTTATATCATACACTACTCTATTAACGCCTTTCACCCGATTTATTATAGTATTCGAGGTTTTTTGCAGAAACTCATAAGGTAAATTTACCCAGTCAGCAGTCATTCCATCGGTAGATTCTACGGCTCTTAACGCCACTACTTTTTCGTAAGTACGCTCATCTCCCATAACTCCTACAGAACTAACCGGAAGCAAAATAGCGCCGGCCTGCCATACTTTATCATATAACATCCAGTCTCTAAGTCCCTGGATAAATATATGATCTACTTCCTGCAAAATACGCACTTTTTCAGCAGTAATATCTCCCAGAATTCTAATTGCAAGTCCGGGTCCGGGAAATGGGTGCCTTCCTAACAATTCTTTATCAATTCCCATTTCTGCACCCACTCTTCGCACTTCATCCTTGAAGAGCATTTTTAAAGGCTCAACAATTTTCAATTTCATAAAATCTGGTAAACCACCAACATTATGGTGTGATTTTATCGTTGCAGATGGCCCGCCATTTACCGAAACCGACTCAATTACATCGGGATAAATAGTTCCCTGTGCTAAATAAGTAACATCGGTAATTTGGTGTGCTTCATCATCAAAAACTTCAATAAAAGCATTTCCAATCGCTTTCCTTTTATCTTCAGGATCACTTATTCCAGTAAGAGCATCCAGAAATCGTGCCGAAGCATCAACTCCCTTCACATTTAAGCCCATATCTTTATATTGGTCTAAAACGCTTTCAAATTCACCCTTACGCAACAAACCATTATTTACAAAGATGCAATAAAGGTTTTTCCCGATGGCTTTATGCAATAAAACCGCGGCTACGCTAGAATCTACGCCCCCGCTTAAACCTAAGACTACTTTATCGTCTCCTATTTTTTCTTTTAATTCTGAAACCGTGAGATCAACAAATTTACCCGGAGTCCAGGTTTGCGCAACTCCAGCAATTTTTACCAGAAAGTTTTCTAAAACCTGCTTCCCGTCGGTTGAATGATACACTTCAGGATGAAACTGGATCCCGAAAGTCTGCTCCCCTTCAATCCTGTAAGCCGCGTTCAAAACATCGGTGGTACTGGCAATTCTTACACTGTTGGTTGGCAATTCTTTTATGGTATCGCTATGACTCATCCAAACCTGGGAATTTTCCATAATTCCCTCAAAAAGCGGTTCGGCATCTTTAATTACCGAAAGGTTTGCTCTTCCATATTCCCGGGTTTCCGAAGCTTCTACTTTTCCACCGTGGAAATGGGCGAAATACTGCGCTCCATAACAAACGGCCAGAATTGGCAGTTTCCCACGAATTTTAGATAAATCAGGGTGTGGGGCATCTTCTCCCCGAACTGAAAACGGGCTCCCCGAAAGGATTACCGCTTTAAAACTTGAAATATCGTCTGGAATTTTGTTGTAAGGATAAATTTCGCAGTAAATATTGAGTTCCCTCACACGCCTTGCAATAAGTTGCGTGTACTGCGAGCCGAAGTCTAAAATGAGTACGTTTTTTTGCATAAGCAAAAGTAAGAATTTGAGCCAAAAATAAAATAACCATTGGGTTTATTTTCTATCTTTATTCTGAACAAATTTTTATTGAAAATGAAATACATAAGTGCTATTATTTTTGCCATTGCCATTGTGCTTGCTGCGTGGTTCCTGGGCGAATCTTACGTTAGTAGAGCCAATCCAGATGGTGTGATCTCGGTTACAGGCTCAGGAAGTGAGAATTTTACCTCAGACCTTATTGTTTGGGAAGGCAGTTTTAGCCGAATGAGCCCCAACCTTGAACAGGCTTACAAAGATTTAAATAGCGACAAGGAAACCGTGCGAACTTACCTTATTGAAAAAGGAATTAACGAAGAAAATATTGTGTTTAATTCGGTGCAAACTTCAGAACAACGGGAAAATCAATACCAGAATGGAAATTATGTAGGTAGTATTTTTCAAGGTTATCAACTTACCCAAAATGTAAAAATTGAATCTAATGATGTAGAATTGGTTGAAGGAGTTGCGCGCGAGATTACTGAATTATTAAATAAAGGCGTTCAATTTAATTCTACACCACCTAGATATTATTATACCAAACTAGCCGATCTAAAAATTGAAATGATTTCTAAGGCTACCGAAGATGCCCGGGTTAGAGCCGAAAGAATTGCCGAAAATAGCGGTGGAAGTTTAGGCGAACTAAAAAATGCCAATATGGGCGTTTTCCAAATCACCGGTCAAAACAGCGGCGAAGATTACAGCTGGAGTGGCGCTTATAATACCGCCGATAAAAGAAAAACCGCATCTATTACAATGCGGTTAGATTATGAGATAGATTGAAAAAGTTATTATTAAAAATGGTTAAACCCCTTCAAGCTGAACTTTTTTCAGACTTTATCCCGATTTTGCTTCGGGATTCTAACAGATTTTTTATCAAAAACCTAGATCCTGAAATAAATTCAGGATGACGTTATAAAGAACCTGGTGAATTCTAAGCCAAAGTATCCAAGATCACATCAATATCTTTCTATAAAGATTTGCTAATATTTATTTCAAACTATTTGTTTTAAAATCCTTTTTCGCAGAATATGTGGATAAAACCCCGAGATTCAGGATGGACGGTTTTTTCAACCGGACTTCCGCGGGGTTTTATTCACGGTTTTTGGCATTTTGCCAAAAAATTCCTTGAAAAAGGCGTCTTTTTCTTTGCTTCGTTTCTTTTGGACGAGCAAAAGAAATGAAGGGCAAATCAAATCAAACATCCGTTTTAAAAAAGCAAGATAAAATAATTACGATTTTCAGCTTCAGCCTTTCATTCTAATCCAAAGTATCCAGAATCATATCAATGTCCTCTTCCGTAGTATCAGGATTAATAAAACAAAAACGAACTACGGTTTCTTTCTTCCAGGTGGTTGGGGTAACCAGCGCCAAACCATCACGATGATTTTTATAGGTCCAATCTTTATATTGCTCCGGAGTCCAGCCTTTTCTTCGGAATAAAACTACCGATAAACTTGCCGGTCTTACCAATTCAAGATTTTCACGTTTTTCAATCTTCTTAGCGGCGATTTGCGCCAGGGAAATTCCGGTTTCAATGGCCTGCCTGTATTTATTGGTACCGTGCATTGCTAAAGAAAACCAAAGTGGCATCCCTCTCACTCTTCTTGTTAACTGAATTTGATAATCGGCAGGGTTGAAACCCTGGGCACCTTCATCTTTAAAAATTTCTAAGTATGCGCCTTTTTGGGAATGTGCGTTTTTGGCAAGTTCCAGATCCTTATAAATTACTGCGCCACAATCGTAAGGAGAAAACAACCATTTATGCGGATCTATCGTAATACTATCGGCACGCTCAACTCCATTAAATAAATGCCTAACCGAAGGAGCTGCCAAAGCACCGCCACCGTATGCACAGTCTACGTGAAACCATACATTTTCTTTTTCACAAACATCGGCAATGGTATCTAATTGATCTATAATACCTGCATTTGTGGTTCCACCTGTAGCTACTACCGCAAAAAGTCGGTTTCGGTCTTTTTCCTCCAATTCATTAATTCCATTCTGTAATTCGCGACCGGTAAGATTTTCTTCTTCACAATCTATCATCACCACATCGGCATCAATCACTTTTGCCATAGCCTGAATAGAACTATGCGCCCCGTGAGACGTGAGCATCAAAGCTTTTTTTCCTACATTCTGGCTATCGCGGGCACGCCACGCTTCTCGCGCCGCCACCATTGCTGATAGATTTGCCGCCGTACCACCACTGGTAAAAACGCCAAAAGCACCTTCTGGCAGGCCTGTTAACGAAACCAGCCATTTCATCGCCTGGTTTTCACAAAAAATTCCGCCGGCACCTTCCATCCAGTACGCACCGTGAATACTGGAAGCCGAAGTCACTAAATCGAACATAATCGCAGCCCGGGTTGGTGCTGCGGGTACAAAGGCCAAATGCCTTGGGTGATCTATTGGCACCGTGGCTTTTACCAAAACATCACGAAAAAGCTGGAAAGCGTTCTCGCCGCCAATCCCCTCTGGGGTAACGGTTTCACCAACAATTCTAAATAATTCTTCTTCTTTTTTTGGGGCTCCCATTTCGGGAGTAATATTAGAGATACGGTCTATGGCATATTTCATAACGTCTAGCGTCATTTCTACCAGGTCCATATCTATGGTGTGCATTTTATTCTTTTCCAAAAGTCAAAATTTTAAATTCCGCTTGTAGCGGGTCTAATTCTTTTAATAATACTGAAATCAATTCGGAGCCGTATTCTGTATAAATTTCCGAAAAATTGGTTTGGCGTTCCTGTAAACCTTTATTCGGAAAGAGTTCATTTTGAAGCTCTGCAATTCTACTTACCTCATCTTCCAGTTTTCGTTTTTGTGCTTTTAAAAGACGTTTTTCGAGATTATCGAGTCCTTTTAATTGTTTTACTTCCTGGGCTTTTACTGCGCCAAGAAAAGATTTATCGGTTTTCTCTGCCAGGTCATACATCTGATGAAATTGCTCCACCAAATGTTCTTTCTGTTCAGAAAAATCAATATCTATATTTGAAATTTGCCGCACTTTTCTATTAATAAGTTCGTGCTGCTTTAGAAATAATTCTTTGTGTGATATATTTAGTTTCCTACGCTTCTCATCTAATTTTTCTGACTGAATTAAAGCAGAATTCCGAAGTAATAAAACCGGAAAAACAACATTTTCAGCCTTAAAATAATCTTTTAACTCCAGCCAGTAGGCAATTTCTCCTCCCCCGCCAATATAACAAAGATTAGGTAAAATCACTTCCTGGTATAAAGGCCGAAGCATCACATTTGGACTAAATCTTTCCGGAAATTCTTTTAATTCCTTCAGAATTTCCTTCTTGCTGAATTTAATTTCGGTTTCGTGTACAAAATACTCACCATCTCTCTCAATAATACGTTCCCGCAAACCATTATTCAAATAAAACAGGTTGATTTCTCTAGGATTCACTTGTACATTATACCCAAGCTCATTTAGTTTTTCGGTAGTTTGCGTGGTAGTTTTATGCGAAATTTGCTCTAAAAGTTCATTTTCAGCATAAGGGATAAAAAGTTTTTTGAGTTCTTTTTGCTGCGCATCTAATATCACCAAACCTTCTTCCTTAAAAAGTTCGTTGGCGAGATATAAAGTTGCATCGGTAAGATTATCGTGCTGCAGGTAAGATTTTTTAAACAATTCCTTTAAATAATCGGCATCTTTTCCGCCTCCTATTTCAGCTGAAAAAAGCTTAAAAACTTCTTCCAGGCCTTCGGTAGATAAATTTCCAACCGCATCATTTTCGGCATTTTTGGGAGCATTGGCCCACTGAAACTTTTTTCCGTTTAAATTAAAGAAATTGATCTCCTCAAAATCGTGATCTTCGGTGGCCATCCAATACACCGGTACAAAATTATTTTCAGGATATTTTTGTTTTAATTTTCGGGTAAGATTAATTGTGGAAACAATTTTATATAAAAAATAAAGAGGTCCGGTAAATAAGTTCAATTGATGCCCGGTTACCACGGTAAAGGTTTTTTCCTCTTGCAGCGCTTCAATATTGCTTTGCGTAGCTTCTGAAACTTCCAACCCGGAATATTGCTCTTTTAAAGCTTTTACCAGAATCGCCCTGTTTTCTTTAGGAAAGGACGACTTCTCCTCTATTTGCGCCCTAAAGTTCTCCAGGTTTGGAAAGCGATTATAAAAAGTTTTTAGCTCCTCTTTTTCATCGAGATAATCTAAAATAAGCTCGGTAAAATAATTAGTTTCTTTGTACGGAATACACTCGGTTGGCATTAGCAATTTTTTGGATGGTAAAGATACCGAAGTTAAGAATTTTATTCACTAATTTTTAGTTAATTTGGCGTTAGATACTATATTTACTCGTAGTAGTGGTTTATACTTCCACGTCATGCTGAACTAGTTTCAGCATCTAACATATTTTAAATCCAGACCCTGAAATAAATTCAGGGTGACGTAATTAGAAATCAGGATTCTTATTCAACATTTAAAATCAATCAATGAAATCAACTTTACTTTTTGTCACCTTTCTTTTTTTAGGTTTACAAATCAATGCACAATTACAAAGTCCGGAAGAATTTCTGGGTTATGAAATTGGCGAACAATTCTCCCGTCACGCCGATGTGGTAAATTATTTTGAACAGGTAGCCAAAAATTCTCCTTTGGTGCAATACCATACCTACGGAAAAACCAATGAACGCCGCCCGCTTACCTACGCGGTGATTTCTTCGGAAGAAAATTTGCGAAACCTGGAAGAAATTAGAAATAATCATCTTGGCAACACCGGTATTGCAGAAGCTGAAGCCAAAGCCGATAAAGCTATTGTTTGGTTAAGCTATAATGTTCACGGCAATGAAGCTTCCGGGACTGAAGCTGCGATGAAAACCCTTTATGAGTTGATCACCGAAAAAGAAGATTGGCTGGAAAATACAGTGGTAATTTTAGATCCCAGTGTAAATCCCGATGGCCGCGATAGATATATTAATTGGTATAACCAGGTAAAAGCAGAGCCTTATGACCCTTTGCAGGCTGCAGCCGAGCATCACGAACCCTGGCCGGGCGGAAGACCAAATCATTATTTATTTGATCTTAACCGTGATTGGGCCTGGGCCACGCAGGTTGAAACCCAGCAACGACTCAAAATTTACAACCAGTGGATGCCGCATATTCACGTAGATTTTCACGAGCAGGGCATTAATGAGCCTTATTATTTTGCTCCCGCTGCAGAACCTTTTCACGAAATTATTACGCCATTTCAAAGAGAATTTCAAACCGAAATTGGGAAGAATCACGCTAAATATTTTGATGAAGAAGGCTGGTTGTTTTTTACCAAGGAGCGTTTTGATTTGCTATACCCAAGTTACGGAGACACCTATCCAACTTATATGGGCGCCATTGGAATGACTTACGAACAGGCCGGTCACGGTCGCGCCGGATTGGGAATAAACACCGATGAAGGTTATGAACTTACTCTAAAAGATCGGGTAGCGCATCACCATACCACCGGACTTTCAACTATTGAAGTAGCAACTAAAAATATTGATGCTTTAAATACTGAATTCAAAAAATACTTTGATAATTCAGGCCTGGAATATAAATCCTATGCGGTAAAAGGAAATCCTGATAAGGTCGCTTCGCTAAAAGAATTGCTGGATAAACACGAAATAAAGTATCAAAAAGCGACTTCTGGAAGGCTAAACGGATTTAATTATACAGAAGGAAAAACAGGCAGATTTAATGCCGATGAAAACACCCTGGTAATTAATACAAATCAGCCAAAAGGTAAAATGGTAAACGTGCTTTTTGAACCTACCACTACCTTAACCGATTCTTTAACTTACGATATTACCGCCTGGAGTTTACCTTATGCTTATGGTCTGGAAGCGGTTGCCAGCACCCGCGAAGTTTCTTCTGAAGAAAATTCTACAAATGCTGAAATTTCCAATAAGGCAAACCCATCGGGAGCTGGTTATGTAACTAAGTGGAATGCACTACAGGATGCACAGTTTTTAGCTGAATTGCTAAAGGAAAATATTAAAGTTCGTTTTAGTGAAATTCCGTTTAAAAGTGAAGGAAAAGAATTTGAACGTGGTAGTTTGATACTCACAAAAAGTGACAATAGAACCAATGAAAATTTTGATGAGACTGTCGTTGAAATCGCAAATAAACATCAACGACAACTTATCCCGGCAAATACCAGTTTTGCCGGTAGCGGACCCGATTTTGGTTCTCCTGAAGTGAAACTTATCAATCCGCCAAAAGTTGCTGTTTTAAAAGGAAAAGGGACTTCTTCTTTAAATTATGGGGAAATCTGGCACTTTTTTGAGCAAGACTTAAAATATCCGCTGACTTCAATAAACACCGATTATTTTAAGGGTATAAACCTCACTCAATTTGATGTCCTGATAATGCCAGAAGGTAATTATTCTGATATTTTAGATGAGGATGCTTTAAATCGAGTAAAAGACTGGGTAAGCAATGGCGGGAAACTTATCGCGATTGGCAGCGCTGCAAAAACTTTTGCCGGAAAAGACGATTTTACCCTTAAGGAAAACAAATCTGAAACCAAAGATTCTACAGCTACAGGGAATTTAATTCCTTATGCACAAAGAGAGCGGGAAGCGGCGAAAGATATGATTACCGGGAGCATTATAAAAACCAAACTGGATAATACGCATCCTATGGCATTTGGCTACAGCGACACCTATTTGAGTTTAAAATTAAGCAGCGATAGCTATAAATTGCTCGATGAAGGTTACAACGTTGCCTTTATTCAAAAACCAGAAATCGTAGCAGGTTTTGTAGGGAATTCTGCTATTAAAAATCTTAAAAACTCACTTGTTTTTGGTGAAGAAAGAATGGGAAGCGGAAGTGTTATTTATATGGTAGATAATCCCTTATTCCGGGCATTCTGGGAGAACGGGAAATTGTTCTTCGCGAATTCAGTTTTCTTTGTGAATAATAATAAATTCAGACTTTAAAAGATTAGAATTCTTTTGCCACGAATGCACGAATAATTTTATTGAATTATCCTGCGAGGTTTCTTTTAACCTCGTAGGTATTTTTCTTAACGAAACTCTTTCTCTTACCACAAATTCACTAAATTATTCTACGCTCATTTGAGGGTTTTTAAGCTTAAAATTTAAAGTAAACCACAAACGCTAATCAGGTCTCGCAATAACAAAACCTAATATTCGTGTATTCGTGGCTATATTTAGGACTCCAATGATTTAATTCTGAAACAATCGAAATAAACACTAATTTTGGTTTGATAAAATTGAACTTAATGAAATTCAGAATTATACTTTTACTGCTTTGCGGCTTTGCAATTTCTCAAAATATCCACTCCCAGGAACGAACCGATTTTAATGTAGATTTTGAAACATACACTTTAGAAAATGGCTTAAACGTTATTTTTCACGTAGATAAATCAGATCCCGTAGTAGCGGTAGCATTAACCGCACACGTAGGTTCTGCCCGTGAAAAAGAAGGCCGAACCGGTTTTGCCCATCTTTTTGAGCATCTTTTATTTTTAGAATCAGAAAACCTGGGCAAAGGCGGACTTGACAAACTAAGCGCGAGAATTGGAGGCTCTGGTGCCAATGCTTCTACCAGCCGCGATCGCACCAATTATTTTCAAACCGTACCAAAAGACGCTTTGGAAAAAATGATCTGGGCTGAAGCCGACAAACTCGGGTATTTTATCAATACAGTTACAGAACCCGTGCTTGCAAAAGAAAAACAGGTAGTAAAAAACGAAAAAAGACAGAGTGTGGATAACCGCCCTTATGGCCATACTATGTATGTGATCGATAAGAATTTATATCCCGAAGACCATCCATATAACTGGCAGGTTATTGGCTCGCTAGAAGATCTGCAAAATGCTACGCTTCAGGATGTAAAGGAGTTTTATAACAACTGGTATGTGCCCAATAATGTAACATTAAGTATTGCTGGTGATTTTGATAAAGAGCAGGCCAAAGAATGGATTCATAAATATTTTGATGGAATACCGCGTGGTCCCAAAATTGAACGAGAAGAAAAGCAATTGGTAGCACTTTCCGAAACCAAAAAACTCTATTACGAAGATAATTTTGCGCGGCTTCCGCAACTAACTATCGCCTGGCCGGCCGTATATTCCTACCACGAAGACACCTATGCTTTAGAAGTGCTGGCAAAATATTTAAGCGAGGGAAAAAACGCGCCGTTGTATCAAAACCTGGTATCAGAAAAAGAACTTACAGATCGCGTTAGAATGTACAATTATACTTCAGAATTGGCCGGACAGTTGATGCTTCAGGTTACCGCCTATAATGATGTTGATCTCGATAAAGTAGAAGCTGCAATTTTTAAGGTTTTTGAAGAATTTGAAGCCGAAGGTATTCCGCAACGCGATTTAAAGCGAATTAAAGCACAACAGGAAACAGAATTTTATAATAGCCTTGCGAGCGTTTTAGGAAAAGGCTTTCAACTGGCTCAATATCAAATTTTTGCCAACGATCCTAATTACATCAATAAAGACGTAGAAAAAATCCTTGCGGTTACAAAGGAAGACGTGAGCCGGGTTTACGAAAAATATATAAAAGGAAAACATTATGTTGCGACCAGTTTTGTTCCGAAAGGGCAAGTTGACCTCGCTTTAGAAAAGTCAGAAGAAGCCGAAGTGGTAGAAGAAAAAATAGTTAAAAATGCTGAAGAAGAAGTGAATGTTTCAACTGATGCTTCGTACAAAAAAACTCCTTCCAGTTTTGACCGAAGTGTAGAACCGCCGTATAGTAGCGCACCAGAATTAAACGTACCGGAAATTTGGAAAAATAACCTTCCTTCCGGACTTAAGATTTATGGAATTACAAACAATGAAGTTCCGTTAGTGAAATTCAGCCTGGAAATGGAAGGCGGGTTATTACTGGAAAATCCTAATAAAGTTGGGGTTTCTAACCTTTTGGCTAATCTCCTTACCAAAGGCACTAAAGATAAAACTCCTAAAGAATTGGAAGAAGCCATTCAATTATTAGGTGCCGATATTCGGGTAAATGCCGGGGATGAAAAAATTGTTTTAAGTGGAAGTACTCTGGCAAAAAATTATGGGGAAACCATAGATTTAGTTCAGGAAATATTACTGGAACCTCGTTGGGATTCAACCGAATTTAAACTGGTAAAACAGCAGGCGCTTAGCAGCATTCAACAACAGGAAGCCGATCCAAATAATATTGCCAATAACGAATTTAGAAAACTTATTTACGGTGAAGATCATATTTTAGGTCAAAATAATTTAGGAACCAGGAATTCGGTAAAAAACATTACCATAGAAGATCTTCAGAATTATTATTCAGAAAATCTCAGTCCAAAACACAGTGTTTTTCACGTTGCAGGAGCTATTGAAAAAGAAGAAGCGATAAAAGGAATTCGTGGACTCTCGGTTGCCTGGCCTCCTAAATCGGTTAAAATGCCTGAAGTTGCTCAACCCCAACTTCCG